>NZ_CP015880.1:1397500-2795000 GCF_000697965.2 Ensifer adhaerens | reverse complement strand
CGTGAGGGAAAGGTGAAAAGCACCCCGACAAGGGGAGTGAAATAGAACCTGAAACCGGATGCCTACAAACAGTTGGAGCCCGCAAGGGTGACAGCGTACCTTTTGTATAATGGGTCAACGACTTAGTGTGACGAGCAAGCTTAAGCCGATAGGTGAAGGCGCAGCGAAAGCGAGTCTGAACAGGGCGTTCAGTTCGTCGCATTAGACCCGAAACCGAGTGATCTAGCCATGAGCAGGTTGAAGGTTGGGTAACACCAACTGGAGGACCGAACCCGCATCTGTTGCAATAGATTGGGATGACTTGTGGTTAGGGGTGAAAGGCCAATCAAACTCGGAAATAGCTGGTTCTCCGCGAAAACTATTTAGGTAGTGCGTCGACCGAATACCCTCGGGGGTAGAGCACTGGATGGGCTATGGGGACTCACCGTCTTACTGATCCTAACCAAACTCCGAATACCGAGGAGTACTAGTCGGCAGACACACGGCGGGTGCTAACGTCCGTCGTGAAAAGGGCAACAACCCTGACCTCCAGCTAAGGTCCCCAAGTCATGGCTAAGTGGGAAAGGATGTGAGGATCCCAAAACAACCAGGATGTTGGCTTAGAAGCAGCCATCATTTAAAGAAAGCGTAACAGCTCACTGGTCTAAATAAGGGTCTTTGCGCCGAAAATGTAACGGGGCTAAAGCCATGCACCGAAGCTGAGGATACGTCGCAAGACGTGTGGTAGCGGAGCGTTCCGTAAGCCTGTGAAGGGATACCCGTGAGGGGTCCTGGAGGTATCGGAAGTGCGAATGTTGACATGAGTAACGATAAAGAGGGTGAGAGACCCTCTCGCCGAAAGACCAAGGGTTCCTGCTTAAAGTTAATCTGAGCAGGGTTAGCCGGCCCCTAAGACGAGGCGGACACGCGTAGTCGATGGGAACCACGTTAATATTCGTGGGCCTGGTGGTAGTGACGGATCGCTTAACTTGTTCACACTTATTGGATTGTGTGGGCGGGGACGCGGTTCCAGGAAATAGCTCCACCGTATAGACCGTACCCGAAACCGACACAGGTGGTCAGGTAGAGTATACCAAGGCGCTTGAGAGAACTATGCTGAAGGAACTCGGCAAATTGCACGCGTAACTTCGGAAGAAGCGTGACCCCAAGGGACGCAAGTCTGTTGGGGTGGCACAGACCAGGGGGTAGCGACTGTTTATCAAAAACACAGGGCTCTGCGAAGTCGCAAGACGACGTATAGGGTCTGACGCCTGCCCGGTGCTGGAAGGTTAAGAGGAGGGGTGCAAGCTCTGAATCGAAGCCCCAGTAAACGGCGGCCGTAACTATAACGGTCCTAAGGTAGCGAAATTCCTTGTCGGGTAAGTTCCGACCTGCACGAATGGCGTAACGACTTCCCCGCTGTCTCCAGCATAGACTCAGTGAAATTGAATTCCCCGTGAAGATGCGGGGTTCCTGCGGTCAGACGGAAAGACCCCGTGCACCTTTACTATAGCTTTACACTGGCATTCGTGTCGGCATGTGTAGGATAGGTGGTAGGCTTTGAAGCAGGGACGCCAGTTCTTGTGGAGCCATCCTTGAAATACCACCCTTATCGTCATGGATGTCTAACCGCGGTCCGTTATCCGGATCCGGGACAGTGTATGGTGGGTAGTTTGACTGGGGCGGTCGCCTCCGAAAGAGTAACGGAGGCGCGCGATGGTGGGCTCAGACCGGTCGGAAATCGGTCGTCGAGTGCAATGGCATAAGCCCGCCTGACTGCGAGACTGACAAGTCGAGCAGAGACGAAAGTCGGTCATAGTGATCCGGTGGTCCCGCGTGGAAGGGCCATCGCTCAACGGATAAAAGGTACGCCGGGGATAACAGGCTGATGACCCCCAAGAGTCCATATCGACGGGGTTGTTTGGCACCTCGATGTCGGCTCATCGCATCCTGGGGCTGGAGCAGGTCCCAAGGGTTTGGCTGTTCGCCAATTAAAGCGGTACGTGAGCTGGGTTCAGAACGTCGTGAGACAGTTCGGTCCCTATCTGCCGTGGGTGTAGGAATATTGACAGGATCTGTCCCTAGTACGAGAGGACCGGGATGGACATATCTCTGGTGGACCTGTTGTCCTGCCAAGGGCATAGCAGGGTAGCTATATATGGAATGGATAACCGCTGAAGGCATCTAAGCGGGAAACCAACCTGAAAACGAGTATTCCCTTGAGAACCGTGGAAGACGACCACGTTGATAGGCTGGGTGTGGAAGTGCGGCAACGCATGAAGCTTACCAGTACTAATCGTTCGATTGGCTTGATCGTTCCCATTGCTCATGCTCATCTTCAGATGAGCGACGTGTTCAAAACAAAACGAGTTGGCTCGACCAACTCACCAGCTTCTCAATCCGGTTTGCGTCCGCTAGACGCAAATCTTGCGCTTTGCCGACCTGGTGGTTCTGGCGGGGTGGCTGCACCCGTTCCCATTCCGAACACGGCCGTGAAACGCCCCAGCGCCGATGGTACTTCGTCTTAAGACGCGGGAGAGTAGGTCGCTGCCAGGTCTGCAAAGCGCAAGATAAAATCCGGAAATCTTCTCGACACAAAACTCGGCCAAGCCGAAACGCAAGGGCCGCCACCAAGCGGCCTTTTTGCGTAGGTAAAATCGAAACACACAACGGGATTTTGCTTCGCAAAACCCGGACCGGAAAAAGCATAAACCGCCAAGCGGTTTACGCTACCGCGCCAAATCCCACAGGGATTTGCGCTGGACGCGGGGTGGAGCAGCCCGGTAGCTCGTCAGGCTCATAACCTGAAGGCCGCAGGTTCAAATCCTGCCCCCGCAACCAAATCAAAAAAAGCCCGCATGGAGAAATCCAAGCGGGCTTTTTGACGTTTGAACGGCGCACACAGGGGCGACCCTCATCGGGTTGAGAGGGGCGGCGGCGGTGGCGGCGTCGTCTGCTTCTATGACCGGCGTTACCCGTTTATTAAGACATACAATCGATAGTTGCTTTCATTCTTGATTCTCGCGATGGCATGAGGCCGTGCGCGCCCATTCGGCAGGCAGGTGCAGGAGCGCCGCCTTTGCCGCGGAGACCCACGCGTGACCACCATATCGCCGACGAGCAACGTTGCCTTGGAAATCCTCAGGCGGACAACGGCCGAGGCCGAGGAGAAAGCCGGTTCTGCCGACAGCGCGAACAGCATCCTCACGGCTGCGAACGGCGTTTCAGCGGAGCCTGGCAGAGCAGCGACGCAGGCGCAGGGTGCAATCAACAACAGCATGCTGGAGCTGAAGGCAAGAGCCGACGCTTTCGTCGGCACGGCACTGGAATTGCTGAACTCCGACCGTTTCAAATCCAGCGACCCCAATGTGAAGGCAGTGCTGAAGGAAATCCTCAACGAGCAGGGTGAGATTTTCGCCGGCCGGGTCGAGGCTGAACTGCTCAACAATCCCGGTCTCAGACACGAAGAGGCCATCGCCAATGCGCTGACTGCGACGGTGCGCGGCAATCGCAGCCGTTTTGCCGAAACCGAGATCGTGCTCGGTTATAAGCTGAAAGCCGCCGGCGACCAGTTGCATTATGTTGCCGATGCCGAAGGCCATAGCTCCGGTCAGTTCCTGGCGGATGCCCAGAACGAAGCGCGTATCGGTCTCGACATCGCACAAAAGGCGCGCGCCAATGCGAAGGACGATGCGGCGCTCGCGGCGGCTCTGAAGGCGGAGGAGGAAGCCGAGCGGATTTACCGGCGAACGCAGCAGTCGGTGAGTGACTGGAACGGCTATTGGACGAAGAAATTCGGCTGGCCGGAGGCCCGGTGACGGTGCGATAAGGGATCGCCGCCCGTGACGGGATAAGACGCGATGGGCGGATCGTTGGACAGGTTGCTCCGAGCTCGACCCGAGACGCGCTTTAACGGTTTGCCTTTGGGCGCTTCACGCCCCGCATCAACGATTCCCGTGTCTCGCCTTGGTATCGTTCCGGCGCAGTGATCTGCGAACGAATTCGATGCGTTGAGGATATGCCAAGCACGTAGCGCCGTTCCGCTCTGCCGCTTGCGCTCCAATATCTTGAATTGCCGCGCGCCGTGATCGCAAACCGCTGCGCATTTTTCCGCGACATGGTTCAGCTTCCGGCGTCGCTCTTGCCGTCGGAAGGACCTTGGCTTCTCAGCTTTCCGTGATCGCGGTCGGAAAGCCACACCCGCGTCTCATCGAGGATTTCCGTCGACAGGTCGGGATCGTCGGTCATCCGCGCCAGGATAAGCGCGCCGATCATGGCCGCAGAACTGCCGATTGCCGCGCGACGCTTCTCATGATCATCCGTGCCCGGCGCGATCTTGCCGAACCGGGCGAACTGGCGCTTGAGGACGTCCGTCATCTCCGACCGTGCGGAACCGGGCTGGCGGCTCACCTCCGACGCAAGGGCTGCAAGCGGGCAGCCGTGGCCGAAATCGTCCCGATGCTCCGGCGAAAGATAACGTCGGGCGACGGATGCAAGATCCACCGTTAGCGGCTCGGTTTCTCCCTGCAGACCGGCCAATGTCTGCGCGATCAGATCCTCCTTCGACTTGAAGTAGCCGTAGAAGCCGCCATGGGTGAGGCCTGCCGCCTTCATGACATCAGTAACGGTGACGGATTCGAAGCCGCGCTCCCGGAACAGCTGTCCCGCCGCCTCCAGAATTGTCTTCTTGTTCTCTTCGACCTGCTTCCGGCTCACGCGCATCATCGTCTCCTGAAATTTCGATTGACAATATACATGATAATCATCATATATCCAAATACATGATGGTGATCATGAATAAACTGAAGGAGCCCAATCGATGAGCAGGAAGCCAGTAGTCCTTGTAACGGGTGCCTCGACCGGCATTGGCGCCGTCTATGCGGAGCGATTTGCCCGTCGCGGTCATGATCTCGTTCTGGTCGCGCGCAATGCGGCGCGGCTCGACGCGCTCGCTGAGCGCCTCAAGAACGAAACCGGCGTGGCGGTGGATGTGGTGCCGGCGGACCTGACCGACGAGCAGGACCTCGCCAAGGTCGAGCAGCGGCTGCGCGAAGACCGGAGCATCGGCGTGCTGGTCAACAATGCCGGGACGTCTATCCCCCGAGGCTTTCTTCAGCAGCAGAGCGAGGACATCTCGAAGCTGATCGCGCTCAACGTAACGGCAGTCACCAGGCTCGCGCATGCGGCAGCTCCGGGGTTTGCGGAGAGAGGCGAGGGGGCGATCATCAACATCGCGTCGGTCGTCGGGCTTGCACCGGAGATGGGCGCAACCGTCTACGGCGCGACCAAGGCCTTCGTGCTGTTCCTTTCTCAAGGCTTGAATGTCGAACTCGCCACCAAGGGCGTCTACGTTCAGGCGGTGCTGCCCGCAGCGACGCGCACCGAGATCTGGGATCATGCCGGCGTCGATGTTGAGACGCTCTCCGGTGTGATGGAGGTCGGCGATCTCGTCGATGCGGCGCTGACCGGCTACGATCGACGCGAGTTGGTAACCATCCCGCCGCTTCCCGATGCCGGCCAGTGGAACACCCTCGATGCGGCACGGCAGGCAATGCTGCCGAATTTTGCACAGTCGTTGCCGGCCGAGCGCTATCGGTCCGCTGCCTGACCGGTCCACGCACGGGGCGGGCGTTTGACGTCCGCTCCGAACGCCTGCACCTGCTGGAGACGGTCGATGCTCGGGCCTTTCCGCTTGGGCACAGCAAGCCACATCGTTCCACGGTTTGCCCCAAAGGCGTTTGCCAAGCGCCCTCAGGCTGCTTAGAAATTGAGGATCAAAGATTTCGCAAGGCCGACGACTCCGTCCCTGCGCGAAAATCCTCCCTCGAAACGATGTTGATGGTGCGAGCCGATGAAAAGATTCAATCTGGGACCAACCGACCTTTCCGTTTCCTCTGCCGTTCTCGGCCTGATGCGGATTGCCGATCTCAGCGACGACGCCATAAGCCGGCTCTATGGGAAGGCACGGGACGTCGGCATCAACGTCTTCGACCATGCCGATATCTATGGCGGCGAACTGCATGCCTGCGAGCGCCGTTTCGGCGATGCGTTGCGGCTGAAGCCGACTGAGCGCGAACAGATCGTCATCCAGAGCAAGTGCGGTATCCGTCGCGGCTATTTCGATTTCTCCAAAGATCATATTCTGCAGTCGGTCGATAGATCGCTGGCGGCGCTGAAGACTGACTATCTCGATCTTCTCTTGCTGCATCGCCCGGATGCGCTGGTGGAACCGGAGGAGGTGGCGGACGCCTTCGACAAATTGCAGGCGGCTGGCAAGGTCCGGCATTTCGGCGTCTCGAACCACACCCCGCGGCAGATCGATCTTCTGAAGACCGCCGTCCGCCAACCGCTCGTCGCCAACCAGATCCAGCTCAGCATTGCGCATGCGCCTTCGGTCGCCTTCGGAATCGCCGCCAATATGGCAGGTCTCGAGCAATCGATCGATCGCGATGGGGAAGTGGTCGTCTATTCGCGCATCAACCGCATGACATTGCAGGCCTGGTCACCGTTCCAGCAGGGTTTCTTCGGCGGCGTGTTCGTCGGCGACGAGAAGAACTTTCCGGAACTCAACCGGTTGCTGGACGAACTCGCGGGCCAGTACGGGGTATCGGCTTCCGCGATCGCCTATGCCTGGATCGCCCGCCATCCGGCCAACATTCAGGTGGTGCTTGGAACGACAAGTCCCGAGCGATTGGCCGATATCGCGCCCGGCGCCGACATTACGCTGTCGCGCGAGGACTGGTATCGTCTCTTCACGGCAGCAGGACACGTGCTGCCGTGACCTCGTTAGGTCTGCAGACCATTGGAAAGGCCCGCTCGGATCCGAGCGGGCCTTTCTGTTTTGGGGGCTGATGCGGATGGCTTAGCTGCGCGGCTTCAGGTTTTCCGGATCGTAGAGCGGCTTATAGCCGACGCCGACAACCTCGACCGGATAGGTCTCGGCGAAGTATTCGACGTTGAGTTTGCGGCCGACCTGGCAATGGGACCACGGCAGATAGGCAAGCGCGATGTTCTTGCCGATCGTCGGGCCGAAGGCGATCGAGGTGGTGTAGGAACGGCGGCCCAGTTCATCGACCAGCACCTTGCCGGTTTCAGGATCCATCACCGGCAGGGTTCCGACCGGATAGCGCTTCACGCCGTTCTTGTCGGTATTCTCCGTCATGACGAGCGTGCAGAGCATGGCCGGTTGATGTTCGCGCGCCTTGTATTCGAGATGCTTGGCCTTGCCGCGGAAGTCCACGTCCTTGACCTTCGGGCGGGCAAGGTCGGCTTCGATGAGGTTGTACTGGGTAAGCAGGTCGGCGTTCTGCAGGCGCAGGCTCTTTTCCATGCGGCGCGAGTTCGCATAGGTTTCGACGCCGAAGGCCATGACGCCGGTCGAGCGCAGCGCGTCCCAGACGGCGAGGCCGTCCTCGTACTTCATGTGCAGTTCCCAGCCCTGCTCGCCGACATAGGAGATGCGGAAGGCGGTGACCTTTTTGCCGGCGATCTCGATCGGCTTGATCGCGGCGAAGGCGAAGTTCTCGATGTCGAGGCCCGAGGGATCGGCAACCACCTTCTTCAGCGTCTCACGGGCATTGGGGCCCCAGATGCCGATGGTGATGAACTTCTCCGAGACGTCGGTGATGGTGACGTCAAGGCCGCGATCTTCGGCGACGCGGCGCATGTACTGGAAGTCCCGCGGGCCGGCGTCGGCGCCGTTCACCAGGCGGCAGCGGTCGGCCATGCGGAAGACGGTGAAGTCGGCCCGTACCATGCCCTCGTCGTCGAGGAAGTGGGTGTAGATGCCCTTGCCGATATTGCCGTCGCCGCCGACCTTGGCGGCGCACAGCCATTCGAGCAGCTCGACATGATCAGGGCCTTCGATGTCGATCATATGGAAGTGCGAGAGGTTGACGATGCCGCAGTCCTCGCTCATCGCCAGATGCTCGGCGTTGGAGACGCGCCAGAAATGGCGGCTGTCCCACTCGTTTTCACGTACCGGCACGCGGTCGCCATACTTCTCCAGAAGGTGCTCGTTGGCAGCGTAGCCGTGGGCGCGCTCCCAGCCGCCGAGTTCCATGAAATAGCCGCCGAGTTCCTTTTCGCGCTCGTAGAAGGGCGAGCGCTTGACGTTGCGGCCGGTGGCGTAGGGTTCGCGGGTGTGCACGGCGGGGTAATAGATCTTCTGCGCCGCCTCGAAGCAGCGGCCCTCGATGAACTTTTCTTCCAGCTGGTGCGGATAGAAGCGGGAATAGTCGATCGAGGCGTGGTCGATCTCGGTGCGGCCGTCTGTCATCCAGTCGGCGATCAGCTTGCCATAACCGGGGCCGTCCTTCACCCAGATGGCGACGCAGTACCACAAGCCGCGCACCTTTTGGCTCTCGCCGCAGGAGGGGCCGCCGGCGGCCGAGACCTGCAGCAGGCCGTTGAAGGAATGGCTCTCGTTGTAGCCGAGTTCGCCGAGGATCGGCGTCAGTTCCATGGCGCGCTCGAGCGGCTCGATGATCTGTTCCATCTCCAGGTCGCGCTGCGAAGGCGACAGGCGCGCCTCGTGCTTTTCAAGAATGTTGCGTGGATGGCAGAGGCGCGGATTGGTGGTCTCGTAATAGCCCCACTCGATCTGGCCGCCCTCGGTGGTCTTCGGGTCGCCGGTGTCGCGCATGTAGGCCGAGTTGCCCTGGTCACGCAAAAGCGGGAAGCCGATCTCCTTGCCGGTGCCTTCGAATTCGTTGTACGGGCCGAAGAAGGTGAGCGGATGGTCGACCGGCATGACCGGCAGGTCCTCGCCAACCATTTCAGCGATCAGGCGGCCCCAGATGCCGGCGCAGACGATGACGTGGTCCGCCATGATCGTGCCGCGATGGGTGACGACGCCCTTGATGCGGCCGTTCTCGACGATCAGCGACTTTGCCGGCGTGTTGCCGAAGACCTGCAGCTTGCCGGACTTTTCCGCGGCGTCGACGAGCTTGCCGGCAACCGTCTGCGAGCGCGGGATGACGAGGCCGGCATCCGGGTCGAACATGCCGCCCATGACCTGATCTTCTTCGATCAGCGGGAACATCTTCTTGATTTCAGCCGGCGAGACATAGTGGGCGCGGGTGCCGAAGGCCTTGGCGGAGGACAGCTTGCGCTTGATCTCTTCCATCCAGACATCGTCGCCGGTGCGCGCCACTTCCAGGCCGCCGATGCGGGCGTAGTGGCCCATTTTCTCGAAGAAATCGATCGAATACTGCGTCGTCCAGACCGAGAGATAGTCGTGGCTGGTGGTGTAGCAGAAGTCCGAGGCGTGTGCGGTCGAGCCGATATCGGTCGGTACGCCCGACTTGTCGATGCCGACGATATCGTCCCAGCCGCGCTCGATCAGGTGGTGTGCGATCGAAGCACCGACGATGCCACCCAGCCCGATGATTACGACTTTCGCCTTTTGCGGAAACTCTGCCATTGATTGCGACCCTAGTTGGATTGGATGCCGGATTTTAGGGCCTGATCCGCCCCGACCAGAGCCTGTCTACGACATTCTCATCAAACTGCACGACCAGAGCCGAGCATTTTGCGGTTCGCGGAACGAGAGCTGTCGAGACGGTCATGCCACTGATTTCGTGAGAAAAAGCGCCTCTCAGCGCCAATCTGATTTCATCTAGCATATCGCAAATGGCGACGCATCCGAATGCGTCATTGCGATCTACCTGTTTTCCAGTGATCGCGGCGTTGGCCACGAAAGATAATCCCATCGGGTAAGATTGACAGCGATGCGTGATATTAATAAGTTCGGTAACAGAACGAATTAAAAGAGGTCCCCGTGAACGACAGCTTGCGCATCTCCCGGAAGTTCTCCCAGCGCTCCGTCATGGAGGCGATCGTCCAGGGCGGTCCGATTTCGCGTGCGTCGATCTCGAAGCAGACCGGCCTTTCCAAGCAGACCATTTCGGAGATCGTCCGCGGCCTCGAAGAAGAGGGTTGGGTGCAGGAGACGGGGCGCACCAGCGGCCATGTCGGGCGCACTGCCGTCACCTACGAACTGGTGTGCGATGCCGCCTTCATCATCGCCGTCGACCTCGGTGGCACGAAGGTGCGCGTGGCGATCACCGATCTCGCCTGCCAGATCTTTGCCGAAGACACGGCGCCGACCGATCCGCGGGGCGGCCGCTTCGTCGTAGAGCAGATCGCTGCCATGGCCTTTGATGCGGCAGACCGACAGAAGATCGCTCGCGAGAAGATCCGGCTTGCGGTGGTCGGCGTTCCCGGCGCGCCCTGCAGCGAGACCGGCCGTGTGTTGCTTGCGCCGAACATTGCCGGTTTCGACACGATGGATGTCGTCGGCGCCTTCGAAGAGGTGCTCGGTTTTGGAGCCATGCTCGAAAACGACGTCAATCTTGCCGTCCTTGGCGAAAACTGGCTGGGCCAGGGGCAGGGGATCGACAACCTCGCCTATGTGGCGCTGGGCACCGGCGTCGGCAGCGGCCTGATGGTCGGCGGCCATCTGGTGCGCGGCGTCAGCAATGCGGCCGGCGAAATGGGTTTCCTGCCGCTCGGCGCCGACCCGTTCGAGGCGGAATCGCTGCGCACCGGCGCCTTCGAGCGCGCGGTTGCCTCGCATGGCATGGCGGAACGTTACGCGGCGCTTTCGGGCAAGACCGTTGCCGTGCCCACCATCTTTGCCAAGGCAGAAGCGGGCGATGCGGCAGCGCTGACGGTGCTGGATGACACTGCGCGGTATCTGGCAGCCGGCGTTGCCGCGATTGCCGCGATCGCCAACCCGCAGAAGGTCATCCTGGGCGGATCCATCGGGCTCCGGCCGGAAATGCTTGAGCGGGTAAAAGCGTTCCTGCCGCAGTGCTTCCCCTATCCGGTCAATGTGGAGACCGGTGAACTCGGCGCGCGCGCCGCGATCATCGGGGCGGCGGCGATCGGGCTCGGTCAGTTGCACAACACCCTGTTCGGGGTCGATGCGCCCGATGGCCGGATTTCGCTGCCGCGGGCAAACGTCAACGCGCTTCGGGAGGCGATGTGATGACGATGAATGACGGCTTGGTCGAGCGCTTGCGAGCGGTGCTTGATCGCGAGACGGCGATTGATCTTTTTCGTGGCGCCATCGGGCGTGAGAGCATTACCGGCAACGAGGCGAATTTCGTCGCCTTTCTGGCCGAAACGATGCAGCGCCTTGGCCTGGAAGGCTTGAAAACGGCGGAGTTCCTGCCGGGTCGGCCGAACGTCTGGGCGGAGCGCAAGGGGCGCGGCAAGGGGCCACGCCTGCTGTTCATTGGCCATACGGATACGGTGCATGTTGACGGCTGGCGCGAGCATTGGGCCGGTACCGAGCGCGAGGATCCCTTCGCTGCACCGATCATCGACGGCGCGGTCTGGGGGCGCGGCTCGGGCGATCTGAAGGCAGGCATCTGCGCGTCGCTGGCGGCGCTGTCGCTGCTCGACAAGTCCGGCGTTGCGTTGGCCGGGGACGTGGCCTTTGCCTTCGTCGGCGACGAGGAAAGCGGTCAGCCGGGGACCGGTGTCTCCGCCGGTATCAAGGATCTGGTCGAACGCATCGAGACCGGTGACATCGTCCGTCCGGACTTCGTCGTCTATGTCGAGCCGACACGGCTTTCGGTTTATCCGGCGCAGATCGGATTTTTCATCGCCGACATCACGATTACAGGCAAGTCCGCCTATTTCGGCGTACCCGAACTCGGCAAGGATGCATTGCGCGCCAGCCATGCGGCGATGTCGGCTCTCTGGAAACACTCCGACGAGATCGCCGCGCGGGCCGAGCACAAGCTGATCGGTCGCAGTTTCCTGCTGATCACCGGCCTTGCCGGCGGCGGCTACATCGCCGTGCCCGAGCGTTGCACACTGTCGCTGATCCGCAAACTGTTGCCAGGGGAATCGCTGGACACGGCGGCGGCCGAGATCGAGGCTGCGGTGCGCTCGGCGATCACCGATCCGGAAATCACGGTCGAGTTTTCCTATCCGGCCGGCCGCGACCATGCGCTTGGCGGCACGGCGGCTGAAATCGACGAAACGGCGGGCGAAGTCGGTGCGCTATCAGCCGCCATGGCCGAAGCCATGGCTGGGCGCGGCGTCATCGAAGGCGCGCCCTTCTGGTCGGAATCGCCATTCTTCGTCAACCGCTTGGGTGTGCCTGCCGTCTATTGCGCGCCCGGCGACATCCGCAATTGCCATACCTACGAGGAACGGGTCGAGGTGGAGGAATACCTCGCCGGGATCGTCGGATTTGCCGCCTTCATGGCGCGCTACTGCGGCGTCATGGACTGAACTGCCAAACAAGAGGGAGAACGACAATGCTTCTGAAGAAATTGATGGCTGCCGCACTCGTCAGCGGTTTCGTGCTTGCCGCAAACGCCGCCTCTGCCCAGACGGTCGGTCCGTCCGGCGAGAGCGCGACGCCGAGCGCCGATGTCGCCCTGACCGATGCCGATATCGGCGCGCTCAAGGGCAAGGGCTACAAGGCGGCGCTGCTGTGGCATACCTCGTCCGACTTCACCAACGCCGTTTCGGCCGGTGCCAAGGATGAGTTTGCCCGCGCCGGCGTCGAGATCGCGGTGACGACGGATGCCGGCTTCGACGCTGCCCGCCAGCGCAGCGATATCGAAACCGCGCTTGCCGCCAAGCCGAACGTCATCCTGGCGCTGCCGCTCGATCCGGTGACCTCGGCCGAAGCATTCCGCCAGGCAGTGACCGATGGCAGCAAGCTCGTGTTCCTCTCCAACCTGCCGAGCGGCTATAAGCAGGGCACGGACTATGCCTCGATCGTTACCGACGATCTCTTCCAGATGGGCAAGCAGGCGGCGGATGCGCTGGCCAAGGCGATCGGCGGCAAGGGCAAGGTTGGCTACATCTTCCACGATGCCAGCTACTATGTGACGAACCAGCGCGACCAGGCCTTCAAGTCGACGATCGAGAAGGACTATCCGGATATCAAGATCGTTGCCGAGCAGGGCATCTCAGACCCGGCACGTGCCGAGGAGCTGGCAAGCGCCATGCTGCTGCAGAACCCTGATCTCGACGGTATCTACGTGACCTGGGCCGAGCCTGCCGACGGCGTGCTCTCTGCCCTGCGCTCGAGCGGCAATACGAAGACCAAGATCGTCACGCTCGATCTTGCCGAACCGGTCGCGCTCGACATGGTCAAGGGCGGCAACGTCACCGCGCTTGTTGCCGACAAGGCCTATGAGCTTGGACGCGCCATGGCTGCGACCGGCCTGAAGTCGCTTCTCGGACAGCAGACGCCGGCCTTCGTCGTTGCCCCGGCTTTGACCGTCACCAAGGAAAACGTCGCGGACGGCTGGAAGCAGTCGCTCAACCGCGATGCGCCGCAGTCGGTGCTCGACGCGGCCAAGTAATCAGATGGCCGCCGGGAGAGAGGACGCTTCCGGCGGCGTCATTCCTAAAAGGGAGGCAGATATGCACAGGTCAGTGAAACACTTCGCGTTGCTGGCAACGGTCTTTGCCGCGACATCCGGTTTTGCCGCTGACGGCAAGACCACGGGTCCGCATGGCGAGACGCCGACGCCGGCGGGCAGCCTGACGCTGACGGCGGAGCAGGAACAGCAGATCAAGGACGGCAAGTTTACCGCAGCGCTCGTCTGGCACGAGATGAGCGAATACACCAACGCGGTCAACAGCGGTGCCCAGGACGAGTTCAAGCGCCTCGGCGTCGAGGTGGTCGCACAGACCGATGCCGGCTTTGATGCAGCCCGCCAGAAGGCGGATGTCGAGACGGTGCTTGCCAAGAAGCCCTCGATCATCCTGTCGCTGCCGGTCGACCCGGCAAGCGCCGCCGTGGTTTACGATCCGGCACGCACCGCCGGTGTGAAGCTCGCCTTCGTCGACAATTCGCCGGCCGGTTACGAACACGGCAAGGACTATGTGACGATCGTCTCGGACGACCTTTTCCAGATGGGCAACAAGGCGGCCGTTGCCATGGCGGATGCGCTCGGCGGCAAGGGCAAGCTCGGTTATATCTATCATGACGCCGACTTCTACGTGACCAACCAGCGCGATGGCGCCTTCAAGTCGACGATCGAGCAGGACTATCCCGACATGAAGATCGTTGCCGAGGCCGGCATGGCCGATCCGGCCCGCAGCGAGGAAATCGCGCAAGGGATGATCACCCAGAACCCGGATCTCGACGGGATCTATGTGACCTGGGCGGAGCCGGCACTGAGCGTGCTTTCGACGCTGCGCGGCGCCGGCAACAGCCACACCAAGATCGTGACGCTCGACCTCAACGAACCGGCAGCACTCGACATGGTCAAGGGCGGCAACATCGCAGCTCTGGTCGCCGACGAAGCGTACAATATCGGTGTCACCGCAGCGCGCGCCGCGGCAGGGTCGCTGGTCGGCAAGAAGGCCGAGCCTTTCCTGGTGGTCGACTCGCTTGCCGTGACCAAGGCGTCGGTCGCCGACGGCTGGAAGAAGTCTCTGAACAAGGATGTGCCCGCGACGATCGCGGATGCGATGAAGTGATGAAATGATGCCCGCTGCATGAGTAAAACATGCAGCTTTTCTAGTGCTGCGGCGACCTTTGCGCGTCTGACCAGACCCGCGGCGCCGTAGTGCAGGGGGAGCTTTCCCCCTGCCTTCGGAGGAAGAATAATGTCCAGTGCCCATTCCAGCGCGAGCGGCCAGCCGGCGAGCCTCGTCAGTCGCCTCAACCTGCAGCAATACGTCGTCTATCTCGGCTTCCTGGCGATCTTTCTGTTCTTCGCCATCGTGCTTCGCGACAGCGGGTTTCTGACGGTTCGCAACCTGTCGAACATCATGCTGCAGACAGCACCGGTGACGATCATGGCGATCGGCCTCGTCTTCGTCATGTCGGCCGGTGAGATCGATCTGTCGATCGGCTCGACAGTTGCCGTCTCGGCACTGGCGGCGGCGGTGACGATCAACGAATACGGCCTGGTGGCTGGCGTCGTCGCCGGTATCGGCGCCGGCGTGCTGATCGGGCTCCTGAACGGCGCACTGGTCGCCTATGTCAAACTGCCGTCCTTCCTGGTGACGCTGGCGACGCTCGGGCTTTTTGCCGGCGTCTCCCGCTCGATGACGAACCTGCGCTCGATCCCGGTGACCGACAGCACCTTTACCGGCTTTTTCGGCTCCGGCTCGTTCCTCGGCGTGCCTTCGCTGATCTGGTGGACCCTCGTTGCCGTCGTCTGCGGCCATGTCATCTACCGCGAAACCCGCTTCGGCGCCCATGTGCTGGCGACCGGCGACAACAGCCGGGCAGCGAGCGTCTCCGGCATCAGCGTGCCACGCATTCGGCTGGCCGTTCTGATGATCAGCGGCGGTCTCGCCGGCCTTGCGGGCCTGCTTTACGCCGGTCGCCTGCAGGCGGCGAAATACACGCTTGGCGAGACCGACCTGATGACGGTGATCGCCGCCGTCATCGTCGGCGGCACGCTGCTCAACGGCGGCAAGGGCACGATCATCGGCGCGCTCGTCGGCTCGCTGATGATGGGCATGCTCAACAATGGCCTGATCCTGATGGGCCTTTCCGTATCCGACCAGATGATCGTTCGCGGTCTCATCATCCTCGCTGCGGTCGCCGTGTCGCTGCGCGAAAAGTCCCGCTGAAGGAGGATTTCATGTTTCTCGACGTTCTGCGCCGCCGCAACCCGGCATTCATCGAAGCGGCCATGAGCCTGCACCAGCAGGGCAAGCTCCCGGCCAACGCCTATGTGCTCGATCTCGACACGGTCGAGGCCAATGCGGCGATTATGAGCAACGAGGCCCGTCGCCTCGGCCTGAAGACCTTTGCGATGACCAAGCAGGTGGGCCGCTCCAGTTCCTTCTGCGAAGCGGTCAAGCGTGGTGGCATTGACCGTTCGGTTGCCGTCGACATGGCCTGTGCCCGCGCCACCCACAAGGCGGGCCTGAAGGTCGGCCATCTCGGCCACCTGCAGCAGGTCGCGCGCCACGAGGCGGCTGCCGCAGCGAAAACCTTCCGGCCGGACTATTGGACGGTCTTCAACGGCGAAAAGGCTGCAGAAGCGGCGGCTGGCGCACATGCAGCCGGCTATCGGCAGGATCTGCTCGCCCGTATCCGGGCGGAAGGTGATACCTTCTACCGCGGCCATGAAGGCGGGCTCGATGCCAGCGACGTTGCCGCGGTGGCGGACCGTCTCGATGCGCTCGACGGTGGCCGCTTTGCCGGCATCACCACCTTTCCGGCGCTGCTCTTCGACCATGAAAGCCGCAAGGTGAAGCCGACACACAATCTCGCGACACTCTCGAAAGCTGCCGAGGCGCTGGCCAAGGCCGGCCGCAACGGGATCGAGGTGAATGCGCCGGGTACGACCTCCAGCGTCATGCTCCCGGCTCTTGCCGAAGCGGGCGCGACGCAGTGCGAGCCGGGCAACGGTCTGCACGGCACCACCGCACTGCACGTGATGGAAGATCTGCCGGAACTGCCGGCGGTACTCTACCTCACCGAAGTTTCCCATCTCTCGGGCGGCAAGGCCTATTGCTTCGGCGGCGGCTTCTACATCGACCCGATCTTTCCGGATTACGACGTCAAGGCGATCGTCTCTGCCGACCCGACGACTTCGGCGTCGGCGCTTCGAAGCGTCGAAGTACCGCCCCCCTCGGCGATCGACTATTACGCGATGATCGACGCCAGCGGTGCGGCGGCCCCGAAGCCTGGCGATACGGCGGTGTTCGGCTTCCGCGGGCAGGCCTTCGTCACGCGGGCCTATGTCGTCGGCGTGTCGGGCATCTCCAAGGGCGCGCCGAAGGTGGAAACGATCGAAAACGGTTTCGGCGAAACCGCGGCCTGGCCGGTTTGAGGGGTGACGTCATGAACGTGAACACGAATTCTGCACGCGAGCCGGTCCTCAAGCTGAAGGACATCCGCAAGACCTTTGGCGGCGTCACCGCGATCGAGAACTTCTCGCTGGACGTCCGTCCGGGCGAGATCGTGGCGCTCGTCGGCGACAACGGCGCCGGCAAGTCGACGCTGATCAAGATCATCTCCGGCGTTTACACGCCGACCTCGGGAACGATCACCATCGAAAACCAGACCGTGGCGATGTCGAACGCCACGATGGCGCGCGCCCATGGCATCGAGGTCGTCTATCAGGATCTGGCGCTTGCCGACCAGCAGACGGTCTATATGAACATGTTTCTCGGCCGCGAGCCGGTAAACCGTTTCGGCCTGCTCGACCGTCGCCGGATGATTTCCGAGACGGAAACGCTGGTGAAGGAACTGGATGTCCGCATCCCCTCGGCCCATGCGACGATCCGCGACCTCTCGGGCGGCCAGCGCCAGGGCGTCGCGATTGCCCGCGCTACCCATTGGGCGAGCAAGCTGATCCTGCTCGATGAGCCGACGGCAGCACTCGGCGTTGCCGAAACCGCCAAGGTCGAGGAGATCGTCGAATCGCTGAAAAGCCGCAACATCGGCGTACTGATCATCAGCCATAGCCTCGATCAGGTGTTCAAGCTCGCAGACCGCATCTGCGTTCTGCGCCGCGGCAAGCAGATCGGCATCCGTGAGACGGCCAAGACCGACAAAAACGAGATCATCGCGATGATCACCGGGCTTCAGCAACACTGAGGCGGATGTGTCCAGCGGTGCCGCCATTGGGGCGGCGCCGGTTGGCAATCATGGTGCGGCGCCGAAGAAGGTGAGGCGGGTGAAGAGCACGTAGTGCGATTCCGAGACCATCAGCGCCACGAAGACCAGCACCAGCAGCGGCGGCAGCAGGATCGCGTAGATCAGCGCCAGCCGTTCCCAGGCCATGTGCATGAAGATCGCGACGATCAGCCCTGCCTTCAGTACCATGAAGATCAGGATCAGCGACCACCTGAGATAACCCTGCAGCCCGACATAGTCGACGAGGTAGGAGAAGGTGCTGAGCACGAAGAGCAGCAGCCAGACGACCAGATAAAGACCGATCGGGTGTTGCTGGTGCGTTTGTGCGTGGCCTTCTACTTTTGCTGCCGGTGCCGCGTGGGTGTGAACAGTCGTTTCGGTCATGGCCATGCCTCACCACAGATAGAAGAATGCGAAGATGAAGACCCAGACGAGGTCGACGAAGTGCCAGTAGAGGCCGGTGATCTCGACGATCTCGTATTGTCCTCTTCGGCTCGTGAAAAAGCCACGCCGTTCGGTGTCGAAATCGCCGCGCCAGACTTTTCGCGCGATGATCAGCAGGAAGATGACGCCGATCGTGACGTGGGTGCCGTGGAAGCCGGTGATCATGAAGAAGGTCGAGCCGAATTGGGCAGCGCCCCAGGGGTTGCCCCAGGGACGCACGCCCTCGGTGATCAGCTTCGTCCATTCGAAGGCTTGCATGCCGACAAAGGTGGCGCCGAAAAGGGCGGTCAGCAGCATCAGCAGAGCGGTCTTCTTGCGATCGCGCCGGTAACCGAAATTGACGGCCATGGCCATCGTGCCGCTTGAGGTGATCAGCACGAAGGTCATGATGGCGATCAGGATCAGCGGCACGTCCGAGCCGCCGATGTGCAGCGCGAAGACCTCGCTCGGATTGGGCCAGGGAACGGCAGTCGACATGCGCGCCGACATATAGGCGATGAGGAAACAGCCGAAGACGAAGGTGTCGCTCAAGAGGAAGATCCACATCATCGCCTTGCCCCAGGAGACGTTCTTGAACGTCCGCTGGTCGGAGGCCCAGTCGGCGGCAAAGCCGGCAAGTCCCGCGGGGCGATGGAGCGGTTCTCGGACAGGCGAATGTGTCTCGGCGGACATGCCTTGCCTCCTTCAAGTCAAGAGCGACCGGCAGAGCTCGACGAAGTCGTTGGCCCAGCCGGAAAAGAGCGCGTAAAGCACCAGCCATACGGCCAGCATGAAATGCCAGTAGGTGGCGCAGAGCGTGATCGACAGCACGGCCTTTTCGCCCATCGGGCCGGTGCGCGTCTTGACGATGACCCGGGTAAGCGCGAACAGGCCGCCGAGGATGTGCAGGCCATGCATGCCCGAGATCATGTAGAAGAAGCTGTTGGCCGGATTGTCGGCGAGCAGGAAGCCAGCGTCGGTCAACTCCCGCCAGGCAAAGACCTGGCCGGCGAGGAAGGCGAGACCGGCGGCAAGCGCTGCGATCATCGCCGTGCGGCTCGCCTCGTCACGATGCTGTTCGGCAGTGACGCGGGCCGCATGCAGAAGCAGGCTGCCAAGCGCAAGGATGGCGGTGTTCAGCCAGAGGATCTTCGGCATCGGCGTCGACCACCAGTCGGTGGAGGCCATGCGCATGAAGTAGGCGCTGATGAAGAGAGAGAAGAGCGCGGCGACGACAGCAAGGAAGACGCCAAGGCCGATTTTTGCAGGCGGGATCGAAGGCCTACCGCGCGGGCGGGGGTCGTGGGCGTGGCCGACCTCCAGCCAGGGTTTCGAGAACAGCCGCTGCCGGCTGAGCCACCAGGCGGCGATCGCGAAGATCACCGCCAGGAAGACGAGGGTGACGTTCATGAGGCCCCCTCCGGCGCGTGGCCTACGGAACCCGGCTCAGTCTGCGGAATGAAATCTTCCGTTGCACCCGGCACGCTGTAGTCATAGGGCCAGCGGTAGACGACCGGCAGGTCCTTGCCCCAATTGCCATGCCGCGGTGGCGTTTCCGGCGTCTGCCATTCGAGCGTCGTTGCCCGCCAGGGGTTGCCGCCGGCCTCGCGGCCGTGGCGGATGCTCCAGATGAGATTGAAGAGGAAGACGATCTGGGCGGCGCCGACGATCAGCGCCATGATGGTGATGAACTCGTTGAGCGTATGGGCGGATGCCGGCACGAAGGCGGTCTCGCCCATCTCATAGTAGCGGCGCGGCATGCCGATCAGCCCGAGATAGTGCATCGGGAAGAAGATCAGATAGGCGCCGACGAAGGTGACCCAGAAGTGGATCTGCCCCATCGCCTGGTTGAGCAGGCGGCCGGTGATCTTCGGATACCAGTGATAGATCGCCCCGAAAATCACCATGATCGGCGCAACGCCCATGACCATGTGGAAATGGGCGACGACGAACATCGTGTCGGAGAGCGGCACATCGACGACGACATTGCCGAGGAACAGACCGGTCAGCCCGCCATTGACGAAGGTGACGATGAAGGCGAGCGCGAACAGCATCGGCAGCGTCAAATGGATATCGCCGCGCCAGAGCGTCAGCACCCAGTTGTAGACCTTGATCGCCGTCGGCACGGCAATGATCAGGGTGGTGGTGGCGAAGAAGAAGCCGAAATAGGGGTTCATGCCGCTGACATACATGTGGTGCGCCCAGACGATGAAGGAGAGCGCGCCGATGATGACGATCGCCCAGACCATCATGCGGTAGCCGAAGATGTTCTTGCGGGCGTGGGTGCTGATGAGATCGGAGACGATGCCGAAGGCGGGCAGGGCGACGATGTAGACCTCCGGATGGCCGAAGAACCAGAAGAGGTGCTGGAACATGATCGGGCTGCCGCCGCCATGCTGCAGCTGCTCGCCCATCTCGACGATCGCCGGCATGAAGAAGCTGGTGCCGAGCACCCGGTCGAACAGCATCATGACGCAGGCGACGAAGAGGGCGGGGAAGGCGAGAAGCGCCATCACCGTCGCCGTGAAGATGCCCCAGACGGTGAGCGGCATGCGCATCAAGGTCATGCCGCGCGTGCGCCCCTGCAACACGGTGACGACATAGTTGAGGCCACCCATGGTAAAGCCGATGACGAATAGGATGAGGGAGGAGAGCATCAAGATGATGCCCCAGTCCTTGCCGCCGGGCGTGCCGGAAAGCACTGCCTGTGGCGGATAGAGCGTCCAGCCGGCGCCGGTCGGCCCGCCGGGTGCAAAGAAGCTCGCGACGAGCACGAGGACGGCCAGCATATACAGCCAGTAGCTCAGCATGTTGGCATAGGGGAAGACCATGTCGCGCGCGCCGAGCATCAGCGGGATCAGGTAGTTGCCGAAGCCGCCGAGGAAGAGCGCAGTCAACAGATAGATCACCATGATCATGCCGTGCATGGTGATGAACTGGTAGTAGCGTTCCGCATCGATGAAGGCGAAGGCGCCGGGAAAGCCGAGCTGCAGCCGCATCAGCCAGGAGAGCACGAGGGCGACCATGCCGATGGCGATCGCGGTCGAGGCATATTGCACGGCGATGATCTTCGCATCCTGGCTGAAGACATAACGCGTCCACCAGCTATGGGGATGATAGAGTTCCACGTCCTCCACTTCCGCGGGGCCAATCTCTTCGCCCGTGCCTGACCGGATATCGACCATCTGCGAGAACCTCCCAACACCGGATCATCTCGATCCAACGCCTTGAACCTGCAATTCCGCACGTCCAACAATGGAATTGCGTCTCCTCACGAGCGGGGTGCGGGCGGAAATCGCGAGCACTTTTCCTCATCCCGCTTTGGCCGTCGGGGCGCCTGTTATTGCGCCGGGGCGGCATTCACTGCCTGCGCCGTTTCTTTCGTTCCTGCCTTTGCCTGCAATTGCGAGAATGTCGTCTGTTGCGAGAGCCAGGCTTGATAATCGGCGGCACTGTCGACAACGACGGTGCCGCGCATCTGTGGGTGACCGGTGCCGCAGAGTTCGGCGCACAGCACCTCGAACGTGCCGGTGCGCGTCGGCGTCAGCCAGAAATAGGTGACCATGCCCGGCACCATGTCCATCTTGGCGCGGAACTCCGGCACGTAGAAATCATGCAGCACGTCGACCGATCGCAGCAGGATCTTGACCGGCTTGCCGACCTCCAGATGCAGTTCGCCGCCTTCGATGACGACGTCGTCGAGGGCGGCCGCATCGTTGCGGTTGAGGCCGAGCGAATTTTCCGGCGTGATGTCGCGGGTCTCCGACGTACCGAGCTTGCCGTCTGCGCCGGGCAGCCGGAAGCTCCACAACCATTGCTGGCCGACGACTTCTACCTCCGCCGCACCATCCGGCACGGTCACGAACTGGTGCCAGACGAAAAGGCCGGGGGTGAGCATGGCGGCGACGCCGAGCGTGGTGCCGCCGGCAAGCCACCCTTCGAGCTTCCTGTTTTCCGGTTCATAGGCCGCCCGGTTTCCCGGGCGATGCCGAAAACGCAGGACGCAATAGGCCATGAAAAGCACGACGGCGACGAAGACGACGCCGGTAATCCAGAAGGTGATGATGAGCGTATTGTCTATGTAATTCCAGTTGGACGCGATCGGCGTCCACCACCATGGGCTCAACAGATGGAACAACACCGAACCGACGGCCACCAAAACCAGAACAACTACCACGGCCATTTCTGTCCCTCCTCGCCGCTGGCGGCTGTGGGCATGAATACGCAATCCGTAGAGCCTTCTGCATGTTTCCGTTAATCGTCGCCGATCAAACGGCAAAACATGCAGGAATTCAAAGTTCTACAGCGACCTTTGCGCGTCTGGTTAGACACGCGGTGCTGTAGCTGCAATTATTACACGAACGTCGAACAGTCGCAATTCGCCGCCTCCGTGCGAGCAGCGGTTGCGTTTAGTCTCCGCAGGTTACTGCGAATACTGCTTGAGATAGGCGATGAGGTTGGAGATATCCGTATCATCTTTCAAACCGGCAAAGGCCATTTTCGTGCCTTTCACCTTGGTCCTTGGATTGTGCAGATAGTCGCGCAGATGCGCCTCATCCCAGACGAGTCCACCCTTGCCGGCATCGATCATCGCCGGTGAGTAGCTGAAGTCGGCATGAGTGCCTGCCGTTCGTCCGAACAGATGGTTGAGCGATGGCCCAACCTTGTTGGTGTCGCTGTCGGCCACATGACAGACGGCGCATTTCTTGAAGACGGTGGCTCCGGCGGCCGCATCGCCCTCTTGCGAAAGGGCAGCGAACGGACAGAGCATCGTTGTCGAAAAGGCAAGGGCAACAACAAGAATTCGCATGACACTTCCTCAATATCGCCGGGCGCAGGCAAGGAAGGCTATCGTCAATCTGTCGTTTTGGCGGTGCTTGCTTCTCTTAAGTTGGCGCCACGGCGGTTGATACTTGCGACACGACGACGGTACGCCTCGCTTTGTGGAAGTCAACCGGCGCAGCCGGCCGGTTTGCCGGATGCGCCTAAATTTTCGCCATGTCGCTGCCGGCGCTCAGACGCGATTGCCGTCGGCGTTGAAGAAGTGCAGCCGCTCGACCGGCAGGCGTACGGGCAGCGAGCCGGAAACGTTGAGGAACCGGCGGTCGTTGGTAAACGCCTTGAAGCCGGCACGGCCGAAGGAGAGGTGCAGGATGATGCCGAAGCCCGTCGGTTCGACCAGGTCGACATTGGCTTTCAGCGCATCCGGGCCTTCGACGCCGATCTCGACATGCTCCGGCCGGATGCCGAGCGTCGCCCTGGCGCCGTCCGTCAAGGCAGGATGCGGCTGGGCCGGAACGATGATGCCGCCTTCGGTCTCGAAGCGCGGGGCGGTGCCGTTGCGATAGGTTCCCTCGAAGAAGTTCATCCCTGGCGACCCAATGAAGCCGGCCACGAAGAGATTGGCCGGGCGGTCATAGAGATCAAGAGGGCTTCCGACCTGCTGGACGAAGCCGCCGTTCATGGCGACGATCCGGTCGGCGAGCGTCATCGCCTCGATCTGGTCGTGGGTGACGTAAATCGAGGTGGCGCCCAAGTCCTTGTGCAGCTTCTTGATCTCGGCGCGCATCTGTTCGCGGAGGCGCGCGTCGAGGTTGGAGAGCGGCTCATCGAAGAGAAACGCCTTGGGTTCGCGCACGATGGCCCGGCCCATGGCGACGCGCTGGCGCTGTCCGCCCGAAAGTGCACGGGGGCGGCGTTCGAGCAGCGGGTCGAGACCGAGCTTGGCGGCAGCGCCCGAGACGACGCTTGCGATCTTTTCCTTGGCGACCTTCCTCAGCCTCAGGCTGTAGCTCATATTCTTGGCGACCGACATGTGCGGATAGAGCGCGTAGGACTGAAACACCATGGCGATGTCGCGGTCCTTCGGGGCCAGTTCGTTGACGCGTTTTCCGGCGATGCGGATTTCGCCCGAGGTCACGCTTTCGAGCCCGGCGATCATGCGCAGAAGCGTGGACTTGCCGCAGCCTGACGGGCCGACGAGCACGACGAATTCGCCGTCGCCGATCTTCAGGTCGACATCGTGCAGGACCGGGTGGATGCCGTAGGATTTCTGGATATTGGCGATATCGATGGAAGCCATGAGAACAATCCTCAGCCTTTGACCGCGCCGGCCGTGAGGCCCTGGACGAGATAGCGTTGAATGAGCAGGAAGAAGAGGCAGGCGGGGATGAGCGCGAGCACGCCGGCGGCCATCATCTGCCCGAAGTCGACGGAGAACTTCGACACGAAGGACAGAAGCCCGACGGGGAACGTCGCCTGATCGTTGCCGGAGATCAGCATCAGCGAGAACAGTAGCTCGCTCCACGCTGCGGTGAAGACGAAGCCGAGCGTTGCGGCAATGCCGGGCAGCGTCAGCGGCAGGATGATCTGGCGGAAGGCGACGAATTGAGTGGCGCCGTCGATCATCGCGGCCTCCTCCAGATCCTTCGGGATGCCGTCGAAGAAGGACTGCATCAGGAAGGTGGCAAACGGCACGTTGAAGGCGGTGTAGACGATGACGAGCCCGGTCAGGCTGTTGGTCAGCCCGAGCGGCGAGAGGATCTTGAAGATCGGCGCCACCAGCATCACCAGCGGGAACATCTGCGTCAGGAGCATCAGCGCCACCAGCCAGTACTTGCCGCGGAAATTGAAGCGCGACAGGGCGTAGCCCGAGAGCGAGGCGAGGATGGTGACGATGACGGCGGTGGAACCCGAGACGATCAGGCTGTTCTTGAAGAACACCGGAAAGGCGCTGTGGCGGAGCACGAAATCGAAGTGCTCAAGACTGGCGCGCGACGGCCACATTCGAATGCCTTCGGAGTAGAGCAGATCGTTGGGCGTGACGGCGACCTTCAGCAGCCAGTAGAGCGGGAAGAGCGCAAACGCGATATAGGCAAGGATTGCCAGCCGGTGCGCGATCATGAGGAAAAGAGGTTTGACGCGCATCGGTTCAATCCTTGCTCAGGAGCCATTGCCGCAGGATGACGATCAGCATCGAATAGGCGAGCAGCAGCGCCAGGAGCACGAGCGCGATCGCCGAGGCGTAACCGAAATCCAGCCGCTTGAAGGCCTGGGTGAAGATGTAGCTGGCGACGATCTGGGTGCGGTCGGCCGGTCCGCCATTGGTCATGACGATGATGAGATCGGCGAAGTTGGAGATCCAGACGGTGCGCAAGAGGATGGTGATGGCGATCGTCGGTGCAAGGAAGGGGAGGGTGATCGACAGGAAACGTTGCACTGGGCCGGCGCCGTCGATGCTGGCGGCCTCGTAGAGGTCGCGGGGGATCGCCTGAAGGGCGGCCAGAAGCGTGATCGCGAAGAAGGGTATGCCCCACCAGACATTGGCGATGATCGGCCCCCACATGGCAAGCTGCGGGTCGGACAGGATGTTGTTCGGCTCGCTCATGATGCCGAGGCCGAAGAGCCAGTGCGGCAGGGGGCCGACGACCGGATTGAACAGCCAGGCCCAGTTGAGGCCGGCGAGGAAACTCGGCACCGCCCACGGGAGGAAGACGAGCGCCTGGGCGAGGCCGCGGCCGTAGAAGGGCTTGTCGAGCAGCAATGCGAGGATCAGACCGAAAACGAACTGGAAGAAGACCGAGGCACCGGTCCACCAGAGCGTATTGCGCAACGCCCGATAGAAGGCCTGGTCCTCGGACAGCGCCCGGAAATGATCAAGACCGATATAGGCGCCGGAGAACGGGTTCAGGAGCTGGATATCGCGGAAGGCGTAGGAGACGCCGAGCACCAGCGGCACCAGCATCACGGTGACGATCAGGATCAGCGCCGGCGCGCTATAGAGATAGGGTGCGGCGCCATCGGCGATGCGCTTCTTCAGCGGCGTCCTGCTTGCCGGCAGGCCGCTTTGGCGGGCGACATAGGCCATCGATCGAAATTTCCCCTGTGCGGCCGCCGGTTTTTCGGGCGTGCCTCGATTCTAGGTCGGAGCGGGAAGGGCGGAGACCGCGCACACTTCATTCCGCTCAAAGAGTTATGAGGGCCGGCGGCGGCGAACCGCCGCCGGCCAAAAGCTTACTTCTTGCTGGCGAGGAACTTCTGCTGTGCCTTGGTGAGGTAGTCGGCCCACTGGTCGGCGAGTTGCTGCGGCGTGATATCGCCGAGCAAGGCTTCCTGGGTCGTCTTGATGGCAAGCGAGTCCTTGAAGAAGGCGAATTCCTCGAGGTAGGTCGGCATCACAGTCAGGACGACGTCCTTGTCGGCAAGTTCGTCGAACCAGCCCTTGAACTGCGCGCTGGCATAGAAGGGATCCTTCTCGGCCGACTTGTGTACCGGAAGCGCCCCAGTGCGTTTGTTCCACTCGATGTTGCCTTCCGGCCCTTCGAGCGTCTCGATCAGCTTCCAGGAGAGGTCCTTGTTCTGGCTTGCCGACAGCATCGACCAGCCGGCAAAGCCGATGGTTGTGAAAGCCTTGCCGCTCGGGCCCTTCGGCATGGTGGTGACGCCGAAGTCTTCCGATTTCATGCGCTCGGCAATCGCGATCAGAGCATCCGGGTCCTGGTCGAGGAAGGCGCAGGTGCCGCTGTAGAAACCGGCGACGATTTCATTGAAGCCCCAGTTGACGCTGTCCTTCGGCGCCAGCCCCTTCTTGTAGAGATCGATCACCCAGGTGAGGCCCTTGACCCAGCCTTCGCTGTTCATGGTCGAGGTGCCGTCCTCATTGAAGAAGGTGTTGCTGCCGGCCATGGTGGCGCCGAACATCACCCAGCCGTTGAGTCCACCCGGGCCGCCGCGCAGGCAGTAGCCGGACTTGCCCGGAAGCTTCGAGACGGCTTCCGACGCCTTGACGAAATCGTCCATGGTCTTTGGCGGCTCGTTGACGCCGGCTTCCGACAAGAGCTTCTTGTTGTAGAACATGGCGCGCAGGTAGAAGCCGTAGGGCAGCATGTAGGCGGTGTCGTTGACGTCGCGGCCGAGTTCGAGCGCGCGTTCCGTCAGGCCGCCGGTGTGTTCCCACTTGGCGAGGTAGGGCTCGAGGCTTTCGAGC
Source organism: Ensifer adhaerens (assembly GCF_000697965.2). Classification (NCBI taxonomy): domain Bacteria; kingdom Pseudomonadati; phylum Pseudomonadota; class Alphaproteobacteria; order Hyphomicrobiales; family Rhizobiaceae; genus Ensifer; species Ensifer adhaerens. The sequence goes on along the minus strand of NZ_CP015880.1, from coordinate 2,768,019 downwards.
ATGCCGTTGTTGGCATAGAGCGACAGCCAGGTGTCGGGCATTTCCATCACGTCAGGCAGTTCGCCGGCCGAAACCATGGTCGCGAACTTCTGGAAGGCTTCGCCCCAGGGCAGGGAGATGATCTCGACCGTCGTGCCGGGGTTGGCGGCCTCGAACTTGGCGACGATCGACTTCAGCGTCTCGGTGCGCTCGGGGCTGGTGATGACCTCGACGAGCTTCAGTTTGGTGTCGGCGAGCGCGCTTCCGGCCATGAGGCTGGCGAGAAGCGTGGCAGTGATCAGTTTCTTCATTTCTGTTCCCTCTTTTCTTCGTTGGTTTTGGTTCAAAGTGGGCGGACCGGGATCCTGATCCCGCTCCAGTCAGTCAGTCGAAGCGACGGCGAGCGCCGCTTCGAGATCGCTCCAGAGGGCCTCCGTTCCCTCCAGACCGACATGGAGCCGTACCGATCGCGGCGAGATGCCGAAGGCGGCCGCGGAATTGGGCTGGGCTTTCTGCGACAGCACGACTTCGCCCGGCACGATGAGGCTTTCATGCCCGCCCCAGGACACGCCGAGCTTGAAGAGTTCGAGATGGTCCGCGAAGCGCCTGACGTCGACGCCCTCGCGGAAGATGAAGGAGAAGAGGCCGGAGGTGCCGGAAAGGCCCGGCGGCAATGTGTTGCCAAGGCCGGGGTGGCAGACGGTCTCGACCAGCGGGTGAGCCTGCAGGCGGCGCGCGACTTCAAGCGCCGAGCGCTCGTGCGACTTCATCCGGATCGGCAAGGTACGCAGACCGCGGATCAAGAGCCAGGCGTCGAAGGGCGAAAGCTTGCCGCCGAGATAGGGATAGGCTTCGGAACGGATGCGGCCGATCAGTTCCTTTGATCCGGTGACGACGCCGGCGACGACGTCCGAGTGGCCGCCGAGATATTTCGAGGCCGAATGGATGACGAGATCGACGCCGAGCGAGATCGGCTGCTGGAAGATCGGGCTCGCCCAGCTGTTGTCGATCGCGGTGATGATGCCCTGGTCCTTCGCCAGGCGGGCAAGGGAAGCGACGTCGTGGGTGTCCATTACCCAACTCGTCGGGCTTTCCATGTAGAAGAGCTTGGCGCCGGGCAGCGCCTTGGCGACCGCTTCCTCGTCGCGGCCGTCGACATAGGTCACTTCGATCTTCATGCGCTTCAGATGCGTGCCGAACAGGCGGAAGGCATCGGGATAGACATGGTTGACGGCAACGATCCGGTCGCCCGGCTCGACGAAGGAAAGCACGGTCGAGGAGATCGCCGACATGCCGCTCGCAAAACCGATCGCGTCCTCGCCGCCTTCGAGTTTCGCCAGCATCTCCTCGAACATGCGCACAGTCGGGTTGAGGCCGCGGGTATAGATCGGCCGCACGCGCTCGCCCCGGTAGGAGGCGACCATGTCGTCATAGTCCTTGAAGGTGAAGAGCGAGGTCTGCACGATCGGCGGCACGACGGCGTCGAAGGCGTGGCCTTCGTCATGCGCGACGATCAGCGAGGCGTGGTCGAACGGATCGAGGCCGTTGGTCATTTGGACATTTCCTTGATGTCTTCCTCGACGATCGCGAGGATTTTCAGCGTTTCTTCGCGCGCGGTCTCAGGGTCCTGAGCAGCGATCGCGTTGAAGAGGGTGCGGTGGAACGGGAAGGAGCGACGGGCAAAATCCGTTCGGTCGAAAGGATGGTCCCAAAAGCGCTCGAAGGCCTCGCGCATTTGTTCGAGCAGCTGGCGAAAGAGCGGATTGTGGGTGGCGTCGTAGATCGCCAGATGAAAGGCCAGGTCTTCCGGCCCCGACGTGCCCTTGGCGATATGCACGCGCTCCATTTCGTTGAGCCTGATTTCGATGACCTTCAGGTCGTCTTCGGTGCGCCGGCGGGCGGCGACCATGTTGGCTTCGACTTCGATGCCGCGGCGCACTTCGAGCGTCATCAACAGCACGTCGCGCAGGTGCGCCGCGTCGAGCGTGAGCGGCATATGGACGGTCGCGCCGGAGATCGTGCGCAAGAGATAGGTGCCGCTGCCCTTGCGCGCCTCGACGACGCCGAGTGCCTGGAAGTGGCGAATGACCTCACGGATCGTGGAGCGGCCGACGGCCAGCGCCGTCATCAGCTCGCGCTCGGCCGGCAGGCGTTCGCCGGGTTTCAGGCCCGATTGTTCGATGTAGTCAGCCAACGCGGCAATCACCTGCTGAGCCCGGTCGGCCGGGGGCAGGGGCATCAGTGCCGCTCTTGCCGGTTCATTCATTCGGCTCCCTCCCCAGAGGCCAAATTGGTCTGACATCTCACCAATATGATCAAGCCAGTTGGGGTCGTCAAGCAAGAACTGATAGACGCACAACTGTTGACCCCGCCCGCCTCAGGCGTAGACAAGGGAGGCAAGGAGCTCTGGTGATGATGAAATCGGAATATCAGTTCGTGGTCGCAGCCGTGCTCGGCGCGTTCTTCGTCATGGTGGCGGCTGCGGGGGATGCCGAGGCTCAGATGCGGACGCGGAAGGGCGAGTATTACGAGGGGATCCAGCGCAGGCCCTATGGCTATTACTGGATCTGGCCACCAGTCGAGCAGCAGCAGCCCGTCTACAAGAAGCAACCCGGCAAGAAGGGGAGCGAGCTCGCGAAGCCGCGCAAGCGGCCGGTTCTATAGCCGCAGGGCCCGACGAAGAGCGCAAAGAGAAGCGGCGCCCTGGAGCGCCGCAACTTTGATCAGGCCTTCGCGACGTGAACGTCGCGGGGGAGTGAGGAGAGAACCTCCGGCCCATCCTCCCGGAGGATAACGATATCCTCGAGCCGGATGCCGAAGCGGCCGGGGAGATAGATGCCAGGCTCGATCGAGAAGACCATGCCTTCTTCGAGCACGGTTTCCGAGGTCGCGGTGATATAGGGCGGCTCGTGGCCGTCGATGCCCATGCCGTGGCCGGTGCGGTGGACGAAGTACTCGCCATAACCGGCGTCCGAAATCACCTTGCGGGCAGCAGCATCAACCTCCTTGGCGAGCACGCCCGGGCGAGCCGCCTTCAGTGCCGCCTGGACGGCCCTTTCGACGATCGTGTGGATCTGCCCGTAGCCTTCGGGCGCGCGGCCGACGATCGCCATGCGCGTAATGTCGCTCGGGAAGCCCTGCTTGCGGCCGCCGATGTCGATAACGACGGCATCGCCTTCCTCGATCACCCGCTCGCTGGCGGAGTGATGCGGGAAGGCGCCGTTGCCGCCGGCGCCGACGATCCAGAAGGCCGGTGCGGCACCTTCCGAGGCGAAGTGCCCGCGGATCTCGGCGGCCAGTTCCTTCTCGGTCATGCCCGGGCGGATCTTGGAGAATGCCGCCTGCATGGCGCGATCGGCGATGCCGGCATTCATCTTCAGAAGCGCGTACTCGCTCTTGTCCTTGCGCATGCGGAGTGCGCCGAGCGTCGCCGGGGTGAATTCGCGCGCGGTATCGGCGGGCAGCGCATCGATCAGCAGCAGCGCAAAATCGGCGCGCATGGTTTCGTCGAGCACGACGCGACCGGGCTTTGCGGCGCCGACATCGGCAAGCGCTGCGGTCAGGGCGTCGCTCGGGCCAACGTCATCGGCCCAGTTGTGGAAGGCGATGTCGGTGTGCTCGCGCGTGCCTTCGGCGTTGAGCGCCGGCATCAGGAACGCTTCCTTCTCCGGGCCGATGAGCAGGAGGCACGGGCGTTCGTCGGGATGCGGATGGTAGCCGATCAGCCAATCCATATGCGATCCCGGCGCCAACGCGACGAGGCCGACATTGCTTTCGGCCATCGTGCGGCGGAGTGCTGCAAAACGGCTCTTGGTGAGTTCCTTCATGGTGTTTCCAATTCTGGCTTGAGAAATCAGATGCCACAGCCGGTCATGCGGCCGTGGCCGAAGGTGAGGGGGAAAGGAGCACCGGAGATCGGCGCGTCGTCGGCTACGGGGAATGCTTGAGGCCCGCGCCTGTCTTGCGGCGGGACTTGGATCTTTGGCTCTTCAAGCGGACACCTCCCCCCTCGAATGCACGAACATGAGGCCGGGAGGCTGGTCGCTTCCCGTCGCTATGCGTCTGTATTTGCACGACTTTGGTGCTGTGGCTGAGCGTTGTCAATATGGAATTTTAGTCACACTAAAATTTATGACGGCATCGCCTCAGGCAGCCAATCGCAGCAACCGTGCAACCGCCTGCTGGTCGAAGCCGCCGATACCCTCACGGATGTCGGCAGCGACCGCGTCGGCAGCAGCGTTCTCATCGCGGCGCCTCAGCGCCTCGATTGCCTCGCGGTGGCGGTCGACCACGTAAAGTTCGGTCACGTGTTCCATGGCGATGCCGAGGATCGGGCCGAGCTGTAGCCAGACGCTCTCGATCAGCGGCACGGCGACCGCATCGGGATTGGCCGTGTAGATCATCCGGTGAAACGCCTGGTTGGCGATCAGCGCCGCCACCTTGTCACCCCGACGGATCTCCGTCTCGATGCTGTCGTCGATCGCCGTGATCTTCTCGATCTGACGTTCGGAAAGATGAGCGACGGCCCGGCGAGCCGCATGGCTTTCGAGCGCAATGCGCAACGAGATCAGTTCTTCGAAGCGGGCGGGCGTGATGTGCGGAACCACGATGCGGCGGTTTTCGAGGAACTGCAGCGCGCCGATCGAGGTCAGCTGTCTAAGCGCCTCGCGCACCGGGGTCGGGCTGCTTTCAAGCGCCTCGGCCAGGCCGCGGATGGTGACGGAGGTGCCGGGTCGGAACGCGCCGACCATGATCGCCTGGCGCAGCCGGTGAAAGGCATAGTCATGCGTGGTCATGCCGTCGGGGCGCGCAAGTGGCGGTAAGACAAGGGGTTTCAAGTGCGCATGTCCTTTTGCCCGAATTGCGATGGCTTTCTCATCAGCGAGAGCGGTGTTTGGCAAACGCCTGCATACACTTTTCCGCGTCCCGCTCTACGTCAAACGCCTGATAGCACTGCCGCTGCTTGACTCCAATTCCCGAATTATGTCAACTTTCTGAAAATGTGATCACAAAAAGAGATTTGCGATATGTCGCTCGACGCGGAAGATCCCAGCGCATTCAAGGCATGGCTCGAGCAGAACGGGCCGATCGAAAGCATCCAGGCCGTCGTCTGCGACCTCAACGGCATCATGCGAGGCAAACGCGTGCCGGTGGAGCAGGCGGGCAAGGTGCTCGGCGGCGGCATCCGCATGCCGCTCTCGATTGTCGGTGTCGACGTATGGGGCGAGGACATCATCAACAGCGAGCAGGTGTTTGCGAGCGGCGACCGCGACGGCATCTGCGGTGTCACCGGCCGCGGCGCGCTGCCGGTGAACTGGACCTCGCGGCCGAGCGCGCTGGTGCCGCTCTGGCTGCAGCTTGAGGACGGCAAGCCGTTTCTCGCCGATCCGCGCCAGGCCCTTGCGGCGGTCGTGCGGGAGTACAAGGAGCTCGGCCTTCGCCCCGTCGTCGCGACCGAGTTGGAGTTTTACCTGATCGACCCGGAGCCGGACAGCGCAGTGCCGCCGATCTCGCCCTATACCGGCAAGCGTCTCGATTCCGATGCGATCCTCTCAATCGACGAACTCGACGATTTCGGCGAGTTCTTTTCCGACGTCTACAAGGAATGCGCCCGGCAGAACGTGCCGGCGGATGCGGCGATCGCCGAGAACGGCATCGGCCAGTTCGAAATCAACCTGCTCCACACCGACGACCCGCTGAAGGCGGCCGACGACGCGATCTTCTTCAAGCGCATTGTCAAGGGCGTGGCGCGCAAGCATGGGCTCGCCGCGACCTTCATGGCCAAGCCCTATGGCACCCGTTCCGGCAATGGCATGCATATCCATTTCAGCCTGCTCGACGAGGAGGGCAACAACGTCTTCAACGACGGCAGCGACGAGGGCTCGCCGATGCTGAAGAACGCCGTCGCCGGTCTACTGCGCGGCATGGCCGAGACGACGCTGCTGTTTGCGCCGCATTTCAATTCCTACCGGCGACTGCGGCCGGATACGCACGCGCCAACCGCCGTCTGCTGGGGTTACGAGAACCGCACCTCGGCCATCCGTATTCCCGGCGGCAATCCTGCCGCGCGGCGTATCGAGCACCGCGTCGCCGGTGCCGACTCCAATCCTTATCTCGTCATCGCCGCGATCCTCGGTGCTGCCCTGGTCGGCATCCGCAACAAATGGAAGCCGCCGGCGCCGGTTTCGGGTCGGGCCTATGCAGCGGAGAAATTGCCCAAAATTCCCTCGGAATGGGGGCAAGCGGTCGACAGCTTCGAGGCAGGACCGATTGCCGCCGAAATCTTCGATCCCGTGCTGCGCTCGATGCTGATCGCCTGCAAACGCCAGGAAATCGCGGGCTTTGCCGAGCAGGTCACGGACTACGAATTCAGCGCCTATCTGGAAATCGTCTGATGCTTACCAAACAGAAATCCTATGCCGGTGACGGCAGCTACCCGACCAGCTACTACGCCGCCTCCCGCAACATCATCCGCACGCCGGTCCGGCTGCAGGGCCGGGTCGAGGCCGATGTCTGCGTCGTCGGCGCCGGCTATTCCGGTATGTCGACGGCGATCCACCTTGCCGAAAAAGGCTACAAGGTCGTCGTCATCGAGGGCGCGCAGGTCGGCTGGGGCGCTTCGGGCCGCAACGGCGGTCAGGTGGTCAACGGCCTCAATGCCAGTCTCGCGACCATCCAGCGCCGCTACGGCGAGGATGCGGCGCGCTTCATCGGCGGGCTGGTGCAGGAGGGCGGCAAGATCATCCGCCGCCTCGTCAGCCAGTACCAGATCGAATGCGACCTGAAGCCGGGCAATATCTACGCCGCCTATACGCCGGCGCATATGAAGGAGCTCGAAGCCAAGCAGGCGCTCTGGCGCAAATATGGCATGGACGATCACCAGTTGCTCGACCGTGACGCGCTCGCCAAGCTCGTCAAGTCGGATGCCTATTGCGGCGGCATGCTGGACACGACCGGCGGCCACATGCATCCGCTCAATTTGGTACTCGGCGAGGCCCGTGCCTTCGAAAGCATTGGCGGCACGATCTACGAACAGTCGCCGGTGACACGTGTCGACCACGAGGCGGCGCGGCCGACCGTCTATACTGAAGGCGGCGAGGTTTCGGCGCGCATCGTCGTTCTCTGCGGCAATGCCTATCTCGGCGACGCCGTGCCGAAGCTCGTCTCGCGCGTCATGCCGGTTTCGACGCAGATGATCACCACGGCACCGCTCGGCGAAGAGCTTGCCCATTCGCTGATCCCGAGCGACATGTGCGTCGAGGACGTGCGCTACATCCTCGACTACTTCAGGCTCTCGGCCGACAAGCGCATGATCTTCGGTGGCGGTACCGTCTATGGCGGAACCGATCCGGCCGATGTCGTCGCCAAGCTGAAGCCCAATCTCGAAAAGGTGTTCCCCGCGCTCAAGGGCGTGAAGATCGACTATGCCTGGAGCGGCAATTTCGCGCTCTCCTTCACCCGCGTGCCGCAGATGGGCCGGATCGGCAGCAACACCTATTTCGCCCATGGCTATAGCGGCCACGGCGTTACCGGTTCGCACCTCTTCGGCCGCACGCTCGCCGAGGCGATCGACGGCGACACCACGCGTTATGACGTCTTCGAGAAGCTGCCCTGGTATCCGTTCCCGGGCGGGCGCATGTTCCGGGCGCAGTATTCCACCATCGGTTCCTGGTGGTACCAGTTCAAGGACGCGGCCGGGCTCTAGGAACAATCCGCGCGCAGCGGCGTTTTGGCCGGGCGGACCGCCGTCTCGGCGGCGGTCAGCGGTCGATCTCGCGTCGAATGTGTTTCCGTCCTGATTAGCGATGCGATAGTATCGACCTTCTGCGGCAGGGGTCCGCCATCTCAAAGTGGGCCTTTGCGTCTCTGCCCTGTGACCGCCCGCATCTGGCGCTTGCTGAATCGGTCACCAAGGATCGCCCGCCTGTCGCTGCGGGCAAGCAAACGGGGAGCCTATCGCTCCCGATTGATTTCCTGGGAGACCTCGCGATGTTCGTGCGCTTTGGCTATGAAATCGGCATTCGTTGCCCGCAGCCGACCCCGATGATGACCTATCTTTCCGTCGTGCCGGAACGGCGCTCATGCCTGCGGCGCGAGCATGGTCCAGTCTCTTCGCCGATCGTGAAGATGGAGCAGATCACTGATCCGCATGGCAACACCTGCTTCCGGATGACTGTGCCCGAGGGCGATTTCAAGCTCTGCTATGATGCGGTGATAGAGGATGACGGCAGGCTCGACGCCACGGACCCATTGGCGGATGCGGTGCCGGTCGAGAACCTGCCCGCCGAGTGGCTGCCTTATCTTGCAGCCAGCCGCTACTGCGAAACGGACCGGCTTGGCGCGCTTGCCTGGCGTCTGTTCGGCGATGTGCCAGCCGGCTGGGAGCGCGTCCAGGCGATTTGCGATTATGTCCATGAACGCCTCGTTTTCAGCTACGGCTATGCGCAGGCGATGCGCACGGCACTCGAGGCGCATGAGGATCGCGTCGGTGTCAGCCGCGACTACGCCCATCTGGCGATCACCCTCTGTCGCTGCATGAACATGCCGGCGCGCTACGTGAACGGCTATATGGCCGATATCCCCGCGAGCGAACATCCTGCGCCGATGGATTTCAATGCCTGGTTCGAGGTCTATCTCGGCGATCGCTGGCATACGTTCGACGCCAAGAACAACCAGCGGCGGGCGGGGCGCATCGCGGTTGCCCGCGGCCGTGATGCCGCCGACATTCCGCTGATCCAGACCTTCGGCAAACATGAGCTCACCGCTTTCACCGTCTGGACCTGCGTCGAAACGGATAGCGCGCTCAAAGGCTCGCATCGCGCCTCCGACGTTTCGCTGCTCACCCCATGGTTCAGCGAAACCTGGGCGAAGCATCTTCAGGACCGCGACCGCAACCGCCATTGATGAGCGCGATGGCGGCGAACCGATTTTTTACGATTTATGCGATTTGCGGAATTTAATATCTACAAACTCAATGGAAAATATAGGAGAACAAGACAGTCGATGGGCCGTGGCCCTCGCAGGAACGGAGAGACGCGATGAACGCAGCGAAACCGATGATCCAGTCCCGCTACGCACTCTACGGGACCACACCGCAACGCCGCTCACATGTTCATCTCGTTCCGCACGCAATTGCCATCGTTGCCGCCTTCTCTTTCGTCAGCGCCGTCGTGGTCGGCGCCTTCTGACGGCAGCCTCAGCTTTGCCGTGACAGATGCTCGTGCACGGCAAGCCACTCTCCTGACGATTTCCGCTCGAACACGATCGTTTCCCGTTCGTCCGCGGTTGCGGGCTCTCCATTGAATTCCAGTTCGGTCTCGACCCGGTGGGTGAAGACCGCGACATTGCCCACCGTCTGCACATTTCGCTCGCTCGACCGGCAGGCGCGCACGCGAAAACCGTCCCGTTCCTCCCAAAGCGACCACTCGGCCTCGTACTCCGCCCTGCTTTTCAGCGGTCGGTCGAGCGTGTGGAAGATGAAGGTCGCATCCGGCGCGAACGCGGAGAAATAGGCTGTCCGGTCATGCCTGGCGAAAGCGGCAACCAGCCGGTCGGCGGCCTGAAGCACCGACTGTTCGAGATTTTTCATGGGGTTCCCTCTTTATCCGGAAGCAGACTGCTCCGGTGGTCTTCGTGATGGTCAGCGCACTGCAATGAGCGTCGCCAGCGGGCGGTTCTGCCGTGAGACGCGCGCTTTGAGATCGTCGAGCGACATGGTTTCGCGCTTCGCGAACTCGGTGAACATCATGTTGAGATTGTTGAAGAACATCTCGCCGACCGCCTCGGCATCGACATCAAGTGCGACGACGCCCTTGGCCTGAAGTTTGCGGATCAGCGTCGAAACCTGCTCGCATAGCCGACGATCGAGTTCGGTGTAGCGCTTGCTGAACGGGCTCTCCGGCTGCTGGATGGCGATCGCCATGGCGGTGCGCCACATCTCCTTGCTGAGATAGTGGAGCGAGTGATCGTAGTATTCGCCGATCAGCGCATCGAGTGCGCCCATGACGGAGGCGGGCGGGTTGTCGACGATCGATCCGCCGCCGGCGAGCACCTCCTCGACTTCCATCGATACGGTGGCGAGCAGGATGTCGCCCTTGTTTTCATAGTAGTTGTAGAAGGTTCCGACCGAAATTTCAGCGCGCTCGGCAATGTCCTCGATGCGTGCGCTGTCGTAGCCGACTTCGCGAAAAAGCGCGGCGGCGGCGTCGAGAATTCGCCTGTTGCGATCCGCCTTTTGCCGTGCGCGCAGCCCTGTCATTCCAGTGTTTCCCCGAATTATGAATTGGTTCAAAATTGAGATTGACTTAAAAAATGAATTCATTCAATCTTTTTTTGAAGACGCCGAAACGAGCGTCAAAACAAGAGGGCAACAGCATGATGCAGTCAGTTCGTGACGGTGCGCGCCTGCGCCGTTTTTTCTCCTCCACGGCCGCAATCGCGATCGCCGCTCTGTCGACGGTCGCGGCCCCCGCGCCGGTCTTTGCCCAGGAAGAGCTCAATGCGCTCGTCTGGTGCGACCACACCGATCCGGCGCTTCTTGAGCCGTTCGAGAAGGCCAATGACGTGAAGGTCAACGTCAAGGTTTATGAGGGTACCGGGGCAGGGCTCTCGATCCTCGACCAGTCGCAACCGGGCGACTGGGACGTGCTCGTGATCGACGGCGTCGACGTGCACCGGGCCATCGACCTCGATCTGCTTGCCGAAATGCCGGCCGATGCGTTGCCGACCGCCGACATCTTCCCGGAAGTGCGCATGGAGGCCAACAACACCAAGGACGGCAAGACCTACGCCGTCACCGAGAAGTTCGGCTACAACACGATTTCCTACGACAAGACCAAGGTCGACCCGAAGGACATGCAGGACCTTTCGGTTATCTGGTCGGATAAATACAAGGGCCGCATAGCGCTCTACGACTACTATCTGCCGATGATCGGTCTCGTCGGGCTTGGCCTCGGCAAGAAGACCGCCGATCTGAGTGACGCGGACATGCCGGCGATCAAGGAAAAGCTCGCGGCAATGCGGGCCGTTTCCAAGCAGGTGAGCGACGTCGTCTCCTCGCAGACCGCGCTTGCGACCGGCGAAGTCGACATTCTCGTCGGCGGCGGCGAATGGATCACCGCTGTTCTCTCGGCCGACAAGCCCAGCCTCGACTGGACCATCCCCGAGCAGGGCGCTGTGCGCTGGGCGCAGTCGATCGGCGTGATGAAGGATTCGACCAAGCAGGATCTGGCGCTGAAGTTCGTACAGTACATCGTGAGCCCCGAGGGCCAGGCGCGGCTTGCGACCTCATCCTGCTATTGGGCGATGCCGGCCAATGCCAAGGCGGGTGAACACCTGACCGACCAGCAGAAGGCGGCACTGCGCTTCAATGAGCAGGCCGAATATCTGAAGAAGACGCAGCTCTATCCGATCCCGTCGGCCGAGCTCGACCAGCAGTTCCAGGACGCCTGGACGGAAATGCTGCAGCAGTAATGAAAGCAGCGGGCGCGATGTGTCGCGCTCGCCCTTCTTCTTCGCTCGCCGAAATCCTTTGATCTGGGACGGTAATGGCAGACACCGCTTTGACATCAGCGACAGCGCTTGAAGACGCCGACCGGCGCAAGGCCTGGGGCTTCGTTGCTCCAGCGCTTCTGTGGACCGTCGCCTTCTTCGTCGTGCCCTTCGCCTTCATGGCGGCGATGAGCCTCTGGAAGCGGGAAGGGCGGGACATCGTCCATGCCTGGAACTTCGACAACTACGTCCGCTTCTTCTCCGAAAACGCGCTGTTCCGGGGGCTCGTCAACTCGCTCGAGATCACCGTTATCGTCACGGTGATCTCGGTGCTGCTCGCCTATCCGCTCGCCTGGATCATCGCCGAGCGCGTGCCGAAGCGGCTGCAGCGCATGGCGCTGATCCTGGCGATCCTGCCGTTCTGGACCTCCTATGTGGTGCGCTCCTATTCCTGGCTGCTGGTGTTATCGAAGAACGGTGTAATCAATCAGGTCTTCATGAGCATCGGCCTTATCTCCGAGCCGCTGGAGCTGGCGAGCACGCGCACGGCCACGGTCATCGGTTTCGTGCACTTCTTCGTCATGCTTTTGACGCTGACGATCTATTCCAACCTGATCCAGCTTTCGCCAAACTACCGCCGCGCGGCCGCAGACCTCGGCGCCAATGCCTTCCAGACCTTCTGGCATGTGGTGCTGCCCTTGACGCTGCCCGGTATCATGACCGGCGCCTTCCTTACCTTCGTGCTTTGCATCGGCGACTATGTCACGCCGCAGATCCTCGGCGGCAACAACGAGCTGGTGCTGCCGCAGATCATCATGCTGCAGCTCGGGCGCCGGGCGGATTTCCCGATGGCAGCGGCGCTGTCGATCGTGCTGATGCTCGCCGTCACCGTCGCCTATCTCGCCTGCGCTCGCTGGCTGAAGATCGAGAGGGCCTGACGATGCTGCGCCAGATCTCCGCAAGCGTGCTCTCCTGGACCTATCTCGTCCTCGTCTATGCCTTCATCTTCCTGCCGGTTGCCGTATTGGTGCTGTTCTCGTTCCAGGATGGTCGCCTGCCGGTGCCGCCGTTCAACGGCTTTTCGCTGCAATGGTACGAGGCGGTTTTCGCCGACCGCAAGCTGATGGCAGCGCTTGGTAACTCGATGGTCGTGGCGCTCGTCTCCTCGGTCATCTCCGTGCTGCTCGGCTTTCTCGCAGCCTATGCGCTCGCGCGCTACAAGCTGCCCGGCTCGGCGCTGCAAAGGGGACTGCTGATCGCGCCGATGACGGTCAGCTACCTGATCATCGCGCTTGGCCTTTTGTCGCTCATGAACGCGCTGCATATCCCGCTGTCGCTGATGACGGTCGGCATCGGCCATGTGGTGATCAACCTGCCGCTCTGCTTTGCCATCATCTATGCCTCGATGGGGGATCATCACATCAACATCGAGCGGGCTGCGCGCGATCTCGGCGCCAACGATTTCAAAGTGATGGCGCTGGTGACGGCGCCGATGCTGATGCCGTCGATCCTTGCTGCCTTCTTCCTTTCCGTCACCTTCAGCTGGGACGAGTTCATCATCGCCTTCCTGCTGTCGCGCTTCGACGTGACGCTGCCCGTCGAGATCTGGAGCATGCTGCGCTCCGGCCTCAACCCCAAGACCAATGCCATCGGCTCGCTGGTGTTCTTAGCCTCTGTCGCCGTGCTCCTCATCCTTGAGCTTTCCCTGTTCGGAAGGACGAAAAAACAATGACCGCTCCTGTCTCGATCGAAAACGTCAGCAAGATCTTCGGTGCCTTCACGGCCCTGGATAACGTTTCCCTCGATATCCGGGCTGGCGAGTTCATCGTGCTGCTCGGGCCGTCCGGCTGCGGCAAGACCACGCTTCTGTCGCTCCTTGGTGGCTTTCAGTCGCCAAGCGCGGGGCGCGTGACGATCGCCGGGCAGGACATGACCTATGTGGCGCCGGCCAAGCGTCCGACGACGACGATGTTCCAGGACTATGCGCTGTTTCCACACATGCGCCTTGTCGACAATGTCGGTTTTGGCCTCAGGATGCGCGGCCTTGCCAAGGCCGAGCGGGACGAAAAGGCGCTCGGTTTCCTCGATCTCGTCGGTCTGAAGGCTTCCGCCGGCAAGCGGCCGCACGAGCTCTCGGGCGGCCAGCGCCAGCGCGTGGCGCTCGCCCGCGCGCTTGCCGTCGACCCGGATGTGCTGCTTCTCGACGAACCGCTCGGCGCGCTCGACCTGAAACTGCGCCGCCAGATGCAGGACGAGCTGAAGGCGATCCAAAAGCGCGTCGGCACGACCTTCGTGCACGTCACCCACGACCAGGAAGAGGCGATGGCGATCGCCGACCGGATCGTGGTGATGAACCAGGGCCGTATCGAGGATTTTGGCCCGCCATCGGAGATCTATATGCGCCCGCGCTCGCTGTTTTCGGCGGGCTTCATGGGCGAGGTCAATTTCGTTTCCGGCCGTGTGGCGGCGGCGGACGCCAGCTCCGCCCGTGTCGAAACCCCGCTCGGCAGCCTGGCGCTGCCGACCGGCAACTTTACCGCATCGTCGCCGAAGGCCGGCGACCGGATTACGCTCACCATCCGGCCGGAACACTTCCGCGCTGACGACAAGGCAGAGGGTCCGACAGTGGCGCTTGGTGAGGCGCGGGTTGCCGGCAGCGCTTTCTTCGGCACGCATTACCGCTGCCACCTGCAGCCCTGTGCGGCGGATACGAGGGCGCTGGTCGCGCACCTGCCGCAATCGGCAAGCGTGCGCGAGGGCGAGATTGTGCCGCTTGCCGTGCGCACCGCCGACGTCGTAGCCTTGCCCGCCACGGGTGGACATGCGTAGCATGATGCAGAGAATTGCACCTCAGGACTGGTACCGGGCGAGGCGGCTCGACGACGGCGTCACCGCTATCGATGAGCCCTATATCCAGGAATTCTACCGCTGCAACATCTGGCATGTGCGCGGCCGCGACCGCGATATGCTCGTCGATAGCGGCATGGGTGTCGTGTCGCTCCGGCAATGGGTGCCCGTCGTCACCGAACGCGCCTTGGACGCCGTCGCCAGCCACACCCACTTCGACCATATCGGCTGCCATCACGAGTTCGAGTGCCGCTGCGTGCATTCGGCCGAGGCGGAACTTCTGGCGCATCCGACGCGCAAGAACACGCTCGCCGACCCCTACGTCGCCGACGAGATCTTCGACGCGCTGCCGCCCGAGCCCTACGCCTCCACCACCTATGCGGTGAAGGCGGCGCCGGCGACGCGGCTGCTCGAAGACGGCGACCATATCGATCTCGGCGACCGCGTCTTCGAGGTGATCCACACGCCCGGCCATTCGCCCGGCGGGATTGCGCTCTTCGAGGCGAAGACCGGGATCCTGTTCTCCGGCGACATCCTCTACGATGGCCCGCTGATCGAGGACACTTATCATTCCAACGCCGACGACTATCTGGCGTCGATGGAACGGCTGCTGAAGATACCCGCGCGTATCGTTCACGGCGGACATTTTCCGAGCTTTTCGGGTGAGCGTTACCGAGCGCTAATCCTTGAATGGCTTGCTGAAAAACAAAAGACAAACTGACGGGAAGGAGGAGCGAATGCTCGACAAACGCAAGTTCTACATCAACGGCAGCTGGGTGGATCCCATCGTCGCCAACGACCTCGAGGTCCTGAACCCGGCAACGGAAAAGCCGGTTGCGGTGATCTCCATGGGTACGGCCGCGGACATCGACCGGGCCGTTGCTGCGGCCAAGAAGGCCTTTGCGACCTATAGCCGGACGAGCGTCGAGGAGCGCCTGGTGCTGCTTGAAAAGCTGCTTGCCGTCTACAAGCGCCGCTATGACGAGATGGTCGACACCATCACCATGGAACTCGGCGCGCCGAAGACTATGACCCGTGAGCAGCAGGCCGATGTCGGCGTCGGCCACCTGCAGGGCTTCATCGATGCGCTGAAGCGCCTGAAGACCCGCGACCGGCTGCCGAACGGCGACGTGATCCTGCGCGAGCCGATCGGCGTCTGCGGCCTGATCACGCCCTGGAACTGGCCGATCAACCAGATCGCGCTGAAGGTGGTGCCGGCGCTCGCGACCGGCTCGACCTGCGTATTGAAGCCGAGCGAGTTCACGCCGCTCAATGCCATGCTTTACGCTGAAATGGTGCATGAGGCGGGCTTCCCGGCCGGCGTCTTCAACCTCGTCAACGGCGACGGCATCAACGCCGGTGCCGCGCTGTCGAAGCATCCCGACATTGACATGATGTCGTTCACCGGCTCGACCCGCGCCGGCATCGCCGTCAGCAAGGATGCCGCCGAAACGGTCAAGCGCGTGACGCTGGAGCTCGGTGGCAAGTCGCCGAACATCGTCTTTGCCGACGCCGATCTCGAAGACCGCGTCACCGGCAGCGTGCTCGAATGCTTCAACAATTCCGGCCAGTCCTGCGACGCGCCGACCCGCATGCTGGTGGAGCGTAGCGTCTATGATCAGGTGGTTGAGATCGCCAAGCGCGTCGGCCGCGAGGCGAAAGTCGGAGACCCGACGCAAGAGGGCGGCCATATCGGACCGCTCGTCAGCCACATCCAGTTCGGCCGGGTGCAGGCGCTGATCGAAGCAGGCATTGCCGACGGCGCGCGGCTGCTCGTCGGCGGTGCCGGCAAGCCGGAGGGCTTCGAGACCGGCTACTTCGTCAAGCCGACGATCTTTGCCGACGTCAACAACGAGATGCGCATCGCCCGCGAGGAAGTCTTCGGTCCGGTGCTGGCGATCATTCCCTTCGACACCGAGGAGGAGGCGATCGCGATTGCCAACGACACCAACTACGGCCTTGCCGCCTATGTGCAGACGGGCAACCCGGAGCGGGCCGAGCGCGTCGCCGGACGCCTGCGCGCCGGCATGGTGCACATCAATGGCGGGCCGCACCGCTACGGCAGCCCGTTCGGCGGCTACAAGCAGTCCGGCAACGGTCGCGAAGGCGGCATGTTCGGCCTTGAGGACTTCCTCGAAGTGAAGACCGTTCACGTTCCCGACGCTGCCTGAATACAGCGCTACGTCCTTGAACGACGGCCGTCGCAATCTGCGGCGGCCGTTTTTTCTTTCAGGCTTCGGCGCTTGCAGGGCTGTCACCGGTCGTCCGCATCTGGTAGCTCGTCGGCTTACCGCCCCAGACGACCGCGCCCTTCCGGATGCCTCCCGTGACCCAAGCTTCCCATTCCCATAATCGCGTTGCCATGGCTGCCCTTCTCATTGGCGGCGCTGCGATCGGCGGCTCGCCGATCTTCGTGCGGCTATCGGAAGTCGGGCCGATGGCGACCGCCTTCTGGCGCGTGGCGCTGGCCTTGATCCCGCTTCTCGCCTGGACCTGGTTTCGTCCCGAGGGCGCCGGGGGGCGGCGACCGGAAAAGCTCTCGGAATATGCGCTTCTGGTCCTGCCGGGCGTGTTTCTCGCGATCGATCTCGGTGCCTGGCACTATGCGTTGACCAAGACATCGGTCGCCAACGCCACGCTGCTTGCCAATCTCGCGCCCGTCTTCGTGACGCTCACGAGCTGGCTTTTGTTTCGCTCGCGCGTCAGCGCCGTCTTCGCCCTCGGCCTCGCAACGGCAGTCGCGGGCGTGGTGATCCTCAAGGGCGGCCCGATGGCGCTGGGTGACGGCAATCTGCTCGGCGATGGCGTGGCCGTCGTCGCGGCGATGTTCTACGCCGGCTATATTCTGGCGATCGGGCAGCTGCGCAGCCTGTTCAGCACCGTGCGCATCATGATCTGGAGCACGGCTTCGGCTGCGATCTGCATGCTGCCGATGGCCGTCCTGTTCGAGCCGTCGCTGTTGCCGCCGACCGCCTTCGGCTGGGCGATGCTTTTCGGGCTCGCCTTCGTCAGCCATGCCGGCGGGCAGGTGGCGATCACCTACGCACTCGCCTATCTGCCGCCCGCATTTTCGTCGCTGACCCTGCTGTTGCAGCCGGTCGTGGCGGCGATCCTCGCCTGGCTCCTGCTTGCCGAGCCGGTCGGGCTGATGCAGGCGATCGGCGGGGCGATCGTGCTTGTCGGCATTTTGATCGCGCGGCGCGGATAACGCCGCGCGATTACGTTGCGATCAGAGACCGGGTGGCGTGAAGTTCGCCAGCCGCTCTTCAAGCTTGCGGATCGTTTCGGCGTCGGCATTGGCGAAGGCAAAGCGCAGGTAGTTCTCCTGGCCTTCGCCGAAATAGTCGCCGGGCAGGCAGACGACGCCGGCGAGCTTGGCCAGCTTCTCGGCGATGAACTGCGAATCGATATCCGGGTAGGGGTGGCGGACATAGGCGAAATAGGCGCCGACCGCCTGCAGCTTCCACTTCGGCAGGCGGCTCATGACGTCGCGCAGCGCATCGGCTCGTGCCGCGATTTCGGCGCGGTTCGTCTGACGCCAGTCGGCAAGAGCCGGAATTGCCTTCGCGACCGCGGCCTGGGCTGAGCGCGGCGCGCAGATCTGCAGGTTGTCCATGATCTTCGTCACCTGCTCGATGACGGCAGGGCCGGCGGTGATCGCGCCCAGGCGATGGCCCGGGATGCAGAAAGACTTGGAAAAGCTGTAGAGGCCGATGAAGCTATCCTGCCAGCCTTCGGTGGCCAGCAGGCCATGGGGCGCTGCGGAGGCATCGGGCAGGAAGTCGCGATAGGTTTCGTCGAGGATCAGCCAGACGCCCTTGGCACGGCAGGCCTCGTAGATACGGGCGAGCAGCTCCGGCGGGTAGACGGCGCCGGTCGGATTGTTGGGCGAGACCAGCGCGAGCGCCCGGATGCCGGGGTGAAGTGCCGCGGCAATTGCATCGACCTCCGGCAGGAAGCCGGCGCCGGCATCGCAAGGTACGAGCTCGACATTGATGCCGAGCATCGACAGCGTCGTTTCCTGGTTGAAGTAATAGGGGTTGGTCATCAGGATCGTATCGCCCGCGCCGGCAATGGCCATTGCCGTGCAGATGAAGGCCTGGTTGCAGCCCGAGGTGATGTGGATGTTGTCCGCGGTGACCGCGGCACCATAGAGGCCGGCGACATGCGCCGCATAGGCCTCACGCAGCTCCGCTTCGCCCTCGATCGCGCCGTAGCCGGTGTAAGCGGTTGAGGCTGCAGCCTCACCGAGCCAGGCCAGCATGTCCGGATGGGCGGGATAGCCGGGCACTGCCTGCGACAGGTCGATCAGCGGGCCACGGGAGCCGTCGTAGGATTTCGCCCAGGCCAGCACCGAGGGCACGGGCGGCGGCGAGAGCTTTTCGACGAGCGGGTTGAAATGCGGCATGATGGGTGTTCCTGTGGGTTAGGCCTTGGCTTTGCGTTTCTGCGGACGATCGGTGCGGCGAGCACGGCTCGGCGCCGAAACCGGCTGAAAACCGTTCTTCTCCGATTTACGATCTGTCGGCTCGGATTTCGAGGTGCGGCTGCGAATAATCGTGCGCGCCGATGTCTGCAGTTCCGGCATCGGGTCGCTTTCGAGTGTTTCGAACATCCAGTCGATGAAGATGCGCACGATCGGTGCCGCCAGCACCTCGTTGCGGCAGGCGACGAAGAAGGCGTCGTTGGCGGGCACCGTCAGGTCGAAAGGGGCGATCAGTTCGCCGCGCGCGATCAGGCTGCCGGCGGTAATCGTATCGCCGAGCGCGACGCCCTGGTTGTGCAGGGCCGCCTCGGTCGAAAGCCGTGCGTCACTCATGAAATGCTGCTGGCCGCGCTGCAGGTCGCTGGCATCCGCCGCCGCAAGCCAGGTGTTCCATTCGCGGCCATCGTCGCCATGCAGCATGACGTGGTCGCGCAGGTCGCGAACCGAGCGCAGTGGCCGCATGTTGAGCAGGGTCGGGCTGACGACAGGGAAAAGTTCGAGACGGCTCCAGAGCTTGGCCCAGGCGCCGGACCAGTTGCCGTCGCCATAGATCAGGCAGACGTCGACGTCGGGCGAGTGGAGATACGCCTCGTCGTTAGAGGCGATCAGCGTCAGACGCACGTCCGGATACTGCTCGGTGAAAAGATGCAGCCGCGGGATCAGCCAGAAGGAAAGCAGCGCCGGGACGCAGGTGATGCGCAGTTCGCCGCTCGTCGTCGGCCGCGTCATCGCTGCGGTCGCCGCGGCGATTTCGGCAAAGGCGTGGGTGACGGCCGGCAGCAGCAATGCCCCCTGCGGCGTCAGCTTCAGCCGCTTGCCGCCGCGCTCGAACAGCGCCGCCTTGACCGAAAGTTCGAGCGCGCGGATCTGATGGCTGATCGCACCGTGGGTGACGTTGAGTTCACGCGCCGCGGCCGAAACGGAGCCCCGCCGCGCTGTCGCTTCGAAGGCGCGCAAGGGGTTGAGGGGAGGCAGGCGGCTGGACAAATCGGGGCGTTCCGGCGGTTGCTGTGATGTGAATTTTTCTCACACGAAACGCTATAACAATGTCAATTGATTTTCTAGGGGAATTGCCGCCTAATATTCATCAACAAAGGCGAAAACGCCTGGGGAACATGAACGCGCCGGACGAGCCGGCCCCTTCCGCAGACAGATATCTGTGGCGCCTTCGCGCGCATGCCTCAGGCTATGGAAGACGGAGGATTGAATCGATGGCCTGGAACGACAACAAGCTTGCCGAACTGAAGGCAAAGTATGGCGAAAGCCATGGCGGCGAGCTGTTCGACCCGACCTTCCGCAAGGTCGCCGACAAGATCTTCAACAAGAGCGGCACACGTCTCGCGCCCTATTCCGGCATCCCGACTTTCCTGACGGCGCCGCACATGCCTGTTGACGCGGAGAACCCGGATTTCGGCAATCTGCAGGTGGCGATCGTCGGCATTCCCATGGATCTTGGCGTCACCAACCGTCCGGGCTCGCGCTTTGGACCGCGGGCGCTGCGCTCGATCGAGCGTATCGGCCCTTATAACCACGTGCTCGGCTGCACGCCGGTTCAAGAACTCCGCGTCGCGGATATCGGCGACGTGCCGTTCCAGAGCCGCTACCGGCTGGAACTCAGCCATGAGGACATCGAGAAGCGCATCAACCAGATCGTCGATGCCGGCGTGCTGCCGCTGTCGGTCGGCGGCGACCACTCGATCACCCACCCGATCCTGAAAGCGGTCGGCAAAAAGCGCCCGGTCGGTATGATCCACATCGACGCGCATTGCGACACCGGCGGCGCCTACGACCTCACCAAGTTCCACCATGGCGGTCCGTTCCGCAACGCGGTGCTCGACGGCGTGCTCGACCCGACCCGCGTCGTGCAGATCGGCATCCGCGGTTCGGCCGAATATCTCTGGGAGTTCTCCTACGAGTCCGGCATGACCGTCATCCATGCGGAGGAAGTGACCGGTCTCGGCATTCCCGCGATCATCGAGAAAGCGAAGAAGATCGTCGGCGACGGCCCGACCTATCTGTCCTTCGACATCGACAGCCTCGATCCATCCTTCGCGCCGGGTACCGGCACGCCGGAAGTCGGCGGTCTGACGACCCGCGAAGTGCTGGAATTGATCCGTGGCCTCAAGGGCATCAACCTCGTCGGCGGCGACGTCGTCGAAGTGGCGCCGCAATATGACTCGACCACCAACACGGCCCATGCGGGCGCGCAGGTGCTCTTCGAAATCCTGAGCCTCATGGTCTTCAGCCCGGCGATCACGGGCAAGTCCGCCTGAGGCCTGACTAAGGGTTCGTCGGCTGCCGGACCGGAAACGGCGGCCGACCACCAGACTGCACAATCACAAAGCTTCCGGGTAGGGGAATTACCATGACGATCCATGCAAAACTGAAGACAGCCTTCGCCGCCGCCCTGATGCTCGGGGCCGCCGCCGGCATCGCCAAGGCCGACGCGCTTGCCGATATCAAGTCCGCCGGCCAGATCAATGTCGGCATCTTCTCCGACTTCCCGCCGTTCTCCTCGGCCAGCGCCGACATGAGCATCAAGGGCTATGACGTCGACGTCGCGCAGCAGATCGCCGATGATCTCGGCGTCAAGCTCAACCTCGTCAGCGTCACAGGGCAGAACCGCATTCCTTATCTCAACGACAAGCGCGTCGACATCCTGATGAGCGTCGGCTTCTCCAAGGAGCGCGCCGAGGTGATCGATTTTGCCGCGGCTTACGCGCCTTACTACATCGCCGTCATCGGCCCGGCGGAACTGAAGGTTGCCGGCAAGGAAGACCTTGCCGAGAAGACCATCGCCGTCAATCGCGGCACGCTGGAAGACACCTCGCTTACCGAGGCGGCCCCGGCCAATGCCGACATCCAGCGCTTCGACAACTACAATGCTGTGATCCAGGCCTTCATCTCCGGCCAGACGCAACTGATGGTCGTCGGCAACGACGTCGGCGCCCAGGTGCTGGCCCGCCAGGAAGCGTTGAAACCGGAGCAGAAGTTCCAGCTTCTGACCTCGCCGTCGCATATCGGTCTCAACAAGAGCGAGGAAGGCCTGAAGAAGGCGGTCAACGACTCCGTTGCCAAAATGCTCTCGGACGGCAAGTTGAACGCGAGCTCGGAGGCCTGGCTGAAGACGCCGCTCAACCCCGACAACCTCAAGGACTAACAAGCTCGGTGGCCGCGGGGGGCAATCCCCTCGCGGCCCGCTTGAGGAAAGGTTGCGACGATGGGCTACGGCCTCAGCTTCGGTTGGCTCAAGGACGCCGCGGGCGCAATCGCCCATGGCGCGGCCATGACCGTGTTCCTGATCGCCTGCACCACGGTGCTCGGCATCCTGATCAGCATTCTCTTCGCCGCCGCCCGCCGCAGCCGCTATGGCGTCTTGCGCAAGGCGGTGGCCGTCTATGTCGAAGTCGTCAGGAACACGCCGTTCCTGGTGCAGCTGTTCTTCATCTATTTCGGCCTGCCGAGCCTCGGCATCCGGCTCGACCCGATCGTCGCGGCAATCGTCGCCATGACGCTGAATATGGCGGCCTATACGACCGAGATCGTCGGTGCGGGTCTCGATGCTGTGCCGAAGGGGCAGAGCGAGGCGGCGTTTGCGCTCGGGCTTAAGCCCCGCCAGGTCTTCGTCAAGATCATCCTGCCGCAGGCGCTGAAGGTGATTTTCCCGGCGCTCACCAGCCAGGTGATCATCATGATGCTGGAATCGGCGGTCGTCTCGCAGATCGCGGTGCGGGAGTTGGCGCATGAGGCGGACCTGCTGCAGGCGCGCACTTTCCGCTCATTCGAGACCTATTTCGTCGTCACGCTGATCTATCTCGGCCTGTCGATGGCGCTTCGGCGGCTGTTCGTCGCCGGCGGGCGCCGCGTGCTTGGAGCGGGCGTGTCATGATCGAGTTCACCTTCTGGGACATCCTGCGCAACCTGATCTTCGCTACGCGGTGGACGATCCTGCTGTCGATCGTCGCTTTTGCCGGCGGCGCAGCAGTGGGGCTTGCCGTCCTTGCAGCGCGCATTTCCGAGCGCCGTTGGGCGCGGCGCTTCGGCTCCGGCTACATCGCGCTCTTCCAGGGAACACCGCTCCTGATGCAGCTGTTCCTGATGTTCTTCGGCCTGCCGATGCTCGGTTTCCGCATCGAGCCGTGGACGGCGGCAGCCCTCGGATTGACCTTCTATGCCAGTGCCTATCTCGCCGAGATCTGGCGTGGCGGGGTCGAGGCACTGCCGCGCGGGCAGTGGGATGCCGGCGCGAGCCTCGGGCTGCACCGGTTGCAGGAACTGCGGCTCGTCATCCTGCCGCAGGCCTTCGCCATCACCCGGCCGGCCGCCGTCGGCTTCCTCGTGCAGCTCATCAAGAGCACGGCGCTGACCTCGATCATCGGCTTCGAAGAGCTTCTCAGAACCGCGAATGCGATCAATAATGCAACCTTCGAACCTTTCACGGTCTATGGGCTGGTCGCGGTGATCTTCTTCGTGCTGTGTTATCCGCTGACACAATATTCGCGCATGCTGGAGCGCAAAACAGCCGCGCACTGAGACTGAAAATGTGCAAGAAATCAAACAGAACAGGGAACAAGGCGGATCACCGCCGAAACAAAGGAGAACGCGAATGATCACCACTTCCATCAAGCGCCGCACGCTGCTCGGCGCCGGCCTTGCCGGTGCCTCCATGTTGGCGATGCCGTCGATCCTGCGCGCGCAGGACAAGTCGCTGAAGGTCGGCGTCTATGGCGGCTACTTCAAGGATTCGTTCGACAAGAACATCTTCCCGGAATTCACCAAAGCGACCGGCATTGCCGTCGAGTCGATCGCGGAACCGACCGGTGAAGCCTGGCTCGTCCAGCTCGAACAGGCCGCCCGCGCCGGCCAGGCCCCAGCCGACGTTTCGATGATGTCGCAGGTCGCGATGCTGAAGGGCCAGTCGACCGATCTCTGGACGCCGCTCGATACCGCCAAGATCAAGAATGCCTCGAACCTGCTTGATCGCTTCGTCAACAAGTATCCGGACGGACGCATTGCCGGCATCGGCGCGGTTTCCTGGTACATCACGCTGGTGACCAACACCGACGTCTACAAGGAAGCGCCGACCTCCTGGACCGCCTTCTGGGATCCGGCGAACGCCGACAAGCTCGGCCTGCTCGCGCTCGTCTCCAACTCGTTCCTGCTCGAAGTGACGGCCAAGACGTTCTTCGGCGGCACCAATGCGCTCGACACCGAAGAAGGCCTTCTCAAGGCGTTCGACAAGCTTGCCGAAGTGAAGCCCAACGTTCGCCTGTGGTACCGCGACGAGGCGCAGTTCGAGCAGTCGCTGAAGTCGGGCGAAATCCCGATGGGCCAGTACTATCACGACGTCACCGGCCTTGCTGCTGCCGACGGTCACCCGGTCCGCTCCACCTTCCCGAAGGAAGGCGGCATTCAGGATTCCGGTTGCTGGGCACTGTCGCGTGCCTCGCAGAAGTCCGAGGAAGCCCATATCTTCATCGACTACATGTGCCAACCCTCGATCCAGGCGACGCTGTCGCGCAAGGTCGGAACGTCCCCGACCGTCAAGCGCGAGGTTACGGATCTGACCGACAAGGAATTCGCAGCCGTCTCGTCGGATATCGAGCCGATCATTCCGCGCTACGATCTCTACCAGACCAAGTCGGATTGGCTGAACCAGAAGTGGACCGAGCTGATCGTCGGCTGATCCGGCCAGCTCCCCGGCCTCCGGGGCGAGCCACAAGCATAACGACGGGGAGGGGCCTTGCAGCCGCTCCCCGCCTGAAACCCTCCCATGAGGCGGAGGGGACCATCCTCGCGGAGAAACAATGTCCGGACTTGCCCTTCAAAACGTCGTCAAGGAATTCGGAGCCTTCAGGGCCGTCAACAATGTCGATCTGACGGTGCCGCACGGCACCTTCGTCTGCATGCTCGGACCATCTGGCTGCGGCAAGACCACGCTGCTGCGCATGATCGCCGGGCTTGATCTGCCGACCGGCGGCGCGATCCGGCTCGACGGCGAGGACATCACCCGGGTTCCTACGCACAAGCGCAACCTCGGCATGGTGTTCCAGTCGCTGGCGCTGTTTCCGCACCTGACCGTCGGCGAAAACATCGCCTACCCCCTGCGCATCCGCGGTGCGGCAAAAGAAGACCAGAAGAAGCGCGTCGACGAGCTTCTGTCGATGATCCATCTCTCGGGCTATGCCGACCGGCCGGTCGCCAAGCTGTCCGGCGGCCAGCGCCAGCGCGTGGCGATCGCCCGCGCCCTGTCGATCTCGCCGAAACTGTTCCTGCTCGACGAACCGCTTTCGGCACTCGACGCGAAGCTGCGCGAGGCGATGCAGGTAGAACTGCGCCAGCTGCAGCAGAAGCTGGGCATCACCACCATCGTCGTTACCCACGACCAGCGCGAAGCGATGACCATGGCCGACACCGTCGTCGTCATGAGCGGCGGCGAGATCCGCCAGGCTGCGTCGCCGATCGAAATCTATCGCCGCCCGGCCGACAGCTTTGTCGCCGACTTCATCGGCCAGACCAACCTGCTCGAGGTACAGGCCGACAGCGCCGGCCGCGCGGAAGTCCTCGGTCATGTCGTCCCCGGCCTCGCCCTGCCTGCGGGCGCCAACAAGGGCACGCTGTCGGTTCGCCCGGAAGACGTGCACCTGACGGCGCCCGGCGCCGGGGCGCTCACCGGCAAGGTCACCTTCGTGCGCGATCTCGGCGGCACGATCGAAACCTTCGTCGATATCGCGGGACACCAGATTGTCGCCGTCTCGACGCCGCGCGCCCGGCCCGACGTTTCCGTCGGCCAGGAAGTCGGCATCGCGCTCACTCCGGATGTCTGCGTGGTGCTGAAGAAATGAGACGCGAACCGCCCCAAACCCTTGGCGACTACCTGCCGCTCCTCTTTCCGGCGGCCATGCTGACGATCTTCTTCGTCGTGCCCTTCGGCACGATGATCGCCGTCAGCTTCTTCCAGCGCCAGCAGGGCGGCTTCTACACGCCGGCCTTCGTCTTCGACAATTACGCCCGCTTCCTCTCGGTCTTTTTCGGCGGTGTGCTCGGCTTTTCGCTGATGCTCGCCGTCATCGTGGCGATCTGCTGCGTCGTGCTCGCCTTGCCCTTCACCTACATGCTGACGCGCATGGCGCGGAAGGTACAGGTCGTGTGGCTGGTGGCGCTGCTGTCGATCCTGTCGCTCTCGGAAGTCATCATCGGCTTTGCCTGGTCGACGCTGTTTTCGCGCACCGCAGGGATCACCAACATCCTCGTTGCGCTCGGCATCATGGAGCAGGCCAAGGCCTTGACGCCGAGCTTCGGCGCGGTCTTGACCGGTATGGTCTATCAGGCCTTCCCCTATACGGTGCTGGTGCTTTTCCCGGCGCTCGTGCGCCTCGATCCGACGCTGACGGAAGCCGCCCGCACGCTCGGCGCATCACCGCTCAAGGCCTTCTTCACCGTGGTCGTGCCGGCGCTGCGCAACACCATCACCGCCACCTTGATCATGGTCTTCATCTTCGCGCTCGGCTCCTATCTGTTGCCGCAGCTGCTCGGCCGGCCGCAGCACTGGACGCTGTCGGTGCTGATCACCGACCAGGCGATCTACCAGTCGAACATGCCGTTCGCCGCCGCCATGGCCGTGTTCCTCGTGCTGGTCACGCTCGGCCTCGTGGCGCTCACCGTGATTGCCGGACGCAAGGGAGAAGCGGCATGACCTCGATCTTCCGCAAGGCCTACTTCTTCCTGATCGGCCTGTTCCTGTCGCTGCCGCTGATCGTCGTTGCCGGCGTCTCGGTCAACCAGAAGCAGACGCTCGCCTTCCCGCCGCAGGGCTTTTCGCTCTCCTGGTATGGCGAGATCTTCCTCAATCCGGAATGGCGCAACGCGCTCTTTGCCTCGGTGACGCTGGCGGTGCTTTCGGCAGCGCTTGCGGTGGCGATCGCTCTGCCGCTCTCCTGGTTCCTGTGGCGGCGCATTGCACCCTGGGCGAACATTTTCCAGCTTCTCGGTGTCGCGCCGTTCACGCTGCCGCCTGTCATCACCGCGCTCGGCATGCTCACCTTCTGGGCGACCGTGGGCTTCTACGGCCAGCCGTGGACGGCCGTCGTCAGCCACGCAATCTTCTTCGTGACGCTGCCGCTGGTGACGTTGTCGCTCGGTTTCACCTCGATCGACCGCTCGCTGGTCGAGGCCGCCTCGACCATGGGGGCGGATGAGCGCACGATCTTCCGCACCGTCGTGCTGCCGCTGATCCTGCCCTATATCGTGTCGGGCTACGCCTTCGCCTTCGTGCTGTCGCTCAACGAATACATCGTTGCCTACATGACGGTCGGCTTCACGGTGGAAACGCTGCCGATCAAGATCTTCAATGCGCTGCGCTACGGCTATACGCCGACCATGGCGTCGGTGACGGTACTCTTCGTCACGACCGCCGCGGTGATCTTCAGCCTCGTTGCCCGTTTCGGCGACCTGCCGAAGCTGCTTGGCGCCATGTCGTCGGATGGAAAATGATGAAGCTCGCCGCCCTCCAGATGCAATCGGCGGCGGGTGACGTCGCCGCCAATCTTGACCGCATTGCCCGTGCCGCGGCGGAAGCTGCAGGACAAGGGGCGACGCTGCTTTTGACGCCCGAACTCGGCGTCACCGGCTATGGCGCCGGCGAGGCGTTGACAGCGCTCGCCGAGGCGCCGGATGGCGCGATCGTTCAGCGCCTCAAGGCGATTTCCGCTGAGACGGGCATTGCGCTCATCGCCGGCTTTGCCGAGCGCGACGGCGACGACGTCTATAACAGCGCCGTCTATGTCGATGGCGATGCCGCGCCGGTCGTCTACCGCAAGTCCCATCTCTACGGCGACTATGAGCGTTCGATTTTCCGCGCGCCGGAGCCGTCGACGCGGCTCTTCACACATCGTGGCGTCACCTGCGGCATGCTGATCTGCTACGACGTCGAGTTTCCGGAGAATGTGCGGCGGCTGGCGCTCGCCGGCGCCGAGGCCGTGCTGGTGCCGACGGCGCTGCCGGCGGGCTGGTCCGGCGATTTCATCGCCGAGCACATGATCCAGACGCGCGCCTTCGAGAACCAGGTGTTCGTCGCCTACATCAACCATTGTGGTTCGGACCCGCTGTTCTCCTTCGCCGGGCTGTCGCGCATTGCAGCACCCGACGGGCAGTTGCTCGCCAAGGCGGGGTCTGGGCAGGAAGCCGTGCTCCTCGTCGACATCGACCCCAAGGCCTACGCAATCTCCCGCCTTGAAAACACCTATCTCGGCGATCTCAATCGCCGCTGAGGGCGCGCTGATTGCTGTTGCGTCTCAGCGATGGCAGCGCGGACGGGCCGTTTGTTGTTTACCTGAGGAGAACGTTCTGTTCTCTATTGGTCCACTGTCGGAAACGATGCGGCATCCCATATTGGGCTCAACAGCAATGCCAACGCATTGGAGGCAATCATGAGCTTGCAACTGACTGGGATCCATCACCTGACGGCGATCACCGCCAACGCACCGGAAAACCTGCGCTTCTACACCGAGACGCTCGGGCTGCGGCTGGTCAAGAAAACCGTCAACCAGGACGACACCACCGCCTATCACCTCTTCTATGCCGACGGGCGCGCCACGCCCGGCACGGACTTGACCTTCTTCGACTGGCCGGTCGGGCCGGAAGGGCGCGGCACGCACAGCATTTCGCGCACGGGTCTGAGGGTCGGCAGCGCCGAAACCGTTCGCTGGTGGAAGGACCGCTTCGACGAACTCAAGGTCACGAGTGGAGAGGTCACCGAGATCGATGGCCGCACCGCGCTTGATTTCGAGGATGCCGAAGGCCAACGTTTCCGGCTGGTCGACGACGGCGGGCTTGCGCCCTCGCACCCCTGGGAAAAGAGCCCGGTGCCGGCCGAGCGCCAGATCAAGGGCCTCGGACCGATCACCATCAGCGTGCCTGACATCACGAACACCGAACTCGTCCTGACGCATGTGATGAACATGAGCAAGGCCCGCACCTATCCGTCGCCGGACGGCGAGGGGGAAGTCAACGTCTTCACCATGGGCGAGGGCGGTCCTGCGGCCGAACTGCACGTGGCCGTCCAACCGGGATTGCCGATCGCGCGTCAGGGCGCCGGTGCCGTGCACCACGTCGCCTTCCGGGCGCCTGATAATGCGGCGCTGACGGAATGGACGGAACGGCTTAACGGCTTCCGTCTGCCGTCGAGCGGCGAGGTCGAACGCTATTATTTCCGCTCGCTCTATTTCCGCGAGCCGAACGGCGTCCTCTTCGAGATCGCGACCGATGGTCCCGGTTTTGCCGTCGACGAGCCGATGGAAACGCTCGGTGAGAGCCTGTCTCTGCCGCCGTTCCTGGAGCCGAAGCGCGCGCAGATCGAGGCCCGGCTGAAGCCGCTCGTCTAACGGTCTGATCCCAACGAAAAGCCGGGGCTCGTCCCCGGCTTTTTTGTCTCTATCCCTCTGATCCCGTTGGACATCGGTTCCGCGCGGACCCATCATGACAGCTGTTGCGTTACCTATGTCGATGGCATCCCGCCTCGCGCTTCGAGGCGCGCCCGCAAGGACTTGGAAAAGGACCAGACCTCATGACAAAAATCCTCGGCATTTCCGGGAGCCTGCGCAAGGCGTCGTTCAACACCGGCCTGATGCGGGCGGCCGCGGAAAACCTGCCTGGTGGCGTCGAATTCGACACCGCGACGCTGCACGGAATTCCGCTCTATGACGGCGATGTCGAAAAGGAGAGCGGCATTCCGGACGCCGTGACGGCGCTGAAGCAAAAGGTGATGGCTGCCGACGGCGTCATCCTGTTCACGCCGGAATACAACAACTCCATCCCCGGCGTGTTCAAGAACGCGATCGACTGGATGAGCCGGCCTTCTGCCGATATCGCCAAGGTGTTTCGCGGTCGGCCCTTTGCGCTTGCCGGCAGCTCGCCCGGCAATTTCGGCACCATCCTTAGCCAGAACGCCTGGCTGCCCGTCATGCGCACGCTCGGCGCCGAGCTCTGGTCCGGCAAGCGCCTGATGCTGCCCAAGGCGGATACGCTTTTCGATGAGGCGGGGACGCTGACGGATACGGACGCCCGCGACCGGCTCGCCGCCTTCGTCAAGGCATTTGCGGATTTTGCCGGCGCTGAGGGAGCGCGGTAGGCTGCCGACACAGTGAGGCGCTAAGGCTGCCCCGGACATCGCGGACAGGACTGGGTATGGATGCTCGGGCAAAGCCCGAGCATGAGGGTGAGGGAGCGAGCGCTGTTGGATTTCTCGAAAGCGTTCGCCGAAACGACCTGGGGAACGCTTAGAGGCCCTTATCCTGCAGCCATTGCTGGATAGCCGCGATATCTGGCGCGCCGATCTCGTGGCCCATGTCGAGGTCGACCGCAGTCAGATCCGCGCGCGTGCGGACGAGCTCTTCTCTGAGGCGTGGAGCGAAGTCGCCGTAGCTGTCGTGCTTGCCGGTGAGGAGCAGCACCTTCGTACCCGAGAGATCCGGCGGCGGCACGTCGTCGAGGACGAGCATCGAGCGCATCAGTACGACATTGCGCACGAGCCCCGGATGCAACAGCATCAGGGCCACCAGAAGATTGGCGCCGTTGGAGTAGCCGATGAAAACCGTCTTCTCCAGATCGATGCGGTAGCCGTCGCGGGCACCCTCGACGAAGGCAGCAAAGGCCTCGGCTTCCGACCGCACGTCCTTCTGGTCGAAGGTCGTCGGCGAATAGCGCCGGAACCAGCGCGGCGTTCCCTCCTCGTTCGACCGGCCGCGAATGCCGACAAGCGTCGCCTGCCTGTCGACCTGATGGGCGAGGTGGAGAAGCTGCGTTTCGTTGGCGCCGCTGCCGTGCAAGAGCATGAAGGTGCGGTCATCCAGTACGTCAGGGTGATAGAAGCGGTGCACGAAGGGCAGGTCGCGCTCGGTCAGCCGCGGTTCTCCCGGCAGAGCGAACTGCGGCATGGCCAGCAGCATTTCTTCGCGCGCGGCGCTGAAATGCGCCGGTACGAAGAGTTCGGTGCCGAGTGTTTCCTTCGGTTCGTCGACGGTGAAGCCGGGCACGTCGCTGGCCAGTTCGTAGAGCGACCCACCGGGTTCGCGGACGTAGAGCGAATAGAAGTATTTGCGGTCATGCGCATTGATCGCGCCCGCGCCATCCCGTTGCAGGTCCTCGTGCACCCGTTCCACGGCGGCTCGGTCGGGTGCACGGAAGGCGATGTGATCGATCGTTCCGGTTCCGGGCGCAGACGTCCAGAAGCCGCTTGCATTGCGCACGTCGATGGTGTCGCCGGAGGCGGAGGTGAGCCGACGGATCGCGTCGGTTGCGCCAGTTTCCGTATAGCCGAAGTGGGACGTCAGGAAGCGAACGGATTCCTCCGGCTTTTCCGTGAGGATCGTGGCGCCACGCAGGCGGCGGATGGCGTCTTCCGCCGGGATATCGCGCGTGCTCCAGGGGGCCGCACCCGAAACCGTCTCGGTGCCGACGAGCTTGACGATGACACCGTCCGGATCCTTGAGCCGCAGCACCGGCTCACCGAACTCCTGCGCTGGCCCTGATGTGGCGATGTTGAACTGCAGCGCGCGGGTCAGCCAGAAGCCGATACTCTCCGGCCGGATGGCAAACGCGATTTCGCTCGGCTGGCCATGGCCCACGCGGCCGCGGCCGCCGTCTTCCCACATCAGGAAGGTCACGAGCGAACCCGGCGAACCCTCGGCGTCGCCGTAAAAAAGGTGCAGCTGGTTGGCGTCCTCATAGCCGCCCGTCCGCTTGACCAGGCGCAAGCCAAGAAAGCCGACATAGAAGTCGACGTTTGCCTGGACCTTCCGGGCAATCAGGGTGATGTGATGGATGCCGCTCGTCATTCTTAGTCCCTCATTATCGTCGTCCCACAAAACACGATGTGTCCGGCCAGCACCAGAAGGGTCGCCGAGAACGCAGCGTCAACGTAGGAGGATCAATCGCCATCCTTGTCGAGGAATGCCTTGAAGGCATCGGCATATTTCGGATGCCAGCGCGACAGCGGCGGCCGGTTCTCGACGATGTCGCCGGCGGCCCACAGGATACGCCGTTCGTCGGTCGCGCGTGACACGTCGTTATCAGGGCAGAGGATGTAGAAATCCCCGCGCGCCAGGCTCTCCATCATGAAGCCGACCGTCTGTTCCGACGTCCAGGCGCCGGCGGGCTTTTCCGTGCGGCCGCCAGCCGTCAGCCCGGTGTAGACGAAACCGGGGATCAGCAGGTGCGCGTGGACCTGGCTTCCGGCGGTGTTGCGCAGCTCGTGCTCCAGCGCCTCGGTAAAGACCTTCACGGCCGCCTTGGAGACGTTGTAAGCCGGGTCGCCGGGCGGCGTGGTGATGCCCTGTTTCGAGCCGGTGTTGATGATGACGGCCGGTTTGCCGTGGGCGATCATCCGGGATGCAAAGACGCGCGAACCGTTGATGACGCCCCAGAGATTGACCCCGAGCGTCGCCTCCCAGGCGGCCATGGGGCCGAGGATCGCGCTGCCGGGCTGAATGCCGGCATTGTTCATGAGTACATGCACGTCGCCGAGCCGCTGATGAACCTCCCGCTCGAGCGCTTCCAGCGTGTCGAGCCGCGAGACGTCTGTCGCGATGGCCGTGACGTGCCGCGCCCCGCCGGGCGAGGCGGCTGCGACTTCGGCGGCCGCCTTCTCCAGCTTGTCGCCCGCGAGGTCGGTGAGCACGACGTACATGCCGAGCGTCGCGAAGTGTCTGGCAGCCGCAAGGCCGATGCCGGAAGCAGCACCGGTAACGACGGCGACATTGCCGGGGGCGAAGGCAGGGTGGGACATGGTGAAGCTCCTGTGGCGGGGTCGAGTGCAAGAGATAGGGCGCCAAGGGCTGGCTGTCCATGATCATGGCAACGATGGCGCTTCGGAAAACCAAGTGTTTTCAGGGTTGTATCTTGTCACCTGCGATGCCGGCGCTACTTGCAGTTTTGGACGCAAAAGCCTGAACGAACGCATGCGGTGGATGGAACGATGAACGAAATGACAGCCCGCAACGAAAAGCGCACCCCTTGCGAAAGCTGTCCCTTGCGCAAGCTCGATCATTTTCGTGCCTTTACCGGCGAAGAACTTGCCTTCGTTTCGCAGTTCAAGACTGGCGAACTGGCGGTCGATGGTGGCGCGACCATACTCGTCGAAGGCGCGCACAGTGCGCACCTTTTCACCGTGCTTTCCGGCTGGGGCTTCCGCTACAAAATGCTCGATGACGGCCGCCGCCAGATCCTCAACTATGTGATGCCCGGCGATCTGATCGGACTGCAGGGCAGCCTGATGGGGGAGATGCAGCATTCGATCGAAGCGCTGTCGCCCGTCACTCTGTGCGTCTTCGAGCGCGGCAAGCTCAACCGCCTGTTCGAGAACTACCCTGAGCTTGCCTATGATCTCACCTGGATCGCTGCACGCGAGGAGCGCATTCTGGATGAAAACCTCTTGAGCATCGGCCGCCGATCCGCGCTGGAGCGGGCGGCCTATCTCATCGCCTTCCTCTATCAGCGCGCGGAGGTACTCGACCTCTTCAGCAACAGCCGCGTCGCCATTCCGATCAGCCAGCAGCATGTAGCCGACACGCTCGGCCTTTCGATCGTTCACACCAACAAGACGTTGAAGAAACTTGCCGAACGGGGCCTGATCCGCTGGGCGGAGAAGGGCTGCAATGTCCGCGACATCGACGGCCTGCTTGCGGTTTCAGGCTGGGAAGGGCTCCGCGAACCCAAGCGGCCGTTCATCTGACGTGCCCAGTCGAAGCCGATCGATGCGGCGCCGGGGCCGCATCGATGTCAAGGTGGGGGAGATCAGGCGGCAACGGTCGCCCGCAGCATCCACAGAGCCTTTTCATGGAAGTTGAGGCGATCGGTCAGCATGTCCGTCGTGACCAGGTCGCCGTTTTCATCGGCCTTGGTGCCGGCCTCGCGTATGCGTCGCGCCGCCGCTTCGTGATCGGTGATCAGGTCTGCCACCATCTCGGCCGCCGTCGTGTGGTTGACCGAGGCGGCGCTGGGGGCGAAGGTTTTTGCTTCGGCGAGCTTCGCCGGCGCCAGGTGGCCAAGGGCGCGAATGCGCTCGGCAATGATGTCGGTTGCCTTGAACAGCGCGTTGTAGTGCTCTTCGGTCAGTTCGTGCAGCGGCTTGAACAGGGGCCCGACCACGTTCCAGTGGTAGATGTGGCTCTTGATCACCAGCTTGTAGGTATCGGCAAGGATATCGGAAAGCGCGGTTGCCATCTGCTGGCGATAGGCCTTCGTCAGGCCGATGTCGAATTCTTCGTCCCTGACCTTGGGCTTCAGCACGGCGGCAGTCTGTTTCATTCTTCTGCTCCAGTTCTGTCTTGGAATGTCGAGCGGAGGCGGCCGAGGCCACGCCGCATGAACTGAACGCCGCGACGAAAGGGTTGTTCCCGATCCCGTCATGACGCTCACATGTCTTTTTTAAATGCCAGGTCAGGCCATTGGAGCCTAAGCTCAGTCGTTGCCGTTGCCTCAGTGGAGGTTCCGGGACTCTGGACGGCATTCCGCCTGGAAATGCGCCTGCAGCGACGATGACTGCCGTCGCTGTGCGTGAAAAATGGAGTGCATTGACATGGCCGAGCTTTCACCGTCCGTCCGGACGGTCCTCGTTCTCGAGGACAACTTCATCATCGCCATGGACGTCGAGGAAATCCTCGCTTCTCTCGGAATATTGCAGGTTACGATCGCCGGAAATGCGAACCAGGCATTGGAGCTGCTGGCGCTCCAGGCCTTCGATTTTGCGATCCTCGACGTCAATCTCGGCGATCACACGAGTTTCGTGGTTGCCGATGCCATGCTTGCCCGCGGAATGCCGTTCGGCTTCACCAGCGGCTACGGCGATGCCGAGCACTTCCCGACCTATCTCAGGCACGTTCCGCGGATCGACAAACCCTTTAACGAGAAATCGATCGGCCAGCTGATCGCCGCTGGGATCCAGACGAGAGAGGCTTAGGAACCGGCTCAGCCCTTGCGCGACCTGCTCAGGGCTTGCCGCGCGATACGAACCAGGGATTGGCGAAGTCGCTGTCGTCCTTCTGGTTGCGCTTGCCGTAGGTAAGCGGCGTGCCATCCATCGTCAGCGTTTCGCCACCGGCGGCCCTCAGGATCGCGTCGCCAGCGGCGGTGTCCCATTCCATCGTCCGGCTGAAGCGGGGATAGACGTCGGCCACGCCTTCGGCGAGCAGGCAGAATTTCAAGGACGAGCCGACCGTCCGGTAATCGGCGATGCCGTGTTTTTCGAGGTAGTCGATCGTCTCGGCGCTGTTGTGCCAGCGGCTGGCGAGCCCCACCATGCGATCCCCGCAGCTGCGGCAGCCGATGATCGTTTCTTCGGTCAGGCGAAAGCTGCCATCAATAACCGACTTTACCGCCTTGCCATGGTGTGCCGCATAGAGGATTCCAAGCGCCGGGGCGTAGACGACGCCCGCGACGGGCGCGCCGTTTTCGATCAGCGCGATGTTGACGGTGAAGTCGTCGTTGCGGCTGATGAATTCCTTGGTGCCGTCGAGCGGATCGACAAGGAAAAACGACTTGCCGGAAATCTCCGGCACGAAGCCGGCGGACACCGCTTCCTCGGCGACCACGGGGATGTCCGGAAAGGCGGAGGCGAGGTCTGCCAGGATGATGCGTTCGGCCGTCGTGTCGGCATCGGTGACCGGCGAGCAGTCAGGCTTGTGCGTGACCTCCGGCCCGGCATTGTAGATGTCGAGAATGGCCCGACCCGCCGTTATTGCCGATTGTTGCAGTATCTCCAGCATTCGCCCTGTCTTTCGGTCCGTCATCAGGCCCATAGCATATTGAGAGGAAGATTATAGCCATGCTTTTGACATGGCAGGCGGCTCTTTACGCGTGGTCGCAACTGATCTGCGGGGCGGAGCATCTCAAGCTTTTTGCAATTGCGAGAGGCTTTGCGTCTTTGCTTCCGCGTTCCGGCTGTGCAAATGTGCCGGCGCAACTGAACTGGATGCCTTCATGCGTTATTCCGCCTTCTCGCTTGTCAGGAACGCCCTTTCCGGAAACCTGAACTGGAAACCGCATTGGCGCCAGCCACAGCCGAAATCCCACTATGACGTGATCATCGTCGGCGGCGGCGGCCATGGGCTCTCGACCGCCTATTATCTCGCCAAGGAATTCGGCGTGAAGAACGTCGCGGTCCTGGAAAAGGGCTATCTCGGCTCGGGTAATGTCGGCCGCAACACGACGATCGTGCGCTCCAACTACATGCTGCCCGGCAACGAACCCTTCTACGAGTTCTCGATGAAGCTCTGGGAGGGGCTGGAGCAGGATCTCAACTACAATGTGATGCTGTCGCAGCGCGGCGTCATCATGCTCTACCACAGCGACGGCCAGCGCGATGCCTATGTGCGCCGCGGCAATGCCATGTGGATGGAAGGTGTGGCAGCGGAGCTCATCGAGCGTGAGCAGTTGAAGAAGATGATCCCCTTCCTCAACTACGATCACGCCCGCTATCCGATCCTCGGTGGCCTGCTGCAGCGCCGCGCCGGTACCGCGCGGCATGATGCGGTCGCTTGGGGCTATGCCCGCGGCGCCGACCAGCATGGTGTCGACATCATCGAGCATTGCGAAGTGACCGGCATTCGCCGCGAAAACGGTGTCGTCACCGGCGTCGAAACGACCAAGGGGTTCATCGGCTGCGGCAAGCTGGCGCTGGCGGCGGCCGGCAACACCTCGCGCGTCGGCGAAATGGCGGATCTGAAGCTGCCGCTGGAAAGCCATGTGCTGCAGGCCTTCGTGACCGAGGGGCTGAAGCCCTGCATCGATCACGTGATCGTCTATGGTGGCGGCCACTTCTACATCTCGCAATCGGACAAGGGCGGCCTCGTCTTCGGCGCCGAGATCGACGGCTATTCGTCCTATGCCCAGCGCGGCAATCTGGCGACCGCCGAGCACGTGATGGAGGAGGGGGTGACGATGATCCCCGGCCTGTCGCGCGTTCGGGTGCTGCGCGCCTGGGGGGGCGTCATGGACATGAGCATGGACGGCTCGCCGATCATCGACCGCACCTCGATCGACAATCTCTACTTGAACTGCGGCTGGTGCTACGGCGGTTTCAAGGCGACGCCGGCTTCCGGCTACTGCTTCGCCCACCTGATCGCCAAGAACGACACCCATCCGGTGGCGCGCGCCTTGAGGCTCGATCGCTTCGCCCGCGGCTATGCCGTCGACGAGGCCGGCGCCGGCCCGCAGCCCAACCTTCACTGACAGGACACGGCCGGCCCGCCGGCTCGTATGGAATGAACAGGAAGCCGGAGTGCGGCTTCAGGACACGGAAGACGATGGCAAGCCTGATTACCTGCCCGCATTGCGGGGTCCGACCGAAGGAAGAATTCGTGATCCGCGGCGACGCCTCGCGCGGCCGTCCCGAGCCGATGGATTCGGACGAGGCCTGGCATGATTACGTCTATGTGCGCGCCAACCCGCGTGGGCGCACGTTGGAGCATTGGCATCACATCGCCGGCTGTCGCCGCTTCCTGGTGGTCGAGCGCGATACGGCCACCCACGAGGTCTATTCCGTCGTCGATGCGGCCGAGTTTGCGCGGAGGGCAGCGCGATGACCAGTTATCGTCTTTCCTCCGGCGGTCTCGTCGATCGCAGCAAAACGTTGAGCTTCACCTTCGACGGCCGGCCGCTGCGCGGATTTTCCGGCGATACGCTCGCCTCCGCACTTCTTGCCAATGACCAGCTGCTCGTCGGCCGCAGCTTCAAATACCACCGGCCGCGCGGCATCGTCAGCGCCGGGCCCTCCGAACCCAACGCGCTCGTCACCCTCGGCTCTGGTGCTCGCACCGATGCCAACACCAAGGCGACCGTCGCCGAGCTCTATGGCGGGCTGACTGCCAAAAGCCAGAACCGCTGGCCGTCTCTCGGCTTCGATGTCGGGGCGGTCAACGGCGTCCTTTCGCCGTTCCTCGGCGCCGGCTTCTACTACAAGACCTTCATGTGGCCGAAGCAGTTCTGGGAGCGCGTCTACGAACCCTTCATCCGCCGCGCCGCCGGCCTCGGCCGGGCGGTGCTGGAGCGCGACCCCGAGAGCTACGAGAAGTCCTGGGCGTTCTGCGACCTGCTCGTCGTCGGTGCCGGTCCCGCCGGCCTGATGGCAGCACTGACGGCCGGCCGCGCCGGCCTTCGGGTCATCGTCGCCGACGAGGATTTCCGGCTCGGCGGCTCCCTGCTTGCGACCGGCGAGACCGTCGACGGCGCGCCGGCATCGGTCTTTGCCGACCGCACCGTCGCCGAACTGCAAGCGCTGCCCAATGTCACGCTGCTTTCGCGCACCACTGTCTTCGGCTGGTATGACGACAACGTCTTCGGCGCGGTTGAACGCGTGCAGAAACACGTCGCTGAACCGTCTTCGAAGCTCGTGAGCGAGCGTGTCTGGCGCATCGTTGCCAAGCGCGCGCTGATGGCAACCGGTGCCGAGGAACGCCCGCTGGTGTTCGGCGGCAATGATAGGCCCGGCGTGATGATGGCGGGAGCCATGACCACCTATGCCGAGCGCTATGGTGTGGCCGCCGGCAAGCAGATCACGATCTTTACCAGCGGCAGCGCCGGGTACCGCACGGCGCGGGCCCTTGCGTCCAAGGGCGTCGCCATCGCGGCGATCGTCGACGCCCGAGCGGAATCCGCCGATCAGGCGCCTGATGGCATCCGGGTCATCCGCTCGGCTTCCGTCGTCGACACCAAGGGCAGGCAGCGCCTCAAGGGCATCGTCGTCGAACGCTCCGGCTTCGAGGAACTGATCGCCTGCGATGCGCTGGGGATGTCCGGTGGCTGGAGCCCGGTCGTGCATCTTGCCTGCCAGCGCGGCGCAAGACCGGTCTGGTCGGAGGAATTGAAGGCCTTCGTCGCACCTGATGTCGGTGGCGGGCTGCGTCCCGTGGGCGCTGCAAACGGTGTCTACACGCTCTCGGGCTGCCTGTCCGATGGTGCGGAGAAGGCCGCAGCGATTGCGGCCGACCTCGGTTTCAGCGCCAGCTCGGCCGCAGCACCGGTCGTCGATGGCGAAGAGGCCACGTCCTTTTCAGCGCTCTGGTATGTGCCGGGCGCCAAATCGAAGGCCTTTGTCGATTTCCAGAACGACGTGCATGCGAAGGATCTCGGCCTGGCGCTGCGCGAAGGTTTCGGCCATGTCGAGCACGCCAAGCGCTACACGACCAGCGGCATGGCGACCGATCAGGGCAAGCTTTCCAACATCAATGCCGTCGGCATCCTTGCCGGCATGCGCGGCGTCAGCCCGGCAGAGGTCGGCACCACCACCTTCAGGCCGTTCTACACCCCGGTCTCCTTCGGTGCACTTGCCGGCACGGCGCGCGATGAGCATGCAGCACCGGCGCGCAAGTCGCCGCTGCATGGCTGGGCGATGAAAAATGGCGCGACCTTCGTCGAGGCCGGGCTCTGGCATCGTTCCGCCTGGTTCCCGCGCGCCGGCGAAAAGACCTGGCGCGACAGCGTCGATCGCGAAGTCTTGAACGTGCGGGCCAATGTCGGCCTCTGTGACGTCTCGACCCTCGGCAAGATCGAGGTCTTAGGCCCCGACGCTGCGGAGTTCCTCAACCGTCTCTATTGCAACCCGGTCCTGAAGCTGCCGATCGGCAAGGCGCGTTACGGCCTGATGCTGCGCGAAGACGGTTTCGTCTTCGACGACGGTACGGTCAGCCGCTTCGACGAGGAGCATTTCTTCGTCACCACGACGACGGCGATGGCCGGTCCCGTCATGGCGCACCTGGAATATTGCGCCCAGACGCTCTGGCCGGAACTCGAAGTCCGCTTCACCTCGTCGACCGACCAATGGGCGCAGATGGCGATCGCTGGTCCGAAAGCGCGCGCGGTGCTGCAGCAGATCGTCGATGGCGATATTTCCGATGGCGCGTTTCCGTTCCTGTCCGCCCGCAAGATCGTCCTGAAAAGCGGCGTGTCGGCGCGGCTCTTCCGCATTTCCTTCTCCGGGGAGCTGGCTTTCGAACTGGCGGTGCCGGCAGGTTATGGCGAGGCGGTGGCCGACCAGATCATGGAGGCCGGCCGGCCGCATGAAATCTGTGCCTATGGCGTCGAAGCCTTGAACGTGCTGCGGCTGGAGAAGGGTCTGCTGACGCATGCCGAATTCGACGGTCGCGTGACGCCAGACGATGCCGGCCTCGGCCGAATGCTCTCGATGCAGAAGACCGACTTCATCGGCAAGCGCCTGTCGACGCGCTACGGCCTGACGGCGGCGGATCGCATGCAGCTCGTTGGTCTGAAGCCCGTCGATGCCGACAAGGACATGCGGGCCGGAGCGCATCTTCTGAAGGAGGGGACCAAGCCCTCGACGCTGAACGATCAGGGTTGGGTCAGCTCGGCCGGTTTCTCGCCGGTCCTGGGGCACGCCATCGCGCTCGCCTTCCTGAAATCCGGGCGCGAACGCTATGGCGAGAAGGTCGTGGTGTTCGACAAGCTGCGTGATCAGGAGATCGTCGCCGAGGTCTGCGACCCGGTCTTCGTCGATCCGCAAAATGCAAAGCTGAAGGCCTGAGGAGGCGGTGATGGTTCGCGACTACAACAACCGCCACGCACTGGAGCAGAAACTTCGATCGGCACCCACGTCGCCGGCGGCCGACCACCTGATGGTCGGGCATTGGCGCACGATGGCGACGGTTCTTGCGCGCGCCGGCCGGGAGGAGACCGTGCGTGAGGCGATCGCCGCACAGTCCGACTTGCCCATGCGGTTTTCGGCACCGGGGGAATGGCTTGTCGTCTCCGAGGTGGAAGCGCCGAGCGGGCTCGTACGTTGGCTCGAAGAGCTTTGCGACGGCGGTGCCTATGTTGTCGACCAAAGCGATGGGCGCGTCGTCTTCCGGATCGCCGGCCCGAACGTGCGCAGCATCCTCGTCAAGGGCATCGGCCTTGATCTTCATCCCTCAGCCTTCACGGTTGGCGGCAGCACCAATGCGCTGTGCGGTCACATCCCGGTCAATCTCGCCCGGACGGACGAGGACACGTTCGAGCTGATCGTGCCGCGGAGCTATGCGGTATCGCTCTTCGATGACCTGATGAAGATGGGGCGGGCCTTCGATCTCACCGCCGCCTTCTCGGATTGAAACGGCCCCTTCAACAGGTCGAAATCAAATGCGGCATGAAATGCCGCAAACAGGTCGCCCATCCACCAACAAACGGCGGAAATGGACAAGCGTCCTTCGCAGCCGTGTCTTTATCGGCGCCGTCTTTCTGACTAGGCTTTCATCATTCGCCGCTTGCACTTCTGTCTCTGAAGCAAGCGGTCGCCGTGCCTGAGTTTCTTCCTGACAATTTGGCCATGCCTCCGACAGGAGCATGGGGAGACGGAGTGTACGCATGAAAAGCCATGCCAAGGTCGTCGTTATCGGAGGCGGTGTCGTCGGTTGTTCGGTGCTCTATCACCTGACGAAATTCGGCTGGACCGACGCCGTGCTGCTCGAACGATCGGAACTCACCTCCGGCTCCACCTGGCACGCGGCCGGTGGCATGCACACGATCAACGGTGACCCGAACGTCGCCAAGCTGCAGAAATATACGGTCGAGCTCTACAAGGAGATCGAGGCGTATTCCGGCCACGATGTCGGCCTGCACATGACCTCCGGCATGATGCTCGCCGCCACCAAGGAACGTTTCGACTGGATGAAATCGATCCTTGCCAAGGGCCGCTACATGGGGCTCGAAGCCGAGCTTTTGACACCCAGGGAAGCGCACGACCTGATGCCGCTGCTCGATCCCGACCAATTCGTCGGCGCGGTGTTCGATCCGGTCGAGGGGCATCTCGATCCCTATGGCACGACGCATGCCTATGCCAAATCGGCGAAGAAGAACGGTGCGGAGATCTATCTGCACACCAAGGTCGAGGACCTGGTGCAGCGGGACGACGGTTGCTGGCGGGTGATCACCAACCAGGGCGAAATTGTCGCCGAACACGTCGTCAACGCCGCCGGCCTCTGGGCCCGCGAGGTGGGGCGCATGGTGGGGCTGGAGCTGCCTGTGCTCGCTATGGAGCACATGTATCTCATCACCGAGGACATGCCCGAGGTCATCGAGTTCAACCAGACGCGCGGCAAGGAGCTGATGCACTGTGTCGATTTCGACGGCGAGATTTATCTCCGCCAGGAGCGGAACGGCATGCTGATGGGCACCTATGAGAAGGCGTGTCGTCCGTGGTCGCCCGTCACGACGCCCTGGGACTTCGGCCATGAACTTCTCGCCGAGGACATCGACCGTATCTCGCCCGAACTCGAGGTCGGCTTCCGGCACTTCCCGGCCTTCAACAAGGCCGGCATCAAGAAGATCATCAACGGTCCTTTCACCTTCTCGCCGGACGGTAACCCGCTGGTCGGCCCGGTGCGGGGCTTGAGGAATTTCTGGTCGGCCTGCGCCGTCATGGCCGGATTCAGCCAGGGTGGCGGCGTCGGCCTGGCGCTTGCCAACTGGATGATCCATGGCGACCCCGGCTTCGACGTCTTTGCCATGGACGTTTCGCGCTACGGCGATTTCGCCACGCTTGCCTATACCAATGCCAAGGTGCGCGAGAACTACTCGCGTCGCTTCTCGATCCGTTATCCGAACGAGGAGCTGCCGGCGGCAAGGCCTCTGTTGACGACGCCGATCTACGACCGGCTGAAGGCTGCGGGCGCCGTCTTCGGCGCGTCCTACGGGCTTGAAACGCCGCTGTGGTTTGCACCCGAAGGCGTGAAGGACGCCTTCTCGTGGCGCCGTTCGACCGACTTTGAGACGGTGGGCGCGGAGGCCCGGGCCGTGCGCGAAGGCGTCGGCCTGATGGAGACATCGGGCTTTGCCAAATATGCGATCACCGGCAAGGGCGCTGAAGCCTGGCTCGACCGCATGCTTGCCTGCCGCATCCCTGAGGTCGGGCGCATGGCATTGGCACCGATGCTGAAGGAGGACGGCAAGCTGATCGGCGACTTCACCCTTGCCAAGCTCGAAGAGGGGGATTTCCTGCTTGTTGGATCCGGCATAGCCGAGGACTACCACATGCGCTGGTTCGAGGCGCATCTGCCGGCGGACGGCTCGGTGACGCTGAAGGCGTTGAAGCTGGAGCTGGCCGGCCTGTCGATCGCCGGGCCGAAGGCGCGCGATGTGCTTGAAAGCCTGACCCATCTCGATGTCTCCGACGCCGATTTCCCGTTCATGGACATCCGCCGGATGGATCTCGGCATGGCGCCCGCGCTCGTCGGCCGCGTCAGCTACACCGGCGATCTCGGCTACGAGATCTGGATGAAACCGGAGTACCAGCGTTATCTCTTCGAACTGCTGATGGAGAAGGGGGCGGCTTCCGGGATCCGTTTGTTCGGCCTGAGGGCGCTGAATGCATTGCGCGTCGAAAAATCCTTCGGCAGCTGGGCGCGCGAATATCGTCCGCTCTATGGCCCGGTCGAGGCTGGGCTCGGCCGTTTCGTCGCGACCGGCAAGGATGCGGATTTCATTGGCAAGGCGGCGGCCTTGAAGGAGAAGGCGGATGGCGGCGCGATGCGGCTGCGGACCTTCGTGCTCGATGCGAGGGATGCGGACGTCATCGGCGACGAGCCCATCTATCTCGACGGTGTCGTGCGCGGCTGGGTGACATCGGGCGGCTATGCGCATGCAAGTGGGGTTTCGGTCGCCATGGGCTACGTGCCCAAGGAGATCGCCGACCGAAGCGATGGCTGGTCGATCGAACTCTTGGGTGAGATCCTGCCGGCCCGTCTTCAGCCGCATCCGCTGTTCGATTCGAACGGTCAGCGCATGCGCGCCTAAGCATTCGAGGTGTAATGCAGACCGAAGTGGCTGTCGAAGCTTCATAGAATACCCGACGCTTTTACGACTAAAGTTGATGCTTTCGCGGGCGAAAGCTGCGAAAGATTTGATTTTTCTGGCTGTAAA
Source organism: Ensifer adhaerens (assembly GCF_000697965.2). Taxonomy (NCBI): domain Bacteria; kingdom Pseudomonadati; phylum Pseudomonadota; class Alphaproteobacteria; order Hyphomicrobiales; family Rhizobiaceae; genus Ensifer; species Ensifer adhaerens. Next base: position 2,724,314 of record NZ_CP015880.1, on the reverse strand, counting down.
AGCGTCAAATCGATTTTATCGAGGAAGTTTTTGGCGAAGTCGCGTTTTTTAGCTTTCCTTTTCGTTTGAAAGAGGTATGGAATCGAGCAAACACAGCGCTCAACAATGAGCTCAAAAAACAAGAGACCGGACCGTAATGGATCTGGTCCAGGGGAAGATTGATGGAGTATTTCGTCCAGCAGCTCGTCAACGGGCTGACTCTTGGGTCTATTTATGGTATGATCGCAATCGGTTATACCATGGTCTACGGCATCATTGGCATGATCAACTTCGCCCACGGCGATATCTTCATGCTCGGCGGCTTTGCTGCTTTGATTGTCTTTCTTATTCTCACAACATTCATCGGGGGCGTCCCGGTTGTACTTGCTCTCCTGCTGATGATGATCGTCGGCATGCTGACCGCAGGTCTCTGGAACTGGACGATCGAGAAAGTGGCCTATCGGCCGCTGCGCGGTTCGTTCCGGCTTGCGCCGCTGATCACGGCGATCGGCATGTCGATTGCGTTGTCGAACTTCATCCAGGTGACGCAGGGCCCGCGCAACAAGCCGATCCCGCCGCTCGTCTCCTCGGTCTACGAAGTCTTCGGCATCACCATCTCGCTGAAGCAGATCATCATCATCGTCATCACGGCGGCTCTGCTTTCGATCTTCTGGTACATCGTCAACAAGACGCCGCTCGGCCGCGCCCAGCGCGCGACCGAACAGGACCGGAAGATGGCGGCGCTGCTGGGTGTTGACGTCGACCGCACCATCTCGGTGACCTTCATCATGGGCGCAGCACTCGCTGCCGTCGCCGGCACGATGTATCTGATGTATTATGGCGTCGTCGTCTTCACCGACGGTTTCGTGCCTGGCGTCAAAGCGTTCACCGCGGCCGTTCTCGGCGGCATCGGATCGCTGCCGGGCGCCGTTCTCGGCGGACTGTTGATCGGGCTCATCGAGTCCCTCTGGTCGGCCTATTTCACCATCGACTACAAGGACGTCGCGACCTTCTCCATTCTCGCCATCGTCCTGATCTTCAAGCCGTCTGGCATTCTCGGACGACCGGAAGTCGAGAAGGTATAATTCCATGGCAAACATTGCTTCTACGACTGCAAGCGCCGGCACTGACGTGACGGCGCGGGCCCTGCGCGAGGCTGTCTTCGCGGGCCTGATTTCGCTCGGCCTTTTCGTGCTGTTCGTCGGTCTCAAGTCCGACCAGAACATCCGCAACGAGCTGATCCTCAACCAGCGCTGGGGACTGCTGGCGATCTTCGTGATTGTCGCTGCCGTCGGCCGCTTCCTGATGGTTGCCTATGTCCAGCCGGCCATGGCTCGGCGCAAGGCCGCCAAGGCCGAGGCCGACGATGCGGTGAAGGAGGAGACCTTCTTCAGCCGCAACTTCTCCAAGCTCGCGATTGCGTTCCTGCTCATCTATCCGCCGCTCGTCGTCGCGATCTTCGGCGTCCAGGGCTCGCTGAAGTGGGTCGACAATTTCGGCATCCAGATCCTGATCTACGTGATGCTGGCCTGGGGGCTCAACATCGTCGTCGGCCTCGCTGGCCTGCTGGACTTGGGTTACGTCGCCTTCTACGCGGTCGGCGCCTATTCCTACGCCCTGCTGTCGACCTATTTCGGCCTGTCCTTCTGGGTTCTTCTTCCGGTCGCCGGCATTCTCGCCGCCTTCTGGGGCATGATTCTCGGCTTCCCGGTCTTGCGTCTTCGCGGTGACTATCTGGCGATCGTGACGCTCGCCTTCGGTGAAATCATCCGACTGGTGTTGATCAACTGGACCGAAGTGACGAAGGGTACCTTCGGCGTCTCCGGTATCGCCAAGGCGACGCTGTTCGGCATCAAGTTCGATGCCTCGAAGGACGGTTTTGCAGCAATGATGGGCCTGCCGATGTCGTCGGCCTATTACAAGATCTTCCTGTTCTATCTGATCCTGGCACTTGCGCTGCTCACGGCTTATGTGACGATCCGGCTGCGCCGCATGCCGATCGGCCGCGCCTGGGAAGCGTTGCGCGAGGACGAGATCGCCTGCCGCTCGCTCGGTATCAACACGGTGACGACCAAGCTCACCGCATTTGCGACGGGCGCCATGTTCGGCGGTATCGCCGGCTCGTTCTTCGCGGTGCGCCAGGGCTTCGTGTCGCCCGAATCCTTCGTCTTCCTGGAATCCGCGGTCATTCTCGCGATCGTGGTTCTCGGCGGCATGGGCTCGCTTACCGGCATCGCAGTCGCTGCGGCCGTCATGATCGGCGGCACCGAAATCCTGCGTGAGCTTTCCTTCCTGAAGATGGTCTTCGGACCGGACTTCACACCTGAACTCTACCGTATGCTGATCTTTGGCCTGGCCATGGTCGTCGTCATGGTCTGGAAGCCGCGCGGCTTCGTCGGATCACGCGAACCGACAGCCTTCCTGCACGAACGCAAGGCAGTCTCCGGCAGCTTCACCAAGGAAGGGCACGGTTGATGGCCCGCGAGACAACGACAATGACAAAAGACCCCATTCTCAAGGTTGAGCACCTGTCGATGCGCTTCGGCGGTCTCATGGCCATCAACGACTTCTCCTTCGAAGCCTATCGCGGTGACATCACCGCGCTGATCGGCCCGAACGGAGCGGGCAAGACCACGGTGTTCAACTGCATCACCGGCTTCTACAAGCCGACGATGGGCATGATCACGATGAAGCAGAAGGCCGGCAAGGAATACCTGCTGGAGCGTCTGCCCGACTTCGAGATCACCAAGCTCGCCAAGGTAGCGCGTACCTTCCAGAACATCCGGATGTTCTCCGGTCTGACGGTGCTCGAAAACCTGCTCGTCGCGCAGCACAACAAGCTGATGCAGGCATCCGGCTACACCTTCCTCGGTCTGCTCGGCTTCCCGGCCTATCGCCAGGCGTCGCACGAGGCGATCGAACTTGCCAAGCACTGGCTGGAAAAGGCGTCGCTGATCGACCGTGCGGACGATCCGGCCGGCGATCTCTCCTATGGCGCCCAGCGCCGTCTCGAGATCGCGCGTGCCATGTGCACCGGGCCCGAGCTTCTCTGCCTGGACGAGCCGGCCGCCGGTCTCAATCCGCGCGAGTCTCTGGCGCTCAACGAATTGCTGAAAAGCATTCGCGCCGATACCGGCACGTCGATTCTTTTGATCGAACACGACATGTCCGTGGTCATGGAGATCTCCGACCACGTGGTGGTCCTGGAATATGGACAGAAGATTTCCGACGGCACACCGGATTTCGTGAAGAACGATCCGAGGGTCATTGCGGCCTATCTGGGTGTCGAGGATGAAGAGGTTGAAGAGGTGATCGAACAAATCGAGGAAATCGAAGGCGGGCAGGGGGGCACCCACTGATGACGGCGCCACTTCTCCAAGTCAAAGCCGTCGAGACCTACTACGGCAACATCCGGGCGCTCAGCGGGGTCGATGTCGAAGTTCACCGTGGTGAAATCGTCTGCCTGATCGGTGCCAACGGTGCCGGCAAGTCGACGCTGATGATGACCATCTGCGGCAGCCCGCAGGCGCGCACCGGTTCGGTCTTCTTCGAAGGCCAGGACATCACCCGCATGCCGACGCACGAGATCGCCCGGCTGCGCATTGCGCAATCGCCTGAGGGTCGGCGCATCTTCCCGCGCATGACCGTGTTCGAAAATCTGCAGATGGGCGCCAGCCTCGACAACCTGAAGCACTTCGACCAGGACGTGGAAAAGGTGTTTACGCTTTTCCCGCGCCTGAAGGAGCGCCAGGCGCAGCGCGGCGGCACGCTTTCGGGCGGTGAGCAGCAGATGCTGTCGATCGGCCGCGCGCTGATGGCCCGGCCGAAGCTTTTGCTTCTCGACGAGCCGTCGCTCGGTCTCGCACCGCTGATCGTCAAGGGCATCTTCGAAGCGATCAAGAAACTCAACAAGGAGGAGGGGCTGACGGTCTTCCTCGTCGAGCAGAACGCCTTCGGCGCGCTCAAGCTTTCGGACCGCGGCTACGTGATGGTGAACGGCCGGGTGACGATGAGCGGTTCCGGCAAGGAACTCCTCGCCAATCCGGAAGTGCGCGCGGCCTATCTCGAAGGCGGCCGTCATTGACCGGCCGCATCTGGAGCAAGTGACATGCAGGGAATTCTCTACGAAGAAGTGTCGATCTGGCAGTTTCTTTTCATAAGCTGCGTGCTCGGCGGCTGGACCGCCTGGCGCACGGGCAAGAGCGTGGCTGAAAGCTGGGAAGGCATGCCGCGGCTCATCCTCTACGTGGCGTTGCTGGGACTGGGCATCCGTTTCGTCCACCATGCGCTGTTCGAAGGCACCATGTTCAGCCTGCAATACTATATCGTGGACACGATCGTACTTTTGTTGTTTGCTACCGCAGGTTTCCGGTACTACCGGACCAAGCAAATGACCAATAACTACTATTGGCTCTATGAGAAGGCTTCGCCTTTCTCCTGGAAAGCCAAATAAAGGGAACAGCGCGCGCCGGCCGCCGCGGCCGGTGCGAAAGAAACACCGGCGCAACTATGGTGGGCATTGCGCAGGTTGGTAACGAGACCCGCTCGAATAATTGGGAGTAACAAGATGAAAAAGTCTCTTCTGTCGGCGGTCGCGCTGACGGCTATGGTTGCCTTCAGCGGCAGCGCCTGGGCTGATATTCTCGTTGGTGTCGCCGGCCCGCTGACTGGCCCGAACGCCGCTTTCGGTGCACAGCTCCAGAAAGGTGCAGAGCAGGCCGCCGCTGACATCAATGCCGCTGGCGGTATCAATGGGGAACAGATCAAGGTTGTGCTCGGCGACGACGTTTCGGATGCCAAGCAGGGCGTTTCGGTCGCCAACAAGTTCGTTGCTGACGGTGTGAAGTTCGTTGTCGGTCACTTCAACTCGGGCGTGTCCATCCCGGCTTCTGAAGTTTACGCCGAAAACGGTATCCTGCAGGTAACCCCGGCCTCCACCAACCCGCAGTTCACCGAGCGCGGTCTCTGGAACACGTTCCGTACCTGCGGCCGTGACGACCAGCAGGGTGCGGTTGCCGGTGCCTACCTCGCTGCCAACTTCAAGGACGCGAAGATCGCCGTCATTCACGACAAGACCCCCTATGGTCAGGGCCTTGCCGACGAAACCAAGAAGTCGATGAACGAAGCCGGCCTCACCGAAGCCCTCTATGAAGGCATCAACACCGGCGACAAGGACTTCTCGGCTCTGATCGCCAAGATGAAGGAAGCCGGCGTTTCGATCGTCTACTACGGCGGTCTGCACACCGAAGCCGGCCTGATCATGCGCCAGATGAAGGACCAGGGCCTCAAGGCTACCCTGATGTCGGGCGACGGTATCGTTTCGAACGAACTGGCCTCGATCGCCGGCGACGCCGTTGACGGCACGCTGATGACGTTCGCTCCGGATCCGCGCAAGAACCCGGCTGCCAAGGACCTCGTCGAGAAGTTCCGCTCTGCCGGCTTCGAACCGGAAGCCTACACGCTCTACGCCTACGCCGCTCTCCAGGTCATCGCCGAAGCTGCCAAGGCTTCCGGTGGCAACGACCCGCAGGCAGTTGCCGAAGCCATCAAGGCAAAGGGTCCGTTCAAGACCGCAATCGGCGAACTCGGCTATGACGAAAAGGGCGACATCACGCGTCCGGACTACGTCATGTACACCTGGAAGAAGGGTGACGACGGCAAGTACAACTACTTCCAGAACGAGTAGTTCTGATTTCGGACCTTGTGTCCGAGTGGTTGGGGCCCGGCGAGCAATCGCCGGGCTTTTCTTTTGGTGATGCTCGGCGCAGCGGTCTATTATTTCAATAGCGTGTCTCTGAGCGACGAGACTTCGGCGCGCAGTCGCTCGAGATCGTCGGGGCCGAGCTTTGTCGCTTCGCCAAGGTTGCGGGGTACGTCGATTGCCTTCTGCCGCAGCGCCTTGCCCATCTCGGTCAATTGTACCCGGACCTGCCGCTCGTCCGCCTTATCGCGCACGCGGGCGATGTAGCCGGCGGCCTCCAGGCGCTTCAGCATCGGGGTCAAAGTGCTCGATTCCAGGAAGAGCCGCTCGCCGAGGCTGCCGACCGTCTGGTCGTCCTTTTCCCACAACAGCACCATCACCAGATATTGCGGATAGGTGAGATCGAGCTCTTCCAGCAGCGGCTTGTAGATGCGCGTGAAGGCGTGGTTTGCGGAATAGACCGCAAAGCACAGGAAACTATCGAGCGCCAGCATTGCCTCATCGCCCTTGGGATCGGTGTCAATCATCGCTTTCTCCTGTCATGCTCTCAAAATAAATCGTTCACGATATAATCGCAAGACATTGACTATAGCGCGGCTACGGTATAAATATTGTGCACGATCTAATCGGTAGCGACATAAATCCACATAAGTCGCGCACGATTTAAACGCTAAGTATTTAACAGCGGTGTGACCGCAGGGAAGAAGGAGCGTTTCCATGAGCAAGGCAATCAGCAAGACCGAAGCCAACGGCATCTCCCGCCGCACGGTTCTCTCGGCCGCCTTTGGCGCTGCCGCCACCGCAGCCGCGGTCAATGCCATGAACACGTCGGCCAAGGCCGCATCCACCACCGCAGCAACCGCCGGCGCCTCCGGCACTAAGGGAGAAAACACCATGGGCAGCCGCATCATCACCCGCGATGGCGTCGAGATCTATTACAAGGACTGGGGTCCGAAGGATGGCCCGGTCGTCGTGCTCAGCCACGGCTGGCCGCTGTCGTCCGACAGCTGGGAGGCGCAGGCCTTCCACCTTGCCGCCAACGGCTTCCGCGTCGTCACCCATGACCGCCGCGGCCACGGCCGCTCGTCGCAGCCGTGGGACGGCAACGACATGGACCACTATGCCGACGACCTCGCGGATCTGATCAACGCGCTCGATCTCAAGGGTGTCTTCCTTGCCGGGTTTTCGACTGGCGGCGGCGAAATCAGCCGCTATATCGGCCGCCACGGCACCAGCCGGATCGCCAGGGCCGGTTTGATCTCGGCCGTGCCGCCGCTGATGGTCAAGACCGACAGGAACCCCGGCGGCCTGCCGAAGGAAGTCTTCGACGGCCTGCAGGCGGCAAGCCTGAAGGATCGCTCGAAGCTCTACCGCGACATCGCGTCCGGTCCGTTCTTCGGCTTCAACCGCCCGGGCGCGATCGCCTCTCAGGGCATGATCGACAGTTTCTGGCTGCAGGGCATGATGGGGGGACACAAGAACACTTATGACTCGATCGTCGCCTTCTCGCAGACCGACTTTACCGAGGACCTGAAGAAGTTCGACGTGCCGACCTTGATCATCCATGGCGACGACGATCAGATCGTGCCGATCGATGCGGCTGCACGGGCCTCGAAGACGCTGGTGCCGCATGCGGAGCTCAAGGTCTATGCCGGCGCACCGCACGGCATTACCGACACCCACAAGGACCAGCTCAACGCCGACCTGCTCGCCTTCGCCAAGGCCTGACATGTCCGAAGCCCGAGAAGAGGCGCCCGCAACGGCGCCTCTTTTTTGCTTTTCGTGATAGGTGTTTCGCTTGTCGAGATAGCTGTCGCGTCGCGCCGTTTCGTGCACTATCTCGCAGCGATTCTGATCCGGAGGCAGGCATGAGCTCGAAACCCCGCATTCTCCTCACCCGTCGTTGGCCGGCGGCGGTGGAGCAGGTGCTTGCCGAACGCTTCGACGTCACCTTGAACGAAGGGGACGTGCCTCTGACGGCTGCAGAACTGGCTGAAGCACTCCGGACCTATGACGCCGTTCTTCCGACAGTTTCTGATCGACTTCCGGCCGACCTCTTCGCCGGTGGCGGCCTCCGCGCGAAGATCCTCGGCAACTATGGCGTCGGCTACAATCACATCGACGTCGCGGCCGCCAAGGCTGCCGACATCGTCGTCACCAACACGCCCGGCGTTCTCACAGATTGCACCGCCGACATCGCCATGACGTTGCTGCTTGCGGTCGCGCGGCGGGCAGGCGAGGGCGAGCGGCAGGTACGGGCCGGCGAATGGAGTGGATGGCGGCCGACCCACATGATCGGCGGCAAGATCACCGGCAAGACGCTCGGCATCATCGGCTTCGGCCGCATCGGCAAGGCCATGGCCAAGCGCTGTCATTTCGGCTTCGACATGGATGTCGTCTTCTACAATCGCTCGCGCATCGACCCGGCCGAGGCAAGCCGCTACGGTGCGCGTCAACTCGACACGGTCGAGGACGTATTGAAGGTTGCAGACTTCGTGTCGCTCCATTGCCCCGGCGGCGGCGAAAACCGTCACCTGATCAACGCCGAACGGCTGGCGCTGATGAAAAAGGGCGCCTACCTCGTCAACACGGCGCGGGGTGATGTGATCGACGAGCCGGCGCTGATTGCGGCGCTCGAAAACGGCGTCATCCGCGGCGCCGGGCTCGATGTCTTCGAGGCGGAGCCGAACGTGCCGGAACGTCTGCGCGGGCTGGAAAATGTCGTGCTGCTTCCACATCTCGGCAGTGCCACGGAGGAGACGCGCGTCGCCATGGGCATGAAGGTGGCCGACAATATCACGGCGTTTTTCGACGGTCGCGAACCGCCGGATCGCGTGGCGTAGGCGGCTGCCCGTTTTCTGCGCAAGGCCTGCACGGAAATGCGGCATGCTGACGATTTTCTTTGCAAAACAATAACTTGACTTGTCGTGCCGCGATGCGGACGATAGCGCCAAGATAAGGCGATCGCGCCTATGGGGCGCCGCGTCGAAAATGAAGGACGCCGCTTAGCGGTCTGACATGGACAAGGCAGCACGCATCGCCCCGCAGCGGGCCTGGGGCAAGGGACGGGTGGTCGCCAAGGCGGCGCTCGGCCACAGCCGCATTGCCGAACTCTACCAGGAAGGCTGCGCCAAGATCCGCCTGCCAAAGACCTTCGACACCTCGATGGAGGCAGTGCTCATCAATTCCTCCGGCGGCCTCACCGGCGGCGACCGCATGGTCTGGGAGGTTGCGGCAGGGGCTGGAACGGACGTGACGGTGACGACGCAGGCCTGCGAGAAGATCTATAAGGCGAGCGCCGATACCGTCGAAGTGAAAACGCGCATCGAGGTTGCCGCCGGCGCGCGTGTCGACTGGTTGCCACAGGAGACGATCCTCTTCGACCGTGCCTCGCTGTCGCGCTCGCTGGAGGTGGAGCTTGCTGCCGACGCGACGTTTCTCGCGGTGGAAGCGGTTCTGCTCGGTCGCAAGGCGATGGGCGAGGCGGTTGAAACCGGGCTCTTCCGCGATCGCTGGCGTATCCGCGTCGAGGGCAAGCTGCTGCATGCGGACAATCTGGCGCTATCAGGAGAGGTCGCGCGCCTCAGTCAGCGCAAGGCGGTGCTCGATGGTGGGGCCGCCTTCGCCACGCTGCTCCATGTCGGTCCCGACTGCGAACCCTTGCTGCCGCGTCTTCGGTCGCTCGTCGATGGCGCAGCGTGCGTCGGCATCAGCCATTTTCAGGTCCATGGCCGCGACAAGCTGGTTGCCCGTTTCGTGGCGCCGGATGGCTTCGCGCTCAGAAAAATCCTCATCCCGGTTATTTCGCACTTGCGCATGCAGAAGACTGTGCCGAAAGTCTGGGTTCTCTAGCTCGTTTCACATTTTTATTTGAAACAGTGAAATGATCTAACGCATTGAAACTTTGTAATTCCTGGCGGAAGACCGCTTCGCAGATTTCCAGGAAATTGCTTCACGAACAACCGGTGGCGACGCATGAATCTTACCCCGCGCGAGAAAGACAAACTGCTGATTTCGATGGCGGCCATGGTCGCCCGCAGGCGCCTGGAGCGCGGCGTGAAACTCAACCATCCCGAAGCGATCGCGCTGATCACCGATTTCGTCGTCGAGGGCGCGCGCGACGGGCGCTCGGTTGCCGAACTGATGGAGGCGGGCGCCCAGGTGCTGACGCGCGATCAGGTGATGGAGGGAATCCCCGAGATGATCCACGACATCCAGATCGAGGCGACGTTTCCTGACGGGACCAAGCTCGTCACCGTGCACGAGCCGATCCGCTAAGCGTGAGGTGAGTACGTGGCTTGTTGGCGCAGGGTGCCTGAGGCCTGAACGCGGGATAAAAGCATGCGGCCGGCCGAGGGCGGCTTGAGGAGAAGACCATGATCCCAGGAGAAATCATTGCTGCGGCCGGAGAGATCGAGCTCAATGCCGGTCTCGACACGGCGACGATTGAGGTTGCCAACACCGGCGACCGCCCGATCCAGGTCGGCAGCCACTATCACTTCGCCGAAACCAATGCGGGGCTGCAGTTTGACAGGAAAGCAGCCTACGGCTGCCGGCTCGACATTCCCGCCGGCACGGCCGTGCGGTTCGAGCCGGGCCAGACGCGCCAGGTGACGCTGATACCGCTTTCCGGCAAGCGCGAGGTCTATGGCTTCCGCCAGCAGGTGATGGGCAAGCTATGAGAGTGCTGCCGGTTCTCGGTTTGCTTCTGGTGCTTGCCACCCCGGCGCTCGCCGAGGATGAGCCGGACGTGGATTGCGCGAATGCGATGGCTCAGCCGGATCTGAATGACTGCGCCTACCGGGAATACGAAGCGGCGGACGCGGAACTGAATGCGGTCTACAGGCAGGCGATGACGGCGGCGCAGAAGGTCGACAAGGAGCTGGAAGGCGCCGATATCGGCGCGGTCGAGGCGCTGAAGACGACGCAGCGCGCCTGGATCGGCTATCGGGACGGACAATGCGAGCTGGCCGGTTTCCAGGCCCGTGGCGGCCAGGCCGAGCCGATGCTGGTTTCAGGCTGCCTTGCCCAGCTCACGCAGAAGCGTACCGCCGAACTCAACGAATTTCTCGAAGCTCAAGGGAACTGACCATTGCAGGCTCGCCGCGTCATCATGATCGTGGGCAATGGCGAGGTGCCTGACGGCGCCGGCGCAACGATCGATGCCGCCGATCTCGTCGTGCGCTTCAACGATTGCCGCTCTGTCGGCGCCAGCGGCCACAGGACCGATATCGTCGCGGTCTGCAATACCGGACGCCCGGGGATTTCCATGCTCGGCGGTGGTCGCTGGAAGACGAATGCCGCCGTGCGCCAGGCGCGGGAGATATGGTGCGTTCGCTCCGGCGCGAAGTTTGCCGCCATGCGCGCCGGGCTTGCGGAAACGCATCCGGACCTCGACGATTTCTGCGACGATTACACTGTCGGTTTCGAGAGCTTCGCCCGTTCGACCAACCGCGGCTTTCGCGTCGTCCCGGTCGATGTGCACGACCAGGTGGAGCAGGATCTCGCCGGCTTTTCGCCGGCCCCTTATGTCGTTCCATCGAGCGGGATGATCGTGATTGCCGATGTGCTCGCGCATCTAGCGACACCCGACGACGAGGTCGTTCTTGCCGGCTTCGGCCATGTCGGTTGGGAATGGCATCCCTTCGCCGCCGAGCGCCGCCATGTCGATGCGCTTGCAGCCAGCGGCCGTCTTCGCCGCCTCCATCCCATTTCTACTTCGTCCCAAGGAGCCTGAACCATGCCCTACAAGATGTCGCGCGCGGCCTATGCCAACATGTTCGGCCCGACGGTCGGCGACAAGGTGCGGCTCGCTGACACCGAACTTTTCGTCGAGGTGGAGAAGGACTTCACGACCTATGGCGAGGAGGTGAAGTTCGGTGGCGGCAAGGTCATTCGCGACGGCATGGGGCAGAGCCAGGCGACACGCGCCGAGGGCGCCGTCGACACCGTCATCACCAATGCGCTGATCGTCGATCACTGGGGCATCGTCAAAGCGGATATCGGCCTCAAGGACGGACGCATCGCCGGCATCGGCAAGGCCGGCAACCCGGACACGCAACCGGGCGTCACCGTCATCGTCGGTCCCGGCACGGAGGTCATCGCGGGCGAAGGCAAGATCATCACCGCGGGCGGCATGGACAGCCACATTCATTACATCTGCCCGCAACAGATCGAGGAAGCGCTGGTGAGCGGGCTTACGACCATGCTTGGAGGCGGCGCCGGGCCGGGCCATGGCACGCTCGCCACCACCTGCACCTCCGGTCCCTGGCATCTCGCCCGCATGATCGAGGCGGCCGACGGCTTCCCGATGAACATCGCCTTTGCCGGCAAGGGCAATGCGTCGCGGCCGGGCGCGCTGGTGGAAATGGTGCTCGCTGGCGCCACCTCGCTGAAATTGCATGAGGACTGGGGCTCGACGCCGGCGGCGATCGATTGCTGCCTCGGTGTCGCCGACGAATACGACGTGCAGGTGATGATCCATACGGACACCTTGAACGAGAGCGGCTTCGTCGAGGATACGATCGCGGCGATCAAGGGCCGCACCATCCATGCCTTCCACACGGAAGGGGCCGGCGGCGGCCACGCCCCCGACATCATCAAGATCTGCGGCCAGCCGAACGTCATTCCGTCCTCGACCAATCCGACGCGGCCCTACACCAAGAATACGCTTGCCGAGCATCTGGACATGCTGATGGTCTGCCATCACCTGTCGCCCTCGATCCCCGAGGACATCGCCTTTGCCGAGAGCCGCATCCGCAAGGAAACGATCGCGGCCGAGGACATCCTGCATGATATCGGCGCCTTCTCGATCATCTCGTCTGACAGCCAGGCCATGGGCCGCGTCGGCGAAGTGGCGATCCGCACCTGGCAGACTGCCGACAAGATGAAGCGTCAGCGCGGGCCGCTGCCGCAGGAAACCGGCGACAACGACAATTTCCGGGTGAAGCGCTATATCGCCAAATACACGATCAATCCGGCGATCGCCCACGGCCTCAGCCATGAGATCGGCTCCATCGAGGTCGGCAAGCGCGCCGATCTCGTCCTCTGGAACCCAGCCTTCTTCGGCGTGAAGCCCGACTTCGTGCTTCTCGGCGGCTCGATCGCGATGGCACCCATGGGCGATCCGAATGCCTCCATCCCGACGCCGCAGCCGGTGCACTACCGGCCGATGTTTGCCGCCTACGGCAAGAACCGCACGAGTTCGTCTGTAACCTTCGTGTCGCAGGCCTCGCTCGACGCCGGCCTTGCCGCCAAGCTCGGCGTTGCCAAGCAGCTTGTGGCGGTCCGCAACACCCGTGGCGGCATCGGCAAGGCATCGATGATCCACAACAACCTGCTGCCGCATATCGAGGTCGATCCGGAGACCTATGAGGTGCGCGCCGACGGTGAGCTTCTGACCTGCGAGCCGGCGACGGTCGTGCCGATGGCACAGCGCTATTTCCTATTCTGAACAAGCAGGGACAGGGAATGAAGCGTGGCCTGAAATGGGCTTTCTTCGGCCTACTGGCGGCGATACTTGCCATCGTTGCCGGAACCTTGCTGCCGCTGCCGCTCCTGCCGGTTTCCGCCTCCGCTGCGGGAGCAGGGGGCACGCGCATCCTTCTGCTTTCCGGCCCGATCCACACGGACATCGCCATACCCCTGACGGACGAGATTCGAGCGCGGTTCGGCTTTGTCGAGGCGGCCGGCGTGCCGCTTGCGCATCCGCAGGCTGAATGGCTGATCTTTGGCTGGGGCGGGCGGTCCTTCTATCTGGAAACGCCGACCTGGTCTGAGCTGAAGCCCGGGCCCGTGTTCAAGGCGCTGACCGTCGACCGCTCGGTGATGCATGTGGATATCGCCGGTCGGATCGTCGAGCCGCAGGCTGCCGTCACCGGCTTCGAGCTGGACGAAGCGGGATACGATCGGCTGCTCGGCTTTATTGCCGAAAGCTTCACCCGCGAGGCCGGAGCTGTCGTTTCGATCGAGGGTTTTTCCTACAATGGCAACGACCGCTTCTTCGAGGCCGGAGGCAGCTTCAACGCGCTTTTCGGCTGCAACACATGGACGGCGCGCGCGTTGCGTGAGGCGGGCTTGCGAACGGGCCTGTGGAACCCGGTCCCGCCAAGCCTCGGGCTGTCGCTGCGGCTCCACAATTGAGCAATGATTGGCAGGCAGTGATTGGCAGGCGGCAGCCATGCGGCCACCGCATGGCTGCCATGTTCGCATGTGAATTGGGGCCTTTCGTGCTGCGTCGCAGCGCAATATCCGATAGGAAGACGGCTGACCTTCCTCGGTTGCCAGCAATCCTCCCAAGACCTGCCGACCGAGAGCTGCGCCAGAGCGGTTTGCGGTTCTCCGCATGTATCCCGCTCTAACTTACAAGAGACGATCACGTTCATGATTTTGGTCGAACCGATCCAAATCATCGTGGTCCAAAGGAGATGACGATGCTTGGCAGAAAAGTACCCGCTGTAACGTTCCGCACCCGCGTTCGCGACGAGGCCGTTGGCGGCTCGAACCCGTTCCGCTGGGAGGACGTGTCCTCCGACGATTACTTCGCAGGCAAGCGCGTCGTGCTGTTCTCGCTGCCGGGCGCGTTTACGCCTACCTGCTCGACCTTCCAGCTGCCCGATTTCGAAAAGCTGACGGCCGATTTCCGCGCCGAGGGCGTTGACGAAATCTACTGCATCTCGGTCAACGACGCTTTCGTCATGAACGCCTGGGGCAAGTCCCAGAGCCTCGAAAACGTCAAGCTGATCCCGGACGGTTCGGGTGAGTTCACCCGCAAGATGGGCATGCTCGTCGCCAAGGACAATCTCGGCTTCGGCATGCGCTCCTGGCGCTACGCTGCCGTCGTCAACAACGGCGTTGTCGAGCAGTGGTTCGAGGAAGAGGGCTATTCCGACAACTGCGACAGCGACCCCTATGGCGTTTCCTCGCCGCAGAACATTCTGGAGACGCTGAAGTCCCAGAAGCTTGCCGCCTGATGGCAGCGACCTATCGTTCCTGATTGGAAAGAGCCCGAAGATCGGATCCGGTCTTCGGGCTTTTTCTTGCGCGGTACAGCCGCCGCAAGCGCCTGAAAAGCCGCACCCGCCGCTGGCGCCAGGGCTTTTTCTTGCTAAAGTAGCCGGCAGAAAAGATATCGAGGGTTCAATGGTTTACATTATCGCCTACCTGACCGCACACCCCGGCAAGGGGGATGAGGTAGTGTCGCTCGCAGCACCGCTGATCGAGGCCACCCGGCGCGAGGCCGGCTGCATCACCTATGATCTCTACCGCAAGCCGGCCGAGCCCGACGCGCTGGTTTTTGTCGAAACCTGGAAGGACAAGGCAGCCGTCGACGCGCATTTCGAGGAACCACATCTGAAGGCCTTTCAGGCGGCGATGGCCGACCTGCTCGTCGAGGCGCGCCTCGAGCTCGTGACGCCGGAAAAGGTCGAGGTTCTCTGACGATGCCCTATCGTTCGACAGAGGTTCTCTCGCCGGGGCCGGCCGATATTGCGCCGCTTCATAGCGTGACATTGACGCACGACGCGCGGCATCTGCGCCGCAAGTTGCTGCATCTCGAAAACGACGATGTGGTGATGCTGGATCTCAAGGAAGCGGTTATGCTTGCCGATGGCGACCTCCTGGTGCTCGAAGGCGGCGGCCATATCCGCATCGCTGCCGCGCCCGAGGCGCTCTACGAGATCCGCCCGCGCGACGCGATGCATCTGATCGAGCTTGCCTGGCATCTCGGCAATCGCCACCTGCCGGCACAGTTCGAAGAGAGCCGCATCCTGATTGTCCGCGATCCGGTGATCCGCCAGATGCTCGAAGGCCTGGGCGCGGCGGTGAACGAGGTTTCGCTGCCTTTCCATCCGCTGCGCGGCGCTTACCATGCCGGCGGCCACAACCATGGCCATAATCATCACCACCATGGCTGAGCGGGTCGATACGCAAGCGCTGCTTCGCCTCGTGACATGGATGTCGCCGGCCTTTCCCGTCGGCGCCTTTTCCTATTCCAGCGGGCTTGAGCAGGCGGTTCACGACCGTCTGGTGAGCGACGCCGGCGAGCTTCGCAACTGGCTGGAGGCGGTCATCTCTCTGGGCTACGGCTGGAACGATGCGCTGCTTCTGGCCGAGAGCTATCGCGCCGTGAACGACCATGCCCGGCTGGCTGCGGCGGCAGAGCTTGCCGAAGCCCTGGCGGGAGGCCGCGAGCGCCATATGGAAACGATGCTGCAGGGCCAGGCGTTTCTGGCAGCGGCGCGCTCGTGGCCGCATCCGGTTCTGGATGCGCTGCCTAAGAGTGTCGCCTATCCGGTCGCAGTCGGTGCCGTCGCCGGCGCTCATGAAACGGGCCTCGAGCCGGCGCTTGCCGCCTATCTCAACGCCTCGGTCTCGAACGCCGTCTCGGTGGCGATCCGTTGCGGCGTGACCGGCCAGCGCGATGGCGTCGGCATCATTGCAGCACTCGAACCGGTCATCGCGGCGACAGCCGTCAAGGCCGCCGGCGTCTCGCTCGACGACCTCGGCTCGGCCACGATGACAGCGGATATTTCGTCGCTCAGACACGAGAGCCTGCATTCGCGGCTCTTCCGTTCGTAACTCATAGAACTGCGCAATTTCGGACGGAAACCGTCTCACGCTTCCCTGGAATTGCTTCCACCTTGAAAGGACATCCAGATGGCATCGAAGAACGGTCCCCTTCGCGTCGGCATCGGCGGGCCGGTGGGCTCGGGCAAGACGGCGCTGACCGACAAGCTCTGCAAGGCGATGCGAGAGAAGTACTCCGTCGCTGTCGTCACCAACGATATCTACACCAAGGAAGATGCCGAGGCGTTGGTGCGCATGCAAGCGCTGCCCTCCGATCGCATCGTCGGGGTGGAGACCGGTGGATGCCCGCATACGGCGATCCGCGAGGACGCCACGATCAATCTGCAGGCGATCGCTGATCTCAACCGCCGCATCCCCGATCTCGATGTCGTCTTCATCGAATCCGGCGGTGACAATCTTGCGGCGACCTTTTCGCCTGATCTCGCTGACCTGACGATCTATGTCATCTCGGTCTGCCAGGGCGAGGAAATCCCGCGCAAGGGCGGGCCGGGCATCACCAAATCGGACCTTCTGGTCATCAACAAGAAGGATCTGGCGCCCTATGTCGGGGCCGATCTCGACGTGATGCAGCGGGATGCGACGCGCATGCGGGCGGAAAAGCCCTTCGTCTTTACCGACATGAAGCGCGGCGACGGCATCAACCGGATCGTCGATTTCCTGACGCTGCACGGCGGCCTCTGACGCCGTCCGCTTTTGTTGCTTCTGGCGCCTGAACCTTCGTCAACGCGTCAGAAGCGCTCCAGCGCCTGCCGGTCATGGATCTCGATGACGCGGCCCTTGACGGTGACGCCGGAGCGGCGAAGGGCCGAGAAGGCGCGAGACAGTGCCTCGGGCGCCAGGCCCAACTTGCCGGCCAGCACATTCTTCTGGAAGGGCAGGCGGAAGGAAAAGTTGGTGATGCCATCGGGGCAATTGCCGAGGATATAGCTCGCGACCCGCTGCGGTGCCGTGAGCAGCCGGTCTTCGGCCAGGCAATCCTCCGCCATTTGCGCGTGCCGGCACAAAAGCTGCATCAGTGCGTCGGCGATCTCGGGCGTCTGTTCGGCCAGCTTGCGAAGCCTGCGGCTGTCGATGCGCGCAAGCATAGTCGTCTCGATCGCCTGGGCGTTGGCGGTGGCGCGGTTGCCAAGGAACATGGCGCTTTCGCCGAAAAGTTCGCCTTTCGGGAAGACGGCGATATCCGCCTCGCGCCCGTCCTTGCCCAGCCGGTAGAGCCGCACCAGACCGGAGAGGACCAAGAAGACTTGGTCCAGTGCCTCGCCCTGGCCAAAGAGGATGTCGTGCTCCTCGTGGGTGGAAACCACGACATCATCGAGAATGGCGCTCGACGCCGCCGCCGGCAGCTTTTCGAAAAAGCAGGAGCCGAGCAGCACCGCCCTGTCGTTCGAGTTCAATCGCAACGTCTTCATCGTACCCGTCCTGAGTAAAATCCAGCGCTAGGGTAGAGGGCTTTGCAGATCTTGGTTTGACCTCGATCAAATAGAAATCACAAAAAGCCCGCGCTTGCAGGGCGCGGGCTTGCTTTAGAATTGTGGCCGCCCCGGGCGGAGAGCCTCTTCGGCGATGACCTACTCGGCAGCGAGCGCCGGGTGGTTGATGACCTTGCCGCCGGACCGTCCCTTGGTCTGGTCCGTTTCCAGCGTCTTCAGCCGGTCTTCCAGGCCTTCGATCGTCTTGCCTTGCTCATGCACCAGATCGGTGAGGGCCTCGCGGTCGAGCGGCAGGTTTTCCTCGTCCTTCTTGCCGACGAAGCGGCCGAAGATGCGGGCGAGCAGTCGCGAGAGGTCGTCCATGATCAGGAAGAACGACGGCACGATCACGAGGCTCAACACCGTCGAGACGATGATGCCGCCGATCACGGCGATCGCCATCGGGGCGCGGAACGAGCCGCCTTCGCCGACGCCGAGCGCGGAGGGCAGCATGCCCGCCGACATGGCGATCGAGGTCATGATGATCGGGCGGGCGCGCTTGCGGCCGGCCTCGATCATGGCGACCTGCCGGTCCATGCCGTGATGCATCATCTCGATACCGAAGTCGACGAGCAGGATCGCGTTCTTCGTGACGATACCCATCAGCATCAGGATTCCGATCAGAACCGGCATGGATAGCGCGTTCTGTGTCAGGATCAGCGCGGCCGCCACGCCGCCGATTGCGAGCGGCAGCGAGAACAGGATGGTGAAGGGCTGGATCACGTCCTTGAACAAGAGGATCAGCACCACCAGCACCAGCATCAGGCCGAGCAGCATGGCGTTGCCGAAGCTCTGCTGCATTTCCGCCTGCACCTCGGCGTCGCCGCTTTCGAGGAACTGCACGGACTTCGGCAGATCGGCCTGGCCGGCGATCTGCTTGAAGCGCTCCGAGGCGGTGTTGAGCGCAACACCGACCGGGAGATCCGCGCCGAGCGATACGACGCGGTTGCGATCGTAGCGCTTGATCGAGCTCGGGCCTTCCGAATAGTTGATGTCGGCAACGCTCGACAGCGGCACGGTGGCGCCGGCGGCGGTCGTGATCTTCAGATTGCGGATCGCGGCGATATCCGTGCGGAAGTCGCGGTTGATCTGCACGCGGATCGGGATCAGCCGCCCGTCGAGGGCGATCTTGGTCAGCGCCGCGTCGATATCGCCGATGGTGGCGACACGGATCACCTCGGAGATCTGCGCGGTGGTGATGCCGAGGCGCGACATCTGCTCGTCCCGCGGACGGATCTGCAGTTCCGGACGGGGAAGGGCGCCATCCGGGCTGACATTGGCCAGCAACGAGTCGCTCCTCAACTTGCCTTCCAGCGTCGCCACCGCCTGGTCGAGATCGGCCTCGTTGTTGGAGAGCAGGTTGAAGGAGAGGTCGCGCTCACCGCGGTCGTTGAGCTTGATCACCCGCACATCCGGAATGTCACGGACGCGAGCGAAGATTTCCTTCTCGATCTGCGACTGCGGGATGATGCGGCCGGCAGGCGGCATCTTCGGCAGGTACGCGCCGATCACCGGCGTGCGACCGATGACGTCATTGACGATCTTGTTGACGAGCGACTGGTCGAGCTTCTTGAGAAGCACCGTCACCGTCGCGCGGCGCAGTTCCAGGTCGCCCTTCGGCGAAGCGCCGCCAAGTACGAAGATGTTGTCGACGCCTTCGATATCCTTGATCCGATCGTAGATCTCGGTGGTGGTGCGGTCGGTGTCCTCGAGCATGGCGTCCGGCGGCAGCTCGATCGACAGGCTGACGCGCGAGGCGTCTTCCGGCGGCAGGAAGCTGCCGGGCACGAAGAGGACGAGCGCGAAGACAGAACCAACCGAGAAGACGATGGCCGCAAGCAGCGTCAGGTAGCGGGTGTACCAGTGCTTCGTGGTGGCGACCACAAGGCGCGTATAGTTGCGCATCATGAAGCCGTCCCGGTCATGATGATCACTGCCGGCGTCCGACGGGCGCATCAGATAGGCGGCCATCACAGGCGTGATCAGACGCGCGACGAGCAGTGAGAAGAACACCGCGACGGCGACCGTCAGACCGAACTGGATGAAGTACTGGCCGGGAATGCCCGGCATGAAGGATACGGGCACGAAGACCGCGATGATGGTGAAGGTCGTCGCGATAACGGCAAGGCCGATTTCGTCCGCCGCTTCGATCGAGGCGCGATAGGGCGATTTGCCCATATGGATGTGCCGCTCGATGTTCTCGATCTCGACGATCGCATCGTCGACGAGAATACCGGTTGCGAGCGTCATCGCCAGGAAGCTGACGAGGTTCAGCGAGAAGCCGAGCAGGTCCATGACCCAAAAGGTCGGGATCGCCGACAGCGGCAGGGCCACGGCGGAAATCAGCGTTGCCCGCCAGTTGCGCAGGAAGAGCATGACGACGATGACGGCGAGCAGCGCGCCTTCCATCAGCGTGTGCAGCGCCGCCTCGTAGTTGCCGTAGGTGAAGTAGACGGAATCGTCGACCATCTCGATGGTGACGTCGGGGTTCGCCGCGCGGATCTTTTCGAGCGACTTTGCGACCGTCTCGGCGACGCTGACTTCCGAGGCGCCCTTCGCGCGGAAGACCGCGAAGGTCACGCCGGGGTTGCCGTTGAAGCGCGAGAAGGAACGCGGTTCCTCATAGGTATCGGTGACCGTGCCGAGATCGGACAGGCGCACGAAGCGGCCGCTCGGCACCGAGATCATCGTGTTGGCGAGCTGCTCGACATTGCGGGTATCGCCCAGCGTACGGATCGCCTGCTCGCTGCCGCCGACCTGACCACGGCCGGAGCCGAGGTCCATGTTCATGCGGCGCAGCTGGCCGTTGACGTCGGCGGCGGTGATGCCGAGCGAATTCAGCTTGTCTTCGTTGAGTTCGACCCGGACTTCGCGGTCGGCGCCGCCGTAACGGTCGACGCGGCCGATGCCCTTCTTGCCCTGGATCTCACGCTTGATGACGTCGTCGACGAACCAGGAGAGTTCTTCGAGCGACATGCCCGGCGCGGACACGGAGAAGGTCTGGATCGCCTGGCCCTCGACGTCGACCTTGGAGACGATCGGTTCTTCGATCGAGGTCGGCAGGTCGCTGCGGATACGGTCGATCGCGTCCTTGACGTCCTGCACCGCCTGGGCCGTAGGCACTTCCATGCGGAAAATGACGGCGGTGGTCGAGGTACCGTCGTTGATCGTCGACTGGATATGATCGACGCCGGTGACGCTTGCGACCGCGTCCTCGACTTCCTTGGTGACCTGGGTTTCGAGCTCGGCCGGAGAGGCGCCGCTCTGCGTCACGTTGATCGAGACGATCGGGACGTCGATATTGGGGAAGCGGGTGATCGGCAACGACACGAAGGACTGGTAGCCCAGCACCATCAGGACGACGAAGAAGAGGATCGGAGCGATCGGATTGCGTATGGACCAGGCTGAGAAGTTCATGGTCACGGTTCCTGTCAGTTGGTCGCTGATGCGGCGGACTTGACGGGGTTGATGCGGTCACCGTCGCGGACATAGGCGCCGGCTCTCGCTACCACTTCCTCCCCGGCCTTCAGGCCCTCGAGGACTTCGATGAACTTGCCGTCGGAAATCCCTGTCTTGACCGGCAGGATGCGGATGACGCCGTTTTCGACCTTGCGAACGATGGTGCGGCCGTTCTCATTGGTAACGGCCGTTTGCGGCAGGACCACCGTCTGCTTCTGTTCGGCGGTGATCAGCGCGCTCGCATACATGCCGGCGCGTGCCTTCTCGGTGTCCATCAGGCTGATGAAGACGGTGCCGAGGCGGCTGACGGGATCGACCGTCGGAGCGATCAGGCGGATCTTGCCTTCGACCTTGGTGTTGCCGCCGGCAAGCGTCACGACGGCCGGCTGGCCGACGGCGAGCTTGATGATATCGGCTTCGGCGACGTCGGCTTTCATCTCGATGGCACCGTCGCGGATCATGGCGAAGAGCGGGTCGCTGTTACCGGTGGCGATCGCGCCGACCTTGGCATTCTTGGCCGAGATGACACCTGCGACCGGTGCCTTGACCTCGGTTCGGGCGAGGCGCAGGTCGATGTCGTCGATTTGCGCTTCGGCGACCTTGATGTCGGCACTGGCCACGGCAACGGCCTGTTCGGCCGAAAGCACACGGGCATGCGTCGCGATCGCGAGCGCCCGGACGCGATCGGCCTCGGCCGTCGAGACGGTGCCGTTCTTGGAGAGTTCGGCCGCACGGTCGCTGACGCGTTTGGCCTCGTCGTTGTTGGCTTTGGTTTCGCTGAGTTGGGCGTTCAACTGGGCAAGCCCGGCCTCGGCCTTGGCAAGCGAGGCTTCGAGTTCGCTTTTTTGCAGGCGAAGCGCGTCGTCGTTGAGAACCACGAGAACGCTGCCGGCCTCGACCGTGTCGCCGACATCGACATTGAGCGTGCGGATGGAGAGGCCGTCGACCATCGGGGCGACATAGACCTGCTCGACGGCCTGGATGGTGCCGGTCGCGACCACCCGGTCGCTGATCGACTGGTCGACCGCCGTCGTCACGACGATGGAGGGCAAGCTCGGTGCTGGTTTCGGTTGCGCTGCTTCCTCCGCCCGGGCGAAGGAAAGCGAACCAAGGGTCATCGCAGCGCACACGCTAAGGACAGGCAATACTTTTTGAGCCATCGGCTTCACAGTCCCGGCAATGGAAACAATATCGAGCGGATCTCCGCTTGATGCAGGATCCACGGGCAATCAGGCTATTTTACCGCACCGCCACAAGGTCCCGGCAAAGTGCTCGGGAACAGGAGATGGCGTATTCCTCACTTCGCGCTCCGCGTGCACGGTATCAGACCGTAGACGCGGGCGGAACTGGGACCGGTTACCGCAGGCAAGGCACTGGAAAAAAGACGTCCTCCATCATGCCTGCCTCCAACAAACATCGTGGCCTATGTAATCTCGGCCTTCGGCGCTTACAAGGGTGCACGAAGAGATGGTGCCTCAATATTCCGTTCGTTCTGCGGTTATGGTTGCGATCTTGACACGATCTTGACAATGGCAAGCAAAGGTAGCGCCGTTGTTCGCCGGATTACCACCCCCACGCCCGGTACCCGGCAGCAGCTTGGCGGATGCGAACGACCGCTAAGAAAACGGAAGAGGGCCGCACGATACTGAGCCGTGCGACCCTCTTTTGCGTTGCGGAGACAGGCCTATTTCAGCGCGGCGTCGGTGATCTCATGTGTCCAGGCGCCCTCGGGCTCCTTGGAAATCACGGGATCGGAACCACCCGAAAGCAGCGACTGCACGGTGCGTTTGTAGTCTGCTTCGTCGAGCGAGCCGTTGGAGCCGGCGGTGAGCTTTGCCACTTCGCTCATCATGCGCTTCTGGTGCTTCTCCGTCTGGGCGCCGGTGGAATCGTTTTCAAGAACGATATCGGCGGCCTCGTCCGGGTTCTGCTCGGCATATTTCCAGCCCTTCATCGAGGCACGGACGAACTTGACCATCTTGTCCTTGAAGGCGGGATCCTTGAGTTTGTCCTCAAGTACGTACAGGCCGTCTTCGAGCGTCGCCACGCCCTGGTCTTCATACTTGAAGGTCACCAGGTCGTCCGTCTTGATGCCGGCATCGATGACCTGCCAGTACTCGTTATAGGTCATGGTGGAGATGCAGGCTGCCTGCTTCTGGATCAGCGGGTCGACGTTGAAGCCCTGTTTCAGGACGGTCACGCCGTTCGGGCCGCCGTCGGTCGGGATCTTCAGGTGCGCCATCCAGGAGAGGAACGGATACTCGTTGCCGAAGAACCACACGCCAAGCGTCTGACCCTTGAACTTGTCCGGGCTGGTGACGCCGGTTTCCTTCAGGCAGGTCAGCATCATGCCGGATTTCTTGAACGGCTGGGCAATGTTGACGAGCGGCACGCCCTTTTCGCGGGTGGCAAGGGCCGACGGCATCCAGTCGACGATAACGTCGGCGCCGCCGCCGGCGATCACCTGGGCCGGGGCGATGTCCGGACCGCCGGGCTTGATGTCGACGTCGAGGCCTTCTTCTTCGTAGAAGCCTTTGTCCTTGGCGACGTAGTAGCCGGCAAACTGCGCCTGGGTCACCCACTTCAGCTGCAGCGTCACCTTTTCGGCAGCTTCAGCCTGGAACGCTGCGAGCGAAAAGACGCCTGCGGCGAGAAGCGATGCAAGTCTTTTGTTCATGTCAGTTCCCTCTTGTTTTTACTTCGTTTTATTTAAGTTCTTCAAGCAGGCTCAGGCGCGCCCTCCGCGAATGGAGGGATGCCAGAAGGTGACGGCGCGCTCGATGAGTGCGACCACGCCGTAGAAGGCGGAACCGGCGACCGCCGCAACGGCGATCTCGGCCCAGACCATGTCGACATTCATGCGTCCCACTTCCGTGGAAATCCGGAACCCCATGCCGACGATGGGGGTCCCGAAGAACTCGGCGACGATGGCGCCGATCAGCGCCAGCGTCGAATTGATCTTGAGCGCGGTGAAGATGAACGGCCAGGCGGCCGGCAGGCGTAATTTGACCAGCGTCTGCCACCAGGAGGCGGCGTAGGTGCGCATCAGGTCGCGTTCCATGTGGCTGGCGGCGGCAAGGCCGGCAACCGTGTTCACCAGCATCGGGAAGAAGGTCATGATGACGACGACGGCGACCTTCGACTGCCAGTCGAAGCCGAACCACATGACCATGATCGGGGCTACTCCGATGACGGGAAGGGCCGAAACGAAATTGCCGAGTGGCAGAAGGCCTTTCTGCAGGAAGGGCGAACGGTCGATCAGGATCGCAACGGCGAAGCCGAGGCCGCAGCCGAGCGCATAGCCGATCAACACTGCCTTCAGGAAGGTCTGGCGGAAATCGGCCCCAAGCGTCGGCAGCGAATTGATCAGCTTTTGCCAGATCATCGAGGGTGCCGGCAAAAGCACGGAGGGGACCTGGAAGCCGCGGACGATGCCTTCCCAGAGAACCAGGATAGTGATGCCGAAGATCACCGGCACGGCGAAGCGGGCGGCGCTGTTTGCGGCCGCGCTCCGGAAGTTCTGGCGCACCAGCCATTCGTTGAAGGCCCAGGCGGCGAGCCAGAAGATGATCGCGGCGGCAAGGACGGGAAGGTTCATGGCTTGGCTCCCATGCGCTTCAGGACGGCGGTGTGGGCAAAGCCGACGATCATGACGAGAACGGCCGCAAGGGCTGCCGCCATGAAGAGAGCGGCCCAGATCTGCACCGTCTGGCCATAGTAGGAGCCGGCCAGCAGCCGGGCACCAAGACCTGCGACCGCACCGGTCGGCAATTCGCCGACGATGGCGCCGACCAGCGAGATGGCGACGGCAACCTTCAGCGAGGTGAAGAGGTAGGGCATCGACGACGGCCAGCGCAGCTTCCAGAAAGTCTGCGACGGGGAGGCATTGTAGGTGTGCATGAGGTCGAGCTGGATCGTTTCCGGGCTGCGCAGGCCCTTCACCATGCCGACGACGACCGGGAAGAAGGAGAGATAGGTCGAGATCAGTGCCTTCGGCAAAAGTCCGGAAATGCCGATGGCGTTCAAGACGACGATGATCATCGGCGCAATCGCGAGGATCGGGATCGTCTGGCTGGCGATGACCCAGGGCATCAGCGAGCGGTCCATGGCGCGGTTGTGCACGATGCCGACTGCCAGGAGGATGCCGAGGGCGGCGCCGATGCCGAAGCCGAGAAGGGTTGCCGAAAGCGTGATCCAGGCGTGGTAGACGAGGCTGCGCTTCGAGGTGATTGCCTTGTTGAAGGTGGTGTCCCAGATCTCGGCGATCACCTGGTGCGGTGCCGGCAGTACCGGACGTTCCTGCGCCATGGTGTTGCGCACGATCTCAGAGAAGCTGATCTCGGTGCCGGCGCGGGCTGCCGTATCACGCTCGAAGGGGGCGTTGAGGAAGACGACCGCGACATACCAGATGGCGATCAGCAGCAGGACGACGGTGCCGACCGGCACCAACTTGTCCCTGAAGAAACTTGGTTCCTGCATTGTCACGCCTTTCCGCTTGCGGGGAACAACATCAGGCCCATTGCGACGATGCCGAGAAGCACGCCGGCGGCCTGCGTGAGGCTCAATCGTTCGCCGAACACGGTGAAGGCGATGACATTGACCATAACGAGCTGCACGATCGCCGACAGCGAGATTGCCAGGCCGAGGCCGCCCTCGCGCATGAGCTTCACCATGATGATGTTGCCGATCACGTAGAGCCCGAGTGCAAGCAAGAGCATGCCGAGGTGGTTGTTGGAGACATAGGCGCGCGAGGCGGTCGCGCCACCGAGGAAGATCGTCGTTGCCAAGAGCATCCAGAGGCCGAAGGCAAGGTTCATGCCCGCACCTTTCTGCCGCGCCAGCGATAGAGGATATCCGGCAGTTGCTCCTCGTTGTCGCCGTCGGTCCGCCGCACAGCCTCGAAGCCCTGGTGCTCGTAGAAGCGCTGGGCATCACGATTGTGTTCGAAGGTCCATAGGCTCAATTCATCCGATGACATCGCCTTGGCGGTGTCGATCAGCCGGGCGCCAATGCCTGCGCCACGATGCCGCTCATCGATGTAAAGCGCGGCGACGTGGTGGTCGTCAGAGAGGGAAAGGAAGCCGGCGATCTCGCCGTCGTCCTCTGCCAAGAGCACGATGCGTTCGGCAAAGACGGTCTCGGCATAATAGCGTTCGACATCGGCATGCTCGTGCACCCGCGGCATCCAGGCCGTCGCGTCGATCCAGCGGTTGAGAATGCCGGCGCAGGCGGCCATGTCGGTCTGTTCGGCCCGGCGGATGCCGATGCTATTCGTCATAGCTGTGTCCCGCGCGCAGGCCTTCGCGGACGCGATGGGCGATTTCGAGGAACTCCGGTGTCTCGCGAATGCCGAGCGGCCGTTCGCGCGGCAGCGGCGATTCGATCACATCGGTGACGCGGCCGGGGCGGGGGCTCATCACCACGATCTTGGTGGAGAGGTAGACAGCTTCAGGGATCGAATGGGTGACGAAGCAGATCGTCTTGTTGGTGCGGGCCCAGAGCTTCAAGAGCTGTTCGTTGAGGTGGTCGCGAACGATCTCGTCGAGCGCGCCGAAGGGCTCGTCCATCAGAAGCAGGTCGGCATCAAACGCCAGTGCGCGGGCGATGGAGGCGCGCTGCTGCATACCACCGGAGAGCTGCCAGGGATATTTCTTGCCGAAGCCGGAGAGGTTGACGAGGTCGAGCGTGCGCTCGATGCGGGCCTTCTTCTCTTCCTTCGAATAGCCCATGATCTCCAGCGGTAGAGCGATGTTGTTTTCGATGGTGCGCCAGGGATAGAGCGCTGCGGCCTGGAAGACGTAGCCATAGGCGCGCTTGTTGCGCGCTTGCTCAGGCGTCATGCCGTTGACGCTGATCGTGCCGGAGGTCGCTTTTTCCAGATCGGCGATCACGCGCAAGAAGGTCGTCTTGCCGCAGCCGGACGGACCGATGAAGGAAACGAAGTCACCCTTGGCGACATCCAGGTTGACGCCGGTCAGTGCATGCACCGGGCCATCGGCGGTTTCGAAAGTCAGGCAGAGGTCCCGGGCCGAAACCACGGATGCGGTATTGGACGTCATCGGCGAATACTCATTCTGGCTGGTCTGTGTCAGACTGCTATCCGGACCGGCAACATGCAATCGCGGATTTGGGTGCGAAGCCGTTTGTTGCTGGTTTTTCAGGGAATTCTGGAGAACGCTCATGTCTCGATCATCCAATCCGGGCTGTCGCGTGGTTCGTCCTGAAGGCGCCGTGGCCGGCCAGCAGGGGCTCAACTATTTCGAGGGCATTACAGCGGAGACCGTCGGGGCAACCGGGCTCTGCATGCACATCGTCACGATCCCGCCCGGTGCGCGCGCCAAGGCGCATCTGCACGAGAGCCACGAGACGGCGATCTACGTGCTTTCCGGGGAGGCCTGGACCTGGTTTGGCGAGAGGCTTGAGGAGCACATCGTCGCTAGGGCCGGTGAGATGGTCTACATCCCCGCCGGCATGCCGCATCTGCCGGAGAACCGCTCGAACGCGCCCTGTTCGGCCGTCATCGCGCGCACGGATCCGAACCAGCGCGAAAGCCTCGTGCTGCTGCCCGAGCTCGATCAGCTCGTGCCCGCCTGACGGCTCCCAGGCCGAAACGCCCCGCCAAGGTGGCGGGACATGTCCGGTGGGACAGAGATGTGGGGGAGCGTCGGCTAAGCTGACGGAAGGAGGCAAACGTAGCGACCGGATCGACAGGATCTGGACCATCTATGATCGTCCTCCGACTGTCTGCGCAACGGAGATCTCGGCAAGTCTTATTTTCCGCGCGAAGTAGAAGGCTGCTCCTCCGGCGGCCCCGCTGATGGCAGCGACTGCGAGGAGCAGGAGATCCCCGGAGCCTTTCATCGAGGCGAGGAGACCTGTTGCCTCTGCATCTGCGCGAACGTATCCGAAGAACGACGCCGCCTGCCCCAGGAGGAGGACGGCAGCACCTGTCGAAGCCACGCAGAGGACGCCTGCGAAGCAGTGAAGGCTAAGGTTGCGTACCCGAAATCGCTCCATCAGTCGGTAAATTCCGAAGCTTGCCGGCGCGAAGATGACCAATGCGAACAATGAGGCGCAGAAGGGCACAAGAAGGCCGGCGGGAATGATTACCTGCAAAGGGATGCCGGCAATCGATTTCGGCTCAATGATCACCAACAGGGCAGATGCCGTGTATGTGCCGACGAGGGCTGCCGCCGCGTGGAGCTGCGGAAACCAAACCTCGCGCTGACGTGCAGGTATCGGCAACACCCTGTTCGTGTTCTCCTTCATTCAAACGCCCGTGGCCGGGATGCCGCTGCGCTGGACGGCGCGGGGGGCGGTGACTTCCTTCCAGGTGGAAAGGGCCGAACTCACGGCTGGGAAAGGATCGCGGCGGACAAATTCGCCGTGGCCCTCGCGGGTCTTGACCGTGCTCTCCTCGATCGCGACGACGCCGCGGGTAAGGGTAAAGCGCGGCAGGCCCTTTACCTCCTTGCCTTCGAAGACGTTGTAGTCGATCGCCGACTGCTGGCTCTTGGCGGAGATCGTCTTGGTGCGCTTCGGATCCCAGACGACGAGGTCGGCATCGGCGCCAACAAGGATTGCGCCCTTCTTCGGGTAGATGTTGAGGATCTTGGCAATGTTGGTCGAGGTCACGGCCACGAACTCGTTCATGGTGATGCGGCCGGTGTTGACGCCATGGGTCCAGAGCATCGGCATGCGGTCTTCGAGGCCACCGGTGCCGTTCGGGATCTTGGTGAAATCGCCAACGCCGAAGCGCTTCTGCTCGGATGTAAAGGCGCAGTGGTCGGTCGCCACTACCTGCAGCGAGCCCGAGGCAAGGCCTGCCCAGAGACTGTCCTGATGCAGCTTGTTGCGGAAGGGGGGCGACATTACGCGGCGGGCTGCATGGTCCCAGTCCTTGTTGAAGTATTCGGTTTCATCCAGCGTCAGATGCTGGATCAGCGGTTCGCCGAACACGCGCATGCCCTTGGAGCGGGCGCGGCGGATCGCTTCATGCGCCTGCTCACAGGAGGTGTGCACGATGTAGACGGGGCATCCGGCCATGTCGGCGATCATGATCGCGCGGTTGGTCGCTTCGCCCTCGACTTCGGCCGGACGCGAATAGGCGTGCGCCTCCGGCCCGTTGTTGCCTTCTGACAGCAGCTTTGCCTGGAGCTGGGCGACCACGTCGCCGTTTTCGGCATGCACCAGTGGTAGCGCGCCGAGGGCGGCGCAGCGCTGGAAGGACGAGAACATTTCGTCGTCATCCACCATCAGTGCGCCCTTATAGGCCATGAAGTGCTTGAAGGTGTTGATGCCCTTGTCTTTGACGATGGTCTCCATCTCGTTGAAGACCTGCTCGCTCCACCAGGTGATTGCCATGTGGAAGGAATAGTCGCAGTTCGCACGGGTGGATTTGTTGTCCCACATGGTCAGCGCTTCGAGCAGCGACTGGTTGGGCGAGGGCAGCGCAAAGTCGACCACCATGGTCGTGCCGCCGGCGAGTGCTGCCCGCGTTCCGCTTTCGAAATCGTCCGAGGAATAGGTGCCCATAAAGGGCATTTCGAGATGGGTGTGCGGATCGATGCCGCCGGGCATGATGTAGCAGCCGTTCGCGTCCAGCGTCTCGGTTCCGGAAAGGTTCGGGCCGATCTCGACGATCTTTCCGCCCTCGATCTTGACGTCCGCCTTGTAGGTCAGGTCGGCGGTGACGATGGTTCCACCCTTGATGACAGTGCTCATGGTTCTTGATCCTCGCGATTGCTCTTCCGGCGGCCAGGCAACCGCCACGAAAAAGGGCGGAACTTTCGTCCCGCCCGCAAACTCATTCGACGATTTCGGCCGTTTCGACGACGGCGTGGAAGAGGACGTCGGCGCCGGCGCTGGCCCACTCCCTGGAGATGTCCTCCGCCTCGTTGTGGCTGAGGCCACCGACGCAGGGGCACATGATCATCGTCGTCGGCGCCACCTTGGCGGCCCAGCAGGCATCATGCCCGGCGCCCGAGATGAGGTTCATGTGGCTGTAGCCGAGATGCTCGGCGGCGTTACGCACGGCGCTGACGAGCTTTGGATCGAAGGTGACCGGCTCGAAATGGCCGATCGCCTCGATGGAACAGCCGACGCCAAGCGCGTCAGTGATCTTCGGTGCCTCGGCCTCGATCTTTGCCCGCATGCGGTCGAGCTTGGCCCTGTCCGGCGAGCGGATGTCGACGGTGAAGACCACTTTGCCCGGCAGCACATTGCGGGAATTGGGTGAGAAGAACACTTGGCCGACGCCGCCGACGGCGCCCGGCTGGTTTTCCATCGCGACGCCCTGGACCATTTCCAGGATGCGGGCCATGGCAAGGCCGGCGTTGACGCGCATGTTCATTGGCGTCGAGCCCGTATGGGCTTCGCGGCCGGTGAGCGTGAACTCCAGCCACCACAGGCCCTGACAGTGGGTGACGACGCCGATGTCCTTGCCCTCTGCTTCGAGGATCGGGCCCTGCTCGATATGGTACTCGAAATAGGCGTGCATCTTGCGGGCGCCGACTTCCTCGTCGCCGACCCAGCCGATGCGTTTCAGTTCGTCGCCGAAGGTCTTTCCTTCCGGATCCTTGCGGCCATAGGCGAAATCCTGACTGTGCACGCCGGCAAAGACGCCCGATGCGAGCATGGCCGGCGCGAAGCGCGCGCCTTCCTCGTTGGTCCAGTTGGTGACGACGACGGGATGCTTGGTCTTGATGCCGAGATCGTTCATCGAGCGAACGACCTCAAGGCCCGAGAGCACGCCGAGGACGCCGTCATACTTGCCGCCGGTCGGCTGGGTATCGAGATGCGAGCCGATATAGACGGGCAGCGCATCCGGGTCGGTGCCGGGCCTTGTGAAGAACATATTGCCCATGGTGTCGACGCCCATGGTGAGGCCGGCCTTTTCGCACCAGGACTGGAACAGCCGGCGCCCTTCGGCGTCCTCGTCGGTCAGCGTCTGGCGGTTGTTGCCGCCCGCGACACCAGGGCCGATCTTGGCCATTTCCATAAGTGAATCCCACAGGCGGTCGGCATTGACGCGCATGTTCTCGCCAGGTGCAGCCACGGCGGTCTCCTCATCTCTTCAGGGCTTTGCCTGGATCGGCGCGCCCTCATGTTCCCGTGGTCAAATCCAGGCTTGGTTTTTTCTGGTGCCCTTCGATCAGCCGTTGCCTTTGGCGGTGAACTGGCTGATAATTTGACCGGTTGGTAAACATTACAACTTCCGTTGCGGCACTCAAGCCGGAAAAACAAAAAAACGAAGTTGTTGCCCAATAAGATGGCGAGGCCGGAAATTGGGCAGCCGGTTCCTGCGCGACGAGCTGCGCAGGCATGGCCAGGGGGAAAGATGGTATTACCGAGAGCGGCCAGGACCCAGAGGCGGACCCGCATACAAGGGGAGAAGGAAGAGCGCATTCTCGAGGCCGCGCTCGAAGTCTTTTCCGCCAACGGTTTCCGCGGCTCGACCGTCGACCAGATTGCCGAAGTGGCGGGAATGTCGAAGCCCAATTTGCTCTATTATTTCCGCACCAAGGAAGCGATGCACCGGGCGCTGATCGACCGGGTGCTCGACACCTGGCTCGACCCCTTGCGGGAGTTCAACGCCGAGGGGAATCCGGTCGCCGAAATCCGCAGCTATATTCGGCGCAAGCTCGAAATGGCCCGTGACTATCCGCGCGAAAGCCGGCTCTTCGCCAACGAGGTGCTGCAGGGCGCGCCGCATATCGAGGACGAGCTCAAGGGGCCCTTGAAGTCGCTGGTCGACGAGAAGGCCGAGGTAATCCGGGCCTGGGCCAAAGCCGGCAAGATCGCCAAATGCGATCCCTATCACCTGATCTTCGCGATCTGGTCCACCACCCAGCACTACGCCGACTTCGACGTGCAGGTGCGCGCCGTGCTCGGCCAGGGCAATGCTGGCGATGGGCGCTTCGAGGATGCGGCACGCTTCCTCGAACGGCTCTTCGTCGACGGGCTGCAGGTGAGCGAGCAGCCGGCGGCTTGAGCCGCCTTTCAATCTGGCAGCAGCGCCATCAACAGCAGGCCGCAGGCCGTGGTCAGCGCGCCGGCAAGCACCGGCAGGCTGGTCCAGCCATGACCGAGCAGACCTTCGAGCAGGATGATGAAGCTCGGCGTCAGATAGCCGTAGCCAAGCACTTTCGATGCGGGTAGCCGCATCGAGGCGTATTGCAGGAGCAGGAAGGTGATCGCCGTGGTCACAACGGCCAGATAGAGGACGGCGAGCCAGACGACCGGTGGCAGGCTGGCGAAATCGGCCGTGACGAGACCGGCCGCGCCCGGTACCAGCAGCCAGGGCACGGTGAAGACAGCCACCCAGAAGCCGAAGGCGAATGGACTTTCCTCTCGGCCGAACTTGCGGATCAGCGGCACATAGACCGCGTGGCAGACGACGCCGACGAAGAAGATCAATTCGCCCTGGCCGACGTCGAAGGCAAGGATCGCGCCGACGTCGGCGCGAAAGATCACCCAGACGGCGCCAAGGGCAGCGATGATGAGCCCGGCGAGCACGCCAGGGCGTGTATGCTGACCGAGCAACACAAACGCGAAGCCGGCGCTCAAGAGCGGCATCAGCGTGAAGACCGCGCCTGTTGAAACAGGGCTGGTGAACTCCAGCGCCTTGAACATCGTCAGCATGTAGACGGCGATCAACCCGCCGAGGATCACGAAACGCCACGCTTGCTTGGGAAAGCGAAAGGGAACGCGCGCATAGCCGAAGGTGAGCAGGCCAAGGACCACGACGGTCAACAGATAGCGCCAGAGCGTCAGCGGCCCGGCGCCCATATGTTGGGTGGCAAGGCCGCCGAAGGAAAAGGAGCCTGCGATCAGGACGGCGAAGGTCATCATCGCCAGGTGCGCCTTCAGCTTCTCGGCGCCCTTCGCATGAACCTGGTGCGCGGTTTTCGGGGAGACGTCCTGTTTCATGCGGGCTTCCGGATTGGATCGGCGGCGAGGGCGGGAAGGATCTCCACTACTAGATCATTTCAGCGCTTCATTGAAACCGTGAAAAGATCCAAAGCCTTGAAGGTATGCAACTTCGGGCGTGAAAACTGTTTCACGCTTTCAAGGGGTTGCACTACGCGTTCGACGGTGCCGGTTGCAAGGCTTCGGAGATACCGGCTGCATCCCCGACGATCCAGGTTTCGAGCGTCGCCTGCCGGCCGCGCAGGCCGATGTCCAGCCGCTCATGCCCTTCGATCACCAGGCCCGCGCGGTTGACGAGCTCGGCCGAGACGGCCAATTGTACGTCGTGTTCCTTGGCGAGGCCTTCCAGACGGCTCGCCGTGTTGATCGTATCGCCGACCGCGGTCAGCGACGTCGCTTGGCCGTAGCCGATCTCCCCGATGATCGCTGGGCCGGCGTGCAGGCCCATGGCGATGCGCAGCGGCTCGTCGAGTTCGCCGCGGAAGGTCTGGTTCAGCGTCTCGAGGCCCTTGGATATGCGCACGGCGGCGGCAAGCGACTGCCGGCAGGCCTCCGTGTAGGTGCTCTTCAGCCCGAAGATCGCCAATGCGCCGTCGCCGATGAACTTGTCGATGACGCCACCGGAATCCTCGACCGCTTCGCCCACCATCTCGAAGTAACGGTTGAGCAGGAACACGGTGTCGAAAGGCAGCTTGTGTTCGGCAATGCTGGTGAAGCCGCGCAGGTCGCAGAAGAGCACGGCGATGCGCCGTTCGCGACCTTCGCCGCCCTCGCGGCCGATCTGCTTCTTGATGCCGAGGCTGTCGCTGTCGAGGATCGGCACGACGGTGACGTTGTGGACAGGGCGAAACTGGCAGGCGAGGCGGACATTGTCGGGTGCGCCGATCCGGGTGAGTGTCGCGAGCTCTGCATCCTCGGGTGGCGGCTGGTCTTCAAGCCCCTGGATGATGCGTACCCGGCAGGTCGAGCATCGGCCACGGCCGCCGCAGACCGAGACGTGGGCGATGCCCGCGGCCCTACTCGCCTCGAGCACGCTGAAGCCGAGATTGACGGTGGCCACCCGACCGTCGGGATAGCGCACGCGAATGCGCCCGCCCTTTGGCATGGCCCGCAGCAGGAACGTGCCGGCGATCAGGCCGCCGAAGCCGAAATAGAGGCCGAGCCGAATATCCTCGAGAAGCGTGAGGTCGAACGGAGGCTTCGAATAGGAACGGTCGCCGTAGCCGCCATGTTCGGCGTAACCGTCCTCGATCGAGCGGGCGCCGCTGACGAAGCCGAGCAGCGCGAAGATCGGCACGAGGATCGCGACTGTGTAGAGCAGGATTTCGTAGCGCGGGAACCAGGCTCGGCCGCGCATCCAGAACCAAGCCCCGAGGCAGCCGTGGCCCCAGACGAGCAGCAGGGCGAGCGATTGTCTCGTGGCATTGACGGAATTCGACCAGAGCATGCGGAGCATGTCCGGATAATCCGCGTCGACCCCGGTGAGAAGTGGCTCGACGCGTGCGGCCGTCACGTGGCCGATCAAAAGGAAAGGCAGGCTGAGGCCGAAGACGATCTTCAGCGCCTCGCGCGCCGGCATTCTGAGCGTCTGCCGACGATAGATGCTTTCGAGCGCCATGGCGAAATGCAGCAGCAGGGCGCCGTAGAGCAGCACCGTGCCGGGCAGGCTGTGCCAGATGAGATTGAAGCCTTTGCGGGCGGTTTCCATCGCTTCGACGGAGATCAGGCCGAGCGAGTGGTTGAAGAAATGCGCCAGAACGAACGTACCGAGTATGGCCCCGGAGACGAGGTGCATTCGCTTGCGTCGGTTGGCCGAAATGATCGTCAAGCAGCAAGTCCGGCTCTGCCGGAGCTTCGTCCGGCTGCAGGGTCAAAACCGTCGGAGACAGCGCTACGGCCCTGATCGAGCCCGCGGGGCACCCCGTATGAGTTCTCCCTTATCATCCAGATCGTACGAGCCGACAACTTACCATTTTTACACAATCTGTTTCGTTTTCGTGTCCTGTTCGTTATCGGCGCAGCACGCTATTCATCCGAATCCGGCCGCAGGAACGCGCTCGGGTGCGGGCGGGATCCGCAGAGCCGGGCGAAGCGGCCGCCAAAGCCGGCCATTATCCGCACGCCGCCGCCTTCGGAAGCAGGAATGCTCCGCGGATCATTGCATCATGGGGGCCAGTCGATCGGCCAGCGTGTCGATCATCAGCCGCAATTTCGGCGGCATGTATTGCGTGCGCGGCCACACGACATGGGCTGCGAAGGAGAGGGCGGGCACATCGGTAAGAATGCGGACGAGCCGTCCTGAGTCGATGTGGCTGCGCACCAGCCAGCACGGCAGCCATGCAAGGCCGAAGCCGTCTGCCGCCGCATCGGCGATCGAGGTCAGGTCGTCCAGTTTCAGCCGTGCCGGCGGCGTCACCTGCCGGGGTACCGCTCCCTTGACCGGGAAGGACCAGGAAAGCGCATCGCTGCTGCGCCGATAGAGGATCGCCTGATGGTGAAGAAGGTCATCGATGCTGCGCGGCGTGCCGTGCCGCTGCAGGTAGGCGGGGGAGGCGCAGACCGTCATGGGCTGGTCGGCAACCTTGCGCGCCATCACATCGGGTTCATCGGGCAGTGGACCTGTGCGAATGGCGAGATCGAAGCCATCCTCGACAAGATCGACCCTGCGGTCGCTGAAATTGACGTCGAGTTCCAGGAGCGGGTGCTGACCCAGCAGTTCCGACAAGAGCGGCATGACGCATTGCCGTCCGAAAACCACGGGCAGGGACATGCGCAGCCGACCTCTGATCTCCTGCTTGCCCGATTCCAGCAGTGCCTCGCCGGCACGAATCTCACCAACGGCTCTGAGACAACTTTCATAATAGAGCTGGCCTTCGGCCGTCAGGCTCTGCGTGCGGGTCGTGCGATGGAAGAGCCGGACGCCAAGTCTTTGTTCGAGCTTGGCAATCGTCTTGCCGACAGCGGAGCGCGAGAGGTTCAGCCGTTCGGCCGCCGCTGAAAATCCGCCAGCTTCGACCGCCTCGACGAAGATCGAAATGCCTCCCAACCGCTCCAAGATTGTCTCCTTTTGAGAACCAATATGGCGAATTCTTATCGCAACTGGAGAGATAAATTCAACGCTATGCTTCCTCCATCAGATCAATGCAGTGAAAGGAACGGACTATGGCAAGACTGATGAAGGAATGGACGATCGACGCGCTTGGAGCCGAAAACCTCAAAATTACCGAGCGCCGTGTTCCGGAGCCGGGCCCAGGTGAGGTGCTGGTTCGCACGACGGCCGTGTCGCTCAATTTTCGCGACAAGCTGGTCTTGGAAAACGGCATGGGCATGCCGCTTTCCTTCCCCTTCGTGCCGGGCTCCGACATGGCAGGGGTGGTGGAAGCGGTCGGCCGCGGCGTGACGCGCTTCCAGCCCGGCGATCGGGTCATCTCCGTTTTCGATCCGACCTGGATCGACGGTCAAAAGCCGGGAACGGCTCGTCACCCAACGTCGTTTGCCCTTGGCGGCCTGAACCCGGGTGTCGCGTCGCAATATGTCGCTTTCCCCGAGGACTGGTTCGTAGCAGCACCCGAGAGCCTGGACGATGGCGAGGCGAGCACCTTGCCCTGTGCCGGGGTGACGGCCTGGTTCGCCCTGGTCGAGAAGGGGCATCCCAAGGCTGGCGACCGCGTGGTCGTGCAGGGCACCGGCGGCGTATCGCTGTTCGGGTTGCAGATCGCCAAGGCGCATGGCGCCGAGGTCATCGTCACGTCGGCCAGCCAGGAAAAGCTCGAGCGCGCGCTTGCTCTGGGCGCCGACCATGGCATCAACCGCGTAAGAGAGGATTGGGCGGAGCGGGTTCTCGAGATTACCGGCGATCACGGCGCCGATCATATTCTGGAGATGGCGGGCGGTGCCAATCTTGGCAAGTCGCTGCAGGCGGTTGCCGTGCAAGGGCGGATATCGGTGATCGGGGTGTTCGAGGGCGCGGAGATCTCGGCGCCGGTCACGCCGGTCCTGCTGAAATCGCCGGTCATCCAGGGCATTGGCGTCGCTCACCGCCGGGCGCTGCAGGATTTCGTCGTGGCGATCGACCGGACCGCGATCAAGCCAGTCATCGATGCGCGCTATTCGTTCGAACAGTTCCGCGAGGCTTTGGCGCATCTCGACCGCGGCCCGTTCGGCAAGGTCGTCGTCGAGTTCTGAGGGCACATGAGAAAACGCCGCCGGATTTGTGGTCCGGCGGCGTTTCGATGAAGTGACGAGATCCGCTACTCAGCGGCCTGGCGGGCCATCGGGTTGTTCGGATGGGTCGTCCAGTTGGCGTAGTTCGGATCGACCGGCTTGCCGGTGCGCTGGTCGAGCGTGCCGGCCGGCAGCTCTTCCATGGTGATGCAGTTTTCGACGGGACAGACGTTGACGCAGAGATTGCAGCCAACGCACTCGTCTTCCATTACCTCGAAGTGACGTACGCCGTTGACGAACTGCGTGATCGCCTGGTGCGAGGTATCCTCGCAGGCGATGTGGCAGCGACCGCACTTGATGCAGGCATCCTGGTCGATCTTCGCCTTGGCGATGTAGTTGAGGTTCAGATACTGCCAGTCGGTAACGTTCGGGACCGCGCGTCCGGTGATATCATCGAGGTTGCGGTGACCCTTGGCGTCCATCCAGTCGGAGAGGCCCGAGATCATTTCCTGGACGATCTTGAAGCCATAGGTCATGGCTGCGGTGCAGACCTGGACGTTGCCGGCGCCAAGTGCCAGGAACTCGGCCGCGTCGCGCCAGGTGGTGATGCCGCCGATGCCGGAGATCGGCAGGCCGTAGGTTTCCGGGTCGCGAGCGATCTCGGCGACCATATTGAGCGCGATCGGCTTCACCGCCGGGCCGCAATAGCCGCCGTGGGTGCCCTTGCCGCCGACCGTCGGGTTGGGGGCGAAGTTGTCGAGGTCGACCGAGACGATCGAATTGATCGTGTTGATCAACGACACCGCGTCGGTGCCGCCGGCCTTGGCGGCGCGGGCGGGCTTGC
Organism: Ensifer adhaerens; assembly: GCF_000697965.2. Classification (NCBI taxonomy): domain Bacteria; kingdom Pseudomonadati; phylum Pseudomonadota; class Alphaproteobacteria; order Hyphomicrobiales; family Rhizobiaceae; genus Ensifer; species Ensifer adhaerens. The sequence continues at coordinate 2,686,180 of NZ_CP015880.1, read as the reverse complement.
GGATGTCGGTGATATTGGGCGTCAATTTGGTGATGACAGGCATGCGCGTGTACTGCTTGCACCAGCGCACGACCATCTCGATGTATTCCGGCACCTGGCCGACCGCAGCACCCATGCCACGTTCAGACATGCCGTGCGGACAGCCGAAGTTGAGTTCGATGCCGTCGGCGCCGGTTTCCTCGACCAGCGGCAGGATCGCCTTCCACGCCTCTTCCTCGCAGGGCACCATGATCGAGGCGATCAGGGCGCGATCCGGCCAGTTCATCTTCACCTGCTTCATTTCGCGCAGGTTCACATAGAGGTCGCGGTCGGTGATGAGCTCGATGTTGTTCAGCCCGAGCAGCCGGCGGTCGGCGCCCCAGATCGCGCCGTAGCGCGGGCCGTTGACGTTGACGACCGGCGGGCCTTCCTCGCCGAGCGTCTTCCAGACGACGCCGCCCCAGCCCGCCTTGAAGGCGCGCTCGACGTTGTAAGCTTTGTCCGTTGGTGGGGCGGATGCCAGCCAGAACGGGTTCGGGGATTTGATGCCGACAAAATTATTGCGAAGATCAGCCATTGGTTTCTCCTCCCGATCCCTTAGGCAACTGCGCTCGCGCGCGGCGCTGCCGCGGCGAAGGCCCGATTGATCGATTCAGCCGCGTCGCGGCCCATGGCGACGGCCGAGACCGTGAGGTCTTCACCGCCGAGCACGCAGTCGCCGCCGGCCCAGACGTTGGGCAGCGACGTGCGCCCTTCGGCGTCGGCAACAATGCGGCCGCCTTCGAGTTGCAGCGCGCCGAGGCCTGCTCCGAGGAAGCTCTGGCCGATCGCCTTGAAGATCTGGTCGGCAGCAATGATACCGGTTTCGCCGGTCGCCGTCAGCTTTCCGTCTTCGAGCGTGGTGTATTCCAGCTCGATGCCGGCGACCTTGCCATCCTTTTCGGCAATGCGCTTCGGCTGCAGCCAGTGGCGGATGGTGACTCCCTTGGAGGCCGCCAGGTCCTGCTCGAACTCGGAGGCGTTCATGTGCTCCTTGCCGCGGCGATAACAGATAGTCACTTCTTCCGCGCCGAGCAGCTTTGCCTGCACCGCCGCATCGATTGCGGTCATGCCGCCACCGAGGACGACGACGCGACGGCCGACCGGGATATCGGCCTTGGTCTTCGACTGGCGAAGGGCGGCGATGAAGTCGACGGCATCGTCAACGCCTTCGGCACTTTCGCCTTCGAGACGCAGCGCGTTCACGCCCGCAAGGCCGAGGCCGAGGAAGACGGCGTCATACTGTTCCGAGAGGTCGGCGAGGGTGAAATCGCGGCCGATCGCCTGGCCCTGGCGCACTTCGATGCCGCCGATCGCCAGCACGTAGTCGACTTCCTTCTGCGCGAAGTCGTCGACCGACTTGTAGGCGGCAATGCCGTACTCATTGAGGCCGCCGGACTTCGGCCGGGCATCGTAGATCACGACGTCGTGGCCCTTGACGGCCAACCGATGGGCAGCAGCAAGGCCGGCCGGGCCGGCGCCGACGACGGCGATCTTGCGGCCGGAGGTTTCAGCACGGGTGTAGAACTGCTTGTTCTCTTTCATCGCCACGTCGGTTGCATAGCGCTGCAGGCGGCCGATCTCGACCGGGCGCTCCTCGGCGGTGTTGCGAACGCAAGCCTGTTCGCACAGCGTTTCGGTGGGACAGACGCGGGCGCACATGCCGCCCAGGATGTTCTGATCGAAGATCGTCTTGGCCGATCCGATCGGGTTGCCGGTCGATATCTGCCGAATGAACAGCGGGATATCGATGGAGGTGGGACAGGCCGTCATGCACGGCGCGTCATGACAGAAATAACAGCGGTCGGAAGCGACGAGGGCCTCGTGCTTGTCGAGCGGTGGATGCAGGTCGGAGAAATTGCTCTCGTACTCCCCGAGCGGCAGGCGGCCGCCGAGGATCCCAGATTGTGTCGTTCCCATTTTTGGCTCCCAATGTTTTCTCAGGATGATGGAACGGTAACACGCTTTATTTTTTTATCAAACGGTAAAAATTTAAGGTCGAAACGGGCGAAAAGCCTTGTGATCCCGGGCCTTGCGGCAGACCTGCCAAGCCCTTGTTCTTGGCCGATGTTTGACAGGGCGGGGCAATAGTGGCAGCAGATCAGAGCGGGGTGAGGAAAAGTGTGCGCGGTTTTCCGCCCGCACCCCGCTCTGCTTATGAGGATCGATCACGATACTTTTGGATCGACAGGATCCAAAAGTATCGTGATCGGGGGGGATGGAGAACAGCGATGGCACGCAGGGGCGAGGCGAACAACAGGCTTGACGATGCTGCCCGGGCGGGCTGGTTATACTATGTCGCTGGCCGCACCCAGGATGAGATCGCCACCGTCATGGGAATCTCGCGCCAGTCGGCGCAGCGGTTGGTTTCGCTCGCCATGTCCGAGCGGCTGATCAAGGTTCGGCTCGACCATCCGATTGCCGCCTGCCTCGAGGCGGCCGCAGGTCTTCGCGACAAATACGGACTGAAACATGTGGAGGTGGTGCCGAGCGATCCCGGCTCGACCTCGACGACCGTTGGCATCGCGGAAGCCGGGGCGGCCGAGATCGAGCGCTGGCTGAAATCGTCCGAGCCGCAGGTGCTGGCGATCGGTACCGGGCGCACGCTGAAAGCGGCGGTCGATCAGTTGCCGCCGATGGAATGTCCGCAGCACCGCATCGTGTCGCTCACGGGCAATATCGGCCTCGACGGTTCGGCCGCCTATTACAACGTCATCTTCAGCATGGCCGATGCGGTCAAGGCCCGGCATTTTCCGATGCCGCTGCCGGTGCTCGCCGCTTCGGCCGAGGAGCGGGAGGTGCTGCACAGCCAGAGCCTGGTGCAGGTGGCTCTGAAGCTAGGCGCCGAAGCCAATGTCGCCTTCGTCGGCGTCGGCGAGCTCGGCCCGGACGCGCCGCTCTGCCAGGACGGGTTCCTCGCCCAGGACGAGATGGCCGGTCTGACCAAGGCGGGTGCCGCGGGCGAGATCTGTGGCTGGATGTTCGATCATGATGGCGCGTTGCTCTCGGGCAGCTTCAACGAGCGCGTCGCCTCCGTTCCCTTGCCGCCGCGCGACCGGGCGTCTGTCATCGGACTTGCCAAGGGGCAGCGCAAATATGAGGCGCTGCGGGCGGCCGTAAAGGGCGGCATTATCAACGGCCTTATCACCGATGAGGCGACGGCGATCTATCTGCTCAACGCATGATCGTTATGCGAAACGATTGAAAAGGCCGGTCCCAGCGCCGGCCTTTCGCATTTGCGAAACGAAAAAATCGGCAATCAAAACAATCTTCTAATGTTTCTGTGTGCGCCGCAGCAACGAATGCGCATTGACAATTCGTCATGAGAAGTGAGTAATTGCCCATGAGCGAGGCAAATGCTCAATTTCTTCTGGGAGGAAGTCGATGAACTTGAGAACTTTCCTGCTGGGCACGTGCTCGGCAGTCGCACTGTCGGGTCTGGCCCAAGCAGAAACCCTGACGATCGCGACCGTGAACAACGGCGACATGATCCGGATGCAGAAGCTGACGGAAGATTTCACGTCCAAGAATCCGGACATTCAGCTCGAGTGGGTAACGCTTGAGGAAAACGTGCTGCGCCAGCGCGTGACGACCGATATCGCCACCAAGGGCGGCCAGTACGACATCATGACGATCGGCACCTATGAAGTGCCGATCTGGGCGAAGCAGGGCTGGCTGCTGCCGCTCGACAATCTCGGCGCCGACTACGATGTCGACGACCTCTTGCCGGCGATCCGCTCCGGCCTCACCATCGACGGCAAGCTCTATGCGGCGCCCTTCTACGGCGAAAGCTCGATGGTGATGTATCGCAAGGATCTGTTCGAGAAGGCGGGGCTCACCATGCCCGACGCGCCGACCTGGGAGTTCATTGCCGACGCGGCGCGCAAGATCACCGACAAGAACGCCGAAGTCTACGGCATCTGCCTGCGCGGCAAGGCCGGCTGGGGCGAGAACATGGCCTTCCTGACGGCGACCGCGAACGCCTTTGGCGCCCGCTGGTTCGACGAGAACTGGAAGCCGCAGTTCGACCAGCCCGAATGGAAGAACGCGCTCGACTTCTACGTCAAGCTGATGAACGACGCCGGACCGCCCGGCGCATCCTCGAACGGCTTCAACGAGAACCTGTCGCTGTTCCAGACCGGCAAGTGCGGCATGTGGATCGATGCGACGGTGGCCGCTTCCTTCGTCACCAACCCGAAGGAATCGACCGTTGCCGACAAGGTCGGCTTCGCGCTGGCGCCGGACACCGGCCTTGGCAAACGCGGCAACTGGCTCTGGGCCTGGAACCTTGCGATCCCCGCGGGCTCGCAGAAGGTCGCCTCGGCCGAGAAGTTCATCTCCTGGGCAACCGGCAAGGACTATCTGAAGCTCGTCGCAGACAAGGAAGGCTGGGCGAACGTTCCTCCGGGCACGCGCACCTCGCTCTACGCCAACCCCGAGTACCAGAAGGCAGCACCCTTCGCGAAGATGACGCTCGACTCGATCAACGCGGCCGACCCGAAGAACCCGGCGGTCAAGCCGGTTCCCTATGTCGGCGTGCAGTTCGTGGCGATCCCGGAATTCCAGGGTCTCGGCACGGCGGTCGGCCAGCAGTTCTCGGCGGCTCTTGCCGGCCAGATGAGCGTCGACGACGCGCTTGCCAGCGCCCAGAAGCTGACCGAACGCGAAATGACCAAGGCCGGTTACATCAAGTAAGGCTCCCAAGGGCCCGGGGTGCTGGCCGCAAATGGCTGGCGCCCCGGTAAATCCCGAAGGTAGCCGCAGGGCTCGCGCGGAAAAACGCGCCGCCCGACCCGATCTCGAAACAGCGTTGAATTCCGTCATTTGGGGGGACGCCATGGCGACCTTGCACACCCGCTCCGCCGCGCGTCTGATGATTGCGCCTTCGGTGCTTCTGCTTCTGGCCTGGATGATCGTTCCGCTGGCCATGACGATCTACTTCTCGTTCCTGCGCTACAATCTTCTGATGCCGGGGATGGAGGAGTTCGCGGGCTTTTCCAACTACAGCTACTTCCTGACCGATCCCGCTTTCTTCCAGGCGCTCTTCAACACGCTGGCGATCGTGCTCGGCGTGTTGTTCATCACTGTCATCGGCGGCATCGCGCTGGCGCTTCTGCTGGACCAGCCGATGTTCGGGCAGGGGATCGTGCGCATTCTGGTCATCGCGCCGTTCCTGATCATGCCGACGGTCGCGGCACTCGTCTGGAAGAACATGTTCATGAACCCGGTCAATGGGCTCTTTGCCTGGATCGCCAAGCTCTTCGGGCTGCAGCCTTTCGACTTTCTCGCCAACGCACCCCTGATGTCGGTGATCCTGATCGTCGCCTGGCAGTGGCTGCCGTTCGCGACACTGATCCTTCTGACGGCGCTGCAGTCGCTCGACGAGGAGCAGAAGGAAGCCGCGCAGATGGACGGCGCCGGCGCCTGGAGCCGCTTCATCTACCTGGTGTTGCCGCATCTTTCTCGCGCGATCACCGTCGTCATCCTCATTCAGACGATCTTCCTGCTCTCGGTCTTTGCCGAAATTCTGGTCACCACCAATGGCGGCCCGGGCACGCAGAGCACCAACCTGACCTTCCTCGTCTATGCGCAGGCCCTGCTGCAGTTCGACGTGGGCGGTGCTTCGGCCGGCGGCATCATCGCGGTCATCCTCGCCAACATCGTCGCATTCTTCCTGATGCGCATGATCGGCAAGACGCTGGAGGCTTGAGAACCATGGCACGCAACGTCTCCACCCAAAGAAAGATCGTCGTGACCGTCGTCGCCTGGACGATCGGCATCCTCATCTTCTTCCCGATCCTCTGGACGTTCCTGACGAGCTTCAAGACCGAGGCCGAGGCGATCGCATCACCGCCGTCGCTGTTCTTTTTCGACTGGACGACGGAAAACTATCATGAGGTGCAAAGCCGCTCGAACTACTTCCTGCACTTCATGAACTCGGTCGTCGTCTCCTTCGGCTCGACGCTGATCGGCCTGATCATCGCCATCCCGTCCGCCTGGGCGATGGCGTTCTCGCCGACCAAGCGCACCAAGGACGTGCTCATGTGGATGCTCTCCACCAAGATGATGCCGTCGGTCGGTGTGCTGGTGCCGATGTATCTGTTGTTCCGCAACACCGGCCTGCTCGACACCCGCACCGGCCTCGTGATCGTGCTGACGCTGATCAACCTGCCGATCATCATCTGGATGCTTTACACCTACTTCAAGGAAATCCCCGGCGAGATCCTGGAGGCCGCGCGCATGGACGGTGCATCGCTCTCCAAGGAGATCATCTATGTGCTGACGCCGATGGCGATCCCGGGCATCGCCTCGACGCTGCTCTTGAACATCATCCTCGCCTGGAACGAGGCGTTCTGGACGCTGAACCTCAGTGCCGCCAAGGCAGCACCGCTGACGGCGTTCATCGCCTCCTATTCGAGCCCTGAAGGCCTGTTCTACGCCAAGCTCTCGGCCGCCTCGACCATGGCGATCGCCCCCATCCTCATACTCGGCTGGTTCTCGCAGAAGCAGCTCGTACGCGGCCTCACCTTCGGCGCGGTCAAATAAGGGATACGACAATGGGAAGCATTACACTCAGCAAGGTTTCGAAGGTCTTCGGCGCCCATGCCGTCATCCCCTCGATCGACCTCGACATCAACAATGGCGAGTTCGTCGTCTTCGTCGGACCGTCCGGTTGCGGGAAGTCGACGCTGCTCCGGCTGATTGCCGGCCTCGAAGACGTCAGTGACGGCGACATCGTCATCGACGGCAAGAACGCCACCGAACTGCCACCGGCACAGCGCGGCCTGTCGATGGTGTTCCAGTCCTATGCGCTCTATCCGCATATGAGCGTGCGTTCCAACATCGCCTTTCCCCTGAAAATGGCGGGCGAGGACAAGGCCGTCATCGACAAGAAGGTGTCGGATGCAGCCCGCGTGTTGAACCTCACCGACTATCTCGACCGCAAGCCGCGCCAGCTTTCGGGCGGCCAGCGCCAGCGCGTCGCGATCGGCCGAGCGATCGTGCGCCAGCCGAAGGCGTTCCTGTTCGACGAGCCGCTGTCGAACCTCGACGCGGCGCTGCGCGTCAACATGCGGCTTGAAATCAGCCAACTGCACCAGGACCTGAAGACGACGATGATCTACGTCACCCACGACCAGGTGGAGGCGATGACCATGGCCGACAAGATCGTGGTGCTCAATCGTGGTCGCATCGAGCAGGTCGGCTCGCCCCTCGACCTCTACCACAAGCCGGACAACCTGTTCGTCGCCGGCTTCATCGGCTCGCCGCGCATGAACATCGTCAGCGGTGCGGCGGCTTCCGCCTATCAGGCGCACACGATGGGCATTCGGCCTGAACATCTGGCGCTTTCGAAGGAAAGCGGAACCTGGCAGGGCACGGTCGGTGTCGCCGAGCATCTCGGCTCCGACACCTTCCTGCACGTCAATGTCGACAATGTCGGCACGGTGACGGCGCGGGTCAGCGGCGATTTCGCCGTGACCCATGGTGACCGGGTCTTCCTGACGCCCGATCCGCAGCGCGTCCACAGGTTCGACGAAAAGGGGCTGGCGGTTCGATGAAGAGGCTCGACGGGAAGAGCGCGCTGATCACCGGATCTGCGCGAGGGATCGGTCGTGCCTTCGCGGAGGCCTATATCCGCGAGGGCGCCACGGTCGCGATCGCCGACATCAACATCGAGCGGGCGCGTGAGACAGCGTCCGAGATCGGCGCCGGCGCCTATGCGGTGGAGATGGACGTGACCCAACAGGCGTCGATCGACGAGGCGATCGCCGCCGTCGTCCGGCAGGCGGGTGGGCTCGACATTCTCGTCAACAATGCCGCGCTCTTCGACCTTGCGCCGATCGTCGAGATCAGCCGTCAGAGCTACGACCGGCTGTTTGCGATCAACGTATCGGGCACGCTGTTCACGATGCAGGCCGCAGCCAGGCAGATGATCGATCAGGGCAGGGGCGGCAAGATCATCAACATGGCAAGCCAGGCAGGCAGGCGCGGCGAGGCGCTGGTCGCCGTCTATTGCGCCACCAAGGCGGCGGTCATCAGTCTCACCCAGTCGGCCGGCCTCGGCCTCATCAAGCACGGCATCAACGTCAACGCGATCGCGCCCGGCGTGGTCGATGGCGAACACTGGGACGGCGTCGATGCGCTGTTTGCCAAATACGAGAACCGCCCGCGCGGCGAAAAGAAGAAGCTCGTTGGCGCCGAGGTGCCCTTCGGCCGGATGGGAACGGCAGAGGACCTGACGGGCATGGCGATCTTCCTCGCGTCAGCCGAGAGCGACTACGTCGTCTCGCAGACCTACAACGTCGATGGCGGCAATTGGATGAGCTGAACCGGCGCCAGTCGGTGAAGCCTCGAAAGGATACGGGATCATGACGACCAAACTCTCAATTGCCGCCCTCGACACGATCAAGGCCAAAGCCGGCGTGCCTGCCTACGATCGGTCGCAACTGACGGCGGGCATCGTGCATTTCGGCGTCGGCAACTTCCACCGGGCGCACCAGGCCGTCTATCTCGATGATCTTTTCAACGCCGGTCACGACAGGGACTGGGCGATCATCGGTGCCGGCGTCCTTCCCTCCGACGCAACGATGCGGGCCAAGCTCGCGGCGCAGGATTTCCTGACGACCGTCGTCGAGCAGGACAACAACCGCACAGGCGCCCATGTCACCGGCGCAATGATCGACTATCTGGAACCGGGCGACGTCGCCGGGATCGTTGCCAGGCTCGCTGATCCCTCGATCCGCATAGTCTCGCTGACCATCACTGAAGGCGGCTATTTCATCGATCCGGCCTCGGGTGTGTTCAATCCGACCCACCCCGATATCGTTGCCGATGCGCAGAACCCGGCGGCTCCGAAGACGGTGTTCGGGCTGATCGTTGCCGGGCTGAAGGCGCGCCGCGGCAAAAACGTGCCGCCGTTCACCGTGATGTCCTGCGACAACATCCCGGGCAACGGCGAGGTTACCCATGCGGCGGTTTCGGGGCTGGCCCGTCTCCATGATCCCGCCTTTGCCGACTGGATCGACGCCAATGTCGCCTTCCCGAACGGCATGGTCGACCGGATCACGCCGGCAACCGGTGCGCGCGAGATCGGCATCGTCGCCGACGACTACGGCATCGAGGATGCCTGGCCGGTGTTCTGCGAGGAATTCAAGCAGTGGGTGCTCGAAGATCACTTCCCACTCGGTCGCCCGGCCCTGGAGAAGGTCGGCGTCCAGTTCGTGCCTGACGTGGCGCCCTATGAGCACATGAAGATCCGCATTCTCAATGGCGGCCATGCGGCGATCGCCTATCCCGCCGCCTTGCTCGACATTCATTTTGTCCACGAGGCGATGGAGGAGCCGCTGATCCGCGCCTTCCTTGCCAAGCTGGAGCATGACGAGATCATCCCGGTCATTCCGCCGGTGCCGAACACCGATCTCTGCGACTATTACAAGCTGATCGAGACGCGCTTTTCCAATCCGAAGATCGGCGACACGATCCCGCGGCTGGCCCAGGACGGCTCCAACCGGCAGCCGAAGTTCATCCTGCCTTCGACGGCCGATCGGCTGGCGCGCGGCGAGGATGTCGTCGGGCTGTCGCTCGTTTCAGCGCTCTGGTGCCGATACTTTGCCGGCACGTCGGACAGCGGCAAGACGATCGCCTTCAACGACCAGAGCGCCGACCGGCTGAACAAGGCAGCGCTTGCCGCCAAGGACGACCCCATGGCCTTCCTGGCGCTCGGCGACATCTTCGGCGACGTTGCTCGCTCCGATCTCTTCCGACGTCGTTTCGCCGATGCATTGAAAACCCTCTGGGAAAAGGGTACGCGCGCTACGCTCCAGCTTTATCTGGACGGCAAGCTTGAGGGATAAAATGCGATGGCGGATGCGGCGTCCGGGCTGGTGATCTTCGACTGCGACGGGGTACTCGTCGACAGCGAGCCGATCTCGCTGGAGGTGCTGGTGGACGTGCTCTCGGCCGCCGGCGTCTCGATGACCACCGAGGAGGCGACCGAACGCTTTCTCGGACGCAGCCTCAAGAGCATGTCGGCGATCCTGCACGACGAATACGGGCTTGCCACCGACGATGCGTTTCTCGAAGGCATGCGCCTCCGGCTTTACGACCGTTTCCGCACCGAACTCCAGCCGATCGCCGGCATCCGGGGCGCCGTTGAAGGCCTGAAGGGCGCCTGTTGCGTCGCCTCTTCCAGCCAGCCCGAGCGCATCCGCCTGTCGCTGACCGTCACGGGGCTCATCGACCTCTTCGAGCCCAACATCTTCTCCGCCACCATGGTGAAACACGGCAAGCCGGCACCGGATCTCTTTCTCCACGCGAGCCGCCAGATGGGCTTCGTTCCCCACGACTGCGTCGTCGTCGAGGACAGTCCGGCCGGCATCGAAGCGGCGAAGGCGGCGGGCATGCGGGTCTTTGCCTTTGCCGGCGGCAGCCACGCGCGCACCGACAAGCACCGGCAGAGTCTTGCCGCTCTCAGTCCCGACGCGCTGTTTGACGACATGGGCGAATTGCTACAGTTTGTCGGCCGATAGCAGCAGGGACGAAACGGGAGCGGGACGAGGAACATGTGTGCGGTTTTCCGCCCGCACGTCCGCTCTCCTTCATGACAATCGATCGCGGTTGTGATTGGGTCGGGCAGATCCTAAATCATCGTGATCTTGGGGGCGGGGACTTTCTTTGATGCGTGAATTCGTCGTTGCGGTCGATGTCGGTACCGGCAGTGCGCGCGCCGGTATTTTTGACGGCAAGGGCAGGTTGCTTGCGCGTGCCGACCTGCCGATCGCCATGAACCGGCCGGAAGAAAACCACGCCGAGCACGATTCCGAAGATATCTGGCGCGCCGTCTGCGGCGCCGTCAAAGCGGCGAAGGAAAAGGCCGGGATCGCTGCGGAGGATATTGGAGCGATCGGCTTCGATGCCACCTGCTCGCTGGTGGTGCGCGACCGCGAGGGCAAGCCGCTTTCGGTCAATCGCAAGGGTGAGGCGCGCTGGGACACGATCGTCTGGCTCGATCACCGGGCGCTCGCCGAGGCGGATTTTTGCACGGCGACCGGCCATCCGGTGCTCGACTTCTCCGGCCGCGTGATGTCGCCGGAAATGGAAATGCCGAAGCTCATGTGGCTGAAGCGCAATCTGCCGCAGCAATGGCAGAAGGCCGGCTTCTTCTTCGATCTTGCCGACTATCTTTCCTGGCGGGCGACCGGCAGTGCTGCGCGTTCGCGCTGCACGCTGACGGCCAAGTGGAATTACCTGGCGCATGAGAAGCGCGGCTGGCAGCCGGACTATCTCGCAAAGATCGGGCTCGAGGATCTCATTGAGCACGGCGGGCTGCCGGAAGAGACCCTGCCGATCGGAAGCTCCGTCGGCCGTCTGAGCGCTGCGGCCGCCGCCGAGCTTGGCCTCGACGAGGCCTGCCAGGTAGCCCCCGGCATGATCGATGCCTATGCCGGCGCGCTCGGCGTCGTCGGCGGCTTCATCGGCAAGCCGGAGAAGCTCGAAAAACAGCTGGCCCTGATTGCCGGCACGTCGAGCTGCATCGTCGCCTTTTCCAAGGACATGAAGCCGGGTTTCGGCATGTGGGGCCCCTATTACGAGGCGGTGCTGCCCGGCGCCTGGTTGATCGAGGGCGGGCAATCGGCGACCGGCGCGCTGCTCGACCATATCGTGCGGCTCCATGGCGGCGGTCTCGAACCGACCGCTGAAACCCATGGCCGGATCATCGCCCGGGTGCAGGAACTGCGCGCCGAGCAGGGCGCGGCCTTTGCCGATCGCCTGCATGTCTTGCCGGATTTCCACGGCAACCGCTCGCCGCTCGCCGATCCGCATGGCCTCGGCGTCATCAGCGGCCTGCCGCTTGATTCCTCCTTCGACGCGCTCTGCCGGCTCTACTGGCGCACCTGCGTCGCGATCGCGCTCGGCATCCGCCATATCCTGGAGATGATGCGCGAGGTCGGCTACCAACTCGACACACTGCACGTCACCGGTGGCCACGTGCGCAATGCGCTGCTCATGGAACTCTATTGTGACGTTACCGGCTGCCGGGTTGTGGCGCCGGAAGCGCCGGATGCCGTCCTGCTCGGAACGGCAATGGCGGCAGCGGTTGCCGGCGGCATGCACGCGGATCTCGCCGCGGCCGGCGCCGAAATGGCGTCAGGTGGGCACGAGCGCCTGCCGAACACGGCGGTTCGCGACGCCTATGATCGCGACTATCGCCGCTTCCTGGCGCTCTATCGCCACCGTGACGAGCTCGACAAGATGGCGTGACGGCTGCTGCCGAAAAGGTTGTTGCGGGGTCATGGAACCTTTTTCCGTGTCGCGCATTCTGTTGTTGACCGGACGGTGGCGCGCATAGCCCCCAATGCGGCGCCGGAGGCAGACCGCCGGCCTACAACTCACACTCCCCGAGTGAGTTGCACATACCAGCCAGTGCCTTCCCTCGGCACTGGCTGTTGTGTTTTCAGGGGGCTTCCTTTGCGAGAAACCTGGCCAAGTGTGGTGGTACGCGCAGATTGGCAGAAGCCGCCGGTGAATGCGCAGGTCCAGTGACGAAATTGCTGATGTCAGCTCAGAGAGTTCTCGTCGGGACGTTCCGGCAATCTTGCCAAACAACTCCCGAAACGACCTGCAGCGGCCTACGCGCCGTAAGGCGCGGGCCGCTGCAAGATCTGGATCGGCGCATGCCCCCTCGACCGCTTACAGTCGAGGGGAACATGCAGTCGCGCTCAGGCCGCCGCCTTGGTGGATTCGTTGAAGAACAAAGCCTGGCTGATCAGCGCCTTGACCATGTCCGGGTTGAACGGCTTGGTGACCAGGAAGGTCGGTTCCGGCCGTTCGCCGGTCAGGAGCCGCTCCGGGAAGGCGGTGATGAAGATCACCGGAATGGCGCTCGTCTTCAGGATGTCGTTGACCGCGTCGATGCCGGAGCTGCCATCGGCAAGCTGGATATCGGCAAGCACCATGCTCGGCCGTGTCTTCTTGTAGAGCGCGATCGCTTCGTCGCGCGTGCGGGCGATCCCGGTGACGCGATGGCCAAGGCTCTCGACCATCTGCTCGATATCGATGGCGATCAGCGGTTCGTCCTCGATGATCATGATATCGGTCGCGACCTGGCGCGAGATTTCCTGCGAGGCGCGATCGAGCAGGCCACCGACCTTGTCGATGCTGACATCGAGAACTTCGGCCGCTTCCTCCGGCCGGAAGCCTTCGACCGAGACCAGAAGGAATGCCTGGCGGGCAAGCGGCGAGACGGTTGCGAGATTGATCGACGCGCGCTGCTCCCAGGCAAACGGAGAAACTGGTTCAGGCACGAGCACGGACGACGAGCCGAAGAGCGAGGTGAACAGGCGGAACAGGCCAACGCGATCATTGCTTGCTTCGGGGAAAATCGACGTGTCGGCGATCAGCGCTTCGAGAACGGCGGCAACATAGGCGTCGCCTGATGTCTGCGAGCCGGTTAGCGCGCGTGAGTAGCGGCGCAGATACGGCAGGAGCGGTGCGATCCGCGTGGACAAAGTCATAGAGGAACTCCCTCGAAAATCGTTTTACGGTGACGTTGCGAGAACGCTCCGCGTAAAAAAAGGTTCCGCGAGGGAACATTTCAATTTTCAACAGCGTTATGGCGGCTATGGACAGTTTTGGCGATTTCGACACTTGAAGGCGACAGTTTGAAAATGAAACATAAAACAGGGGCAGGGCGGACCACCGGCACGACCTTATGGACAGAAGATCCAAATGCGCAAATTGCAGCGAAGCTGAAGGCGCTCTATCAGTCCGTGCAGGAAGAGGCGATACCCGCGCGTTTTCTCGATCTTCTGGAAAAACTCGACGCGGCCGAGCAGCAATCGGCGCTGCAGGGCAGGGAGTAAGTACCGGAATGTCATCCGAAAAGAATGATTTCAAGCGTGAGATGCTGGCCGCGTTGCCGAGTCTGCGTGCCTTCGCCATGTCGCTGATCGGACGTCACGACCGTGCCGACGACCTGGTTCAGGACACGATCATGAAGGCCTGGGCGAAGCAGGACCACTTCGAGATGGGCACCAACATGAAGGCCTGGCTCTTCACCATCCTGCGCAACGAACTCTACAGCCAGATGCGCAAGCGCGGACGCGAAGTTCAGGACAGCGACGGACATTTCACCGAGTCTCTCGCCCATCATCCTGAACAATACGGCTCGCTGGACCTGCAGGATTTCCGCAAGGCGCTGGAGATGTTGCCGCCCGACCAGCGTGAAGCGATCATCCTCGTGGGCGCTTCCGGCTTTTCCTACGAGGAAGCGGCCACGATCTGCGGCTGCGCGCTCGGAACGATCAAGAGCCGTGTCAACCGCGCGCGCCAGCGCTTGCAGGACATTCTTCAGGTGAAGGGCGAAAACGACTACGGCCCCGACGAGACGTCGGCCCCGATCACGTCGCGCGCCTTTGTTTCCTGAGGAAAGTTTCGAGCCGGACACCGTTGCAAAAGCGGCGGTGTCCTGCTTTCACTGACGCCTGTGCCCGAGGGGGCAGGCGGGTGGTGGAGGCAGAGCGCAAATCATGACGATTTTGGGTCGATATGCCCAGAACCGAGCGAGATGCGGGTGCAGCCTGCAAGGGCTCCCCAAGCCGCTCAGATTGGGAATTGAGACCGAATGCGCATGAGGACTGAAAGGACAGACCCGCCCGTCATGACGCTGCTCGACGCGCCTGAACGTCTGAGCGTCTTGCACGCGACCGTGCCCGACATGGCGGTGCCGGATCGGGACTTCGACGGCATCGTTGAAATTGCGGCCGGCCTGTTCGACGCGCCGATTGCGCTGGTGACCTTGATCGACCGCGAATGGCAATGGTTCAAAGCGGCCGTCGGAACCACGGAGAGCCGGGCGTCGTCGGAGGAGTCCTTCTGCGTGCAAGTGGCGGCCGAAGCCGACGCCAGTCTCGTCGTGCTCGACGCGTCGACTGATCCGCGGTTCATGCGACGTTCGCGGGTCGTAGGGCCGCCGTTCCTGCGATTTTATGCCGGCGCGCCGATCATGCTCGACGGGCAGGCCGTCGGCACGGTCTGCGTTCTCGACGACAAGCCGCGCGCCGACGTGCCACAGGCGCTGATGGACCAGCTGAGCCGGCTCGCCGGGCTGGCCGCTTCCCTCTTCAAGATCAAGGACGAAGCGCGCCGGCGCGCGCTGAAAGAGGCGGCGCTGTCACGCGAGGAGCAGCGCCACGCAATGGCGCTCGAAGCAGCGAACATCGGCAGTTGGTTGTGGGATATCCGCTCCGGGGTCATTGCCGGTAACAGCGCGATGAAACGCATGTTCGGACTGCCGGCCGACAGCTTCGTCGGCGCCCGCGAGATCTTCGGAGCGATCCATATCGACGATCGCGGCGCGACTTTTTCCAAGTTACGCCAGGCGATGAAGGCCGACGACGAGTACGACGGCATGTTCCGCGTCGGCGACACCGGCCGCTGGCTGCTCGGGCGCGGCCGCGTGCATGATCGCGACAGCAAGGGCAATCCGTTGACGTTCATCGGCGTCACGATCGATGTCACCGACCAGCAGGCGTCGGTACAGCGCACGCGGCTGTTGCTGAAGGAGCTCAACCACCGGGTCAAGAACACGCTCGCGATGCTGCAGTCACTGGCCCGTCAGACCTTGCGCCAGACCAGCGATCCGGCGGAATTCATGACCGCCTTTGCCGGGAGATTGCAGGCGATCTCCGAAGCGCACGGCCTGCTTTCCGATCACGAATGGGGCACCATCCGGCTCGCCGACCTCATCGCCAAGCAGTTGCTGCCGCATGTCAACTGCTATGCCGAGCAGATCGAGATCCACAAGGACGAGATATCGCTCGGGCCTGACCAGGCGGTCGGCCTCGGTCTGGTTCTGCACGAGCTTGCCACCAACGCCGTCAAATATGGGTCGCTGTCGGTGCCGAAGGGGAAGGTGGTTCTGACGGCGCGCAACATGATCGAGGATGGCGACAACGTTCTGCATCTCACCTGGACCGAAGTCGGCGGGCCGCCGGTGCGCGAGCCAAAACGGCGCGGCTTCGGCTCGATCCTGATCGAGCGGAGCCTCGACAAGGTCTTGGGCAGCTCGGTCAAGGTGGAATATCTGCCGGCAGGCGTCACTGCGCTCATTCGCCTGCCGCTTTAAGGCGTTGATCGCAATCGGGACGGCCGAAAGGCGCAAGCGCGCAAGGCTCTCCTGCCAGACACCAACGTTCGGAGGGAAAGGCCCGCACCGGGTTGGGAAGCCCGTGCTTAATCGTCAGTCGTCCGTCGCCGCTCGCGCCGTTTGCCAGTTCCCACGAGTGCCCCGATCGCTAGAGCGGTGGCGACCGCAAGCAGCGGCTGTTTGCGCAGGATGCCCGCCGCGGCAAGCAGTGTCAGGTTTGTTTGCATCTGTCTGCGGCGGCGACGCTCCTCGGCCAGGCGGCGGTCGCGTCCTTGCAGCATCGCCATGATGCCGAACAGCACCAGCGCGGTCACGAAAAACGCGATCGCGATCGCGGCGGAGGCTGCGACCGGACTGTAAAGTGCGCTGAGATACAGGAACGCGGCTGCGAGGCCGAAGACATAGGCCGTGGCAAGCAGCAATCCTATAATGCCCCACAAGATCGCGTTGCGTTTCACGCGCGCAGTGGCCGCGCCGATATCGGCGCTCATGAGCGCGGTCAGGGCTGCCGTCAATGGTCCCATGAATTGCCCTCGATCATCTTCCCCTCGATCTCAGCGGATGGGTGCAACCCATCCGCCTCAACGGCTTGCATCTTCTTCAGCGACGAAGAAGCGCGGCTATGGCCAGACCGATCAGGGCGGCGGCGCCGAGGGTTGCGACGGGATGTTCGCGCACGGCGTGCCGAACCTGCTTTTCCGTGCCGGCGTAGCGATCACGAAGCTCGGCCAGCAGATCTTCACCGCTTGCCAACAGTTCGCTGAGGCCCGCTTCAGCCTGTTCGCGGGCATCCTGTGCCTTGCTGCGCGCCTGCTGCGAAGCCGTCGATCCGCGATCGGCCAAGAGGGCGACAAGCGTCGCCACATCATTGCGCAATTCGCCCAGTTGTTCCTCGATGGAGATGTCGGCGAGCTTGCCGTTGCTTTTTGTCGAACGCGAGCTCGAACCGGAGAAGAGGCCTGACGCCATGACGAATACTCCCTTTCACACATGCGCCGGCCGCGAACGGTCGGCGCTTCCTGATCAAACCGGCGGGCACAACTGCAGGCCCACGCCGGCGCTTCGGGAGAACAACGCGCAAGTGCGGAAATTGTTTCGATAAATCTTGGTGTTGGCTCTCGGAAGAATGAGGACGTGCGCTGGCGTCAGAGCGATGCGGTTTGCGGCAGCACGAAGGGCACGGGCGCCGGCGGAGCCACGCCCACCCGCATGCGGCAGCCGAAGACCGCTTCCATCGTCTCGTCCGTCAGTACCTCGGCCGGCGCGCCGCTGGCGCGGACCTTGCCGGCCTTCATCATCACCATGTGGTCGGCGAACATGGCGGTCAGATTGAGGTCGTGCATGACGGCGACGACACCGCCGCCGCGTTCGCAAAAGTTGCGCGCGAGCTGCATGATGCCCAGCTGGTGGCGGATATCGAGGCTGGAGACGGGCTCGTCGAGCAGAAGGTAACGCGGTTGGCCATCGGTAACGGGTTCTGAGATCTGGCAAAGCACGCGGGCAAGCTGCACGCGCTGCTGCTCGCCGCCGGACAGCTCCTGATAGAAACGCCCGGCAAAGCCGCCGAGATCGACCGCTTCGAGCGCTTCCGCCGCGATCCGGTCGTGCAGGGCGGCGTCGGCGTTTGCGCCGGCGGCAAGCCCGAGCCGAACCACTTCTCGCACCGTGAACGGGAAGGAGATGACGGTCGATTGCGGCAGCACGCCGCGCATCGACGCGAGTTCCCAGGGCTTCAGGCCGCGCAGGTCGCGGCCGTTGATGCGGATCGTCCCGCCTGCTGGTGCAAGCTCTCCGGAAATGGCCTTCAGCGTCGTGGTCTTGCCGCAGCCGTTCGGGCCGACGATCGCCGTCAGCGCGCCGGGTCGGGCCTCGAGCGAAACGCCGTGGATGACCGGTCGCCCGCCGAGGCGGACGGAGAGATTGGAAACGTTGATCATGGCTTCGCTCACAATCCCATGTTCGAACGGCCGCGCAGCAGGATCCAGAGGAAGAACGGTGCGCCGATAAAAGCGGTGACGATGCCGATCGGCAGTTCCGCCGGGGAAACGATGGTGCGGGCGATCATGTCGGCAAGGATCAACAGCGTGCCGCCGAGCAGAGCCGAGGCCGGCAGCAGGTAGCGGTGATCGGGGCCGATGACAAGGCGCAGCAGATGCGGCACGACGATGCCGACGAAGCCGATGCCGCCGCTGACGGCAACCGACGCGCCGGTCGCCGCAGCAACGCTGACGATCGCGACGTTCTTCAGCCGCTGGACGGGAATGCCCATGTGGAAGGCTGCCGCCTCGCCGAGCGTGATCGCATTGAGGCCGCGGGCGAGAAAAGGGGTGACGGCGAGCGAAAGCAGAATGATCGGCGCCGCGGCCAGGATCTTCGTCCAGTTGGCGCCGGCAAGTGAGCCGAGGCCCCAGAAGGTGAGGTCGCGCAATTGCTTGTCGTCGGCCATGAAGACGAGCACGCCCGTGACGGCGCCGGTCAGCGCGCCAAGCGCGATGCCGGCCAGAAGCAGGGTGGCGATCGAGGTCCGCCCGCCGCGCGTGGCAATGCGGTAGAGCAAAAGCGTCGTGACGAGGCCGCCGAAGAAGGCAGCGACCGGCAGCGCATAGAAACCGAACAGGGCAAATAGTGGCCCGAAGGTGGCGGTTCCAAGCACGATCAGCAGCACGGCGCCAAGACTCGCGCCCGAGGAAACGCCGACGAGGCCGGGATCGGCCAGGGGATTGCGGAAGAGCCCCTGCATGACCACGCCGGAAACCGCAAGCGACGCGCCAACGAGCATGCCGAGCACGGCGCGAGGGAGCCGGATATCGAGAATGATGATGCGGTCGCGAATGCTCAGGGCCTGGTCGGCCTCGCCGATCAGCCAGCGCCAGACATTGGCGAGCGACGCGTCGGCCGCGCCGGTCATGATCGAGCCGACGAAGGTGGCGATGGCGATTACCACGAGGGCGACGACGAGAAGCCGGGCCAGCCGCGAGCGGTTGCCGGCACGCCATTCGTTGCGGATGTCGGCGGCCAATCCGGTCAGGCGCATGCCGCGGCCCAATGCCTCACTGCGAGGCATTGGCCTTCTTCCCGTAGATGGCGGCATTCAGTTCGCGAACGGCGCTTGCTGTGCGCGGGCCGAAGCCGAGCAGGTGCAGGCCGTCCATGCGCACCAGCGCCTTGTTCTGGGCAGCAGGGGTCAGGCTCAATGCCGGCATGGCGAAGAGTTCTTCCGCCTTGGCGGCGTGTTCGCCACCGCGATCCATCATCAGGATGACGTCGGGCTTGGCTTCGACGATCGCTTCGTCGGTGAGTGCCTTGTAACCGGGGAAGGTGCCGACGGCGTTCACCGCGCCGGCGAGTTCGATGATGCCGTTGGCGGCGGTACCCTGACCGGAGGCCATGACCTTGCCGCCCTGGGTGCTCAGGATGAACAGCACGCGCTTGCGCTCACCGTCGGCGCGCGCGGCACCCTCCGCCACGGCTGCATCGAGGTCGGCTTCGACGCTCTTGGCGAGCGTTTCGGCCTTGTCCTCGACGCCGAGAAAAGCGCCAACGGCGCGGATCTTGGTGGGAATGCCGGCCTTGTCGAAGGTCTCGGGCACGCTGGTGAAGGCGATGTTGGCCTCCTTCAGCACCGCCAGCGCCTCCGGCGGGCCGCTGCCTTCGACTGCGACGATGGCGCTCGGATTGACCGCAATGATGCCTTCGGGCGCGAGCTGGCGCATATAACCGACATCCGGAAGCGTCTTTGCTGCTTCCGGATAGGTGCTGGTGGAATCACGCCCGACGAGACGGCCTTCTTCGCCGAGCGCATAGATGATCTCGGTGACGGCGCCGCCGACCGAAACGACGCGCGAGACGTCGGCCTTCTGCGTGTCCTCGGCCATGGCCGTCCGGATGAAGGCGGGGGCATCGGGTGCCACTGCCGGCAGCAGGAAGGTCGCCGAAAGGGCGAAGGCGCCGAGCGCCAGCCCCGAGCGGCGAAGGCGACGGAAGTCGAGACCGTTGATCATCTTGCGTATCCTATTCTCTCGCTCAGGCGGCAACCGTCGTATCGAGGCGCGGCAGGCCTTCGGCGATCGAGCGCCATTCGGGACGTTCCGCCAGGCCCTCTTTGCGCTTGCCGAAGAACTGGATGATCATTTCGCCCTTGGCGTCGAGCGCCTCGATCGAGGTGACATGGCCGTCGGCTGTCGGCTTGCGCACGGCCCAGAGCTCGGCAATGTGGTCGGTGCGCAGATGCAGGTGGAAGGTTGGATCCATGACGTTGAGCCAGGGGCCCATCGTCGCGATCTTGGCGATCGGGCCGGAATGGATCTGGATCATGCCGCGGTTGCCGACGAAGCACATGATCGGCAGTTCGACTTCGGCGCTTGCCCGCATCATTGCTTCGACGCTCTGCGGGTCGAGCTGCCAGGCGAAATCGTCGCCGATGTTGCTCAGCGCCTGGCGGCGGCCGATCTTCAGCTTGCGCAACATGCCGTGGAACTGATGGGTGTCCGTCATCTTCGTCCAGCGCTCACGCAGCTCGACGACGTCCACGACGGTTTCCGGCTTGTCGTCGGTCGGCTGAACGCTGGTGTCGGCGACAAACTCTTGCGTCTGATCGTCGAGGCGGAAATCCGCGACGAGCTTTTCGTAGGCTGCGTCGTTCGATGCGGCGCGCAGATGTACCTTGTGCACGGCGTTGCCCCACTTGTCGAAGAACTGCAGGCTCTTGCGGACTTCGCCCTTGTCGTCCGTCTTCGTCACGGCGAAGGCGTGTGCCCAGGCGCTCGGGAAAACACGAAGGTCGATCTGTTCGCCAAGTACGATGCTCGCCATCTCGCCGGTGGTGATCTTCTCGTAGACGCCGATCTTTTCGTGGACGGCGCTTTCGTTGCGGGTCAGCGCCATGACTTCACCGAGCTCTTCGACGCGCGACAGGAAGCGGTTGGCGTCGGCATCGATACGAACGGCGGTCAGCCCACATTCGGCAGCGACCAGCGCGGCTTCGGAAACGCCGAGCTGGGCTGCGATATCACGCTCGCGCAACTTCGGGTTTTCAGCGCGGTAGGCGCGGATTTCAACGGGAGTGGGGCGAAGGCTCTCGGTCATTTTCATCTGCCTATTTGTTCAGGATCAGCTTGCCTTGGCGGGTGATCTTCATGCGGTAGATCGCGCCGTCGTGGGAAATGAGAATCTCGTTTTCGGTGCCGAAGAGCTCGCGACTTTCGATGATCCGTTGCGCCCGTCCGGTCAGCACCGGAGGCTCCGAGGGGCGTGCGAGATTGTTGTCGTTGGTCACTGTGTTTCGGCCGTTTCGAGTGGGCAGGCCGCGCTGATTTCCCCGCATTTCCCGCCGTGCAATTCGATTACTATCTTGACTTCATTACTCATATTTATTTATGGACGCAATACCGGACTTATAAACTCAAGTTAGTTGCTGCCGGGTTGTGGACAAGGGCGTGCGGCCGGCGTTCGGTGGTGTGCTCGATCCTTTGGAGTGGTGTCGTCATGAAGTTTCCCAGCCTTCCGATTGTTTCCGTTGCTCTTGCGGCTCTCGTTGCCGCAACCGCTGCCAAGGCGCAGGAGACCGCAGCGGCTGGGGGGCTGACCATCGAGCTCAACGAGGTGGCGCCGTCCCAGAAGGGCTGCAAGCTCACCTTCGTTGCCGGCAACGAATTCGCGCAGTCGTTGAGCAAGGTTTCCTTCGAGTTCGTCATTTTCGACCAGAAGGGGCTGGTCGAACGCATGGCCGTGCTCGATTTCCGCGACCTTCCCGCCGGCAAGACCAAGGTTCGCCAGTTCGATCTGCCCGGCACCAACTGCGATGCGGTGAAGAGCCTGCTGATCAACGACGCGCCGGCCTGTGTCGGCGACGGGGTTCAGCCGGGCGCCTGCATGAGCGGGATCAAGACCGGCTCTAAGTCGGCGGTCGAACTCAAGGGGTGAGCGGGACTGGGGCTTAGCGCGTCCGGCAATCCGAGCATGAGGTTTGCGTCGCCCTGGTGCGACGAAGGTAAGGCTGAAATGAAGCGTATCGTCATCTGGAGCGGGGCCGCCGTCTTATCGCTTGCAACCCACGGCGTCGTGCTCGCGACGCTGTTTGGTAGCAGCCCGCCCGAGACGCAACTGGATCTGATCCAGGGTGGCGAAAGCGTCGAAGTGGCGCTTCTCGGCGATGCATTCGAGGAAACGCTTCAGTCGGGTGAAGTGTCCGAAATCGTCGAGCCCACGGAAGATCTGCCCGAGGAGGTTCAGCCCGCCGAGATCCAGCCGGTCGAGGATGTTGCCCCCACGCAGGAGATCGCTGCAGAGCAACCCCACGACCTGACGGCGACGGAGGCAGACGTGATCCTGCCGGCCGAGGAAATGCCTACCCTGCAAGTCGCCGAGGCTGTGGTGACGGCGAGCGTCGCGCCGGTCGAGACTGTCGTGCCGGAAGAAAAGCCCGAGGAGCCGAAGAAGGAAAAGGTCGAAAAGCCGGAGCCGAAGAAGGAGCCGGTGAAAAAGAAGAAGGTCACCCGCAAGAAGGCGGGCGATCAGGGCGAGCAGGCGCAAAATCAGGTCAAGGGCAAGCAGGACGGCCAGGAGAATGGCAGTTCGTCCGCTGCGAATGGCAACAGCCGCGCGTCCGAGGTCGGCAACGCCAACATGGAGAACTATGGCGGCAAGATCCGCAAGCGGATCACACGCCGGTTCAAGGTTCCGTCGGCTGCAAGACGCGACGGCGTATCCGGCACGGCGACCGTTCGTTTCACCTTGACGTCGAATGGAAACCTGACGCGTGTCAGCCTCGCGGGCAGTTCCGGCTCGCCGGCGATCGACGAGGCCGCCATCGATGCGGTTCGCCGCGCTGCGCCATTCCCGGCGTTTCCGGCCGGAGCGCCAAGCTCCGAATCCTTCATCGTGCCGATGGTTGCGACCGTCCGCTGACCTTCTCCCCTTGCTGGTGGGATTCGCGCAGAAGCTGCAAGAAAAAATATGATTAGAAAACTCCTGTTTATACTTTACTCTGTTTATCAAGTTTAATAGGTTGCCCTCGTCACGCAGCCGAAGGGTGTGTGTCGAGAGGATATCCCGATGCGACCGGCTGCCTGACGAAGGCCCTTGTTGCGCGACCAGACGGAGAAGATTGCATGCGCGGCAAGCGTCACCAGAATGCGGCGAAGAACGGCAAGGGTCGCTCGGGTTCGGAACCGGTCGAGGCCCGCCAGGAGGCCGGCAAGGCGACGCTCGAAGGGCGCAGCTTCCTGTATGTCGGTGGCCGTGATTGCCAGGTGGCGCACTTGCGCGAAATCGCCAGCTCCTTCGGCGCCGAGTTGTTGCACCACGACGGTGGCCTGCGTGAGGCCGTTTCGCGTATCGACCGCGTGCTGCCGTCTGTCGATTGCGTCTTCTGCCCGATCGACTGCATCAGCCATGACGCATGTCTTCGCGTGAAGACCGGCTGCAAGAAGTGGGGCAAGGCCTTCGTGCCGCTGCGCAACGGCTCGAAGTCGAGCCTGGAACGCGCGCTCCAGGACCTGACCACCAGCCGCAACGAGCGCTAATCCTCTGAAAGACAAGACGAGAATTTGCAATGAACGAAGAACGTCCCGACCTCGCCATGATGATCGGCTTGCACAAGCTGGCGGCCCAGCAGGGCGACGGCCTGGTGCCCGAGCTCTACGAGATCCTGACGCGACGGGCGCGGATGGTGGAAGAGAATACCAACGTCGCCGAGTTCCCCACCTGGCAGGCGCGCCCGCCGGTGCGCGACCCGTTCGGGCTTGCGGAGCCGAAGGAAGGAACTATCCTCGCCTTTCCACGGGCCACAAGCGATGCCGCCCTCAAGAAGGAAAGTGCCTAGCAATTCCAGGAAAAGTGCGAAGCGGTTTTCCGTCCGGAAATGCGTAAGCTAGGAAGCAATTCCAGGAAAAGTGCGAAGCGGTTTTCCGTGCGGGGTTGCGTCCGTTTAAAGATTCAGATCGTTTCGCCGTATCGGCGAAAGGACCTAGGAGACCAAGATGTTTGTTGCCATGAACCGTTTTCGTATCGCCATCGGCCACGAGGAGGCTTTCGAAGCGGTGTGGAAGGGGCGCGATTCCAGCCTTTCCGAAATGCCCGGCTTCGTTTCCTTCCATCTGCTGCGCGGCGACAGCGTGCCGGAGGAGGGCTACACGCTCTTCGTCTCGAACTCGGTCTGGAAGGACAAGGATTCGTTTTCAGCCTGGACCAAGTCGGAGAATTTTCGCGCGGCCCACAAGAACGCCGGCGAGAACAGGGCGATGTATCTCGGTCCGCCGAAGTTCGAGGGTTTTTCGGCCGTTGAAGGCGCCTGATCCGCGCGCCGGCGCGGACATATGATCCTGATTTTGCGTGTTATTCGCCTCCCGGATGGACCTCTCCGGGAGGCGGATTGTTTTGGGGTCAGGCCGTCTTCTTCGGCAGGAAGGCGCCGAGCGAAACGGCGAGCCACCCCGCCATAATCGTCGTGCCGCCGAGCGGAGCGGACATCGGGAAGAGACCGTGGCCTGCAACATGGCGCATGGCGAGATCGGCCGAAAACAGCGCCGTGCCAGCCGCGATCAGGAGCGCGGCAACGGCCGCCGTTCGAAAGTGCGGCCAGGCGGCGTAGAGCGCCACCAACGCCGGGGCGTGGGCGAGGCACATCGCCGAAATGCCGGCAAGCAGCCTCGGGTCGTCGCCATGCGAAGCGGCGGCCGCGCTGACGACGCCGGTCAGGCCCATCAAACCGGCAACAAATAGCGTCGTGGCGCGAAATCCGCTGTGCGACATGGTCATTCCTTGTTCTGCATGTGAAGGGCGAGGCGGGTGATCGGGTCGAGGATGATCTGCCGGAGCTTCGGATGGTCGATCGTTTCCTCAAGCGCGCGGGTAAAGCAAAGCAGCCACTCGTCCCGTTCCTCAGGCCCGATCTCGGCGACGAAATGGCGACGGCGCAGCATCGGATGGCCGCGCTTTTCGACATAGATGGGCGGCCCGCCGAGCCAGCCGGTCAGGTACTCGTAAAACTTCTCTTCGCTTCCGGAAAGATCGGGCGGATGCACGGCACGGCAGCGCGCCGCTTCTGGCAACGTGTCCATCAGCTCATAGAAACGGCGCGTCAGGGCGCGGACCGTCGGGTCACCGCCGATGGCTTCGTAGAGGGTCGTGGTTTCCGGTTCCGCCATGCTCTGCGTCCTTCGTTCGTTCGGTCCTAGCGCGCCGCGACCGGGCGGACAACGGTTTTCAGAACGCGGAATTTGCGGCGTTTCATCGCGGTCAAACAACACTTCTCTTGACAAACCGTCCAGACGGTATCTTTATGGGTGCATGACCGAAGCTCATCGTCGCAAGAAACAGCCGGAACAGGTGCGCCAGCAATTGCTGGAGGTTGCCGCACGCCTTTCGCACGAGCAGGGCGTGGCTGGCATCACGCTCGATGCCGTGTCGCAGGCAGCCGGGGTCAGCAAGGGCGGGCTGCTGCACCATTTCCCGAACAAGCTCGCGCTGCTCGACGGGCTGTTCGACGACCTGGTGACACGGTTCGATCGCGAGATCGAGGCGGCGATGGCGCGCGATCCGGTGGCGAAGGGGCGCTTCACCCGCGCCTATATCGATGTCTGCTTCGCGCTCGATCCGGCAACAGACGTGCCGGGCTGGCGCATGCTGACCATCGCGCTGATTGCCGAGCCGCATCTGAAGAGCCGTTGGCGCGACTGGGTCGGCCGGCGATCGGCGGAGTTTGCGGAGACGGACGGTTCGACCGGCTGCGTGCTTGCGCGTTTCGCCTGCGACGGCGTCTGGCTCGCGGATCTGATGCAGAGCCACGACCTCGATGCGGAGGCGCGGGTCGGTCTGGTTGAAAATCTCAAGGCGCTTTCGGCGCAATAGATAACTTCATCGTTTTATCGAAACACTGGAGTGATCTAAGTCTTTGAAATCACGCAGTTCCGGACGGAAAACCGCTTTGCACTTTTCCTGGAACTGCTCTGGTCCGGAATGGAGTCCCCGATGAACCCCGCCATGCTCTATACCGTCCTGGTTGCAGCCATCGTCTTCGAAGTGCTCGGCACCTCGGCGATGCAGGCCGCACAGCATTTCACCCGGCTGGGGCCGACGGTGATGATGGTGGTCTGCTATGCGATCGCCTTCTTCTTCCTGTCCTACACGCTGCGCTTCATCCCCGTCGGCATCGCCTATGCGGTGTGGAGCGGGCTCGGCATCGTGCTCATTTCGCTCGTCGGTTACTTCGCCTTCGGGCAGAAGCTCGATCTGGCGGCGATCCTCGGACTGGGGCTGATCATAGCAGGCGTGGTGGTCCTCAATCTCTTTTCCAAGTCGACCTTCCACTGAAGCGGTCGGCAGCGCCTGTCCTCAAGCGCCCTGCGGTGGCGCGGTCGATTCCCTGAGGATCAGTTCCACCGGCCAGAGTTCGTGAACCTCTTCGGTCGGCCGGCCTGAGAGAAGCTGCAGCACGAGGTCGGCCGAGCGCGCGCCCGCCGCCCGCATCGAAGAGCGTGTCGCCGAGAGCGACGGAACCATGTTGTCGGCCGTGAGGTAAGGGAAAACGTCGTCATGGGCGATGACCGAGACCTCGCGGCCGATCTCCAGGCCCATGGACCGTGCTGCCCGGTAGATGCCGAGCGCTGTCATCATCGAGCCGGCAACGAAGGCGGTCGGGCGAGGCGTCTGCTCCAGGAACGAGCGCGCGAAGCGAAAGCCGAGTTCGTCGGTAAAGTTGCCATGGGCGACGAGGCGCGGATCGAAGGCGATGCCGCGCGCCTGCAGCGCGTCGCGGTACCCCTTGTCGCGGTGAAGCGAGAAAGTGCGGCCCTGCCGGCCGTTGATCATGGCGATGCGGCGATGGCCGAGATCGATGAGATGCGAGGTCGCGCGGCGGATCGCGCCTTCGTTGTCGATGTCGAGCCAGGCGTGCGGCACGTCGATATCGGAGCGCCCGTGCACGAGGAAGGGCATGCCGAGCTTGTGGAGGAGGGCGATGCGCTCGTCGTTCGGTTCGGGCGAGTGTACGATCACGGCGTCGACGCGGCCGCTGACGGCGAGCCGGCTATAGAGCTGGATTTCGCCCGTGG
Source organism: Ensifer adhaerens (assembly GCF_000697965.2). NCBI lineage: Bacteria > Pseudomonadati > Pseudomonadota > Alphaproteobacteria > Hyphomicrobiales > Rhizobiaceae > Ensifer > Ensifer adhaerens. The sequence continues at coordinate 2,658,964 of NZ_CP015880.1, read as the reverse complement.
GGTTCTTGTCGTCCATTGGGCTGACGAGAATGTCGATATCCTCGGTGCCGAGCCGTTCGGCCAGGCCACCCATGAACTCGGAAAAATGGAACTCGCCGGAGCGGCCCATGACCACGCCGATCGCGCCGGCCCGACCGGTGGCGAGCCGCACCGCATTGATGTTCGGACGATAGCCAAGGCGGGTTGCCTCTTCGGCCACGCGCTTGCGCGTCTTTTCGCTGACTTCGGGATAACCGCTCAGCGCCCGGCTGACCGTCGTCGGCGAAAGCCCCAGTTGTTGTGCGAACTCCCTCAGCTTCATTCGAAATGCGTTTCCTCAAGCCTAGCCCGGTCCCAGAAATATACACCTTCGCTGCCCGTAACAATCGGTTTGTCGGGGACGCTAGGTTCTACAGGCCGGGTATGTATTTTACCAAACCGTTTTAAATTAATACAGTTCCCCTTTGATTTTATGGGGTTCTGTGAGGGGCGGTCGATTTTTTTCTCCCATTGCTATTTTGTTGAAAAATAACGATTATTTGTAATAATCCACGCCAAATGGACTTTTCTAAGTGTGTGGATTGACAGTTTTTCCGTCTTCTGCCAACTTTTTCTTATCCAAACCGCTTTCGAATTTGCCGAGGAGCTTTCGTGCGGTGGGAGGGGGAACAGGAGGAGTCGACCCAATGACAACCACGCTCAATGTGCTGAGTTTTTGTGCCGCAATCGTTGCAGCCGGGACGGCTGGCGCCGCCGAGCTTTCGCTCGCCGCCAACACGACCGGGAAGAACGTCCATTTCATTCGCGAACAGCTGGACATTTTCGAGAAGCAGACCGGGCACAAGGTGAGCCTGGTCACCATGCCGCCATCGAGCAGCGAGCAGTTCAGCCAGTACCGGCTGTGGCTTGCCGCCGGAAACAAGGATGTCGACGTCTACCAGACCGATGTCGTCTGGGCGCCGCAACTGGCCGACCAGTTCGTCGATCTGACGGAGGCGGCAAAGGACGTTGTTGGCCAGCACTTCCCGTCGATCATCGCTTCGCAGACGGTGAACGGTCGCCTCGTGGCCTTGCCGGTTTTCACCGATGCACCGGCACTGTTCTATCGCAAGGACCTGCTCGAAAAATACGGCAAGACGCCGCCGAAGACCTGGGACGAGCTGGCTGCGACCGCCAAGGAAATCCAGGAGAAGGAGCGGGCCGCCGGCCAAGCCGATCTCTGGGGCTATGTCTTCCAGGGCAATGCCTATGAGGGCCTGACCTGCAACGCACTCGAATGGGTCAAGTCGTCGGGCGGTGGCCAGATCGTCGAGCCCGACGGCACGATCTCGATCAACAACGAGAAGGCGGCCGCCGCAATCGACCGGATCAAGGGATGGGTCGGCACGATCTCGCCGCAGGGCGTGCTTGCCTATCAGGAGGAGGAATCGCGCGGGGTCTGGCAGACCGGCAATTCCGTCTTCATGCGCAACTGGCCCTATGCCTATGCGCTCGGCAATGGCGATGACAGCGCTGTGAAGGGCAAGTTTGCCGTCGCGCCGCTGCCGACGGCCACCGATGGTGACCAGCCGTCTTCGACGCTCGGCGGCTGGAACGTCGCCGTCTCCAAATATTCCGACGACCAGGAGGCGGCGATTGCGCTCGCCAAGTTCCTGTCGTCCGCCGAGGTGCAGAAGCGCCGGGCGATCGAGCTTTCGAACCTGCCGACGGTTGCCGCACTCTACGACGATGCGGAGGTCGCCAAGGCCCAGCCGTTCATGCCGGCCTGGAAACCGATCTTCGAAAGCGCGGTGCCGCGCCCGTCGGCCGTCACCAAGGTCAAATACAACGAGGTTTCCGCCAAGTTCTGGAACGCGGTGCACAACTCGCTTTCCGGCAACGGCACGGCAGCGGAAAATCTTGAACTGCTCGAAGTCGAACTCACCGAGATGAAGGGCGACAACTGGTGATCCTCCCGGGGGCGAGGGGAGTGCTTGTCAAGCCTCCCTTCGCTCCACCGAGCCACCGCCTTTTCTCTCCGATCAACCGCTCGGCCGTGCGCCGAATGGCAAGGGTGAGTACAGACATGACCGACATTTCCGTCGCAGACCCGCCTTCCGCCCTTGGGCAGCAGGCCCGGATCCGCTCCGATCTCAACGCCGAGCGCATCCGCTCCGCCTGGATCTTTCTCGCACCGACGCTTCTGGTGCTGGCACTCGTCGCCGGCTGGCCGCTCATTCGCACAGTCTATTTCAGCTTCACCAATGCGTCGCTGACCAACCTCGAAGGCGCCGAGTTCGTCGGCTTCAAGAACTACCTTTCCTGGATCACGCTGAAGAGCGGGCGCACCGTCTATAACGGCCTGCTTGCCGATCCGGCCTGGTGGAACGCCGTCTGGAACACGCTGAAGTTCTCGGCCGTTTCCGTCACCATCGAGACGGTGCTCGGCCTGATCGTCGCGCTGGTCCTGAATGCGAATTTCCCGGGCCGCGGGCTGGTGCGCGCCGCAATCCTGATTCCCTGGGCGATCCCGACGATCGTGTCCGCCAAGATGTGGGCCTGGATGCTCAACGATCAGTTCGGCATCCTGAACGATCTTCTGCTCGGCCTCGGCCTCATCAGCCAGAAGGTCGCCTGGACCGCCAATCCGGAGACCGCGATGGTCGCCGTTTTGATCGTCGACGTCTGGAAGACGACGCCGTTCATGGCGCTCCTGATGCTGGCCGGCCTGCAGATGGTACCGTCGGATATCTATGAGGCGGCCAAGATCGATGGCGTGCATCCGCTCAAGGTCTTCTGGCGGTTGACGTTGCCCTTGATCCGGCCGGCGCTGATGGTGGCGGTGATCTTCCGCATGCTCGATGCGCTGCGCATCTTCGATCTCATCTATGTGCTGACGCCCAACAACGCGAAGACCAAGACGATGTCGGTGCTCGCGCGCGAAAACCTGTTTGACTTCGACAAGTTCGCCTATGGCGCCGCGGCCTCGACGATGCTGTTCCTGATCATCGCGGCGATCACCGTCGCCTACATGTGGTTCGGCCGCGTCAATCTCGAAGGAGAGCGCTGATGGTTGCCACCCTTGCCAAGCGCACGGCGTTCTACGCCCTCGTTGCCGCCATCATCATCATGGCCGTCTTCCCGTTCTACTATGCGGTGCTGACGAGCTTTAAATCCGGGACGGCGCTGTTCCGGGTCGACTACTGGCCGACCGAGATCTCCTTCGACAACTACGCGGGCATCGTCACCAGCAGCGGCTTCCTGCGCAATCTCGCCAATTCGCTGCTGGTCGCAACGATCGTCGTTGCCGTGTCGTTGCTCCTGGCCGTCACCGCTGCCTATGCGTTGGCGCGAGTGCGGTTCCGCGGTCGCGGGCTCCTGCTTCTGACGATCCTGTCGGTGTCGATGTTTCCGCAGATCGCGGTGCTTGCCGGCCTCTTTGAACTCATCCGCTCGGTCGGCATCTTCAACACGCCCCTGGCGCTGATCTTTTCCTACATGATCTTCACCTTGCCGTTCACGGTCTGGGTGCTCACCACCTTCATGCGCGATCTGCCGGTGGAGATCGAGGAAGCGGCGATCGTCGATGGCGCCACACCCTGGGTGATCATCACCCGCGTGTTCATGCCGCTGATGTGGCCGGCGCTGGTGACGACGGGGCTGCTCGCGTTCATCGCCGCCTGGAACGAGTTCCTGTTCGCGCTGACCTTCACCTCATCGGACAGCCAGCGCACGGTGCCGGTCGCGATCGCGCTGCTCTCGGGAAACAGCCAGTACGAAATTCCGTGGGGCAACATCATGGCCGCATCGATCATCGTCACCGTGCCACTGGTTGTTCTCGTGCTGATCTTTCAGCGGCGGATCATCTCCGGGCTCACCGCCGGCGGCGTCAAAGGATAAGGGGAGAAAATATGGCAGAGCTCCAATTGCGCAACATCCGCAAGTCCTTCGGCGCCTTCGAGGTGATCAAGGGCGTCAGCATGGATATCCGGGCCGGCGAATTCATGGTCTTTGTCGGGCCCTCCGGCTGCGGCAAGTCCACGCTGCTGCGGCTGATCGCCGGGCTCGAAGACATCTCATCGGGCACGCTGTCCTTCGACGGCCAGGTGGTCAACCAGTTGACGCCGTCGAAGCGCGGCATCGCGATGGTGTTCCAGTCCTATGCGCTTTACCCGCATATGACGGTATTCGAGAACATGTCCTTCGGCATGCAGCTTGCCGGCAAGGACAAGGAGCAGTGCAAGAAGCGCGTCGAGGCGGCAGCCGAGATGCTGCAGCTGACGCCCTATCTGCAGCGGCTGCCGCGGCAGCTCTCCGGCGGCCAGCGCCAGCGCGTGGCGATCGGCCGGGCTATCGTGCGCGATCCCAAGGTCTTTCTCTTCGACGAGCCGCTCTCCAATCTCGATGCGGCGCTGCGCGTTGCGACCCGCATCGAGATCGCCAAGCTGCATCGCAGCATGCACAAGACGACGATGATCTATGTCACCCACGACCAGGTCGAGGCGATGACACTGGCCGATCGCATTTGCGTGCTACGGGATGGCCGGGTCGAACAGATCGGCACGCCGCTCGAACTCTATGAAAGCCCGAACTCCGTCTTCGTCGCCGGCTTTATCGGTTCGCCGAAGATGAACTTTCTGTCCGGCGCACTGGCTGCGCCCTACGATGCCCATACGATCGGCATCCGAGCGGAGCATCTGGAGATCAAGGCGAGTGGGGGTCAATGGTCGGGAACGGTGGTGCATTCCGAAATGCTGGGGTCCGACAGCTACATTTATCTCGATATCGGCGCTGGCGAACCGGTCATCGTCCGGGAAGGTGGCACCTCGCATCACCGGCCGGGTGAGACAATTCACATCTCGCCGCTCGGCGGCAGCATCCACCGCTTCGATGCATCGGGGCAGGCTCTCGGCCGCGCACCCATGAAAGGGGCTGCCTGACCAGACCCCGATCAAACTGAAGACACCCAGAGCTTCGGGGTCGCCAATTCCTGGCGGCCCCATCTATCGTAAGACGACAGGCCCGTAACGGGCGAACACGCAAGGAGAATGGCCGTGCCTATCAGAACAGTTGTTTGGGGCGAGAATATTCACGAGCAGACCAACGAAATCGTCCGCAGCATCTATCCAAACGGGATGCACAATACGATCGCGGCGGCGCTGAATACGGAAGCTGCGATCGAGGCGACGACGGCGACGCTGCAGGAGCCGGAACATGGCCTGAGCGTCGAGCGCCTTGCCAACACCGATGTGCTTCTCTGGTGGGGCCACAAGGACCACGGCGCCGTCAGCGACGAGATCGTCGAGCGCGTTGCCAAGCGCGTCTGGGAGGGCATGGGCCTGATCGTGCTGCACTCCGGCCACTTCTCCAAGATCTTCAAGCGGCTGATGGGCACGCCCTGCGCGCTAAAATGGCGCGAAGCAGGCGAGCGTGAGCGCGTCTGGGCGATCAATCCGCGTCACCCGATCGCCGAAGGCATCGAGGAGAACTTCGTGCTCGAGAACGAGGAAATGTACGGTGAGCAGTTCTCGGTGCCGGAGCCGCTCGAAACCGTCTTCATCTCGTGGTTTGCCGGCGGCGAAGTGTTCCGCTCGGGGCTGACCTGGCGCCGCGGTGCCGGCAACATCTTCTATTTCCGTCCCGGCCACGAAACCTACCCGACCTATCACGACGGCAATGTCCAGAAGGTGCTGCGCAATTCGGTGAAGTGGGCCTACAACGCCGACAACCGCTACACGGCGATCCACGACGCACCAAACGTACCGGTCGAAAAGGCGCTGGAGCCGATCGTCGAGCGCGGCCCCAGGCTGCACCAGGCCGGCGAAGCAGGATACAGGTGAGCATCATGCGTCTTCTCATTGTAGGAACCGGCGGCATGGCAAACAGCCATGCCCAGGCCTTTACCAAGATCGAAGGCGTCGAGATGGTCGGCGCTGTCGATGTCGATCCCGCCCGGGCCAAGGCTTTTGCCGACAAGCACGGCATTGCCGCGACCTTCACCTCGCTCGACGAGGCGATCGCCTGGGGCAAGTTCGATGCGGCGACGAACGTGACGCCCGACAAGGCGCATCACCCGACGACGCTGGCGCTCATTGCCGCCGGCAAGCATGTGCTGTGCGAAAAGCCGCTCGCCGAGAATTATGCCAAGGCGGCAGAGATGGCGGAAGCGGCCGAGCGTTCCGGCCTTGTGACCATGGTCAACCTCACCTACCGCAACGTCGCGCCGCTGCAGAAGGCACGCGCAATGGTGCTTGCCGGCGAGGTCGGCAAGCTGCGCCACCTCGAAGCGTCCTATCTGCAGAGCTGGCTCGTTTCCAAGGCCTGGGGCGACTGGGCGACGGAATCGCAATGGCTGTGGCGGCTCTCGACGAAGCACGGCTCGAACGGCGTGCTCGGCGATGTCGGCATCCACATTCTCGACTTTGCCGGCTATGGCGCGGGCACGGACGCCGCCCGGGTCTTCGCGCGGCTGAAGACCTTCGACAAGGCGCCTGATAACCGCATCGGCGAGTATGATCTCGACGCCAATGACAGCTTCGTCATGACGGCCGAGTTCGGCAACGGCGCCATGGGCGTCGTCCATGCCAGCCGCTGGGCGACCGGGCATCTGAACGAGCTCCGGCTGAGGCTACACGGCGACAAGGGTGCCCTCGAAGTGGTGCACACGCCCGATGGATCGACGCTGCGCGCCTGCCTCGGGGCGGACGTCGAAACCGCGACCTGGCGCGATGTCGATGCGGGCACCGTCGCGACGAACTACGAGCGCTTCGTGGCCGCCGTCCGTAAGGGCAAGACGGAGGAGCCCGGGTTCCGCCATGCGGCGAACCTGCAGAAAGTGCTCGACCTCGCGATGGTGACGGAAGCCGAGCGGCGCGAGCTGCCCGTCTAACGAGAGTGACGGTCGGGGGTGTTGCTTTTCGCGGCTCCCCCGCTTTCCGGCGGTGTCCAAGGGGTCACTGCCGAGCCGACGGTGTTTTCCATCGATTGGCCGAGACGCCGCAGCTGCCCGTCGTAGTTCCTGCGGGTGTTGGGATCGAAGATCATGATCGGCGTCGAAACCGCCAGGCTCGCGGCATTGCCGACCGTCTGCGTGGCGCCGAGCGTGACGGCGCCGATGCGTTCGCCGAGACCGACATCGGAATCGGTCACGGTCTGGCCGGCGATCAGCCGGTTGCCAAGCAGGCGCACGACTTCGGGGCTTTCGGCGAACTTCCCGTGGTTGAGCTTGTCGCCGCCCTTCAGCGCTGTCAGATCGATGACGCTGATGCCGGCCTGTTCCAGTTGCGTGCGATAGGGCTCGGCGGTCGGGTCGATCTGGCCGAGGCGGTCGACATTGCCGGAGATACGCCTCGACAAGGTCAGCGCCCGGTCGTCGCGCGATACGAACAGCGTGAACTTCGGGCGCTTCGTACCCATGGCGCGGATCTGCTGGCCGAAGACGTCGACGTCGAGGTCGGGCGACGCCAGGATGACGTCGGTGATCTTGGGCGCGATGCGTCCGTCGCGGATCGCCATCTGGCGCAGTGCCTCGACCGTCACCCACGACCCCATGGAATGGGCCATGACGGTGATTTCGCCGACAGCAGGATTGCTTGAGGCACGCCGCAGCAGTTCCTCCAGCGCGTCGCGCGAATAGTTGGTGCTTTCCTTGTCGTAATTGTAGTCGAATATGCTGGCGCGCGAGGGCCAGGTGAAGATGACGGGCGCGACATCGGTGCCGCTGTCGTGCACGATCTGGGCGAAACGATAAACGGCGTCTTCGTAGCGGTTGTTGAAGCCGTGAACGAAGATCAGTACGCGCCGGGTTTTCGGCAGATGACCTTTCACCCAGTTCTGCACGTCGTTGCCCTGATTGAGCGGCGTGACGCTGACGGTGGAGAAATCCCGCTCCGGATTGGCGGGAAGCTTCGTCGGCCATTGCACCTGGCCGACCTTGCGGTTCTTTTCCGGCGGAATGGAGACGGCAATTTCCGTCAGCGAAAGCTCGGCTGAGCGTTCGCCGCTAAAAAGCACGCCCGGCTCGGTGGAGGGGGCACGGGTGGTTGCGACCAGCAGATCGACCTTGGAGGCGCCACCCGTCGTGCCCGAAGGGACGAGCACGCCCACGGGGCGTCCGGCGCAGGCCGCAAGGGTGGCCGCCAGGAGAAGCGTCGCAGCGATGCGGCCCCAGGGCCTCTCCGAGCCCGCAAGAGAAAACGAACGCACCACCAACCTCCCTGTGCCGCATCATGCAGCATGTCGGCCCGATCCGTGGGCCCAAGCCATTCTCCTTGCATGAGAAACGCTGGGTTTTCATCCCTTGGCTGGGGTTCGAAGCCCTGCGGCACCGTGTTTGCCAGCGGCTATGCGGCAATCATGCAACATTTCGCTACAGGCAGGCCTGGGTAAAACCCCCTGATATTCATTGAAAAGGCTTTGGGCTTTCACTAGCATCGCTTCGACTTTCCCCTGGACGCGACCCGAACGGCCCGTCCGATCTCCCTGAAATGATAAGGAAATTCAGGAATGCAGGCGGTTTTCGATGGCCATAACGACGTGCTTCTGCGTCTGTGGCAGAACGCCCGGAAGGGCCAGGACCCGGTACGCGAATTCGTCGACGGCATCGACCAGGGCCATATCGATGCGCCGCGCGCCAAGGCGGGCGGTCTCGTTGGTGGCCTCTCGGCAATCTACGTGCCCTCGGGAGATCTCGTCCTGCAGCCGCCGAACGAGAACGGTCACTACGAAACGCCGCTTTCGGCACCGCTCGAGCACCTGCCGTCGCTGGCGATCGCCATGGAGCTCGCCGATATCGCCGTCCGCCTCGACCGGGCAGGGGCGTGGAAGCTCTGCCGGTCGACCGCCGAAATCCGTAGGGCGGTCGAGGCCGGCGTCTTCGCCTCGGTCCTCCACATGGAAGGCTGCGAAGCGATCGGCGCCGATCTTTCCGCGCTCGAAACGTTCTATGCCGCTGGCCTGCGTTCGCTCGGGCCGGTCTGGAGCCGCCACAACGTCTTCGGTCATGGCGTACCGTTCTCCTATCCGATGTCTCCGGACACCGCACCCGGACTGACGGACGCCGGCTTCGAGCTCGTGCGGACCTGCAACCGTCTGGGCATTCTGATCGATCTTGCACACATCACCGAGAAGGGCTTCTGGGACGTGGCGAAGACCACCGACCAGCCGCTGGTCGCCAGCCATTCGAATGCGCATGCGCTGACCCCGGTCGCGCGCAACCTGACCGACAAGCAGCTCGACGCCGTCCGCGAAAGCAAGGGCCTCGTGGGGCTCAATTACGCGACGACGATGCTGCGCGCCGACGGCCAGGAAAATGCCGCAACGCCGCTTTCCGACATGGTGCGCCATGTCGACTATCTCATCGAGCGCATGGGCATCGACTGCGTCGCACTCGGGTCGGATTTCGACGGGGCAACGATCCCCGAGGAGATTGCTGATGCGGCCGGTAGTCAGGCGCTCGTTGCGGCGCTCAGAAGCGCCGGATATGGTGATGCCGAACTGGCAAAGATATGCCGGGAGAACTGGTGGAGAGTTCTGGGACAGGCTTGGCACGAGGCCGCCTGAACCCATGAAGAAGGGGCCCAAAAGGGCGCAAACGAGGGAACTGCAAACATGATGCACAAGCTCAATGGACGTCTTCGTCTTCTGACGGCTTCTGCGGCGCTGGCCATGGTGATGGCTGCAACCGCACCGGCCTTTGCGGAAACGCCGAAGGACACGCTGGTCGAAGCCTTTGCGATCGACGACGTGATTACCATGGATCCGGGCGAAGCTTTCGAGCTGACCGCGGCCGAAATCACCGGCAACACCTACAGCATGCTGGTGCGCCTCGACATCAACGACACGACCAAGGTCGTCGGCGACCTCGCCGACAGCTGGACCGTGTCCGACGACGGCCTGACCTATACGTTCAAGCTGAAGCCCGGCCTGAAGTTCGCTTCCGGCAATCCGGTGACCGCTGAAGACGTCGCCTGGTCCTTCGAGCGTGCCGTGAAGCTCGACAAGAGCCCGGCCTTCATCCTCACCCAGTTCGGCCTTACGGGCGACAACGTGACGGAAAAGGCCAAGGCAACGGACGCGCAGACCTTTGTCTTCACCGTCGATCAGGCCTATGCGCCGAGCTTCGTCTTGAACTGCCTGACGGCAACCGTGGGCGCCGTGCTCGACAAGAAGCTCGTGCTCGAAAACGTCAAGCCGGTCACGCCGACGGACGAGTACAAGTATGACAACGACTTCGGCAATGAATGGCTGAAGACCGGCTATGCCGGCTCGGGCCCATTCAAGCTGCGCGAATGGCGCGCCAACGAAGTCATCGTTCTCGAGCGCAACGAAAACTACTATGGCGAACAGGCAAAGCTTGCTCGCGTCATCTATCGCCACATGAAGGAAAGCTCGGGCCAGCGCCTGGCGCTTGAAGCGGGCGATATCGACGTGGCACGCAACCTCGAGCCGGGCGATTTCGACGCCGTTTCGAAGAATGCCGACCTCGCCACCACGAACGCGCCGAAGGGCACGGTCTACTACATCAGCCTCAACCAGAAGAATGCGAACCTCGCAAAGCCCGAAGTGCGCGAAGCGTTCAAGTATCTGGTCGACTACGATGCCATCGGCTCGACCCTCATCAAGGGCATCGGCGAGATCCACCAGAGCTTCCTGCCGAAGGGCGTTCTGGGTGCACTCGACGAGAACCCCTACAAGCTCGACGTTGCCAAGGCGAAGGAACTGCTGACCAAGGCCGGCCTTGCCGACGGCTTCACCGTCACCATGGACGTTCGCAACGGCCAGCCGGTCACCGGCATTGCCGAGTCCTTCCAGCAGACGCTGGGCCAGGCCGGCGTGAAGCTCGAAATCATCCCCGGCGACGGCAAGCAGACGCTGACGAAGTATCGTGCCCGTAACCACGACATGTATATCGGTCAGTGGGGCATGGACTATTTCGACCCGAACTCGAACGCCGAAACCTTCACCAGCAACCCTGACAACTCCGACGAAGGCAAGAACAAGACCCTTGCCTGGCGCAATGCCTGGGACGTTCCGGAGCTGACGAAGAAGACCAAGGACGCTCTGCTCGAGCGCGACAGCGCCAAGCGTGCGGAGACCTACAAGGAACTGCAGAAGACGGTGCTGGGCGAAAGCCCGTTCGTCATCATCTTCCAGCAGACCGAAGTCGCCGGCTACCGCGGCAACGTCAAGGGCCTGAAGCTCGGTCCGAGCTTCGACACCAACTTCGTCGCCGGCATCACCAAAGAATAAGCCGTCTCGAAGGAATAAACCGAAAGGATCGTTCCCTTGAGCATGAGCGCAACAGGGACAGTGGGCGGGCGCAAACGCGCCCGTCCCGGTAAGATCGTGGCAGCGGTGCTGCGCTTTCTTGTCGTTGTCGTCACCACCTATCTCGGCCTTCTGGCCGTCACCTTTTTCATCGGCCGGGTAATCCCGATCGACCCGGTTCTGGCCGTTCTCGGCGACCGGGCGCCGACGCATGTCGTCGAAAGGACGCGCGAGGCGATGGGGCTCAATCTGCCCCTCTACCAACAATTCTTCATCTATGTCCGCCAGGCGCTGACCGGTGACTTCGGCGTTTCGGTGCTGACGACCAATCCGGTGATGACCGACATCCGCCGCGTCTTCCCGGCGACCATGGAGCTCGCGACGCTCGGCACGCTCATCGGCGCCCTGTTCGGCGTTCCGCTCGGCGTACTTGCGGCCGTCAAGCGCGGCAGCATTGCCGACCAGATCGTGCGCGTCATCGGCCTTGTCGGCTATTCCGTGCCGATCTTCTGGCTGGCGCTCCTGTCGCTGCTGGTGTTCTACGCGCGGCTGAAGTGGGTCGCCTATCCCGGCCGTATCGATATCGTGTTCGAGTACACGTTCACGCCGATCACAGGCTTCTACCTGTTCGACGCGCTCTGGCAGCGGCAGTGGGACGTGCTCTGGGATGTGTTCCGCCACATCATTCTGCCGGCCTCGCTGCTCGGCTACTTCTCGCTCGCCTATATCAGCCGCATGACGCGCAGCTTCATGCTCAACGAGCTGCAGCAGGAGTACATCGTCGCGGCGCGCGCCAAGGGCCTGTCCGAGACCCGGATCATCTGGGGCCACGCGCTCCGGAACGCGGCCGTGCCGCTCGTCACGGTGATTGCGCTCTCCTATGCCGGCCTGCTCGAGGGCTCGGTCTTGACGGAAACCGTCTTCGCCTGGCCAGGTCTCGGTCTCTACATCACCAACTCGCTGCAGAATGCCGACATGAACGCCGTGCTTGGTGGCACCATCATCATCGGTTCGGTCTTCATCGGCATCAATCTCCTGTCCGATCTTCTCTACCGGACGCTCGACCCGAGGACGCGCCAGCGATGAGTACCGTTACCGAAACCCGTGCGATGACGCGTCGCGAATGGCTGCTGTCCGATCGCCCGCAGTCGCGCACCCAGGCCCGGCTTGGCCGTGCCTATATGACGTGGCAGCGTTTTGCCGCCAACAAGCTCGCCGTTCTCGGCCTGCTCATCCTGCTGGCGTTGGTCTTCGTTGCCGCCTTCGCCGATTTCCTGGCGCCGCATTCGCCCTATATCGGGGATCTTGCCAACGCCCGTCTGCTGCCGCCGGGAACCCCCGGCTACCTGCTCGGCACCGACGATCTCGGCCGCGATATTCTCTCGCGGCTGATCCATGGTTCGCGGCTGACGCTTGCCGTCGTGCTTCTCGTTGCGATCATCGCAGCACCTGTCGGGCTCATCGTCGGCGCTGTCGCCGGCTATGCTGGCGGCTGGGTCGACGCAGTGCTGATGCGTATCACCGATATCTTCCTCGCCTTCCCGAAACTGGTTCTGGCGCTCGCCTTCGTGGCAGCGCTCGGACCGGGCATCGAGAACGCCGTCATCGCGATCGCCATCACCTCCTGGCCGCCCTATGCGCGTATCGCCCGCGCCGAGACGCTGACGGTGCGCAACTCCGACTACATCGCCGCCGTGCAGCTCATGGGCGCATCGCCGATCCGTATCGTCTTCCGCCATGTGATGCCGATGTGCATGTCGTCGTTGATCGTGCGTGTCACGCTCGACATGGCCGGCATCATCCTGACGGCCGCGGGCCTCGGCTTCCTCGGCCTCGGCGCACAGCCGCCGCTGCCGGAATGGGGCGCCATGATCGCTTCCGGTCGCCGTTTCATCCTCGACCAGTGGTGGGTGGCAACGATGCCCGGCATCGCGATCCTGATCGTCAGCCTCGGTTTCAACCTGCTCGGCGACGGTCTGCGCGACGCGCTCGATCCGCGGGAGAGCGGCCAATGAGTGCGCTTCTGACCGTTGAAGACCTCAAGGTCTCGTTCCCGACCCGCACCGGCCTCGTCGAGGCCGTGCGCGGCGTCTCCTTCACGCTCGGCCGCGAGCGCCTCGGCATCGTCGGCGAAAGCGGCTCCGGCAAGTCGCAGACCGGCCGGGCGATCATGGGGCTGACGCCTGGTCATGCGCAGGTGACGGCAAAGCAGTTGAACTTTGACGGCATCGACCTGCTCTCCGCATCGCCGAAGGTCCGCCGGGATCTCAGGGGTAAGCGGATCGCGATGATCCTGCAGGACCCCAAGTACTCGTTGAACCCGGTGATGAGCATCGGCCGGCAGATCGTCGAGACGCTACGGCAGCACGAAAATGTCAGCCGCGGCGAGGCCCGGGAGAGGGCACTCGACATGCTGGCCGCGGTGCAGATCCGTGATCCGAAGCGCGTTTACGATCTCTACCCGCACGAGGTTTCGGGCGGCATGGGCCAGCGCGCGATGATCGCGATGATGCTGGTTGCCGGGCCGGAACTCTTGATCGCCGACGAGCCGACCTCGGCGCTCGACGTGACGGTACAGCTCGAAGTGCTTGGCATCCTCGACAAGCTCGTCGCCGATCGAGGCATGGGTCTGGTCTTCGTGTCGCACGATCTGCGGCTCGTGTCGTCCTTCTGTGACCGCGTGATCGTCATGTATGCCGGCCGGATCGTCGAGGAACTGGCGGCGTCCGAGCTTGCCAATGCCAAGCATCCCTATACCCAAGGTTTGCTGAACTGCATGCCGGCGATCGGATCCGATCGTCATCCTCTGCCGGTTCTCGACCGCAAGCCGGAGTGGGCCCAATGACCTCAGCCGTTTCCGTTTCGAACCTTTCCGTCACCTATGACGAGTTCAAGGCGCTGAACGACGTCAGCGTCGAGATTGCGCCGGGCGAATCCTTCGGGCTCGTCGGCGAGTCCGGATCGGGCAAGTCGACCTTGCTTCGGGCGATCGCCGGTCTCGCGCCCGTCACCGGCGGCACCATTCGCGTGCATGATCGTGTTCTGCAGGGGGCAAAGCGCGACAAGGCCTTCTACCGCGCCGTGCAGATGGTGTTTCAAGATCCCTATGGCTCGCTGCACCCGCGCCAGACGATCGACCGGCAATTGCTGGAGCCGCTGGCGATCCACGGCGTGGCCGACGGCGAGCGGCGCATCCTGAAGGCGCTTGACGAGGTCGGTCTCGGGTCGGGTTTCCGCTTCCGTTATCCGCACCAGCTGTCGGGCGGTCAGCGCCAGCGCGTTGCGATCGCCCGGGCGCTGATCCTTGAACCCTCGATCCTGCTGCTCGACGAGCCGACTTCGGCGCTCGACGCCTCGGTCCAGGCGGAAGTCTTGAATCTCCTGGAACAGGTCCGGCGCGACCATAAGCTGACCTTCATCATGGTCAGCCACGATCTCGGTGTCGTCACCCATATGTGTGATCGGTTGGCGGTGATGCAGGGTGGACGCGTCGTCGAGCGCTTGTCCTCGGCGGACCTCGTCGCCGGGCGTATCGGTGAAGATTACACGCGCAGCCTTATGGTCGCGAGCAAGGGCTTTCAGCGCAAGGACGCTGCCGTGACTGCGTGAAGGTACCGATACAAGCGGGGCCATCGTCCCGCTTGTATCGCTTCGTTTCGAGCCATCCGGTCCAGGCCCGGCCGCTTAGGCGCTTTGCCGCCAGACCGAGGTCGAGTCGGTGATCACCTTCTGGATGCGGCGTTGCTCGCGCCATTCCCGGCCCATATCCTTGATGACCGGCTGCGCCTCGGGCGAGAAGATATAGTTGCGGCGACTGGCGACATAGGCCTCCATCGCCGGGTTGACGCCCGAATAGAACTGCTTTTCCGGATCACGCGAGAGGTCCATCAGGCCGGCGCATTGCCGCGCGAAGTCGCCGCGAAGGATCGACGGCGACGTCGTGAATTTCGGGAAAGTGCGAAACAGCGGGATCTTGATCCCGAACAGATACGCGTATTCGTTGCGCCGATGGAAATGGCCCTTGCGGCGGATATTCCAGTTCTGGTCCGCCGTGTGGAACGAGACCTGGCTGATCGCCGGGTCCGCGAAGGGCGCCAGCAGTTCTTCGCCCATGTCCCTCAGCGAGATCCAGTCGTCCTCCAGGTGGAAGACGTAGTCGGCGCTGGTGGCCGACCAGAGTTTCGCGACGGCCGCACAAAAGCCCGGGCTCTCGGGCTGGAACACGGTTCCGTCGGGAAAATGGTTGCGGAATATCTCGACGCAGGCACGATGATCCTCCTCCGATCCGAAAACCGGATCGAGATTGAGGTAGGCGCCGCGCAGGTCGAGCCTGGAAAAGATTTTGTCCCGGAAGCTCGCCAGCGTCTGGGCAAGCAGGTCCGGGCGCCGGGTGGCGACAAGGCATAGGTCAATCGTGGACATAGCACCTCCTTGGGTGCATTTTTTTCAACCGTCAATACCCACGCCAACCCTGACGTTCACTTAGATCGTGCCGAATTTACGGCAAAGTCACCGAATTTACGGCAAAGCGACCTAAGGCGATCAATAAAGTCGATTTTGGGCGGCTCAACGCGGTCTGGTTGAGGACTGTCCACACTTCCTGGCGTCTAGGATTAGAAGACGCTCAGCTTCGGAATGGCGACGACGAAGCGGCCGCCCCAGTCGCGGATCGCCTCGTTGTCGGCGACGATCTCGGTCTTCAGGTTCCAGGGCAGGATGACGAGATAATCGGGCTTTGCATCCTCGATGACCGTCGGCGCGTGCACCGGAATATGGGTACCGGGCAGGAGCTTGCCCTGCTTCAGGTCATTGCGGTCCACGGCAAAGGCGATTTCGCTGGGCGACAGCCCGCAGACATTGAGGAACGTGTTGCCTTTCGCAGCGGCGCCATAGGCGGCTACGGTTTTTCCCTCCGCCTTGGCGTTCGCCAGGAAGTTCTGAAAATCCTTGCAGACGGCGGCGATGCGGTCGTCGAATGCCGTGTAGGTCTCCATCCGCATCAGCCCGGCAAGCGCCTCAGTCGCTCGCAACCGCTCGAGTTCCAGCGTGGTCTCGCGCACGCCGGACCTCAGCTGCGCATAGACGCGCAGCGAACCGCCATGGGTCGGCAGTTCCTCGACGTCGAAGACCTTGAGGCCTGAGCTTTCGAAGATGCGTTCGACGGCCGCCAGCGACAGATAGGAATAGTGCTCGTGGTAGATCGTGTCGAATTGCACGCCTTCCATCAGACGCAGCAAATGTGGGAACTCGAACGTCGCAACGCCATCGGGCTTCAGCAGGATGGCGAAGCCGCCGACGAAGTCGGCGATATCGGGCACATGGGCGAGCACGTTGTTGGCCGCCGTGAGATCGGCGCGAATGCCGCGCTTGACGAGTTCGGTTGCCGTCTCCCGTCCGAAGAAGGCGACCTCGGTCGGGACCTGCCGCTCCTCGGCCAGTCGCGCGGCATTGGCGGCCGGTTCGATGCCGAGCGCCGGGATGCCCTTGGCAACGAAATACTGCAGCAGATAGCCGTCGTTCGAGGCGATCTCGACGACCTGCGAATTGTCATCGAGCGCGAAGCGTTCGGTCATGCTCTCGGCGTAGCGGCGTGCGTGTTCGAGCCAGCTTGTGGAGAAGGAAGAGAGGTAGGCGTAGCCGTCGGTGAAGATTTCATCGGCCGGCACGTTTTCCGTCGTCTGCACCAGCAGGCACTCGGAGCAGACCATCGCCTTCAGCGGAAACGATCGCTCGCGGGCGATGGCTTCCTTCGTCGGTTCGAGAAAGGAATTGGACCAGGGCGTGGAGCCCAGGTCGGCAACGACGGTCTTGAGCGGTGTCGAGCAGAAACGGCAGTTGTGGGACATCGAAGTCGTTAGCCTCTCATGAATGCGTCGATTTGGCTGAGTGTCAGATCACGGGCGTCAGCGCCGCGGCGCCAGCCGTCATACCAGTGGGCGGTCCAGGCGATCGCCTCGTCCTGCGATAGACGGGTTGCCCATGACAACGTCCGTCCGGCAAGCGCCGGATCGAGGCCGAGCGACTTCATTTCGTGCGGCTGGTCCTCGGATGACGCGTCACGCCATTGCGTGGGCAAGCCCATCGCGGTCTGGATGGCGGCGGCAACGTCCCGAACTGGGATCTGTCGCTCGTCCGGAGCCGGGCCGAAATTCAGCGCCGCCACATCGGTCTGGCCGCCATGAAGCGCCTCGGCATAGACGAAGTATCCGTTGAGGCAGTCGAGCACGTGCTGCCAGGGACGTGTCGCCATCGGGCTCCGGATGTCCAGCGTCTCGCCCGTAAGGGCAGCGCGAACGATATCCGGAACCAGCCGGTCCGCGGAAAAATCGCCGCCGCCGAGCACGTTGCCGCCACGGGCGGTTGCCACCCTTATGCCGCGCTCACGCAGATAGGAATCCCGCCAGGTCGAAACGACCAGCTCGCAGGCGGCCTTCGAACCGGAATAAGGATCATGGCCGCCAAGCACGGCGTCTTCCGGAAAATGCCGGCCGCTTTCGTCGTTGCGGTAGACCTTGTCGGTGGTGACGACAAGGACGGTCTTGAGGGCAGGGGCTGCGCGAGTTGCCTCCAGCAGGCGCGCCGTGCCCATGACGTTGACGTCGAAGGTTTCGACCGGCGTCCGGTAGCTTTCGCGAACCAGAGGCTGGGCCGCCATGTGAAGGACGATCTGCGGGTCGCAAGCGCGGACGGCGGATGCGAGCGTGTCGCCGTCGCGGATGTCGGCGAAATGTTCGTTGGTGGCCGATTCCGATCCGAGCAGTGCGTGCAGCGAGCGGGTGGCCGCCGGTGACAGGCCGTATCCGGTCACCTCAGCGCCCATTTGTGTCAGCCACAGGCGGGCCCAGCTTCCCTTGAAGCCGGAGTGACCAGTCAGCATCACCCGTTTTCCGGCCCAGAAGGACGGGTCCGCAAGCCTGCTCATGCCCAGACTTTCCAGGGGGCCGCTCCGCTCTGCCAGAGGTCTTCGAGCTGGTTCTTGTCGCGCAACGTATCCATCGGGCGCCAGAAACCGGCGTGTTCGAAGGCCATCAACTGGCCGTCTGCGGCGAGACCTTCCAGAGGCTCCGCTTCGAACGGCGTCTGATCGCCTTCGATGCGATCGAGCACCGAACGGTTGAGGACGAAGAAGCCACCATTGATGTGACCGTTGTCGCCTGCCGGCTTTTCGATGAAGCTTCTGACCCGCCCGTCGCTGACAGCAAGCGCGCCATATCGGCCGGGCGGGACCACGCTGGTGACCGTCGCCTGGCGGCCGTGATGGCGGTGGAAGTCGGTCAGCGCCTTGATATCGATGTCGGCAACGCCGTCGCCATAGGTGAGGCAGAACGTATCGCCGAGATGGTCGGCCACGCGTTTCAGGCGCCCGCCGGTCATGGAGTCCGTTCCGGTATCGACGAGCGTCACGCGCCAGGGCTCGGCCTTGTTCGAATGGAACAGGGTTTCACCCGTCGCCATGCAATAGGTGACGTCGGAGGAATGCAGCACGTAGTTGGCGAAGTATTCCTTGATCATGTAGCCGCGATAGCCGAGGCAGATCACGAAATCCGAGAAGCCGTAGTGGCTGTAGATCTTCATGATGTGCCAGAGAATCGGCCGCCCGCCGATTTCGATCATCGGTTTTGGCCGGAGATGGCTCTCCTCCGAGATCCGCGTGCCGTAGCCACCGGCGAGAATGACGATTTTCATGCGACCGCCCCGTATTTGCGCCGGCCACTCGGCATGGCGCATTGCAAAGTCCTAATATCCTGGCGACCTTGCGCGGAGGTGGTCTGCGCGCGCCTGCTCTCAGGCGGCGAGGCAGCCCCGCAGGACCTCGACCACGCGGCCGATCTCGTCGGATGTCATGTCGTGATAGCTCGGCAGGTTGATCGCGCGGCCGGGCAGGTCATAGGCCACGGTGTTCGCTGGCACCTCGTCGAAGGGCGGCAACGAACTCAGCGGCCAGAAAAAGACACGGGCGTCGATGTTCTCGGCCGCAAAGGCGTTCTGCAGAGCCTCCCGGGTGACGCCGGTTTCCGGCGCAAAGACGACGGTTGGCATCCAGAAGCCGTTCTTCGTTCCCTCCGGCTCTGGGTTCATGGCAATGGCGTTCACGCCTGCAAGCTGCTCGCGATAGGCGTAGAAGATTTCTCGCTTGCGATCGACCAGCTCGCCGACGCGCTCGATCTGCGCGAGGCCGACGGCGGCCTGCAGGTTCGACATCTTGTATTTGAAACCGATCTCGTCCGGCCAGAACTGCTTTTTTTGCCCGCGGGCGCGGCCGTGATTGGAGAGCGTCAACACCTTTTCATGGAGCTTCGCATCGCTGGTGACGAACATGCCGCCTTCGCCGGTCGTGACCGTCTTGGTGCCGTGGAAGGAAAAGGCGCCGAAGGCGCCGAGCGACCCGGCCTTGCGTCCATGCCACTCGGACCCGAGCGCTTCGGCCGCATCCTCGACAACAGGAATGCCGTGCCGGGCGCCGATCTCAAGCAGCCGGTCCATGTCGCAGAGATTGCCGTAGATGTGAACCGCAAGGATCGCCTTGGTTCTTGGCGTGATTGCCGCTTCGACCTTTTCCGGATCGATGCACCAGCTATCAGCAAGCACGTCGACGAAGACCGGTTTTGCGCCGAGGTGAACGATCGGCGCGGCAGACGCCGTCCAGTTGGTGTCCGCAAGGATCACTTCGTCGCCGGGGCCGACGCCGAGTGCGGCAAGCCCCATGTGCAGCGCGCCGGTGCAACTCGATGTCGAGATCGCGTGCGTCGTGCCGAGATGCGCGGCGAAGGCCGCCTCGAAGCGGTTGATGTAGTCGTAGCAGCGCTCGCCCCAGCCATTGGCCGCCGCATCGGTCGCATAGGTCACTTCACGGTCGGTGATCGAAGGTTTGGTGTAGAGGATGCGGGGTTTCATGGGGAGCGCTTGGTGAGAACCGGGAGTTCGAAAGAGGCGTGGATGCCGGGCGGGATTTTGTCGAGTTTTCGTCCCGCTCCGGCTTCTTGCTGTGTGCTCTTGTCAGAGCCAGACGTGGTCGAGCCCAGGCCGCTGCAGCCAGGGTTGCGCGGCAATCGCAGCGCGGGCCTTCAGCGGGTTGAGACCGATGAACAGTGCTTCGGCTTCCGCTGGCAGGTCCTCAGGCGAAAGCACCGGGATGCCGAAATGGGTGGCGCCCTTCATGTTCTCGTTGCGGTCGAGGAATGCCACGACATCGACGGCCTGGCCGATCCGGCAGTAGATCCAGCTTCCGTAGAAACCGGCGCCGTAGATCGCGACCTTGCGCTTGGCGTAGCGATCTGCCCCGCCCGCGAGCGTTTCCGACGCCCGATCCCAGAAGGCGCAGATGTCGCGGGCTTCCTTGGCCGCATCGGCGGCGGATTTCGACGTGTGGGCGGCCTCGACGGTCGCTTCCGCGCGCTTTGCAACGACGAAGAAGGCGCCAGGGAACGAGGTCGAGTCAATCACCTGCAGTTCGAACCCGACGCTTGCCAGGGCATGGGCGAGCGAGGCTTCGCTGAAATGGTTGACGTGATCGGCGACGGCCATGTCGCCCGGGTTGCCGGCGACATCGGGCATGGAAAACAGGAAGCTGCCGCCCGGCCGCAGGAGGTTGCGCACGTCGCGCATGAAGCCGACGGGATCGGCCACGTGCTCGATGACGAAGTGGCTCATGACGGCGTCGAACTTGTTCTGCCAGCCTTCGGGCGCGGCGTAGGTGGCCTGGGCCGCTTCCGGCACCCAGCCCTGCCAGGCGGCCGCATAATCGGCACTGACGTCGAAGACGTGCGGACGCAAGTCGCTGCGGTTCGCAACCATCTTGCGCAGTGTCACTGCCTTTGCTGCACCATAGTCGAGGATTGAGGCGCCCTCGGGCAGATCGAGCAACCGCAGCGCCAGTGCGGCCTGGTGATCGGTGCGATAGGTGATCGTGCCATCGGTTGCGACCGCGAAGATCTGATCATGATTTTCGCTGGTCAGCGAGATCCGGTAGCCGGTGTCGTAGAAGGCTTGGATATCGGGAATATCGTCGCTTTGCGCATGTCCACAAGCGCCGCAGACGAAGACGCGTGTCGGTACGTCGAGCAGCGTCATGATCGAGGTCAGCGCCGGCGCGGGCACGTCGTAGGTCGGTGCGCCAATGTGGCCGCCGCACACACGGCAGTTCGTCATGCCAATTCTCCCTGCGGTGCAACCAGCTCCGGCAGAACCTCGGCGAACTTTACGCCTGCGGCGAACGAGCCCTTCCAGCCGATGCGGATGCCGAGCGGGTCGGCGTAGTTGAAATAGCGGAACTGGATGCTCCACCGCGGCGTCTGCGAAACGTTGTGACCCGACTGATGCAAGGTCAGGAAGTCCATCAGGATCAGATCGCCGGGCCTGCTCAAGGGAGCGACCTGTTTGTAGCGGGCAAGCCGCTCTTCACCCTTGTGAAGATGCAACGCATAGGCGCCGGTCTTGCCAGCGCCGGCGTCGTCTTCATAGACCGGAACGAGACCTTCGGCCTGCGACCCCTCGGCAATCTGGACCGGGCCCATGTCTTCGGTGACCGGCAAAAGCGGCGTCCAGAAAACGATGCCGTCGACACTGCGCAGTTGCGAGGGGAATTCTTGATGCCACTGCGCGCGGAACTTTTCTTCGCCGGGATTGTCGATGCGCATGCCGTAGCCGCCAGCTGCGATGCCCGGGATGCTGCCGGGCCGAAGTGCCTTAAAGACCTCGTCGTTGGCAGCCGAGCTGACGAGCCGCATAAAGGCAGGGATCTGCTTTATCGCATCATAGACTTCACCGCCCCAAGAGCGGTTGACCGCAATGAGCTTGCGATAGGCGATCGTCATCGCCTCGTGCGCCGTGTCGGTCGGGGCGTCGACGCCGTACTTGTTGCAGATCAGTTCGAGGGTCTGGCGGATGCCTTCGTGGATCGGGGCAATCTCTGACTGAATGTCGTAGAAGCCGGGTACGACGTGATAACCCTTGGTCTCGAATTCCTGGCGCGCGCTTTCGGAAATGATGGTGCCGTTCTTCATGATACGCTTGCTTCCTCCTTCAGGAATTCCCGCCACGAAATGGTTTTTGGTAACAAATGCTTGCGCGCATCGGGCCCAGTGCGCGCAATGAGGTCCAGGACGGAAACATAAGGCGTGAAGGTTTCGCGGGGCTGGGGCCACGGCGTGCAGCTGTAATTCATGTATTCGACGTAAACACCGGCAGCTTCGAAGGCCTGATGATCGAGATAGTTGGCAGCGCCGTGTCCGGTCAGATAGCGCGTTCCATTCGCCTCAAGCACCAGGTCGAGCACGCGCTGCCAGGACGTTCCATTCGAAGCCATGTCGCGGGAGCGCCGGATGGTGCGTTCGAAGCCGATGCCGAGATAGCGGGCCGGGACCTCGGTGCTCGCAATCAGAAGATCACACAGGCTGTCGTTGGCGTAGACCTCGTCTAAGATTGCCAGCGCGTCATCGATGTAGGGCGCGCCATCAAGCGACTGGCGCAGCAACGAGCGATGGCTGGCGCGCCAGTTGTCGGCGGTCGCCGAAAGGTCCTGGATCTTCTGGAAGCTTCCTTTTCCCGCAAGCGGTATCGTCATCCAGCAACGATCGTTGCCTTTCAGGAGTTGGATGCGATTGGTGAAGCTGCCTTTCGAGAATTGGGCATCGTCGAGGTAGATGTAGCCGTCGGCAAGCGCCAGTTGTTCGAAAAAGCCCGGCCAGGGAAAAAGCATCGGCTGGGAGATGACGACGGCGGTCATACGTGGGGCTCGTCCGGCGCGAAGATGGTGTCGAGGTCTCCATCCGTGTCGTGGCAAGGACTCTCGAACAGCGCGCTTGGGATATCTCCGGTTCCTAGTTGCGCACGCACTTCAGATAGCCTCCGGGGGAGCTCGAAAGCACAAGCTTGCCGTTGAGAACCGGGTCCGTTTCGAAGCGATCCGTTTCCTTGAGGTAGGCGTTGAGCGCGGCGTAGGGCTCATCGCCCGGATGCCAGATTTTCGAGCGCTTCGTAGGTGTCTGAGACGCGTCGCCATAGCCAAGCAGCGTGTCGGCGACCACGAGATATTGCCCTTCGGTCACCAGAGATCCGTAGTTCCGCAATTCGTCCAGCACGTGATCACGGCTGTGGTCGCTGTCGAGTACCACCATGACCGAAGCACCCTCTGGGATTTCGGCCGCGACCCTCGCCAGCGTTTCGGCCGTCGTCGACGGCCCCTCGATCAGCGTGATGCGCGAGGACATCGGGTGGTTTTCGATCGAGTCACGATTGTGGGCGCGGATATCGATATCGACGCCGATGACTTTGCCTTTGCCGATCAGTTGCAGCATTGCGGCCATGAAGATCATCGAGCCGCCGCGGGCAACGCCCGTCTCGATGATGATGTCTGGCTTGGTGTTCCAGATGACCTCCTGGGTCGCCATGACATCGGCCGGCATCTGGATGATCGGCACGCCCATGAACGACCAGAGATAGGAGTAGTCGTACTTGTCGAGCGCTACCACAGTGTCGTGTGCCTGCTGGAAAGCGCCCTGATCCTTGCCGAGCGCAAGGGCCATTTCGGTCTTGTGGGCTTCGAATGCGAGACGATCGTCTTCCACTGCCATTGCTGTCTGATGCCCTTCTTCGGATACAACCTATGGATACGCTCTCGACCGCGAATCGCGATCCCTGGCGCTTTCGCCGATTCGCAACGCTTTCCTGTGAACGCTTTCATGTCGGCAATTGCAAATACGGTCAAGGCCGGTTTCTTAAGGGCGAAAAGACGGGTAGTCCTTGGTCTCTGGCGGAAGGAACCATGTCGCGATTCGATCGAATTTCTACACCCATAGCGGGTCTCATCGTCGTCGAGCGGCAACGCAGGGGCGATGATCGCGGTTTCTTCTCGCGCTTCTTTTGTCGCGAGGCGCTGGCCGATTTCGGCGGCGATGGAAAGATCGCGCAGATCAACCATACCCTGACGCAGGCAGCAGGCACGATCCGCGGCCTGCACTTCCAGCAGGCGCCGCACGACGAGGCGAAATTCGTCTCCTGCCTTTCCGGCGCTGTCTTCGATGTGGCGGTCGACCTGCGGCCGGATTCTGCGACCTATCTGCAATGGCACGGGGAGGTGCTGAGTGCGGACAATGGTCGCTCGATGATGATCCCTGGCGGTTTTGCCCACGGGTTCCAGACGCTGACCGAGGATTGCGAGCTGATTTATCTGCACGACAAGCCCTATGCGCCCGAGGCCGAAGGCGGGCTTAACCCGCTCGATCCGGGGCTCGCGATCGCCTGGCCGTTGCCGGTCTCGCAAATGTCGCCGCGCGACCAGGCGCTCCCTTTGCTGCCGAACAGGATCGTCGCCGCCCGTCGTTGACTTCGTGAGGGATGGGAGGACAATAACCTCTCCGCGCCACCACGAGAGAGAAGGGGTGTCGACGATGACGATCGCCAGAAAACTTCAGGACTATATCGACGGTTCGGGTGTCGCCTATGACACCGTCGACCACCACCGCACCGCGACCACCAGCCAGACGGCGCGGGCGGCGCATGTGCCGGGCAGCCGGCTTGCCAAATCCGTGGTCGTTCACCACGAAATGGGCTACGTGCTCGCCGTCGTGCCGAGCACGCACCGGGTCGAACTCTCGACCCTGCAGGACGTAATGGACCGCCGCCTCGGCCTCGCTTCGGAAGAGGAGGTCTGCAATCTCTTTGCCGATTGCGACATCGGCGCCGTGCCGCCGGTTGGTTCGGCCTATGACGTGCCGGTGCTGCTAGACGAAAGCCTCGGCGATGTCAGCGACGTCTATTTCGAAGGCGGCGATCACCGGACGCTGGTGCACATGAGCGGCGCGAATTTCCGCAACCTGATGCGGGGCGCGCAGATCGCCCGCTTCAGCCATCCGGCGTGACTGGCCGTTCAGAACGATCTTGTTTGCGCTGGCGTGACGCCTGCCGCCTGTTCCTTGGCGCCATCCGCTTGAAGCGGGAAGGAGCGGCCAACCGCTGGTCGATATTTGCTGTGCTTGAATCTGCCAGTCGGGCTTGTCAAAGCGCACGCTAGGCGGCACCATCGCGCTCGACGGATACCTTTATCTAACTGGGTTGGGGGATCGATGGTGCGCATACGCTCTGCGAATATGTCCAAGTCTCTGGCAGTACTGCTGGTTGCGACCAGCGTTCAGTCCTTCGGTACCTCGGCACGTGCCGAAGGCGTCCTGTTCGATCAATTTCCGTTTGCCGTTGCCTGCGAATACAAGGGCACCCAGCACGCCTTCTATCTGTCCAAGGTGACTGCGGATGGAACCGCAACCTATCAGGCTTCTGACAACTTCGCCGGTACGATCACGCTGGACGGCGCGGCCAAGGCGGTTGGCTCTGATGCCGGCGGGAGTTGCCTTGGAAAGACGCTCGCGGAGCTCAGGGCGTCAGGTCAGGCACGCGATATCAAGTAGTTCGCCGCATATTGCCGGTAAACGCAGCTGACGCTCGCCCGGCGCTTACGCCGCGGCCGGCGCCGCGCAGCATTGCAACGGCGAGGCGGGCGAAGGCACGTCCGCGGTGGGCTGGCGATGTCTGCCGCCTGTTCGTTTGCGACGAACGCCGAGAAGATCCAATCTATTGTCCGGCCGTCGCGAAAGAATCGATGCGTGAGAATTTTCTGTTGTAGCAGTTCAAAAATCTGATTTACTGCAGCCTCGCTAATTGGCTTTCGGGGGATATTGCCGATGGTGTGGACCCGCAGGGAGACTATGCTTGGTGGTTTGGCGCTGCTTGGCGCCAATGCGCTTCAGAGCCCGGCACTGGCAAAGGCGACAGCCTATTTTTCCGGCCCGGCCGTGGACAACGGCGTGACATACCGGAGCACCAATTTCGCCAACATTGACAGGAAATGGCAGCGCCAGGTCGTCAAGTATTTCAGTAGCGAGCCGATCGGCACCGTCGTCGTCGATACCAGGCACCACTTTCTCTACCTGATCATGGAGAACAAGACGGCCATCCGCTACGGCGTCGGCGTCGGGAAAGAGGGTTTCAAATGGTACGGCCGGGCGACGATCGACCGGAAATCGCTGTGGCCGCGCTGGACGCCGCCACCGGAGATGCGTGAGCGCCACCCCGAGCTGCCTGAGTTCGTCGAGGGCGGTTCGCCGAAAAATCCGCTCGGCCCGCGCGCCATGTACCTGCTGCGCGACGGCGTCGATACCGGCTACCGCTTCCATGGCACGCTGGAGCCGGGCAGCATCGGCAAGGATGCCTCCAGCGGTTGCATCCGCATGTTCAACGAGGATGCGATCGACCTTTACCAGCGTTGCCCCATCGGCACGGCGGTGCAGGTGCTGCCGCATATCGCCGAAAAGGCCCCCGAGGTCAGCCAAGCAACCCCGGTCGCAACTCCGGTCGAATGAGGAATATCACCCGATGCCCGCTATGACCGGATTGACGAGGCTGCTTTCCGCGGCCGCCATTCTCTTGACGCTTGCTTCCTGCAACACCACCGAGATGGCCGCAGTCGAAGAGCCCGCAGCCGTGCCGATGACCGGAAAAACCGACGACCCGGCACCCGGCTTCGAAACCGTATCGGTCGGTACCGAAGAGGACTTTATCCTCAATGTCGGCCGCCGGACCTACTTCACCCAGGATTCCTCCGCACTCGACAGCGTCGCCAAGGCGACACTCGACAAGCAGGCGATCTGGCTCAACAGCAACCCGCGCTGGCTGGTCAAGCTACAGGGCTTCTCCGACGACAGCGGCTC
The DNA here is from genome assembly GCF_000697965.2 of Ensifer adhaerens. NCBI lineage: Bacteria > Pseudomonadati > Pseudomonadota > Alphaproteobacteria > Hyphomicrobiales > Rhizobiaceae > Ensifer > Ensifer adhaerens. The sequence goes on along the minus strand of NZ_CP015880.1, from coordinate 2,632,037 downwards.
CGCTTCCAAGATGGAAACGCTGTCGCAGAAACGCGCCGATGCGGTAATGGCCTATCTGGTGTCCAAGGGTGTGGACCCCAATCGCTTGTGGGCCAAAGGCTACGGCAACGACCGCGAGGTGCGCGACTGCACCGAGCGCTCCTGCAAGGTCCAGAACCGCCGCGTCGTCTCCAATCTCAGGACGGAACGCGACGCGACTTGAGCGGGCGGCGGCTTCCAACGACCGTGGGCGGTCGCTTCCGCCAACGCGGAATGGACTCCATGTGTTGGCCATCAGCGCGTCGTTCAGCACAGAAGACCAGGGCGCATAGCCACCAACGGGCGGGCGTGGCTATGCGCAGCCCGGTACTTTTCTCGTTGGCCCATGGGTCGACGAATATGTTGCCCTGTGTTTCGCGGAACGACAGAGCACGGCGGCCGCCGCATCAATCGGTTGAAGCGCAAGTGCCATAGTCTTCTCAAAGCAGGGGGTGATCTGATACTTCCGTCTGCCTGCCTCTGCGTCATGCGTCCTTTCATGGCATCCACACGGATGGAAAGTGTGGCAGTTCGAAAACCTACAGTGCTTTCAGCGTCTCACCAGACGTGCGACGCGGTAGCTGCGCCATGTCGGGGCATTCCTCGGGGCGGTAAAATATTTACGGAGCGCAAGACATGAAACTCGCCGTCCTTGTATCTTCTGGTGGGGCAGCGTTTGAACAGGTGGCTCGCATTGTTCGACACGACGGCGTCGATTTCACGGTGATCACTGATAGAGGGTGTGGGGCGGAGGTGGTTGCCGGCCGCGTCAACGCGAAGCACATCCGCATCGAAGAGCGAGACAGGAAGCTGTTTTCCACCAAGGTGGCCGCAGCCCTTCAAGACCTGCGCGTCAACAATATACTGCTGTTCTTTGACCGTCTGGTTTCGAGCGAACTGTTTGATAGCGTCGATACGTTCAACATCCATCCGGCAGCCTTGCCGGCGTTCAAGGGGCTGAGAGGCGTGGAGGACGCCTATGAAGCGAAGGCTCGCCTGCTCGGCTGTTCGCTTCATCGCGTCGACCAGAGCGTGGACGGTGGGGAACTGGTGTCGCAGATCGCTTGCGGTGCCGATCCTCAGTGGCCGCTTTCGCGCTGGCAAAAGCGGGCATATCTCATGAAGGTCTATTGTGGATTGGTCTGGGTTAACCAAGCGATCCATATCGAAGCGCCCGACACGCCGGTGAACGCGTCACACGGCCTTCCCGAGGGGTGGATGGCTTCCTTCAGGGAATTGCAGGCACTCGAGGCCGAAACGGTAGTCTAGGAAAATCGGAAGGGCGCGGACATGTACGGATTGCCTGCCATCAACCAGCGCTTCTCGCATCTTGAAGACGGCACGTTATCAATCAAAAATTTCAAGACGTAAAATGGCGCACCCGACAGGATTCGAACCTGTGACCTTTGGAATCGGAATCCAACACTCTATCCAGCTGAGCTACGGGTGCATCCGTTGGCGGCAGGGCCGCCGAAGCAGGCTGTGAGCGGTTCTTAGCCTAGCTTGCGCGTCGCTTCAATGGTCATTGCAAGAGATTGTGGTAGAAACCGCCATCCTGTGCTTGCGTTGTGGTCGCGGCGCATCGCTTCGGGCAATGGCGCCGGGCGACGGCCAACCCATCTGACGGGATCACCCACCCGATGTAGCTAGAATTGGTCAGGCGAACGTCCTTGCGACGAAAGGCGGCGCGTTATAAATTCTGCATTAAAGATAATTCTAAATTAAAGTGCCAGTGCTCAAGTAAGCAAGCGTTCCAGTAACCAAGTGCTCCAGTACCCAGTGCTCGCGTAATTGTTTCAGGCGAGGGGGCAAGTTTTGGTCAACCGATATCTCACGACCGGCGAACCGGCGTTGGAGAGGCTGCGCTCCGATCCCGCGTTGATGTTTCTTGTTGCTCTCGCGGCCGTGCTTTTCGTGCTGAACACCTGGAACGGTATCGGCATCCTACCGGATTCGACGCGTTACATGCAGATCGTCAGCACGCCCTATGACGCGCCGCTTTACGCGTGGATGCTGGGTGCCGGGGGATCCCTTGGGTTTGCGCTTGAGCATGTCGCGCTCGGCATCGCCTTTCTGCTTTATCTACTCAATACCTGGCTCGTCTTTTCGCTGTTCAGGACGGCGCTACCGGATCAACCGTTCTTCGTGACCGTCGGAACGCTTTTGATCATCGTCAATCCGACATTCCTCTGGACGAGCACGATAGCGATGTCGGAGGCGCTGTTCCTTGCGCTGACATTTCTCGCCATCCGTTTCTTCATTCGCTATATGCGCGGTGAAGGGCGGGGGCCCTTGCTTGCCTCGTCTGCCTGCGTCGGGCTTGCCATGCTCGCTCGCTTCGTGGCGCCTCCGGTCGGGGCGGCCTTTGCCACAATCGCGCTCTTCTACAATTCGGCGCGATCCCTTCGCCAAAGGCTCCTCGACGTCGTCCTCCTGTTCGCTGGTAGCGCCGGTATCTTTCTCGCCTGGGTGATCGTCAGCAAGCTGCTTGTCGGCCGGTCGGTTGGCCGCGCGCTCTGGTTCTATGGCAATGCCGATGCCGATCGCTGGCTAGGCGGGCTGTCGCTTCTGGCGAGCTTTCTCCTGCCGAGCCAGGTGCCGCAGGTGATCCGCATCCCGGTGCTGCTTCTCGCGCTTGTCGCGGCGACGGTTGTTCTGGTGCAGACGCTGAAGCGAAACTGGCCCGAACGCCAGCCGGACGACCACGATCTGATGACCCTCATCTTCGGCCTGTTTGGATATTTCTATCTGCTGTTCGTCGTGCTCGCCGTGCATGTGGAGGCGAACCTGCAGCTTAATTCGCGCTACTCGCTTCCCTTCTATGTCGCCATCATCTTCGTTCTGGTAATTGCGGCGGCGGACTATTGCGGTCGCGTCGATGCAGCACCTGTCGTCCGGCGTTCGCTTGCGCTGATCCTGCTCTGCCTTCTCGCCATCCACGGACTGCGCAGCACCGCCCAGACGGCGGAGGCCTTCCGTGACGGGGTGGGGTTTCAGAGCACGGCCTGGAAGTCGTCGCCGATCGTGCGCGCAGTCAGGGCGTTGCCGGCAGATGCGGTCATCTTCACCAATGCGTGCGACCCGCTCAATTTCCTGACGCGCCGCTCGACGGACTGGATCCCCTCCCACAGCGAAAGGCGAACCGGCCTTGAGAGTGACGCGGGTTCGCTCGACGTACAGCTAGAGCGGTTTCGCGAGGATATGGCGCAGAAGAATGCCTATGTCGTCTTCGTCGATGCGATCGACTGGCGGTTCTACCTGGTAACGGAGAAAGAGCTCGTCAAACTCGCCAAGCTGAAGCTCGTGCGCTCCGAGAGGGACGGTCGCATCTACCAGACGGCAAGTACCGGCGCGCCGTAGGCGTCCCGACTCAGGCGCGTGGTCTCTAGACAAGGAGAGGGACATGCCAGCAAACCCGGAAGAGACGACGCCTATCGAGGCGTTGGGGCCCCAACCGCGGGGGAGGGCAAGCGACTACCTGTCGCTGGCCCGGTTCGACCATGTCACCAAGCACGTCTTCATCCTGCCTGGGCTGATCCTTGCCTGTGCCCTCAGCGAGCCTGATCCGGCCGCTCTCGTCATCAATATTCCCGTGGGGCTTCTGAGCGCCGTCTCGATCGCATCGGCCAATTACGTCATAAACGAGTGGCTCGACCGGGAACGCGACGCGGCCCATCCGACCAAATCGCAGCGTCGCGCCGTCGTCGTTGAGATGCAGCCGCGCATCGTCTACGGCGAGTATCTGCTGCTTGCCGTCATCGGACTGCTGCTTGCGTCGGTCGTCGGCAAGCTGTTCTTCGCCACGTCGCTGCTCTTCCTGCTGTCCGGCATCCTCTACAACGTCGAGCCCATCCGGGCGAAGGACAAGCCCTATCTCGATGTGCTGACGGAATGCCTCAACAATCCGATCCGCTTCCTGCTCGGCTGGGCCATCGTCGATCAGGTGACCTTGCCGCCGGTCAGCGTGCTTGCGGCTTACTGGATGGCCGGCGCCTTCCTGATGGCGGCCAAGCGGCTCGGGGAGTATCGCGACATCGCCGCGAATGCGGGGGTCGCCGTCCTGAAGAAATATAGGCGGTCATTCGAATACTACACCGAGGAGAGCCTCACCGTTTCCTGCTTCGTCTACGCGATGATGACGGCGTTTCTGCTTGGCGTTTTCCTGGTGAAATACCGGGTGGAATACATCCTCGTCTTTCCGTTCATCAGCGGCCTCTTCGCCGTCTATCTCTGGCTTGCCACGCGCCCCGGATCGGTGGTGCAACGGCCGGAAAGGCTGTTTCACTCCCGGCGGCTGGACGTCATGCTGACCTTGACCATCGTCGTCTTCCTGTTCGCGAGCTTCGTCAACGTGCCGGTGCTGGACTTCCTGGCCGCTTCGTTCCTCGTGCCGATATCGTCGCTGCAATGACCGGTTCGACGCTGCCGAACGGGGCCTTGCCAAATGGACCGGTGGATTGGGATCGGGTGCGTCTCGTGGTGTTCGATCTCGACGGCACGCTCTACGACCAGCGGCGGCTGCGGGCGCGGATGCTGCTGCGGCTTGTTGCTGACGCGGCGCGCAGGTGCAGCCTTGGCACCATCCGCGTCCTGCGCGCCTTTCGCGACTGCCGCGAGGAACTGGGCGATGCGTTGGCGACCGATGTGGCAGCCCGGCAATACGAACTGACTGCGGAGCGGTGCGGGCAGTCGCCGGAGAGCGTCCGGAAGACGGTCGAGGAATGGATCGAACGGCGTCCGCTCGATCTCCTTCCGGCTTGCCGGTGCCGCGGCGTCGAGCGGGTGTTTGCCGGCCTTGCGGTTCAGGGAAAGACGATTGCGGTTTTGTCCGACTATCCGGCGTCGGAGAAACTGAAGGCGCTTGGCCTTGGCGCCAGCATCGTCGTCTCCGCCATGGATCCCGAAGTCGGCGCTTTGAAGCCGCATCCGGCCGGTCTTGCCCATGTGCTCAATCGTGCGCAGGTGCCGGCGGAGCAGGCGATCATGATTGGCGACCGGGTGGAGCGCGACTGGGCGGTGGCGCAGAGCCACGGCATGCGCGCCCTGATTCGCAGCGCAAGCCCAATTGCCGGCGTCGATACGTTCCGCGGCTATGACGACGAAATCTTTTGGCCAGTGACGGAGCCGCAGCCGATGGGCGCGCCGGCTCCGGCGCCCCGCTCGCTTACGATATCATCTTGAGCAGCCAGAGCGCGCCCTGCTTGAGCGGCGCGCGGTGCGGGCTCTTTGCGGTGACGGCGGACGCGAGCTTCGCGCTTTGGCGATACCAGTCGTAGCTCTCCTGCAGCATGGCTTCGTTGGAGTATTTCGGCCGCCAGCCCATGGCAAGCAGGGGCTCGACGTCGAAGTAGCATTCCTTGTGGTAGGTGAGGTAGTGCCAGGGCACCAGCGGCGAGACCCTCAGCCAATGCAGCGCCCGCAGCGTGTTGATGGTAGCGGAGGTCGGAAGGCTCCGGACTTTCGATGTGCTGCCGGCATAGCGGATCAGGGCCTCCAGGTCATGGCGCAGCGTGCCGAAGCTGTCGGTGCCGACATTGTAGGTGCCGCTCCGACCGGCCTTGAGCGCCAGCATGTAGAAATCCATGAGATCATGGGCGTGGACGAACTGGAACTTGATGTTGCCGGATCCGATGACATAGACGGCGCGGTTTTCGCTGATCCATTCAAAGAGGATCTGGAAGATGCCGAGCCGGCCGCCGCCAAGGGTGGCGCGGGGCCGGATGGTGATCAGGGTCATATCGGCGGCCGTGCAGATGGCCTCGGCCACTTCTTCGCCGGCGCGCTTCGATTTTCCATAGGGCTCCACCGGGCGAAGCGGGGTTGTCGCCGTGATCGGGCCGGAAGGCGGAATGCCGTAGGCGGCGGTCGAACTGACATGGATCAGCGACCGGACGCCCGCTCTTGCGGCTTCCTCGCAGACGATACGGGTCCCCTCGACGTTGACGTTCCAGTAGTCGCGCCCCGCATCGGTCTGCGCCACCAGCGCCGCATTGTGGTGGACGACGTCGACGTCGCGCATGGCGGCGCGCACGCCGTCGCGGTCGAGCACGGAGCAATTGACGAACTCGATATCCGCCGGGCGGGAGCGATCCTCCCAGAGGTCGAGCACCCGCACCTCGTCGCCGTGTTCGCGCAACCGTCGAGCTGCGAGGTTGCCGATGAAGCCCGATCCGCCGGTGATGAGATGTCGCATATGTCCCTCCAGCCCCTGTCTGCGGAAGTTTTCTGATCAGATCGCCCGATCCTCGAGCGCGCGTGTGATGTTGCGATGCGCGACGGCCATCACTGTCCCTTGTGGATTGACGACCGTCGGCCCGCACAGAAGCGAAGCGTCGGCGATGTAGAGATTGCTGGCGCCATGCACGCGCCCGAACGAACTCGCAGCGCATTTCTCGGCGTCCTCGCCCATCGGGCAGGAGGAGAAGAGGTGAAGCGCAGTGGCGTTTGCCTGCTTGGGAGGAAGCGTTTCGGGAAGCTTGGCGATATCGGCCAGCGATTTCAGCACCGGATAGCCCGGAATGCTCGGATAGACTGCAAGGGCACCGGCGGCAAAGAGCACTTCGGCGAGGCGTGCAAGGCCGACGGCCAGTTCCTTCAGGTCCGACGGTTGAAGGCCGACGCGCACCAGGGGATCGCGAAAGCCGGGCAGGGATCTCACCTTGCCGGATCCGCCGGTGCTCTGCACGTAGTAGATCGCCATGCGCCGCCAGTCCCGATCGACCGCATCGATCATCTCCGGGTGCGCCGCCATGGCCAGCGCCAGCGCCGGCCGTTTGCTCATCGAGCAGCCCATGCTGAAGCGCGGGTCGAATTCCTTGATCTGGTGGACCGGTTCGAGTTCGCCAGGGGTATTGAGTTCGTCGGGAAAGACTGCCACCACCTTCAGCATCGGATGGAAGCGCAAGCTGTCGCCGACATGGCGCGTGATGCCTGAGCGGCGTAGCAGCCACGGGGTCTGCACCGCGCCGCCGGCAACGAAGACGGTTTTGGCCTTCAGTTCGATCTGGCGCGTGCCCGCCGGTCCCTTGCTGCGCGCATGCACCGTCCACTGCCCGTTCGCATGGGTAAGCTTGGTCGGGTATCGGCAAGCAGCATACCGCCGGCGTCGAGGAAGCGCGGCACGAAGGTTGCCGACATCGATTGCTTGCGGCCCGGAGATCCGCCGGCCCCGGCGGCGGCGTAGGCAAAGAGGCGCGGCACTTCGAGGGAAGACCATCCGAGCCGCTGCGCACCCTCATCGAGCCGTGTCGACAGCTGCGGCGCAGGGCCAGGCAGGTATTCGACCCGGGCTACTGCCTCGCAGGCGTCGAAATGCGGGGTCAGTTCTTCGAGCGTCAGGGCATCGACCCGATAGTCGCGGCGCCAGCGGTCGAGCACCGCTTGCGGCGTGCGGTGGTAGAGGCCGCGGTTGATCTCGCTGCCGCCGCCGACGCAGCAGCCCTCGACATAGGCGATCTTCGTCGCGCCGAAGCCGATGTTGATGCCGGCGTTGCGGTACTTCTGAAGGATTTCCTCGCGGGAGAAATGCGGCGCAGACTCGAGCGCCAGATGCGGACCTTCCTCGATCATCAGCACGGACTTGCCCGCCTCCGCGCAACGGGTGGCGGTCACCGCACCGCCCGGGCCGGAGCCGATGACGATGATGTCGGGGGCAAGCCTCTCAGGGGCTAGCAGGTGCTCCGGTTGCAGGTTCATGCTGGTAATCCTGGCCGTAAAGGTCTGAGTAAATACAGAATAATGCCAATGACATATGGAACTCGACGAAGCGCCGCCGGAACTCGAGGCGGGATTGCCGCCATTTGTCGAGTTCGGCCAGTCGGTCGTCGAGCGAAAGCTGATGAAAGAACTTGCCTCTGCGCAGCAGCGGCCAGGCATTGAAAAGAAGCACGAGACTATGGAAGGGCGGGCGCAGATAGTCGGGCATCTGACGATGAACTTTCAGCAGAAACTCTGCCGCACGTACGCCCAGGGCGCCCCGGCTGTCATCTGTAGCGCCGCGTTCATGGGCAATCGCCTCGCCGAGCGCCAGGATGGCCTGTTGAAAGTGCTGCGACATGGCCGAGCCCCGTTATCAAGCCGGCCCCTCGAAAGGAGCCTGGCGCTGCTTTGATGAATACGGTTGTCTGCTCTTTACTGCCTGTATTTCTAGCTGCTCTTATAAGCAAAAGCTACTAAAACGTTGTTTTCGACCAGGCGGCGACCATCTATGCGCCAGCCGCTGGATGTCGCTCGATGCGAAAGGCACCGGATGAGACGCCTTCTGGATATGAGCTTTGTTCGCTATTTCGCCTGCGGCTGCATCGCGGCGAGCCTGCAGGTGGCTACGCTCGCCGTCCTGGTCGAGACGGCGCGGCTCGAACCGGTCTATGCGTCCACCATCGCTTTCTACTTTGCCGTCGTCGTCAACTATTTCCTGCAGCGGCGTTTCACCTTCCGATCCGACGAACCGCACCTGAAGGCGTTGCCGAAGTTCTTGGCGGTGTCGACCTTCGGCGCCGGAATAAACGCGGTCGCCTTCACGCTGCTATCGGCCGTCATGCACTATGTCATTGCCCAGGCGCTGGCGCTGCTCCTGGTCTTTTCGGTGAACTATGCGCTGAGCCGGACGCTGATCTTTCGCGCCGGCAGCGCGGGGGAAGGGCGCGGCACAGAGCCGGCCCGTGCTGCGGGGCGAGCCCCATCGGGCAAATAGAAACGCCGCGCCCGGGGGGCGCGGCGTCATTGAGAGGGTGGTCTTGTGCGACGCTGGGCTTACGCCACCTGCATGGCGCCTGGGCCGGGGATCGCCTTTGGCGGCACCTTGCCCATGATGATCATGCCGAGCACCTCGTCCTTGGTGACGTCCTCGGTGCGGGCCTGGCCGACGACCTGGCCATTCTTCATGACCGACACGCGGTCGGCGAGGTCGAAGACGTCGTGGATGTCGTGGCTGATCAGGAAGATGCCGATGCCTTCGCGCTTCAGCTGCTTGATGAGATCGCCGACCTGGGCGGTTTCCTGCGGCCCAAGGGCTGCCGTCGGCTCGTCCATGATCAGGATGCGGGCGTCGAAGAGGATCGCGCGCGCGATCGCCACCGATTGCCGCTGGCCGCCCGAAAGCGCCTTCACCGGCTCCTTGAAGCGCTGGAAGTTGGGGTTGAGGCGCCCCATGACTTCGCGGGCCTTGGCCTCCATCGCCACGTCGTCGAGCGTGCCCCAGGGGGTGCGCAGCTCACGGCCGAGATAGAGGTTGGCGGCGGCGTCGACATTGTCGGCGACGGCGAGCGTCTGGTAGATCGTCTCGATGCCGTATTTCTTGGCGTCGCGCGGGTTGTTGATGTCGGCGGCCTCGCCATTGATCAGGATCTCGCCGGCATCGCGCTTGTAGGCGCCCGAGAGGATCTTGATCAGCGTCGACTTGCCGGCACCGTTGTGGCCGAGCAGTGCCACGACCTCTCCGGGGTAGAGGTCGACGGAGGCGTTGTCTACGGCGTGAATGCCGCCGAAGGAGATGGAAATGTTCTTCATTTCCACAAGCGGAGTGCGTTGGTCTTTCATGGATCGTACTCCTTACTTGGCGCGGGCGCGGTAGACGGTGTCGAGCCAGACGGCGACGACGAGGACTACGCCGACGACGATGCGCTGGAACGGACTGTCGATCCCCAAGAGCACCATGCCCGACTGTAGGGATTGCATGACGAGCGCGCCGATCATGGCGCCGGCGATCGTGCCGACGCCGCCGGCAAGCGAGGTGCCGCCGATGACTGCTGCAGCAATCGTGTAGAGCTCGTCGAGTTCGCCTTGCGCGTTGGTTGCCGCATTGAGGCGGGCGGTCGAGATCGCCGCGGCGATGGCGCAGAGGATGCCCATCAGCGTGAAGATCTTGACGGTAACCCAGCGGGTCTTGATGCCGGCGAGTTCGGCCGCTTCCGGGTTGCCGCCGAGCGCAAAGACGTAGCGGCCGAAACGCAGGCGGGTGGCAATGAAGGTCATGACGATGCCGACGGCGATCGCCATCAGCACCGGAATGGCAATGCCGTGCGAGATCAGCAGACCGCCGTCCGGCCAGGCGATGCCGTTGGCGTCGGCATATTTGCGGGCGATGTTGGTCGGCCAGTAGTAGCTGTTGGCAACGGCGATCGCGCCGAGAACCAGGATACAGCCGAGGATCGCCAGGAAGTACTCCGCCCAGATCGGACGGAGCGGGAAGCGGAAGCGCTTGCGCTGCTTGCGCGAATTGAGGATGGCGGCGACGATGGCGATGCAGGCAAGGATGCCGACGATCCAGCTTGCCGTTGCGCCGATCGAGCCTTCAGTGCCGCCGCCCATCAGGCGGAAGGTGGCGTTCATCGGCGCGACCGTCTGGCCGCTGGTGACGAACCAGGTGGCGCCGCGCCAGACGAGCAGGCCGCCCAGCGTGACGATGAAGGCGGGCACGTTGAGGAAGGCGACGATCGAGCCCTGCAGCGCGCCGATGGCGGCACCGACGGCGATGCCGCTCAGAAGGGTGATGATCCAGATGGCCGGGTGTTCGAGGCCGAGATATTGCGGCAGGAACTTCGCCTGCATGACCCCCATGACCATGCCGCAGAAGCCGAGCACGGAGCCGACGGAGAGGTCGATGTTGCGGGTGACGATGATCAGCACCATGCCGGTCGCCATCACGGCGACGGAGGAGGTCTGAACCGTCAGGTTCCACAGGTTGCGCGGCGTCAGGAACAGCCCGCCGGTCATGATCTGGAAGCCGACCCAGATGATGATGAGCGCGCCGACCATGCCGAGCAGCCGGGTGTCGATCTCGGTGGCGCGGAAGAAACGTTTTACCGGGTTCTCGTCCGCTGTACGGGCGCGATTTGTCTGTGCGCCCTTTGTGTTGCCTTGTGTGATGTCGGCCATGGACGTGCCTTCCCCCCACTTATGTTGTTGATGTCATCGCGTCAGTGGCACCAAGAGCCCCAAGTGGACGCGACAAGTCCGGTACGACGGCAGAAACCGAGCCTTCGTGCTGATTGTGCGGTCGCGGTAGCGGTATTGTCCGCCGCGTCCGCACCTTGCGCAAGCGCCGCAACGGGTTGCGTTGCGGCGCTTGTCTTTTGTCAGCGCTCAGTTCTGCTGGTGCGGCTTATTTGCAGGCCGCGACGTCGCCCTTGACGCCCTGGCAGGCTTCAGCCTTGGAGATCCAGCCCGCGTCGATGACGACGTTCAGGTTGTCCTTGGTGATCGGCAGGGGAGCCAGGAAGACCGACTGCATGGCCACGCCCTTCGGGCCGCCGTTGAAGGTGGTGACGCCAGAGACTTCTTCCATCTTCTTGCCGCCGGCAAGTTCGACGGCGACTTCTGCGGCGCGCTTGCCGAGTTCACGGCTGTCTTTCCAGACCGAGACGGTCTGCGTGCCGAGAGCAACACGGTTCAGGGCCGCCTTGTCGGCGTCCTGCCCGGAGACCGGAACGGAGCCGGCCAGGCCCTGGGCGTCGAGGGCTGCGACCGCACCGCCCGCGGTGCCGTCGTTGGAAGCGACGACCGCATCGACCTTGTTGTCGTTGGCGGTCAGGAACTGCTCCATGTTCTTCTGGGCGTTTTCAGGCTTCCAGCCGTCGGTATAGGCTTCGCCGACATTCTTGATCTTGCCGGCGTCGACGGCTTCCTTCAGCACTTCCATCTGTCCGGAGAAGAGGAAGTCGGCGTTCGGGTCGGAGGACGAGCCCTTGATGAAGACATAGTTGCCTTCCGGCTTGACCTTGAACACTTCGCGGGCCTGCATGCGGCCCACTTCCTTGTTGTCGAAGGTGATGTAGAAGGCGGCCGGGTTTTCGATCAGGCGGTCATAGCCGACGACCGGAATGCCTTCGGCAGCGGCCTTTTCGATCGCCGGGCCGATGGCGTCGCTGTCCTGGGCAAGTACGATCAGTGCGTTGGCGCCCTGAGCGATCAGCGACTCGATGTCGGTCAGCTGCTTGGCGGCGGACGACTGGGCGTCAGCGGAGATGTACTTGTCGCCCGAGGCTTCGAGGGCTGCCTTGATGGCGGCTTCGTCGGTTTTCCAGCGCTCTTCCTGGAAGTTGGACCAGGATACGCCGACGACCAGGTCCTTCGCCTGGGCAACGGAATGCAGGGAAACGATGACGGCAACCCCTGCCATCAGCTTCAAAACGGTTTTCATTTCATCCTCCCGAGTGAGGGCCGGCCAAGCGTGCGAACCTCCCGCACCATCCTCCGCCAGCCTTAAGACGCTGTCGTAGATCGTGCCGCTACATTGTGCGGAATTATTTTCTCGACAGTCGAGAAAATGAATGTCATGGATTTTTGAGGCTGTCAACACGGTGCGAAAGCTTGGTTGCGGCATCAACAAGGTGCTCCGCGAGCGGTCGCGTCCGATGTTTCTCGACCGCCCTGAAAATCGGTGCCACAAGGCTGTCGACAAGGCGTTCTGCTCCTTGTCTTGCCGTTCAACAGATGCTTTGGGAGGGGCATGTGTTCGAAGGATCCGCCACTGACAGGGACGTCTCATGCTGACCAAGTCCAGCACTGAGCTCGTGCGTCAGCAAAACAGCGCGCTGGTCCTTGCGGCGCTCAGGCGCGCCGGCAATCTCTCCCATACGGAAATCTCTGCCGAGACCGGGCTTGCCTCCGCGACCGTTTCGGCGATCACGGCGGAACTGGAAAAAGCTGGTGCGCTCGCCAAGGCAGAGCAGCAGGTCCAGGGCGGGCGCGGGCGGCCGCGGGTGCTGTTCACGCCACGCCGCGATCACGGTCATCTGATCGTCGTTCGGATCTCGTCCGACATCGTGCAATATTCGCTGGTCGACTACGGCGGCACGTTGCTCGACCGCTTCGACGAAACCCGAAATCACGACGAGCGCGGTACGGCCCCTTTCGCCCGGGCATTCGTCGATGCGCTCGAGCGCCTGTTGCAGCGGTCGAGACTGGAGCGGAACCAGGTACTGGCCGTCTCTATCAGCAGCAAGGGCCTGGTCGACGGCGCGTCCGCGCGGCTCTTGTGGTCGCCGGTGTTCGGGCGGGAGGAGCTGGATTTCGCCGCGCTGCTCGCGCCGGACTGGCGGGCGAAGGTCATGCTCAGCAACGAAACCCTTCTGGTCGCGCAGGCCCTCGCCGCCCAGGCAGAGCGTAAGCCGGAGAGCGGCTTTAGGGCGCTTGCGGCGATCTCGCTCGGCCACAGCATCGGCCTTGGTGTTGCCCGCAAGAGCCAGAGCGGCGATATGGATGTCAGCGCGCCGAATTTCGGCCACATGCTGCACGCGCCGTCCGCGGGCCTTTGCCGCTGCGGCGCCTATGGCTGCATCGAGGCGGCGGCCGGGTTCTACGGCATCCTGCGCGCGGCGTTCGAAGTGCCGGCAGACACGATCCCCGCCAAGTTCGTTCCGGTGACGGAGCTCGACAAGATTGCCGCCAGCGCACGACAGGGCCACCGCATGGCCGGCTATGCCTTTCGCCAGGCCGGCATCGCGCTCGGCAACGGCATCTCGCGCATGTTGAGCCTCTACGAGCGCATGCCGGTCCATGTCACCGGACCCGGCATCCGATACTTCGATCTGATGCTGCCCGGGATCGAGGAGGGGCTTGCCCAATCGATGCAGATCCGTCTTCAGGGGCCGCCGGAAATCACGGTCGTTGCCGACGAACAGCGCCTGGTTTTCGAGGGGCACCTGGCGCGGGCGCTGGGTGTGATCGATGGCGACATCGCCAGCGTCGGCGGATCGGCGATGCACGGTTGAGGCGAATTTTCGGGCAACCATTTTTGGGGTTGTACCGAAGGCGAACAATTCCAGTGATACAATTTACAGTTATTTAGCGACTCCTTGTCAAGGTGACCCTGACGCGGGAGACGATTATGTTTTCAGTGATTGCATGCATACGCGACGATCATGACTGGCGCCTCATCCTGGTTGCCTCGATCGTCTGCCTGGCAGGCAGCGTCGCGACGATGCTGCTCCTGTTGCGCGCGCAACGAAGCGAAGGCAGCCAACGCGGTTTGTGGATCGCGGCCAGCGGTTTTGCCTGCGGTATCGGCGTCTGGTCCACCCATTTCATCGCCATGCTCGCCTATGACGGCGGCGTTCCCGTTGCCTATGGCGCCTGGGGCACGCTCCTGTCGGTGGCCGTGGCGATCGCAGCGTCCTGGATGGCCTTTGCGATCGGTCTTGGCGGGCGCTCGCATCTCTCGATGACCTGCGGTGGCCTGCTGCTCGGCGCCGGCATTGCGGCGATGCACTTTACCGGCATGCGGGCAATCGAGATCCAGGGACATATTGCCTACGATCCCCAATTCACCGTCTCCGCCGTACTCGCCGGGACGGTGCTGGCCGGTGCCGCGCTCTACGCCTTTCAGCTCTTGCGCGGCGTGCGGCGCCTGGTCGTCGCGTCGCTCCTGCTGGTCGTCGGCATCTGCGCGCTGCACTTCACCTCGATGAGCGGCATCACGCTGGTGCCCGAGGCCAATGTCGCCGTTGCCGATACCATGCATCCCGCCTGGCTTGCAGGCGGCGTCATTGCCGCTTCGACCACATTGATCGTGCTCGCCTTCGGCGCGCTCTTCCTCGACCGGCATCTGACAGATCTGCGCGGACTCGCCAATGCATCGCTCGAAGGCATGGCGATCGTCTTCGATGGCGTAATCGTGGACGCCAACGAGCGCTTCGCGGGCCTGACAGGTCGCAAGCTTTCGGAGCTTTCCGGACGGCACCCGGCAGACATCTTCGTCTTCGGCGAGGAGGGGTTGGACGCCCACAGACACGGCGACGGTCCGGGCGAAATCGACCTCTTGAACGCAGAAGGGCGCACCATTCCCGTGGAGTTCATGTGCCGGACGATCGAGTATCGCGGCCGGGAATGCGACGTGATCTTCGTGCGTGACCTGCGGGCGCGTAAGGAAGCCGAGCGCACGATCGAACATCTCGCCCATCATGACGCGCTGACGGACTTGCCGAACCGCGCCTTCTTCGACCGCAGGCTGGGCCAGACGCTGGCGGCGGCTGCTGCGAGAAACGAAGAACTGGCGATCCTCTGCCTCGACCTCGACCGCTTCAAGGCGGTCAACGATATCTTCGGCCATGGCGAGGGCGATCGCATCCTGATGAAGGTCGCCGACATCCTGCGCGCAGCCGTCGGCGAGCAGGATACGATCGCCCGGCTCGGCGGCGACGAGTTTGCGATCATCCAGGTGGGCGGCAGGGAGCCGGAGGCGGCGCGGCAGTTGACGGACCGGATCCTGGCGCTGTTTGCTGCCGAGATGGACACCAATCGTGACCCGACCGCCGTCGGCGTCAGCATCGGGGCTGCGATCTTTCCGGCAGACGGGCAGACGGCGGATCAGTTGCGCAACAATGCCGACACGGCGCTCTACCGCGCCAAGCAGAGCGGCAAGGGCATCGCCTGCTTCTTCGACCGGGAGATGGACGAGGCGGTACGCACCCGCCGCCAGATCGAAAACGACCTGCGCCATGCGGTGCTCCGCCGACAATTCTTCCTCGAATACCAGCCACTGGTCGAAGTCCAGAGCGACCGGATCATCGGCTACGAAGCGCTGCTGCGCTGGGAGCATCCGCAGCGCGGGTTGATCGGCCCGGATGTCTTTATCCCGATTGCCGAGGAGAGCGGCTCGATCATCCAGATCGGCGAATGGGTGCTGGAGCGGGCCTGCACGGAAGCGGCGAAGTGGAACGAGCCCCTGCCGATTTCCGTCAACATTTCGCCGGTCCAGTTCCTTTTGCCCAACCTCTTCGACCAGGTTGCGAACATCCTGCGCCGCACCGGCCTTAATCCCTGGCGGCTCGAACTTGAGATCACCGAGGCGGCGCTGATGCACAATCGCGAGGACGTGCTGGCAGTGTTGGTGCGGCTACGGGTCCTTGGTGTGCGGATTGTCATGGACGATTTCGGCACCGGCCATTCGTCGCTGAGCAACCTTCAGACGTTCCCCTTCGACAAGCTGAAGATCGACTGCAGCTTCACCGCGGCGCTGGAAAAGGACCCTTCGGCGCAGGCGATCGTCCGGGCGATCATCGCGCTTGGCCACAGCCTTAGGCTCGCGGTCGTGACCGAGGGCGTCGAAACCGAACGGCAAAGACAAATCCTCGCGGAGGAGGGCTGCCTGCAGATACAGGGCTTTCTCTCCGGTCGGCCGGGTGCGGCGCCCAGCACCGGCCAGGAAACCGCGCGCCGGGAGAAGGTGCCAGCGCGCGCCGACGGTTGAAACGGCCGCGGCCGGGCAGTGCGGATACGAAAAAGGCCGGGCACATGGCGCCCGGCCTTTCTCCTTGATCGGTCGTCGGTTGAAGGCTCAGGCGACGCTGATCTGGCGCTTTTCGACGACGGACTTTACAGCCGCATCGGCAAGCGCGAGAGCCGCGAGACCATCCTTGCCGGACGGCGTGATTTCCGCACCCTTTTCGATCGCGGCGATGAAGCTCTCGATCTCGTTGGCATAGGCTTCGGTATAGCGGGTCATGAAGAAATCATGCAGCGGCGGGCGGGTGTAGCCGTCGCCATTGGCGATCTCGATCGAGACCGGGCGCTGGTTCTCGGCGGAAGCCACGCCCTTCGAGCCGTGGACTTCGATGCGCTGGTCGTAGCCGTAGGTGGCGCGTCGGGAGTTGGAGATGATCGCCTGCTTGCCGGACGCCGTCTGCAGGATGACCGAAACGCTGTCGTAGTCGCCGGCTTCGCCGATCGCCTTGTCGACGAGAACGGCAGCGGTTGCCGTCACCGAGACCGGCTCTTCGCCGAGTAGGAAGCGGGCCATGTCGAAGTCGTGGATGGTCATGTCGCGGAAGATGCCGCCCGAACGCTTGATATAGTCGACCGGCGGGGCGCCCGGATCGCGCGAGGTGATCGTCACCATTTCGACATCGCCGATCTTGCCGGCGTCGATCGCCTTCTTCACGGCCATGAAATGCGGGTCGAAGCGGCGGTTGAAGCCGACCATCAGCTTGGCCTTGGTCTCGCTCACGACCTTGAGGCAGGCCTTCACGCGCTCGGCGTCGAGATCGACGGGCTTCTCGCAGAAGATCGCCTTGCCGGCGCGGGCGAAGCGTTCGATCAGGTCGGCATGGGTATCAGTCGGCGTGCAGATGACGACGGCGTCGATGTCCTTCGCCGCTTCGATCGCTTCTATGGTGCGGACCTCGCAGCCATACTGCTTGGCGATGGCATCGGCGGCGGCGGGGAAGGCATCGGCGACGGCAACAAGCACAGCGTCGGGATTGCCGCTGACGGCTTTCGCATGAACCTTGCCGATGCGGCCGGCGCCCAGAAGACCAAATCTGACTGTCATCTCTGTTTCTCTCGAATTCCGGTTCGCGACCGGGAAGGGGCGTGATGATCGGCGCTCATCGCGCAAAGGCGCCGCGGAACGCTGCTTCCGCGAATGGTTTGGAGAATTGCCACGAATGACCGCGCGTTGGAACGCTGCGCTCAGCACCTCTCCCTTGATACCTCCGTTTCTACTCGGCCACTTCCTATTTAGAATGAAGTCGCCGATGTAGATTATTTCGGAATTTTTATTCCATTTTTATTGCGCCCGTCAAGGGAGTCGGAGGCCATGGCCTTGCCGTCCGCGACGAATTTCCCCTAAATGGGACGCACGCGACAAGGCCACCAGAGGACAGAATGCTCAAATTCATCGATCCGGACCATCCCTTCTACCGCCCACTGTGGATCCGTCTGCTGATCGTGGGCTTCTGCGGCGTCTGGACAGTGGTCGAATTCCTGGGCGAGCAAACGATGTGGGGGATGATTTTCCTCGCGGTCACCGCCTATGCCTCGGCGGCTCTCTTGGTTTTCTACAAGCCGAGCGAGAAGGGCGTTGAGAAAGCTGGGGACGAGGGGCAAGGCAAGGGCGACGGGAGCGACGCTGGCTGAGGTTCACGGCGCCGGGGTGATGGCGCGCATCTGCTTTGCGGCTTCGTCGATCAGCATGTTGGCGAGTTTCATGCGCACGGTGGCATTGGCGCGAAACGCGGCCGGCAGACGGTCCGGATGGTTCAGGGCCGCGAAGGCCCGGCGCTTTGCCGCAAGCGTCATTTGTGTTTCGTGGTCGACAAGGGCCAGTTCCTCGGCCACGTCGGCAAGGGTCGTACGGCTGAGATAGTCCGGCATGACCGGTGGAGGTGGCGGCTCCACGAAGGACGCATCGAGATAGGCCCGCTCGACGGCGCCGAAGGCAGCCGAGCGGGCGCTTTCGGCAGCAAAGGCGTTGTCGAATGCCGGGGCGTAAGGCGTGGCGACGCGCGTCGCTTCAGCCGGTGCCGGTTCGATATCCTCTTCCGATTTCAGCCGCTCGAGCACCGACTGAAAGACTGACATTCCAAACATGACGTCTCCGATCGCGGCGCACCATGGCAGGCGGAGATTATCCCGGGCTGATCAGACTGATCATGCCAGGGCTGATCAGGCGCGGCCCTGCTTGAGGATCAGGTCGTAGAGCAGCTTGGCGCTCGGCGGCAGCGCGCGTCCCTCGGCAGTGATCAGCCCATAGGGTTTGATTCGGATCGGGATTTCGGTCTTCAGGATGCGGATTTCGCCGGCCGGCGTACCGTTGCCGGCAATCAGGTTGGCGACGTCGAGTGCCACAGGTGCAATTGCGTTGGTGTTGCGCACCATCGACAGCGTCAGGATGATCGAGGAGGTGTTGATCACGGTCGCCGGCAGTCTCACCCCGGCCGCCACGAAGCTGTCTTCGACCGCGCGTCTCAGAAGGGTGCCGGGCGGCTGGAATACCCAGTCATAGGAGGGCAAGTCCTCGGCGACGACCATGGGCTTGTCGAGCAGCGGATGGCCGTCGCGCACGATCAGGCAAACCTCCTCGTAGCCGATCTCCACCATGTTGAAGAGCCGCGGCGGCTGGTCGTCGGGGATGCGGCCGATGATGAAATCGTGGCGGGCGGCGAGCAGTTCCCTTGCCAGCACGTTGCTGTTTTCGATCTGGACGTTGATCTCGATGCCGGGATAGGCGGTCATCACCTGACGGATGGCGGGCACGGCGAGATTGAGCGCCGGGCCGGTGACCGAGCCGAGCGAAACCGAGCCGCCGCTGCCGGTCTTCAACTCGTTGATCTCGCGCGATGCCTCCCGGAGTTCCAGAAAGATGCTGCGCGCGCGTCGCGCCAGCGCTTCGCCATAGGGCGTCAACAGGACACCGCGGGCAACGCGTTCGCAGACCGGCGCCTTCAGCATGGTCTCGATTTCCGAGAGCATGCGCGAGGCCGCCGGTTGCGAGATGCCGAGGGCGTCAGCGGCTGCGCTGATGCGGCGGTGATCGTCGATCGCGAGAATCAGCCGGAGGTGGCTGATCTTCAGGCCCGAGCGGAAAAGCGTCGAATCGAAGAGTTCGCCGGCGGTGCTCGGTTTCTGATCGCGCATTTCAACCTCTGCGTTTTTTTCTTTGGTTTTCAGGGATTTTCAAAAATCACACTGTTTGCGCTCGATATATCACTTTTGGTATGTATTCAAAGCAAAATTGTATTTGACAGTTATATGGTTTCATTCCAGTTTTTGCTTATGTGCCAGCGCATGTAGGAGCATGCGAGGCGGGGAGGCCTCTCCTTCACCTTGATCCGCTGCCGGAGACGAAGATCTCGGGCGGCGGATTGCTGCGCATAGACGGAAAGGCTCTCGCCTGCCGGCTTCAACTTTTTTGGGAGAGAACTGATGAAATTGATGACTTCGCTTCTCGCAGCCGCCGCGATTTCGATCGCGTCCTTCGCTGCACCGGCATTTGCGCAGGACAAGGGCACGGTCGGCATTTCCATGCCGACGAAGACGTCGACCCGCTGGATTTCCGACGGCGAGACCATGGAGAAGCTGTTCAAGGAAGCTGGTTACACGCCGGACCTGCAGTTTGCTGACGACGACATCCCGAACCAGCTCGCCCAGATCGAGAACATGGTGACCAAGGGCGCCAAGGTTCTCGTCATCGGCGCCATCGACGGCACCACGCTCTCCGACATCCTGCAGAAGGCCCACGACGCCGGCGTCAAGGTCATCGCCTATGACCGCCTGATCCGCGACTCGGGCAATGTCGACTACTACGCCACCTTCGACAACTTCCAGGTCGGCGTGCAGCAGGCCACGTCGCTGGTCCAGGGCCTCAAGCTCGACGGCGCAACCGAGCCGAAGAACATCGAGCTGTTCGGTGGTTCGCCGGACGATAACAACGCCTTCTTCTTCTACGACGGCGCGATGTCGGTCCTGCAGCCGCTGATCGACAGCAAGAAGA
Source organism: Ensifer adhaerens (assembly GCF_000697965.2). Classification (NCBI taxonomy): domain Bacteria; kingdom Pseudomonadati; phylum Pseudomonadota; class Alphaproteobacteria; order Hyphomicrobiales; family Rhizobiaceae; genus Ensifer; species Ensifer adhaerens. The sequence continues at coordinate 2,611,807 of NZ_CP015880.1, read as the reverse complement.
TCGTCGTCAAGTCCGGCCAGAAGGGCATGGACCAGGTCGGCACGCTGCGTTGGGACGGTGCCGTGGCCCAGGCCCGCATGGAAAACCTGCTGTCGTCGAACTACACCGACGCCAAGGTCGATGGCGTTCTGTCGCCCTATGACGGCCTGTCGATCGGCATCATTTCGGCGCTGAAGGGCGTCGGCTACGGTTCGGGCGACATGGCAATGCCTGCCGTCACCGGCCAGGACGCCGAACTGCCGTCGGTCAAGTCGATCCTTGCCGGCGAACAGTATTCGTCGATCTTCAAGGACACGCGCGAACTCGCCAAGGTCACCGTCGGCATGGTCAACGCGATCATGGAAGGCAAGGAGCCGGAAGTGAACGACACCAAGACCTATGACAACGGCGTCAAGGTGGTTCCGTCCTACCTGCTGAAGCCGGTTGCCGTCGACAAGTCCAACATCAAGGACGTGCTCGTCAGCTCGGGCTACTACACCGAAGACCAGATCAACAACTGATCTTTTTGAGCGTGAGGGCCCGTGCATGCGCGCGGGCCCTTTTATCCAGATGACGGAGCCGGTACTCTCTTGAAGACTGCCGCTGGAATGACTGAACATGGACAATATCATTCTTGAAATGCGGGGCATCACCAAGACGTTCCCGGGCGTCAAGGCGCTGGACAATGTCAGCTTCAAGGTCCGCGAAGGCGAGATCCACGCACTCGTCGGCGAAAACGGCGCCGGCAAGTCGACGCTGATGAAGGTGCTGAGCGGCGTCTATCCCGCCGGCACCTATGATGGCGAAATCCACTATGGCGGCGAAGCCCGCCGCTTCTCGACGATTTCCGACAGCGAAGACCTCGGCATCATCATCATCCACCAGGAACTGGCGCTGGTGCCGCTGCTGTCGATCGCCGAGAACATCTTCCTCGGCAACGAGATCGCCAGCAACGGTGTGATTCACTGGCCGCAGACCTTTGCCCGTACGCAGGAACTGCTGAAGAAGGTTGGCTTGAGCGAATCCCCGGCGACGTTGATCACCGACATCGGTGTCGGCAAGCAGCAACTGGTCGAGATCGCCAAGGCGCTTTCGAAGAAGGTGCGGCTGTTGATCCTTGACGAGCCGACCGCCTCGCTCAACGAAACCGATTCCGATGCGCTTTTGAAGCTGCTGATGGAGTTTCGCACCCAGGGCATGACCTCGATCATCATTTCGCACAAGCTGAACGAGATCCGCAAGGTCGCCGACCAGATCACCATCCTGCGCGACGGCGGCACGGTCGAAACGCTCGACTGTCACAGCGAAGACATTGGCGAAGACCGGATCATCAAGGGCATGGTCGGCCGCGCCATGGAAGACCGTTATCCGCCGCGCGAACCGAAGATCGGCGAGACGCTGCTCGAAGTGAAGAACTGGAACGTCTTCCACCAGCAGCACCGCGACCGGCAGTTCCTGCACGACGTCAATTTCACCGTGCGCGCCGGCGAGGTCGTCGGCATCGCCGGGTTGATGGGGGCAGGGCGCACCGAAACGGCGATGAGCCTCTTCGGCAAGTCCTGGGGCCACAAGATCACCGGCGACGTGACGATGCGCGGCAAGCCCGTCGACGTCAGCACCATTCCGCGTGCGATCGATGCGGGGCTCGCCTATGTCACCGAGGACCGCAAGCAGCTCGGGCTCGTGCTGATCAACAACATCAAGGAGAACACAACGCTCTCCAATCTGAAGGCGGTGGCCGCGAACGGCGTCATCGACGATCGCAAGGAAGCGAAGGTCGCCTCCGACTATCGCTCGAAGCTGCGCATCCGTTCGCACTCGATCTATCAGGAAACGGTCAACCTTTCGGGCGGCAACCAGCAGAAGGTCGTCTTGTCCAAATGGCTGTTCACCAATCCGGAAGTTCTCATTCTCGACGAGCCGACACGCGGTATCGATATCGGCGCGAAGTATGAGATCTACACCATCATCAACCAGCTTGCCGCCGAGGGTAAGGGCATCCTGATGATCTCATCGGAAATGCCGGAGCTGCTTGGAACCTGCGATCGCATCTACGTCATGAACGAGGGCCGCATCGTCGCGGAGCTTTCGAAGGCGGAAGCGAGCCAGGAATCCATCATGCGTGCCATCATGCGTTCAGGGGAGAAACACTAATGGTCGCCGATACGAGCACCCAAAACAACAAGCCCTCGATCGGGGACTATCTCAAGAACAACATCCGCGAATACGGCCTGCTCGTCGCGCTCGTGGTGATCATGCTGTTCTTCCAGTTCGTCACCAACGGCGTGCTGTTCAAGCCGGTCAACATCACCAACCTGGTGCTGCAGAACTCCTTCATCGTCATCATGGCGCTCGGCATGCTGCTGATCATCGTTGCCGGGCATATCGACCTGTCGGTCGGCTCGATCGTCGCCTTCATCGGCGCGATCTCAGCGATCATGCTGGTCAAATGGGGCTTGCCCGCCATTATCGTCATTCCCGCCTGTCTGATCGTTGGCGGCGTCATGGGGGCGGCCCAGGGCTATTGGGTTGCCTACCAGAAGATCCCATCCTTCATCGTGACGCTGGCCGGCATGCTGGTGTTCCGCGGGCTCACCTATGTGGTGCTCGGCGGCCGCCCGATCGGTCCGTTCCCGAAGGAATTCCAGCTGCTGTCGACCGGCTTCGTTCCGGATTTCCTCTATTTCCTCAATCCGGCGCCCGAGACCATTCAGAACATGGTGGCGCTCGTCGCCGTCATCGCGCTCGTCGGCTACGCGATCTACGCGGGCATTCGTGACCGCAAGATCAACGAGCAGCACGGCACGGAGAACGAGCCGTTCATTTTCTTCGCCGTGCAGATGGCTGTCATCGCTGCCGTGGCGCTGTTCATCGGCTTCCAGCTTGCGACCTATCGCGGCCTGCCGAACGTGCTGATCGCCATGGCCGTGCTGATTGCGCTCTATACCTTCGTCACCACGCGCTCGACGATCGGTCGCCGCATCTATGCCATGGGCGGCAACGTCAAGGCGACCAAGCTTTCGGGCATCAACACCGAGCGGCTGACCTTCTACACCTTCGTCAACATGGGCGTGCTTGCGGCACTCGCCGGCATGATCATCACCGCTCGCCTCAATTCGGCAACGCCGAAGGCCGGCGTCGGTTTCGAGCTCGACGTCATTGCGGCCTGCTTTATCGGCGGTGCCTCGGCGTCGGGCGGTGTAGGCAAGATCATCGGGGCCGTCATCGGCGCCTTCATCATGGGCGTGATGAACAACGGCATGTCGATCATGGGCATCGGCATCGATTACCAGCAGTTGATCAAGGGCCTCGTGCTGCTCGCTGCCGTGTTCTTCGATGTCTACAACAAGAACAAGGGTTGAGCGGAAAGCCATAAGACCCGACGCGAACCAGTAACATTCACCGGCAGCCACAGCTGCCAGGATCGGCGGATTGGTCCGCCGGAATTGGGTGGCGAAAGCCACCCACGGGGACGCTTTTGCCTTGAAGAGGCGAACACAGCGACCCAAGACGATAGGAAGGATAGCATCGTGCTGATTTCGCAGATCAGGAACGAAGACGGGTCGATCACGGTGGCGGTACGGCTGCCGGGTGAGGCGGCGCATGCGGTGAACGGCGCGACAAGCGTCTATGCGCTGGCGGTGGAAGCGGCCAATGCCGGATGGAGCCTGAAGCAGACGATCGAGGCCAAGGGGCTCGGCGCCGCCGTCGACCTCGAAAAGGCCTATGCGGAGGGGCGCTTCCTGCCGCCGATCACTCATCCGGATCCGGCACACCTGCACCTGACCGGCACGGGTCTCACCCATCTCGGCTCCGCCGCAACCCGCGACGCCATGCACAAGAAGACGAGCGAGGCGGCCGAGGAAACCCTGACCGACTCGATGAAGATGTTCCGCATGGGGCTCGAAGGCGGCAAGCCGAAGGCCGGCGAAACAGGCGTGCAGCCGGAATGGTTCTACAAGGGCAACGGCACCTCCGCCGTGGCGCCGGGTGATGCGCTCGTTTCGCCCGCCTTTGCCGAGGATGGTGGCGAAGAGCCGGAAATGGCCGGCATCTACGTGATCTCCGACGAGGGCGTGCCGTTCCGCATCGGTTTTGCCGTTGCCAACGAATTCTCCGACCACAAGACCGAGAGGGTCAACTATCTCTGGCTCGCGCATTCGAAGCTGCGCCAGGCGAGCTTCGGTCCGGAGATCCGCATCGGTGTCGCACCGGAGGACATTCGCGGCATGTCGCGTATCCTGCGTGGTGGCAAGGTGCTGTGGGAAAAGCCGTTCCTGTCGGGCGAAGCCAACATGTCGCACAGCTTTGCCAATCTCGAGCATCACCATTTCAAGTATGGCTTGTTCCGCCAGCCGGGCGACATCCACGTGCACATGTTCGGCACGGCGACGCTGTCCTTCGGTGATGGCATCCGCACCGAGGAAGGTGACGTGTTTGAGATCGAGGCCGATGGTTTTGGCCTTCCGCTCCGCAACGCTCTCGCGATCGCAGCTGACGAAGAGGTCGCGATCCGCCAGCTCTGACACATCTCCTAAGCGCGACCGTTCGCGAGGGACGGTCATGCGCATCTATGAAGGAGGCCTGAGGCCATGACTTTGCACCAGAACCTGATAGCCGGCGAATGGGTCGGCGGTGACGGGGTTGCCAACATCAACCCGTCCGATACCAACGACGTGGTCGGCGAATACGCCCGCGCGTCAGCCGAGGATGCGCGTTTGGCGATCGCGGCTGCGAAGGCGGCGTTTCCGGCCTGGTCGCGCTCCGGTATTCTCGAGCGCCACGCGATCCTGAGGAAGACCGCCGACGAGATCCTTGCGCGCAAGGACGAACTCGGAAAGCTCTTGTCGCGTGAGGAAGGCAAGACCTTGGCCGAAGGCATCGGCGAGACGGTGCGCGCCGGCCAGATCTTCGACTTCTTCGCCGGCGAGTGCCTGCGGTTGGCGGGCGAGGTGCTGCCGTCGGCAAGACCCAATATCGGCGTCGAGATCACCCGCGAGCCGGTCGGTGTCGTCGGCATCATCACGCCCTGGAACTTCCCGATCGCCATTCCCGCCTGGAAGATCGCGCCGGCACTCTGCTACGGCAACACCGTCGTCTTCAAGCCGGCCGAACTGGTGCCCGGCAGTTCCTGGGCCATCGTCGACATTCTTAACCGCGCCGGCCTGCCGAAGGGCGTCTTGAACCTCGTCATGGGCAAGGGCTCGGTCGTCGGCCAGGCGATGCTCGACAGCCCCGACATTCACGCCATCACCTTCACCGGCTCGACCGGCACGGGCAAACGCGTGGCGCTCGCCTCCGTCGAACACAATCGCAAATACCAGCTGGAGATGGGCGGCAAGAACCCCTTCGTCGTGCTCGATGACGCCGACCTCAATGTTGCAGTGGAAGCCGCGGTCAACTCCGCCTTCTTCTCGACCGGCCAGCGTTGCACGGCATCTTCGCGCCTCATCGTCACCGAGGGCATTCATGATCGCTTCGTGGCGGCCATGGGCGAACGGATGAAGGGGCTTGTGATCGACGACGCCTTGAAGGCCGGCACCCAGATCGGTCCGGTGGTCGATGAGAGCCAGCTCAACCAGGACACCGACTATATCGCCATCGGCCGCCAGGAAGGCGCCAAGCTTGCCTTCGGCGGCGAGCTTCTGAAGCGCGACACGCCCGGTTTCTACCTGCAGCCGACGCTGTTCACCGAAGCGACGAACGCGATGCGCATTTCTCGGGAAGAGATCTTCGGGCCGGTCGCATCCGTCATCCGCGTCAAGGACTACGATGAGGCGCTCACTGTCGCCAACGACACGCCCTTCGGTCTGTCCTCGGGCATCGCCACCACCAGCCTCAAGCACGCGACCCATTTCAAGCGCAATGCCGAGGCCGGCATGGTGATGGTCAACCTGCCGACGGCGGGCGTCGATTTCCACGTGCCCTTCGGCGGCCGCAAGGGTTCGTCCCACGGCTCGCGCGAGCAGGGGCGCTACGCCGCCGAGTTCTACACCACCGTCAAGACGGCCTACACGCTCGCCTGAAGCACGCCGTCATCGGGCCCGCGTGAACGGTGCGGGCCGCATAAGGAAGGAAGAGATGAAGAAGAAAGCTGAATGGCCGCGCAAGCTGCGTTCGCAGGATTGGTTCGGCGGTACCGGCAAGAATGCCATCATGCACCGCTCCTGGATGAAGAACCAGGGCCTGCCCGCCGACACCTTCGATGGCCGGCCGATCATCGGCATCTGTAACACCTGGTCGGAGCTGACGCCGTGCAACGCGCATCTGCGTGATCTCGCAGAGCGGGTGAAGCGCGGCGTCTACGAGGCCGGTGGCTTCCCGGTCGAATTCCCGGTGTTTTCCGTTGGCGAAAGCACGCTGCGGCCCACGGCGATGATGTTCCGCAATCTTGCGGCCATGGACGTCGAAGAGGCGATCCGCGGCAATCCGGTCGATGGCGTCGTGCTGCTCGGCGGTTGCGACAAGACCACGCCGAGCCTGCTGATGGGGGCTGCCAGCGTCGACATCCCGGTCATCCTCGTTTCTGGCGGCCCGATGCTGAACGGCAAGTGGCGCGGCAAGGATGTCGGCTCGGGCACGGCGATCTGGCAGTTTTCGGAAATGGTGAAGTCCGGCGAGATGTCGCTCGCCGAATTCATGGATGCGGAGCAGGGCATGGCCCGCTCGGCCGGCAGTTGCATGACCATGGGCACGGCCTCGACCATGGCCTCGATGGCCGAAGCGCTCGGCATGACCCTGCCCGGCAATGCGGCGATCCCTGCCGTCGATGCCCGCCGCCGGGTGATCTCCCAGCTCTCCGGCCGCCGCATCGTCGACATGGTCAAGGAGGATCTGAAGCCTTCGGATATCCTGACGAAGCAGGCCTTCGAGAACGCCATTCGCGTCAACGGCGCGGTCGGCGGCTCGACCAACGCCGTGCTGCACCTCTTGGCGCTTGCCGGCCGTGTCGGTGTCGACCTCAGTCTCGACGATTGGGATCGCCTCGGCCGCGACGTGCCGACGATCGTCAACCTGCAGCCGTCGGGCAAGTACCTGATGGAGGAGTTCTATTATGCCGGCGGGCTGCCGGTCGTGATCAAGGCCGTGGGCGAAATGGGCCTCCTTCACAAGGATGCTGTGACCGTCACCGGTGACACGATCTGGAACGACGTCAAGGATGTCGTCAACTACAATGACGACGTCATCGTGCCGCGCGACAAAGCGCTGACCAAGTCCGGCGGCATCGCGGTGCTGCGCGGCAATCTTGCGCCCAAGGGCTGCGTGCTGAAGCCGTCCGCCGCATCGCCGCACCTGATGCAGCACAAGGGCCGGGCGGTGGTGTTCGAGAGCATCGAGGACTACCACGCCCGCATCAATCGCGATGATCTCGACATCGACGAGACCTGCGTGATGGTGCTGAAATATTGCGGCCCGAAGGGTTACCCGGGCATGGCCGAGGTCGGCAACATGGGCCTGCCCCCGAAGGTGCTGAAAAAGGGCATTACCGACATGATCCGCATCTCCGATGCGCGCATGTCCGGCACGGCCTACGGTACGGTCATCCTGCACACGGCGCCGGAAGCGGCCGATGGCGGCCCGCTGGCACTGGTTCAAAACGGCGACATGATCGCCGTCGACGTGCCGGCCCGCACCATCCATCTCGATGTCTCCGACGAAGAACTGGCCCGTCGTCGCGCTGCCTGGGTGTCGCCGGTGATGCCGCTCAAGGGTGGTTATGCCGGCCTCTACGTCAAGAGCGTGATGCAGGCCGACACGGGCGCGGATCTCGACTTCCTCGTCGGTCCGCGCGGCGCGGAAATTCCGATGAACCGCGACAGCCACTGACGCTGTCGGCGCGAGAGCGGACAGTTCGCTCTTGTCTTTGGCGCTCAACACAGCTTGCGTCATAACAGACGCGCAAAGGCCGCCGTCGCACCGTAATTGCGGTGCGACGGTCCCAGGTGCCAGCGTCGAGGAGGCCGCTGCGAGCTGAGCAGGCTTGGCGCACCCGCAAGCATCGTCGCGGGACGGGACCTGTAACTTTTATGCTCGCACTGACCCGCGACCGTCTTCATCGCTGCAATCAGCCCTAGTCGGCGGGCCTGTTCATCTTCCCTTACCTCTGGGTAACCACTGACCGCGCGGTGCGTATTGGCCTCGCAGCGTCGACGTCATAGTTTTCTCCCGCGACGTTGCGTGCCTGCAGGTGGGCGGCCGCGGCAGTGCTCCATTGATCGGAGACGATCGAAGGATAAATGCAGCAGCCGAACAGCCGTCAGCTATCTTGCGGCGAGAAGGAGCATGCTCCTCGACTTGGCCGTCGGAGCGTGTCGGAACCTATGATCTAAGGGAGTGAAGAAGCGTGCCGTTAACAGATCTTATCGATTCGTATTGCGCTGCCTGGTCGTCGGAGGACGCCGAGCAGAGGCGGGCGTTGCTGGTGCCGATCTGGGCCGATGGCGCAACGTACACGGACCCGACGGTTCATGCCGCCGGTGCAGAAGAACTGCTCGCGCACATTGCAGGTATTCAGGCTGGGCACCCGGGCGCGCGTATTACTCGGACAAGCGACGTGGATGTTCATCATGGGATCGCACGCTTCGCCTGGCGATTTGTGATGCCCGACGGATCATCTTTCCCCGAGGGTCTGGACATCGCATTCCTCGATCCCAACGCGACGCGCATTACGCGCATCATCGGCTTTTTCGGGCCATTGGCCAGCCTTACAACGGCGCGCGTCTCATCAGACGTCCTTTGATCCGCTAAGAGCCTCAGAACGATCACCGCACCACTTTCAGTGCGGCGATCCTGTTTGGGTGCCAAGGCCATCGTTTCGAAAAGACACGCCTTCGGCCGCATCTTCGCCCTGTGTTATCCACACCGGGCAAAACCCTCGCTTTTCGGCTGATCCGCTGCAACCGGCAGCAACCCTGCGACGTATCCCCTTTGTCGGGGCCATTCCGACCCTGACCTTGTTAGGAGGACGATCATGCGGAGGAATGTATTTGCGTTGTCGCTCGGTCTTCTTGCGACGGTGGCGCTGTCCCAGCCGGCATTTTCACAGAGTGCGAACGGTCTTGGCGTCGGCGTGTCCGTCGGTGGCCCGAGCGGGCTGAACGCCAATGTCGGACTTGGTGGCTCGAACGGCCTTAAGGCCGATGTCGATGCATCGCTCGGCGGCGCAAACGGCGTCAATGCCAACGCAAACGCCTCGATCGGCGGTGCGCAAGGCGTCAACGCCGATGTGCAGGCGAGCGCCGGCGGCGCCAATGGCATCAACGCGGATGCCGATGTCGGCCTTGGCGGCGGAAAAGGGCTCAACACTTCGGTCAATGCCACGGTCGGTGGACGGAATGGCCTGACTGCTGGTCTCAAGGCCAATGCAGGCGGCGGCAACGGCGTCGGGCTTGGGCTCGGCGTGGGAGTTGGAACGGGATCCGGCGGCGGGAGCTCCGGGGGTGGCGGCAGCGTTGGCGGTGGAACCGGAGGCGGTTCGGGAGGCTCGGTTTCACCAGGCGCTTCGATGGCCGCGTTCAATGCACTGCCCGTCGGCGAGCGGGTCAAGCTGATCAAACGCTGTCGCGATGTCGTTGGCGGCGGTTATGACAGCGGGCTGGTTTCGCTCTGCCGCATCCTGCAGGCGAGCGCCTCGCGGTAGTTGCAACACCCTGCAGCTTCGGCGGGGCGTCCTCGCCGCCCCGCCTCAGGCCCTACTGACTCTGATTTTGGCTCTGGCCCCGGGCCTGGCTTTGGTTTTGGCTTTGCTGCTGCTGTTCGACCGTGACCGACACCTTCAGCGTCTCCTTCGCCTCGCCGTGGATCAGCCCGGAGATGGGGGCGGCGTCGCGGTAGCAGAGGCCGGAGGCGATGCGGACATAGCGATCATCTGGGCAGATCTTGTTGGCTGCATCGAAGCCGACCCAGCCGAGCCCGTTGAGATGCACCTCGGCCCAGGCGTGGCTGGCCGTCTGTTCGGGGTGCCCCTCCATCATCAGGTAGCCCGAGATGTAGCGCGCCGGTAGATCGAGCGAGCGCGCCGCTGCGATCAGGATATGGGCATGGTCCTGGCAGACGCCCTGGCCGCTTTCCAGCGCATCCTCGGCCGTCGTTTCCGCATGGGTCTCGCCGGGTTTGTACGTCACCGCCTCGTGGATCGTCTCCATCAGCGCATGCATGCGGGCAAGGGCGGTGTCACCTTCGGCGGATTTTGCGAGCTCGCGGATGAGCTTTCCGGCCTTGGTAAGCGGTGTTTCGCGTGCAAAGAGCCACAGCGGCACATAGGACTGGTGCGGGCCGAAGACGCCGGCGCGGTCCTCCGTGTGGACCTCGCCGGAGGCCGTGATATGGATCGTTTCGCGGTCGCCGTCGATGCTGACGAGGTGAACACGGTTGCCGAAGTGGTCGTCGTAGTTCACTTCGATCGCAGCGCCATCGACGAGGGTCTCCCAGCCGAGCACGGTCTGGCCCACCTGGGTGAGCGGCGTCAGCCGCAAGCGCTGCAGGGCATACTGCACGGGCTCGTCATAGTGATATTCGGTCGTGTGGCTGATCTTCAGGTGCATGCCATCCTCCGATCTAGAACGCTTCCGGTCAAAACGGAGTTGTGAAAGCGCTCTATCTCCTTGTTTTTACGCAATTCCAAACGCGAAACGGCGTTACACTTTCGCTGAAACTGCTCTAGTAGAATCGGTAGCCGTCGGAGATTTCCTGTCCCAGACGGTTGTTGTGGCTGATGAATTCTTCGAGATACTCATGCAGCCCCTGATCCATGATGTCCTTGATCGACTGGCTGCGCAGCGACGCTAGCGTCCGGTCGGCCGTCTCGTGGGCGGCATGGCGTTCGCCATACTCCCGCTCGAGATAGCCGAGGTTGCTGGCGATCTTCTCGTAGCAATAGGCAAGCGAGCGCGGCATGCGGCCGTTGGAAATCAGGAAGTCGGCGATGTTGGCGGGGCGAAGTTCGGCGTCATAGACCCAGCCATAGGCGCGATGCGCCGAGACCGAGCGCAGGATCGATTCCCACTGCACATTGTCCATCGACGAGCCGACGGCGGCGACCGCCGGCAGAAGCACGTAGTACTTCACGTCAAGTATGCGGGCGGTGTTGTCGGCCCGTTCGATGAAGGTGCCGATGCGCGAGAAATTGAAGATCTCGTTTCGAAGCATGGTGCCGTGGAAGGCGCCACGGATGAGGCCGGCGCGGCGCTTGATCATGTCGATGATCTCCGGCATGTCCGTCGGGCGCGCCTTCTTCGACAGCATTGCCCTCATCTCGAGATAGCACTCGTTGGTGGCTTCCCAGGTTTCGCGCGTCAGCGCCGTGCGCACCATGCGGGCATTGTGACGCCCCGCCTCGATGCAGGACATCACGCTTGAGGGGTTGGCCCGGTCGCGCAGCAGGAAGTCGATCGCGTCGATGCTCGTCAGCGTTTCGTGCACCTCGTCATAAAGTTCGCGCACGCCCGCACTTTGCAGCACACCGTCCCAGTCGCCCTCCGTTGCCTCGCTGCGGGTCAGCGCCATGCGCAGGCCGGCATCGATCAGCCGGGCGCTGTTTTCGGCGCGTTCGATATAGCGGAACATCCAGTAGAGGCCGTTTGCAGTTCTTCCCAGCATCTCTCAGTCCTCCAGCACCCAGGTGTCCTTGGTCCCGCCACCCTGGCTGGAGTTCACGACGAGCGAACCGGCTTTCAGCGCCACGCGCGTCAGGCCGCCGGGGATGATCTGGACCTTGTCGGAGACGAGGACATAGGGGCGAAGGTCGACGTGCCGGGGCGCGATGCCCTTGTTGACGAGGATCGGCACGGTGGAAAGGGAAAGCGTCGGCTGGGCGATGTAATTGGTCGGGCGGGCTTTCAGCTTCTCGGCGAAGACGGCGCGTTCCTTCCTGGTCGCCGTCGGGCCTACCAGCATGCCGTAGCCGCCTGAGCCGTGGACCTCCTTGACCACCAGCTCTTCCAGATGCTCGAGCACGTATTTGAGACTCTGCGGCTCGGAACAGCGCCAGGTCGGGACGTTTTCCAAGAGCGGCTTGCGGCCGGTATAGAACTCGACGATCTCGGGCATGTAGGAATAGATCGCCTTGTCGTCGGAAATTCCGGTGCCGGGCGCGTTGGCAATGGTGATGTTGCCGGCGCGGTAGACGTCCATGATGCCGGGAATGCCGAGGGCGGAATCCGGTCGGAAGGTGAGTGGGTCGAGGAAGTCGTCATCGACGCGGCGGTAGAGCACGTCGATCGCCTCGTAGCCGCGGGTGGTGCGCATCTTCACCTTGCCGTCGATCACCCGCAGGTCCGATCCTTCGACGAGCTCGACGCCCATCTGGTCGGCGAGGAACGCGTGTTCGTAGTAAGCCGAATTGTAGATGCCGGGCGTCAGCACCGCGACGCGCGGCTTGCCGCTGCAGCCGGGAGGGGCTAGCGACGAAAGGCTCTGCCGCAGCAGGTAGGGGTAGTTCTCGACCGGGCGCACGCGGTTCTGATGGAAGAGTTCCGGGAACATCTGCATCATCGTTTCGCGGTTTTCCAGCATGTAGCTGACGCCGGACGGGGTACGCGCGTTATCTTCGAGAACGTAGAACTGGTCTTCGCCGGTTCTGACGATGTCGGTGCCGACGATATGGGTATAGACGCCGCCCGGCGGGCGGAAACCGATCATCTGCGGCAGGAAGGCTTCGTTCTTCTCGATCAGTTCGCGCGGGATGCGGCCGGCGCGGATGATTTCCTGCTTGTGGTAGATGTCGTCGAGAAAGGCGTTGAGAGCGATGACCCGCTGTTCGATGCCCTGGGCGAGCTTGCGCCATTCGCGGCCGGAGATGATGCGGGGGATGAGATCGAAGGGGATGAGCTTTTCGGAACTGTCTGCGTGTCCGTAGACCGCGAAGGTGATGCCGGTTTTCCGGAAGATGTTCTCGGCGTCCTTGGATTTCGCTATGAGCCGATTTCTGTCCTGGCTGGCATACCAATCATGATAGGTCGAATATGGCTGGCGCGGACTGCTGTCCGCATTCATCATTTCGTCAAATGCCAAAGGCGTGGTCCCCTTATTTTTGACCATTTGAGTACAAGGCTGGTTGCAATGCAAGAAGCGTGCTCAGTCGCCTGAAAAGAAAGTTGGCCACGCCAGAAGCGCCCGTTCGCGGGGAAATCTGCCCAACGACAGGGCAGCCGCATCCGGTCGCAGAAAGTGGTTGCGACCGGGTGGGCAAGAAATATGCACTTGCTCTAAATTTGGACGCGGGCGCCGAAGCTAGCCGAGACCCAGGCAGACGATCGCGAGGACCGCGAGGACACCGAGCACCAGCAGCGACAATGTGGCGGCAGCACTTGCACGCGGCCCGCAATGGGCGAGCGCGCGGATGTCGACCTCAAGGCCGAGGGCGGCCATGGCGATGACCGTCAGCCAGGTGGAGACCGTCACGGCGTCGGTCGCGAGTGTGTCGGAGATTGCGCCGCTGTTGCGGGCGATCGCAACGGCGAGGAAACCCAGAATGAACCAGGGAACGAAATGGAGGATCGTGGCGAGGCGCGACTTCCGTTGTCCGGGCGCTTTGCATTCCGGCTCGGTATCGCGGCTGCCAATTAGCGAGAAGCAGAAGACGACGGGGCCGAGCATCAGCACGCGCACGAGCTTGACCAGCGTGCCCACCTGGACCGAGAGCGGGCTGAAGGGGCTGGCCGCGGCCAGGACCTGGGGTACGGCATAGACGGTCATGCCGGCAAAGACGCCGTAGCCCTGAGGCGTCATGCCGAGCCAACCGCCGACGAAGGGCAGCGACAGGACGACGGCGATGCCGAGGATGGCGGTAAAAGAAATTGCAGCTGCGACCTCCTCGCCGCGGGCACCGATGGCCGGTGCGACGGCGGCGATCGCCGAGTTGCCGCAGATGGCGTTGCCGCAGGCAATCAAGGTCGCCAGGCGTTTCGGCAGCCCGAGCATGCGCGCAATCACGTAGCCGGTGGAAATCGACAGAAGAACCATGGCGACGATGGTGACGAGCAGGGTCGGCCCGCTCGCGGCGATCGCATCGAAGCTCAGCATCGCGCCGATCAGCACGATCGCTGTCTCCAGCAGGACTTTCGCCGAGAAGTGGATGCCGGAGAGGAAGCGGGGGCCGGGTGTCCAGAGGCTGCGGACGATAGCGCCGAGAAGGATCGCGAGAACGAGCGCTTCCAGCCAGGCGCGGCCGGTCCAGCGCCGCTCGATCCATTCCAGACCGATGGCCGCAAGTGCGACGAGACAGCAGAGGAAAAGGCCCGGAAGAATGCACGTCAGGCGGGAGGCGACTGAGGAAAATTGGGAGCGAAATGGGGAATGCGATCTGGACATGGGCGCAACCTACGCTCATCCATGAATCAGTCTAACGGATTATTCTTGTCATTCTGATCGATTTTTGCGATTGATCTACCATGACACTCGATCAGCTTAAAATCTTCGTCGCGGTCGCCGAGCGGCTGCACATGACCAAAGCCGCCGAGGCGATGAACGTCACGCAGTCGGCCGCAAGCGCGGCCATCGCGGCGCTCGAAACCCAGCACGACATCAGATTGTTCGATCGCGTCGGCCGCGGCCTGACGCTGACCGATGCCGGCAAGATCTTCCTGCCGGAGGCAAAGGCGGTGCTCGCCCGGGCGCTCGCCGCCACTGCCTGCCTGCGCGATCTCTCGGAGCTTCGCCGCGGCGAACTGTCGATCGCTGCCAGCCAGACGGTCGCGAGCTATTGGCTGCCGTCGCGCCTTGCCCGCTTCACCCACGACTATCCCCAGGTCGATGTGAAGCTCACCGTGCGCAACACGGCCGTCGTCGCCGAGGCGGTGGAAGAGGGCACGGCGCAGCTCGGCTTCGTCGAGGGGCGCGTGGATGGCGCCAAGCTCGACCATCGCCGCGTCGCCGTCGATCGCATCGCCGTCTATGCCGCGCCCTTGCACGCGTTCGTTGGGGCTGCCGTCAATCTGGAAATGCTGCTTTCTGCGCGCTGGGTGCTGCGCGAGGAAGGCTCCGGCACGCGGGCAATGTTCCTGCAATCGATGAATGATCATGGAGCAGACGTCGATCGGCTCAGGATCGAGCTTGAGCTGCCCTCGAACGAGGCGGTGCTGACGGCGGTCGAAAGCGGTCCTTTCGTCACGGCCGTTTCCCGGCTCGCAGCACAACCTTTCGTCGATAGCGGCCGGCTCGTGGAACTGCCGTTCGAACTGGCTGAGCGCAGCTTCGAGCTTTTGACCCACCGCGAGAGGCAGTTCAGCCACGCGGCGCGGGCCTTCGTGGAACTGCTTTGAGGCAAATTCCGTTTTGCTCCAGGGCTTGCCATGCGGGAGACCCCTGGCAATCGCTGCAGGATCTCTTTTTTAAGAGGCGACCATGGTGTTCGAAATTGTCGAGAGACCCGCACAGCGCATTTCCGGATCGTTCTGGGAGGGCACCTTCGGCGAGGCGGCCGATGGTGCCGTTCGCCGGCTGATCGCCGAAATGCAGGGGCATCACCAGCATCTGCATCCAGGCGATCATGCAGCCTTGGTCGGCATCTCCTGGAACGATCGCCCGGATGGATTCCGCTATCTCGTCGGCTATGTTTCCGACAAGGCAGAGACGACCGTGCACCCAGGCTTTGTCGACCTGCCGGCCATGCGCTTCGTCACGGCCCTGCATCACCCTGATAGTGGCGACGTCTTTGCCCATTACCAGAGAATGTTCGACTGGATCGCGGCCGAAGGCCACGCGGTCGATACCGCCTTGCTGCACTATCGCGAGGAGTACGATCCCGGTTTCGTCTCGCTGTCGCTATCCTCGCTCAGGCTGATGGTTCCGATTGGCTGATGCTTCCCATCAGAAAAATTGCTTTGACCATCGATACCGGCGCGGATACTTGCATGAGTGCTTAAATCGGAGGGATTTGAGCGCGAAATCAGCGGCAGATCAAAGCGTTACAACAGCCCGACGCGCTTCAGCGAGGGCGGTTCATTGCTTCCACCTGCCGCCGTCATTCCGATAGGCTCACCATGCTCGCCCGTCTGGCTCCCGCCATCTTCGTTCTGCTCTGGTCCACCGGCTGGGTGGTGGCGAAATATGCTGCGGTCTACGCAGATCCGCTGACCTTTCTCGTGTTGCGCTACACGCTGGCGATCGCGCTCTTCATCCTGTTCTGCGTCGTCACCGGCGCACGATGGCCGAAGTCCTGGAAAATGGCCGGTCATGCGATCGTGTCCGGCATGTTCCTGCACGGGCTCTATCTCGGGTCGGTCTGGTGGGCGATCGGCGAGGGCGTGCCGGCCGGCATTTCCGGCATCATCGCCGGCCTGCAGCCGCTGATGACCGCGGTCGCCGCGGCCTTCGTCATCGACGAGAGGCTGAGCACGCAGCAGAAGCTCGGGCTGGTGCTCGGCTTCTTCGGCATTGCGCTTGCCGTCCTGCCGAAGGTGCTGGCGATCGACACGGGGGCGACGCCGATCCACTTTCTGCCTGTGATCATCAACGTGCTCGGCATGGGCGCCGTCACCTATGGCACGCTCTACCAGAAGCGCCATCTGCAGAGCGGTGACATCCGCACCATCGCAGCGCTGCAATATCTCGGCGCGCTGATCGTGACGATCCCGCTGGCGCTGATGCTCGAAGACTTGCACGTCACTTGGAACCTCCAGGTGGTTCTGGCACTTGCCTGGTCGGTTCTCGGGCTCTCGATGGGCGCGATCGCGCTGCTGCTTTATTTGATCCGTCGGGGGCAGGTGTCGCGCGCAGCGTCGCTGATCTATCTCGTGCCGCCGCTTGCCGCCGTGCAGGCGTGGCTCTTCTTCGGCGAAGCGCTGACGCTGCCGATGGTCATCGGCACCATCATTGCCGTTGCCGGCGTCTATCTCACCAACCGCAAGCAGGCGTGAAGCACGACGCGCGAGAGTGTGAAGCGGTTTTGCAATAGCGGCATGCGCTTGGCCCAAAACTAAAACGGCGGGCCGAAGCGACCCGCCGTTCACATTTCAAAATTCTACGCTGGCTTTTGCGCGCCCGGTTGACGCGCAGCGCCTGGGTCAGCCCTGGTGGCCGCGATTGCCGCCATTGCCCCGACGCTGGCCCTGGCCGCCTTCGCGACGCTCGCCACCGCCACGGTTTTCGTTGCGGCCGCCATGGTTGCGGTCACGACGTTCGCCCTGCTTCTGGCCGGGACGTCCGTGGTGCTTCTTGCCTTCGTGGTTGCGGTTGCCTTCGCCACGGCCGTCGGTCTGCGGATGGCCGTGATCGCGGCGCTCCTGGCGCTGCGGGCGACGCTCGTCGCGCAATAGGTCGTCACCGGTGAAGCCGCTGGTCGCAGCAACCGGCTCGCCGGCCGGACGCTCACGGCGCGGCGGACGGCCGCCGTTCTGGTGGTGACCGCCGCCATTGCCCTTGCGGTGGCCGGCGCCGTTGTTGCCACGGCCGCCGCGGCCCTTGGCCGGACGCGCCTGGTCGGCGGGAGCCTCGCCGCTGGCAACGGCAATGTTGATGCCCATCAGCTTCTCGATGTCGCGCAGCAGGCGGATTTCGTCCGGCGCGCAGAAGGCGATGGCGATGCCGTCGCGGCCGGCGCGCGCGGTGCGGCCGATGCGGTGAACATAGGCATCCGGCACTTCCGGCAGGTCGTAGTTGTAGACGTGAGTAACGCCGGGGATGTCGATGCCGCGGGCGGCGACGTCGGTCGCGACCAGCACGCGGATCTCGCCGTCACGGAAGGCCTTGAGCGCGCGCTCGCGCTGGCCCTGGCTCTTGTTGCCGTGGATCGAGGCGGCCTTGAAGCCGACGTGGTCGAGATGCTTCATCAGCTTCTCGGCGCCATGCTTGGTGCGGCTGAAGATCAGCGACAGGCCGTCCGGGTTCTCTGTCAGCGTCTTCTTGAGGATGGTCGTCTTCAGGTCCTTGCCGGGAACGAAGTGAACATACTGTTCGACCTTGTCGGCAGCCTTGCCCGGAGGCGTGACTTCGACCTTGACCGGGTTGGTCAGGTACTCGCCAGCAAGCTCGGCGATCTGCTTCGGCATGGTGGCCGAGAAGAGCAGCGTCTGGCGGTTCTTCGGCACCAGCTTGGAGATCTTGCGCAGGTCGTGGATGAAGCCGAGGTCGAGCATCTGGTCGGCTTCGTCGAGAACCAGGTAGCGGCCCTGCGTCAGCGTCACGGCCTTGCGGGCAACGAGGTCGAGCAGGCGGCCGGGGGTTGCGACCAGGATGTCGACACCGCGGGCGAGCTGTTCGGTCTGCTTGTTGATCGAGACGCCGCCAACGACAACGCCGATCTTCAGCGGTGACTTCTTGACGAACAGCTTGAGGTTGGCGGCGATCTGGTTGACCAGTTCGCGGGTCGGCGCCAGAACCAGGGCGCGAATGTTGCGCGGATCGGGGCGCTTGCCTTCGGCAACGAGCTTCTCGATCATCGGCAGGCCGAAGGCGGCCGTCTTGCCGGTGCCGGTCTGGGCGAGACCGATGAGATCGTTGCCCTTCAGCACCAGCGGGATCGCCTGAGCCTGGATCGGGGTCGGCTTTTCGAAGCCGTTGGCAGTCAGGGTTTCCAGAATGTGCTCGGAGAGGCCGAGATCTTTAAAGGTGGACAAATGCATATACCTTTTGGGGGCGCCAAACGCATTCGCCGGAACCGCATCGTTGCTGTTCCGGTGTCGTTCGGCGTCAAGAACCCCGCGTGAATTGGGAACTTGTGGGTTGAATTAAGTCGTCAAGCGCCTGTGCTGTACCGCCTATCGCGGTGATATGTGCGCTATCCTTCTTCACGGCTTTCGATGTCTGCCGAGGGCGCGCTCACGCGGCGGCCGGAAGGTGACGCTGGGCACCATGTCGTTGGTTTGGACGAAAAAGTCAAGGTCCATCTTTTCGCAGGTGCGAAATGAGATCTACTCAAGCGCGAGATCGAAGCCCGCTTCTGCCGCTTCCTGGCCGTTGACGAGGATGACGATGCGATGCGCGCCCGGGTAATAGCGACGGGTCGTAATGGGCCGGATCGCATGGCGTTTCTCGATCTCGATCGAGCCGCCGGGGACAAGCGTCGCGGATGTCCACTTGAAGACTTTCGGCGAGGTCGCACCGTTTGCCTTGCGATGGTGCACAGCGTAGTCGATCATCACCTTCTGGCTCGTCTCGGCGTCATGGCTGACGGCGAGGCGCAGGCCGAGGCTTTCGCCAAGCACGATGTCCGAACGATCGAGCGAAAAGCGCGCATTGATGCCGGCCGGGGGAGCGAAACCGAAATTGCCGAGCGCGTCCGCGTGCCCCTGCTTCAGCAGCGTGCGCGAGGCGTGGCGCAGAAGCTGGCGGCGCTCCGGCGATGCGTCGCCGATCTGTTCGGCGACGAAAGCAGCCACCAGATCCGAATGGTCCTTGGCGATGTCGTTGAGGCTGTTGGCAACCGAGCGGCGCACATACTCCTCGGGGTCGTCGAGAAGCGCGGTCAGGATCGGCAGGATCGGCTGCGGATCGCGGATGAGCTGCAGCAGTCGCATCGCCCAGGGCAGGCGCGGGCGGGTGCCTTCGCTCGCCAGTCGCCGGACGTGATGGTTGGGATCCTTCGTCCAGTCCCGGATCGTCGCGAGGGCGCGCTCCTGGTCGCGATCGATGAAGACGCGGATGCCGAACTCGGCTGTGAAATGCGGCGTCAGCGCCCGCAACAGCGACAGCGACAGGTCGAAGTCGTCGAGGCCGCGCAAGGCGACGTACTGGCTGAAGGGCAGCAGCGACCAGCCGCTGATACCGTCCGCGCCGTCGCGAGGAAGGCAGGCGTGGAGGTTGGCGGCCGCCTCCGGAAACGCCTGCGGCAGCGTCTCGACCAGCGCGTCGCGGATCTGCAGCGAGCGCTGCATCAGCTCCAGCGCCTCCAGCCCGTCACCCGCAAGCGCCACGAACCTCTTGCGGTCGAAACCGGCGGCGTTGCGTTCGAGCGCATCGGCGATGGCGATGACGACACCGGGGTGCAGCAGATTCTTCAGTGGTTCGGCCATCGCTCAGGCAGTCCTTTGCTCGTCCAATTCCGGGCCGGTCAGATCCTCTGGCCGCCGCTAAAATGCTGCACGAGCATTACCGCGCTGATCGTCGCTGCGTAAGGTGCGAACTCCGGATCGACCCGGACGCGCTCTCCGGCCGATTGCGCAGCCTCCAGTGTCTCCCATTCGACCAGGTCTGCGAACATGCCCGAGGTCTCGCAGGAATCGACCGCGCGCCAGGAGACGAAGCCCGGATAGCGGGAAACGGCCTGCATCGCTCGCTGGCGCGTGGCTGTGGCCGCCGGCCTGTCGGTGACGATGCAGACAGCAAGTTCAAGGATGTGATCGCTGGTCATGATGAGGCTCCCTGTGAGTTGTCGCTTGATTTAACACAGGGCAACTGACAGCCTTATGGCCATTATCGACGGTGCCGTGCTTGTGGACACGCGATGCGCGCGGTAGCCCTTTTGAACGAAGTCTTGCCGCGGGGAGGCCAGGCATGAGACCCGCCGACCGGCTGTTTCGCATCATCCAGCTCCTGCGCGCGAGCGGCCGGGTGATGACGGCGCGCGAGATCGCCGAGAAGATGGAGGTCGCCCAGCGCACCATCTATCGCGACATGGAGCACCTGATCGCCTCCGGCGCGCCGATCGACGGCGAACGCGGTGTCGGCTATCTCCTGCGCGGTGCGTTCGATGCGCCGCCGCTTGCCTTTACCTTCGAGCAGCTGGAAGCGCTCGCTTTCGGCGCCCGCGCCGTGCAGATGCTCGGCGACGGCAGGCTCGCCCAGGCGGCGCGCGAGGCGATGGAGAAGATCGCCCATGGTCTGCCGCCCGAACATCGGCAGCGGCTGACAGCCGCGCCCCTTCGCGCCTTCCGCTCTTCGCTCCAGCCGGAACCGCCGGCGCTGCTCGGCGAGATCCGCCTGGCGATCGCCGGTCGCCGCAAGCTTCGCCTGGCCTATGACAGCCTCAAGGACGAACATTCCGAGCGCACCATCTGGCCGCTCGGCCTCAGCGTCTTCGGCCACTTCTGGCTGCTGACGGGCTGGTGCGAACTGAGGTCGGATTTCCGCGATTTCCGGGTCGACAGGATCAGCACGCTTCGTGTCCAGCGCGAGCGTTACGAGGTGACGCCGGAACGCAGCTTCGAAGCCTATATCGCGCGGATGTGACCGGCGCATCCGGCCAAATAATCAGCATCATCGCCACCTTCCGATGGAACCGGATCGCCGCTCGTTCGTTTCCTTTACAGGGTTTTCATGACCCTTCGCGATCCACACCTTTCACTGGGAGACAATCGTGCAGAACCGGACTTGGATACTGGCCGCGGATGGCAACACCGCGCGCATCGTCAAGGGCGTGAACCTGTTGAAGGAAGAGCGCCAGCGGCCGGAGGAGGAGACCTTTCACACCGAACCGAAGCGCGTTCAGGACATCATGGCCGACAAGCCGGGCCGGTCGCATTCGTCCGTCGGACACGGACGCTCGGCCATGGAATACAAGAGCGATCCCGTTCGCGAGGAGCAGCAGCGCTTTGTTGCGGACGTGGCCGGAAGGCTGGAGAGCTACGCCGCCAACCATGCCTTCGACAGCCTGGTGATTTGCGCAGCACCCCGGACGCTTGGCGATCTCCGCAAGCAGCTTTCCGCCCATGTCCGCGAGCGGACAGTCGCCGAGATCGACCGCAACTGCGTGGCTGCAACCACCGAGCAACTGATCGCAACGGCACGGGCCGCGGTGTTCCCTTAAGGCTCGGCCGCAGCCGGACTTCGTAACGCTTTCCGGTTTACCCAAGGCGTCCCGTCAGAAGTCGGTGGGGACGCCGCCCTCGGCCTTGCGTTTGGCGACAAAGGCATCGAGTTCCTCCTCGATCGCCGGATCGAGGGGCGGGCGCTCGTATTCGTTCAGCTTCTGTTTGAAGATCCGGTTGGCGTGATCGGATGTCGTCGGCCGCCCGGCTTCGGTCCAGGTCTCGAAGTTGCGCCAGTCCGACAGGATCGGTGAATAGAAGGCGGTCTCGTAGCGCTGCAGCGTGTGCAGCGTGCCGAAGTAATGGCCGCCCGGGCCGACGTCGCGCACGGCATCGAGGCCCAGCGCATCTTCGCTGACATCAAGCGGGGTCAGGTATTCCGCCACCATCTGCAACATGTCGACGTCGAGAATGAACTTCTCGAAGGAGGCCGTAAGCCCACCTTCGGTCCAGCCGGCGGCATGCATGACGAAATTGCCGCCCCCTTGCGTCAGCGCCCAGAGCGACATGGCGGATTCGTAGGCCGCTTGAGCGTCCAGCGTATTGGCGGCGTTGGTGTTCGAGGTGCGGTAGGGGATGTTGTAGCGGCGGGCGAGCTGGCCCCCGGCGACCACCGCCTTCATGTATTCCGGCGTGCCGAAGGCGGGCGCTCCGGTCTTCATGTCGACGTTGGAGGTGAAGCCGCCATACATCACGGGTGCGCCGCGCCTGACCATCTGGGTGAAGGCGATGCCGCAGAGCGCTTCGGCGTTCTGCTGGACGAGCGCACCGGCGATCGTCACCGGCGCCATGGCGCCGGCGAGCGTGAAGGGCGTGACGACCACCACCTGGTTGCGCGAGGACATCTCGATGATGCCCTGCAGCATCGGCCCGTCGAGCCGGAGCGGCGAGGAGGTGTTGATGATGGTGAAGAGCGACGGCTCGCGCTCCATCTGCTCCATCGTGATGCCACGGCCGATGCGGGCGATCTCGATGCCGTCGGTGTTGCGCTGCTTGCCCAGCGAATAGACGTGGAACACCTTGTCGGTGAGCTTCACCATGTCGGAGAGGCAATCGAGGTGGCGCACCGAGGCATGGATGTCGACCGGCTCGACCGGATAGCCGCCGGTCGTGTGGACGATGTCATAGGACTGCGCGAGCTTCACCAGCTTTCGGTAGTCTTCCTGGTTGCCGGTGCGGCGGCCGCCGTCCCGGTCTGCGACGAACGGCGCGCTGGCGATCTGGGCGAAGACGAGATTGTTGCCGCCGATCGCGACATTGCGGGCCGGGTTGCGGGCGTGCATGGTGAAGGCCGGAGGAACAGAGGCGATCATGTCCATGATCAGGCCGCGGTCGAAGCGCACCCGGTCGGTGCCGGGCGTCAAGTCGGCGCCAGCCGCCTTCATCCGCTCGCGCGCCTCCGGCAGGATAACGTCCATGCCGATCTCTTCGAGGATCGTTAGCGATGCCTCATGCACCGATTCAAGCGCATCATCCGAAAGTACGGTGGATTTCGCCAGCGTATTGACAAGATTGAGATATTTCCCGCCGGGAGACTTGCGCACACGCTCGGCGCTGCGCCCGCCCGGGCGGCGTCGGCGCTCCAGCGGCGTCGAGGTTGCGTCGCCGGTTGCTGCATCGGGAAACTGATCGTCGTTCATGAAAGACCCACCGTGTTGCCGATGGGGAGTGTGTCGCAGATTCGAGACGGCGATGGCCCGCCATTTGCGACAGTTCAGTTCTCTTGTGGAGTAAAACGCTTGCGCTGACGCATTTCTGCAGTCGGGTGGCGCAACCGTTCAAGACAGGCCGCAATCGCGACGAGCGCTAGGGTCGGTCGCCCCGCAGCATCTCGCGTTTGCCGGCAAAACCCTTGCGCTTCTCGACGGCAAAGCCTGCGGCCTGCAAATTGCGTCGGACGAAACCGGCGGCGGCATAGGTGGCGAAGCTGCCGCCGGGCGTGGTCTTTTCGAAGACCAGCCGCATCAGTTCCTCCGACCACATGTCGGGATTGCGCGACGGCGCGAAGCCGTCGAGATACCAGGCTTCGAACGGGTCTTCCGCGCGGGCGACGCCGCCGAGTGCCGCGCCGCAGACGACCGTGAGGCTGACGCCGTCACCAAAGTCGATCTGGACATCACCATCAGGCTCGACCGGCCAGCGCGAGGCCAGCGCCTGGTGCTCCGTGTCGATCTCTGGCCAATGGCTGAGGGCGCGCGAAATCTCTTCGGCCGCCATCGGAAAGCGCTCGAAGGACACGAACTGCAGCTGGTCGCCAGCGGCCGCGGTCATCTTCCACTGGCGCCACGTCTCGCAGAAATTGAGCCCGGTACCGAAGCCGAGTTCGCCGATGCGGAAGGTGCCCGCACCGACCCAACGATCGGGCAGGCCGTTGCCCGACAGGAAGACGTGGCCGCACTCCAGCCGCCCGTCGGTGCGGCAATAAAAGTGATCGCCAAACTCCCGGGAATAGGGCATATCGCCCTCGTGCCAATCAAGGTTCTGGTGCGCCGGGGGCTCGATCGGGTCTGCGGATCCTGTCATGGCCAAGGCGATAATCCGCCGGCCGGAGAAGGTCAATCGATGAGCGAGCTTTTGGTCGTCGGCGGCGGCATCATGGGGCTGTGGGCCGCCATTTGCGCCACGCGCAGGGGCATGGCCGTGCGGGTCGCCGAGCAACAAGCGATCGGCGCAGGCGCCAGCGGTGGCCTTTTGGGCGCGCTCATGCCGCATATGCCGGATCGCTGGAACGATAAGAAACAGTTCCAATTCGACGCGCTTGTGACGCTCGAGGAAGAGATAGCGGCGCTCGAGGCGGAGACAGGGCTTTCGACCGGCTATCGGCGGACGGGTCGTTTGATCCCGCTTGCCAAGCCTCACCTGCGCGATATCGCCCTCCGGCACGAGCAGGATGCACGGAGCCATTGGCGCGCGGCCGACAGGCAGTTCCACTGGCACGTGAAGGACGACGGGCCTGAGGGCTGGCCGGGTGCTGCCGCGGCGGCGCATGGCATGGTCTTCGACACGCTCGCCGCACGGGTTTCGCCGCGTCGCATGCTTGCTGCGCTCCGCACAGCGCTCCTGCAGGCACCGAACGCCTATTTAGACGAGGGCAGGGGCGTGCGCCGGATCGAGCCGGAACGCGGCCGGGCCGAACTCGACGATGGCACCCGGATCGATTTCGAGCATTGCATCATCGCGGCCGGCGTCGGCAGTTTTCAACTGATCGACGACGTGTCGGTGCCGCTGGCGGAAACGAGCGGCACGGCTGTCAAGGGGCAGGCGGCACTGCTGCGCGCGGAGATCGATCCGGCGCTTCCGGTGATCTTTGCCGACGGCGTCTACATTATTGCCCATGACGACGGCCATGTGGCGGTCGGCAGCACCAGCGAAAACAGTTTTGCCGATCCCCTGTCGACGGACGAGCAGCTGGATGAGCTGCTTCGGCGCGCCGTAGCGCTCGCGCCGCGCCTGGCGGGTGCCGAGGTGGTGGAGCGATGGGCAGGGTTGCGCCCGAAAGCGACGGGGCGCGAGCCGATGGCAGGCCGGCATCCGGACCATCCGAACGTCTCGGTCCTGACCGGCGGGTTCAAGGTGAGCTTCGGCATCGCACACCGCCTGGCGCGTTTCGTCGTCGAAGAGATCGCCGGTTCTCCGGCGATCGATATTCCCGATTCTTTCTTCTGCCGGAATCACATAGCCGCACTTCGCGAGAAACATCTTTAGGGCCGGACATGCGAAGGGCCCCGCCCGCGGCGGGACCCGAAAGATCGAAAGTCAGGCATTACATCCAGTAGGGCGGCACGCCGTAGTAGTCGTAGACACGGCGTCCGTTTTCCGCGTTCCAGTCGTATTCTTCGGTGCCGTGATATTTCGGCGCGTTTTCGACCTGATCGCGAGTCACATCAGTGCGATAGCCGCCGAGCTTCTCGTCATAGGTCAGCTTTGCCCAAGGCAATGGATAGTGGTCTTCGCCGAGGCCGAGAAAACCGCCGAAGCCGAGCACCGCATAGGCGACGCGCCCGCTGCGCTTCTCGATGATCACGCGCTCGATCGAGCCGATGTGTTTGTCGTCGGGGCCATAGACCCTCGTGCCTTCAACCTTGTCGCTTGCGATCAGGTCGTGGGTCTCCTTGATCCGGGCGTCCTGAAGGTTCGCATTGTGATAGGTCACGCTTCTTCTCCATCCTTGTTTTCCTACCTTTTAGGAACGGGCGATGGGCCGGATGGTTCCGAAAAACGAGGGGTGACGTTCGCACCGCTGCCGCGCTCATCCCCGGCCGACTTCGTCAATCTGTCACGCAAATCACCTAAGACGCGGCCATTGGACAAGTCGGGGTGAGGGCGGAAAACCGCAGCTATTGCTCATCCTGCGCTGACGGATACCCGGAGCCAGCCGATGCGCTATGCCATTTGTTTTACGCCGCCGATGGCCGACCCGCTTTCCGCGACCGCTGCAAGCTGGCTGGGGCGCAATGTCTATTCCGGGGAACCTGCCGAGTTGCCGTCGGTCGCGGGCTTGAGCGCCGCGGATGTCGCCTATCACACGGCGGTTCCGCGACGCTTCGGCTTTCATGCGGTGATGATGTCGCCGTTCCGCCTGCATCCGGACATGACGGAACCGAAGCTTCTGAAGGCGCTGATGCATTTTGCCGGCGCCCAGACTCCGTTCGAAATCGATCGCCTGGAGGTCGCCCGCATCGGCCGATGCTTCGGGCTGATGCCGCAGGTGCCGAGCACGGCCATGCATCTGCTTGCGGCCAACGTCATCCAGGAGTTCGACGCCTTCCGCGCGCCGCTCAGCGAAGACGAGATCGAGCGCTCCGATCCGGACCGGCTGACCGCCCCACAGTTCTCCAACCTGCACCGTTGGGGCGATCCGCATGTGATGGACGAATACCGTTTCCACATGATGCTGACCGGTCCGCTTGCGCCAGACGCGATGCGGCGGCTCGAGGCGCCGCTCCGTGACCTGTTCGAGCCCTGCCTATCAAAACCGCTTTCGATCGGCAGCCTTGCGCTGTTTGTCGAGCAGGAGACGGGCGCACCCATGCGGGTGCATTCACAGCACCCGCTCGGCAAGATCTCGACGAACACGCGCGCAGAGCGGGCGAAGCGGGCCGCCGCCGACCCATCGCTGGCGCCGCAAGGCGCGGTCCGGCCGCTGCCGCTGATCGTCGCTGCGCTGATGGCGCAGCGCTAATCGGAAACGGACGCGGGCGAAGCTGCAAAGAGCAGCGCTTTCGGATAGGGCAGGCCGAGGTCCGGCATGTCCGCCGGCGCGAAGTAGCGCAGCGACTTCGTTTCGCCATCGGTGATCGGCTGCTGGGAACCGACGATCCGGCATCGATAGAGGGTAACCACATATTCGACGTGGTCGCCGTTCGGGTAGGTGTAGCGAAACGCTTCTCCGCCGAAGACGCCCAGTATCCGCTCGACCGAGACCGGATAGCCGGTTTCCTCCATGACCTCGCGGATGACCGCATCGACAGGCGTCTCGCCCGGCTCGATCGCGCCGGCCGGCAGGCTCCAGCCTTCGCCACTTGCTTTCTCCTGCAAGAGGACCCGGCCATCGGAATCGACAATGACGGCCGCCACTGACGGGCAGAGAAGCAGGCCGGGACCGACTTTTTCGCGGAGCGCTTGAATGTAGGATTTCATCTCGATGAGGGCCGTTGTCCTTGCCGATCCATTCAACGCTGTTTCGAAAAATCTCTCAACCTCGGGCTCAGCCGAATTTTTCTGGTAATTTCCGTCAGGGCCGTGGCGCTGCCGCTGCCCTGCCTCACGTCATTTCGGTATCGACAATCCGGTCGGCGGTGATACCGTTCCTAAAAATTCGAAGGGTGATTTGATGTCTGAGACTAAGTATCCGCGCGACCTCGTTGGCTACGGCCGCAATCCGCCGAAGGCAAACTGGCCGGGCGATGCGCGCATCGCCGTGCAGTTCGTGCTGAACTACGAAGAGGGCGGCGAAAGCTGCATTCTCGATGGCGACCCAGCGTCCGAGTGCCTGCTGTCGGAAATTGTCGGCGCGCAGCCCTGGGCTGGCCAGCGTAACCTCAACATGGAATCGATCTACGAATACGGTGCCCGTTCCGGCTTCTGGCGGCTGTGGCGCATGTTCACCAGCCGCAACGTCCCGCTGACCGTCTATGGCGTGACGCAGGCCATGGCGCGCAATCCGGAAGCCGTCGCTGCCATGAAGGAAGCCGGCTGGGAAATCGCCAGCCACGGTCTGCGCTGGCTGGAATACAAGGACGTGCCGGAAGAGGTCGAACGCGAGCATATCCGCGAGGTCGTCCGCCTGCACACGGAGCTCACCGGCGAGCGGCCGCTCGGCATCTACCAGGGCAAGCCTTCGGCCAATACGCTGAAGCTGGTGCTGGAGGAAGGCGGGTTCCTTTACTCCTGCGACAGCTACGCCGACGAACTGCCCTACTGGGTGCCGGGTCTTTCGGCCGACAAGCCGCACCTGATCATTCCCTATACGCTTGATGCCAACGACATGCGCTTTGCGACGCCGCAGGGCTTTAACAGCGGCGACCAGTTCTTCAGCTACCTCAAGGACACATTTGACGTGCTCTACGAGGAAGGTCGCCAGGGCGACGCCAAGATGATGAATATCGGCCTTCACTGCCGTCTCGTCGGCCGCCCGGGCCGCGCTGCTGCGCTCGCTCGCTTCATCGACTACGTCATGTCGCACGACAAGGTCTGGGTGCCGCGTCGCATTGACATCGCCAACCATTGGTACCAGCACCACAAGCCGGAAGGGGCGCTCTGATGACCGACCGTGATGCCTTCGTTGCCCGGCTCGGTGGCGTGTTCGAGCACTCGCCCTGGGTTGCCGAACGCGCCTACGACCGAGCCGCGGCGACCGGGCTGACGGCGGGCACGGTGCATTCGGCGCTCTGCCAGGCCTTTCGCACGGCGCTGCCGCGCGAGAAGATGCAGGTGCTGCGCGCGCACCCCGATCTTGCCGGCAAGCTGGCGATCGCCGGTAAGCTGACGGCGGACTCGACGGCGGAGCAGGCGTCTGCCGGCCTCGACCGGCTGACACCAGAGGAGCATGAGCGCTTCACCGCGCTCAACGACACCTACACGAAAAAATTCGGCTTCCCCTTCATCATCGCGGTGAAGGGGCTGACCAAGGGGCAAATTCTTGCCTCCTTCCAAAGCCGCATTGACAATTCGCCCGAAGAGGAATTTGAAACCGCTTGCGCACAGGTCGAGAAAATCGCCCGCCTGCGCCTGCAGTCGATGATTCCTGGAGACGAAAATGCCTGACAAAACCGTTCGATGCCTGTCCCCGCTCATGAGGAGGGCCCTCGAACTGGATCGGACATCCGCAAGCGCAAAATCGTCCTGCGAGGTCTCCGCATAATGTCGCGCCTGCTCGAAATCGAACCGCTGACACGCGAGGCCTTCGCTCCCTTCGGCACCATCATCGAAGCCGATCCGGCAACGATGCGCCACATCAACGGCGGCAACACGGAACGTTTCCACGGTCTTGCGCGTGCCGATGTCGTCGGCGACGGCGCCAATGTCATCATCAACATCTTCCGCGGCCAGCCGCGGTCTTTCCCCTATTCGGTGACGATGATGGAGCGCCACCCGCTCGGCAGCCAGAGCTTTTCGCCGCTCGACGACCGCCCATGGCTCGTCGTGGTGGCGGACGACGAGGACGGGCGCCCGGGCACGCCGCGCGTTTTCCAGGCGAACGGCCGGCAGGGCGTCAACTACGGCCGCAATATCTGGCACCACCCGCTGATGTCCGTCGGCGCCGTCAGCGATTTCCTCATCGTCGACCGCGAAGGGCCGGGTAACAATCTCGAGGAGTTCTTCTATGACGAGCCTTTCGTCATAGACAGCGCTATCTAGCAGGACGTGCGCGCGGCTTCTGACAGCATCCCGCGCCAATGTGTGAAAGAGAGAAGCCATGAGCAGCGCCGGCCGCCTGACCACCCATGTTCTCGATACCGCTCTCGGGAAACCGGCCGAGGGTCTGCGCATCGACCTCTACTGGCTGGAGGGGGAAGAGCGGCAGTTGATCCGCACCGTACATACCAACAGCGACGGCCGTGTCGACGGCCCGATGGTCGAAGGCATCGGCTTCATGGCCGGCAACTACGAGCTGGTGTTCCATGCCGGCGACTATCTGCGCCGGTCCGGCGTTACACTGCCGGAGCCGGCCTTCCTCGACCGCATCCCCTTGCGCTTCGGCATCGCCGATCCGGCGAGCCATTATCACGTGCCGCTGCTTCTCTCGCCCTACGGCTATTCGACCTACCGCGGCAGCTGAGATTGAAGGATGAGTGTTCGTGGTGATGCAAAGGGTGATATTTAAAATATAATTTTCAATGGCTTAAACATCATCATTTCTCTTGGATCCAAGCGATATGTTTTTCAGATTGCTGGCCTCTCTGTGCCTCGTCCTTCTCTGGAGTGCCAATGCCAGCGCCGGCGTTATCGAAGGCGTAGGCGCCAAGAAGCTTGAGGTGGTCGACCCCGTCGAGCAAAAGCCGATGGATGCGGTCGTGTTCTTTCCAAGCCCCGACCAGACGGATGTCAGCAGCATCGGACCTTACGAGGTCGACGTGTCTCGATCGGCGCCCATCGGTGACGACCGCTACCCTTTGATCATGCTCTCGCATGGCAGCATGGGGAGTATGTGGGGCCACCACGACCTGGCTTCGTCCCTCGCGCGGCAGGGATACATGGTCGTCAGCGTCACGCATGTCGGCGACAATTTTCAGGACACAAGTCGGATCAGCACCGCCGGCGCCATCTACGGACGCGCCATGCAAATATCGGCGGCTTTGACGGCCACCCTCGATGATCCCGTCCTTGCTCTGCACATCGACCGCGAGCGGATCGGCTTCGTCGGGTTTTCCGCAGGCGGGACGACGGGGCTTATCCTGGCGGGAGCCAAGCCTGACCTTTCCCGTCTTGTAGGCTATTGCGCCAAACGTCCCGATGATCGCCATGTCTGCGAAGCTCGCGGGCGCATCGGGGTGGAGGGTGCCGAACTTGGGGCTTCAGCCGACGCGCGAATCCGATCCTTCGTTTTGCTGGCACCGCTCAGCGTCCTCTTCCCTACGGAAGGGCTAAAATCCGTTGCGGCTCCGATATCGGTCTATGTCGGCGAAAAGGATGAGGAGCTATCGCCTGATGACAACGCCCTGGCGCTTGCGCGCGACATGCAGTCCGAAATCCGCGTCGAGGTCGTCCCAAACGCCGGGCATTTCACGTTCCTTGCTCCGTGCTCGCCGCAAATGAGAGACGCCGTGCCCGCGATATGCGCGGATCCTCCCGGGGTTGATCGGGTAGAACTCCATCGCACCATCAACGCTGAAATCGCAGCCTTTTTCACCAGAACGCTTGCTGTGGCGGTTCCGTAAGCAATCTTCGCCACGAACTCGGTTGTCCGAAGCCGACCTTATCGACGGCGAGCCGGGTACTTCGGATTGAGAGAAGACCCTGAAGCCCTCCCTCATCCGGGCAACAAATGCGGATCGCTGACGCGGTCGATCAATCCGCGAGAATGTCGCGGTTGACGTCGTTGATATCGCGCTTGCCGCAGAGGGCCATGGTGATGTCCATCTCCTTGCGGATGATTTCCAGCGTCTTGGTGACGCCCTCCTTGCCCATGGCGCCGAGGCCGTAGAGGAAGGGGCGGCCGATATAGGTGCCCTTGGCGCCCATGGCGACGGCCTTCAGCACGTCCTGGCCGGAGCGGATACCGCCATCGATATGCACCTCGATCTGGTGGCCGACCGCATCGACGATGCGCGGCAGCATGCTGATCGAGGAATGGGCGCCGTCGAGCTGGCGGCCGCCGTGGTTGGAGACGATGATCGCGTCGGCACCGGTCGCCGCTGCCATCTTGGCGTCCTCGGGGTCGAGAATGCCCTTGAGGATCAGCGGTCCGCCCCAGCGTTCCTTGATCCAGGCGACATCCTTCCACGAGAGCTGCGGGTCGAACTGTTCCGCCGTCCAGGCGCCGAGCGACGAGAGGTCGGTGACGCTTTTCGCGTGGCCGACGATGTTGCGGAAGGTGCGGCGCTTGGTGCCGAGCATCTTCATGCACCAGCCGGGGCGCGTCGCCATCTGCCAGAGGTGCTTCGGCGTCATCTTCGGCGGTGCCGAGAGGCCGTTGCGAAGATCCTTGTGACGCTGGCCGAGGATCTGCAGGTCGAGCGTCAGCACCAGCGCCGAGCACTTCGCCGCCTTGGCCCGGTCGATCAGGTTCAGCACGAATTCGCGTTCGCGCATGACGTAGAGCTGGAACCAGAAGGGCTTGGTGGTGACCGAGGCGACGTCCTCGATCGAGCAGATGCTCATCGTCGAGAGCGTGAAGGGCACGCCGAAGGCTTCAGCCGCCTGGGCTGCCAGCATTTCGCCGTCGGCGTGCTGCATGCCGGTGAGGCCGGTCGGGGCGAGTGCCACCGGCATCGACACCTTCTGGCCGATCATCGTCGTTTCCAGCGACCGGTCGGTCATATCCACCAGCACGCGCTGGCGCAGCTTCACCTTGGCGAAATCCTCCTCGTTGGCGCGATAGGTGCCTTCGGTCCAGGCGCCGCTGTCGGCGTAATCGAAGAAGAGTTTCGGCACCCGGCGCTTGGCGAGCGCCTTGAGATCGCTGATTTCGAGGATTTGCGTCATGGATAAGGCCTTCGTCCAACGGAGATTGAACGAGCCATTACCATGTTTGGCAGAGGCTTGTTAATAGCCAGAACGCAGAGAGGTCAATTTTCTTGACCTCTCTGCTTTTGGTCGGTCATGCGGCGGCAAGCGCCGATTTTGCCGGCTTGCCGGCGACATAGGTTTCGACGATCGACCGGTCGTCGCCCATGGTCTGCAGCAGGAAGAGTTCGTCTGCCAGAGAGTTGACCACTTCGGCCCGAAGCGCCATCGCCGGCGTCGCCGCCATGTCGAGCACGATGAAATCGGCGTCGGTGCCGGCTTCCAAAGTTCCGATCTTGTCGACCAGCGATAGCGCCTCGGCATTGCCGCGGGTCATCATGAAGAAGCTGTCGAACGGGTTCAGCCGCT
Organism: Ensifer adhaerens; assembly: GCF_000697965.2. NCBI lineage: Bacteria > Pseudomonadati > Pseudomonadota > Alphaproteobacteria > Hyphomicrobiales > Rhizobiaceae > Ensifer > Ensifer adhaerens. The sequence continues at coordinate 2,579,108 of NZ_CP015880.1, read as the reverse complement.
CGCCCTGCAGCTGCAGGATCTTGTAGGCCTCGTCGAGCGTCTTCAGCATGGAATAGCTGGTACCGCCGCCGATGTCGGAGGCGACCGAGGTGCGCACCGGCTTTTCGCGGCGGCTGAGCGCGCGCAGCGGGAAGAGGCCAGAACCGAGAAAAAGATTGGAGGTCGGGCAGAAAACGGCGACCGAGCCGGTCTCGCTCATGACATCCGCCTCGCGCTCAGACAGATGGATGCAGTGGCCGAACAGGCTCTTCGGTCCGAGCAGGCCGTAGCGGGCGTAGACGTCTGTGTAGTCCTTGGCTTCCGGATAGAGTTCGCAGGTAAAGGCGATCTCGTCGCGGTTTTCCGAAAGGTGCGTCTGGAGGTGCAGGTCGGGGAATTCGTGCACCAGCGACTTCGCGACGTCCATCTGCTCCGGCGTTGAGGTGATGGCGAAGCGCGGGGTGATCGCCACATGATTGCGGCCCTTGCCGTGCCATTCGCGGATGACCGCGCGGGTTTCGTCGTAGCTCATCTGCGGCGTGTCGAGCAGGCCTTGCGGGGCGTTGCGGTCCATCATCACCTTGCCGGCGACCATGCGCATGTCGCGGCGCAGCGCCTCGGCGAAGAAGGCATCGGCCGACGCCTTGTGAACCGAGCAATAGGCGGTTGCTGTTGTCGTGCCATAGCGCACCATCTCATCGAAGAAGCGCGTCGCGATGCGCTCCGCATGGGCGGTCTCGACGAAGCGGCACTCCTCGGGGAAGGTGTAGGTGTTCAGCCATTCAAGCAAGTTGGCGGCATAGGAGGCCATGACCTGCATCTGCGGGAAATGCAGATGCGTGTCGATGAAGCCGGGCACGATCAGGTGTGGGCGATGGTCCACTTCAGCGACGCCGTCAGGCGCGCTTGCCTTGACCGCAGCATAGGAGCCGCTCGCGGCGATCTGTCCCCCCTCAATCAGAAGCGCACCGTCGCTCTCGTAGCTGTAGGCGGCGCTGTCGTCGATCGACGATGGCGCGCGGTTGAAGCTCAGCAATCGGCCGCGGATGAGGGTGGTCGTCATTGTGTCTTGCCTTCCTCGACGGCGCTTTCGAACCAGGCTGTCAGAAGCTGGCGCTCGTCCGTCGTCATGTCTGTCACGTTGCCGGGCGGCATCGCATGGCTGCGCCCGGCCTGGATATAGATTTCGCGGGCATGGGCGGCAATCTCCGCGTCGCTTTCGAGCATCACGCCCTTCGGCGCCTGGGTGATACCCTCATAAACCGGTTCTGCCGCATGGCACATGGAACAGCGTGTCGAGACCGTGTCCTTGACTGCAGGGAAGTGGGCATTGGCGGCGAAGCGGCTGAAGGCGGGCGCAACCTCGGCCTTTTCGCCGCCGGTCAGCACCTTCGGCACGGTCGAAAGCCACATGATCAGGATGAAGAGGAGGGCGGTGACGAGCCAGGTCCAGGTCGGCCGGCCCTTGCGGGCGTGGGTGGTGTTGAACCAGTGGCGGATGGTGACGCCCATCAGGAAGACGAGTGCGGCGATGATCCAGTTGAACGCGGTGGCAAACGCAAGCGGATAGTGGTTCGACAGCATGAAGAAGATGACGGGCAGCGTCAGGTAGTTGTTGTGCAGCGAGCGCTGCTTGGCCTGCGCGCCGAGTTTCGGATCCGGCGTGCGGCCGGCGATCAGGTCGGCGACGACGATCTTCTGGTTGGGGATGATGATGAAGAAGACGTTGGCCGACATGATCGTCGCGGTGAAAGCGCCGAGATGCAGGAAGGCGGCGCGGCCGGTGAAGACCTGCGTATAGCCCCAGGCCATGACGACCAGCGCCACATAGAGCAGTGCCATCAACCCCCAGGTGTTCCTGCCGATCGGCGACTTGCAGAGCAGATCGTAAAACAGCCAGCCGATGCCGAGCGAGGCGAGCGAAATCAGGATCGCCGTGGTCGCCGAGATGTCGAGCACGTGGCGGTCGATCAGGAACAGATCGGCGCCGCCATAGTAGACGACACAGAGCATGGCGAAGCCAGAAAGCCACGTCACGTAGGATTCCCATTTGAACCAGGTGAGATGCTCGGGCATCGAGGCCGGTGCGACCAGGTATTTCTGGATGTGATAGAAACCGCCGCCATGGACCTGCCATTCTTCGCCATAGGCGCCGACGGGCAAGTGATCGCGCTTCACGAGACCCAGGTCGAGCGCGATGAAATAGAAGGATGAGCCGATCCAGGCGATGGCGGTGATGACGTGCAACCAGCGCACGGCAAAGGCCAGCCATTCCCAGGCGATGGCGAACTCGTACATTCAGATCCCCTTTGTCTCCGTTGCCTCACTTTGCGCATAAACCACGGAGGGGAAAAGGGGCTTCGACGCTCCTCAAGCGCTATTTGCTTGCAGGAAGTTCGGCGCGCAAAGTTCGCCGAGGATCCAGTCGCGGAAAATCCTGATCTTGGGTGTGTTGCGGCGGGCGTGCGGATAGGCGAGCCAATAATCGCAGCCGTCGCTGCAGCGCAGCTCGAAGGGCTGGTAGAGCCGACCGAGCGCCACGTCATCGGGGTAGAATTCCGGCGTCAGGATCGCCACGCCCTGGCCGGCGATGGCGGCGCGCGCCTCGAAGGATTGCGCGCCGAGGCGGCTGTGCGGCCGTCCTTCGAGATCGGGATCCTTGACGCCGGCGGCCTTGAACCACATCGGCCACCAGGGGTCACCGGGATCGATGATGCGCAGCTTCAGCAGGTCGCGCGGCTCGTGCACGCCGCCAATGGTCTCGGCAAGCGCCGGACTCAGCATCGGGCTGAATTCCACCCGCATCAGCGGATGCGTGTCGAGGCCGGGCCAGACGCCGGCACCGGAGCGGATGGCAAGGTCGGCCGGTTCGCGGGTAAAATCGGTGAGCGAGTCGCTGGTCGTCAGCCGAACGGCGATGTTCGGATGGGCGAGCTGGAAGCTGCCGATGTTGCGGGCAAGCCATTGCGAGGCGAAGGTCGGCGTCGAGCTGATCAGGAGCGCGCTGTCGATATCGCCACGGGCATTCGAAACCGCTTCCTGCAGCATCTCGAAGGCTTCGGTGACGCGCGGCGCCATGCGCTGGCCGACTTCCGTCAGCGAGATCTGGCGCGGGCGCCGCAGGAACAGCGGCTCGCCGACATTCTCCTCGATCAACTTGACCTGGTAGCTTACGGCCGTCTGGGTCATGCCCAGCTCTTCACCGGCCTTGGTGAAGCTGCCGAGCCTTGCGACCGCCTCGAAGACCCGCAGCGCATTCAGCGGAAACTGCTTCGACATCTTCATGGATAAGTTCTCTTGATGCATCCAGACGGATGTTCGATTGGATTTCGATCCTCCTCCACGGCATCCTTCAAGTCAACTTCCCAAGACGAAACAGGTGCTGAAATGACTTGCGACACTTACGAACGTACTGAAAGAAAAGCATTTCTTTCATTCGAGCCGGTCGCCCGGCTCACAGCCGCCCTGTTCGGTGGCCTTGTTGCCCCCAAGCCGATGCTCGATGTCAACACGCTCTCCGATCATATCAAGAGAGACATGGGTTTCATGGATGTTCATAGCCCGCACCGCGACGACGAGGAGGCGATGGCCAACGCTCGCCGCCTGTTCAGCATCAATGAACTGCCGCGGATCTGAGGCAAATCGTGATGGCTGTCAGCGATTGCGCAGACGTTCGACGGCCATCAGCACACGCTCCGGTGTTGCCGGAGCATCGAGCCGCGGGCACTCGCGGTAGTCGGCGACACTCGCCACCGCCATCGACAGGGCTTCCAGAACCGAGATCGGCAGCATGAAGGGCGGCTCTCCCACCGCCTTGGAGCGGCCAATGGTCTTCTCGGCGTTGCTCGACCATTCGGCAAGCTTGACGTTGAAGATCTTCGGCCGGTCGGAGGCAAGGGGGATCTTGTAGGTGGAGGGGGCGTGCGTGCGAAGCCGTCCCTTGTCGTCCCACCAGAGCTCTTCCGTCGTCAGCCAGCCCATCCCTTGCACGAAGCCGCCCTCGATCTGACCGAGGTCGATCGCCGGATTGAGCGAACGGCCGACGTCGTGCAGCACGTCGACCCGGTCGACCATGTATTCGCCGGTCAGCGTGTCGATCGAAACCTCCGAAACCGCAGCGCCATAGGCGAAGTAATAGAAGGGTGTGCCGCGGCCGCTGGCTCGATCCCAGTGGATCTTCGGCGTCTTGTAGTAGCCGGCGGCCGAAAGCTGGATACGGCCCATATAGGCCTGCTTGATGAATTCAGGGAAGGGGATCAGCTCCTCGCCGATCTTCACGTGGTTGGCGACGAAGCTGACATTCTCGGGCGTCGTCTGCCAGCGCTCGCAGGCGAAACCGACGAGACGGTCCTTGATCTGGCGCGCGGCGTCGAAGGCGGCCATGCCGTTCAAGTCAGAGCCCGAAGAGGCGGCGGTCGCCGACGTGTTCGGCACCTTGCCGGTCGTCGTCGCAGTGATGCGAACGCGGTCGAGGTCGACCTGGAAGCTGTCGGCGATCACCTGCGCGACCTTGATGTAGAGGCCTTGGCCCATCTCGGTGCCGCCGTGGTTGAGGTGGATCGAGCCGTCCTGGTAGATATGCACAAGCGCGCCCGCCTGGTTGAAGGCGGTCATGGTGAAGGAGATGCCGAACTTCACCGGCGTCAGCGCGATGCCCTTGCGGATGACGCGGCTTTCCCGATTGAACGCGAGGATCGCCTGACGGCGCGCCTGATAGTCGGCGCTTTCTTCCAGCTCCGCGACGATCTGCGCGATGATGTTGTCTTCGACCTGCTGATGGTAGGGCGTGACATCGCGGCCGGAGCCCTTGTCGCCATAGAAATTCAGCTTGCGGATTTCGAGCGGATCCTTGCCGAGCTGGTAGGCGATTTCCTCGATGATGCGCTCGCCGCCGACCATGCCTTGCGGGCCGCCGAAGCCACGATAAGCGGTGTTTGAGACCGTGTTGGTCTTCAGCGGCTGTGAGGTGAGCTTCACATGCGGATAGAAATAGGAGCTGTCCGCATGGAACAGCGCACGGTCTGTGACCGGGCCGGAGAGGTCCGAAGAGTAGCCGCAGCGCGCCGCGTAGTTGGCATGGACCGCATGGATGCGGCCCTCGTCGTCGAAGCCGACGTCGTAATCGACGAGGAAGTCGTGGCGCTTGCCGGTTGCCGTCATGTCCTCGTCGCGATCCGGGCGGAACTTGACGGCGCGGTTGAGCTTCTTCGCCGCGACCGCGGCAAGGGCTGCGAACTGGTTTCCTTGCGTTTCCTTGCCGCCGAAGCCACCACCCATGCGGCGCACGTTCACGGTCACCGCATTGGAGGGCACGCCGAGCACGTGCGAGACCATGTGCTGGATCTCGCTCGGATGCTGGGTCGAGGACCAGACGGTGACCTCGTCGTCCTCGCCGGGAATGGCAAGGGCGATATGGCCTTCGAGGTAGAAATGCTCCTGTCCGCCGACGCGCATGCTGCCTTTGAGCCGCCGTGGCGCCTTTTCCAGCTCCGCCTCGGCATCGCCGCGCTGCAGCGTGAGCGGCTGGGTGACCAACTGCCCGCCATGGGCGACGGCATCGAGAATGTCGGTGAAATGCGGCAGGTCGCGATAGGTGATCTTGGCGAGCCTTGCCGCCCGACGGGCGATGTCACGGGTTTCTGCAATCACGGCGAAGGCCGGCTGGCCATGAAACTGCACGAGGCCATCGGCAAGCACCGGCTCGTCATGCAGGTGGCTCGGGCTGATGTCGTTGGAATGCGGCATGTCCTTGGCGGTCAGCACCAGCATGACACCGGGCACGGCGGCGACGGCCGAAAGGTCCATGGCGGTGATTTCCGCATGCGCCCGGTCGGTCATGCCAAGCGCGCCATGCAGCGTGCCCGCCGGCTCGGGCATGTCGTCGATGTAGTCGGCGGTGCCGGAGACATGCTTGTGGGCGCTGTCGTGACGCTGGGAAACATGCATCTCGCCGCGGATCGTCTTGCGTTCCTCGAAGGTGGATTTGTCCATGACTATCGGCCTCCCGCAGCAAAGCGAACCAGTTGCGCCGGCTCGCCGCCGCTTTCCAGGAAGAAACGCATCAGAAGGTTCTTCGCCGCAAGCATGCGGTAGTCGCTCGTTGCCCGCCAGTCGGTGAGCGGCTGGTAATCGCTCTCGAAGGCGGCTTGCGCGGCGCGGACCGTTTCCTCGGTCCATGGCTTGCCGATCAGCGCCGCCTCGACGTTGCTGGCGCGCTTGGGCGTCGCGGCCATGCCGCCGAAGGCGATGCGGGCGGAGCGGACGATGCCGCCATCCACCGATAGACGGAACGCGCCAAGCAGCGCGGAGATATCTTCGTCGCGGCGCTTGGAGATCTTGTAGGCGGCAAAGAGATCGCCCGCCGGCAGGCGCGGCACGAAGATGCTTTCGACGAATTCGCCGGGTTGGCGATCCTGCTTGCCATAAGCGATGAAGAAGGATTCGAGCGGCAACGTCCGCCGACCGGCGGTCGAGCGCAGGGTCACCGTCGCGCCAAGCACGATCAGGGGCGGCGGACTGTCGCCGATCGGTGAGCCGTTAGCGATATTGCCGCCGATCGTGCCCATGTTGCGCACCTGTTCGCCGCCGATGCGGTTGATCAGCGGACCGAGCCCGAGAAACGTCTTGGCGAGGGCGGCATAGGCCATGGTGTAGCTGACGCCGGCGCCGATAATCAGGCCGTCCGCGGTTTCCTCGATCTGCTGCAATTCGGTGATGCCGTTGATGAAGATCACCGGGTTGATCGCCCGCATCTGCTTCGTCACCCAGAGGCCGACATCGGTGGAGCCGGCAACGACCGTCGCCCCGGGATGGTCGGCGAGTGCTTCCGCCAGGCCACTGCCGTCGGCCGGCACGATCAGACAATATTCGCCCTGGCGGAGTGTGATCGTTTCCGTCGGTGCCAGCGCCTTCAGCCTGATGGTGATCGTTTCCCGCTCCCTGGTGATCGGATCGAAGATGTCGGAGGGGCGCGCCTCTGCCGCCGCTTCGGCCGCGCGCACGATGGGCTCATAACCGGTGCAGCGACAGAGATTGCCCTGCAGCGCCTTTTCGATATCGGCGCGGCTGGGGCTGTCGTTGCCAAGCCAGAGGCCATAGAGCGACATGACGAAGCCGGGCGTGCAGAAGCCGCATTGCGAGCCGTGAAAATCGACCATTGCCTGCTGCACCGGATGCAGCGTGCCATCCGGACCGGCGAGATGCTCGACGGTGACGACATGGGTTGCCTGCAGCGAGCCGAGGAAGCGGATGCAGGCGTTGACGCTCTCATAGACGAGCCGGTCGCTGACCAGCCGCCCGACGAGCACGGTGCAGGCGCCGCAGTCGCCCTCCGCACAACCTTCCTTGGTGCCGGTCAGCCGGCGTTCCAGCCGCAGATAGTCGAGCAGCGTCGTTGTCGGTGCGATGTCGGAAAGAGCGACCTCGCGGTCGTTGAGGATGAAGCTGATTGAACCGGTCGGTTGGGGCATGCCATTCATTCCCTGCTGCTGCATACGTCCTGAAATCACTTTGATCTTAGGTGGTTATGCAGAAAAGCAAAGGGCTGGGCGGACTTTTGCACGCCATGCGGGCAGCGCGGGGGGCATCCGGTCCGCGCTGCCGACCACTTGACGAATGTCGGCCGTTACTGCGCCGTCCAACCGCCGTCCATCGACACATGGGTGCCGGTGATCTGTGCCGCGTCGTCGCCGGCGAGATAGACGGCAAGGGCTGCGACCTGTTCGACGGTGATGAACTTCTTCGTCGGCTGCCCCTTCAGCATCACGTCGTTGATCACCTGCTGCTCGGTGATGCCGCGGGTGCGGGCTTGATCGGGGATCTGCTTTTCGACGAGCGGCGTCAGCACGTAGCCCGGGCAGATCGAGTTCGCGGTGATTCCGCTTTCGGCCACTTCGAGCGCCACGGTCTTCGTCAGACCGAGAACGCCGTGCTTCGCCGCCACATAGGCCGCCTTGAAGGGCGAGGCGACGAGGCCATGGGCCGAGGCGATGTTGATGATGCGGCCCCAACCCTTCGCCTTCATGCCGGGAATAGCGGCGCGGATCGTGTGGAAGGACGAGGAGAGGTTGATCGCGATGATGCGGTCCCATTGCTCGATCGGGAAATCCTCGACCTTCTCGACATATTGGATACCGGCATTGTTGACGAGGATATCGACGCCGCCGAAGCGGGTCGTCGCCGTGGTGATCAGATCGGCGATCTCGGCTGGCTTCGTCATGTCGGCGGCATGATAGACGACCGTTCCTGTCGTCAGCGCGCTCACGTCGTCCGTCGCCTTCTTGATTTCGTCCGGGCTACCGAAGCCGTTCAGCACGATATTGGCGCCACCCTTGGCGAAGGCCTTGGCGATCGCAAGCCCGATGCCGCTCGTCGAACCGGTGATGACCGCTGTTTTCGTCATTGCTGCTCTCTCCCTTTGTGGCGCCGCGCACTGCTTTGTTGCGGCGCAACAGCGCCAGCCTACGCGGAAAACGCCGGCGCTGACAATTGTGTTTTTGGGATCGGGACCGCAGAGTTGAGGAGGGGAATGGCGAAGTCGGCGGTTGCGTTTTGTTTTCGTTTGACATTCGTTTTGCCATCGTATTGAAGTTTTCGAAATGAGATCCCGCCTTCAAGGCCGGGTGAACAAACATGCGTGTGGCCGGGGAGGGGCATATGGGCGGATATATTCTCGCGATCGATCAGGGTACGACCTCGAGCCGGGCGATCATCTTCGACGGTCAGCAGCAGATCGCCGGGGCCAGCCACAAGGAATTCAAGCAGTATTTTCCGAAATCCGGGTGGGTCGAACACGATCCCGAGGAAATCTGGCAAACGGTGCTTTCGACGGTTGAGGACGCTATCGCCAAGGCCGGCATCAAGGCCGGCGACCTTTCGGCGATCGGCATCACCAACCAGCGCGAAACCGTCGTCGTCTGGGATCGCAAGACCGGCAATCCCATTCACAACGCCATCGTCTGGCAGGACCGTCGCACCGCCTCCTATTGTGATCGGCTGAAGAAGCAGGGGCTGGAAAAGACTTTCACCCGGAAGACGGGCCTGCTGCTCGATCCCTATTTCTCCGGTACCAAGCTCAACTGGCTGCTGACCAACATCGACAGGGCGCAGGCCCGCGCCGCCAAGGGCGAACTCTGCTTCGGCACCATCGATACCTTCCTCATCTGGCGGCTGACCGGCGGCAAATCCTTCGTGACCGACGCGACCAACGCCTCGCGCACGCTGCTCTATAACATCGCCGAAAATGCCTGGGACGACGAGCTTCTGAAGATCCTCAAGGTGCCGCGCGCCATGCTGCCCGAGGTCAAGGATTGCGCCGCCGATTTCGGCGTTACCGATACCGCACTTTTCGGCGCGGCGATCCCGATCCTCGGCGTTGCCGGCGACCAGCAGGCGGCGACCATCGGCCAGGCCTGCTTCAAGCCGGGCATGTTGAAATCCACCTATGGCACCGGCTGCTTCGCACTGCTCAACACCGGCAAGGACATGGTGCGTTCGAAGAACCGGTTGCTCACCACCATTGCCTACAAGCTTGATGGCGAAACCACCTATGCGCTCGAAGGCTCGATCTTCGTCGCGGGTGCTGCGGTGCAATGGCTGCGCGACGGGCTGAAGGTGATCAAGGCTGCGCCCGATACCGGGACGCTTGCCGCAAGCGCCGATCCGACGCAGGACGTCTATCTCGTGCCGGCCTTCACCGGGCTCGGCGCGCCGCATTGGGATCCGGACGCGCGCGGCGCGATCTTCGGCATGACCCGCAACACCGGTCCGGCGGAGTTTGCCCGCGCGGCACTCGAAGCCGTCTGTTACCAGACGCGCGACTTGCTTGAGGCGATGCACAAGGACTGGCGCAGCAACGGCAAGGAGACGGTTCTGCGCGTCGACGGCGGCATGGTTGCCTCCGACTGGACGATGCAGCGGCTTTCCGACCTGCTCGACGCGCCGGTCGATCGGCCCGTCATCCTGGAAACGACTGCGCTCGGCGTCGCCTGGCTTGCCGGCAGCCGCGCCGGCGTCTGGCCGAAGCAGGAAGACTTTGCCAAGTCCTGGGCACGCGACCGCCGCTTCGAGCCCGCCATGGACGAAAAGACGCGTAAGGCCAAGTTCAAGGGTTGGCGCAACGCGGTCAAAAGGACGCTGAGCTAAGAGCCGGGCGAGCGGCGATTTTCGCCGCGCGTCCGTTTCTCCCGACCATACTCTGCCTTCCGGGCCGACGCGCGGTGCCGCAAACCGGGCCGCCGTCAGTCGATGACAGCGACCGCTTCCACCTCGAACAGCATGCCGTCGACCGCCAGCTTGGGCACGGGTACCAGTGTCTGCGCCGGCAGCGTCGCGCCGAACATTTCCTTGACGCTGCCGGTCAGGACCTCGAGCTTGGACATGTCGTGGTCGACCACGAAGATGGTGAGCTTGGCGACCTGGTCCGGCCTTGCGCCGAGCCCCTCGAGCGCTGCGCCCAGATTGGCATAGGCCTGCTTGACCTGAACCGCGAAGTCGGGAGACAGGCCGCCGGTGCTATCCTGGCCGCCCTGTCCTGAAATGTAGGCCACCCGTGCCCCGGCAGGCACGATCACCGCGGTGCTATAGCCATGCGGCGTCGGGTCGTAGAGGTTCTTGGGGTTGACGACCGTCAGCTTGGCCGCCTGCTCGCTCGCGGTGGCCGCCGTGGAAACGCCCGTAGTCATGATGATGAGTCCTCCGATCATGAGATGTCTGATTGCGCGTGACATGGTGTTCTCTCGTCTCCGAGGTCTGCGCGCGATGCCGCTTGCAGGCCTGCAGGTTTGACCTTTCGCCGACGCTCTTGCTATTGACTCGTACAGCGTACGACTCATTTACATCGTACGCCGTACGAGTCAATCGTTCAGGATCGACATCCGGCGCGTTGTCGGCGTAAATCGACACTCCAATCAGCAAGGAAGACGCATGGCGGCGAAAGGGAACGGCGGGCAGGGCAAACGCTCCCAGCGGATAGAGTCGGCAGCCCAGGCCGGGAAGAAGCCGGGCGGCGAGCCGTCCCTGTCTCTGGAGCGCATCGTGGCGACTGCGGTCGAATTGCTGGACGCCGAGGGTATCGACGGCTTGAAGATGCGCCGTCTCGCCGACCGTCTCGGTGCGGGCGTCATGAGCCTCTATTGGCATGTCGCCAACAAGGAGGAGGTTTTCGACCTGGCGCTCGATGCGGTGTTTGCCTATCGCGCCCCCCCGCAAAGGATCGAGCCCGAGGACTGGCGCAGGGATGTGGTTCACATGCTCGAAGACTGGCGCGCAATCATGCTGCGCCATCCCTGGTCGGCGTCGCTGCTGCCGCGCCGGGCGCTCGGCGCGAATGTACTCGGCCGCCTGGAAACCATGAGCGAGGTGCTGTCGAGAGCCGGCGTTGCCGACGCGGACATGAATGTCGCGATCTGGTCGCTCTGGAACTACGTGCTCGGCGCCACCGTCACCCGGGCGAGCTTCGCGCTTTCGCACGCCGACCAGGCTGCCGGACAGAAGCGCCTCTCGGCGCTCAGCGAACGCTACCCGACGATCGAGCGCACGCGCCTGCTCCTGGACAGCGATTGGGATGGCACGTTCCGGAAGGGCCTCGACGTCCTGCTTGACGGTCTACCGAGAGGGTAAGGTCTCGTTCGTATGCATCCGGGAAACACAGCGTTTCCCGGATGCGCATTTGCTGCTCATGTGTGCGCCAACTATCTGTTGTGCAAACAGAAAAAGGACAGACCTCATGGAACTCGGGCTTTACACATTTGCGGATGTCGATCCGAACGCGGATCACAAGGGCATGGAGGGCCAGCGTCGCCTCAAGAACCTTCTCGAGGAAATCGAGCTTGCAGATCAGGTTGGCCTCGATGTTTTCGGGCTCGGCGAACACCATCGGCCTGACTACGCGGCCTCCGCGCCGGCGGTCATCCTCGCGGCCGCAGCGGCAAAAACGAAGAATATCCGGCTGACCAGTGCCGTCACGGTGTTGAGCTCGGACGATCCCGTACGCGTCTTCCAGCAATTCTCGACCCTTGATCTGATCTCGGGCGGCCGCGCCGAGATCATGGCCGGTCGCGGGTCGTTCATCGAATCCTTCCCGCTCTTCGGCCAGTCGCTCGATGACTACGACCAGCTCTTTGCCGAAAAGCTCGACCTCCTGATGGCGCTGCGCGAAAGCGAAAAGGTCTCGTGGGCCGGCGAGATGCGGCCGGCGATCCATGATCGCGGCGTCTATCCGCGGCCGCTGCAGGAGGTGCTGCCGCTCTGGATCGCCGTAGGCGGCACGCCGCAATCGGTGGCCCGCGCGGGTGCGCTCGGCCTGCCGGTGGCGCTTGCGATCATCGGCGGAGAGCCGCGCCGGTTTGCGCCGCTGTTCGATCTCTACCGCGAGGCGGCCCGGCGTGCCGGCCAGGACGCCGCCAGGCTGAAGACCAGCATCAACGTGCACGGCTTCATCGCCGATACGACCGATCTTGCCGCCGACCAGTTCTACGGGCCGCAGGCGGAAGTGATGAACCGCATCGGCCGCGAGCGCGGCTGGGGACCGACGAACCGGGCGCATTTCGACCAGGCGCGCAGCCCCTCCGGCAACCTCTTCCTCGGTGATCCGGAAACGGTGGCCGAGAAGATCGTCGAGAACTGGAAGCTGTTCCGTAACGATCGCTTCCTGCTGCAGATGGCGATCGGTCCGATGCCGCACGACCAGATCATGCGCGGCATCGAACTCTACGGCACCAGGGTGGCGCCGCTCGTGCGCCAGGCGTTGGCCGAGGAAAGGGCAGCAGCGGCGGCCTCCGTCTGACCATTCGACGACCGGGGCTGGGGCCCGGCTCCGGTCGTCCCGCTCGACGCTGGCATAACGCGTTGCGACACGCTACATGTGAGCGCGAAAGCGAGACACGGATGACCCTCAACAACGAAGAAGATCTGCTGCGGCTGAAGGAAATCGGCCGCATCTGCGCCAATGCCCTGCAGACGATGGGCGAGGCGCTCGAGCCCGGCATTACCACTGCGGAACTCGATGCGATCGGCCGCAAGGTACTGGAAGAGGCCGGCGCACGCTCGGCGCCCGAACTCTGCTACCAGTTTCCTGGTGCCACATGCATCAGCGTCAACGAGGAAATCGCCCACGGCATTCCCGGCAACCGCGTGATCAAGGCCGGCGATCTCGTCAACATCGACGTCTCGGCCGAAAAGGACGGCATCTTTGCCGATACCGGCGCCTCGTTCCCGGTACCGCCGGTCACGGCCGCGATCGACCGGCTCTGCCGCGATGGCAAGCGGGCGATGTGGGTGGGCCTCAAGCAGGTGCGCCCCGACCAGCCGCTGGCTGCCATCGGCAACGCGATCGGCGACTTCGCCCGCAAGAACCGCTATTCGCTTGTCACCAATCTCGCCAGCCACGGCATCGGCCGCTCGCTGCACGAGGAGCCGACCGAGATCGCCACCTGGCCGGATCCGCGCGAACGTCGCCGGATGACCGACGGCATGGTCTTCACCGTCGAACCCTTCCTGTCGATGGGCGCGCAATGGGCCGAGGGCGGCAACGACGACTGGACGCTCTACAGCGACCCGCGCGCGCCGACGGTGCAGTATGAGCACACAGTTGTCGTCACCCGCGGCGGGCCGCTGGTGGTGACACTACCGGGCTGACCCAGGGATACGGCGGCGGCCTGCAGCCTCCGTCGTCCTCCAGACGATTTTTTGCTCCATCGCCGCGATGCATGATCTGCCGCCGTGATGTGGTGCACCTCACCTTTTAGGCGATTGGTCTAAGCCATTGAAATCGGCGATCGTTCGATTTCTTCAATAGATCCTTCAATTATTGTCGTTTGTCGTGCGTCGTGTTGCGGCGCAATAAAATGATATGACCACGCTCGACCGACCGCTGCAGACCAACATCTCCGCCACGGCAACCGCCGGCGCCATCGCCATGGCCGTCGCCATGGGCTTCGGACGCTTCTCCTATACGCCGATCCTGCCGGCGATGATGGTGGATCTCGGCCTGTCGCCGGGTGATGCCGGGCTCATCGCCTCGGCCAATTTCGTCGGCTATCTCGCCGGCGCCATTCTTGCGGCCTATGGCTGGGCCCATGGGCACGAGCGGCGGATCGGTCTGCTGTCGCTCGTCGCCACGACGGCTCTGCTGGCGGCCATGGGCCTCTCGTCCTCCGTCGTCGTGCTGGCGCTGATCCGTTTCCTCGCCGGCCTTGCCAGCGCCTTTGCGATGATCTTCATCTCCGGCATCGTGCTCGGCCATGGCGTGCTCGCGCGCTCGGAACACGTGCCGGCCGTTCACTTTGGCGGCGTCGGCCTCGGTATCGCGTTTTCATCGCTTTGCGTCTGGGCGAACCCGATCGCGGGTCACGCCGGCCTGACGACCTCCATGGGCGACTGGTTTACCGGCGCGCTGGTCGGATTGGTCGGGACGATCGTCGTTGCCGCACTTCTTCCCGGCGTTCCGTCGTCCGGTTCTGGTCCGGTGCGCGAAAGGCCGCTGCGCTGGACGCGGCCGCTGACCGTAGTGACGTTCACCTATGCGCTCTTCGGCTTCGGCTACGTGATCACCGCAACCTTCCTCGTCACCATGGCGCGCGATCCGAGCGGCGGCCACAGCATCGAATTTCTCGCCTGGCTGCTAACGGGGCTTGCCGCAGCGCTCTCCGTCTATCTCTGGCGCTTTGCCGTGCCGCGCTTCGGTCTTGCCGGTGTCTACGCGATCGGCCTTCTGGTCGAGGCGGTCGGGCTGGTGCTGACGGTCAGCCTGCCTTTGCCCTATGCGCCGCTTGCCGGCGGCCTGATGCTCGGCGCAACCTTCATGATGATCACTGCTTATGGCCTGCAGATCGGCCGGAAGCTGGCGCCCGAGAGCCCGCGCAAGGCGCTTGCGTTGATGACGGCTGCTTTCGGTATTGGGCAAATCGTCGGTCCGCTGGTCGCCGGCTGGCTTGCGGAGCGCACCGGCAGCTTCGCCGCACCAACCTTGATCGCGGCTGCCGTTCTTTTCCTGTGCGGTGGGGTCATCGTCGTCGAGCTGAAGCGGATTTCACAGGCATTGAGGGCCTGAGCAGCGGCGAAAAAAGACCCTCCGGCACCGGCGCGCGCCTGGATGAAATAACAGTAACGTTTACATTACCCGATTGTTGACGACGGCGCTTTGCCCTAGTTTCGGCGCTTCGGGAGGCGAGTTGTTCGTCTCCACCGAAACGAGAGTGCCGCACTTGTTCCTATCCTTCTTTCCGAAGCCGAAGCTCTTCTTCATATCTTTTGTCGTCTGGTCGCTGGTTGCCGTAGCCTTCTGGTATGGCGGTGGCGAACAGCTGGGTGCCGTCTTCGGAATGCCGCCTTTGGCCGCGGATGCGCCGCCGATCACCGGCATCTCTGCCTTCTGGTCGCCGGCCTTCATCTGGTTCTACCTCTATTTCGCGCTTGTCGTCGGGCTGTTTGCCGCTTTCTGGTACGTCTACTCGCCGCACCGTTGGCAGAACTGGTCGATCCTCGGCTCGGCACTCATCCTCTTCGTCACCTATTTTCAGGTGCAGGTCAGCGTCGCAATCAACAACTGGTACGGCCCGTTCTGGGATATGATCCAGGCAATCATTGCGAAGACCAAGGTGGTTCCTGCAGCGGAAGTCTACGGAGAAATCTCCGTCTTTCTCGGCATCGCCATGGTCGCGGTCGCGGTCGGGGTCATCACACGCTTTTTCGTCAGTCACTACATCTTCCGTTGGCGAACAGCGATGAACGAATACTACATGGCCAACTGGGACAAGCTGCGCCATATCGAAGGGGCCTCGCAGCGCGTGCAGGAAGACACGATGCGCTTTTCCACTACAGTGGAAGGGCTTGGCGTTAGCCTGATCGATAGTGTGATGACGTTGATAGCGTTCATGCCGGTCTTGATCCGGCTCGAGTCGCACGTCACCGAATTGCCGCTCATTGGCGTCATCCCGTATCCGCTCGTTACGTCCGCTATACTTTGGTCGCTGTTCGGTACGGTGTTCCTGGCTCTCGTTGGTATCAAGCTGCCGGGCCTCGAGTTCCGCAACCAGCGCGTGGAAGCTGCCTACCGCAAAGAGCTGGTTTATGGTGAGGACCATGCTGATCGCGCCCAACCGCCGACGGTCGCCGATCTCTTCGATAACGTTCGCCGGAACTACTTCCGGCTCTATTTCCACTATTTGTACTTCAACGTTGCCCGCATTTTCTATTTGCAGATCAATGGTATCTTTTCGCTGGTGATCATCGTGCCTTCGATCATCGCCGGCAAGGTTGCGCTTGGTGCGTTGAACCAGATCTCGAATGCTTTCGGGCAGGTGTCGTCGTCATTTCAGTACCTAGTTTCGTCCTGGCCGACGATCGTCGAACTGTTGTCGATCTACAAGCGCCTGCGCGCATTCGAAGCGGCAATCGATGACGAGCCGCTGCCGCACATCGACCAGAAGTTCATTGCGGTTGGCGGCAACGAAGAGCTGGCCTGAGGCGAGCGAAAAAAGCCAATCAGAAGGCGGTTCGACCCGCCTTCTTTTTTGCCTGCTCGATCAGCGGCAGCGCCTGGGCGTAGCTGACGCAGGCGACGTCGGGCTTGCCGCAGACTTCGCCCAGCAGCCGATCGAGCGCGCGCCAGTAGGCGCCGCCGTTCATTTCGACGAAATGGAAGCCGAGCTGCAGTGGGATGCGGTCGCCCGCATATTCCCGGTCGAAGGCTTTCCTGTAGGCCTCGTAGGTGCGCTCCTCGAAGCGGGCGCTGTCCTTCTTGTTCTCCACACCCATGGAGTGGCGGACGAAGAGATTGTAGTCCATGCCGATGACAGGGCGCTGCGACGGCCCTTCGGGGATCAGCGGCAGTCCGAAACGCGGCAGGCCATCCTTTGTCGTCGGCCAGCCCGGACCCTTGGTCACCAGGCTTGCGTCATAGGTGAAGTTGTCCGCCTTGAGTGCCGGCAGCAGGCCGTCGCTCAGCGACAGATAGGGCGCGCGGAATCCCTTGATCCCGGTTGCGGCGAATTCGGCCCAGCCGGCCGGCTCGGCCTCGGGCTTGTCCGCCTTCTTCCAGGCGTCCTTGAGCGCCGCGTTGAAGGTCGAAAACTCGCTTTGCCAGTCGGCTTTGCTCCAGCCCTTGCCGTCGAAGTGGCCGCAGGCGTGGCTGGCGATGTCGTGGCCGTCGAGATGGGCCTGCCAGATGTGGCCGACGCGGGCCGCGATCTCTTCACGGCTCTGCGCGAAGCCGACATTCGAGCGGCCTGCCTTCTGGCCCGGCGGCTTGTAGAGCGTCTTGCCGTCCGCCCGGGTCATCAGAAAGGTGCAGGAGAGGAAATAGGTGAAATGCGCACCGGTGCGCTTGGCCATCGCCAGGCTTTTTTCCCATAGCGCGTTGTCATGCGCGCCGTCGAACGAGACGATCACCAACTGCCTGTCACCGGCGGGCGCGGTGGCCGGCGACGCCGGCTCGGCCCTGGCAAGAGCGGGAAGAAGGGCGAGCGAGAGGGCAAGCGGAATACGGATCATGATCAACTGCACTGTTTTGGTTTTGTCGCAAATGGTTCGAAAATGCGGCAATCCTTTGATCGGTCTGGAAAAAACGCGCCATCAAGGCTACTCCATAGCAACCTGGGCGGAATCGGTCCGGGAACCGAATACACTGGAAATCAACACGCTTCAGCGGCCAGCTCCCGTCTTTTCCGACGAGCGGCGCTGAGTTTGCCCGATACTCGAACAAAGCGGTGGCCCCATGGCGATACTCGTTCTCGGCATCCTTCTTTTTCTCGGCCTGCATCTCATCCGCGTCGTCGCGCCCGGTTTCCGCGCCGGCGTCATCGAGCGCCGCGGCAAGGGCACCTGGATGGGGATCTATGCAATCCTCAGCCTCATCGGCCTCTGTCTGATCATCTATGGCTTCGGCCAGGCCCGCAGCGAAACGGGCATGCTCTACGATCCGCCCGTATTCATGCGCCACATCGCACTGCTTCTGATGCTTTTTGCCTTCATCTTCCTTGCTGCCGGCTTCCTTCCGGCCGGGCGCATCGCGGTTGCGGTCAAGCATCCTCAGGTGCTTTCGATCAAGGTCTGGGCGCTGGCGCATCTGCTCGCCAACGGCGAGACGTCCTCCGTCCTGCTGTTCGGCTCGTTTCTCGCCTGGGCGGTGATCCTGCGTATCTCGCTGAAACGCCGCGAGCGGGCAGGCGAACGCGTACTGCCGGTGTTCAAATCGGCCTCCAACGACGTGCTCGCCATCATCATCGGCCTCGTCGCCTACGTGCTCTTCGTCTGGAAGCTGCACGAATGGTTGATCGGCGTTGCACCGGTCGTCATGGGCTGATGCAATTTCCAGCAAAAGTGCACCGCGGTTTTGCGTCCGGAATTGCAGTAACAGAAAATTTAGAGCGACGGAGTCGGCCTCGTGTCGGCCATAGGCGCTCTAAATCGCGTCGGCCCCCTTACAAGCGCCGCAAAATCGGGTAGAAGGCGCAAAATCCATGAGAGTGCGGCGGGTGCGGCAAGGACCCCTCGTGCATGCTCGAACAGTTTGAGAGTGTCCGTTTCGCCGATCGTCATATGACCGTTGGCGCGACGGGCCAGTGTGCAGGCAAGGCCGGGGCAATAGATGGCGAACCAAGACGACAGCTTTATCCGCGAGGTCAATGAGGAACTGCGTTCCGACCAGATGAAGAGCATCTGGGCCCGCTTCGGCGGCGTCATCGTGGCCATCGCCGTGCTTATCGTACTCGGCACCATCGGCAAGGTCGGCTTCGATTACTGGCAGGATGGCGCCTCCTCGAAGTCGGGCGATGCGTTCCTGCAGGCGTTGAACCTCGCCAAGGAAAACAAGACGGACGAGGCGCTCGCCGCCTTGAACACGCTGGAGAAGGACGGCTACGGCGCCTATCCGGTGCTGGCGCGTCTGCGCGCTGCCACGCTGCAGGCGCAGAAGGGCGAGACAGAGGCGGCTGCCAAGGCCTTCTCCGCTATCGGCAAGGACAGCAGCGTCCCGGCAGCTATCCAGGAGGCAGCGCGTCTGCGTGCAGCCTACCTGCTCGTCGATACCGGCGGTTACGACCAGGTTTCGGCCGAGGTCGAGCAGCTTGCTACGCCGCAGAACAACATGCGCCACTCGGCGCGTGAAGCCCTTGGCCTCGCTGCCTACAAGTCCGGCGACTACGCCAAGGCGAAGACCTGGTTCCAGCAGATCGTCGACGATGCGCAGAGCCCGCGCAACGTCACCGGTCGCGCCCAGATGCTGCTCGACGTGATCGCCGCGAGCGGCAAGGCATAAGACGACAGCCCATCCCACCGGAAGGGCACAGGGTGAAAGACCCTTTCGAATCAGCGCATGATCCCAATGTCGGTCTCGACCTTGGGATTGTGCGCTAAAGCGTTTAAAGCAGTTTCAGCAAAAGTGCTCAGCGGTTTTGCGTCCGGAACTGTGAGAGACAAGGCAAGCAGTTCCAGCAAAAGTGCTTAAGCGGTTTTGCGTTCGGGATTGCCGAGTACAATCGGAACAGTTCCTGCTGGGACTGTCGCTGCCCGATGCGGCAGAAAACGAATTTATGAGCGCAGCCGCCTTGTTGGCAGCAGCGCTCCAAGCGGAAACGGATAGATCCATGAGCTTCACCGTCGCCATCGTCGGGCGTCCCAATGTCGGCAAGTCCACCTTGTTCAACCGTTTGGTCGGCAAGAAGCTGGCGCTCGTCGACGATACGCCGGGTGTCACCCGCGACCGTCGCCCGGGGGACGCCAAGTTGATCGATCTGCGCTTCCGCATCATCGACACGGCCGGTCTCGAGCAATCGGGACCCGACACGCTGCAGGGGCGCATGTGGGCGCAGACCGAGGCCGCGATCGACGAAGCCGATCTTTCGCTGTTCCTGGTGGACGCCAAGGGCGGCCTGACGCCGGCAGACGAGACGCTTGCCGAAATGCTGCGCCGCCGCGGCAAGCCGGTGGTGCTGGTCGCCAACAAGTCGGAAGCACGCGGTTCCGACGGTGGCTTCTACGATGCCTTCACGCTTGGCCTTGGCGAGCCGTGCCCGATCTCGGCCGAACACGGCCAGGGCATGCTCGATCTGCGCGACGCGATCGTCGCTGCGATCGGCGAAGACCGGGCCTACCCGCCGGAAGACGACGTGGCCGAAACCGATATCGATCTGCGCCCCACGTTCAAGGACGACGGTGAAGACGAAGAGGTGGAGACCGCCTATGACGAGACCAAGCCGCTGCGGGTGGCGATCGTCGGCCGGCCGAACGCCGGCAAGTCGACCCTGATCAACCGCTTCCTCGGCGAAGACCGGCTGTTGACCGGCCCGGAAGCCGGCATCACCCGCGATTCCATCTCGGTCGAATGGGACTGGCGCGGTCGCACCATCAAGATGTTCGACACTGCCGGCATGCGCCGCAAGGCCAAGGTTCAGGAGAAGCTCGAAAAGCTCTCGGTCGCCGACGCCCTGCGGGCGATCCGCTTTGCCGAAACGGTGGTCATCGTCTTCGACGCGACCATCCCTTTCGAGAAGCAGGATCTGCAGATCGTCGACCTCGTGCTGCGCGAAGGCCGGGCGGCCGTTCTCGCCTTCAACAAGTGGGACCTGGTCGAGGATTGGCAGGCGGTGCTTGCCGATCTTCGCGAAAAGACCGAGCGGCTGCTGCCGCAGGCCCGCGGCATCCGTGCCGTGCCGATTTCCGGTCACACCGGCTACGGCCTCGATCGGCTGATGCAGGCGATCATCGAGACCGACAAGACCTGGAACCGCCGCATCTCCACCGCGCGGCTCAACCGCTGGCTGGAATCGCAGACGGTTCAGCATCCGCCACCGGCCGTTTCCGGTCGCCGGCTCAAGCTCAAGTACATGACCCAGGTGAAGGCGCGCCCGCCGGGCTTCATGATCTCCTGCACGCGGCCGGACGCGCTGCCGGAATCCTACGTGCGCTACCTGATCAACGGCCTGCGCAACGATTTCGACCTGCCGGGCGTGCCGATCCGCATGCACTTCCGTTCGGGCGACAACCCGTACGAGTCCAAGGCGAAGAAGCGCCGCTAAAGAGGGAGCGGAAAACCAAACAGGCTTTCCGTCTGCATCCTTCCTAAAGTTCCTGAAAAGTGACCCCGCCGCTCACGCGGCAGGCAGCTTCTCCCGCGCCACGAGCGCGCCGTGATGGCCGATGACGCCGGCAGCGACGCTTGCCGCAAGGGCGGCGGCCTGGGCTGGCTTGTCGCCCGCCACCAGGCGGGAGACGAAGGCGCCGTTGAAGCTGTCGCCGGCACTGGTCGTATCGACGACGCGCTCGACCGGGGTCGCCGGCACATGCTCAACCGGGGCATCGCCGAAGGCGAGCGTCACACCCTTCTCGCCATCCTTGACGACAAGGTTGGTGGCGCCCAGGCTCTTGTAACGGGCAATCGTCGCGTCGATCGATGCATCGCCGAAATGGGTCATCTCGTCGTCGAAGCTCGGCATCACCAGGGTCGCGGCGCGGGCACCGTCGGTCAGCGTGCGGCGCATGCGCTCGGCATCGTCCCAGAGACGCGGGCGAATGTTCGGGTCGAAGACCACCGTCTTGCCGGCAGCCTTGGCGCGGCGCAGTTCCGACAGCAGCGTTTCTACGGCATCGGGCGCAAGGATCGCCAGCGTGATGCCGGAGAAGAGGATGAGGTCGGAGGCTTCGATTGCGCGTCTGAGGTGCTCGGCGTCGTCGGCAAGCAGCTTGGCAGCCGAGTGCGAGCGCCAGTAGGAGAAGCTGCGCTCGCCGTCCTTCAGATGGATCATATAGAGGCCTGCCGAGCGGTTCTCGATGCGACGGACGGCCGAGGTGTCGATCGCTTTTTCCGCCATGAAGGCCAGCATCTCGTCGGAAACCGTGTCGGTGCCGACGGCGGAGCAATAGGCGACGGTCCAATCAGCAGGCATGAAGAGCCGCGCATAATAGGCGGCGTTGAACGTGTCGCCGGCATAGCCTTTGCGCAAGAGCCCGCCTTCCGCCTGCATGAGCTCGACCATGCACTCTCCGATCGCAAGCATCTTTCCGGCCAACGACTTTCCTCCTCACAAGATTTCGTCTGAGACGGGATAAGGGTCTCGATCGTTCTCGGCAAGAGATAGTTTCCGGCTGTTTGGTGGCGATCCGTGCGTGGCGGTGAATGGCGTTTACTCCGGCGCCGGGCAACGCTACACCTTTGCGCGACAGACCGTCTTCAGGGGGCTTACATGGCGTCTCGGCAGGTATCGGGTGACGATTGGTGGCGCGGTGCGGTGATCTATCAGGTCTATCCGCGCTCGTTCCAGGATACCGACGACGACGGCATCGGCGATCTCAAGGGTGTCACCCGCAGGCTGCCGCACATCGCCTCGCTCGGCGTCGAAGCGATCTGGCTGTCGCCGTTCTTCACCTCGCCGCAGGCCGACATGGGCTACGACGTCTCGGATTACTGCGACGTCGATCCGATGTTCGGAACACTCGCCGATTTCGACGAGATGCTTGGCGAGGCCCATCGTCTTGGCCTGAAAGTGATCATCGACCAGGTGATCTCCCACACCGCCGATCGCCATCCCTGGTTTGTCGAGAGCCGCTCCAGCCGAACGAACGGGAAGGGGGACTGGTATGTCTGGGCCGATCCTAAGCCGGACGGCACAGCGCCCAACAACTGGCTGTCGATCTTCGGCGGACCGGCCTGGGAATGGGACGGGGTGCGGAAGCAGTATTACATGCACAACTTCTTAGGCTCGCAGCCGGACCTCAACTTTCACAATCCCGAAGTTCAGGACGCGGTGCTCGATGCTGCCCGCTTCTGGCTGGAGCGGGGCGTCGACGGCTTCCGTCTAGATACGGTCAACTTCTACTTCCACGACAAGCACTTGCGGGACAACCCGCCGCTCGTGCCGGATCCGGATGCCACCAGCAACGATGCGCCCGACGTGAACCCCTACGGCATGCAGGACCATCTCCACGACAAGAGCCAGCCGGAAAACATCGCCTTCCTCGCGCGGTTCCGGGCATTGCTTGATCGCTACGAAGGCCGCATGACCGTCGGCGAGGTGGGCGACGGCGCCCGCTCGCTGAAGACCGTGGCCGCCTATACCAGCGGCGGCGACAAGCTCAACATGTGCTATACCTTTGACCTCCTGGGGCCGGACTTTACCGCGACCCATATCCGCCGCTGCGTCGAGAACTTCCAGGAGGCGGTGACCGACGGCTGGGTCTGCTGGGCCTTTTCCAACCACGACGTGACGCGCCATGTCAGCCGCTTTGCCCGCAATGAAGCGGAGCGGGAGAGGGTGGCGCGGCTGGCGATCACACTGCTTTCCAGCCTGCGCGGCTCGATCTGCCTTTATCAGGGCGAGGAACTGGGGCTGCCGGAGGCGGAGCTTGCTTTCGAGGATCTGCGCGATCCATATGGCATCCGTTTCTGGCCCTCCTATAAGGGCCGCGACGGATGCCGCACACCGATGGTTTGGGAGCACGCGGCGGCCAATGCCGGCTTTACCGCCGGCAAGCCGTGGCTGCCGGTGCCCGAGGATCATCGGCGGCTTTCGGTCGACGCCCAGCAAACCGGGGACACGGTGCTCGATCACTATCGCGCGACGCTCGCCTTCCGCCGATCGCAGCCGGCACTCAGCGATGGCACGATGCGGTTCCTCGACACGAACAGCGATCTCCTGGCCTTTGTTCGCGAGAAAGACGGCGAGCGGCTGCTCTTCGTCTTCAATCTCACCCGGGAACCGCTGGAGTTTCTGGCGCCGTCGGCGGTTGAGCCCCTGGAATTGCCCGGATATCCGGCACGGCCTGAAGCCGGTAGCATCAGGGTTGCCGGACTGTCGGCCTTCTCAGGGAAGTTCTGATGCGCGTATTGTTGATGGATGGCGAAACCATCGGCCGCTGGGTCGAGATGCGTCTGGCGCTCTGGCCGGATACACCGGCGGCGGATCATCGCGCCGAAGTCGAATCCAGTCTCGCGGAGGGCGACCGCTACGCTTCGTTCCTTTGCGAGGACGAAGCCGGCGTCGCTGCCGGTTTCGCTGAAGCGTCGATCCGCCACGATTACGTCAACGGCTGCGAGACCTCGCCCGTCGGCTTCCTCGAAGGCATTTACGTCTTGCCCGCCTACCGCCGTCGCGGCGTGGCGCGCGCCCTGATCACCGCGGTCGAACGCTGGGCGACAAGCCGGGGCTGCCAGGAACTCGCCTCCGACACGGCGACCGACAATCTGAGGAGCCAAAGCCTGCACATGGCGCTTGGCTTTGAGGAGACGGAGCGCGTCGTCTATTTCCGCAAGGAACTGGCGCCCGCCGTGGCCGACAACTGAGTGCCGCCGCCAATCACCCGATCAGCATGAACTTGTCGACATCGACCAGCCCGCGATCCGAGATCTTCAGATGCGGGATGACCGGCAGCGGCAGGAAGGCGAGCTGCAGGAAGGGTTCCTCCAGCGTTGCGCCGAGCGCGAAGGCGGCGTGGCGCAGGTCGTGCAGCGTGTCACGGACGCTCTCATAGGGCTCGAGGCTCATCAGGCCTGCGACCGGAAGCGCGATCTCGCCGGTCACCTTGCCGTCCTCGACGACGACGAAACCGCCCTTGATCTCGCCGAGCCGGTTGGCGGCGATCGCCATGTCCTCGTCGTTGACGCCAACGACGCAGATGTTGTGGCTGTCATGGCCGACGGTCGAGGCGATCGCGCCTTTCTTCAGCCCGAACCCCTGCACGAAGCCATTGGCATGATTGCCGTTGACGCCGTGGCGTTCGATGACGGCGACCTTGATGATGTCGCGGCCGAGATCGACGCCGGTCTGGTTGCCGACCGCCGGCAGGCGGTAGCGGCGGTGCTCGGTGATGATCTTGCCGGGCAGAACGCCGATGACCGAGGTGTCGCCGTCTGCGACCGGAATGCCGAAGGCGCTGGCATGGACTTGGCCGGCCTTGACGCTGTCGAGCCCGACGGGGGCGACCGTCTTGCGGGTGGCAAAGAGCGCGTCGGTGACGCGGCGACCACCGGAGAACACCGTTTCGGCCTTGCAGTTTTCCAGGCTGTCGATGACCACGAGATCGGCGCGCCAGCCGGGCGCGACCAAGCCGCGGTCGCGCAGACCGAAGGCGCGGGCGGCCGAGATCGAGGCGGCGCGGTAGATCGCCAGCGGCTCGACGCCGGCGGATATCGCCGTGCGGATCATATGGTCGAGGTGACCCTGCTCGGCGATGTCGAGCGGGTTGCGGTCGTCGGTGCAGAGCGCCAGGTGCGGCGACAGCCGCTCGGTGATGATGGGCATCAGCGCATGCAGGTCCTTGGAGACCGAGCCCTCCCGCACGAGGATGTGCATGCCCTTGCGGATCTTCTCCATGGCTTCTTCAGCGCTGGTGCATTCATGATCGGTGCGGATGCCGGCTGCCAGATAGCCGTTCAGGTCCTTGCCCGAAAGCAGTGGAGCATGACCGTCGATATGGGCGCCCTGGAAGGCATCGAGCTTGGCGAGGCAGACCGGGTCCTTGTGCACAACACCCGGAAAGTTCATGAACTCGGCAAGGCCAATGACTTTCGGATGGTGGCGGAAGGGCAGGAGACGTTCGATCGGCAGGTCGGCGCCCGACGTTTCGAGATGCGTCGCCGGCACGCAGGAGGAGAGCTGGACGCGGATGTCCATGATCGTCTCGAGCGCCGAATCCAGGAAATACTCGATGCCCTCGGTGCCGAGCACGTTGGCGATCTCGTGCGGATCGCAGACGACGGTGGTGATGCCGAGCGGCAGGACGCAGCGGTCGAACTCGTGCGGCGTGACCAGCGAGGATTCGATGTGCAGATGGGTGTCGATGAAGCCGGGCACGACGATGCGGGCCGTGATGTCGATTTCCTCGCGCCCCTCGTAGCTGCCGAAGGTGCCGACGATGCGGTCGCCGGAGATCGCGATGTCGGAGGCGACCAGTTCGCCAGTGACGAGATCGAAGAACTGCCCGCCCTTCAAGACGATGTCAGCCGGCTCGCGTCCAACGCCCTGATCGATATAGCGTTCCAGCGCTTCGGACATGAGGCAACTCCATTTCTTATACGCGCCCCGGATGCTCTCTCGGCGGGACGACGCTTGGTTTCATTGTTGCGGATAAGAGTAACCCTTCCCCCGTTGCCGGGGAAAGGGTTCTGACGGTCTCGACGAGGCCTGCTTAGATATTGCTGTTGAGAACGGCGCGCAGCTTGCCGAACAGCTCGTCGATTTCTGCCTTGCTGATGATCAGCGGCGGTGACAGCGCAATGATGTCGCCGGTGGTGCGGATCAAGAGGCCGCTCTCATAGGCCTTGAGGAAGGCGGAGAAAGCGCGCTTCGTCGGCTCGCCGGCGATCGGCTGCAGCTCGATCGCGCCGATCAGGCCGAGATTGCGGATGTCGATGACATGCGGGCAGTCCTTCAGCGAGTGCAGGCCCTCTTCCCAATAGGGTGCCAACTCGGCGGCGCGGGTCAAGAGGCCCTCTTCCTTGTAGGTATCGAGCGTGCCGAGGGCGGCGGCCGAGGCGATCGGGTTGCCCGAATAGGTGTAGCCGTGGAAGAACTCGATCATGTGCTCCGGGCCATTCATGAAGGCATCATGGATCTCGGAGGTGACGAAGACCGCACCCATCGGGATGACGCCGTTGGTGAGACCCTTTGCGGTCGTAATGATATCCGGCTTCACGTCGAAATACTGCGCGGCAAACGGCGTGCCGAGGCGGCCGAAACCGGTGATGACTTCATCGAAAATCAGCAGGATGCCGTGCTTGGTGCAGATCTCGCGCAGTTTCTGCAGGTAGCCCTTCGGCGGGATCAGCACGCCGGTGGAGCCGGCCACCGGTTCGACGATGACGGCTGCGATGGTGGAGGCGTCATGCAGCGTAACGATACGCTCGAGTTCGGTCGCGATATCGCCGCCATGCTCGGGCTCGCCGCGGGTGAAGCCATTCTGGGCCGGCAAGTGGGTGTGCGGCATATGGTCGACGCCGGTCAGAAGCGTGCCGAACATCTTGCGGTTGGAGACGATGCCGCCGACCGAAATGCCGCCGAAGTTGACGCCGTGATAGCCGCGCTCGCGACCAATCAGGCGGAAACGCGAGCCGTCGCCCTTGGCGCGGTGATAGGCGAGTGCCACCTTCAGCGCGGTGTCTACCGATTCCGAGCCAGAGTTGGTGTAGAGAACGTGGTTCATGCCCTCGGGCGCGATGTCGACCAGGCGGTTTGCCAGTTCGAAGGCCTTGGGGTGGCCGAGCTGGAAGGCCGGCGCATAGTCGAGCTCGCCCGCCTGCTCACGGATCGCCTCGGTGATCTTCGGGCGACAATGGCCGGCATTGACGCACCACAGACCCGCCGTGCCGTCCAGTACCGTGCGGCCGTCATGGGTCGTGTAGTGCATGTCCTTGGCGCCGACGAAGAGGCGCGGTTCCTTCTTGAACTGCCGGTTCGCAGTGAACGGCATCCAGAAAGCACGCAGGTCGTTCGGCGTGTTAAGGCGGTTCGACATTCCAGTTCTCCTCGGTCTCTCTTGTCGTCCGGGCGGTGCTGCCGCCCAAATTTTTACCCTTTGGTCAAACTATCAGGGCGCCGAGGCGCGTCAAGCCTCGCACCGGTCCGCCAGACAGGTCGCGACGGGTCTTGGCGACAGCGAAATTTCGCCGCGCCGCCGGATCTTTTCTCAAGCTTAACTTGTTTGCGGCAACGCTCTGCTGCCATGGCTTGTCGGCTCCGTGGCGCCTTTTGGGCGGCCGGCGAGTTCGGAGTTGGAAACGTGTCGAGGTTCGGGATAGCACACGCGGCGATTGCCGTGCTCTTCCTGCCGGGCCTGGCAAAGGGCGCCGAACTGATTGCTGACGGCCACTTTGACAAAAGACAGGACACGTTCTGGGCGAGCGACGGGCTGGCGTTCGCGCGCGAGAACGGCCGGCTTTGCGTCGAGGCTGCGCGGGGCGGTGAAGCCTGGAGCCAACTCATCGGCACCAATGGCTTGAAGCTCGAGCCCGGTCGCATCTACCGTTTGTCGATGAGGGTGATCGCCGAGCCGGCGCGCAGCGTCCAGGCAAGGGTGCAGCGCGCCGCCGATCCCTGGACCATGGTGGACGAATTCACGATGGAAGGCACGCCGGAGGGCAGCCTTTTTTCGGCGGAGTTCGCGGGGCAGGAGCCGGACGAAGCGCAGCTCGTTTTTCCGCTTGGCGGCGGCGAGAGCGGCCGTGTCTGCCTCGACGACGTCTCGCTGGTGGCGACCGGGGTTTCCTCGCCGGCGGCGCGGCGGGCGGCCGAAGGGCCGGCCATTCGCGTCAACCAGCTCGGCTACCTGACGGATGGCCCGAAGCGGGCGACCTTCGTCGCCGATGCGAAACAACCCATCGATTTTCGACTGTTGGATTCTGCGGACAGGATCGTCGGCAAGGGCAAGACGCAGCCCCACGGTTTCGATCCGACGGCCGGGGTCGAGACGCAGGTTGCGGACTTCTCAGCGTTCAAGACGCCGGGCGACGGCTATCGACTGGTATCCGGCGACTGGGCAAGCGACCGCTTTTCGATCGGCGAGGATCTCTACATGCGGTTGCGGGTCGATGCGCTGTCCTGGTTCTACCCGCAAAGAAGCGGGATCGAGATCAGGGGGGCGATCGCCGGCAAGGCCTATGCCCGGACGGCCGGCCATGTCGGCGTCGCGCCGAACCAGGGCGACAAGGCGGTTACGTGCCTTGGCGGCGCGCAGGCCGAGGCGCTCTACGGCGGCTGGTCCTGTTCCTACCAACTGGACGTCACCGGCGGCTGGTATGACGCGGGCGACCACGGCAAATATGCGGTGACCGGAGCGCTGGCTGCTGCCCAACTGCTGGCCGCCTACGAACGCGGCCTGACGTTTGCGCCCACATCGGCGGTGATGCGCGACGGGCTGTTGCGTATTCCGGAAAACGGCAATGGCCTTCCGGACATCCTCGACGAGGCGCGCTGGGAGCTGGAGTTCCTGCTGCGGATGATGGTCCCGGACGGCGAGCCGCTCGCCGGCATGGTGCACCACAAGATCCACGATACGGCTTGGACCGCCGCACCTATGCTGCCGGGCGACGACCCGCAGCCGCGCGCGCTTTACCGCCCCTCGACCGCGGCGACGCTCGATGTTGCGGCGGTGGCTGCCCAGGGCGCGAGGCTCTTTGCCGAGCATAACCCGACATTTTCCGCGCGGCTGCTTTCGGCGGCGCGCAAGGCGTGGGTGGCGGCGAATGCCAATCCGGCGCTCCTCGCCCCCAAGTCCGATGGGTTCGGCGGCGGCGGCGACTACGACGACGACAGCATTTCCGACGAGCTTTTCTGGGCGGCGACCGAGCTTTATCTGACGACCGGCAACGGCGAATATCTCAAGACCCTGCGGGCCTCGCCGCTCTGGGAGGCGGATGTGTTTTCGCCCGGCGGCGCTTTCAACTGGCGAGACGTTGCCGGCTTCGCGCGGCTGCAACTCGCCCTTTATGGCAGGGCGCTGCCGGCGGTCGATCAGGAAACGATCCGCAATTCGGTGCTCACGAGCGCGCAGCACCTGCTGTCGCTGCAACAGGCGGAGCCATTCGGTATCGTCTACCGGCCGAACGAGCGCCGCTACGACTGGGGATCGAACCAGTTGATGCTGCAGAACATCGTCGTGCTGTCGGCCGCCTACGATCTCTCCGGCGACAGGGTCTTTCTTGACGGCGCGCGCGAGGGCATGGACTACATCCTCGGGCGCAATGCGATGGGGCTTTCCTACATAACCGGCTATGGCAGCCGCTCGCCGCAGAACCAGCACAGCCGCTGGTATGCCCGTCAGCGCGATCCGCAGCTGCCAAATCCGCCCGTCGGTTCGCTTGCCGGCGGTCCGAACTCGACCTTTGTCGATGACATCGCCAGGGAGCGGCTGCGCGGTTGCGCGCCGCAAACCTGCTATGTCGACGATATCGAAGCCTATGGGTCCAACGAAATCGCCATCAACTGGAATGCGCCGCTCGTTTACGTCGCGTCGTTCCTGGCCGACGCGCGATAGGAGACTGAAAGCGTGACCTTGATTGCCTTTGTCGGAACCGGCTTCGTCGCCGACTATTACATGACGACGCTTGCCAACCATCCGGAGCTGCGGCTCACCGGCGTCTGGGATCGCGATGCCGAGCGCCTCGACGCGTTCGCACGCTACTGGAAGGTTTCGCCCTACGCCTCGCTCGACGCCGTGCTTGCCGATCCCGCGGTGTCGATCGTCGTCAATCTGACGACGCCGGAGAGCCACTATACCGTAAATTTCCGGGCGCTTTCGGCCGGAAAGCACGTCTATTGCGAAAAGCCCCTGGCGATGACGGTGGAGCAGGCGAGCGAACTCGTCGACCTGGCAAGGGCCAAGGGGCTTGTTCTGGCCGGTGCACCGGCCAATGGGCTCAGCGACGCGCAGGCGCTCTGCGCCCGTCTGCTTGCGGACGGTGCCATTGGC
The DNA here is from genome assembly GCF_000697965.2 of Ensifer adhaerens. Lineage (NCBI taxonomy): Bacteria > Pseudomonadati > Pseudomonadota > Alphaproteobacteria > Hyphomicrobiales > Rhizobiaceae > Ensifer > Ensifer adhaerens. The sequence goes on along the minus strand of NZ_CP015880.1, from coordinate 2,548,733 downwards.
ACGCCGCGGCTTGTCTATGCCGAGATGGAAGATGGCCCGGTGTTCAAGGCCAACTGGCGCGCCTGGCGCAGCCGCTCGGGCGCCCGCTGGCCGGGCGTGCATGAGTTCGAGGTCGGCTGCACGCTCGAACATGCGGGTTATGCAGCAAGCTGGCTTGTCTCCCTCTTCGGCCCGGTCGCCGAAGTCAGTGCCGTCTCGGCGCTGACCTTTCCGGACAAGGGGCCGGGAACCGAGACGCTGGCGCTCGGGCCCGATTTTTCCGTGGGTTGCCTGACGTTCCGCTCCGGCCTGACGGCGCGGGTCACCTGCGGCCTGGCGGCGCCGCGCGACCGCTCGCTGACGATCATCGGCGAAAAGGGCATGATCACCGTTCGCGATCTCTGGGACAATCGCTCGCCGATCCATCTGGAGATCTTCGGGGCGAAGCGGCCGCTCCTGCATCGCGGGCTCGACTGGCTGGAGTGGAAACTCGGCCGCAAGCTTCCGCTTCGGCTCTATCCCGGAACCAAGATGCGCTATCCGACGGCGCCATCGGCAAGTGCGCTTCCGGCCTTTCCGTCGCAGATCGATTTCGTGCGCGGCATTGCAGTGCAGGCGCAGGCGCTCAAAGGCGGCGAAACACCGTTTTTCTCCGGCGCGACGGCGCGACATCTAACGGAGGTGGTGTTGGCGCTCAACGGCGGCTGGCGGGACTACCGTCCGCTCGACCTCTAGAGGCGCAGCGTCGGCCACGTTTTGCGTTCCGTTTCGAGGTAGAACTAGCCTGCCTCAGGTGTCCTTGAGCGGACCGTCTCGATGATTTCCAGGGCCTTTATGCTGGCCGATAGCGGCATCAACGGATGTTCGCTGCGGCCCTCGAGAATCGCCGCGCTTGCTGCCTCGATCTCGAATTGCAGGCCGCTCCCGGGGAAGTGATGATCGTGGCGGGTAAGGCCGGGCAGGGGGATATGCCGGGCCAGCCGGCAGGTCGTTTTTCCGTTGAAAGCCAGTAGCTTGCGCGCCGCGCCGCCGGTGACAACGAAGAGGCGGCTTGCCTTCAGAAACGGCGTGTCGATAACCAGCGTGCCGCGCTCGCCCTCGATAACGAAGCGATTGTGCCCGTTTCGATCGAAGCCGCAGCCCAGTTCAGCGTCAAAGCCGTCATAGGCCAGCTTGATCTTGGCTGAACTGTCGACGCCGGTCGGCGCGCGCTTCCATGTGCCATCGACGGACCCGGGGTGCCCGAACAGATTGAGGCAAAGGGCGATCGGATAAATGCCGAGGTCGAGCATCGACCCGCCGCCGAGCGCCGGATCGAAGAACCGGCTGCCGGCGTCGAACGGTTTCTCGTAGGCGAGGTTCGCCCGGACATGGCGGATCGCGCCGAGCGTTCCGGCCGCGAGCAGTTCGCGAACCCTGGAAATCGCCGGAAGGAAACAGGTCCACAGTGCCTCCATGGCGAAGGTGCTGCCGGCGGCAGCGGCGTTTGCAAGCGTGCGCGCGTCGGCCGACGACGTCGTCAGCGGCTTTTCGACGAGAACGGCTTTGCCGGCGGCCAAGGCGAGGGTGGCCTGTTGAAAGTGCTCAGCATTGGGTGAGGCGACGTAGATCGCGTCGATATCGGGAGAGGCCGCCAGTGCCTCGATGCCCTGATAGCCGCGGATGCCGCCGAAACGCCCAGCGAAGCTCTCGGCCTTCTGCGCGCTGCGGGACGAGACGGCGACGAGGCTCGCATGGGTTGCGAAGCGGAAGTCCGAGGCAAGACTGTTTGCGATCGTGCCGGTTCCGGCGATGCCCCAGCGGACCTTGTCACGCATATCCCGATGTCCGCTTTCCGGCTGATTCTGTCGCGGCGCATCGTGCCCCGGAAGTCTCAAGGCTCGGTAAATGCCAGCAAGCGCCGGCACCTTTCGCGTGCAAACTGGGAAGACTATCCGCCAAAGAATAAGCCCCGCGCGATTTCTCGTGTGGGGCTGTCCGAACGGGTCCGCAGATGCGGACCGAATATCAGGCCGATTTACGGACCGGAGTCTTTTCTGCAGTGGCGCTCTGGTCGTCACCGTAGATTTGATTGAGCGTGCCTAGAATCCGCATGACCGCGTCGGATGAGCTCGAATAGTAAATCGTCTGCGCATCGCGACGGGTGCTGACGAGATTCTGAGCACGGAGCTTAGAAAGATGCTGGGAGAGAGCCGACTGGCTCAGCCCAACCTTGTTGGCCAATGCGCCGACTGCCATCTCTTCCTTCACGAGGGAATCGAGGATGAGGAGGCGCTTAGGATTTGCCATGGCCGAGAGGAAACCGGCTGCTACCTCGGCTTCATCGTGTTTTTCAGGCGAAAGTGGCTGCATTGCGTGCTCCATGCGAAAATTACATCACACGTAGTTATGGTTGACGAAGCAAGATAATTAGTCGTGATGCATAAAAGGGCAACCACCTACTGCAAGAAATGGGGGTAGCTCTCCAGCGATTAACCGTTAAGTTCACGCAAAATTGCCCGTAAATTGGAACTATCTTCGATAGGTGTCGGGAACTCAAGGCGTTTTAGCTGATCGCCATCTGCAAGATCGAGCCCCGCGGCGTCGATACCCACGACTTTCCAGTTGCCTTCCGGTGCCTTGCAGAGCTTCACCGCATAGCGCTGAACTGCGTCAGAATGATCCGTATTCATGTGATCGATCGCGTTCGCCTCCATCGCGGCGAGCGAGGCGATGGCAGGCGTGTCGATCAGAAGGTCTTCGGCGGTCAAAACATAGGCGCGGCCGAAGCCGCCGTTGAGACTGGCACGCAGCGGCGACAGCCGGAAGAAGCCGAAATCGGGAAAATCGACGTAGAGTTTCGACTTGGGGTGGCGGCGGACGAATCGCTCGCGGATGCGGGTATGTGCTTCGCTGTCGCGCGCAACCTGTTCGGCGGTGCATTGCACGGTCAGGCGAGGATGGGCGAGCGGGTCGCCCTTGCCAGGCTCGCCGGTCAGGAGCGAGGCCCTGGCGTCGGCCAGCAGCGCCTGCGTGTGTGTCGACAGTTTCGAGATCAGGATGACAGGCACCCCGTCGACATCCATGCCGACGAGCACGCGGCTGACGAAGGGGAAGCCGCCGCTCTCCGGCTCGATCGCCGCAAGCGATGCGCTGCGCGCGCCCCGCAGAAGCGTGCGGGCCAGCGTGCGGGCTTCGTTATCGGTGTCGCGCAGAACGTTCGGCTTGTCGCTCATGGTCTTTCCCTTTTCCTGCCATGCGGTCGTCGCCGGGACGAAAAAAGCCCGGAACGACGCTCCGGGCTTTTATTGGCTTGTTGAGCGGCTTCGTCAACTTTTGTTGCGGTGGCGCGTCAGTCCCTGGACGATATCCTGGGCGTCGATCGTACCGACCACGGAACCGTTGTCGACGACACCGATGCTGCCCGGCTGGCGGGACATGGCGTCGAGGATGTCGACGAGCGGTGTCGTGGGCTTGGCCGTCGCGGTCACGCCGGCAACAGTCACTCCGCGCTGGACGCCGGTCTGCATCACGTCCTTCGCCGTCAGCATGGTGATCGGGTTCATGTGCTGGACGAAATCGGCGACATACTGGTTGGCCGGGTTCTTGACGATATCTTGAGGCGTGCCGCACTGGATGATGCGCCCGCCCTCCATGATGGCGATGCGGTTGCCGATGCGGAAGGCCTCGTCGAGATCGTGGCTGACGAAGATGATGGTCTTCTTCAGCCGCCGCTGGAACTCCAGCAACTCGTCCTGCAGGCGGGTGCGGATCAAGGGGTCGAGGGCCGAGAACGGCTCGTCCATCAACAGGATCGGTGCACCGGTCGCAAAGGCGCGGGCAAGCCCGACGCGCTGCTGCATGCCGCCCGAAAGCTCGTTGACCTTGCGACCCGCCCATTTCGAGAGATTGACGAGTTCGAGCTGTTCGCCGACGCGCGCCTTGCGTTCGGCGTCCGGCATGCCGGCAAGCTCAAGCCCGAAGCCGACATTGTCGGCGACGGTGCGCCAGGGCAGAAGCGCGAACTGCTGAAACACCATCGAGACCGTGTGCATGCGGAAGTCGCGCAGCGACTTCGGATTGGTTCGATAGGGATTGAGCGCACCATTTGCGGTCTTCACCTCGACGTCGCCCCGCACGACCGGGGCAAGGCCGTTGACCGCGCGAAGCAGCGTCGACTTGCCGGAGCCCGAAAGCCCCATCAGCACGAGGATCTCGCCCTCGGTGATTTCGAGCGAGGCGCCGGCGACGCCGAGCACGAGGCCGGTTTCGGCGCCGATCTCGTCGCGGGTCTTGCCCTGGTCGACCATCTGCAGCGCGACTTGAGGGTTGTTGCCGAAGATGATGTCGACATTCTTGAAAACGACGGCGTTGGTCATGCGCCTTCTCCTTCGTCGGACGAGCGGAAAAGGCGGTCGAGAATGATCGCCAGGATGACGATGCAAAGGCCAGCTTCGAAGCCCTTGGCGATGTTGACCGTGTTCAAGGCTCTCACGACCGGAACGCCGAGGCCGCTGGCGCCGACGAGCGCGGCGATAACCACCATCGACAGCGACAGCATGATGGTCTGGGTGAGGCCAGCCATGATCTGCGGCATGGCAAAGGGCAGCTCCACCTTGCGCAATACCTGGCCGGGCGTCGCGCCGAAGGCCTGTGCGGCTTCCACCAGCGACGGCGGCGTCGAGATGATGCCGAGGCGCGTCAGCCGGATCGGTGCGGGAATGGCGAAGATCACGGTCGCGATCAGACCCGGAACCATGCCGAGGCCGAAGAGGATCAGCGCCGGGATCAGATAAACGAAGGTCGGGATCGTCTGCATCAGGTCGAGGATCGGCCGCATGACGGCGTAGACCCATGGGCGACGGGCGGCTGCGATGCCGAGCGGCACGCCGACGGCCATGCTCACGGCGGTGGCAGCGAGCACAAGCGCCAGGGTTTCCGTCGTTTCCTTCCAGTAGCCCTGGTTGATGATCAGGAGCAGGCCCAGGCCGGTGAACAGCGTTATGCCGATCGAACGGCGGAACCACCAGGCGAGCCCGGTGATGACGGCGACGACGATCAGCGGGTGCGGGGCATAAAGCACCCAGAGCAGCGAGTCGGCGACGGCCTGAAGGAAGCGGGCGAGCTGGTCGAAGAAGAAATCGAAATTCGTCGTCAGCCAGTCGACGAATGCCTTGGCCCAGCCGCCGATGGGGATGCGGTTATCGGTCAGATATTCCACGAAGGTAATCCGTCTCGTCAGGTCAAAAAGGAGCGCATGACGCGGTGAAAAAAGGCGGGGTCATTCCCCGCCTTGATGCCGATCAGAGGCCGAGCGCGGCCTTGACTGCGGCCAAGCCGTCGCCGCCATCCTTGGCGGTCACGCCGGCGAGCCACGGATCGACGGCAGTCGGGTTGGCCTTCAGCCATTCCTCGGCCGCCTTGTCCGGCTCCTGGCCGTCGTTCAGGATCTTGCCCATGATCTCGTTTTCCATCTGGAGCGAGAACTTGAGGTTGGTCAAAAGCTTGCCGACGTTGGGGCACTCGGTGGTGTAGCCGGCGCGCACATTGGTGAAGACTTCCGCGCCGCCGAAATTGGCGCCGAAGATGTCGTCGCCACCCGAAAGATAGGTCAGCTTGAAGTTGGCGTTCATCGGATGCGGTTCCCAGCCGAGGAAGACAACCGGCGCGCCGTCCTTTTCGGCACGGGCGACCTGCGCCAGCATGCCCTGCTCGGAGGATTCGACCACTTCGAAGCCCTTGAGGCCGAAGGTATCCTTGTCGACCATGTCGATGATCAAGCGGTTGCCGTCATTACCCGGCTCGATGCCGTAGATCTTGCCGTCGAGTTCGGTCTTCTTGGTGGCGATATCCTTGAAGTCCTTGATGCCGAGCTCGGCGCCCTTGGCGTTGGTCGCCAGCGTGTACTTGGCACCGACCAGGTTCGGCCCGAAGGATTCGACCGACTTGTCGTCGAGGAAGGGACGAACATCGTTTTCCTGGGTCGGCATCCAGTTGCCGAGGAAGACGTCGATGTCCTTGTTCTTGAGCGAGGTGTAGGTGACCGGAACCGAGAGAACCTTGATGTCGGTCTGGTAGCCGAGGCCCTTTAGAACGGTGGAAACGGTGGCAGTGGTCGCGGTGATATCCGTCCATCCGACGTCGGAGAAACGGACGGTGCCACAGCTTTCCGGCTCGGCAGCTGCAGCCTGCTGAGCGGTGATGGCGACGACCGAAACGGCGCCTGCCAGTATCAGTTTGAGAGAGAGTCGTTTTTTCATCGTTGTCGTTCCCCTGCCTCGATTATTGTTTTAGCCAAACACCATTGGATAGCGAATTCAAGCGCTTTGATGTCGGAGGAAGTGTATTGCGTCAATATGCTGGCGGGGTGCACGATGCGACGCTCGATGTCGCAATGTCCACGAAATAGTCTAGTCCGCCGAAAAACTGTGGGTGCTGCAAACGGGCTCTGGCCTTCCCGGCCAAGCCTCGTCATTACCCAAAAAACGGAAAAACCGGACGCGGTGACTATGGCCAAACTCTATTTCAGCTATGCGACGATGAATGCGGGCAAGAGCACGATGCTCCTGCAAGCCTCCTACAACTACCAGGAGCGCGGCATGCGCGTGGTGATGCTGATCGCCGCCCATGACGACCGGGGCGGCGTCGGCCGCATTTCCTCCCGCATTGGTCTTGGTGCGGACGCCATTCCCTTTCACGGCGACGACGATCTCTATGGGCTGATCGATCGGTTGCACTCGGATGGCGAAGGCGAGATCGCCTGCATCTTCGTCGACGAGGCGCAGTTCCTCAATGAGGGGCAGGTCTGGCAGCTCGCCCGCGTCGCCGACCGCATCGGCATTCCGGTCATGGCCTATGGTCTGCGTACGGATTTCCAGGGCAAGCTGTTTCCGGGCTCGATGGCGCTGCTGGCGATTGCCGACGAGCTGCGCGAAGTGCGCACCATCTGCCATTGCGGCCGCAAGGCGACGATGGTCGTGCGCCTGGACGGTGAGGGCAAGGTCGCGCGCGAGGGCGCCCAGGTCGAGGTTGGCGGCAACGAGAAATATGTCTCCTATTGCCGGCGCCATTGGGACGACCTGATGCGCTGCGAGTGAGTGCGGCGTCGTGGCGGCTTGAAACCGCCACGCGCGCGATGTCATTCTCCGCTCTATCGCACGCCAGGGGTCTTAGATGTTGCGTCTCGTCACCAGCCTTTCCATCACGCTCTGTCTTGGCACACTCTGTCTTGGCGTAACGGTCGCCCATGCCGGCGGCGACGCTACGGCTGGCGCTGCCGTCTTTCGCAAATGCGCGGCCTGTCACACGGCAAGCGAGCCGACAAACCGCGTCGGCCCAAGCCTCATGGGTGTCGTCGGACGTCCGGCCGCATCCGTCGCCGACTACAACTACTCCGATGCAATGAAGGCCTTTGGCGCTGAGGGTCGCGTCTGGGACGAGGCGACGTTGAGCGAATACCTGCTGAGCCCCAAGGCAATGGTCGGTGCCACCAAGATGGCTTTTGCCGGTCTGAAGAAGCCGCAGGACATCGCCGACGTGATTGCCTATTTGAAGGCGTCGCCGGCTGCCAAATAGGGACGACGCAAACCCCGGACGGAAAGCCGTTTCCCATCTTTCCTGGACCTGCGCGCGGCAATGCCGTCGATATCTCAAGCACTTCGCTGTGGTGGCTGATCAAAAAGCTGCCGGGAAAGGCTTGTTCTCTTTCGGTAAACACCCTTTATATAACTGCAATCGAAGGCTGAATAATTCAGCCGGGCTGGCGGATATCGCCGCGGTGGACCGAGGGGCAGGACATGGCGACTCTTCAGAATTTTGACGCGGAGATCGAAAAGACGAAGGGCGTGGTCGAGCAGATGCGCGGCAAGCTCGAACAATCAGGTGTCGTGCTCGAACAGTTCGCCAAGGCCGAAACCAAGCTTGGCGACGTCAATTTCGACATCGAGAATGCCCGCATCCAGGACGTGATCAACCAGCAAAAGGTGATGGAAGCCAACATCGCCGACCTGATCATCGGCCTCGAAGACGCGACCAATGTCTTCGGCTCCGAATTCGAGAGCATGAAGAACTATACGGGCTACGAGAAGTTCATCGGCATCTTCTCCAAGCAGAAGATGCAGCGCATGCGCACCGACCGCGTGCGCAACATGTCGCTTGCCGGCAACCTGCAGGAACTGCTTTCCAAGTCCGACATGATCGTCGGCATCCTCAAGGAACAGAAGTCGATCCTCGACCAGCGCTACAAGACTTCGGAGCAGAGCCTGATCCAGGTGATCGAGCGCCGCAAGGGCACGATGGCGAACCTCGAAGCGGTGCAGAAGCGCATCGAGGAACTGAACCCGCTGCTGCTCGACATCGAAAACCGCATCGCCGCCTCGATCGAGCAGAAGGTGCGCACCGAGCTCGAAGGCGAGCGCTCCGCGCTTGCGACCGAATATAATGAGAAGCAGGCCAAGGAACAGGAACTGCTGGCCGAGAGCCAGACGCTCGAGCGCTATACCTCGATGTTCCAGACCTTCGTCGATTCGCTCAACAACCAGATCGCCGCGCAGAACACGCTGATCAACAAGCTGACGATCGATACCGAGCAGCGCATCGTGCTCTACAAGGCGCTGGAAGATTCGCTGAAGACCGCCGCCCAGCAGGACGTCGCCCACAAGATCAACACGCTCGGCAGCCAGGTCGATACGGCCGCCGAGGAGACGATGGCCGGCATCGGTGCCGCAGCGCAACGCCACATCGGCGATCTCCTGGAAATGCATGAAAAGAACATGCTTTCAACGCAGGATATCCAGCGCCGCAAGAAGCTGGCAGACGATGCCTTTGCCCGCCGCTTCCAGGCTGTCATGGACAAGCACAACACTGCCAATTACGTGAAGCAGTGAACGGGCGGCGCATGATCCGAACCGAGTTTGCCTTTCGGCACGCGCCACGGGGATTTGCATGAAGGTCGCGGCTTCATCCGCTGTCGCACAGTATTTCGCGTCGATCCACGCGGCACTCGCCGGGCTTGAGCTCTTTCTCGGCGACCGCAACTCGCCGCTCTATCGCAACACCGTCGTCGGTGAAGTGATCGTTCCCTATCTTGGTCGGTTGAAGGCCTCGATCGACTGCTGGGAGAACCGGATCGGCTTCGTCGACCAGTTCCGGATTTCGCGCGCCGAAAGCGGCTTTCCGGTCTTTCAGAACGTGCTGGAACTGGAGAACGATCGCCAGACGGCGACGAAGCGCCTGGCCGATATTCCATCGGCCGATGCGCTGCGCGACGAGATGGTCGACTTCATCTTGAGGCAGAAGGCGTTTCCGGAAGCGCTGCAGACGCGCATGGCCGAGCGGCTCTATCTGGAGCAGATCGGCAAGGGCGAGATCTTTTCGCCCTTCATCCTGCCGGAGACCATCCGTGTCGCCGTCAATTCCAAGACGATGCGGCCCTATTATATCGTGAGCTGGGGCGCCTTCGACGGGGCCAATACTCTGCCGATGGTCTACATGGCGACGATCGAGGATTCCTCGGAAAAGATCGTCGACATGCTGGTGACCGCTGATGGCAAGCTCAACCCGCAGGTGGAAATTCCTCTGCCGGTTGGCGGCCTGCTCAATCCGGAGCTTGCCAGCCGCTTTGACGATTTTGCGTCCAAGAACAGCAGCTATTCGCTGACACCGGTGACGATCGCCACCAATCTCGACAAGGATTTTGACGAGCTGCATCCGAAGCAGTTGCGTCGCATCGTGCTCGGGCCGTTCTACTCGGCCGGGATCACCGAGAACAATGCGCGCATCAACGACATCCTCTCGAAGGTACGCAAGACCGAGAACGCCTGGCTCCTGACCTGGACGGTGCAGGAGGTCTTCTCGAAATCGGAGCGGCCGGCCAAGCGCGGCTTCTGGTCGTCGACCCCGGCGCAGGAAGAATTCCACATCGACACCGCCAATCTGGAAGCGACGCGCATGGGGGTTTCTTCCTACGAGAAGCACGCGCTGGTGCCGCACGACGCCTACCAGGCGCTCTATGCCGCCGGCGAGGCGGAACAGGTGTTCGGCGACTACAAGGTGCATGTCATTTCGGGCAACCAGGTCGTGAGCGAGGTTTGACGATGACACTCAATACGGGGCTGACGACGCTGCACGAGGACGACATCGCCAAGCACCAGGCGGTGGCGCAAGGGTTGGTGACGAAGCTCATCATCCTGGAGCGGGAAGATGCCGCCGCCGGAACGTCGCTTGCCGGCACCGGCCGGCGCTTCGTGTCGACAGTTTCGACTGGCGGCCAGCGGCGCACGCGCGAGGTGGAGCTGACGAAGACGATCCAGGCGGTGCGCCAGGGCGACCCGATGTTCTCTCCGGCCCAGCACGCCGTGCTCTACCGGACGCGCCGCGGCATCCAGGTGGCGCTGGCCGTTGCCGATGTCTTTGCCCGCCAGACGAGCCTCGAACAGCTGCAGGCGAAGAACGCCACCTCGCCGCTTGGCGGAGAGGAGGCGAACCAGTTCAAGGCGCTGCTGTCGGCTTCGGCTTACGTCGCGGCCTTCACACTCGCTGCCTATCTCGGCGCGACCCTGGCGGGCGAGGGCGAGCCGGTCGACGATGCTGTCGAGCCCGACTTCCTGTTCGACACGCCGCAGGACGCGCTGAAGAGCCTGATTTCGGCGCTCGATCGCGGTCTTGCCGGGGCCCCCGATGATCTGGCGCTGACCGCCCGGGCGCGGGCCTTCTCGCGGGTGGCGATTGAAGGGCTGATTGCCCGCAAGGCGCGCTTTACCGGGCTGCAGAGCTTCGAGACCGTGCATATCCGGCTCGACCAGGACGATTTTACGCTGAACGGTTTGGACGTCGCACCCGGCCAGAAGCGCAAGCCGCTGGTCATGACCTTCAAGAAGCCCGAGGAGATCATCGGCAACCACATCGCCAAGTATCAGGCGCTGAAGCTTGCCAAGATGCTGATGGCCTACGACTTCGACCGGCAGATGAACCCGTTCGTCGAGCTCGGCGGCTTCCTCTTCACCTTCATCGGCGACGGCATGCCGGGCACCGGCAAGACGATCCTGATCCAGATGCTGGCCGGCATGCTCAACGATTATTGCGAGATCGCCGGCTACGCCTTCCACTACGAGAACTTCGGCGTCGACCAGATCTCCTCCTATCAGGGCAAGTCCGGGCAAAACTGCAAGGAGTTCGTCAACAACGTCATCAATCCGCGGGCGATCGGTTTCGGCACGATCGACGATGTCGACCAGGTGGCGGCGAAGCGCTCCGACGATCGAGCCTCTGCCGGCCAGCACGAGGTGACGGCGGTGTTGATGGAGAGCTTTGCCGGCGCCTCTACCGTGGTGCGCGGCAACTGCACCTTCGGCATGTTCTCCAACTACCCGGAGAATGTCGACGATGCGCTGCGCCAGCGCGCTGGCGCCCGCTGGCTGGTCGATGGGCCGCAGACCGAAGACGACTACATCGACATCTTCGCGCTGCTCGTCGGCAAGAACCACAAGATCCCGCTTGGCGAGCACCAGCTTTTCGAGGGGCAGGAGATCAAACGCGCGGTTGCTCAGTCCTATGCTGAGCACGCGCGGCCGAAGGAAGATGGCCTCGTCGCTGTCTGGGAGCGTTACGAGAAGGAGAAGGGCGCGATCGCCTCGCTGGCCGATGTCGGCGCCTATCTGCACATGATCAAGGAGGCCGAGCCGCGCTTTACCGGTCGGGCGATCAAGAACATCACCGACGCGATCAAGCTGAGAGCAATGGACGTGGAACTGCCGGATGACTGGTTCAAGGACGCCGGCTCCTTCATGCACAAGGGCTATGACGAGAAGAAAGCGATGATCGAGGCGCTGCGGGGTCCGATCACCATCGACATGGTGCTGCAGGAGATCAACCGCTACGCCGACAGCGAATTCCGCTACACCGACAAGTCGGACGATGCCGCCGTCACCGACATCATCCGCCGCGAGCGCCAGCGCGAAAAGGCGATCCGCGAGATCGAGGCGATGAAACGCGACGGCCGGTGGCAGGGGTGATGCTAGGAAAAACAGACCGATGAAACGCCTGCTTGAAGCGGAACTCATCTATGGACGGCTGCTCGATATCTCCGAGCCGCATCTGATCGCGCGCTACAACAAGGCGCTCGAAGGGTTTGGCCTGCGATCGACGGCGCTGACCCAGTTCAGCATCGACATGACCGGCTTTTCGCCCGAGATCGCCGAGGAACTGGGGGATCGGGACTACCTCGATCCGAACCGGGTCAACCGCCGCTTCATCATCATGACGCCGGAGCAGGCGGAGCTGCCGGTCGTGCATACGAGCTTTTCCAACACGGCCGCGCTGATGCACGAGTTCTTCAACGCCAACAGCCGTGCGATCAACGCGATTACCATCAAGGATGCGCTCTATGGCGAGATCGAGGATTCGGTCTCGGTCGTAAACGACATCGACGATCTCTTGTCGATCAACGAGGTGCGGTTCCGGGTGCTTTCGGCCGAGGACATGCTCGGCAAGGCGGCCGAACTGCGTGGTCTCGTCGACCGCTTGAAGAAGGTGCCGACGGCCTGGGCCGACGACGAGATGCTGACGCGCATGGTCGAGCTTGCCAAGCAGACCGGCGATATCCGCCAGAACGCACTGGTGCCGGATCAGCTCGTCTTCCATCACGAAGCCTTCTGGGCCAATCATTTCGGCGGCGTCTATGTCTTTCTCGACGACAAGACGACGACAGTCATCTGCGACCCCTCGGTGCCAGGCTTCCGCCGCTCGCGGCCCTGGCAGGTGAGCTATATCGCCATAAACGATCACGCCCGGATCTACGATTTCCTCGCCTCGACCAAGCGGCTGCAACTGCCGCAGGCCTCCTGGGTCGAGGATTCCGGGCTCTATCAGCACCGCGCAGACATGGTGGTGCGCGGGCTGATCAACGAGAGCGACCCGACGGCCGATCTTGCCAATGCCGACCGGATCTGGCTGCAGACCTGGATGCACCGATATGCCGCCGCGGTCGCGAAAGACGGCGCCTATCCGTTCCTGCAGGAGATGATCCGCACGGTCGCTGCCACCGGCACGATCAGGATGCAGGACGTGGCGCCGGCAAATCGCTTCATGTTGGTGCGCGCAGCACCCACCCATCCGGACCAGTGGCTGGTCAACCGGTTGATATCCCAGCTCGTGCCCCGCGATTTCGTCTCGCGCTTCGTCTTCGACAAGCAAGGTTTCTACGACGCCTACGAGCGTTATAGCGAAACCTTCAAGGAGTATGTTGTGGCGACGCTGACCGGCACATATCTGAAAGACAAGGCGGCCTTCCGCCACAAGCTCTATGGGCTCAGAGAGGAATAGGACATGTTCGATCCGATCGTTGCGTTTTTCCAGCGTGTCTTCACCGCGATCGGGCGCGGCATCGGGCTCGTCGTTGCCTGGCTGCTTTGGCCCTTCGTGGCGGCGGGCAACTGGTACCGGCAGCGCAGCTGGCTGCTCAAGGGGCCGATCGGCCTCATCCTCATCGGTCTGGTCCTGTTCTACGGCTACTTCATCTGGCAGACCCAGGCCTGGACGAACTTCAACGAAGACTACATCGACCAGTACAAGCTGGCAGAGCGCAAGGTGCCCGCCGGCTCGCCGATGAGCGGCCCCGGTGCGACGTCGACGGGACAGTCGACGACCGGCGGCACTGCCAACAACCTTGCGGGTGTCGCAACGCAGCCGATGGAATCGACGCCGGAGGCGCTCGCGGCCGTTCAACTGCCGGCCGGCACCGTGTGCCAGACGTCGGCGATCGTCGATGTCACCGCCGACCTCATCGATTTCAATGTCAACGAGAATGCCTGGATCTCGTCGATGCTGCTCTACAAGGTCGGTCTCTTCGGGCTCGACTGGGACGACACGCCCTGGCTCGACAACAAGGCGTCGTTCCAGCGCGGGGTCAACCAGGCGATCCGCCGTACTTCCGTGGAGCTCGTCGACTCGCTCGGTCGCATGCGCGGCACCTCGGGCATCAACAACGCCCTGCAGAGCGCGCGCGGCAACATGCAGTTCGATGAAGAGACCTGGTACTTCGGGATCAACCCGTTCGGTCCGAAAACTCCGACGCCGAGCTTCTATCGCGCGGCGATGAAGGATCTGAGGTCTTTCAACACCTCGCTCAGCAAGTGTGAGGCGATTTTCGACGGCCGCTCCGATAACCTCGTCGAGTTCCTCGACCGTGTCGCCAACGACCTCGGCAACACCTCGGCGATCCTGCGCGAGCGCTCGGAAAACCACAATGGCGGCTGGTTCGACACGCGTGCGGATGACCGCTTCTGGTTCGCCTATGGCCAGCTCTACGGCTACTACGGCATCCTTTCGGCCGCCGGTGCCGACTTCGACAACGTCGTCGCCCAGCGCGGCCTGTTGCCGATCTGGACGGAAACGATCAAGCAACTGCGGGCAGCACTCCGCATCCAGCCATGGATCATCTCCAATGGCGAGGAAGCCGGCTGGATCATGCCGACGCATCTGGCGACGATGGGCTTCTATACGCTGCGCGTCCGCTCCAACATCGTCGAGATGCGCGACATCCTCGCGCGCTAAGACCGAACGGTAAGGTGGCGCCCGAGTATCCGGGCGCTGCCGATTACTTGAGTTCAAGCGGGACGCGGGTCGAAAACCGCAGACGCGTTTCCTCATCCCGCTCCGGTATCATGAACTGCGCCTTGAAAGGCGCGGGTAAAAACGAGACCCTGGGGAGGGAACTGTCATGGCGGAGGTCAAGTCCGATATCGAGATTGCGCGCGCGGCGAAGAAAAAGCCGATCCTGGAGATCGGGGCCGCACTCGGCATACCGCCGGAGGACCTGTTGCCCTACGGCCATGACAAGGCGAAGATCAGCGCCGATTTCATCGCCCGCCAGCGCGGGAAGAAGAACGGCCATCTGATCCTGGTGACGGCGATCAACCCGACGCCGGCAGGCGAAGGCAAGACGACAACGACCGTGGGCCTCGGCGATGGGCTGAACCGCATCGGCAAGAAGGCGATCATCTGCATCCGCGAGGCGTCCCTCGGGCCCTGCTTCGGCGTCAAGGGCGGTGCTGCCGGCGGCGGTTATGCGCAGGTTGTGCCGATGGAGGACATGAACCTCCACTTCACCGGCGATTTCCACGCGATCACCTCGGCGCACAACCTGCTGGCGGCGCTGCTCGACAATCACATCTACTGGGGCAACGAGCAGAACATAGACGTCCGTCGTATTTCGTGGCGGCGGGTGATGGACATGAACGACCGCGCACTGCGCAACATCGTCGGCTCGCTCGGCGGGATCGCCAACGGTTATCCACGCGAGACCGGCTTCGACATCACCGTTGCCTCCGAAGTCATGGCGATCCTCTGCCTTTCGGCGGATCTTAGGGATCTCGAGCAGCGGCTTGGCAACATCATCATCGGCTACCGCCGTGACAAGAGCCCGGTCTTTGCGCGCGACATCAAGGCCGATGGGGCGATGGCGGTGCTGCTCAAGGATGCTATTCAGCCAAACCTGGTGCAGACCCTCGAAAACAACCCCGCCTTCGTCCATGGCGGCCCCTTTGCCAACATCGCCCATGGCTGCAACTCGGTGATTGCGACGACGACGGCACTGAAGCTTGCCGACTATGTGGTGACCGAAGCCGGCTTCGGCGCCGATCTCGGCGCGGAAAAATTCTTCGACATCAAGTGCCGCAAGGCCGGGCTGAAGCCGGATGCCGCGGTGCTGGTCGCGACCGTCCGCGCGATCAAGATGAACGGCGGCGTCAAGAAGGACGACCTCGGGAAGGAAAATCTGGAGGCGCTGCGCAAGGGCTGCGCCAACCTTGGCCGGCATGTGCAGAACGTCAAGAAGTTCGGCGTACCCGTCATCGTCGCGATCAACCACTTCACCTCCGATACCGAGGCCGAAGTGCAGGCTATCAAGGATTATGTGGCGACGCTTGGCGCCGAAGCGGTGCTCTGCCGCCATTGGGCCGAGGGCTCCGCCGGCATCGAGGAGCTGGCGATGAAGGTGGCGGCACTTGCCGAGGGCGGACACTCGCAGTTCTCGCCGCTTTACCCCGACGACATGTCGCTCTTCCACAAGATCGAGACGATCGCCAAGGACATCTACCATGCGAGCGAGGTGATTGCCGACAAGTCGGTGCGCGACCAGCTGCGCAGCTGGGAAGATCAGGGTTACGGCCATCTGCCGATCTGCATGGCAAAGACGCAGTATTCCTTCTCGACCGATCCGAACCTGCGCGGTGCGCCGACAGGCCATGCTGTGCCGATCCGTGAAGTGCGGCTGGCCGCCGGCGCCGGCTTCATCGTGGTGATCACCGGCGAGATCATGACGATGCCCGGCCTGCCGAAGGTGCCTTCGTCGGAAAAGATCTTCCTCAATGATCAGGGCTACATCGAAGGGCTGTTCTAGGCGCTTCCTGCCTGCCTGAAAAACAATGCCGCGCATCCGGGTGGATGCGCGGCATTCTTGTGTCCGGGGGTCTCCCGCGGCGGAATCAGGCGGTGAGGCTGAGGAAGTCTGCCTTGCCGAGCGGCACGCCCTTGTGGCGCAGGATGTCGTAGGCGGTCGTCAGGTGGAAGTAGAAGTTCGGCAGCACGAATTTTAGCAGGTATTCCTCACCCGTGAGCGTCACCTTCAGGTTCGGGAAATTCAGCACGACTTCGCGACTGTCGCTGTCTTCGAGATCGACAGGGCGCACCGTTTCAAGGAAGGCGACGGACTTGGCGATGCGCTGGCGCAGTTCGTCAAACGTCTTTTCCTCGTCCGGGAACCGGGGCACTTCGATCGACGTCAGCCGGCCGACCAGGCCCTTGCTGGTGTCGCTGACACGCTGCACCTGACCGGCAAGCGTCAGCATATCGGGCGCCAGCCGGGCGTGGACGAGATCATCCGTGGGGATGCCCTTTTCCTCAGCGAAAGCCTCTGCCTTGTCGAGCAGCTTGGTGAGGACACCAAGGCCGCGAACGAGTGCGGGAATGGAGAGCTGGTACATCGTCAATGCCATGACAGATTTCCTTGAGATTAGGCGCAAAGCGGGTGGATTTTCCTCGCGCCGTATTTGGGAGCCGGGGCGGGCTCCTGCAAGGCGCGCAGCCCGGTATCTTTTGGGCTACGAGGGGCCTGCGGGAGACGACAGGACGCAGGCGCCTTGCTCTGGTCAGGACATGTGGTCTCGTGCACTGATCCGCGCAGGAACGCATCAGGGATGCCACGATGACGCCAGAGGAACTCCAGTCCTATCTTCATAACCACATCCCGCTGTCAGCGGCGATGCAGGTCCGCGCGGATGCGGTGAGCGACGATCATGTGCTGCTCTCGGCGCCGCTTGCACCCAACATCAACCACCGTGACACGGTGTTCGGCGGCAGCGCCTCGGCGCTCGCGATCCTGTCGGCCTGGTCGCTGCTGCATGTGCGCATGCGCAAAAGCGGCGTTGCGGCGCGCCTGGTGATCCAGAGCAACCGGATGGATTATCTGAAGCCGGTCGCCGGCGCTTTCGCCGCACGCTCGTCGCTGGCGGATGCCGGGCAATGGCCGGGCTTTCTGCGATTGCTCGAACGTCGGGGCAGGGCGCGCGCCGTGGTCGTTGCCGACCTCCTCGACGGCGACACCTTGGCCGGTCGCTTCGAGGGCGAGTTTGTCGCCCTTGGCTACGACAACGCCTGACGAGCGCCAGCGCAAGGAGGCTCATTCCTAGCGGCAGTAGCGGTAGTCGTTGCGGCGCTCGATGACGTCGAGATGCAGGTGGGTTTCGTGGGCGGCGTCGCTGCCGGGGTCGAGCACAGTCTTGAAGTAGAGGCAGGCGGACGCAGTGACCGCGCGCTGGAAGGCACCGTCCATGGTGCCATCCTCGTCGCGCGGCTGGATGGCGATCGTCGCGCCGTTGCTTAACGTGAAGGACGCGATGTCGACGGCGTTGCCGTGGGCGTGCTCGGAGATTTTGCCCGTCGTCGCATTGTTGCGCAGGCGGCAGATATAGGTCGATGCCTGGTTCAGCGCCTTGATCTTGATGGTCTTGTCGAAGGCGACTTCGGCGGCCGGCTGGGCGGTCTCCTTGGTCCAGCGTGCAAGCGCCAGCGCCGTTTCGCACCGCATAAGCCCCTTAGGCGCGAGTGTGACGGCGGGCAGGATGCTCGTGACCTCCAGTGGCTTGTCGATGCCGCAGCCCTTGCCGTCGTCGATGCGTTTGGCTTCGACAAACGTCGCTCCGATCGCCTTCAGGTCGGCGACACACTTTGCGTAGTCGGCGGCGTCCTCTGCTTCGACCGGCGGATAGACGATCGGTGCCGGCTTTTCCTCTTTCTTGTCGTCGACGGGCTGGTCCTTTTCGCCTGTGGCCGGCTTTTGATCCTTCGCCGCTCCTTCACTCCCGTCCTTGGGCTTTGGCTGCGGCACGGGCTGTTCGTCGCCAGTCGGCACCTCTGGCTGATCGGCCTTGCCACCGTCCGTAGGCGTCGCCGGTTTCTCTTCGGGTGTGGGAGCAGCCTCTTTCTCTCCCGCCTCGCTCGGCGGCTTTTTTAGCGGGATCGGTCCGGATTTCGGCAGGCTGGCGCCGGTGAGGATCAGGAGTGACAGCAGGATCAAGGGAAAAGAGCGACGCATCCGGGTCCTTTCGCATTGCCCCCGCAGCGGGGCCTGGAAGGGAGGGAACGCACGGAACCGGATCTGGTTTCATCCGGCCTTCGGCAAAAGCGTTGCAGTTTAGCAACGCCTCGAATTGGCACGACCCCATAAATTGTGGGGACTGCCTTTGTATGTTGACAAGAACACTCATGTTTTTTATGCGGCTTAAATGAGGCGACGACATGTCGCGCCGCTCTAGAATCTACCGCCCAGCCAGCCCCTTGAGTTTGCCGCTCAACAGCAAGCCCGGCCTCCGAAAATCAAAGGATTGGTCCATGCTCACCCGGCATCGTCGCCTGGCTCTTTTGGCTTGCACGACAACTCTTGCAATTTCAGTCGCTACCGTCGCATTCGCGCAAAGCGCAACAACCCAGGCTAAGTCGGAAGAGAAGGCCGAGGAGACAAAGAAGGGCGAAACTTACCTCTCGCCGATCGTTGCCAAGGGCGGGCGCACCGCTGACCCCTATGCCAAGCCCGGCCCCGTCAGCGTCGTCACGACGGACCAGATCGATCTGCAATCGGGGCAAGAGACTGACGACCTGTTGCGCAGCGTTCCCGGCACCTCGACCGCGAACAACCCGCAAAACCCGGGCGTCGCGGTCAACATCCGCGGTTTCGAGGGTTCCGGCCGCGTCAACATGATGATCGACGGCGTGCGCCAGAACTTCCGCTTCACCGGCCACGAAGCCCAGGGTTTTGCCTATTTCGATCCGGCATTCCTTTCCGAAATCGATGTGACCCGCGGCGCCGTGACCGGGGTTGGCGGCGGTGCACTGGCCGGTTCGGTCAACTTCCGGACCTATGATGTCGAAGACCTGATCCAGGACGGCAAGAACTACGGTGGCATTGCTTCGGCTACGTACGGCACAAACGGTGCCGGCTGGTCGGAATCACTGATCGGCGCTTACCGTTTCAATGACGTCTTCTCCGTGCTCGGCGGCATCAGCAAGGCTGATCCCGGCAACTATGACAACGGCAACGGGGTCGAGGTACCCTTCACCGAGGAAGACCTTCTGTCGGGCCTGTTGAAGTTCGAAGTGACGCCGGACAAGGATCACACCTTCAAGCTCACCGGCCTCACCTATGACAACGACTTCTTCGCGAACTCCTACTTCCAGAACGTGAAGAACCAGACGGTTTCTGCAAGCTATTCCTACACGCCGGACAACGAACTCATCGATTTCCGTGCGAACGCCTACTGGAACCGGCTAAAGATGAAGTACGACACCGACATTCGCGGTGGCGGCACGGCGGCCGGTCGGCGCATCACCGACACGGGTAAGGGCTTTGACATCTCGAACACCTCTCTGTTCGACCTTGGCGACGTTGCCGTCAAGGCGAACTACGGCGTCGAGTATTTCCGCGACGACTACGATGTCATCAACAGCACGGCCCGGCCGGGGGCCGGCGTCAACGGCAGCGGCACCAATGCCACCACCGGCGTCTTCAGCAATACGACCTTCACCTATGGCATGCTGGATCTGACGGCAGGCCTGAGATGGGATCACTTCAGCCTCGATGGCTCCGGCGCTGTCGTTGCCGGCAACCCGATCGGTCTGCCGGCCGGCCCTTACACCGTCGATAAGTCCGAAGGTCGCCTCAACCCGAGCATCACGGTCGCGCTCAACCCGACGGAGTGGTTCCAGCCATACGTTACATACGCGGAAACCTCGCGTTCGCCGACGGTCAACGAGACCTTCGCCGGCGGCACACATCCGGGACCGTCGGGCCAGTCGTTCTTCCCCAATCCATTTCTTGAGCCGGAGACCTCCAAGGGCTGGGAAATCGGTGCGAACTTCGCCTTCGACGGGCTGCTCGATCCCAGCGACAGCCTGCGGGTCAAGGCCAACTACTTCCATAACCGCGTCGACAACTACATCACCGCAGCGATGCTCAACGGCGGTCGTCAGATCTTCTTCGTCAACAATCCCGGGATCTCGACGGTCCAGGGTTTCGAGTTGCAGGCGGCGTATGACGCCGGATACGTCTTCGGCGACCTTGCCTACACCTACACCGAGAGCGATCTGCCGTCGCAGATCAATGGTTTCGGCGTGCAGAGCTACCTGCCTGAAAACATTGTCAGCGCAACGCTTGGCGCCCGGTTCCTCGAAGACCAGCGCCTGACGGTCGGTACGCGCCTCTACGCCGTTTCGAACGCGTTTGTCGGCGAAATCAATCGTACGCCGCCGAACGTTCCGGGCTACGGTCTCGTCGATCTCTTCGCCAACTACAAGTTCGAAAACGGCTTTGAAGTCACGGCTCAGGTCACGAACCTGTTCGACAAGACCTATACGCCGTCTTCGAGCACCATTGCCGGAAGCACGATCGATACCGGCCGCGGCCGCACCTTCCTGGTGACGGCGAAGGCGAAGTTCTGATAGGATCAGATCAATTCCAGTCGGGGCGGCTCTTTGGGGCCGCCTCTTTTTTTGGCGCAACCGTGACGATGCGCGCCGCTTTCCCGCTTGCGCAAGTCCGCAACCCGAGCTAACACTTTCGCCCATGGAAAACGCACGCAACATTTCGATCTGGTGGTGGGCTCGCTGAAGCGGCCTTGACCAGTCATGCGTGATTGAGAGATGAAGCCGCCCGGAGATTTCGAGGCGGCTTTTTTGTATCCAGGCCGCTCAAGGACCGGGCTTTTACGGAGCGAGGCGAATGGCAACGGTAATTCTCGAGGACGGCTCGGAGAGCTACACCACCAAGGGCGGCATTACGGTGACGCGCCGGCGGCGGGAAGCGTCCTATGGCCAGGCGATCGCGAGCTATGTGGACAAGCTCGACGAACGCCGCGGTGCAGTGTTCTCCTCCAACTACGAATATCCCGGCCGCTACACTCGTTGGGACACGGCTGTCGTCGACCCGCCGCTCGGCATCTCCTCCTTCGGCCGCTCGCTCTGGATTGAAGCCTATAACGGCCGCGGCGAAGTGCTGCTTGCGATCATCGCCGAGCATCTGAAGACCGTCGCCGACATCACGCTCGGCGCTTCGACCAGCCGTCGCCTCGACCTGACGATCAACGCGCCGGATCGCGTCTTCACGGAAGAAGAGCGCTCGAAGATGCCGACGGTGTTCAGCGTGCTGCGCGCCGTCACCAATCTTTTCCATTCGGCCGAGGATGCGAGCCTCGGGCTCTACGGTGCCTTCGGCTACGATCTCGCCTTCCAGTTCGATGCGATCGACCTGAAGCTGAAGCGTCCCGACGACCAGCGCGACATGGTGCTGTTCCTGCCGGATGAAATCCTCGTCGTCGACCACTATGCCGCCAAGGCCTGGATCGACCGCTACGATTTCGCTAAGGACGGCAAGACCACCGAGGGCAAGGCGGAAGAGATCGCCAGCGAACCCTTCAAGACCGTCGACAGCATTCCGCCGCATGGCGACCATCACCCGGGCGAATATGCCGAACTCGTCGTCAAGGCGAAGGAGAGCTTCCGCCGCGGCGACCTTTTCGAAGTGGTGCCCGGCCAGAAATTCTTCGAGCGTTGCGAGAGCAAGCCGTCGGAGATTTCCAACCGGCTGAAGGCGATCAATCCGTCGCCCTATTCCTTCTTCATCAATCTCGGCAACCAAGAATATCTCGTCGGGGCATCGCCGGAAATGTTCGTGCGTGTTTCCGGCCGCCGCATCGAGACCTGCCCGATCTCGGGCACGATCAAGCGCGGCGACGATCCGATCGCCGACAGCGAGCAGATCCTGAAGCTGTTGAACTCCAAGAAGGACGAATCCGAACTCACCATGTGCTCGGACGTCGACCGCAACGACAAGAGCCGGGTCTGCGTGCCGGGCTCGGTCAAGGTCATCGGCCGCCGCCAGATCGAGATGTATTCGCGCCTGATCCATACGGTCGACCATATTGAGGGACGCTTGCGCGACGACATGGACGCCTTCGACGGCTTCCTCAGCCACGCCTGGGCGGTGACCGTCACCGGTGCGCCGAAGCTCTGGGCCATGCGCTTCATCGAAAGCCATGAGAAGAGCCCGCGCGCATGGTATGGTGGCGCGATCGGCATGGTCGGCTTCAATGGCGACATGAACACGGGCCTGACGCTGCGCACGATTCGCATCAAGGACGGTATCGCCGAGGTGAGGGCAGGGGCGACGCTGCTCTACGATTCAAATCCGGAAGAAGAAGAAGCCGAAACCGAACTGAAGGCCGCCGCCATGATCGCTGCCATTCGCGATGCGAGATCCGCCAATGCCGGCAAGGCCGGTCGCGACGTTGCCGCTGTTGGCGCCGGCGTCAACATCCTCTTGGTCGATCACGAGGACAGCTTCGTCCATACGCTTGCGAACTATTTCCGCCAGACGGGGGCGACCGTCACGACGGTGCGCTCGCCGGTGGCCGAAGAGATCTTCGATCGGGTGAAGCCGGATCTCGTCGTGCTTTCGCCCGGACCTGGCAATCCCAAGGATTTCGACTGCAAGGCGACGATCAAGAAGGCGCGGGCGCGCGACCTGCCGATCTTCGGTGTCTGCCTCGGGCTGCAGGCGCTTGCCGAAGCCTACGGCGGGGATCTCCGCCAACTGGCGATCCCGATGCACGGCAAGCCGTCGCGCATCCGCGTGCTGGAGCCCGGAATCGTCTTCTCCGGCCTCGGCAAGGAAGTGACCGTCGGTCGTTACCATTCGATCTTTGCCGATCCGGCGAGCCTGCCCGCGGAGTTCATGATCACCGCCGAAAGCGAAGATGGCACAATTATGGGCATCGAGCACACGAAGGAGCCGGTGGCGGCGGTGCAGTTCCATCCGGAATCGATCATGACGCTCGGCGGCGACGCCGGCATGCGGATGATCGAGAACGTCGTGGCGCACCTCGCCAAGCGCGCCAAGATCAAGGCCGCCTGATTAGCCCGGCAATCCCCTATTCCGGGATGGAGCAGATGTTGACGAAGACAAGGTGCCGCTTCCACCGTGGAGGCGGCCCTTTCTGTTCCTACTGTGCCGCCTGAATGGCCGGCACATTCTCGCAGCGATCGGCAAACAGTCGCTCGCTCAGAAAATCGACGAAGACGCGGACCTTGGGGGAGAGGTGACGGTTCGACGGCCACAGCAGGTGGAACTGTCCGGGCGCGTCGAGATGGGCGTCGAGCACTGTGTGCAGTCTGCCGTCGCGAAGATGGTGGCGGGCGAGAAAGTCCGGCAGGCAGCCGATGCCGAGGCCGCTAAGCACGGCGCCGCCGAGCGCTTCCATGTTGTTGCAGTTGAGCACGGTCTTGAGGCGCGGCTCCTTTCCCTCAGGCGGCAGCGTGATCGGCCATTCCTGCAGCTTGCGGCTGTTGGGAAAGCGGAAACGAACCGCATGGTGTCCTTCGAGGTCGCGGGGGCATTCGGGCCTGCCATGCTCTCGAAGGTATGACGGAGCAGCGCAGAGCAGAAGCTGGAACGGCCTGAGCGCGCGCGTCATCAGTCGTGAATCCGGCAGCACGCCGCTGCGGATTGCGACATCCACTTCCTCGTCGATCAGGTCGACGATGCGGTCGTTGAAGTCGAGGTCGAGTTCGATTTCGGGATAACGCCGTACGAACTCCGGCAGCACCGGCAACAGCAGGTGGTAGCTGACGATCGGCACGCTGACGCGCAGCCGACCGCGCGGCGTCGCCACGGCGTCCGCCAATGACGCCTCGGCGTCGTCGAGATCATCGAGGATGCGGCGGCAGCGCTCGTGAAAGAGGCGTCCCTCCTCGGTCAAGCGGATACTACGGGTCGAGCGCTGCAGCAGGCGGACGCCGAGTTCTCGTTCGAGAGTGGTAACAGCCTTTCCGACCGCGGAAGCGGACAGGCCGAGCACGCGACCGGCGGCGACGAAACTGCCGAGGTCGGCGGTGCGGACGAAGGCGGTCAAGCCGCTCAAGCGATCCATGCTACCTCCATTCGAGCGTTTTGTTCCGGTATGATCGGAGCATTGATGCCGTTCTCATCGAATTATGTCGAAACTATCCTGCATTCGTCAATCGATACCCGGCAAGTGTCGACCTCAAGACGCAAGGTCCTACCGGGCCTGCGCGGGTATCCCCTTTGCTCGAACGGATGGAACGGGGAATGAGAACCGAAATTCGAGAACCGCGCGGGCGCCGGCTCGTCCTTCTTGCGGTCTGTTGCGCCGCCGCGGCAATGCCGCTCACCTTCACCGGACCGGCGGTGGCGCTGCCGTCGATCAGTCGCAGCCTCGGCGCCGATCCAGTTGCCCTCAACTGGGTCACCAACGCCTTCATGCTGACCTTCGGCAGTTCGCTGATGGCGGCCGGTGCGCTTGCCGACAGTTTCGGTCGCAAACGCGTGTTCCTGGGTGGTCTTGCGGCCTTCCTGCTGTTTTCGGCCGGGCTCGCCTTCGCTCGGGATATCCTATGGTTCGATGCCCTGAGAGCGCTTCAGGGTATTGGGGCAGCCGCCGCCTTTTCCGGCGGCATGGCTTCGCTCGCACAGGAGTTCGACGAGAACGAGCGGCTCCGGGCCTTCAGCCTGGTCGGCGCCAGCTTCGGTGTCGGCCTTGCCTTTGGGCCGATCGCCTCCGGCCTGATGGTCGAGGCCTTCGGCTGGCCGGCGATCTTCGTCCTGGTCGTGGCGCTCGCCGGCCTGTCTCTGGCACTCGGTGCGGTCTTCCTGCGGGAAACACGCGATCCGGACGCTGCTGGCCTCGACTGGAAGGGAGCGGCAAGTTTCACGGCGGCGCTCACCGCACTCACCTTCGGCATTCTGCAGGGTCCGGAAAACGGCTGGAGCCATCCGCTCGTGCTCGCGATGCTCGCGGCATCGGTGTTCTTCTTCCTGGCCTTCTGGCGGATCGAGCGTTCGGTCGCGCGGCCGATGCTGGATCTGACGCTGTTTCGATATCCGCGTTTTGTCGGCGTGCAATTGCTGGCGGCAGCCCCCGCCTACGGCTTCGTGGTGCTGCTCATCCTGCTTCCGGTCCGCTTCATCGGTATCGAAGGCATGAGCGCCGTCGCGGGCGGGCAGATGATGATCGCCATGTCCGCGCCGCTTCTGATCCTGCCGATCGCGGCGGGCCTTCTGACGCGCTGGTTCACGCCGGCGGTTATCTGCGGTGTGGGCTTGCTGATATCGGCGGCCGGGCTCCTCTGGCTCAGTCTGTTTCCGGCGGGGTCAGGGCCGGCCACGCTGCTTGCACCACTGATGATGATCGGTCTCGGCATCAGCTTGCCTTGGGGGCTGATGGACGGGCTTGCGGTCAGTGTCGTGCCGAAGGAGCGCGCCGGGATGGCGACGGGCATCTTCAGCACCACGCGCGTGGCCGGGGAGGGCATTGCGCTGGCGATCGTGACCGCCATCCTCTCTGCGCTTACGGCCTGGAACCTCGGATCGGAAGCCGGCGCCACTGCGGCTCCCATGGCGCAGCGCATCGTCACCGGCAATCTGCCCGCGGCGATGCAGCTTGCCCCTGAGACATCGCACGCCGCGCTGCTGCAGGCCTATGGCGACGCGTTCAGCGTCCTGCTTCTGGTTTTGACCGGCATCACTGTCGCAACTGCGGCCGTGGTATTCTTCTTCATCGGCAGGGGCGATAAGGCCGCCGGTGATGCGGAGATCGAAGCCGGTGCTCTGCCTTTCGAGGCGATTGCCTGCGGAGAAACCGGAACCGGCCGATCCAATCTTTGACAAGCGCCGCTTAATCCAGCATATGCTTGTCCATCGACCGCCTGCGCGAAAATTCGCGCGGGCGGTTTTGCGTTTGAATGGGCTTGCGTTTGCAACTCGTTTGCATCTGCACGAGGAATGACAATGACGACTGGAACCGAAAACCGCACCGTGCTCCGCCTTGCTTTCTGGGGCATACCGCTCTCGCTCGCTGTGCTCGGCCTGAAGCTGCTTGCCTGGTGGCTGACAGGCTCGATCGCGCTTCTCTCCGACGGGCTGGAGTCGACCGTCAACGTGATCGCGGCGGTCATCGCCTATCTGATGATCGGCTATGCTTCCAAGCCGGCCGACGCCGGGCACCCCTTCGGTCACCACAAGGCGGAGTATTTCTCGGCCGTTATCGAAGGCGTTCTGATCGTCGTTGCGGCACTGCTCATCGTCTGGGAGGCGGTGCCGGCAATGATGGCGCCAGTGTTGATGGAAGCACCGGCTCTGGGCCTGGCGATCAACTTCGTCGCCGGCGTCATCAACGCCATCTGGGCCTATGTGCTGATCACCGCCGGCCGCAAGCACCGCTCGCCGGCACTCAGCGCCGACGGCCACCACATCCTGTCGGACGTCGTCACCTCGATCGGCGTTCTCGTCGGCCTCGTGCTTGCGATCGCCACCGGCTACGCGATCCTTGATCCGCTGCTGGCCGTCATTGTCGCCTGCAACATTCTTTACCAGGGCTGGATGGTGATCTCGCGCTCGATCGACGGGCTGATGGACCGGGCCGTCTCGGGTGAGGAAGAAGACGCGATCAAACAGGCGATCGCCGCCAACGCCGCGGGTTCGCTCGGCGTGCACGATCTGAAGACCCGTCAGGCCGGTCCGGCGATCTTCGTCGATTTCCACATGGTCGTGCCGGAATTGATGCCGGTCGGCGAGGCGCATGACATCTGCGACCGGATCGAGGATGCGATCCGGGACGTGCATCCCGGTGCCAAGATCGCGATCCATGTGGAGCCCGAAGGTGAGAAGGCGCACGGTGTGCGCGTCAAGACGACGGTCGGGCGCCACTGATTCAAGGTCGACGGCACTTCAACCGTGACGAGGTTTCCTTCTTGAGGCAGTTCTGATTTAAGGGCCGCAAACGGAGCGGGCCGACGAGGGCAGAGGCCAGTCGACCGCACCCACGCGCGGATGTTCTCATGGAGCAACAGGCATATGAGCAAGACTGACGTATCCGGCCTTTCGCAACTGGGCGCAAAGGTCGACCTGCCGCAGAGCCCGGAAGACGCGGTGCTGGAGCGGGTCCCGAGCGGCAACAAGGGCAAGGACTATCTGGTGCGTTTCACCGCGCCGGAATTCACCTCGCTCTGCCCGATGACCGGCCAGCCGGATTTCGCCCATATCGTGATCGACTATGTGCCGGACGAATGGCTGGTCGAATCGAAGTCGCTGAAGCTGTTCCTGCATTCCTTCCGTAACCACGGCGCATTCCACGAAGATTGCACCATCGAGATCGCCCAACGGCTGGTGTCGTTGCTTCAGCCACGCTGGCTTCGCATCGGCGCCTATTGGTATCCGCGCGGCGGCATCCCGATCGACGTCTTCTGGCAGACCGGCAAGCCGCCCGAGGGCCTGTGGCTGCCCGACCAGGGCGTGCCGACCTATCGAGGCCGCGGCTAAAGCGGGAGATCCCCCGCTACGGCCTGAGTGACTGGCGTTTGAGCCAGGCGTCAACGATGCGCGCGGCAACCTGATCGGTCGGGTCGCGCGTGTCCACTTCTAGGTCGTAGGCGCAGTAATCGTGCGTCTTCAGGTGAAAGCGGGCTTCGCCGATCGTGCGGTCGCCGCGCTCGCGCTCGCGACGCTCCAGGTCTTCGATGGGCGCGTGCACTCCGACCCAGAAGATGTCCAGATGCGCGGTTTGCCTTCTGATATCGTCGGCCCAGCTCTTCTCCTCGACGATGTGCTCGACGATCAGGTCGTTGCCGGCCTCGGCGAAGGCTGCGATCGAGCGATGAAATCCGTCGAAGAACCTCGCGCGTTCGCCGCGCATTCCAGGATGCATGCCGCGCCTAAGGACCCGAAATCCGGCGTCGGCAAGCTGGTCGGAGGCATAGTAACAAAAGGGCTCCGGGAGGATTTCCCGGAGCGCCTTTGCCAGCGTTGACTTTCCGGCACTCGACGTGCCGTTCAGAAAGATAATTCGTCCGTGCTGCATGCCCGTTTGATTTCAGCTGAAGATCAAGGCAGCGCCGGCTAGAGCCGTGAGACCGCCGAGGACGCGGGCAAGCAGGCCGCCGCCGGAGAGGCGCTGAAGGGCGATGCCGAGGCCGATGCCGGCCACGTGCAGCGCGGCGGTGGCGAGGATGAAGCCGACCGAGAAGGCAAGCGCCCCGGCGCTACCGAGTTCGCCGCCATGGGCATGGCCGTGGAAGAGGGCGAAGACGCCGACGATCGCAGCGGATGCTGCCGTGTCGAGCCGCACCGCCATGGCAACAAGCAGGCCGAGTGCCACCACCGAGGCGAGGATCGCCGGCTCGACGAAGGGCAGGCCGACACCGGCAACCGCCAGCGCGAAGCCCGCTGCCATCATCGCGACGAAGGCCGCCGGCACGACGACGAGCGCCCGGCCGCCGATCTGCGCCGCCCAGAGGCCGACGGCGACCATGACGAGGATATGGTCAAGTCCGAACAGCGGATGCGAGAAGCCGGCGGCAAACGAGCCGTGCTCTGCCGGATTGAGATGGGCGAAGGCGGGTGCGGCGGAGGCGATCAGCGCGGCAGTGGCGATCAGGATGCGTCTGTTCATGCGTGTCCCCATGGATCGGCGGGACCTGGGAGGCTGGCCCCACTCTTGAGTGTTTGACGCGACCGATCTTATTGGCCTCCGTCCCCCTGTCTATACGGCATTTGGCGGTAGGTGTTTTTACCATAAGCATAGTCGACCTTGCTGCTTTGTCGCCGCTTCGGTTTGTTGCATTGTCTTCGGGGTCGAGTCGCATTATCTGACTTTGACTGAAGACTTCATGAGACGCCGGAGAAAAACGGATGATGAACGACGACGAGGACGACAAGAAGACCGAATTGCCGCTCGGCAAGGAAACGGAGGCGAACCTTTTCAAGTCGCGTTCGATTTTCATCTACGGGTCGATCAATCAGGAACTGGCGCAGAAGGTCTGCTCGCAGCTCGTGGCGCTTGCCGCCGCCAGCGACGAAGACATCCGCATCTTCGTCAATTCGCCGGGCGGCCATGTCGAATCGGGCGACAGCATCCACGACATGATCAAGTTCGTGAAGCCGAAGGTCTGGACCATCGGCACCGGCTGGGTCGCTTCCGCCGGCGCGCTGATCTTTGTCGGCGCTCCCAAGGAGCGTCGCATTTGCCTGCCGAACACCCGCTTCTTGCTTCACCAACCGTCGGGCGGCACCCGCGGCATGGCGTCGGACATCGAGATCCAGGCACGCGAAATCATCAAGATGAACGATCGCCTGAACAAGATCTTCGCCGACGCAACCGGCCAGCCGGTCGAGAAGATCGCCAAGGACACGGACCGCGATTACTGGCTTTCTGCTGAGGAAGCGAAGTCCTACGGCCTCGTTTCGCGGATCATCTCGTCTGCTGCGGACATCTGAGTTCGCAAGCAAGTCAAGGATTTGGAGGGCATCGGCATTTCGCCGGTGCCCTTTTCTTTTTGCGGTGATCCTTGCCATCGCGTGGCTTGCTCCACTCTGGCAAGCCGTGTATAGGCTTTGAGCATGACCAAGGCTGACGCATATCGGATCGCCTCGATCCCCGCCGGACACGATACCAATCGTGCGCCGTCGCGCGCCTTCGCCTCGCTTCTTCTTCTCGGCCTTACTCGCGGTTGCCGGGTTCGCTGAGGAGCGCCCGGCGGCCGAAAAGCCACGCCGGCGGATGCTCCTCGACCCCATCAAGTGTTTTAGGATAAAGGCGCGTTCGGCGCGGCATTAGCCATCGCAATCCGATCCCCGATCGGGTATGGCAAGGCGGCCAGGACGTCCAGTGATGAAGAGAAGCTGCAATGATCCAGAAATCCCATCCCGTTAAGATTGGCATGCCGGAAGCGGCGGTGAAGTACCAGGCCTATCCGCAGATCGCGCTCACCGACCGCACCTGGCCGTCGAAGACGATCACCAAGGCGCCGATCTGGTGCTCGGTCGACCTGCGTGACGGCAACCAGTCGCTGGTCGACCCGATGGGGCACGATCGCAAGGCCCGCATGTTCCAGCTGCTGCTCGACATGGGCTTCAAGGAAATCGAAATCGGTTTCCCCTCGGCCTCGCAGACCGATTTCGATTTTGCCCGCTGGTGCATCGAGGAAGGCAATGTCGCCAAGGATGTGTCGCTGCAGGTGCTGGTGCAGTGCCGGCCCGAGTTGATCACCCGCACCTTCGAAGCGCTGGAAGGCGCGCACCAACCGATCGTGCATTTCTACAATTCGACGAGTGAACTGCAGCGCCGCGTGGTGTTTGCCAAGGACGTGCGCGGCATCAAGCAGATTGCGACCGACGCCGCCAAGATGATCACCGACATGGCGGCCAAGGCCGGCGGCGGCTACCGCTTCGAGTATTCGCCGGAAAGCTTTACCGGCACCGAGCTCGAAGTGGCCTTGGAGATCTGCAACGCCGTCACCGAGATCGTCAAGCCGACGCCAGACAACAAGCTGATCCTGAACCTGCCCTCGACCGTCGAGATGGCGACGCCGAACATCTATGCCGACCAGATCGAATGGATGTGCCGCAACCTCGACAACCGCGAAAGCCTGATCATCTCGCTGCACCCGCACAACGACCGCGGCACCGGCATCGCCGCCACCGAATTGGGCCTGATGGCTGGCGCCGACCGCGTCGAAGGCACGCTGTTCGGTAATGGCGAGCGCACCGGCAACGTCGATGTCGTGACGCTGGCGCTGAACATGTTCACGCAGGGCGTCGATCCGCAGCTCGACTGCTCCGATATCGAGCGGATCAAGGAAGTCTACGAATACTCCAACCAGATGGTCATTCCCGAGCGCCATCCTTATGTCGGCGAACTGGTCTACACGGCCTTCTCCGGCTCGCACCAGGATGCGATCAACAAGGGCATGAAGGCGATCAAGACCGCCAACAAGCCGCTCTGGGAAGTGCCGTACCTGCCGATCGATCCGCGTGACGTCGGCCGCTCCTACGAGGCGATCATCCGCATCAACTCGCAGTCGGGCAAGGGCGGCATCGCCTACATCCTGCAGGAAGACTACGGCATCAACCTGCCGCGCAACCTCCAGGTCGAGTTCCGCGAGGACATCCAGCGCATCACCGACGAGGAAGGCAAGGAGCTGCCGTCCAAGCGCATCTACGAGCGCTTCATCGAGCGCTACGTCGAGCAGCCGGGCGCGCGCATCAAGTTCGTCGACCATCACACTTATCCGGTGGGCGAGCACAAGGGCGTGCGCGTGGTGGCGGCCGAGATCACCGACAATGGCGAGGTCAAGCGCATCGAAGGCAAGGGCACCGGCCCGATCGACGGCTTCATCAATGCGCTGTCGATCTATCTCGGCATCGACCTCTCGGTTGCGGATTACTCCGAGCACTCGCTGCAGCACGGCTCGAACGCAGCCGCGATCGCCTATGTCGAGATGGAGCACCCGGGTGGCAAGCTGTTCGGCACCGGTATCAACACCAACATCGTTGCCGCCTCGCTCGAAGCGATCGTTTCGGCGGCAAACCGCGTACTCGAGATGAAGCGCGGCTGATACGCTTTAGCGTGACGAATGAAGCCGCGTCGGGGAAACCCGGCGCGGCCTTTTCGTTTCAGGGGTAGGGGATGCCGTCGATCTCAGATCGTCGCGGCGACGGCTTCGGCGATGTCCTGCATGCCGACATGGGAAGACGGGCCGACGAGCACGAACGAGGCGCCGCCTCGCTGCCAGGAGACCATGCCGAGATCGTCGCGGATGCTCTCGTCGAACTGCTCCGCCTGCGGGCCGGTGGTGTTCTTGAGGAAACAGATCGCGAAGATTTCGCCTTCGGTGCTTCGGTAGACGAGCTGCGCCACGGGCTTGCCGTTGGCGACGAGCAGCCGGGCGCCCTCGAAGGTCAGGCCCTTGCCGGAAAGCTGCGGGACCTTGAAGGGAACGCCGACGCTTGCGGCAAGCCAGGTCTCGATCTTCGGTCCCTCTGTCGCCGGGACCTCGACCAGATGCTCCTTCTGCCGCGAATAGATGCGGTGATAGTCGGCGATGTCGTCGAGCCAGCCACGCGCCGCGGCGAGCTTGGTCGGCTCGCTCCCGGTGTTCGCCGTCCCGACGATGAAGCCGGCGCCGCCGCCGAGCAGCAGCAGGGCCACCGATGCGGCAAGCATGCGCGGCCAGACCCGCGCGTGCCGGACAGTGGTCGTCGTTGCCGCAATCCGCTCGGTCTTCGGATTGACCCCTGGACCCTGCTTGATTTGCCGGACAAGAGCGAGCGGCACGGGATCGTGCAGGAAATCCTCGAAGGCGGTATCGCCGAAGCTGCTGCCGGCCTTCAGCCTCTCGAACAACGCCTTGGCGTCCTCGTCGCGGGCGAGAATCGCGTCGAGTTCGGTTCGTTCAGCTTCGCCGATCTCGCCGTCGATATAGGCAGAAAGGCGCACTTCGAGCGCTTGACCCCTTGTCTGTTGCAACGGTCAGGCCCTCCTTTCGGTATTCTCTGAGATCATCGCCGCGAGCCTGAGGCGCGCGGTCGACAGTCTGCTCATGACTGTGCCGATCGGAATGCCCAGGATATCGGCGGTCTCGCGATAGCTGTGGCCTTCGACATTAACCAGCAGGAACACGCTCGCCAGTCCCTCGGGCATCGACAGGATCATCTTCTGCAACTGATTGGCGTAGACGGCTTTTTCGGCCGACGGCTCGATGCTGAGTTCGTCATGTCCGAGCGCATCGACGGTGCCGCTGCCGGTGCGAACCTTGCGCTTGCGGATTTCGTCGACCCAGAGATTGCGCGTCATCGCGTAGACCCAGCTTTCCAGCCGGCCCTCTCCGTTCCAGAGGTGGCTGCGGGTGATCGCGCGCTCGCAGGCTTCCTGGACGAGGTCGTCGGCGTCATTGGCATTACGCGTCAGCGTCATCGCGAAACGGCGCAATTTGGGCAGCAGGCTGACCAAGTCGCGTCTGAAGTCCTTCGTTTCTGCCGCTGGACGCATTTCTCTTCCAATGAAACGTGCCGGATCATGCATTTATTCGCCGTGCTGCGCACGAGCGGATGATATGAAACATTTGCTCCTTAGTCTGCAAGGGAAGTCCCGGAACGGAAAGCAAATTCTGCTGCTTCATGGCGCCTTTTCCCAAAAAGCTTTCGCTTGCCCGCGGCCGTTAATCACGCGTTTCGTTACCGTTAACTGCAATGGTGGCCGGAGATCGCGTCAAAGTTCGGCCCGAATCTGGCCGGACCTCATGCACAACTGCAGGTCGACGTCGGGGATACGCCAATGAACGCACAGCATCGCAATGGCATGAGTATTGTCAGGTTTGTCGGGAGACATTGTGGCGGACGCCGCATTCGGGGAGGTGCGGCCGTCATTCGCACGGCAGCGCTGGTGCCTTTGTTTGCGGGGCTCGCCGCCTGCCAGAGCGCCCAGGTCATGGAAACGGGGTCTCTATCGTCCTACAAGGATTTCGTTGCCAGCGACGGGATGGTGACCAAGACGAAGTACCGGGTGGATTCTGCTGCCACCAAGAACGTCAAGACGGTGCATGTGATCCCGACGACCTTTGCCGCCACCGCGGATCTCGACAA
This sequence comes from Ensifer adhaerens, assembly GCF_000697965.2. Classification (NCBI taxonomy): domain Bacteria; kingdom Pseudomonadati; phylum Pseudomonadota; class Alphaproteobacteria; order Hyphomicrobiales; family Rhizobiaceae; genus Ensifer; species Ensifer adhaerens. Next base: position 2,514,796 of record NZ_CP015880.1, on the reverse strand, counting down.
GCTCGGGGATCCGCAAAAGAAGCTGGTGGCCACGGCGATCGACCGGTCGCTCTGCGAAGCCCTGAGCGAGCAATTCGACGTCGTGCCGATCTCCAAGCCCGCCGACATGGCGGTGCGCTCCGTGATCAGCAAGGTCAAATCGACCAATGCAGTCGTCGCCGGCGTGTCGACCGTCACCTCGGCCGTCGCTCCGATCCCGGTTCCGCGCATTCCCATCGGCCTTGGAAGTCTCGCGGTCGAGGCGGAGGCATTCGACCCAATGGGCAAGCAGATCGCCGGGCTGGCATGGGCGCGTGGCGCCAACATCCTCACCAACGGGTCCCGCGCCTCGACGGCCGCCGACGCCTTCGAGCTTGCAGGCGACTTCTCAAGCGACTTCAGTGCGCTGCTCGAAAAATCGGGTGACCCGATGAAGTCCGATTTTGAGCTGCCGTCGATGAAGAGCGTCAAGAACAGCGTTGCCTATGCCGTCACCGGCAAACCCACCGATCCGGATTGCGCCGTGTTCGGCAAGGGATCCGGTCTCGGCGGCATCGCCGGCGGCGCGCTCGGCCTGCCGCCGGAATGGTCGGAGAAGAAGAACGAGGCAAAGTCGATTGCTGACGGCACGACGGGAAGCGGTCCCTCAGCAGGCGGGGCGAAGGGAAATGCAGCCAAGGCAAGCGAGCCCAAAAAGAACGGGCCGGCGGCAAGCGGGTCGAAGAAAACCTAGCGTCCCAGTGCGTGTCCGTGGCACGTCGGATCGAGGGCGGCGCCTGGCGCCGCCCGTCCATGTTACCGCCCGGTCAGTACTGGCGGACGCCGCCGAGCGACTGCAGCAGGGCGCGGTAAGCCCAGGTGTTTTCGCCGCCGCGGTCGCGGATCTCGACGAGTTGCACACGCGCTTCCTCGACGCGGCCCTGTTCGATCAGCGCCTGGCCCATGTAGGAGCGGGCGAGGATGTAGTTCTCGTCAGCCTGGAGCGCGCGTTTGTAGTACTGCATGCCGAGTTCCATGCGCCCGGCCTTGCGGTTGGCATAGCCGAGGTAGTTGAGCACCCGGGCGCTCTGCTGGTCCTTGACGGCGCCGAGCACCCTGATCGAATTTTCATACTGGCCGGCATAGGCGAGTTCGCGGGCAGCCTGGAACAGGATATCGTCGCCAAGGTCGCTCTTCTTGGCGTCAACGCAGGCCTTTTTCTTGGCGTCCCACACCTTGCCGTCGGTGCATTCGCTGGTCGTCTTGGTTTTCTTCGGCGGTTCGCTCGTATCCTCGCCGGCGGCCATCACCGCATGCGCCATGAAGCTGGTTGCCCCGGCGGCAAACAGGGCGAAAACGAGGTTCTTGTGGTTCATCATGCCATCTCCCATTGCTGGCGCATGACCGCGAAAGCCTCGCGCTGTTTCAAACGACTGCGTGTCCTGCATTCGCGCAGAGGCGGGCGCGCTGCCATGCGGCGGCGGACCGGAGTATGACGCAGCAGGGCCGGGGTTTATTCGCCGGGCGATGAATTTTCTGCGGAGGGAGGCTGCGTTCGCCTAGAAGCGTGTGGTTTCGGCGAGCGACACCGTGGTGGCATCGTCGTTCAGGGCGTAGCGCTCGCGCGTCAGGTGCCAGTTCCCGGCTTCACCGGCGACGGTGAACAGGTTGTAGGCTGCCGGCGGCTTGTGGCCGCCAGGACCTTGCGAGGCCGAGGCGATGCCGACAACCGGGACAGGGGCATGCTGGCCCTTCAGCCAATAGACAGTGTTGAGGTGCGTGTGGCCGTGGATCACGAGTTCGGCGCCGCCGGACGAGATCGTCGCAGCAAAGCGGCGAATGCCGATCATGCGCTTGTGCATCGAGGTTGCGCCGCGGATCGGCGGATGGTGGATCATAACGATGCGAAAGAGCCCGGCTTCGCCGGCTTGTCTCAGCAGATTGACGGTGGCGCGGGCCTGGCGCTGGCCGAAATAGCCGCTGGCGGCAAAGGGCGGGGTCGCAACGGCGGTCGAGCAGCCGATCAGCGCCACCGGGCCGCGCACGCGCATGTAGGGAAAGCAGCGGTGCCGGTCATGCCAATGCGCCGGCGCATCGTCGCCGCGCATATAGGGATACCAGGCACGGGTGGTCTTCTCGTAGGCGCCCGGAACATAGGCGTCGTGGTTGCCCGGAACGACGGAGATGTTTTCCGGCTTGCCCGCATCCTCCAGCCATTCGGTGACCGCCTTGATCTCGAGCGAGGAGGCGAGATTGACGAGATCGCCCGTCATCGCCAGATGGTCCGGATCCTTCTTCTCGATGTCGGCCAGCAGGGTGTCGAGCGTACCGGTGAAGAGATGGCGGCTGCGGTTGCGGTGCCAGTTGACGAAACCGGTGATGCGCTTGGAAGCGAGTTCCCTGAGGGATAGCTCGGGCAAGGGCCCGAGGTGGACGTCGGAAATATGGGCGAGTTTGAACATCGACCCCGTCTAGCGCATATTCCGGCCGAGGGGAATCAGGTCGCCCGATGAATCGCGTGTGGCCGGGACGAGGAAGGAAAAAACGCCTGGAACAAGATCGGCCACCGGAGATGCGGCGCTGGTATCTCCGGCTGCTGATGTGGCTTGCGCATGGCTATTACGCTGTTGCGCGTGGCATGACGATGGGTGTGCGGGCGGCCTGTTTCGATGGCGAGGGCCGCGTTTTCCTCGTCCGCCACTCCTACCTGCCGGGCTGGCACCTGCCGGGCGGAGGGCTCGACCGCGACGAGGCCTCGATCGACGGCTTGCTGCGGGAGTTGCGCGAGGAGGGGAACCTCGAAGTTTCGGCGCCGCCGGTGCTCATCCAGGTCTACTACAACAGGCGCACGAGCCGCCGCGACCACGTCGTCTTCTACCGCTGTGACGGTGTCAGCCAGAGCGCGCCGAAAACGCCCGATCTCGAGATTTCCGAAAGTGGCTTCTTCGCACTGGACGCGCTGCCTGACGACACCACGCCGGCAACACGCCGCCGGCTTGCGGAACTTGCCGGCGGCATCGCAATCGATCGCTACTGGTAGCGATCGATTGCCCTTTCAGTGCAGTGTTACAGCGCCTCGCGGCCGTGCGGGGCGGTGAGGTCGAGCACCGGGCCCACCGGCACGACGCCGGTCGGGTTGATGGTCGTGTGGCTGCGGTAGTAGTGCTCCTTGATGTGGCGCATGTCGACCGTCTCGGCCACGCCCGGCACCTGATAGAGTTCCCGCAGATACCCTTGGAGGTTCGGATAGTCGGCGATCCGGCGGATGTTGCACTTGAAGTGGCCGACATAGACAGGATCGAAGCGCACCAGCGTCGTGAATAGCCGCCAGTCGGCCTCGGTGAGGCGGCTGCCGGTGAGGTAACGGTGCGAGCCGAGGCGCTCTTCCAGCTTGTCCAGCCGGGCAAAGAGTGCCGTCACACTTTCCTCGTAGGCGGATTGCGTGGTGGCAAAGCCTGCCTTGTAGACGCCGTTGTTGACGTCGTTGTAGACGTCGGTGTTCATCGCATCGATCTCGCCGCGGAGCTCTTCCGGATAGAAATCGAGCGTCGAGCCGGTCAGGCCATCGAAGGCGGAGTTGAACATCCGGATGATCTCGGAGGATTCATTCGAAACGATGGTGTTCTGCTTCTTGTCCCAGAGGACGGGCACGGTCACGCGGCCGGAATAGTTGGCATCGGCGCGGGTATAGACCTGCCACAGCGCCTTCGAGCCGAAGAGATGATCGCCGGTGCCGATGCCGCCGTCCTTGAATTCCCAGCCCTGGGTGAGCATCAGCGGATCGACTACGGAAACGGAGATCAGGTCCTCGAGCTTTTTCAGCTTGCGGAAGATCAGTGTACGATGGGCCCATGGGCAGGCGAGCGAAACATAGAGGTGATAGCGATCGGCCTCGGCCTTGAAGCCGGCGTCGCCGCTCGGGCCGGCCGACCCGTCCGCCGTCACCCAGTTGCGGAACTGCGAAGCGCTGCGCTTGAAGTGGCCGTTCGTTGCCACCGTGTCGTACCAGACGTCCTGCCAGACGCCATCTACCAACCTGCCCATCGGACAAACTCCTTCGTGATCGTTGCGTCAATAGATAGCGCTTCCAGCGACATTCGATAGGTGGCGAAATCGGAACAGTGCGTTTTAGGCTTTGACAGAGGGCAAATTTCTGCTATCGGCGATTTCACAACTTTTTTCGTGTCTGGAAGAATCCGCACAGATGATGTTCTCGGGAAACCTGCGACGACGCTGATGCTGCCAACGCCCTCATCGGGCGAAGCCATCCCTATGTCTGTTCGCATGCCTGGTTTCTCGATCTCATGAAAAAGCACGATCTCGTCTATCTGACCGAAGACGCGTCCCATGACGCAGCCATCGAAATCATCAACGAAGAAGCTTTCGGCCCCGGCCGGTTTGCCCGGGCGGCCGCGCGCATCCGCGAGCAGGGGCCGCATGACCGGTCGCTGTCCTTCATCTGCGCCGACAATGGCGAGACGATCGCATCGGTCCGGATGACGCCGGTCATGGCGGGCTCGATCAAGGGCCACCTGCTCGGACCGCTCGCCGTCAGGCCGTCGCACAAGAACCAGGGCATCGGCCGGGAACTGGTGCGTATCGCGGTCGAGGCGGCGCGGCGCAAGGGCTCACACGCGGTGATCCTTGTCGGCGATCCGCCCTATTACCAGCCGCTCGGCTTCGAGAAGGTGCGTTACGCGGCACTCGAGTTCCCTGGGCCGGTCGACCCGGCGCGGGTGCTCGTCGTGCCGATGGCAGAGGGTGTGCATGCCGGACTTGCCGGCGTTATCTCCTGGCGGGATGATAGGCTGATGCAGGCGGAGCCGATTGCGTTGCCGCTGGCCGTCTGATCCCGGACCTTATCGCGCGACGAGCGATTTCTTCAGAAACACCCGGGTTCGGCCAACAGGGAAATCCGGCAGTTCACCGAAGGCCGCATAGCCCTGACGCTCGTAGGCGCGCAGGGCCTGCGGGTTGAAGGTGTCGATCCAGGCGCTGTGGCAGCCGCGATTGCGCGCTTCGTCCTCGGCCGCCTGGAGCAACTTGCCGGCAAGCCCCTGTCCGCGAAGATCTTCCGGTAACCACAGCCATTGCACGAATAGCCAGCCCCAGCCGGTTAGCCGTTCAGGCCGCCGCAGGCTCCCTGTGCCTCGGGGCCGCCGACAAGGACGGCGAGGGGGCGTCGCTCCGACGGGCCGACGTCGGCGGCGTTGAAGGCTGCAAGACCGTTGCCGATTGCTTCGATCGCCTCGGGCGGCGGGGCGTCGGTGACGACGAACATCGGCCTTTACCTTTCGACACGGCGCATGCTGAAGACATCCAGGCGGTCTTCGCCGACATCCGTCTCGTCGAGCTGCCAGCCGAGACGCTCGTAGAAGGCGCGCTTGCCCGAGAGGGCGCAAAGATGCACGGCTTCGGCGCCGGTATCGAGCGCCGCCTGCGCTGCCTTCAGCACGATGTCGCCGCCGATACCTGCCCCGCGGAACGGCGGATCGACCCAGACGGCAGCGACCCACGGCGTGAGATCCGGTCGCTCCTCAAGATCGGAGGCGATGACCGAGGCGGTGCCGACGAAACGGTCGCCGGCATGCGCCACCAGACACAGCGGCTCGGCACCGTCGGCAAGGCTCGCCTGAAGCAGGCCGGTAATGTGTTCCAGCGGAAAGCCATGCGGTTCCCACCAGGCGCGCCAGACGCGGTCGGCCACGGCATCGAAGAAATGTGGTGCGTCGCGAAGGTCGCTGACGACCATGCTGCTGTCGCTCATCGTCCCTCGCGATACCAGGTGGCGGAAATCAGCAGCAGCAGCGCCGCAAGACCAAGGAAGCCGGTAAACAGCGGCACTGAATTGACGCCCTTCAGCACGGTTTCGTCGGTCATGCGGATCGAGAGCCGCTGGTCGTCTGCCGCTCGGATCGAGCCCCTGACCGGCAGAACCGTGGGCAGGTCGAGCGGTCCATCGGCACTTGCGAGGCGCCGCACGATGCCCTTGGTCTTTTCCGCCCAGGGACGCAGCTTGTCCTCGGTCGAGATCGCGGCCTTGAATTCCGGAGCGTTGGGGTCGCCGACATGGGCAAGAGCCGTGAGGTCGCCGTTCGACATCTCGAAGAGCCCGGTTTCCGTGGTGGCGACTTCGGCCGAGTAGAGGCCCGGCTGGCGTTCGGTCAGCTTGACGTCCTGCTTCCCGCCGGAGGGAGCGACCAGCGTCACCGGACCCGGATCGCCATCGATCGTCTGGCGGGTGATTTCGAGCGTCCGGCCGCGCGCGCGTGCCGTTAGCGCCTCTTCTTCGAGCGAGGGCTCCTGCATCAGCCAATGGGCGGTGCGGCGATAGAGCGACACGTGGGGTCCGCCGCCTTCGAAGCCGCGAGCCCAGAGCCAGCCCTGATCGGAGAGCAGCATGGCGACGCGGCCCTTGCCGACACGGTTGAGCACCAGCAGCGGTTTGCCGTCGGCCGCTTCCATGACCGTATGGCCCTGCGGTCGGTTGACGTCCACGGTGCGGAACCAGCGGCCCCAATGCGGCGGCTCGCTGTCGGAGCCTTCCAGACCGCGGGTCACCGGATGCTTCTTTCCTTCCTCCGACAGGCGCGGGAAGAAGGCCTTTTCGTTCATGACGCCCGTCGGCGCGGCCGGCAGCACTGCCTCAAGCGGTGTCGCTGCAATCGAATCGTCACCGGCATGTTCGGGACCTGCCGCAATTAGCAGCGCGCCACCGTTCTCCACATATTGCGCGATGTTGTCGTAGTAGAGGATCGGCAACAGACCGCGGTGCTGGTAGCGGTCGAGGATGATCAGATCGAACTCGTTGATCTTGTCGACGAAGAGTTCGCGCGTCGGAAAGGCGATCAGCGATAGCTCGTTGATCGGCGTGCCGTCCTGCTTTTCCTGCGGACGCAGAATGGTGAAATGTACGAGATCGACGGCCGCATCGGATTTCAAGAGGTTGCGCCAGGCGCGTTCACCGGCATGCGGCTCGCCGGAGACCAAGAGCACGCGCAGGTTCTCGCGAATGCCGTCGAGCACGTGGACCGCGCGGTTGTTGGCCGTCGTCACTTCGCCCGGAACGGCATCGACGGCGAATTCGAGCACGTTGTTGCCGCCGCGCGGAACGTTGAAGGCGAACGGGACGTCCGTGCCGGGCTCGGCGCGCTCGCGGGCGATCTCGTTGCCGTTGAGGCGGATCGTGACTTCGGCGCTGCCGCCGGGTGCCGCCCCGTCGTCGACCACCCGGAACGAGAGCTTCTGTTCCTCACCGACGATGCCGAAGCGCGGCGGGTTGATCAGTTCGACACGCCGGTCGAATTCATCGGGCTTGCCGGTGATCAGCCCGTGCACGGGCGCGTCGAAACCGAGCGCGCGAGCGACATCGGGCACATCGTGGATCTGGCCATCGGTGACGAAAATGGCGCCGCCGATGCGCGCCGGGGGAACGTCAGACAGCGAGGAGGCAAGCGCGCCAAAGAGATTGGTCGACGGCGAGACATCTGCCGGATCGGTGTTTGCCTCGATGATCCGCGGCTCGATCAGCGGTATGGCCGCCAGCCGTTCCTTCAGGCCCTCGACGGCGCGATCGGTCTGCGCGGTGCGGTCGCCGTTCCGCTGGCTCTGGCTGCGGTCGACGACGACGGCGACGATGGTCGAGAGCGGATCGCGCAGCTCCACGAAAATGGAGGGGTTGGCGATCGCCAGTCCGAGCGCTGCGAGTGCGGCCAGGCGCAGCCAGGCGCCGCGCACCTTCTGCCAGAGGCCATAGGCGATGAACAGCGCCGCGATTGCGAGCAGCGGGACGAAGTAGATCCACGGGATCAGCGGGGCAAAGCCATAGGTCATCGATCGGCCCTCACTGTCCAAGCCTTTGCAGAAGGTCCGGCACGTGAACCTGATCGGCCTTGTAGTTGCCCGTCAGCATATACATCATGATGTTGACGCCGGCGCGGTAGGCATATTCGCGCTGCATCTCGTCCGGCGGCACTGTCGGCAGGAGCGGTGCGCCATTGACGTCCACGGCCCAGGCACCGGCAAAATCGTTGCCGGTGATCATGATCGGCGTGACGCCGTCGCCGCCGCGCACGGGGCGATTGCTGCGGTCTTCGTCGTCATTGGGGGCGGCCTCGACCCAGAGCTGGCTTTCCGCATAGCGCCCGGGGAAGTTCGAAAGCAGATAGAAGGCCTTCGTCAGCACGTGGTCGGAGGGCACCGGCTCCAGCGGCGGAATGTCGAGCCCGCTCAGCATCGCCTGCAGGCGCTGCACGTTGGGACTGTCGCCGGCGTCCGACGGTGTCAGCGAGGAAAACTGGTCGCGCGTGTCGAAGAGCACGGTGCCGCCGTTGCGCATATAGGCGTCGATCCGGCTCATGACCCGGCTGCTCGGCATCGGGGCGGTGGCCGAAACCGGCCAGTAGATGATCGGATAGAAGGCCAGTTCGTCCTGTTCGAGGTCGACGCCGACGGGCGCTCCTGGTTCGAGCGCCGTCCGGTAGGTCAGATAGTTGCTGAGGCCGATGAGGCCCTGTTCGGAGAGGCGGTCGACCTCCTGCTCGCCGGTGATGACGTAGGCGAGATGGGTCGTGTCCAGCCGCTGCAGCGTCTGCTCGTCGCTCGGCTGGCTGTCCTGCGCATGTGCGATCGCCGGGGCGAGAGCGGCTACAAGGCCGAGCGTCGCAAGGCCAAGGGTTGCGACCAGTGCCGCGGTCGCGGCGCCGCGGCCTGCGCGCCGGCGCAGCCCGGCGAGACCGCCGGCCATGTAGAGAACGATCAGCGTATCGAGGACGAAGAGCGCCAGCGCCAGCCCGAAGAGGTAGGGTCGGATCGAGAAGGGCCGGGCGCCCTCCAGTCCTTCGGCCCGCGCTCCGACGAGATTGCCTGTAATCGGGGTGAGCTTGCCGCCGTCAGGCAGCAGATTGTTGGCGACGAAACCTTCCTCCGAGCCGTAGAGGCCGGGGGGGGTGTCGGCGGAAACGGTGGGCGCGATGCCGGGTGCGATTTCGAGCGGTCGAGCGCTGCCGGTGTCGCCGGTCAGTTCGCCGCGGGCGCTCACCAGGCGATAGGGGGGCAACGTCTGTGCCTTGCTTGGCTGATCGCCGGCAACGCCGCCGGCGCGCGACAGCTGGATGGAGCGGCGCAGCATGTCGACGAACGAGCCGGAGATCGGCAGGTTCGACCAGTTCGGATCGGCGCTCACGTGGAAGAGCACGATGCGGCCGCGGCCGCGCTCGGCGGTCGTCACCAGCGGTGTGCCGTCGGCGAGGTTGGCCCAGGTCCGCTCCGTGAGATCGGGTGTCGGTTGCGCCAGCACCTGGCGCTTTACCAGCACGTCACGCGGGCGTTCCAGTCCGGCAAAGGGGCTCGAGGACGGATAGTCGGCAAGCGGCTGCGGTTCCGACCAGGAAAGCGCGCCGTCGAGCGTACGCTCGCCCTGCCGGAGCACGACCGGTACGAGCGGGTCGTCGGCGGGCGCGCCGGCGAGCCTCGGGCCGGCGAAGCGCACCAGCATGCCGCCATTTTCCAGCCAGCGTGTGACCAGCGGGTAGCTTTCGTCCGGCAGACGGCCGACGTCGGCCATGACGAGGATCGACGGATTTTGCGCCAGAAGCTCGGCGATTGCCTTCCCGACCGCCTCTTCGCGGGGTTCGATCAGGTCGGCATGCGGCTCGAGCGCGCGCTTGATGTAGTAGAGCGGCGAAAGCAGCGGCTGCGACTGATGAACCTCGCCGCTGAGCAGCGCGACCCGGCGGCGGCGGTTGCCGTCATCGAGCAAGTGCAGGCCGCCGGCCGTCGCCTGGCCCTCGATCGTCAGACGTGCGAAGTCGTTGCGCAGCTCGAAGGGCGCCTTCAGCAAGGCATCCGCCGTCGTGGCGCCCGTCGCGAAGCGAAGCTCGCCCTCGGCGATCGCCGTGCCGCGAATGTCACGGGCAAGCACGTAATAGGCGCGTGGCTCGCCGAGCGGCAGGCGCGAGGCGGTAACCCGCATTCCGTCGTTTTCGTTGGTCGCTGCCGTTAGCGCGATGGCGCTTTCCGCATTGCCCTCGACCCGGCGGACATTCGTAGCGCCGAGCTCTGCGATCTGCTGCATCGTCCCGCCATTCGACGCTTCGATGCCGTCGCTGAGGAAGGCGAGGGTGCCGGGCGGAGAGCCGGCAAGCGCGGCCTTTATGGCAGCGAGTGCCCGCTCTCGGTCGGCCGGCAGCGGTTGCGGCTGGGCGGCGGCCAGGCGGTCGCGCGCCGCGGCGGCGGAAGCGGGCGTCGCGTCGTGCTGGCGGTCGGTGGTAAAGACGATCGAAACGGGAAGCTCCTTGGCTTCCGCGTCGTCGATCAGCGCACCGGCGGCTTCGACCCGCTGGTTCCAGTCGGAGACCGTCGCCCAGCTATTGTCGATGACGAGGGCAAGCGGACCGGCTGACGAAAGCGTGTTCTGCCGCGGGTTGATCACCGGATCGGCGATCGCAAGGATAAGGGCGGCGGCCATCAGCATGCGCAACAGCGTCAGCCACCACGGGCTTTGCGCCGGGGTCTCCTCACGCTTCATCACCGACGCGAGGATGCGCAGCGGCGGGAAGACTTCGGCCGACGGCCTTGGCGGCGTCATGCGCAGCAGCCACCAGATGACCGGCAGGGCAACCAGGGCGGCAAGGATGGCCGGATTGGTGAAGAGGAAGGCGAGGCCGCTCATAGCTGGCCTCCGTGGGTCGCGCGTCCCGGCATGCCGGAGAGATAGGTGTGCACGGCGACGAGCGCCTCGGAGGCGGGCCGGTCGGTCTTGTGCGGGGTGAAGGTCCAGCCGAGATGGCGCAGCGTCACGCCCAGCGTGTCGCGGCGGCCAATATAGGCGCGCTGATAGTCTTCACGCAGCACTTCGGCGCGGCCGGCGGTCAGCTTCTCGCCGGTCTCCGGGTCGGTGAATTCGGTCCGGCCGGAATAGGGAAACACTTCTTCGGCCGGGTCGGCGATCTCGACCACATGGCCGCGCAGGCCGCGTCTGGCCAGCGGGCCGAGGCGGTCCATGATCTTTTCGGCAGGATCGAGAAAATCGCCGATCAGCACGAGGTCGCTGGCGCTGCGGATCATTCCGGTTTCCGGCAGGCCCTCGGCAAGTGGGCTCAGCATGATGGCGGTCGCCAGCCGTTCGGCGGCGTTGCGCGCCGAGACCGGCTCCATGATGCCCGGGCAGCCGATGCGCTCGCCCGAGCGCGCGAGGATTTCGGCGAGCGCCAGCATCAGTACCAGCGCACGGCTCTCCTTGGACACGGTGCCGAGCTTCGACTTGTACATCATCGACGGCGAAAGATCGGCCCACAGCCAGATGGTGTGGGCGGCTTCCCATTCGCGGTCGCGCACGTAGGTATGGTCGTCACGGGCAGAACGCCGCCAGTCGATGCGCGACATGCTCTCGCCGTCCGAATAGGGCCGGAACTGCCAGAAATTCTCGCCGATGCCGCGCTTGCGCCGGCCATGCCAGCCGGAAATTACGGTGTTGGCGATCCGTCGCGCCTCGACCAGGCAATCGGGTACGAGCATGGCGCGCTGCTGCGCTCGTGAAAGCACTTCACTGGCGGGAGTACGCGAGACTATGTGCCCGACGGTGGCCATGCGTCAGCCTCTGGCCTGCTTCACCAGATCGGCGACGACGTCGCGCACGGTCATGCCTTCGGCGCGGGCGGCGAAGGTCAGCGCCATGCGGTGCTGAAGCACCGGTTCGGCCAGCGCCAGGATATCGTCGATCGAAGGCGCCAGACGGCCGTCGTAGAGCGCGCGGGCACGGGCGCAGAGCATCAGCGCCTGGCCGGCGCGCGGGCCTGGCCCCCAGGCGACGTTCTTGTCGGTCGCAGCATTACCGTTGCCCGGACGGGCGGAGCGCACCAGCGAAAGGATCGCGTCGACCACCTTCTCGCCGACCGGCATCTGGCGGATGAGGCTCTGGATCTGCAGCAGCCGGGCGGCATCGATGACCGGGTGGGCGGTCGCTTCGCCGACACCTGTGGTTTCGAGCAGGATCTGCCGCTCGGCCGTGAGGTCCGGATAGCCGACGTCGACCTGCATCAGGAAGCGGTCGAGCTGCGCCTCGGGCAGGGGATAGGTGCCTTCCTGCTCAAGGGGGTTTTGGGTCGCGAGCACATGGAAGGGCGCCGGCAGGTCCTTGCGGGCGCCGGCAACCGTGATGTGGTACTCCTGCATGGCCTGCAACAGTGCCGATTGGGTGCGCGGCGAGGCGCGGTTGATTTCGTCGGCCATCAGCAACTGCGTGAAGATGGGGCCGGGAATGAAGCGGAACGAGCGATGGCCGGCCCCGTCCTGGTCCATCACTTCGGAACCGAGAATATCCGAGGGCATCAGGTCGGGCGTGAACTGTACGCGGCTGGAATCGAGCCCCAGCACGGTGCCGAGCGTGGCGACGAGCTTCGTCTTGGCAAGGCCGGGAACGCCGACGAGCAGCGCGTGACCGCCGGAGAGGACCGCGAGCAGGGTCTGCTCGACGACGCTTTCCTGGCCGAAGATGACTTTGCCGACTTCCGCACGCACCCGGGCGATTTCGCCCAGCGCACTTTCGGCCGCAGCGACAATCGCCTTCTCGTCGATCGCGTCAGCCGCGCCCTTCATCACACTCATGGTCATACTCCCCGGTCGCCCGTTGTTAAACCGAATCGCTCCTACAGCGCCGCGCGTCCTTATAGAGCGCGCCAGGCTCGCTGTAATATTGAGCCGCCGCATGACGCCTGTCCTTGGATCGATCCCGATACAAGGAATCATGCGGTAGCCTGGATTTCAGTCGCCAAAATCCAATTTAGACCCTGCCGGACGGCTGACAAGTCGGCGCCGACGCACTATCTCGTGAGATATCAAAGGTCTCGATGCAAAATCGAGGTCAAACGGGACGGAACAATGGCAGAAGCCGAAATTCAGCAAACCGGCGATGCGGCCGGACTGGCGGCCCTGATTGCGCGTGCCGCCGGGCAGACCGGCGAAAAAGCGCGCGGCCTGCCACCGGTGGACCGCTGGAATCCGCCGTTTTGCGGTGACATCGACATGGAGATCCGCGCCGACGGAACCTGGTTCTATCTGGGCACGCCGATTGGCCGGCAGCCCTTGGTGCGGCTGTTTTCCACCGTTTTGCGCAAGGACGAGGATGGGCGCACCTATCTCGTCACGCCTGTGGAAAAGGTCGGCATCCGCATCGTCGATGCGCCCTTTGTCGCCGTCGAGATGAGCGTGACCGAGGGGGAGGAGGGGCAGGTCCTGACCTTCCGCACCAATGTCGGCGACGTGGTCGAAGCCGGGCCGGAGCATCCGCTCCGCTTCGTCATACATGGCGAGAACCGCGAGCTGAAGCCTTACCTGCATGTGCGAGGGCGGCTGGAAGCCCTGGTGTCGCGGCCGGTCATGTATGACATCGTCGAGCTCGGCGAGACGGTTGCGATCGACGGCACCGAGATGTTCTGCGTGCGCTCGGGCGGTGCGGTCTTCCCGATCATGCCGGCAGCCGAGTTGGAAGCGCTTTCCCGATGAATGCGCATCCCTTCTCAGCCGACGAGTTTCGTCGTCGGGCGCTGACCCAGATGGGTGGGCCGATCGAGACCTCCTGGCGCGAGCACGGCGACTTCCTGCTCAATCCGGGCATCGTGCCCTATCTGGAGACGCTGAAGCTCAAGGATGCCGCGGTCCTGGTGCCTGTTGTTGATGATGGCGACGATGCGACGGTTATCTTGACGCAGCGCACCACCAGCCTGCGCAAGCATTCCGGCCAGGTCGCCTTTCCGGGCGGTGCCGTGGACCCCGAAGACCGGTCGGTCGAAGTGGCGGCGCTGCGCGAGGCGCAGGAAGAGATCGGGCTCGATCCGCGCTTCGTCGAAACCATTGGCCGGCTTCCGCATTACATGGCCATGTCCGGTTTCCGCATCACCCCGGTGCTGGCGGTGGTCAAGCCGGGTTTCGAGCTCGTGCCCAACCCGGAAGAGGTCGAAAGCGTCTTCGAGGTGCCGCTGTCGTTCCTGATGAACCCCGGCAATCACGATCGCGGCAGTGGCCACTGGCAGGGCGAGGAACGGCATTTCTACCGGATGCCCTATGGCGGCCGCAACATCTGGGGTATCACCGCCGGAATTCTGCGCATGCTCTATGAAAGGCTTTATGCATGACCTCGGTTGCTGGCGAAGGCTGGTTCTCGACGCCTTCTCTGCGTCGCGTTTTCGATGTGTTCAATGTCGACGGCGGCGAAGTCCGGGTTGTCGGTGGCGCAGTGCGCAACAGCTTGATGGGCTTGCCGGCCGGCGATATCGACATGGCGACCACCTGGCGCCCCGACGAAGTCGCCGAGCGGGCGAAGGCGGCCGGCATCAAGGTGGTGCCGACCGGCATCGACCATGGCACGGTGACGCTCGTCATCGACGGCACGCCCTATGAGGTCACGACGCTTCGCCGTGACGTTGCGACCGATGGCCGCCGTGCGGAAGTGGCCTTCGGCACCGACTGGAAGGCCGATGCCGAGCGGCGGGACTTCACCATCAACGCACTCTACGCCAACGACCGCGGCGACGTCTTCGACGATGTCGGGGGGCTCGCCGACATCGAAACGCGGACGCTGCGCTTCATCGGCGATGCCAGCGAGCGTGTCGCCGAGGACTATCTGCGCATCCTGCGCTTCTTCCGCTTCTTCGCCCATTACGGCCGCGGCCGGCCGGATGCCGACGGCTTGCGTGCCTGTGCCCGTGCGCGCTCGAAGCTTGCAACGCTTTCGGCCGAGCGGGTCTGGGCGGAAACGAAGAAATTGCTTTCGGCCGATGATCCCGGCCGCGCGCTGCTCTGGATGCGCCAGGCCGGCGTGCTCACCGAAATCCTGCCGGAAACCGAGAAATGGGGCATCGACGCAATCCCGGAACTCGTTGCCGCCGAGCGGGCCTTCGGCTGGAAGCCGGACCCGCTTCTGCGCCTTTCCGCGATCGTGCCGCCGGATGAGGAGCGTCTGGAGGCGATGGCAGAGCGTCTGCGTGTCTCGAAGGCGGAGGCTGCCTATTTCAGCCGCTGGGCGAAGGCGCCTGCGGTCCCGGCGACGATCGTCGACACGGCATTCGATCGGTTGCTCTATCGTCATGGCGTGGAAGGGATCGTCGTAAGACTGCGACTGGCGCTCTCAACAGCGCGGCGCAAGTCGGAAGGCGACCCGGCGTTTTTGTCCGAGACCGCTTCGCTGCGGCGGCTCCTGGCACGGGCCGAGGCCTTCAAGCGGCCAAGCTTCCCGCTGAATGGCGGTGACGTGCTGAAGGCCGGCGTGCCGGCCGGCCCGCGTGTGGGGGAAATCCTCGGCGAACTCGAAAATCTCTGGATCGAGCGCAACTTCAATCTCGACCGGGCAAACCTCGTCGCCCGGCTCGAAGCCATGGTGCAGCCGTCCTGATCAGGCCGCCTTGGCCGGACGGCTTAAGCCGCCTTGGCCGGACGGCTAGGCCGCCTTGGACTCGTCGGTGATCCGGGCCTTGATGTTGTCGATCATGTTTTCGCGGATGACGGTCTCGCCATGCGTTTCACGCATGTGGTCGACGACGCGGCGCACGATTTCGGCATCGTTGTCGGCTCGGGTGTGCCATTCGCAACCCGGGACGAGGGAACCGCATTCAAACAGGCGCATGGTTGCTTCCTTCCCTGTGTAAGTTTGATGCGAGAGCGCGGCGCGCCGGTCGGGCGACCGCACGGTCAGAGTAGCATCAACCCCCGGCACGGCCAATTGTTCCCACCGAACGCGCGACAAGAAACCGTTATAGACAAGCGGGCCGATGGTGTTATGGGTTTGCGGTAACAAGAGACGCAAAGGCCCTTTTGCCCATGACCTCCACCGTTCAATCGGAACTGATTGCCGCCATCCGGAACATTCCTGACTATCCGAAGCCGGGCGTGATGTTTCGCGATATCACCACGTTGCTCGGCAATCCGCGCGCCTTCCGCCGCGCGATCGACGAACTGGTGCATCCCTATGCCGGCACCAAGATCGATAAGATCGCCGGCATCGAGGCGCGTGGCTTCATCCTCGGTGGCGCGATCGCGCATCAGCTCTCGTCGGGCTTCGTGCCGATCCGCAAGAAGGGCAAGTTGCCGCACGACACCGTGCGCATCGCCTACAGCCTGGAATACGGCGTCGACGAGATGGAGATGCACAAGGATGCGATCCAGCCAGGCGAAAAGGTGATCCTGGTCGACGACCTGATCGCGACCGGCGGCACGGCGGAAGCGGCCACCAAGCTCTTGAAGCAGATGGGCGCCGAGATCGTCGCCGCCTGTTTCGTCATCGACCTGCCTGAACTCGGCGGCCGCAAGAAACTCGAAGCGCTCGGCGTCAATGTCCGCACGCTGATCGAGTTCGAGGGCCACTGATCGGTCGTTGCGGGATGGGTGCGGAGAACCGCGCCCTTCCTTAGGCCTACATGCGGTTGATCGTCCGCAGCATCAATTGCACTTCGCGCTGGGCTGCCGGCGACAATGTCTCCACTTCGGTGAGCCAGAATTTTTCGGCTTCCGGCGGCTCGTCTTCCCAGCTTCTGACCGATGTTTCGTTATCATCGATGACGACGCGACGGTGACCGCCAAGACGCAGATATTCGTCCGCCAGTTCGCGGACGTGGGTTTTTTCCATAGCCGCTCCTCCGCTAGCAATGGTCGCTGCCCGCAAGCCGCTTGAGCGCGGCCAAGGGCGCGCAACCTGTAGCCCGAGAGTGTACACCCGGCGAAAGGCGATTTTAAGAAATGATGGTGGTTGGCCGGTTTCGTCCGGTCAGACGAACTCGATGACCTTGCTCTCGAAACGGATCACCGCTTCGCCGTGCTGGTTTTCGCCTTCGCACAGGATCGTGTTGACCCGCCAGCCGGGCTTTGAAGCAAGCGACCGGCTTTCAAGAAACGTGACGAAGTAGGTGACCGTGTCGTCGGCATAGACGGGCTTCAGCCATTTCAGGTCACGAAATCCGGGCGAGGGGCCGAGGTTCGGCGCCTTCAGGCCTTCCGCGGCAAGCCGGCGTTGCTCGTTTCGCCAGAACTTGACGAAGCACTGCATCCACCCGGCGCAGGTATGCCAGCCCGAGGCACAAAGGCCGCCAAACAGCGAATGCCGCGCCGCTTCCGCATCGAGATGGAAGGGTTGGGGGTCGAAGTCGGTGGCAAACCGGATGATGTCCTCGGCCGTAAAGGTCAGGCTGCCGATCACGGTCCGGCTCTTGGCCGCGTAGAATTCTTCCATCGTCATCATCAGGCTTTGCCCTTGTCGCGGCAGCGAAAGAGAACCGAGCATTCGGAAACCGCCACGGGTTCACCGGCCTGGTTATTGATTTCGTTTCGGAATTTGACGATGCCGAGATCGGGTTTCGACTTCGAACGGCGCGCCTCCAGCACGAGGCTGAAGCCCGAGAGCACGTCGCCGGCAATGACCGGCTTCCTCCAATCCATGAAATCGATGCCGGGCGAGCCCTGGGACGTGGAATTTCCCATGAAGGCATCGAGCATCATGCGCATGCCGATGGCGCTGGTGTGCCAGCCGGAGGCGGCGAGACCACCAAGAATGCTGCGTTTTCCCGCTTCCTCGTCGAGGTGCATCGGCTGCTGATCGAATTCGTTGGCAAACGCGATCATCTCCGGTGGCTTCATCTCGACCGGCTTGTAGTCGAACCGCCGGCCTTCGGAAAAATCCTCGAAGTAGAGCATGCTTGCCTTGTCCCGTCTGATTTGTTGCCGCATTACCTACTGCATAATTTCCGGAAGCGGAATCGATTTGCGCGGAGATGCGCAACATCGCGGGTCGCTCGCGACGTTTCGCGGTTGCGCTTGGCTCTTGTCCATGCAACCAGCTGATAATCCGTCCCATCCGCTCGTGTCTTGACTGAGGAAAGCGCGTGACCGAACTGAACAGAGCGCTCGCGGGCGCAGCCGAAAAAGGCATCATATCCGCGCATCAGGTGCGCGATCTCGAAGTCTATCTGGCTGATCGCGGCTTCCGTTTCGGACCGGCGGCATCGGATGCCGCGGCCGACAGGGCCGACGCCGCGCTCGATGCGCGGGCGGCGGAAGACAGCGAACAGCCGCGCTTCATCAGAGGCTTTCACGACATCCTGATCACCATCGGCATCGTGGTCGTGCTCATCGGCCTGTGGGGCCTGACCGGTCCGCTTGCAACGCTGCCGGTCATTCTCGTGCTTGCGGAAATTCTCGTGCGGCGCCAGCGTCTGGCGCTGCCTTCGGTGGTGCTGACGCTCGCGCTCGTCCATTGGGTCGCAATGACGTCGATGTGGCTGGTGGACGATCATGAGGACACCTGGCACCCGCTTACCTTCACCCTGGTCTACGTTGCTACCTTCCCGATCCCGCTGGCGCTGTTCTACTGGCGCTATCGCGTTCCGCTTGCGCTGGCCGGTCTGGTGCTGTCGATCGCGCTCACCTGCGTGGTGGCGGTCCTGCTCGCATTCGAGAGGGTCCTCGGTATCGACGTGGCCAACCCCGATTACGTCCTGCTGCTTCCATTGACCCTGCTCGTCGGGGCACTGGCTGTCTTCGCGATCGCCATGCGCTACGACGTTTCGGACCCGCAGCGGCTCACCACCCGTTCGGACATCGCCTTCTGGCTGCATCTCGCAGCCGCGCCGGCTCTGCTTTACTCGCTGATGGGACTGGTGTTCCTGGTCAATGGCGGTGCAACGTGGTGGGACGGACAGGCGAGCTTCAATCAGGCCGCTTCCGCCATTGTGATCGTCGCCGTGTTCATGCTGGTCGGGCTCGTCATCGACCGCCGCGCCTTCGTCACATCGGGGCTGTTGTCGCTGGGCGGCGCGATCTGGACCGTGCTGAGCAAGACCAATGCATCGCTCGACAGTTACGTCTTCATAGCCTTGGCGGTCGTCGGGGTAACGGTCTTGTTCATCGGCATTTTCTGGCAGCGGCTGCGCCGCATGGTCATCGACCTCTTGCCGGAAACGATAACGGCGCGGTTGCATGCCGCGCCGTAGTATCAAGTTCTGATGTGCTCCGATCCCGCGCCTTGAGTGCGGGATCAGACCGACAGGTCTTACGTGTTGAAGCGGAAGTGGATGACGTCGCCGTCCTGGACGACGTATTCCTTGCCTTCGTCGCGGGCCTTGCCGGCTTCCTTGGCGCCCACTTCGCCGCCAAGTGCGATGTAGTCTTCAAAGGCAATGGTGTTGGCGCGGATGAAGCCGCGCTCGAAGTCCGTGTGGATGACGCCGGCGGCCTGCGGAGCCTTGGTGCCGCGCTGGATTGTCCAGGCGCGCGTTTCCTTGGGGCCGACGGTGAAATAGGTGATGAGGTCGAGCAGCTTGTAGCCGGCACGGATCAGTCGGTCGAGACCGGCTTCTTCGAGACCGAGCGCGCTCAGGAACTCCTTGGCTTCTTCCTCCGGCAGTTGCGCCACTTCCGACTCGATGGCAGCGGAGATCACGACGCTTTCCGCCCCTTGCGCCTTGGCCATTTCGGCCACCGCGCGTGTGTGTTCGTTGCCGTCGACGGCATCGCTTTCCGCGACGTTGCAGACATAGAGAACCGGATGGGCGGTCAGGAGGTTGAGACCCTGCAGGATGCGCAGTTCTTCGGCATCGAGCGTCGAAAGCAGCGTGCGGACCGGCTTGCCGTCCTGCAGAAGCTTCAGCGAGGCTTCCATGATCGGAAGCTGTGCCATCGAATCCTTGTCCTTGCCGCCGGCGCGCTTGCGGGTCTGCTCGGTGCGGCGCTCGAGGCTGTCGAGGTCGGCGAGCATCAGCTCGGTCTCGATCGTCTCGGCATCGGCGACCGGATTGATGCGGCCTTCGACGTGGGTGATGTCGTCATCCTCGAAGCAGCGCAGCACGTGAACCACGGCGTCCACTTCGCGGATGTTGGCGAGGAACTGGTTGCCGAGGCCTTCGCCCTTCGATGCGCCGCGCACCAGGCCGGCGATGTCGACGAAGGAGATGCGCGTCGGGATGATTTCCTTCGACTTCGCGATGTCGGCCAGCTTGCGCATGCGCGGATCCGGCACCGCCACTTCGCCGGTGTTCGGCTCGATGGTGCAGAAGGGATAGTTGGCCGCTTGCGCCGCTGCCGTCTTGGTGAGTGCGTTGAAGAGCGTGGACTTGCCGACGTTCGGCAGTCCGACAATACCGCATTTGAAGCCCATGGGGTCTCGTCCGTATCTTAAAATTCCGTTGGCGTGGCTATGCGGGAAGGGCGCTCCCCGGTCAAGGGCGCAGGCCCTGTTCACGGTAAATAAGGGGTCGAGGCCGTTGAACGCGTGCTCTTCGGGCCGCATATGCGCTCGGATTTCCGCCGGCCCTGTTCGGCGGCCAAGAAATTGAGGAGCCCCGCATTGATCGACCAGAAGTTCTTGTTTCCGCGCGTGCCGGTTGCCGTCGTCGATATTGGCGACACACTCGAGGCGCTGTTGATCCGCGCGACGCTCGAAAGCATGGGCGCCGTCGTCACGCTGCATCTGCCGGGGACACCAGGCGATTTCCTGACCTTGCTCGCTGGCGGCGAGCTCGTTCACCAGCACCTGATCATTTCCGGCCACGGCGACGAGAACGGCTTCGTCTTTGGCGAATACATCGAGGAAATCGACACCTCGATGCTCATCGAGGGCAGCCTGCCGCCCGCCGTTATCGCCGAACATGCCAGGCTTGACGGCAAGATCGTGCTCAGCACCTGCTGCGAGACCGGTGGCAAGCGCTATGGCGATGCCTTTGTCAAAAAGGGAGGGGCGGCCCTCTACGTTGCGCCTGACGGCTCGCCGGAGGGGGCGGACGCGCCGCTTTTCGTGCATTGCTTCTTCCATGCGCTGCTGGCGCGCAAGCAAGAGGCAAGGGCGGCGCTGGAAAAAGCCCGCTCCTATGACGAAGCAGCAGCGATGTTCGTCGGCCATTGGGGGAGGCGCTGATCTCCGCCTGCGTCCGTGCGCTTGCTTTTGCTTGATCGGCACCTGCGCCCGTAGGATAGTGCGCCTTCGGCGCCGGTGCGTCTGACGGTGCGCCGAGGCGGTTCTGCCCCGCGGTGGTGCCGGCCAATCTGTCATCAACGGGGTGGTTCCGATGAGTGACAACGAGGTTGCCAGAAAAGTCAAAGTGAGGGTGAAGCCGAAGCTCGATCGGCCGAAGCTTTACAGGGTCATGCTGCTCAATGACGATTACACGCCGCGCGAGTTCGTCGTCGGCGTGCTCAAGGCCGTGTTCCATATGAGCGAGGAGGCGGGCTACCGGGTGATGATGACGGCCCACAAGATGGGGAGCTGCGTGGTGGTCGTCTGCGCCCGCGACATCGCCGAAACCAAGGCCAAGGAAGCAACCGATCTCGCCAAGGAAGCGGGTTTCCCGCTGCTTTTCACCACCGAACCAGAGGACTAGCAGGCCTCATGAATAGTTGGCGGCGGCCGGGGAAATGCCCGGCGGCCATCGGCCTGCCTCATGGCTTCCTGTGCAGGCGAAGCGGCTTGCTCGCTTCGCGCTCGATCGTGCCCTTGGCTTCGAGATCGAGCTGTACAGCCTTTAGCCACCAGCCCGCCTTCGCTCCGCCGGGGAAAAGGTCCTGCGGCAGCAAGGGCAGGAGCTGCTCCTTCGCGTCCGCCACGGTCAGGCCCGGTGCTGAGGGCGGCAGCACCGCGAGCAGGGCTTCACGCATCGCCTCGTATTTCATCCGGTCGACGCGGTACTTGTGGCCGGGCGAGACGATGTTTTCGATCTCGATCTTCTCAGCCTGGGATGCCATTGGCCTCGCCTTTCACATAGTCGATCTTCGGCGCCTTGAATCCCATCGCCGCCCAGGCGGTCAAAAGCCGCCACATGAAGCGGCCCGAATGTGTCTTGTAGCTCGGCAGCGTGTCGGCAAACTCGACGCCGGCCTTGCGATCCTTCGTCATCGTGCGCATTTCGAGCGGCGGCTGTTCGTCCCGGGCAAAACGCTGATTGTAGACGCTCAGCCAGTGACCGCCCTTGAATTCCAGGAACATGGCCGAGTTGCAGCAGCTGGCGATGACCCGGCGCGTCGGCGCTTCCGGCGTCAGCCGGTG
Source organism: Ensifer adhaerens (assembly GCF_000697965.2). Classification (NCBI taxonomy): domain Bacteria; kingdom Pseudomonadati; phylum Pseudomonadota; class Alphaproteobacteria; order Hyphomicrobiales; family Rhizobiaceae; genus Ensifer; species Ensifer adhaerens. Next base: position 2,492,820 of record NZ_CP015880.1, on the reverse strand, counting down.
TTCGCGCAGAAGGTCGCTGCCCCTGACGCAGCGGATCCGGTCCTTGCGGTAGAGCGCAAACCGCGTCGAGCCGTCGGCTTCCATGACCGGCGACGCCTCCGGCAAGGCCTCGAAACGCTCGCCGGCGGTGCGGCAACTGGTGCAGTAGCAGGCGGCGCCGACGATCGGCTCGCCGGCGGCTTCAAAGGCAACTAACCCGCAGCGGCAGGTGGCAATGCGATGTCTTTCCTGTGGTTTGGCCATGGCCATCTCCTGATCCGACTTCGCTAACTAGACTGGACCGTCCAGTTTGATTTGTCAATCCGACTGGCCTATTCTGTAAGCCAAGTGATTTGGTGAGATACGGCAAGGGGGGGCAGGTTTGAGCAATGGCGCAAAGACGCGCATGGAGCGCACCCGCAAACTGATCGTGGCTGCAGCCAGTGATCTCTTTCTCAAGCACGGCTTTCTCGGCACCAACATGGACGAGATCGCCGCGACGGCGGAGGTCTCGAAGCAGACGGTTTATTCCCATTTCCAGAACAAGGAGGCGCTGTTTCTCGAAGTCGTGCGCAGCATGACGGGGGGAGCAGGCGACGAATTCCAGGAGCAGGTGGCCGATCCCGATGGCGACGAGCGGATCGAGGACTTCCTGCTCGACTATGCCACGCAGTTGCTGACGATCGTGATGACGCCGCGGCTGATGCAGGTTCGCCGTCTCGTCATCGCCGAGGTGGAGCGGTTTCCGCAGCTTGGCGAAGCGCTGCACGAGCGCGGGCCGATGCGCTCGATCCGGCGGCTGGCGGTCGCCTTCAGGCGCTATGGCGAGAAGGGCGACATTCGGGTGAAGGACGCCGAGGTCGCCGGCGGGTTCTTCAACTGGCTGGTCATGGGCGGGCCGGTAAATGACGCCATGCTGCTCGGAGATAGCGCCATTCCGACGCCGGAGGTTCTCCGAGCCCATGCGTCGGAGGCGGTGCGGATCTTTCTGGCGGCCCATAGGCCCGGGTGATGGATGGATACGGACTGTGCTCAGCCGCGCCGCCTTCACGGCAAGTGGGCGTCCCACCATTTGAGCACGCGCATCGCCTTGAGCGTCACCCATCGCGAAGGGGCGTCGACCCCGTCATCGACGTCGAACCACACGCGTCCGGCGGGGCGCCAGTCGAGCGGCCATGCGCCGTTTTCGAGCCGCCTCGAACGCAGATGGCCGATCGCTTCGCTGAGCCGTGGATCAGGTGCCGCACCGCAAAGGAGCGTCGCGGCGCGAAAGTAATCGAGCGCCCGCAGGATGTCGTATCGCCAGCGGCTCGGGTGGCAGAGGCACAGGAAGCGCTTGTCGGCGGCTTCGCCCGTGCTCAGGCGGCGGAAGAGATGGCGCTTGAGCAGATAGTCCTCGCCGGCCCGGCGCGCCACCTTGGACTGTGGCGTGCCACCGGTCGCCCTTTCGAACGCAAGCAAGCCTTCGAGCACGTTGATGGTGGTGGCAAAGGAGGACCGGAGCGAACCGTTTGCCCGTTCGCAGTTCCAGCCGCCATCGGCCTGGGCCTCGCCGACGAGCCTGTCGACGATCCGCGAAACGTCGACGCCGAAATAGGCGCCGTCGGCAACGGTGCGGCCGTTGATGCACTCCTCGACTTCGCCTTGCCAATAGGGCTGGCCGCCTTCGTCCCAGCGCGAATTGGCGCCGATCAGGTCGACGGTTCGTCGGGCCCGATCGGACGAAGGGTCGAGACCGAACTCCCGCAGCTGCGACAGCGAAAAGCACGTTGCCGTCCAGGGCTGGCCGTGCTCGGTCCACTCGTGCGCGTCGAAACCGGCGGGAATGAAGGCGCCTGCCGCCCATTGCCCATCGTCATCCTGATGCGAGAGAAGCCTGGCGCCCCAGCCTTCGGTGTCCACCTTGGCCCGTTCGGCTTTCCATAGAGACTCTGGGGCGTCCAGCAGGTCGCGCATCACCTGCCAGCGAATTGCGGGATCCGATGCGAGAAGCCAGTCAATCACCGGGTCGGTCACGGGCGTGCTCCAGGCTTGTGCCATCGGGTCGATCTGACCCGTTTCGATTGCACAAGCTAGGGCGCGTTCCGGATTGGGGAAGCTAGTCGTTCTTCGAGCCGAACATCTTCTTCAGCATGTCGGCCATTGGGCCGGTTGCCGGAAGCTTCTTCGGCTGGGCGGAATTGCGCGCCTGGCGGATATGTGATTGCGCGCCCTGCTTCTTCGGGCCTTCAGCCTTTTCCGCCTCCGGCTTGCCGCCGGTCGCGAGCGCGATCTTGTTCAGAAGCTGGGAATCCTCGCCGCGCACCAGCATGTCGGCATTGTCGGCGATGGCGTCGAGCAGGGGCACCAGCCAGGCCTGGTCGGCTTTGGCGAAATCGCCGAGCACATGGGCATGCACCAGATCCTTGACGCCGGGATGGCCGATGCCAAGCCGCATGCGGCGATAGTCCTTGCCGCAATGGGCGTCGATCGACTTGATGCCGTTATGCCCACCATGGCCGCCGCCGACCTTGATGCGCGCCTTGGCAGACGGCAGGTCGAGTTCATCATAGATGACGGTGATGTCCTTCGGCTGCAGCTTGTAGAAGCGCATGGCCTCGCCGACCGCTTCGCCGGACAGGTTCATGTAGGTCTGCGGTTTCATCAACAGAACGCGCTCGCCGCCGATGTCGCCCTCGGCGATCTCGGCCTTGAACTTCTTCGACCAGGAGGAAAAGCTGTGCCGGCGGTGAATGACATCAACCGCCATAAAGCCGATATTGTGCCGGTTGGCGGCGTATTTCGAACCTGGATTGCCAAGCCCTACGATGATCAACATGGTGCTGCGCATTCATGATTTCGGGGTGATGCCATCCAAAAACACCGCACCCCCCGGAAGTCAACGCCTATTTCTCCGCCTGCAGGCTGGCATTGGGCTTGAGCCCATATTGCTTGAAGATCACATCCTGGGTGCCGTTGCCGATCAGCCGGTCGAGTTCGTATTGCATGGCGGCGACGATATCGCGGGGAAAGTCGCGATGGCAGGCGATGCCGTAAAGCTTGCCTTCCAGCACCAGCGCGGCCTCCACCGGTTTGCCTTCGCTGCGCATGCTTTCGAAGGTCTTTTCGGACGTCATCAAAAGATCGACCCGGCCGGCGAGCAGCTTTTTCAGGCTGGAGTCGAGATTGGCCGCATAGTCGATCTTGGGGAAGCGGTGCTCCTTGAGATAGGACGCCGAAAAATCCTCGCGCTGCGTGCCCACGGTATATTGGTGCGCGTCCTCCAGCGATGCCGGCGCGATGGCGGATCCGGCCTGCCGGACCATGACCATGTGGTCGATCAGCAGCGGCTCGACCCACTGGAAGTTTCGGTCGCGCTCGGCGTCGTGGCCGGTGGTGAAAACACAATAGGCGGGATCGGTCTCGGCCAGCATGAAAGCCCGCGCCCAGGGTAGAACCTCGATCGTATAGGGCAGCTTCAGGCGCTCCATGATGAGCTTGACCTGGTCGACGGCCGCACCGCTCGGGCCGGCCCCGGTCGAAAAGTTGTAAGGCGGATACTCCTCGGTGACGAACTTGATCGTCTGAGCCTCGGCCGTCGTTGCAAGACCAAGGAATAATGCTGCGATCAGCGCCTTCACATCCTTTCCTCCTCTTCTGCGTCCGCCTTGCGACGGATCTTTTCTATCCCCGGCCTGTGCCCGACCTTAGGCCCTAAAGCTCTCCCGCGCCCCAGGGAACCAGGTGGGTGAACTCATGCCCGCATGCTGGGTGCGGAAGCCGCTTTTGCCTCGGAGTCGCTTTCGAGCATGGCCAGCATCCGGTCGACCGGCATCGGCCGGCTGAAGAGATAGCCCTGGCCGCAATCGACGCCGAGCTTGCGCAGCAGCTGCCACTGTTCCTTCGTCTCGATGCCCTCGGCAACGACGGTGCAGCCCATCTGGTGCGAGATCGTGCGGATGCCCTTGATCAGCATGCGGCTCTTGCGGCGGATATCGGCGGTGCCGGAGCTCAGCGACCGGGTGAAGGACTGGTCGACCTTGACGATATCGACCGGGAAACGGTTGAGATAGCTCAGCGACGAATAGCCGGTGCCGAAATCGTCGAGCGCGATGCGGCAGCCGAATTCGTTGAGCTGCTTCAGCACCGAGTGAACTTCCGGATTGTCGAGCATCAGCACCGCTTCGGTGATCTCGACGACGATCCGGCTCGGCGAGATATGATGCTTCAGAAGCAGGGCCGCGAGCTTGTGCGGCAGCGTCAGTTCGAACTGCAGCGGTGAGAAGTTGACAGCGAGATAGGTGTTCTGGGTGCCGTCGAGCTCGGAGATCGCTGCCAGATGGCGGATTGCCTTTTCAAGGATCTGGTCGCCGATGCGGGCGATCATGCCGGTTTCTTCGGCGATGCCGATGATCTTGCCGGGCGCCATCAGGCCCTTTTCCGGGTGGTTGAGGCGCATCAGCGCCTCGAAGCCGGCGATCTGCCCATCGGCGAGGCTGACGATCGGTTGCAGCCAGGCTTCGAAGTGATCGTCCTTCAGGCCGGCTTCGATGCACTGCTCGATCTCGTGGCGCTCGCGCGAGGCGTCGAGCATGCCGGCGTCGAACACCTGCAGGCCATTCTTGCCGTCGTGCTTGCGCGCATACATCGCCATGTCCGCCTTCAGCAGCAGGTCGGAGGCGTTTTCGGCATGAGTCGGGTAGACGGCGATGCCGACGCTGGCGCTGACGAAAAGCTCGTTGCCGGCGATCGCCATCGGTTCGTGCAGCGCCGTGACGATGCGCTCGCCGATCTCGGCCGCAAGGTTCCCGGCGTTCGGATCGGAAAGCAGGATGGCGAATTCGTCGCCACCGAGCCGGGCCATGATGTCGCCGGGCGGCAGGGCGGCCTGTATGAGCTCGACCGTCTGGCGCAGCACTTCGTCGCCGGCGGCATGGCCGAAATTGTCGTTGATCCACTTGAAGCGGTCGAGGTCGATGAACAGGCAGCCGAGCTGCATGCCGCATTGATCGGCCTCGGTGATCGCCTCGTCGAGCGCGGCCTCGAAACCCTGGCGGTTCAACAGGCCGGTCAGGTGATCGGTGATCGCCTGGGTGTGGTTGCGGCTTTCCGCCTGCTTCAGCGCGGTCACGTCGGTCATGACCGAGAGCGACAGGCTGCTCTCGCCGGTCGCCTTCGTCTCCTGGATCAGCACGGTCATCGCTTCGCCATCCGCCTTGCGGAAGGGAACGGTCACTTCGCGGATGGCGTGATCGGCAACGGCGATCGTCTTGGCGTGGCTGCGATAGGTTTCGTGCCAGTGCGGATCGAAGAAATCGATGAAGTCGCGCCCGACGACGTCGTCGCGGCTGTAGCCGGTCGCCAGCAGCCAATAGTCGCTGACGGCGAGCAGGCGCCCGTCGACATCCAGCGAAAACAGCATCGCCGGCGTCAGGTTGTAGATGTCGGTGACGCGCTCATGGGCGTTCTTCAGCTCGGTCTCTTCGCGCTCGAGGCGGTCCTGCATCTCGTTGAAGTTGGCGGCGAGTGCGCCCATTTCATCGTCGGAGGTCCAGTCGACGCGGTGGCGAGACCCGAGCCGGCGCGTAGCCTCGATCGCGGCGGTCAGGCGCATCAGCGGGCGCATCACCGTAAAGCGATTGCCGACGAGCGCAGCGGCAAAGACGATCGCGACCGCAAAAAGCAGGATGGCGAGAATCGCCAGTTCGTCCTTGCTGAATTGCGACAGCAGACCCGGCGTCGGGACCCTGACTTCGATGCGTCCGACCTCTTTCATGCCATCGACCGACTGATAGGAAATGGGCAGGATGAGGACCCGGTCCTTGGTGCTCGGCAACACGCCGCCCAGCGGCATCTGCGCGAGGATCGATCCGGACTGGTCGCGGATGGTGACGGAGAGGATGTCGGTGCCGTTTATCAGCGAACGGGCGATGTGCTTGATGGCGTCACTGTCAAAGTCCCAGATGGGCTTGCCGAGCGCCTCGGCGCTCGCGGCCATCAACAGTTCGATGTTGTGCAGGCGCTCGCGTGCAATGCGATCGCTGGAGATGCTGAGAAAGAGTGCAAGCAGCGGGGCAATGAAGACGAGCATCGCGCCGCAGACAATCGCAATAAACCGGTTCTCCACGGAGTGCATCATCGCATGCACGCCTCAGAAGCAGCTGCCACCCATCTCATATCAGAATTCTCTTCAGACAAGCCCATTTTTCCCCGTCAGAAGAACATCATCAAAATCTTAAATGTTGCTGAAATCGCTTCATGATAATTCGTGGGGCGCGGCATCGATGCGGCCGAGTGCCGGCGGGCAGCCGCCAATGCAAAAAGCCCGCCCCAAACGAATGGGACGGGCTTTCGATGAAGTGCGGCGGGACCGGCTTTCGCCGGTCGCCCAGAGGCCAATCAGGCTTCTGCTTCGCCTTCGGCTTCTTCCTTCACGCCACCGGCCGGTGCAACGATCGTTGCAATGGTGAAGTCGCGATCGGTGATAACCGGGGTCGCGCCCTTCGGCAGCTTGATGTTGGAGATGTGGATGGCGTCGCCGACCTTGAGACCGGAGAGGTCAACGGTCAGGAATTCCGGAATGTCGTTAGCCGAAACGTTGAGTTCGACGTCGTGACGAACGATGTTGAGAACGCCGCCAGCCTTGAGGCCCGGGGACTTCTCTTCGTTTTCGAAGTGAACCGGAACTGCAACGGTAACCTGGCTGTCCTTGGAGACGCGCAGGAAGTCGACATGCATCGTGAAGTCACGGACCGGATCCAGCTGGTAGTCCTTCGGCAGGACGCGGATCTTTTCGCCGTTGACGTCGATGGTTGCGACGGTGGTCATGAAACCGCCGGCGTGGATCTTCATCGTCACTTCCTTGGTGGAGAGCGCGATGGAAAGGGGGGCCTGCTTGTCACCGTAGATGACAGCCGGGATAAGACCGTTGCGACGAAGTTCACGGGAGGACCCCTTACCAACCCGTTCGCGCGTCTCGGCCTTGAGCTCGTAGGATGCGTGGCTCATGGATAGACCTTTCTGTGTCTAATGCTGGAGAGTTCGACCGCCATGCGGAAGAACTGAAGCCGCAAGGACTTCATCCGCGTTGCCTCCAAGGGTGTCTACGCGGACGGGCGCTCCATAGACGAGATCCCCCGCAAATGCAAGCTTTGCCGCGGTTTCAGCTCTTTTTACCGGTGAAACGTGCGAGCGCCAGCATGGCACCGCCGGCAATCAGCCCCCAGAAGGCGCCAGAAACACCGCCGAAGCTGACGCCGGACGCGGTCACCAGGAAGGTGATTGCGGCCGCCTCACGGGTCTTCGGGTCCGTAAAGGCGGCCATGGCGGAGCCGGCGAAGGCACCGACGAGGGCAAGGCCCGCCACAGCCTCGATCAGAATCGACGGCGCAAGGCTGACGAAGGTGGTGACGACGCCGGCAAGCAGGCCGAAGAGAATGTAGAAGGCGCCGGCATTGATCGCCGACCAGTAGCGCCGGTTGCGATCCGGATGGGAATCGCCGCCGGCGCACATGGCGGCCGTGATTGCAGCCAGATTGACCGCATGGCCGCCGAAGGGGGCGCTCAACATCGAAAAGACGCCGGTCGTCGCAAACAGCGGTCCCGGCTCCGGGTGATAGTCGTTGACCTTCAGCACGGCGATGCCGGGAATGTTCTGCGAGGCCATGGTGACGATGAAGAGCGGCAGGGCGATGCTGATCATGGCCGCGACGTTGAACTGCGGCATCACGAATTCCACGGTCGGTACCAGCGCCGAGGAGAGGGCGGAAAAGGCGCCGGCCGGGATTTCGACGCCGAAGGTGATGACCAGCATGAAGGCGATCAGCGCGGCGGGCACTGCATAGAGCTTGTTGATGCTGCCGACGAGTGCCCAGGCGATGAGAATCGGCAGGCCGAAAAGCGGATTGAAGGCGATCGCCTTGACAGGGGCAAAGCAGAGGCTGAGCAGCACGCCGGCCAGCATCGCATTGGCGAGCGGCGCCGGGATGGAGGAGACCAGGCGGCCGAGCGGTTTCCAGAGGCCGGCGACGACGACGAGCAGGCCGCAGACGAGAAAGGCGCCGACAGCGGCATTAAAGCCACCTTCGACGATGCCGGCGCTCGCAAGCAAGGCGGCGCCCGGCGTCGACCAAGCAATGCTGACCGGCAGCCGCGTCACGGCGCTGATGACGATGGCGCAAAGGCCCATGGAGATCGACAGCGCCATCAGCCCGGAGGCTGCCTGCGCTTCGCTGGCGCCGACGCCGATGAGCCCGTGCAGCACGACGGCAAAGGAACTGGCGAAGCCGACGAAGGCGATCAGCAGGCCCATGAACAGGCTCTGGAGCGAAAAGGCACGAAGCATGGCGGCAACCGGCTGTTGTGAGGTTGAGTCGCGGCAATTTGATCCTTTCGCGTAGCACATTCGGGCGCTCTGTCGATATCGGCGGCGTGATCCACCGATCAAACTCGTTGACGGACGCCGGCTCTCGAACCTTCGTCTGGCTGGACCTTCGCGGAAAACGACGGCTATAGTGGCGCCCGTGGATGCGGCTCGCTTGGGAGATCGGCCGTGTCGACATTTCGCCGGACGACGCTTTCAGGGAGGAAGCCGATGGCTGCCGTCAGGGAACATTCGGACTATGTCTACAAGGTTGCGCACCAGCCGTCGGCGGCTGCCAGTTCGCCGATCGCCGCTTCGTGGCGCCGGTGCATGACGCTGCATGGGCTGGCACCTGAGGAGGGGCGTCAGCCGCTCAGACTGTCCGGCATGGAGTTCGAGCTTGCCCGGCAGAGGTCGGCCGAGCTGATCCTGGAAGCGGGCGGTGAACTCGACCGGCTGTTCGCCACCGTCGGCCGGGCCGGCTGCTGCCTGCTTTTGACCGACGACAAGGGCGTGGCGCTGGAACGCCGCGGCGCCGTCGGCGACGATGCCGATTTTCGCGATGTCGGGCTCTGGTCGGGTACGGTCTGGAGCGAGGCAAGCGTCGGCACCAACGGCATCGGCACCGCGATCGCCGACGAGCGCGCCGTCGTCATCCAGCGCGACCAGCATTTCCTCAGCAGCAATATCGGCCTCAGTTGCACCACGGCGCCGATCCGCGACCATCTCGGCAGGTTGGCCGCGGCCATCGATATCTCCACCTGCCGCTCGGACGCCTCCGAAATGACCATGTCGCTCTTGTCGCAGGCGGTGCGCGACGCGGCTGCGCGCATCGAGGCAGGCCTTTTCCGTCGCGCCTTTGCCAGCGCGCGCATCGTGCTGGTCCCGGTCGATCGCGCCGGGCCGGCGCTTCTCGCCGTCGACCGCGACGACCTCGTGCTAGGCGCAACGCGTGCAGCCCGGCAATGGCTCGATCTCGACGACAAACGCATTGCCGCCGGAGTTCCGGCCTCTGACCTTCTGCGGGAAGATACGTCGGGTGATGCCGGCGAGCTTCCCGATGCGGAGCGTGCTGCGCTTCGACGGGTGCTCTCGCGCGCCAACGGCAATGTCTCCATGGCGGCCGATCTGCTCGGCATCAGCCGCGCCACGCTTTACCGCAAGATGAAGCGGCTTCAGGTCAACTGACCGCACAACATTCTCGATCTGCTCCTCACCATAGCCCTCTCCCCGCATACGGGGAGAGGGGACGTGCCTTACGGCGGTCTTCGTGCTTGGGTGACTACGTTGATTGGGACGTGGGGGCTGCCGCTTGCCCCTTCTCCCCGCTCGCGGGGAGAAGGTCCCGGCAGGGGGATGAGGTGCAGCTTCTGATCGTGTCCGTTCCCGTTTGCTGCGTTGCAGCACAGTAGCTGGCGCCTGGCTGTCTCAATTCTGAAACAGATCCCGTCGCGGGCGATCACGCCTCACTATCGAAGACAACCGAACCGCTCCACGCTCCTCCTCACAGCTCCATTGCTGGGTCTCAGGGAGGAATGACCATGTTGCATCAGAAGATCGTCGAAAGCCCGTTCAAACAGAAATACGGCAACTTCATCGGTGGCGAATGGCGCGAGCCGGTGGCCGGCCGCTACTTCGACAATACGACGCCGGTGACCGGCGGTGTGCTTTGCCAGGTGGCGCGCTCGGATGCCGCCGATATCGAGCTGGCGCTCGATGCTGCCCATGCCGTCCGCGAGAAATGGGGCCGCACCTCGGCCGCTGAGCGTTCCAACATCCTGATGAAGATCGCCGGCCGGATGGAGGACAATCTCGAACTGCTGGCGCGGGCCGAGACCTTCGACAACGGCAAACCGATCCGCGAGACCATGGCCGCCGACATTCCGCTTGCCATCGACCATTTCCGCTACTTCGCCGCCTGCATCCGCGCCCAGGAAGGTTCGATCGGCGAGATTGACCATGACACGGTCGCCTATCACTTCCACGAGCCGCTCGGCGTCGTCGGTCAGATCATCCCCTGGAACTTCCCGATCCTGATGGCCGCCTGGAAGCTGGCGCCGGCACTTGCGGCCGGCAACTGCGTCGTGCTGAAACCGGCCGAGCAGACACCGGCGTCGATCCTCGTCTGGGCGGAACTGATCGGCGATCTCCTTCCGGCCGGCGTGCTCAACATCGTCAATGGTTTCGGTCTCGAAGCCGGCAAGCCGCTCGCCACCAGCCCGCGCATCGCCAAGATCGCCTTTACCGGCGAGACGACGACCGGGCGGCTGATCATGCAATATGCCAGCCAGAACCTTATTCCGGTGACGCTGGAGCTCGGCGGCAAGTCGCCGAACATCTTCTTCGCCGATGTGCTCGCCGAAGACGACGACTACTTCGACAAGGCGCTCGAAGGCTTTGCCATGTTCGCGCTGAACCAGGGTGAGGTCTGCACCTGCCCGAGCCGCGCACTGGTGCAGGAGAGCATCTATGACCGCTTCATGGAACGGGCGGTAAAACGCGTCGAGGCGATCCGCCAGGGCAATCCGCTCGACAGCGCCACGATGATCGGCGCGCAGGCGTCGAGCGAACAGCTCGAAAAGATCCTCTCCTACATCGATATCGGCAAACAGGAAGGCGCCGAGGTGCTGACCGGCGGCGGCCGCAATGTGCTCGAAGGCGAGCTGTCGGAAGGCTTCTACGTCAAGCCGACCGTTTTCCGCGGGCATAACAAGATGCGCGTGTTCCAGGAGGAGATCTTCGGGCCTGTCGTTTCGGTCACCACCTTCAAGACCGAGGCCGAAGCGCTGGAGATCGCCAACGACACGCTCTATGGCCTCGGGGCCGGTGTGTGGAGCCGCGATGCCAACCGCTGCTACCGCTTCGGCCGCGAGATCCAGGCCGGGCGTGTGTGGACCAATTGCTATCACGCCTATCCGGCGCATGCGGCCTTCGGCGGCTACAAGCAGTCCGGCATCGGCCGCGAGACGCACAAGATGATGCTCGATCACTACCAGCAGACCAAGAACATGCTGGTGAGCTACAGCCCCAAGGCGCTCGGCTTCTTCTGATCGGATCTGCCTTCCCCGCCGCCTGGGGAAGGCGACAGGAGCGGGAGGGAGGGTGTTCTCCTCCTTTCCCTCTCGCTCGATCAACGGCTGAGGCGTGCTCTCCACCCGCGCCTCAGCCGGCTTTTTGCAGAATGCTCTCGAACAGTGAGGCTCGCGAATGTCCACTGAACTCATAGGATCCAGCGGAATCGGCGAACCCCGCGTGCTTGCAACCGATGCGGCGCTCGGCTTCATCGCCGAAATCCGGCGGGATCACCCCGATATCCTGTTTCACCAGTCCGGTGGCTGCTGCGACGGCTCGTCGCCCATGTGTTATCCGGCCGGTGACTACATCGTCGGCGACAATGACGTGAAGCTCGGCGAGATCGGCGGCGTGCCTGTCTATATCAGCGCCAGCCAGTTCGAAGTGTGGAAACACACGCAACTGATCATCGACGTGGTGCCGGGCAGGGGCGGCATGTTTTCGCTCGACAACGGACGGGAGAGACGTTTCCTGACGCGTTCCCGGCTCTTTGGCAGCGGCGAGGCCTGTGCCGTGGTTTTCCGTGGACGGTGAGCTGCGGAACTATGTCCGCTCCCGCATGACTTTTGCCGCCAGGTCCAGAAAGGCCCGCAGTTTTGGCTGTGTCTGGGCCTTGGCGGGGAAATAGATGAAAAGACCTGGCGACGTCGGCAGATAGGCTTCGAGCACCCGTTCGAGGCGGCCGCTCGCAACGGCGTCGCGCACCGAAAGATCCGGCAGATAGGCAAGCCCGGTGCCGGCCTCCGCCATCTCCATGAGCATCTGAAAATCATTGACGGTGAGGGCGCCCGGAGCATCGACCGAGACGTCGCGCCCCTCGCGCTCGAACTCCCAGCGGTAGATCGTGCCGGATCCCGGATAACGATAGCGGACGGCTTCGTGGCGCGTCACGTCCTCGGGTGTCGACGGCCGCCCGTGCTTGATAAAATAGGAGGGCGAACCGACCACGGCCCACGTGATGTCAGGCGTCAGCCGGACGGCAATCATGTCGCGCTCGACCGCTTCGCCGATGCGCATACCGGCATCGAAGCCATGTTCGGTGATGTCGACGGCCGCATCGTCGATGGAGACTTCGACGGAAACGTCTGGATAGGCCTGGCGAAACCGCGGCAGGAGGGGCGTCAGCACCAGCGGGATGGCCATGCGCGGCACGGTCAGCCGGAGATTGCCCATCGGCCGGTCGCGAAAATCGCCGAGCAACTCATAGGCGTCGGCGATCTCGGTGGCGGCGGGACGTACGCGCTTCAGGAAGGCGAGGCCCGCCTCGGTCAGAGCAACGCGCCGGGTGGTGCGCACGAAAAGCTGGAGGCCGAGACGGGCTTCGAGCGCCCTGATCGTCTGGCTGACGGCATTGGGCGTGACGCCGAGCGTCGCCGCTGCTGCGGTGAAGCTCTTTGCCTCTGCCACCGCCAGAAACTCTCTCAGTCCGTTGAAAGGGTCGTTCGCCATCCGTCGATTATGAAGCAATTCTTCCAAGCCTATCAAGAGAGCGGTGGTTTTTCATAGCAATCCACTTCGGCATGATCTGTCCAACTGCAACCTGTCTTTCAGAGGATGGAGATCGACATGCAATATACGACGCTTGGAAATACCGGTCTGGTGGTTTCGCGCATCGCCTTCGGGGCGATGACGTTTACTGCCGGCGACCGCAGCCTCGGCGCGGTCTACAAGACCGATGCCGAAGCTGCCGACGCCCTCGTCGGGCAGGCGCTCGATGCCGGCATCAATTTCTTCGACACGGCCGACGCCTATGCCTCCGGCCAATCGGAGCGGATCCTGGGTACGGCGCTCAAGTCCCGTCGCGACGAGGTGGTGATCGCCACCAAGGTCGGTTTCCGCACCGGCACGTCGCTCAACCAGGCCGGTCTGTCGCGCCGTCACATTCTCTGGTCGGTTGACGAGAGCCTGAAGCGGCTCGCAACCGACTGGATCGACGCCTATATCGTCCATAAGGAGGATCCGCATACGCCGCTCGAAGAGACGCTTTTAGCGCTCGATGCGGTCGTGCGTTCGGGCAAGGTGCGCTACATCGGCTTTTCGAACTGGTCGGCCTGGAAGGTGGCAGCGGCCCTCGAAATCCAGAAGGCCAACGGACTGGCACCTTTCACCCATGGCCAGATGCACTATTCGCTGCTCGGCCGCGACGTCGAGCGTGACGTCATTCCGATGATGCAGCGCTATGGGTTGGGGCTGACGGTCTGGAGCCCGCTCGCTTCGGGCTTCCTTTCGGGCAAGTACACTCGCGACAATCTCGGCGATCCGGACAACCGCTATTCCGGCTTCGACATTTTGCCCTTCGACAAGGAGCAGGGCTTCAAGCTGGTGGAGCGCATGCGCGGCATCGCCGGCGAACATCGGGCGAGCGTCGCCCAGGTGGCGATCGCCTGGCTGCTTTCGAAGAGGGCGGTGACCAGTGTGCTGCTCGGCGCTTCCAAGCCCCACCAGTTGAAGGACAATCTTGGCGCCGCCGATCTTGCTCTGACGGCGGCGGAGATCTCGGCGCTCGATGCCGAGACCGTGCCGGCGCCTGTCTATCCCAACTGGTTCATCGACAATCTCGTCGACCAGCCGCTGGCCCAGGCGTTCGGGGAGTAACCGCGTCCCGCAACGAAAAACGCCGGCGCGTATGGCGCCGGCGATTTGGAAATTCGGGCGTTCCGGACGACCTCAGTCGAAGAGGCTCGATACCGACTCTTCCTGGCTCGTGCGGCTGATGGCTTCGCCGAGCAGGCCCGCGGTCGAGATGACGCGGATATTGTGGGCTGACTGGACGGCGGTCGTCGGCTGGATCGAGTCGGTGATGACCAGTTCCTTCAGCATCGACGAGGTAACGCGGGCAACCGCGCCGCCGGAAAGAACGCCATGGGTGATGTAGGCGGTGACGCTCGTCGCGCCGTTCTTCAAAAGCGCCTCGGCCGCGTTGCAGAGCGTGCCGCCGGAATCGACGATGTCGTCGATCAGCAGGCAGTCCTTGCCCTTCACGTCGCCGATGACGTTCATGACTTCGGATTCACCCGGACGGTCGCGGCGCTTGTCGACGATCGCCAGCAGACAGTCGAGACGCTTGGCGAGCGCACGGGCGCGCACCACGCCGCCGACGTCCGGCGAAACGACCATGACGTTCTTCAGGTCGTAGTTTTCCTTGACGTCGCGCGCCAGGATCGGGATCGCATAGAGGTTGTCGGTCGGGATGTCGAAGAAGCCCTGGATCTGGCCGGCATGAAGATCGAGGGTCAGCACGCGGTCGGCGCCGGCTTCGGTGATCAAGTTGGAGACCAGCTTGGCGGAGATCGGCGTGCGCGGACCGGGTTTGCGGTCCTGGCGGGCATAGCCGAAATAGGGAAGCACGGCGGTGATCCGGCGAGCGGAGGAGCGGCGCACCGCGTCGATCATGATGAGCAGTTCCATCAGGTGATCGTTGGTGGGAAACGAGGTCGACTGGATGATGAAGACATCCTCGCCGCGTACGTTTTCGCCGATCTCGACGAAGATTTCCTGATCGGCGAAACGGCGTACCGTCGCTTTGCCGAGAGGCAGGTTGAGATAGTTGCAGATCGCTTCGGCCAGAAGCCGGTTCGAATTACCTGCGAAAACCTTCATTGACGGACCGCCTTGAGCTGGCGCGGTCACCGTCCGGTACTTTTCCGGCAGCGGTGTTTTCCGCGCAGATTCCGAGAGCCATTCCAATCGCGGTCATTCTTTGCGGATGGCCGCCGTTCAGAGCTGATCGGCCGCTTTTTAGCGAGACTGAACTTGAATGCAAGGGGAATGCTGCGCCGCGAAGGCCAATATCCTAAAAACTTTGTGTCAACCGGCTTGAGATTGCCGCCATTCGAGATAGGCGTCGATGGTTTTCGTCGCAATTCCCTGCATGGTTGTGTCCGGAACGCCACTCCACAAATCCGTGCCGCCGCCGGAAACCTGATCCTGTCCTTGGATGCGGTGCAGGCGGTTGCCGCTGCCGTCGAGCACGTCCCAGACATAAACGACCGTCGTCTTGTCGCCGTCCTTCAGTGCCGAGAAATAGCCTTTGAGGATATGCTCGCTGCTGGCGTCGGCCGAGCCCTTGATCGTCAGGCCGCGGGCGCGAGCGTCGGCACCGAGCTGTTTGGAAAGCGGTGTCACCGCCTGGACCGGTGCGCCGATGATCGGCAGGAAGCGGATCGTGCCGCTCGCGGCAGCACTTGCCTTCGGCAATGCGGCGACGGTTGGCTGGCTCTGGATTTCTTCGGCTGCGGCCGCCGCCTGCTGGACGGGCGTGTGCTGTATTGGCGCCTGTTCCACCGGTGCCTGGCGGCTCTCGATCGTGTTCTGGACGGGCTCGGAACCGGCGGCAAGCCGGCTTGCCTGTCCCTCGAAGGTGCCGGCCGGATCGGTGTAGGTCGCGTCGCCGGTGGCATAGGCCGTCGGTGTGTTCGACGGAGCCGGCTGAGGCGAATAGGCGGTGGTCTGGCTGACGGGTTCGCGCTGCACCGGCGCCATCGCCGTCTGCGTCGACATGGCGTCGAGGTCGGATTGCGTCACCGGCGGCGAGCGGAAAGTTCCCCCGCCGACGTCAACCTGTGGCGTCAGCATCTCGGTGCTGTTGCAGGCGGCGAGCGCAATGGCGAGGCCAAGAGCTACGATGGGCGTGGTGAGCTTTCGCATGTTCAAACCGTCCGTCCGTTTCTTCGCGGCAGTTTCCTGAAACGTCTCCTGTCGTCTGCCATTACGAACGCAAGTCTAGGCGGATTTCCCTAAGCAGAAATGAAGTCCAGGCCGTAACGCGACAGCGCGCGCGGCGTGTCTGTCGTGGTGAGGTAGGTCTGGCCAAGCGTCATGGCGGTGCCGCTGTCGGAATCCATAATGATCATGTGCACGAACAGCGACATGTTCGGCTCGATCTCCTGGGGATTGCCGAGGTGGAACATCTGCTGCTCCATCCAGGAGGGGGAGAAGCGGGCGCCGAGCGAATAGCCGCAGGCGTTCAGCCGGTGGCGGGCAAGGCCGCGTTCGTCCATGATCCTGGCGTGCACGTCGAAGACGGTGCCGAAGGTGTTGCCGGGGCGAAGCACCATCTCGATCGCCTGGATGGTTTCGCGGCAGGCGCTGTAGAGTTCGCGATGGCGATTGGTCGGCTCGCCGATGACGACGGTGCGCATCATCGCCGCATGATAGTGAGCACTGACGCCGGCCCATTCCAGCGTAAGCTGGTCCTGGCTGTCCAGCAGGCGCCGTCCGGACTTGTAGCGGCAGAGCAGCGCATCGGCGCCGGAGCCGATGATGAACTCGTTGGCCGGATAGTCGCCGCCGCCGGCAAGGATCGTTCCCTGCATCGCGGCCAGAATGTCGGCCTCGTTGCCGCCAGGACGAATGAGGGGCAGGGCGGCATCGAGCGCGTCGTCGGCAAGGCTTGCGGCCTTTTCGACATGGGCGATTTCCGCCTCGCTCTTGATCAGGCGCAGGCGGCCGACCAGATGCGAGGCGTCGATCAGCTCGCCAAAGGTCTGTAGCTGCCGGTCGATCAGCCGCGCGGCGCGGCCGGTCATGCCGTGGGTGTCGTATTCGATGCCGATGCGGCAGCCGAGCAGGTCGAGTTCGCTCAAGAGGTTCTTGAGATCCATGGTCGGGTCGGCATTGGCCCGGTCGACCCAGATCTCGATACGCTCGATGTTCGATGTATGACGGGCCTGGCGCAGGTCGGCCGAGCGCGTCAAAAGCACCATCGAGCCGTCCTTCTTGACGACCAGCGTCTGGAAGAAGCAGTAGCCGAAGGTGTCGTAGCCGGTCAGCCAGTACATGCTCTCCTGGGCGAAAAGCAGCACCGCGTCCAGCTTCTCCTCGCGCATCTTCTCCGTCAGCCGCTCGAGACGGCTTGCATATTCTTCCTGGGCAAAGTGAAGCGCCATGTCAGGTCCCTCGTATGCAAATGGCGGAAATCTGTCGGCCGTAGTCCGGTTCCTGCCTGTGGGTCGTGCGCCGATAGGAGAAGAAACGCTCCTCGTCGGCATAGGTGCAGATGTCGAGATTCTCGGCGGCAACGCCCGCTTCGACCAGCCGTTTGATCGTCAGCCCTGGCAGGTCGAACATGGCATGGCCGTCGCGCTCCGAAGGCCGGAAGAAAGTGGCGTAGCTTTCGTTCGCCGCGACGAAGCGTTCTACGAACTCGGAGCCGACCTCATAGTTCCGACGGCTGATCGACGGGCCGAGGCAGGCGACGATGCGCTCGCGCTGCGCGCCGAGCGAAACCATCGTGTCGATGGTGCTTTCGAGCACGCCACCGAGCGCGCCCTTCCAGCCGGCATGCGCGGCACCGATGACGTTGGCTTCGGCATCGGCAAAGAGGATGGGGCCGCAATCGGCCGAGAGCACGCCGAGCACGATGCCCGGCGTTGCCGTCACCAGCGCATCGGCCTCGGGGCGGGCGCCGTCGTAGCTTTCGTCGACCACCACGGCGTCTGGGGAATGGACTTGGTGCACGGTCGCCAGGCGCTCTGGCGAGGCGCCGAACCAGCGGGCGACGCGGGCGCGGTTCTCGTTGACATGGGTACGCTCGTCCTTGGAGCCAAGCCCGACATTGAGGCCGCGATAGATCCCTTCGGAAACGCCGCCTGTTCGGGTGAAATAGCCATGGGCGATTGCCGGTCCGGCCTTCTCGCTGAAAAGCGAGCTTTGCACAGGAGAGAGCGCGGCGTCATGCTGCATTGGTATATTCGCCTTTGCTTTATCAGGAAAATCAATGGGTTTGGGCGCGCGCTCCGGCCCGGCGACTGGCTCTTGATTTGCCGGCGCGATGTTGACCCGCGACGGCAGGGCTGTCAATTCCCGAACGGCAGGGGTGCCGTCGGGTGGAGGTTCAAGCCTTCGGTTTGCGGAACGGCGAGAGCGGCACCGGCGGGCTGCTGACGGCCAGGACCTTGAACAGTTCGCCCATCTTTCCGGCGCCTGCGCCGGCAAGCCTCTCGACGTCCTGGCGGATGGTTTCCTGCGTCAGCGCATCCTTGTCGCGGCCAAGGGCCGCGGCGCGTTCCAGAAGACCGAGGCCGACCAAAAAATCGCCCTGGTGGGCAAGACCGTTGATCTGCACATCGTCCGTCTTGGCGCGGCGGGCGAGTTGCTCGAAATCGACGTGGCTGGTGAGATCGGCGCGGCCGGGGCTGGCGAGCGGCGGATCGTATTCGTGATCGCGCACGGCCTGCAGCGTATCGCCATAGCCGGTGGCCATATGGCCATAGTCGATGATCACGGCGGTGCCGCCGCTGATCTTCAACCGTTCGCAGAGGGCCGACATGACAGCGTCGCGGGCGGGAGCAATCTCGAAGATCGTGCCTTCGGCAACACCCTGCGCCGGCGTCGGAAGAAGCTCGGGATCGATGCCGGCAACGCCGGCGGCAAAGGTCAGTTCGTCCGTGGCATCAAGCCCGACCATGCGCTCGCGGAAGCCTTGCGCCGTGCGCACGAACTGCCGGATCGGAATGGCGTCGAAAAGCTCGTTGGCGGCAAGCAGCAGGAAGCCTTCCGGCAGGGTCTCGAAGCTCGTGTGCCATTCGACCTTGTGACCATGGGCGGCGAGCGTTTCCGACTGCACCTTACGCAGCCGTTCGCTGGTTTCGACGAGATGCACGCCGGCGGAAGCATAGAGATCAGGTGCCAGGCGGCGCACGACGCGCAGCATGTCGGCCATCATCGTGCCGCGGCCGGGGCCGATTTCAGCAATCACGGCGCCCTCAGGCTTGCCGTGCTGCTGCCAGGCATGGACGAGGAAGATGCCGATCATCTCGCCGAAGAGCTGGCTGATCTCCGGCGCCGTGGTGAAGTCGCCTTCCTTGCCGAAGGGCTCGTGCACACGGTAGTAGCCGTGCTCCGGATCCGCCAGGCAAAGCGAGAAATAATCGGTGACGCTGATCGGCCCGTGGGTCTTGATCAGCGCCTTGATCTTGTCCGCAAGTGGTGTCGTCATGCCTTCGTCCAATTCGCGGGGCGGCGGCCGGAATAGCCGCGCGCCCTTGCCCCATCCGCTCTCAGGTGGCTGCGCGCCGCGCCCGGGCAATGGCCCAGATGCCGGCGAGCGCCATTGGCAGCGACAAAAGCATGCCCATGGTCAGCCAGCCACCGACAAGATAGCCGATCTGCGCGTCCGGTTCGCGGAAGAATTCGACGAAAATGCGGCTCAGGGCATAGCCGAGCACGAAGATGCCGGTGACGAGCCCCGGGGATTTCAACGCGTGACGACGATAGATGAACCAGGCGAGGACGGAGAGCAGGACGATACCTTCAAGGGCGGCCTCGTAGAGCTGGCTCGGGTGGCGGGCGAACGGACCGCCGGTCGGGAATACGATCGCCCAGGGCATCGACGAGAGGCGGCCCCAGAGTTCGCCGTTGATGAAGTTGGCGATACGACCGAAGAACAGGCCGATCGGGACGACGGCGGCGACAATGTCGAACAGGCTCCAGATGGCGATCTTGTTCTTGCGCGCAAACAGGATCATGGCGAGTGTCGTGCCGAGGAAGCCGCCGTGGAACGACATGCCGCCGTTCCAGATTTCCAGCGCGCGGATCGGATTGGCGAGCACTGAGCCGAGATCGTAGAAGAGAATGTAGCCGATGCGGCCGCCGAGCACGATGCCGCCGGCGGCCCACAGCAGGAAGTCGTCGAGCTGCTGCAGCGTGATGGCCGGCTTGTCGTCCCGCCAGAGCGAGGCGTTCATCGCCAGGCGCCGGGCGTAGAACCAGCCGAGCAGAATGCCCGCCACATAGGCGAGCCCGTACCAGTGGATGGCCAGCGGGCCGATCTGGACGATAACGGGGTCGATTTCGGGGAAGGGGAGGATGGCGAGGCGGGTCGCTAATGTTTCCAATTTATTGTTCTCGTGCCGGGCCGGTTGTTTCGGCGGACCATGGCGAGCGATTTCACCTCGGTCAAGGGCGGCAATGCGCGCCCCGGACACAGGGTCGTGAAGGGAGCCGTGATGGCGCGCGTGATTTTTCTTGCATCGCGCGGCCGGTGACCCTACCTGAAACCCATGGACCGCATCGCGCCTTTAGAGGCGATGGCTGATATGGAGATCGCGACGATGAGCACAGGCACCAACCGCATCCTGGATGACTTTGCCAAGCTGATGACCGATGCTGCCGGCGCCGCTCAAGGCGTGCGCCGCGAGGTTGAAACGGCCTTCCGGGCGCAGGCGGAGCGGGCGCTGAATTCGCTCGACGTCGTCAAGCGCGAAGAGTTCGAAATGGTCAAGGAAATGGCCATCAAGGCGCGCGAGGAAAACGATGCGCTTCTGGCCCGTATTGAGGCTCTCGAAGCGCGTCTCGTCGATACGGGCAAGTAACGCGATTCCCTTGAAATAACGGCATTTCAGCGTTTTTACTTCGCCCGCGGACCTCATCTGCGGGCGTTTTGCTGTGGTTCAGCCGCATAGGTCCGAAACGGCATGATGGGTGGTTAATAAAACCTGAAAAGTTTTCCACCTGTGGACACTGCCAAAAAACCCTTATGGCAGAGTCAGTTAAGCTCAACCGCTTCATTCACATGACAACGTGGACGCGATTGTTCACGGCTATTTTTGGGCCGAGGGGCTGGCAGCCTGACTCCGCCATTATACACTGATTTTAAATGATGATTCGAAACGAACCACGTAAGCTCCGGGCAGGGTAAGTCAGCCAGGATGGATGTGAGTTCAGCAATCATACGTGTTTGTAATCGGTGTTGGGTTTGCGGCGTTGCGTCTTGTGAGCGTGATGACGCATGCCCGTGCCACACCTATGCAGGGTGATGCATGAGCCTTTTGGAAATGGAAGTCGAGCGCCAATCCAACCCGGTCGATATGATCGAGTTCGTGGCTGCCAATAACGACTGGTCGTTCGAACGATCCGGCGAAGACGAAATCGCCATGACGGTCGAAGGCAAGTGGGCGGACTACCACGTTTCCTTCTCCTGGATGGAGGAATTCGAGGCGCTGCACCTGGCCTGTGCCTTCGACATCAAGGTGTCGGAAAGCCGGGTCAACGAAGTCATCCGTCTGCTCTCCCATATCAATGGGCAGGTTTTGATGGGCCACTTCGATCTGTGGCGCCAGGAGGAAGTGGTGATCTTCCGCCAGTCGCTGCTGCTTGCCGGCGGCGCCGAGCCCACCAACCAGCAGGTCGAAGTTCTGCTTTCGAGCGCACTCGACGCTTGCGAATCCTATTATCAGGCGTTTCAATTCGTCGTCTGGTCCGGCATGGACGCGCAGCGCGCCGTCGATGCCGTCCTGTTCGAAACGGTTGGAGAAGCCTGATCATGACGAACGCCGCTTCCGGTCCCATCGTGCTCGTCGGCGCCGGCAATATGGGCGGCGCCATGCTTTCGGGCTGGCTGAAGAGCGGCGTTAAAGGCGCAGACGTTCTCGTCGTCGATCCCGGCCCGCCGCCGGCCATGGCGCAGCTGATCTCCGACAACGGCGTGACGCATGCGACCTCGGTACCGTTGGGTGTCCAGGCGGGTGTGATCTTCCTTGCGGTCAAGCCGCAGGTGATGGACGCCGTCTTGCCGCCGCTGAAATCTCTCGTCGGCCCGGATACCGTCATCGTTTCGGTTGCTGCAGGCAAGACGCTTTCCTTCATCGAAGCCCATCTCGGTGCCGCGGCGACCGTGCGCGCCATGCCGAATACCCCGGCCATGATCGGCCGCGGCGTCACCGGCGCCTTTGCCAATGCCCGCGTCAGCGATCAGCAGCGCGCTCACGTTCATGATCTCCTGAAGGTCAGCGGTCCGGTCGAATGGGTCCGCACCGAAGCCGAGATCGATGCCGTCACCGCCGTTTCGGGCAGCGGTCCGGCCTATGTCTTCTACCTCGTCGAATGCATGGCCGAGGCGGGCCGCAAGGCCGGCCTTGAGGCGGACCTCGCCATGCGGCTCGCGCGGGAAACCGTCGCTGGGGCTGGCGAACTTTTGCACCAGTCGCCTGACGAAGCCGCGCGGCTGCGCCAGAACGTGACCTCGCCCGGCGGCACGACGGCTGCGGCACTGTCCGTGCTGATGGCCGACGACGGCATGCAGCCGCTGTTTGACAAGGCGATCGCTGCGGCGCGCAAGCGCGCGGAAGAACTCGCAGGCTGAATATTGAATGCGGCTGGCCCCATGTTGGGCCGGCATGGCGCCTGGCCTAAGGGTTTCGCGCCGGGGAAGCGCCGGCGCAGGCCCCATGATCGCGGCTTGGCTGGCGATTGACGAGACTTCTCCAGATTGTGCCGATCACGCGGCGGCAGAGGTTGCCGATCGCAATGCTGCGTTGACGCCGAGCCCAGGAATGCAGCTCATAACTCATCGGCAGACTGCTGCTCGGCTGCTTGCCCATTTCCGTTACCCCTCAAGCTTCGCTGTCTGAGTTCCGGTCCAAGCTACAGCCTGTCGCTCGCGGCGATAATCCATGTTAAATTCCGTTTATCTGTGACGAAATGGAATAGATGGATGGATCGACAGGAAGCCATGACGGTGTTTCTCGCTGTCGTCGAGGAGGGAGATTTCTCGGCGGCGGCGCGGCGGTTGCGCATGACGCCATCGGCGGTCAGCAAGATCGTCGGCCGGCTGGAGGCGCGCCTTGGCGTACGCCTGCTGCAGCGTTCGACGCGCAGCATCAGCCTGACGAGCGAAGGCAGCGCCTATGCGGAATCGAGCCGCCGCATCCTCGGCGACATGGAAGATGCGGAGGTTGCGATCCAACCGGGGGCGGTGCCGCGCGGGCGGTTGCGGGTGAGCCTGCCCAGCGCCTTCGGTCATCGCCTGATCGTGCCCATGCTGCCTGATTTCATCGAACGGTTTCCGGAGATCGACCTGGAACTCGATTTCAGCGACGCGGTCGTCGACCTCATGAACGGTGAGGCGGATGTTGCGCTGCGGGTCGCGGAACAGAGCGACAGCACGCTGGTGACGCGGCGGCTCGCACCAAACCGTCGCGTCATCTGCGCCGCACCCGCCTATCTCGAGCGGCACGGCGCGCCGCAAACGCCTGACGACCTGCAGCGGCATGTCTGCCTTGCCATCACCGCCCGCGGCCGTCTCAACGTTTGGGAATTTCAGGATGGCGACGGCCGGCGTGCGATCCGTGTTTGTGGCTCCGTCGAAGCCAACAGCACCGAAGCGCTCCGACGGCTTGCGCTCGCAGGCATCGGCATCGTGCGCCTTTCCGAACTGCTCGTGGGCGGAGATATCAAGGCGGGATTGCTGGTGCCGCTTCTGACCGGCAGCAACTATGCCGAGGCAGAGCCGATCACGGTCGTCTATCCGCACCGGCGATTCTTGCCGCCACGCGTGCGTGTTTTCGTCGATTTCCTTGCCGAGCAGTTCGCGCGTCGCCCATGGGAGGAGGCCAGATTTCGCGGGGAGCCCGCCGAGGCCGCCGTGCTTCCGAAATCTCGCCCGATGCTTTAATCCACCTCCTCGGATAAGATTTCACATAGGGAATGACGATGGCTGAAACTATTGAATTTGCTGATTTCGAGCGCGTGGACATTCGCGTGGGCACCATCGTCGAGGCCGAACCGTTTCCGGAAGCGCGCAAGCCGGCCATCAAGCTGAAAATCGATTTCGGCCCGGAAATCGGCATAAAAAAGTCATCAGCGCAAATCACGGTGCATTATCGTCCGGAGGATCTCGTCGGGCGGCAGGTGCTGGGCGTGGTCAATTTTCCGCCGCGCCAGATCGGGCCTGTGCGCTCTGAAGTGCTGACGCTGGGCTTTGCAGACGAGGCCGGTGCGATCGTGCTGGCTGCCACCGAACGGCCGGTCCCCAACGGCAAGAAATTGATGTGATCCCCATGAACATTGCTTTCGAAGTGATCCCCGAGCGCGTCAAGGTGTCCTGCCTTTGGCGCGCCGCCGATGCCGCGCGCGACTGGCGCGCAAGTCATGTGCTGTCTCTGCTCGATCCCGAATTGCCGGATGCCAACGTGCCCGTGATTGCGGACGCCAGCCACCGGGTCGTGCGCATGCGCGACCAGGAAAACCCGACCGCCACCCAGCATTTCCCGGATCTGGTGCTCGAAGTTTTCGAGGCGATGCGCCCGGCGGCCGAGCATGCTGAGAGCCGCATTCTCGTGCATTGCCATGCCGGCGTCAGCCGCTCGACGGCCTTTGCCTATGGTCTGATTGCGCATCAACTCGGCGCGGGGCGAGAGGACGAAGCCTTCCGGGCGCTCTTGGCGATCACCCGCAAGCCCTGGCCGAACCGTCGCATCATCGAGATCCTCGATGCCGCCCTTGGCCGCGGCGGCCGGCTGCTCGCGCCGCTCGATGTCATGCGCGCCCGTCATCCGCGCCGTATCGACGCCTGGCACCGTTTCAACGAACGACGCGGCCTGACCTCGATCTACCAGCGCTGACACGCTCAACTCTCCGGCAACAACATCTCGGCGTAGCGCTTGAGTGAGCGGTTGTAGCGGGGGAGGTGCCGTGACAGGCTGGCGAGCGCGAGTGCGGCCGCCTGTTGCGCCTGGCCAGTATCGACGAGGCAGAGCGCCAGGAAGGCGATGACCGCATCGTCGAGTTCGTCCGATGGCTTGTCCCGCTCGGCGGTGAGCAGGGCGATACCTTCTTTGGCGCGGCCGAGATTGCGCAGGGTGCTGGCGAGCTGGATGGTGGCCCGTCGGCGGCGAATTCCCTGAAGACCGTTTTCCAGCGCCTGCCGGTAGAGCGGCTCCGCCTTCATCTCATGGCCGGTCGAATCCTGCGCCGAGGCTCTTTCGAACACTCCGATGGCATGTCCTGCCGGCAGTTCGGCGGCAAGGGCATCGATGCGGGCGATAAAGGCTTCGCTATCTGTCGGGTCGAAGGTTGCCCAGAGTTCGGCCAGCCGTCGCTCCCAGTCAGCCCAATCGATGGCGTCTACCATGGCCCGTTCCCCTTAGCCCATTCGTGGCCAGAAGTGGCCCGCCCGCGCGGGAACGTCAAGCCGGGACGCGCACCGTTGCCCTGAGGCCGCCGAGCGGGCTGTCGCCAAGCGTGACGTTGCCCCCGTGGCTGCGGGCGATATCGCGGGCGATCGCCAGCCCGAGGCCAGTGCCGGAACTGTCGAGATTGCGGGCTTCGTCGAGGCGGAAGAACGGCTTGAACACATCCTCGCGCGAACGTTCGGGAATACCTGGGCCGTCATCGTCGACGGTGATGGTGAGCCACTTGGCACTGTGGCGCGCATCGATCTTGACAGTGTTGGCGTAGCGGTAGGCGTTCGAGGCGATGTTGGCGACGAGACGGGTGAAGGCGTTTGGCCGCACGCGGATATCGTCTTCCCCTTCGATGGATGTGGTCAGGGTCTTGCCGAGCAGTTCGGCTTCAGCGGCGAGCCGGGTCATCAGGTCGCTGAGTTTCAGCTGGCCGACGTCCTCCTCCGCTTCGCTGCGGGCGAAGGCCAGATAGCCTTCCAGCATGTTCTGCATGTCATCGACGTCCTGGTTCAGGCCTTCGAGATCGGGGTTGTTGCCGGCAAGCGCCAGCTGCAGCTTGAAGCGGGTGAGGATGGTTCGAAGATCGTGGCTGACGCCAGTCAGCATCGCGGTGCGCTGCTCGATCTGGCGTTCGATGCGCTCGCGCATCTGGATGAAGGCGAGGCCGGCGCGGCGGATTTCATCGGCGCCGCGCGGCGCGAAGTCGTCGATCTTCTGGCCCTTGCCGAAGCTTTCGGCCGCCTTGGTCAAGGCCAGGATCGGGCGGATCTGGCCGCGCAGGAAGAGCACCGCGATCGTCAGCAGCACCAGCGAGGCCGCCACCATCCAGACGAGGAAGATGTGGGTGTTGGAAGCGTAGGCCTGGTTGCGCCGGGCATAGACGCGCAGGATGCGGCCGTCATCGAGCTTGATGCGGATCTCGACGAGCTTGGAGTTGCCGACCGTATCGATCCAGAAGGGGCGGCGGACCTGGTTGGAAATCTCTTCGCCGAGGATCTGGTCGAGGATTTCGAAGAAGGGGCTGGGGCGCGGCGGCGGCAGTTCGCCGGGCGGGTCCACGGAGATGCTGAGATCGAGCTGATCGCGCGCGATGCGGATGATCTCGGAGATGTCGCGGTCGGCAGGGAAGGTGTCGATAAGATCGACGATCGCGGCAATGTCCCCGGTGACGGCGGCCGACAGGCGCTGCGTCACCAGCTGCCAGTGGCGCTCCATGAAGATGAAGGCGACCACCGACTGCAGAAGCACCATGGGAATGATGACGATCAGCAGCGAGCGGGCGTAAAGCCCCATGGGCAGGCGACGGCGCAGCCAGCGGGTGAACCGCCTCCAGGCATTGTCGTTCGCCCCGGATGCGCCGTGCTCTATGCCGTCAAAGCTTGCCATGGTTTGCCGCGCTCATGGGAAGGGCTGCCATTTCAGTCCACGCTCAGCCGGTAGCCGATGCCGCGCACCGTCTGCAGCCAGACGGGGTTGGACGGGTCGTCCTCGATCTTGCGGCGCAGGCGGTTGATCTGCACGTCGATCGTGCGCTCGCCGACCTCGGCATCGTCGCCGATCAACTCGTGGCGTGGGATCGTTTCGCCGGCACGTTGCGAAAAGAGTGTCATGATCTCCTGCTCGCGGTCCGTCAGGCGGATGTGATCGGCGCCACGACGCAGCTCCTTGCGCACCACCGAGAAGGTGTAGGGACCGAAGATCACCTGGTCGACCTTGGGGGTCTGGGCCGGCTGGTTGCGGCGCAGGATGTTGTTGATGCGCAGCACCAGTTCGCGCGGGTCAAAGGGCTTCGACAGATAGTCGTCGGCGCCGGCCTCGAGACCCTCGATGCGGGAGTTGGATTCCGCCAGCGCCGTCAACATCAGGATCGGCACGGTCTTGATTTGCCTGAGGCTCTGGGTGAGCGAAATGCCGCTTTCGCCGGGCATCATCACGTCGACGATCAGAAGGTCGAAGTCGAGGCCGACGAGCTTGCGGCGGGCTTCGTCCGCATCGGACGCGGTCGTCACGCGAAAACCCTGTTCGACCAGGTAGCGGTTGAGCAGATCGCGGATGCGCCGGTCGTCGTCGACGACCAGAAGGTGAGCCGCATCGTCCGAGACAGTCGCTTTTGTCGTCATTCCACGCTTCCCAAGTTGCAGGCCAGACCCGCGCTACGGCGGGCGTCAGTCTGCGGCGTTGTTCTTCATCCCGGCGAGAAAGCGCTTGACCGTTTCGCGCGCGCCCGGACCGGTTCTTGCCAATGCATCGGCTATGCGGCGGGACTGTGGCTCGGCAAGCGCACGCGCCAGCGCCTGGCCTTCTTCCGTCGTGTAGAGCATACGCTGGCGCCGGTCTTCAGGGCCGGTTTCCTGGCGAATATACCCGGAGTCGATCAGTTGCTTCAGCACCCGGGCAAGGCTCTGCTTGGTAATCTTCAGCGTGTCCAGGAGGTCGGCGACCGTCATGCCCGGCTCGCGGTCGACAAAGTGCACGACGCGGTGGTGCGCCCGTCCGAAGCCGCTCTTTTCCAGGATCGCATCCGGGTCGGAGGTGAAGTCGCGATAGGCGAAGAAGAGCAGCTCGATGATCTCGAAATCGATCGTATCGTCATCGGCGGCGGCATCGTTCAGATACCGGGTGTTCTCTTTGGATTGGCCGGCCACGCGGTCATTTCCTTTCAGCCTGATTGCAACTTGCGAAACATTCGAAAAAATATGTCAGCTTTGTTGACATATTTTTACCATAGCATTAGCGTCCATGCTCGGTAAGCGAGACATTTGGCGTTGGCAACATCTGAAAGGATATGCCGTGCCGTTCCGATCGCAAATCCAAAATCACGAAATTGAATTTTCCCTCAATCAGTTTGCCGATAGACTGAAAGCAGGGCGATAATCAACTAAGAATGGCGCGCATGCGCCGGAGGATGACACCATGGCAGCGGTTCCTTTTGATCAGTTGGACGGACAGATCTGGTTCAACGGCGAGTTCGTCGCGTGGAAGGATGCCAAGATTCACGTGCTGACCCACGGCCTGCACTATGCCAGCGCGGTCTTTGAGGGCGAGCGCGCCTATGGCGGGCGCATCTTCAAGCTGACCGAGCACAACCAGCGCCTGCATCAGTCCGCCGAAATCCTCGGCTTCAAGATCCCTTATTCGGTGGAGGAACTGGACGCAGCCAGCGTCGAGCTTCTGAAGCGTCAGGGCTTCTCCGAGGCCTATGTGCGGCCGATCGCCTGGCGCGGCAGCGAGAGCATGGGCGTTTCGGCGCAGAACAACCGCATCAACGTCGCCATCGCCATCTGGCAGTGGGGCAGCTATTTCAACCCGGCCGAAAAGCTCAAGGGCATCCGGCTCGATATCGCAGAATATCGCCGCCCGGATCCGCAGACGGCACCTTCGAAGTCGAAAGCCGCCGGCCTCTACATGATCTGCACCATCTCCAAGCATGCGGCCGAGGCCAAGGGCTATGCGGACGCGATGATGCTGGATTACCGCGGCCGCGTGGCCGAAGCGACCGGTGCCAACATCTTCTTCGTCAAGGACGGCGTCATCCACACGCCGGTGCCGGATTGCTTCCTCGACGGCATCACCCGTCGCACGGTGATCGAGCTTGCCAAGCGCCGCGGCTATGAAGTGGTCGAGCGGGCGATCATGCCGGAGGAACTGTCCGGTTTCAGCGAATGCTTCCTCACCGGCTCGGCCGCCGAAGTGACGCCGGTTTCCGAAATCGGTCCTTACCGCTTCACGCCGGCGACGATCTGCGAAACGCTGATGAACGACTACATGAAGGAAGTCTATCCGGTTGCCGCGGCAGCCGAGTAACGGCATCCGGAATGCTCTCGAAAGCAGAAAAGGCGGCCCCCGGGCCGCCTTTTGTCTTGCTACGGATATGATCGCAGAGTTAGGCGGTCTTCCCCAAGAATTGCCCGACGATTCCGCTCAGTACGCCGCCGCCGACAAGGCCGCCGATGGCTTGCATGGCGAGACCGGTCGCGGCTGCTTCTCCGCCGAGCATCTGAATGAGGAACCCGCCGCCAAGGCCTCCAATGGCGCCGACGATGGTCCGTGCGACGACACCGAATGCCTGCTGCTTCAACACTGCGCTGGCCGCGTTCCCGCCGGCGGCCCCCGCGATCAATTGGGTAATGATAGGCATTAATGCTTCCATTGATCCCTCCGTGTCGTGGCTCGTCGTGGACGCGCCACTAAAAGCCGATGAGCCGGCATCAATAGGTTGAAGCCTATTCCGGATTATTGTCAATTTGAGTGAAATGACGTTGCGGCGCCCGCTTCGTAGCCAATTGAAATGGCTCGATTTTAGGCAGAGGCAACCTCTTACAGGCAAAGCGGGAAAACGAAGCCGGCGGCAGGGGCGGCTGGAGGGAATGACCTTGCCGCGCATGATTCGTGCCGTCGGGAGAGCGAGGGAGGGTAATGCAGGCACGTCGGGAACCCCCGGCAACCGAATGATTGCCGGGGGTCTCGATTGTTAGCGATAGACGTAGACGATGCGTCGCGTTGCCGGCTCGACCAGAACGGGCTGGCCGTTGATGCTGACATAGTCGTAGCTGTAGTCGGGAACGCGTTGAACGGCCACGGTCTGCGGCAGTTCGGCACCGACGACGACTTCACCATCGAGATAGACGGTCTCGCCGGGGTTGGACGTGACGTAGGTCCGCACATTCTCCGGCGGCACGATCGGGTCGATCTGTTCGACCGGGCCGATCAATTCGTCGCCGCTGCTGACGATCACGGGGTCATTGGGCTGCACTTCATAGGTGACGGCAGGAATGGCCAGGTCGGCCCGGCGCTCCTGGACCACGACGGCAGAACCGCCAAGATCCGTCGTCAGATACTGGGAATAGACCCAGCCGCGCACGCCGCCGACGTCAATGCGGCACCACTTGCTGCCTTCGATGCAGCCGTCGATAACCGCGGTGCTACCGCGGGTCGCAAGGCCGACTGTCGGATATTGAGGGCCCGGACCTGTGCGGATGTTAAGGTCCGTCACCGTGGTCGCGGTCATGGCTGCAAAGGCGGACGGCGTACCGATCGCCAACACCAAACCCGCGGCCGTAGCGGCTCGCAACAGGGGGCGGGTAAGCTTCACCATCGTGTTTCTCCTTATATTGACGAGGGCCAAACGCCAGCAAGCGCGCGGATGTTCCCCCGGGAACGTCACGAAATGTGACGCTGTGACATTCTCCAGCCGTTGCCGAGGGCAGGACACGCCAGGAGAAAGGCAACGGGAGAGGGACAAAATGCAGAATGCTCAGCCGGATCAGAACAACGTCGCCGCGCGCAGCCTCAAGCCGGTCGTTCGGATCGTCGTCGCCGCGGAGATCGCGATTTCGGCGCTGCTGATGACCACCGTGCAGTGGCCGGCACCCCAGCAGCTGTCTGCACCGCAAATAGCCTCGCTTCGCTGATTGGCGCTGTCACCGCCGCCAATTGCCGCTATAGGAAGATGACGAGATCCTAGAGCGCGTTGCGATCTTCCAGATTCGCTTCCTACGCTTTAGGTTCTGGATTTGTCGCATGTCGTTATCGCAATACCGCTCCCAAATTTTTGCGCGACATGCTCTAGAGAGGCAGACGCGCATGTTACAGGCGGGCATCATCCCGGTTACCCATTTCGAGCAGAACTGCACCGTGCTGTTCGACAGCGAGACCAAGGAAGGCGTGATCGTCGATCCCGGCGGCGACGTCGATCTCATCCTGCAGACCATCCGCGAAAACGGCATCACGCTGAAGGCGATCTGGATCACCCACGGCCATATCGACCATGCCGGCGGCGCCAAGGAACTGAAGGACGCCCTCGGGCTCGAAATCATCGGTCCGCACAAGGACGACCTGCCGCTGCTCGAAAGCCTCGAAAGCCAGGCGGAGCGCTTCGGTCTGGCGATGAAGGTTCAGAACGTCATTCCCGATCGCTGGCTCGAAGAAGGCGACACGGTCTCCTTCGGCGACCATGTCTTCGAAGTCCTGCATTGCCCGGGCCATGCGCCGGGACACGTCGTCTATTTCAACCGGGCGCAGAACTTCGCCCATGTCGGCGACGTGCTCTTCCACGGCTCGATCGGCCGCACGGACCTGCCCGGCGGCAATCACCAGCAATTGCTCGATTCGATCCGCGACAAGATCCTGCCGCTCGGCGATAGCGTCGGCTTCATCTGCGGACATGGCCCGAGTGGTCAGATCGGCGAGGAGCGCCGCACCAATCCTTATCTGCGCGGGCTCTGAGCCACCACACACGCTCACGAAAAAAGCCCATGTCTCTATCAAGACATGGGCTTTTCGATTCTTACGCCGAACCTGATTAGCCGGCGGTGCAGAAGTAGCTGCGGCCGTCGTAGCCGCGGAAGGTGCCGCTATCCGGGTTGAACGAGCGGTAACGCTGCGCGCAGTAACGGTACCAGGACGGGGTCCAGGGCTCGAGCGAGCGGTAACCGCCACCATAGCTGTCGACGACGACAGGGCGTGCCTGGTAGACCGGGCGAGGGCGGTAGGCCGGACGCGGCTCGTAATAGTCGTATTCCGGTTCCGGATCGATGTAGACGCGCTCGTTGTAGCCGCCGTTGTAACGCGGCTGCGAAGCGATCGCGCCGCCGATCAGAGCGCCGGCAACGAGACCTGCTGCACCAGCTGCCCATGCATCGTCATTGTTGTGGTGATGCCTGCCGCCTGCCTCGGCGGCGCCAAAGGTCGGGATGACCATAGCGGCTGCGGCGATCGAGAGAACGGCGGCTTTGATGAACTTGTTCATTTGGCTTCAATCCTTCGCATGGACCGGATCAACCCGGCCTTCATGATGGAGGAAGGTTAACGCGGCCAAACTGAACCGAGCCTGAACAAAAAAACCCGGCAAGAATGCCGGGCTTCAACTGGAATCTGTCAGCAGATAACGGCGTTAGCCGGCGATCTGCAGGTTGACCGCCTTCGGGCCTTTGCCGCGGCGATCCGGTTCGGTGTCGAAGCTTACCTTCTGGTTTTCCGTCAGACCGGTCAGGCCGGAAGCCTGGACCGCGGAAATGTGTACGAAGATATCTGCACCACCGTTGTCAGGCTTGATAAAACCAAAGCCCTTGTCGGTGTTGAAGAATTTTACAGTGCCAGTTTCGGCCATGCGTCAGGTCCTTTTCTCTCCACCCGTTTGACGGACGGGTAGCATTGCAATGTGCCCGGATGGGCGTTGGCAGGCAGTTCTCGACGTTTGAGGAAAGGGTCCTGGTTACCGCAGCCAGCCATTGGAAGGGCCGCATCTCTGCTTCCCATCGGTCTGGCCGCCCGGAGTTTTTGCGTCTCCGGCCCGCTTTTATTTCAAGATCTTCCCATGTTCGCAGATTGCCCGAACGAAAGTAAGATTGATGGGTTTATTTTGAATTGGCAAGCAAAACTTTTCGGGATTGGTATTGCGTCTTGTCATTGCTCAAAAATCGGTCATTTGCGGCTTTGTGGGGCGCTGCGCAAAATATATCGCAAGCTGTTGAAATCACAGCTTTTTGAAAACAATTGCTGCAAAATTGAGTGGTTTTCGCCGATTTCTCGTGCGCGGCGCGTAAAGCAGGCCAATCGCTTGGGATGCGTGCCGTCGGCAACTCCCTGATATGTTTGAGGCTTCTCACGTCGGCGGTTTCTTACGTAGATTTCTTGCAGAAAATCCAGAGCTCTCGGGCCGGGTCGAAAACGCAGGGCAAAGCTACGCCTTCGTTGCGAAGCAACGGGCCTATTGCCTGAACAACAGCAAGTAAAGCCTCAGTCCAGCGTCTTGGCGGTGGGGTGCCTATAGTTTCTTGAGGAGCCCTCAGGCAGGTGCTGGGGCGCGGCGGCCCTTCGTCAGTTCCGGCACGATCTCTACCGTCAGCATGGCGGCAAAGATGATGGCGCAGCCGGCATAACCGATCGGCGTGATGACTTCGCCAAGCAGGAGAACGCCGAAGAGGGCGGCAAAGAGTGCTTCGCTCGACAGGAAGATCGCAGCCTGCGGCGCCGTGGTGTAGCGCTGCCCGACGACCTGAAGAATGAAGGCAAGGCCGCTCGAAAAGATGCCGGCATAGAGGATCTCGAAGAGCGCGCCCTCTATGGCAGCGAAGCTCAGCGGCTCGGTCGTGACGGCGAGGGCGAAGCCGAGCACGGCGCAGACGGCGAACTGCGTCATCGACAGCAGCATCGGCCGGCCGCTGCTTGGGGCAAACAGGCCGATGAGCAGCAGTTGCACCGCCCAGAACAGGGCGCAGACCACGGTCAGGTAGTCGCCACCCGTCAGCGTCGACAGCGTGCCGCCGCTCAAGAGGAAAATGCCGAACAGCGCCATCGACGCCCCCGGCCAGATCACCCAATGCGGCTTGCGGCGCAAGAAGATCACGGTCAAGACCGGGACGAAGACGACGTAGAGACCGGTGAGGAAGCCGGAATTGGTGACGCTGGTGTCGAGCAGGCCGAATTGCTGCGTCACGGCGCCGGCAAAGAGCGCCAGGCCGATGAAGATGAAATTGCGCACGGTCGTCAGCTTGATGGGTTCGGCCGCGCGTTTCGTTTCGATGATGGCCAAGGGCATGGCGACCAGTGTCGCGATCGCAAAACGAAGCGCGATGAACCACAGCGGGCTGATCGCATCCATCGCCGTCGACTGTGCAACGAAGCCGGCGCCCCAGATGGCGCCTGAAATCAAAAGCAGCAGATTGGCCTGAATGCGCGGCATGTCGTTCTCTCCTCGGACAGGCGCGTCTAGCAGTTGCGTTTTCGCCGGGCAAGGCTCATCGTCGCCGCGATTGGGCGGAGTTGTTGTCGATGGAAACGGCCGGAGACACGGTGCCGGGAGAGGGCGCCGAGGAGGGAGCTCAGCTCCTATCACCCATCGGAGATCGGCGACCATGAGCGATGCCGGCTATTCCGGCACGCCGCTCGGGCGCAAGCTGGGGCTGAAAGACGGGCAGCGGGCCCTGCTTCTCGGGGTTCCAGCCGGGCTCGATGCGATCAGCGGTTTTTCCGGCTTTCGGGCCAGCGAGACCGAGATCGGCACCGTGGCCGCGCGCGACATTGACTATGCGCATGTGTTCGAAACGGAGCGATCGGCCTTGGAAGAGCCTCGCGCCGAAGCTGGCTGCGAGATTGAAGCCGGACGGCATGCTGTGGGTCTCCTGGCCAAAGAAGGCGTCGAAGCGGCCGACGACACTGACCGAGGACGTTTTGCGTGAAATCTTCCTGCCGCTCGGCCTTGTCGACGTGAAGGTTTGCGCGGTCGATCCCGTCTGGTCCGGGCTGAAATTCATGTTCCGGCGCGAGGTTCGCGATCGGTTATCGTGAACGTGCGGCGCGCGCCGGCTATTGCGTCGCCGCCTTGGAGACCCTGAGCACGGCGCCGTCTTCCTCGTCCGTCACCATCAGCAAGGCGCCGTCGAGTGCCACGACGACGTCGCGGATGCGGCCGAATTCGCCGTCGAACAGCCGCTCCTCGGAGCCGATCGCGCCGCTGTCGTCGCGTTCGAGCCGGGCGAGCAACTGGTACTTCAGCGCCGCCACCAGAAGATCGCCATCCCATTCGGGAAACATCTCGCCGCGATAGACGGCAAGCGCGCCAGGCGCGATCGAGGGATCCCAATAGAAGAGCGGCTGATCGAGGCCTTCTTTCGCCGTGCCTTCGCCGATCTCGGCGCCGGAATAGTCCTTGCCGTAGGTAATGACGGGCCAGCCGTAATTGTGGCCGGGCTTCGGATTGTTGATCTCGTCGCCGCCGCGCGCGCCGTGCTCGACCGTCAGAAGCGTGCCGTCCTTCGGATCGAAGGCGATCCCTTGAGGATTGCGGTGGCCCTTCGACCAGATCTCCGGCAGGCCGCCGGTGCCGCCGCGATAAGGGTTCGATCCGGGAACGCTGCCGTCGGCATTGATA
Source organism: Ensifer adhaerens (assembly GCF_000697965.2). Taxonomy (NCBI): domain Bacteria; kingdom Pseudomonadati; phylum Pseudomonadota; class Alphaproteobacteria; order Hyphomicrobiales; family Rhizobiaceae; genus Ensifer; species Ensifer adhaerens. The sequence continues at coordinate 2,457,653 of NZ_CP015880.1, read as the reverse complement.
TGCAGGATGGCGCCGGCATGATCGCGCGGGTCCTGCGCCCGGTCGCCTTCGCCGCGATCGCCGATGCCGAAGAAAAGGCTGCCATCGGGAGCGATTGCGATGCGTGAGCCGAAATGCTGGCCCTTGCCGGTAAACTTGCTCATCCGGAAGAGCTCCTTGACGTCGATAAGCCCGGTTCCGTCGGCGGCGAGTTTTGCCCGTACGACGACGGTGCCGTAGCCGCCTTTGCCGTTGGCAGCCATCGTCAAGTAGAGCGTCCGGGTTTCTGCAAAACGGGGATCGAGCGCGATGTCGAGCAGGCCGCCCTGGCCACGCTCGGCGACCTCGGGCACGCCCGTCAGCGGTTTCGAGAGCTTGCCGTCGCGCAGGATCCGCAGCCGACCCGGCCGCTCGCTGACGATCAGGCCGCCATCGGGGAGTGCCTCGACGGACCAGGGGTGTTCAAGCCCGGTCGCGAGCGTCTCGACACGCACGGTACCGTGCTCGCTCGGAAACTCGCGGGAATCCTGTGCCCCGGCGCTCGGAGGAGCAAACGGTGCCAGCGCAACGGACACGGCCAGGATTCCGACCGCACGCGACCGTTTGCCCGCCCGTCCCGATGTTCCAGCGCCCGTATGCCGCATTCCGTTTCTCCCACACCGACTCGTTCAGCAGGCAAGCTGGGGCGATCGACGGAGCGGTTCAAGTCACATCCGATCAAAAGCGGTTTATTTCGAGATCGAGCCTGTCGTCAGCGGCACCGGACGCTGCTCGCCGATGAGTTCTGCGTCGACGATGTAGCGCATCGGTCCCTGCTCGATCGCGTCGAAGGGCCAGCAGGTGGCGAGCGCCAGATGGTGGCCGCTGGCGGACGCGTTGATGCCGCTTTCGTCCCAGCGGGCAACCCGGCTTTCGCCGGCCCTAAACAGGAAGCGGCGGCCGTCCTTGCGGGTCAGCACCAGAAGGTCGCCGGGGTTGACCTCCTTCAGCCAGCGAAAATGCGTGTCGCGATGGGCGGCGATGACCGAGGTACCTTCGTCGCCGGGCAGTGGCGTCGTCGTCAGCCAGGCGGGCCCGAAGGCGAGCGCTTCGCCGCTTGCGCCTTGAAGCACGACCGCCGAGCGGTTGATCCGTGGCGCCGAGATTTCCGCGGCTGTCTGAAAATCGGCCCAGGGCCAGGGCTTGCCATCCGGGTTGCCGTGCAGCTGCGCCTCGAAGGTGCGTTTCAACAGCACCTGCGAGACCTCGGCCTTGGCTTTCATATAGAAGCCCTTGCCGATCAGAAGCAGACCGGCAAGGGCAATGAGCGAGATGATCGCGAGCACGATCGTTTCGACCGCCGAGAGGCGGGCGAGAAAGCCCGGCCGTGGCTCGGACTGATCCTTGTCAGCGGCCACGGCGGCGCACTCCGGCAAGCACGACGGCGGCGATCGGCGCCCGCCAGTAGACAAAGGTCGTGCCGGCAAGCAGAGCGAAGACGAGCAGCATCAGGCCGATCAGGATCTGCTTGTCGGCCTCCGTTGCCGTCTGCGGCAGGGCGACCTGGTTGTTGGCTTCCGCGAGCAGACCTGCCGCCCGCGCCGTCGGTGCGGCCAGCATGCGGTCGGCCGTGACCATCGCAAGCTTGGTTCGGCTTTCGAGCGCGGCGTCACGTTCGTCGACTTTGCCGGGGACAGTCTCGACAGGGGCTTCGCCGAAGACCTTTCCGAAGTCCCAGCCGGCGGGGAGATTGAGCGGCAGCTTCGTTTCGCTCAGGTTCTCGCTGGCGGGCCGCGACGGCGTCGCGTCGACGGCAACGAGGCTGGTCACGCGGGAGACCAGATGGTGGGCAAGTGCCACCGTCTCGATCCGCTTGTCGAGGGTCGCCGGGTCGGCGATCGTCGACGCGCTCGCCTCGAGGTCGTCGATCTTGCGGCGCGCCCAGAGCTTGGCGATGCCTTCGCCGGTCGAGGCCTTGGCGATGTCCATCTCCACCCGCCACGGCTGGTCGCCGGCCTTGCCGAGGATCTGCAGCTTGCCTTCGGGTGCGGTGCCGTCGAGTTCGGCCGTCAGCACCACGGGCTCGCCGCGATAAAGATCGGGCATCGGGTTGGGGGTGATGTCGCTCGCCGAGGCGCCCTCGAAGCTCGCGGCGATATCGGTCATTGCGGGGCTCTCGAGCTTGGTGAAAAGCTCGCCCATGCGCGCGGCGACCTCGCTCTCCGAGCCGATCAGCGTGAAGGTGCCGCGGCCATATTCGGCCGCCTTGGTCATGAAGTGGCTGTTCGGAGCAGAGCCGATGCCGACGGTGAAGACGCGAGCCTCGCCGCGGTTCTTCTGGATCTCCTCGAAAAGCTGCGTCTCGTTGCCGATCGCGCCGTCGGTCAGGAACACCACCTGGCGAAGCGCGCCGGCCTGGACCGGTCCTTGCGTGCGAAGGGCCGCTTCCAGCGCTGGCAGCATCTCGGTGCCCCCATCGGCTGTCAGGCCGCGCACATAGACGATTGCGTCCTCCCGCTTGTCCGGTGTCGCTTCGACCAGCTCGGAGAAGTGCACCGACATGGTGTCGTCGAAGCGGATGACGTTGAAACGGTCCTCGGGCTTCAGCCTCGAGATCGCGAGCGCCAGGCTCTCCTTGGCTTGCTCCATCGACGGGCCGGCCATGGAGCCGGAATTGTCAATGACGAAGACGATCTCCCGCTTGACCGGCTTGGCGTCGGCCTCATTTGCTGCTGCCGGCGGCGTGACGAAGGAAAGCAGATAGGTCTTGCCGCCGACCGTTTCGCGGAACAGGCCGGCATAGGGGCTCTTGCCCTCGATCGCCTTCCAGGTGAGCTCGAAGTCGCGATCGGCAGGCACGCTGTCGCCCTTCAGCGTCACGCGGCGGCTGAGATCGTCAAGATTGGCGATATCGACGTCGTGGTAGCCTGATTTCACTTCGCCGAGCGGGAAGCCGGCCTTGAGGTTCACCGTCAGTGTGACGGGGGTGATCCTGGCGTTCTCTTTGGGGTCGAGGACCGGCGCTTCGATCTTCTCGCGGTCGGGGACCGGGTCGCTGACGGCATAGCCGGTGCGGCTGTCGAGATCGACGGTCTGAACGATCGGCTGCGGGTTGTAGCGCGGCGCCACGACCATGGGGAAACGCAGCGAATAGAGGCCGTTCGATTGGCGGACCGCGCTCTGGTACTCGATCTGCACGACGACCGTTTCGCCGGGACCGATATTGGCGACCTGGTTGGTGAAGATGTTCGGGCGCTGCTGTTCGAGAAGTGCGGCCTTCTTGCCCTCGGCCTTTGCCTGCTCGTAAATCTCCCTGGCCGCCTCACGCGCCTTGATCTCACCCTCGATGAAGCGGTCGCCGATCTGCATCTTCAGCGTGTCGACGGCCGAATCCTCGGGCAGGGGAAAGACATAGGTGCCCTCAACCCAGCCCTTGCTCGGGTTCTCGAAGCGCTGGGTGACGCGGGTGCGCATGATCGGGCCGTTGACGTCGATCTGAACGTCGGTCGCAAGGCGCGGCGCCTCGACGAAATAGCCCGGCTCCTTCGACGGAAAGAGCAGGGCGCCGGTGCCGATGTCGTTGGGGCGAACGTAGCCCGCCAGCTGCCGCGGCTTGGCATCAGCAGTTTGCGCGGTCGCCTGGGTCATCAGGCCGATGAACATCAGGATGCAGGCGGCAAGGGCTGCGATCGCCAGGTACATGCCCCAGCGTGCTTCGTTCTGCCGTGTCTTCATGGAAGCGATTTCGTCGTCGAGAAACATTGCATAACCCCCGTAATGCGAATGTGTTCGGATCATCGAAGGAAATGCCCGGAAACCGGCTGTTGCTGGACGGAATTGCGGCGTTCCGCGACAGTTGTGGTGGCTAAATTATGGCATTTGAAAAATTGCGGGATTGCGCTGATTTTTTTGAATAAATCGCGATCACCAACCGTTTCTGGCCGTTACGTTTCGTGGCCGTTCGAACGGGTGCCACAATCCGTATTGTCGGCGCTCGACGGACGGTGATGCATCGCTCGGTATCGCGACCTCCGATCGACGATGCTGATCGCATTCATGAAACTTTGTCATGGTGACGCTTTTTGCCCGCGTTTCCGGCGTTTTTGCCTATCCGGCGCTTGCAAGACCGGGCGTCTTTCGACATAGACCTAACCGCTATGGAGCCTGCCTTTTCGTTCCGTAGCGATCACCTCGTCTCGAAACGATCAGGACCTTCACCCATGGCCTTCCTTGCCGATGCCCTTTCCCGTGTAAAGCCTTCCGCCACCATCGCCGTTTCGCAGAAAGCCCGTGAGCTGAAAGCGAAAGGCCGCGATGTCATCGGCCTTGGCGCCGGTGAGCCGGACTTCGACACGCCCGACAATATCAAGAAGGCCGCCATCGACGCGATCAATCGCGGCGAGACGAAGTACACGCCGGTCTCCGGCATCCCGGAACTGCGCGAAGCGATCGCCAAGAAGTTCAAGCGCGAGAACAACCTCGACTACACCGCCGCCCAGACGATCGTCGGCACCGGCGGAAAGCAGATTCTTTTCAACGCCTTCATGGCGACCCTGAACGCCGGCGATGAAGTCGTGATCCCGGCGCCCTACTGGGTTTCCTACCCGGAAATGGTGGCGCTGTGCGGCGGCACGCCGGTGACGGTTTCGACCAAGCAGGAGAACAACTTCAAGCTCAAGGCCGAAGATCTGGACAAGGCGATCACGCCGAAGACCAAGTGGTTCATCTTCAACTCGCCGTCCAACCCGTCGGGTGCCGCCTACAGCCATGCCGAGCTGAAGGCGCTGACCGATGTGCTGATGAAGCACCCGCATGTCTGGATCCTCACCGACGACATGTACGAGCACCTGACCTATGGCGACTTCAAGTTCGCGACCCCGGTCGAGGTCGAGCCCGGTCTCTATGACCGCACGCTGACGATGAACGGCGTCTCCAAGGCCTATGCCATGACCGGCTGGCGCATCGGCTACGCCGCCGGCCCGCTGCAGCTGATCAAGGCCATGGACATGATCCAGGGCCAGCAGACCTCGGGCGCCACCTCGATCGCCCAGTGGGCGGCCGTCGAGGCGCTGAACGGCACGCAGGACTTCATTCCCGAAAACAAGAAGATCTTCGAAGGCCGCCGCGATCTCGTCGTGTCGATGCTGAACCAGGCCAAGGGCATTTCGTGCCCGACGCCCGAAGGCGCCTTCTACGTCTATCCGTCCTGCGCCGGCTTGATCGGCAAGACCGCGCCGTCGGGCAAGGTCATCGAGACGGACGAAGACTTCGTGTCGGAACTGCTGGAATCCGAAGGCGTCGCCGTCGTCCACGGTTCGGCCTTCGGCCTCGGCCCGAACTTCCGCATCTCCTATGCGACCTCGGAAGCCCAGCTCGAGGAAGCCTGCCGCCGCATCCAGCGCTTCTGCGCCGCCTGCAAGTAAGCGCGGGCGACCGTCTTTCAAAAAAAGAACCCGCCGGCAACGGCGGGTTTTTCGTTCGTAAAGCGATTCAACCGTTGGTCATCCTGATTCAAGTCAGCCGGCTAAGGTCTTGAAATTAGGGCTCATTCTCAGGCGCCGGGAACCTCGTCGTCGCCAACGATGCCACCCTCGCTTTCGAGGATCGAGAGGCGGCGGGCCTCGGAGCGGGTGAACTTCAGCCGTACGCCGATGCCGCGTTCGCCCTCCGGCAGAAACACCGCGCCGGCATTTTCGAGCGCATGCTTCAACGAGAGGATCACGGCGTCGCCGGGTTTCTCCAGCTTGCGCTCGAACTTGAGGATCGTCTCCTCGTCGATGCCGGAAAAGCTCGAAAGCATTTCGCGCGAAATTTCGATCAGCGCCCGGGCGGCGCGGCACTGTGGACCTGTAATCATCGTCACCTCCAGTTGCGGTGAGGATGCGCGAAGGGTGGCCGAGGGTCAACAACAAGCAGATGGCCCGCGGCGTTTCGACCGCGGGCCATCTGCTTGTTGTTTGCTTGCGGCGCGCTGGCGAGCATCATCGGCGTGCGCTTGCATCCGGACCGCTGGGGCCGCCCTCTATTTGCCCCGCATCGCCTCGATGAGGCCGGAGGCCTCGTCGCCGCCAAAGCCGGCGGCGAGGCGCTTTTTTGCCAGCCTTTCGATCGGCTCCATGAAGGCCGGATCGATGCCCAGGCTGCGGCTTGCGGCAACGATGTTGGTGATCGCCACCGACTGCATTGAGAGGTTCGACATCACGTCGCGGCCGTGGTCGCCGCTGTCGATCCGTTCGGCATAATCAGGCAGCGCCGTCATCATCGCGGCAAGCCAGGGCTCGACCAGCGGCAGGAACTGCTTCGCGGTGAAGCCGACGCTGCCGGCGAGCGCCGTTGCGTGCAGATAGCCGCCGAAGAGACCGTACATCGCCGACAGCAAGGCGAGGTCGCTGACCGCGGCGAGAACAGGATCCTCGCCGAGATAGTGGCTCTGGCCGAAGGCGGCCAATTGCTCCCTGGTTTTTTCGAAAGCATCGGCGCTGCCACTACAGAGAATGAAGGCATCCGGTGTGCCGATCATCGGCGGCGTCGCCATGATTCCTCCGTCGAGATAGCGTGCGCCGTACGCTTCAAGGCGGGCCGCGACCGCCCGGACTTCATCCGGGCGACCGTTGGTGAGGTTGATGACGGTCTTGCCTGCGAGCATGGGGCCGACATCTGCCAGCGTCGTTTCGACAGCGGCGTAGTCGGTGAGGCATAGGATGAGGATATCGCTGGCCGCAATGGCTTCGGTGACCGTTGCTGCCCGGCGAGCGCCGCGGGCAACCAGCGCGTCGGCCCGCGCGGACGTACGGTTCCAGACGGTGGCGGTGTTGCCCGCGTCGATGAGGGTTTTGGCAAGTGCCGTGCCCATGGCGCCGAGGCCGATGATGGCGATGGATTTGGACATCGTGATTCTCCGCTCCTGGTTCCCCGCTCTGGCCCGCTTCAGGCCGCCGGCGACAATTGCTGGCCGAGGCCACCGTCGACGGTGAGGCGTGCGCCGGTGGTGAAGGTGGCATCGAAGGCGAGGAACAGCACGGCGCGGGCGACTTCGTCCGCCGTGCCGTTGCGGCCCATCGGGGTGATCGCATCGCCGAGCGCCTTGAACTCGGCACGTTCGGCGTCGGTGACGCCCGCCACGCCCTTGGTCGGCGTATCGATGAAGCCGGGGCTGACCGAGTTGACCCTTATGCGGCGCGGCAGAAGCTCGGCGGCAAAGACGGAGGCAAACGAGATCAGCGCCGCCTTGCTGCCGCTATAGACCGCCATTCCCGGATGGCCGCCGACATCAGCAACCGACGAGGTAAAGACGATCGAGCCGCCGTCGCGGATCAGAGGCGCCAGCCGCTGGACGGTGAAAAAGGCACCCTTGGTGTTGATGGTGAACTGGCGATCGTAGGAGGCCTCCGTCACCTGGTCGAATGGCTCGAGCAGCGATGTGCCGGCGTTGACGTGCAGGAGATCGATCGAACCCAGTTTCTGCCCGACCGTCGCCCCGAGCACAGCGATCTCGCCGAGATCGGCGATATCTGACTTTACCGCATGAACGCGGTCGCCGAAGCGCTGCTGGATCCGGGCGAGGTTCTCTTCGTTGTTTCCGGTCAGAAGCACCTCGGCGCCGCCGTCGACGAGCCGCTCGACCGTCGCCAGACCCATGCCATGCGTGCCGCCGATGACGACGGCTTTCTTGTTTTGATAGATACCCATTGTCTTTTCCTTCGATATCAGGCTTCGATGAGGAAGAGATAATTTCGTGGACGATATTGCGTAAGACGGGCAAACGTGGATGTATCGTCCACGCTTGTAGACATTGGAGGCCCGCGATGCGCAATCTCAACGACTTCATCGTCTTTGCCCATGTGGTCGATCACAAGGGGTTCGCGCCGGCGGCGCGGGCGCTGAACGTGCCGAAATCGACGCTGAGCAAGCGCGTGGCCGAGCTGGAAAAGACGCTTGGCGTCCGGCTGATCAACCGAACTTCGCGTCGCTTCACCGTGGCGGAGATAGGCGAGGATTTCTACCGGCATGCCTCGGCGATGTTGATAGAGGCGGAGGCGGCCGAAGCCATCGTCAAGGGGCGCCTTGCCGAACCGAGCGGAACGGTGAGGATCACCGCCTCTGTGCCGACGGCTCAGATGATGCTGGCGGGGCTGCTGCCGCCGCTGGCGCAGGCCTATCCCAAGATGCGGGTGATGCTGCACGCGACGGACCGTTTCGTCGATGTGGTGCAGGAGGGCTTCGACATCGCGGTGCGCGATCACTTCGCACCGCTGCCCGATTCCGGCATGGTGCAGCGGCGGGTGGCAAACGATGCCATCCTGCTCGTGGCAGCGCCCGCCTACCTGGAAAATCGCGGGCACCCGCGCGAACCGAGCGACCTTTCGCGCCACGACGGGCTGCTGGCCTCCCTGGCCTCGGAGGGATGGACGATGCGCAACGACGCGGGCGTGGTCGTCAGGGTGCGCCCCATGCCGCGGTTCCTCGCTGACGAATCCAGCGTGTTGCTCGAGGCCGCCGTCTCCGGTCTTGGCATCACCGCGCTACCGAGAAAGATCTGTCGGGCGGCAATCGAGGCTGGAAGTCTTGTGCGTGTGCTTGCCGATTGGGAGGCAGGCAGCGTGACGACGACGCTGTTGATGCCGCATCGGCGCGGGCAACTGCCGTCGGTTCGCGCCGTCGTCGACTTCATCGTCACGCATCTGCCAGGAGAGTGAGGCCGGGCGGCAGCGAAGGCGCATGCTCGAAAAGAAAAGGCCCGCTCGGAGCGGGCCTTCGAAGCTTGTCTCGGTCGGTCGCTTAGCGCTCTGCGAGCGCCGGTTCGCCCTTCTTCTCGCGCACGAGGTTCATGAAGCGGCGGAAGAGATAGTGGCTGTCCTGCGGGCCGGGAGAGGCTTCCGGGTGGTGCTGGACCGAGAACACCGGCTTGCCGGCGACGCGCAGGCCGCAATTGGTGCCGTCGAAGAGCGAAATGTGAGTCTCATCAACACCCTGCGGCAGCGACTTCGAATCCACCGCGAAGCCGTGGTTCATCGAGACGATCTCGACCTTGCCGGTGGTGTGGTCCTTGACCGGATGGTTGGCGCCGTGGTGGCCCTGGTGCATCTTTTCGGTCTTGCCGCCGAGTGCCAGCGCCAGCATCTGGTGGCCGAGGCAGATGCCGAAGACCGGGATGTCGGTCTTGAGCAGGTCCTGGATGACCGGCACGGCGTATTTTCCGGTTGCTGCCGGGTCGCCGGGGCCGTTCGACAGGAAGATGCCGTCCGGCTTCTGCGCCAGCACTTCGTCGGCGCTGGTCGTGGCCGGCATGACCGTGACGCGGGCGTTGAGGCCGGCAAAGAGGCGCAGGATGTTGCGCTTCACGCCGTAGTCGAGCGCGACGATATGGTAGGCGGCATCGGTTTCGCCGAGCGTCGAATAACCTTCGTTCCAGACCCACGGCTGCTCGTCCCAGCGCGACGACTGGCCGGAGGTCGCGACCTTGGCAAGGTCGAGGCCCTCAAGGCCGCTCCAGGCCTTGGCTTCCTTCTTCAGCGTCTCGATATCGAAGACGCCCGAGGGGTCGTGGGCGATGACGGCGTTCGGCATGCCGTTTTCTCGGATCCAGGCAGTAAGCGCGCGGGTGTCGATACCGCAAAGGCCGATGATGCCGCGGGCCTTCAGCCAGGCGTCGAGGTGCTTGGCGGCGCGGTAGTTGGACGGCTCGGTGATGTCGGCCTTGAAGATGACGCCGACCGCGCCGTGGCGTGCTGCCGGCGTCAGGTCTTCGATGTCTTCGTCATTGGCGCCGATGTTGCCGATGTGCGGGAAGGTGAAGGTGACGATCTGGCCGAGATAGGAGGGGTCCGTCAGAATTTCCTGGTAGCCCGTCAGCGCCGTGTTGAAGCAGACCTCCGCCTGCACTTTGCCGGTCGCGCCGATGCCCTTGCCCTCGATCACGGTGCCGTCGGCCAGAACGAGCAGTGCGGTTGGTTTTTCAGTGGTCCATGCGGGTGTCGCGGTCATCGTTCCTATCCCGTTGCGGCGCGAAGCGGGGGCTTGAAAGCCCGGCAGTCGATCGCCATTTCTTTGCTCAGGCATGGACGCGCGGAAACCCCGCGGAAAAGTGCTCTCATGCCGATGTTGTGCAGGTGCGGGAAAATACCCAAAGCGCTTACCCGGGTCAACCGGCCGCTGTGAATTGTCGGGAAATAAAATTCCTTATAATTCAAGCGGTTGCGTATTCCGTTTGATTGCGCCTGTCACACTGGTTTAAGACGACGATAACAATGATGGTTTCGAACCGGTTCCGGGCAGAGCACCGCGGGCCGGTTTTGACATGGAGTATGGACATGCGCGACCTGTTCGCTAACGCACTGAAGGAAGCCCTCAAAGCCAAGGACGCACGGCGTACCTCGACCGTGCGGCTGATCCAGGCGGCGATCAAGGATCGGGACATTGCCAATCGGGGCCTCGGCAAGGACCCGGTCAGCGATGACGACATCCTGCAGATCCTCGCCAAGATGATCAAGCAGCGCGAAGAATCGGCTCGTATCTACGACGACGCCGGCCGGCCGGAGCTTGCCGCGCAGGAGCGTGAGGAAATCGTCATCATCAACCAGTTCCTGCCGGCCCAGCTTCCGGAGGCAAAGGTGAAGGAACTCTGCGCCTCGGTCATCGCCGAAACCGGCGCACATGGCCTGCGTGATATGGGCAAGTGCATGAACGTGCTCAAGGAGCGCTATCCCGGCCAGATGGACTTCGCCAAGGCCTCCGGCCTGGTGAAGGAACTGCTCAAGTAGCTCCGCTCAAGTCAGTGCCGCCGCCCGTTGCGATAAGACGGGCGTCGCCACCTCGGCTTTCGCCGGAAACGTCGCTTCGAATGCGCGATCGATGAGCGCGAACTTCTCCGCCTGATAATCCCAGTATTCACGGATGAAGGCTTTGGACAGCCAGACCGCGCCGCGTCCGGGCGACCGCTCCCACCCCATATTGCCCAAAAGGGCTGCCTTGTCGAAGATCCGCTTGAGGTGGGTCTTGGAGATGATGAAGCGTTCGCTGAGATCGCTCGGCGAAACCGGCCCGATGGCGAGGCGCTCTGCCTCGGGGTCGAAGGCGCCGAGGCGGGAAAAGAGATCGTCCATCACCACGCCCCCGGAATTGACCCAGGTAAAGAGATCGAAGGTCGGGCCTGGACGACGGACCGTGTCGTTGCCGACAAGCGCGTGGGCGACGGCGGCCTGCAGCCGGCCGAACTGGTCCTGCTCTTCGCCTAGGCGTGCCAGCCGCGACTGGCCATCGAAGGCGTCGAGGATGGCCAGATGGGACTGCATCCATTTCCAGACATAGTCGAGCGCTGCCTCGGTAGGCTCCAGCGGCCGGCTGCGCTTGTCGGGCTGCACCGTGATGTAGCGGGCGAAGCGGTAGGTAACCATTTCCTGCACGAAGGATGCCGCGGTGTTGCGGCTGGCGATCCCGTGCATGACGGCATAGTTGATGAAACGGCCGCTGTAGAGACCGCTCGAGGGATCATCCGGATCGCGGTCGTGATAAAGTGCAAGCCCGGATTGGGCCATCAGCCAGCGCTGCTGCGAGGCAAAGATCGAGGCGAGCCGCGGGTTTGCCGCATACATCTCCACCATGCCGCGCGCATAGCTCAGCACCGCGCCGAAGAAAGCCGGACTGGAGGCGAGCACTTTGACGGAAATGGCCATGGCAAGTGATCCAATTCGAGACGGCGAATTGATCCTTTTCGTCAAAGGGGTGTCAAGTGCTACTTTTGGTCTTCAGAAAATATTCATACACAACTTTTGATTGGGCGTCCGGCGTGCGATTCCCGTTTCGCTCCTGTGAATAGCGTGCAAGCAGGATCACTGTTGTAGCGCCCGCCGGCCATGCCGCCTATATGGAGGATCGACCAGAGGTATCCATGCGCTTTTCACAGTCCTTTCTTGACGAGATACGCGATCGCGTTCCGATTTCGGACGTGATTGCCAAGCGCGTTAGCTGGGACCGGCGCAAGACCAACGTCTCGCGCGGCGACTATTGGGCCTGCTGCCCCTTTCACGGCGAGAAGTCGCCGAGCTTTCACTGCGAGGACCGCAAGGGCCGCTACCATTGCTTCGGCTGCGGTGTCTCGGGTGACCACTTCCGCTTTCTCACCGATCTCGAAGGCCTGAGCTTTCCCGAAGCCGTGCAGCAGATCGCCGACATGGCGGGCGTTGCCATGCCGCAACCGGATCCGCAGGCAGAGCGCCGGGAGAAGGAACGTACAAGCCTGCTCGACGTGATGGAGCTGGCGACCGCGTACTTCGAGGACCAACTCCAGACGGCCAACGGCGCCAAGGCGCGCGCCTATCTGCGCGAGCGCGGGCTGACGGGGCGCACGATCGAGACCTTTCGTTTGGGCTACGCGCCCGACAGCCGCAATGCGCTCAAGGAACATCTCGCCGGCAAGGGTGTCGGCAAGGAACAGATCGAGGCCTGCGGCCTCGTGGTGCACGGGCCGGACGTGCCGGTTTCCTACGACCGGTTCCGCGACCGCATCATGTTCCCGATCCTGTCGTCGCGCGAGAAGGTCATCGCGTTTGGCGGCCGCGCCATGTCGCCGGACGCACCGGCAAAGTATCTGAACTCGAACGAGACCGAGCTCTTCCACAAGGGCAACGTGCTCTACAATTTCGCCCGCGCGCGCCGTGCTTCGCAAGGAGCCGCACGTGACGTCGGGCAGGACGATGCGGCCGGAACGATCATCGCCGTCGAAGGCTACATGGACGTGATCGCGCTGCATCAGGCGGGCGTCGAAAACGCCGTTGCGCCGCTCGGCACGGCGCTCACCGAAAACCAGCTCGATCTCTTGTGGAAGATGACGTCGCAGCCGGTGCTCTGCTTCGACGGCGATGGGGCGGGCATTCGTGCCGCAAACCGCGGCGTCGACCTGGCGCTGCCGCATCTGAAGCCCGGCCGTTCGGTCCGCTTCGCCATGCTTCCGGACGGGAAGGATCCCGACGACCTCGTGCGTCAGGAGGGCCGTGGACCCTTCGACAAGGTGCTCGCCAACGCCCGTTCGCTCGCCGAGATGGTCTGGCAGCGCGAGATCCAGGGCGGCGCTTTCGACACGCCGGAAAAGCGCGCCGAGCTCGAAGCACGGCTGAAGCAGGTGACATCCGTGATCGCCGACGAAAGCGTGCGCCGGCACTATGGCCAGGACATGCGCGACCGGCTTCACGCCTTCCTGCAATCCTCAGGGGCAGGGCGGGGCGAGCGGCGTCCGTTTGAACGCGGCGGCCGGCAGGGCGGTGGCGGCGGAGCACGCGGCGCTGGTCAGCCACGGGGGCCGAATGCGAGCGGGCCGACGGCAATCTCCGACCGGCTGGCGCGCTCGACACTGGTCAGCGGACAGCAGGTGGCGCCGCTTCTGAGAGAGAGCGTTCTGGCACTCACCATCGTCAACCATCCGCAATTGCTGTTCGACGAATATGACGAGATCTCGACGATCGAGTTCGACCACCGCGAGCTGCAGCGCTGCTGGGCGGCGGTGCTGAACGCTGCGGCTGCGCAGGGGCCGCGGTTGAACCGCGAGGATCTGCTCGAACAATTGCAGGCGGAGGGTTTTGGTGCGCTGATTGCCGCGATCGACCAGCAGATCCGCTATGCGCGGCTCTGGACCGCGACAACGGCGGCCGCGCCCGAGGACGCCCGCGAAGGATATCTGCAGGCGCTGGCACTGCACCAGCGCTCGAAGGCATTGCACTGGCAGGTGCGCGAGCTCGAACGCGAACTGGCCCATGCGACCGAGGAGGGCGACCTCGAAGCCGTGCCACAGCTTTTGCGCACGCTTCAGGAAGTGCAGCACGAAGTGACGCGGCTTGAAAACCAGGAAGCGATCATCGAAGGCTTTGGCGTGCTTTCAGGCCGCGTGAAGGGGCCGGCGGCGCGCTAGCTGCTGGGTTTTCCCCGCAGCGAAAGCAGGCCTGTTCTCGGCGAAGTCTCGACTATTCGCGCCAATGATCGGCCACCCATGGCGATGGGCGAAGGTAGTGCCGGAGATAGCGAAACGCATTCTTCTCGTAACGGTCGGATGCAAACAGCCCGAGGATATGGCCAAGCGGGGTGGAGACCTTGTCCTTCTTGCCGAAGCGGCCTTCGATCGCATGCTGCGGCAGGAGGTTGCGCGGGAACAGCACGACGCGCGCGTCCTTGGGCAGTCGGGGTGCCAGGAAAAAGTTGAGCGGGAACGGCCGGCGGCAGTCCTGCCGGAAATGCAGGACCCAGCGGCGGGGGAAAAGTTTGGTCCCGCCCGGCGCATTGCGCGTGACGAAGCGCTGCTCGAAACGGTATTCGTCGGCAATGCCTTGCGGGTCGGCGCGGAACTTCTCCTGCAACGGCACCAGCTTGCCGACTGGATAGCGAAACAGCGAGGTCTGGCCGAGGCGCTCGAACGGCGTCGTCTGGTTACGGGCGAGGATGACGTCGTCCGGTTCTCCCTCCTCGAAGAAACCATCGAGCGATCCGACGATGACCAGGTCGAGGTCCAGGAACAGGACGGGGCCTTTGAGATTGCCGAGCTTCGGCCCCCACAGCCGTGACTTCTGCCAGATGCCGGGCGTGTTCTTGGGCATTTCGCCGATGTCCAGCGGCGGCAAATCCTCGCACAGGATTTCCGGACGCAGGCCGTCGCGATTGTCGGTAAAGCAGGTGAAGGTGAAGGGCGGGGTGATGTTGCGCGCCACCATGGCGTAGAGCCGGTTGATGAACGGTGCGCCGTACTTCGTACCCCAGTTGATGCAGATGATCTGCTTGACGCCGCCGCTCGCCGCTAGAATATTTGCCATAATCACGTCCCGATTTCTGCGCGCCACTAAAGTACCGATGCGTTATCAAGGTCAAGCTGTCGGGGCAATCCCCGGTGAAGCGCAGCAGGGCCTGCGGGGAAAAACAGCCCTTGTCTCTTCAGTTGCGGCAAGGGCTATGGCATTGCCTGCGCATCTGGCCATGATGGCCTAAGCTGATTCCCGAAGGAGATGTGATGGAGTTCGTCGAAAGGGCGACGCCCTCAAGAAGCGCTGCCAGCAAGCTCTTCGACGAAGCCGGCCAGGCACCGCTCGACGTGCTGAAACGCGTCTATGGCTATTCTGCCTTTCGCGGCAAGCAGCAGGCAGTGGTCGAGCATGTGACCGCTGGCGGCGATGCCGTCGTTCTCTTTCCGACTGGCGCCGGCAAGTCGCTCTGCTTCCAGATCCCGGCGCTCTGCCGGCCCGGATTGGGTGTCGTCGTCTCGCCGCTGATCGCGCTGATGCGCGATCAGGTGGAGGCGCTGAAACAGCTTGGCGTCAATGCGGCTGCGCTGAATTCGTCGCTGACGCGCGAAGAGGCGATTGCGGTCAGGCGCCAGATCCACGACGGCACGCTCGACCTTCTCTATGTGACGCCGGAGCGGACCGTCACCGACGGCTTCGCCGATCTCATAGGCAATGCCCGAATCGCGCTTTTTGCCATCGACGAGGCGCACTGCGTTTCGCAATGGGGCCATGATTTCCGCCCCGAGTACCGCGCGCTCGGATTACTAGCCGAGCGCTATCCCGGCGTGCCGCGCATCGCGCTCACTGCCACCGCCGATCCGCACACCCGCGACGACATCGTCGAGCGGCTGGCGCTCAGCAATGCCGAGGTGTTTACCACCAGCTTCGACCGGCCGAACATCGCCTATGAAATCGTCGAGCGTGACCAGCCGCGCCAGCAACTGCTGCGCTTTCTCTCCCGCTTCAAAGGGGCGTCCGGCATCGTCTATTGCCTGTCGCGCGCCAAGGTCGAGGACACGGCCGAATGGCTGAACGCGCAAGGCATCCGGGCGCTACCCTATCATGCCGGCATGGACCGCGCGCTCCGCGACAGGCATCAGGACGCCTTCCTGAAAGAAGAGAGCCTCTGCCTCGTTGCGACCGTCGCCTTCGGCATGGGCATCGACAAGCCCGACGTGCGTTATGTCGCGCATCTCGACCTGCCGGGATCGGTGGAGGCCTATTACCAGGAGACCGGCCGCGCCGGTCGTGACGGGCAGCCCTCTGAGGTCTGGATGGCCTATGGCATGGCCGATGTGCTGCAGCGCCGCCGGATGATCGACGAGGGTGGAGCGGCGGATGACATCAAGCGCATCGAGCGCGGCAAGCTCAATGCGCTCTTGGCGATCTGCGAGACGGCCGGCTGCCGCCGCCAGGCGATCCTTGCGCATTTCGGCGAGGCCCATCCCGGCCGTTGCGGCCATTGCGACACCTGCCTGAAGCCGGTCGAGACCTGGGACGGGACGGAAGCGGCGATCAAGGCGCTGGCCGCGGTCTATCGCACCGGCGAGCGCTTCGGCACCGGCCACGTGGTCGATGTGCTCATGGGCACGGTCAACGAGAAGACCGAGCGCTTCGGCCATGTCGACATGCCCGTCTTCGGCGCCGGCAAGGACCTGCCGGCTCGCACCTGGCAATCGGTCTTCCGGCAATTGCTGGCGGCGGGCCTGATCAGCGTCGACCATGCCGCCTTCGGCGCGATGAAGCTCGAGGCGGAGGCGCGTGCGGTGTTCAAGCGCGAGCGCCAGGTGTTTTTCCGCAAGGACCGCCCGACCTCGGGCAAGGCGGCGCGCGGCGCCAAGTCGGGATCGCAGCGCGAACGGGCCGATCTGGCCGGGTCCGATCTCGAACTTTTCGAACTGCTGCGCGCCGAGCGCTTCTCGATCGCCAAGGATCTGAACGTCCCGCCCTATGTCGTCTTCCCCGATGCGACCTTGATTGCGCTTGCCAAGGAACGCCCGCGTGACCTCGATGAACTGCTCGACATTCCCGGTATCGGCGAAAGCAAACGCGAACGCTACGGCGAGGCATTTCTGGCGGTCATCGACGGGTATCTCGACGGGTGAAGGCGGTAGGCCGGCCCCCGCGTCTCCGTCGTCGGAAAATGTCTGTGGCGAAGCGCTTCGCGACATAATATGTCCGGCCCGCCATCGCGCCTTGAAATGGCCTGTCGTTTTTACGCTGGATGCGGCCGAGCGCCGGATTTTGCTGCAAGTCAAAAGCCGTCATGATACTCGTCAGGCACGCGATGTTTTCTTGAAGCGAGAGCGCCATGACTTCAGCCTTCCTCACCCATCTCCGTTTAGAACTCGAGGGCCTGAAGACGGCCGGGTTGTACAAGTCGGAGCGTGTGATCACCTCGAAGCAGGCGGGCGAAATCAAGGTCGCCTCGGGCGAGCGGGTGCTCAACTTCTGCGCCAACAACTATCTTGGCCTTGCCGACAGTGAAGAGCTGGCCGAGGCCGGCAAGCAGGCGCTCGACCGTTACGGTTACGGCATGGCCTCGGTGCGTTTCATCTGCGGCACGCAGGAGGAACACAAACAGCTGGAGGCACGCATTTCGTCCTTCCTCGGCCTGGAAGACACGATCCTCTATTCCTCCTGTTTCGACGCCAATGGCGGCCTGTTCGAGACGCTGCTCGGCGAAGAGGACGCGATCATCTCCGATGCGCTCAACCACGCCTCGATCATCGACGGCGTGCGGCTGTCGAAGGCCAGGCGCTTCCGCTACGCCAACAACGACATGGCGGCGCTGGAGGAGGAGTTGAAGAAGGCCGAGGGCAGCCGCTTCAAGCTGATCGCCACCGATGGCGTGTTCTCGATGGACGGCATCATCGCCAATCTTAAGGGCGTTTGCGACCTCGCCGACAAATATGGCGCCATGGTCATGGTCGACGACAGCCATGCGGTCGGCTTCGTCGGGAAGAACGGCCGCGGCTCGGCCGAACATTGTGGCGTCGAGGGCCGGATCGACATCATCACCGGCACGCTCGGCAAGGCGCTCGGCGGCGCTTCGGGCGGCTACACCTCGGCCAAGGCCGAAGTGGTCGACTGGCTCAGGCAGCGCTCGCGCCCTTATCTGTTTTCCAACACCCTGGCGCCGGTCATTGCCGCCGCCTCGCTCAAAGTCTTCGACCTGATCGACAACGGCGATGCCTTGCGCGAGCGGCTCTATGCCAATGCGGCGCTGTTTCGCACCGAGATGTCGAAGCTCGGCTTCACGCTGGCCGGTGAGGGCCACCCGATCATCCCGGTGATGCTCGGTGATGCCGCACTCGCCCAGGAGATGGCGGCGCGCATGCTGAAGAAGGGCGTCTATGTCATCGGCTTCTCCTTCCCGGTGGTGCCGAAGGGCCAGGCGCGCATCCGCACGCAGATGTCGGCAGCGCATAGTGAAGCGGACGTCCGGCGGGCAATCGCCGCCTTCGAAGAGGTCGGCCGCGACCTCGGTGTGATCTGAGGGAGAGACTGATGACGAACATGATGAAGGCGCTGGTGAAGTCGAAGCCGGAAGAGGGCCTCTGGATGGAGCGCGTGCCGGTGCCGGAGATCGGCCCGAACGACGTGCTGATCAAGGTGAAGAAATCGGCGATCTGCGGCACCGACGTGCACATCTGGAACTGGGACCAGTGGGCCCAAAAAACCATTCCGGTGCCGATGGTCGTTGGTCACGAGTTCATGGGCGAGATCGCCGAGGTCGGATCGGCCGTCACCAAATACCATGTCGGCGAGCGCGTCTCCGGCGAGGGCCACATCGTCTGCGGCAAGTGCCGCAACTGCCGGGCCGGCCGCGGGCATCTGTGCCGCAACACGCTCGGCGTCGGCGTCAACCGGCCGGGCTCGTTCGGCGAGTTCGTCTGCCTGCCGGAGTATAACGTCGTGCCGATCCCAGAGGATGTGCCCGACGAGATCGCGGCGATCTTCGATCCGTTCGGCAATGCGGTGCACACAGCACTCTCCTTCGATCTCGTCGGCGAGGACGTGCTTGTGACCGGCGCCGGTCCGATCGGCATCATGGGGGCGCTGGTTGCCAAGCGCTCCGGCGCGCGCAAGGTGGTGATCACCGACATCAACCCGACGCGGCTCGCGCTCGCCAAAAGCGTCGGCATCGACCATGTCGTCGATGCCTCGAAGGAAAACCTTGCCGACGTGATGAAGGCGATCGGCATGACCGAAGGTTTTGACGTCGGGCTGGAAATGTCGGGAGCGGCCCCTGCCTTCCGCGACATGATCGACAAGATGAACAATGGCGGCAAGATCGCCATTCTCGGCATCGCACCGGCCGGCTTCGAGATCGACTGGAACAAGGTCATCTTCAAGATGCTCAACCTCAAGGGCATCTATGGCCGCGAGATGTTCGAGACCTGGTACAAGATGATCGCCTTCGTGCAGGGCGGGCTCGACCTTGCCCCCGTCATCACCCACCGCATCAAGATCGACGAGTTCCGCGACGGCTTTCAGGCCATGCGCTCCGGCAATTCCGGAAAGGTCGTCATGGACTGGTAGGGCCGCAAGGGCCGGCGTACCCCTTGAGGGTCGGCGGCTCAGTTGGCGAGGCCGAACTGGATCTCGATCTCGTGATAGCGGGCGCCCTGGCCCGCCCAGCGGTGGTAAATCTCGCGGCTCTCGCCGGAGAAATTGTGCCTGGACATCTCGATCTTTGCGACCAGCGGCGCGTAACCCTGGGTGAAAAGGCTGCGCATCGGACCCTGGTGCAGCGTGGACGCCACCATGATCGGCTCCAGTTCGATCAGATCGAGCGCGCCGCGATAATCCTTGCCGCCCGTGACCGGGCGGCAGATGCGCCAGTCGAACGGCGTCTTGGCGTTTTTCGGTAGATCGTTCGCGATGAAGATCCAGGGGCCTGCGGGCATCATGCCTGCACGTTCCATCTCCGCCTCGATGAGAGGCGCCAGTATGGCGCTCTCCGTCTTGACGTCTGGAATGGTGAGCCGCCGACCGATCGATAACACCCGCATGGCGTCGGTTTCCTTGATGAGCATTCGAGCCTCCGTTTCGGTGCGAAGGTCCTGCGCGATCAGGTCAAGCGCAAGCAAAAAGCCGGAATAATCTTGCGATTTTTCCTCGACAATGGGCTCCTTCGGGAATCGTTTTGCGTGCACATGCCTGGCTGCCGCCTGCGCTTGCTTGAGGGCAGGGAGGCTCTATCTTGATGGCAGTGGCGACGTCGTCGCACCGGGAAGTAGAGGAGATGCATGCATGCGTTATGAGGGAAGCTGTCATTGCGGCAAGATCGCCTTCGAGGTGGAAGGGGAATTTGGCGAAGCGATCGACTGCAATTGCTCGCTCTGCCGTCGTCGCGGCGGACTGCTCGCCTTCGTTGCCCGCGACAAGCTGACGCTGACGACGCCGGAAGCGGACCTCTCGACCTATGTCTTCAACAAGCATGTGATCCAGCACCGGTTCTGCGACACCTGCGGAATCGCGCCATTCGGTGAGGGCGACGGGCCGCATGGGAAGATGGCGGCGATCAACCTGCGCTGCCTGCCGGAG
Source organism: Ensifer adhaerens (assembly GCF_000697965.2). Classification (NCBI taxonomy): domain Bacteria; kingdom Pseudomonadati; phylum Pseudomonadota; class Alphaproteobacteria; order Hyphomicrobiales; family Rhizobiaceae; genus Ensifer; species Ensifer adhaerens. The sequence goes on along the minus strand of NZ_CP015880.1, from coordinate 2,437,383 downwards.
TTCGATATCGAGGCGGTGAAAGTCGTCAAATACGACGGCCGATCGGTTTAGCACCGGACCGAAAAATTCAGTCCTGGTTGCGCGTGCGCATATGGCACAACGAGACCTTGCCGATTAAATTGTTGCTACCCTTGTCTTTTGGCGGGCAGCGCCTACATCTTCAGCGGAAGCTGATAAACCCCAAAAAGCGACAGGAACGGTGATTTTTATCGAATCATCCGGTTTTTCAGCGGAAATGCTTGACGGGATCGAAAATTCTGGGAATCACCATTTCCGAATAAGAAATGGCGAGATGACACGGCGGTTAGGGAATCATGCCAGAGACGTTTCAGTGGCAGGACTGTCGGAGCTTGTCCGCTTTGCCACGAGTACACTCGTGGTTAAACAGGAATTAAACATCATCCCGTTACGTCAGGGGAAATGATTCGGTGGCGGGTGCGCGGCGCACCCGGACCTTCGAGCGGCATTGGCACCGGGCTCACGCCGGTTGCGACAAGGAAAGCGACGAACTAAATGGCAACCAAAGTCAAAGAAAACGAAGAAGCTGACGTAGAACGCGAAGGCGCTCCGGACGGCCCGCTTCTCGATCTTTCCGATGACGCTGTCAAGAAGATGATCAAGGCCGCCAAGAAGCGCGGCTACGTGACGATGGACGAGTTGAACTCGGTCCTTCCGTCCGAGGAAGTCACCTCCGAACAGATCGAAGACACGATGGCAATGCTGTCCGACATGGGCATCAACGTGATCGAGGACGAGGAAGCCGAAGAAGCTGCCGGCGGCGGCGACGATGAGGCCAGCGACGACGATAACGAAAGCGAAGGCGGCGAACTGGCCCCTTCCAGCGGTACTTCGCTTGCGACCAGCAAGAAGAAGGAACCGACCGATCGCACTGACGACCCGGTTCGCATGTACCTGCGCGAAATGGGTTCGGTCGAGCTTCTGTCGCGCGAAGGCGAAATCGCGATTGCCAAGCGCATCGAGGCTGGCCGCGAGACAATGATCGCCGGTCTCTGTGAGAGCCCGCTGACCTTCCAGGCGCTGATTATCTGGCGCGACGAACTGAATGAAGGCCAGACGCTTCTGCGCGAGATCATCGATCTCGAGACCACCTATTCCGGTCCCGAGGCCAAGGCTGCTCCGCAGTTCCAGAGCCCGGAAAAGATCGAGGCCGACCGCAAGGCTGCCGAGGAAAAGGAAAAGACCCGCAAGGTTCGCTCGCCTGCCAACGACGACGACATCACCAATGTCGGCGGCGACGTCATGCCGGCCGAGGAGGAAGAGGAAGACGACGACGAGTCGAACCTCTCGCTCGCCGCCATGGAAGCGGAACTGCGCCCGCAGGTCATGGAAACCCTCGACATCATCGCGGAGACCTACAAGAAGCTGCGCAAGCTGCAGGACCAGCAGGTGGAAGCCCGCCTTGCTGCCACCGGCACGCTGTCGCCCGCCCAGGAGCGCCGCTACAAGGAACTCAAGGACGAGCTGATCAAGGCGGTCAAGTCGCTGTCGCTCAACCAGAACCGCGTCGACAGCCTGGTCGAGCAGCTCTACGACATCTCCAAGCGCCTGATGCAGAACGAAGGCCGCCTGCTGCGTCTCGCAGAATCCTACGGCGTCAAGCGCGACTCGTTCCTGGAGCAGTATTCGGGCGCCGAACTTGATCCGAACTGGATGAAGTCGATCAGCAACCTGGCCGGCAAGGGCTGGAAGGAATTCGCCAAGAGCGAAAACCAGACGATCCGCGACATCCGCCAGGAGATCCAGAATCTGGCCACGGAAACCGGCATCTCGATCGCCGAGTTCCGCCGCATCGTTTCGATGGTGCAGAAGGGCGAGCGCGAAGCGCGTATCGCCAAGAAGGAAATGGTCGAAGCGAACCTGCGCCTCGTCATTTCCATCGCCAAGAAGTACACCAACCGCGGCCTGCAGTTCCTCGATCTCATCCAGGAAGGCAACATCGGCCTGATGAAGGCGGTCGACAAGTTCGAATACCGCCGCGGTTACAAGTTCTCGACCTATGCCACCTGGTGGATCCGTCAGGCGATCACCCGGTCGATCGCCGACCAGGCCCGCACGATCCGCATCCCGGTGCACATGATCGAGACGATCAACAAGATCGTCCGCACCTCGCGCCAGATGCTGCACGAGATCGGCCGCGAGCCGACGCCGGAAGAACTGGCCGAAAAGCTCGCCATGCCGCTCGAAAAGGTCCGCAAGGTCCTGAAGATCGCCAAGGAGCCGATCTCGCTCGAAACGCCTGTCGGTGACGAAGAGGATTCGCACCTCGGCGATTTCATCGAGGACAAGAACGCACTGCTGCCGATCGACGCCGCCATCCAGGCGAACCTGCGCGAGACAACCACCCGCGTTCTCGCCTCGCTGACGCCGCGCGAAGAGCGCGTTCTGCGCATGCGCTTCGGCATCGGCATGAACACCGACCACACGCTCGAAGAAGTCGGCCAGCAGTTCTCGGTTACCCGCGAACGTATCCGTCAGATCGAGGCGAAGGCGCTCCGCAAGCTCAAGCATCCGAGCCGCTCCAGGAAGCTCAGAAGCTTCCTCGACAGCTAAAGTCGGGTACATGGAAAGATCGAAAGCCGGGCCACGTGCCCGGCTTTTTCGTTTCCGCCTCACCCATGCGATTTATTGTGGGCGCTTTCGCCGGGGAGTATAGTCGCCCCTTCGCAGTAATCTGGGGCACCCCGTCTTGTACGCGGGAGCAATCGCACCGCGGGCGTGAAGCGTGCCCCCGTGGAGGTGTCAGATGACGACGTATGTCATGCTCCTCAACTGGACCGAGCAGGGCGTCAAGAATGTGCGTGATTCCCCGAAGAGGCTCGACCTCGCACGGAATGTGCTCGGCGAGATGGGCGGCTCCTTCAAGCATTTCTTCCTGACCATGGGTGACTACGACATGGTGGCCATCGTCGAAGCGCCTGACGATGCGGTGGCCGCACGCTTCGCGCTCACGCTTGGCATGGCCGGCAATGTGCGCTCGACGACGCTGAAAGCCTTCCCTGAGGCTGCCTATCGCGAACTGATTGCCTCGCTTGGATGAACAGCCGGTGTTGCGGCCGTGAGGATAATCGCGGCCACAACGCCAGATGCCTCGTTCACGGCGCACCGTTTCCCGAGAGGATGCGGGCCGCGCCGCGCATGGCGTTGCGAAAGGCGTCGTCAAAGCTGATGCCGCTCAACTGCCAACGGTAACGCTTGCCGCCCGCGTCCATCTGCCATTGGGCGATCCAGCCACGGGCGGCGTCGGACCAGACGAGCGTGCCGATGAGCCGCACGTCGCCGTCGGTTTGTGTCACGGGTGAAAAGAGCTGCGCCGGATCCGCTTGCGGCAGGGTGTCGAGCGCGGGTTTCCGGGCGGTTACGGTCGCCGCATCCGGCAGCACGGTCGAAAGCGCCAGCGGCTTTGCAGCTGCCTCAAGCGAATCCGCCATATAGGGACTTTCACTGCTGTCGCGTGTCAGCACGAAGCGGCGCTTCTGGTCCTTGACCGCCAGCCATACGGCGATCGCCGGGCGAGGGGAGAGCCATGGCTTGCGGCCGAGTTCTGCGAGAAGCGGGTCCAGCGTTGCCGGGTGATACCGGCAGGTGAGGTCATGCGGGCGGTCGTGCGTGCCCTGTTCGTCATGGATCGGGATGCCTTCGAGGCGATCGCGGTAGGAGAAGGTCGAGACGAAGCTGCCGGCCTTGGCCTCCGCTGCAGCAAACCGAGGCGCCTCTGTGATCATCGGATCGCCGGATAGTTTGACGAGCACTTCACGCAGGCATTCGCGAAAACCGATAGCACGGTTGGCCTCACCCGTGCCGGTGACGATCGCGTCACTGCGATAAAGCGCGTCGATATCTGCCGCCCCGGCGTTGCTGCCGGCGTGGCAGAGAAGCGCCGCTACGAGCGCCGTGACCGTCGCTCTTTTCCGGATCAGTTTGCCGGCGGCAGGACGCAACTGAGATCGCCCTCCTCACAGCTCAGATAGGTCTTGAAGTCGGCGACGCGCTTCTGTGTGCGATCGTCGCGGCATTCAAGCGTGATCATCGGCTGGGCCGAGCCGCCGGCAACGCCCGAGCTTGCGAAATCGCATTCGGCATCGCGATAGGCGATCCAGGCCCTTTGCGCGGCAACCAGCAGCTTCGTCTTGTCGGCATCGTCCTTCAGGCGTCCCTGGATTTGCTTGTAAAGGGCGTTCAGTTCGGCGTCGGAGGCCTTCAGCGCCTTGTCGGCGCAGACATTCATCGTCGCCTGGTCGCTCGCATCGGCGCATTCGTCGGCGCGCGCAAGGCCAGTCGCGGCGAACAAGCCCGTGAAGGCGAGCACCATCAAGGCGGATATTTTCATCGATACGCTCCTTTGCGCCCTATGGCTGGCGCTGCATGTCTCCCGTGGATCGTAAAACCTCCGGTGGCGAAAGTTCAATGGCCGGGCCTTCGATGGTTCTCCTTTGAATCAAAAGAGATCCTTAAGGTTTACGTTTTATCAATCTCTGGAGCGCCGCGGCCCCGACGGGCGGCCCGTGGTGTTCGAGCATTTTTCCCGCGGCATTGCCTTGCGCGCAATCGCCGTGCTGCGGGGAAGCAAGAGGTTCTGCGATGCGTTGCGTATTTGTCGTCGTCCTCCTGTTGCTGGCCGGCTGCGGAACGGTGCCGAGAGACACCCGGAATGCCTGCGCGGTTTTCGAGCAGCAAGATGGCCTTTTCAACAATTGGCGCCGGGAAGCCTATAGCGCCCAGCGTGAATACGGCGTGCCCGTGCCGATCCTGATGGCGACGATCTACACCGAATCCGGCTTCCGCCATAATGCCCGTCCGCCACGCACCAAGCTTTTCGGCTTCATCCCCTGGACGCGCGCTTCGACAGCATACGGCTATTCCCAGGCGCTCGACGGCACCTGGGCGCGCTATCAGAGCGAGACCGGCCGCTGGGCAGCGCGGCGTTCGGACTTCGGCGACGCGATCCGCTTCATCGCCTGGTACCATCGCGAAAGTGCCCAGCGGAACGGCATCGCCCTCAACGACGCCTACAGGCTCTACATCGCCTATTACCATGGCCACGGCGGCTATTCCCGAGGCAACTGGAGCGATACGGCCAAGAACGGCGCCAAGCGGGCGGCCGGCATGGCCCAGGTCTACAGCAAGCAGCTCAGAGGCTGCGGCAGCTGACGCCGCAGCCCGGTTGAGCCGGCGCCAGGGGACCGTTCTTCCGCTTAACCAGCGGCTGCGCGATCAAGTTCCGCGACATCGATCTTCACCATGCCCATCATCGCCTGCTGGGCGCGGGCCGCACGCGCCGGATCAGGATCGCCGAGGTGACGCATCAGGGCGTCCGGGATGATCTGCCAGGAAAGACCGAACCTGTCCTTCAGCCAGCCGCAATGCTGCGGCGTGCCGCCGTCCAAGAGCCTTTCCCAGAAGTAGTCGACTTCCGCCTGGTCGGAGCAGCGTAGGAAGAACGACACGGCCTCGCTGAACTTGAAATGCGGCCCGCCGTTGAGCCCCATGAAGTGCTGCCCCTCGATCTCGAAGGACGCGGTAAAGGCCCTGCCGTCGGGGCCCCGCTTCACGTCGGTGATGCGGCTGTTGCGGAAAATGGCGGTGTAGAAAGCGATGGCGTCCTCCAGCTGATCGTCGAACCAGAGAAACGGCGTGATCTTCTGCATGGGTGTCTCCCGATTTGGATGCTACCGGCCAAGGACGAACGGGGAAGCGCGGTTCCGACAAAAGCAGCGCCGCACTTGAAAGAAAATTCCGTCCCGATGTCGGAACTCTTGGCCGTCCTGCGTCCTATGCTCGTAGAACGAACAGAGGAGACTATGTCGATGACCTATGTGGATGGCTTTATCGTTGCCGTGCCGAAGGCGAATATCGAGGCCTACAAGGCGATGGCGAAGGCGGCGGGTGCGGTGTGGATGGAGCACGGCGCGCTCGCCTACACCGAATGCCTGGCGGATGACGCGCCCTATGGCGAAGTGACGTCCTTTCCCCGCTCGGTGCAGGCCAAGGACGATGAGACGGTGGTGTTCTCCTGGATCACCTACAAATCCCGCGCCGAGCGCGACGCGATCGTTGCCAAGGTCATGGCCGATCCGCGGCTGCAGGGCGATGCCTGGAAGCAGGTGTTCGACGGCAAGCGCATGATCTATGGCGGCTTCGAGACCTTCCTGGAGATGTAGGCACGCCACCGCGACGGATTGCGGCAGATCGCCTTGGACCGGGAACGGTCCGGGGATAAAAGCATTGGGCATATCAACGGGTCGCACCGCCTCTCGGGCGGATGCGACCGCCTGCCGGAGGCCTTCATGCCGCAAACGCGCATCACCATCGCCACCCATGGCCAGGGGCTCTATGAATTTACCGACGAGGCGGCGGCCTTCGTGCGCGCCAACGCGGCAGGCGAGGGGCTGCTCACGGTCTTCGTGCGGCACACCTCCTGTTCGCTTCTCATCCAGGAAAACGCCGACCCGGACGTGAAGCGCGATCTGGACGCCTTTTTCCGCCGCCTCGTGCCGCCGTCCTCGGATCCCTCCATGCGCTGGATCGTGCACACCCAGGAAGGCCCCGACGATATGCCGGCACATATCAAGGCGGCGTTGACGCCGGTATCGCTCGGCATTCCCGTCAGTGGTGGCCGGATGCTCACCGGCACCTGGCAGGGGCTCTACCTCTTCGAGCATCGCGACCGCCCGCATCGCCGCGAGATCGTCCTGCATCTTTCCGCCTGATTGGCCGGCGCCGACGATTGAACGGCGGCGCAAGGGTTCTAGATAAAGGGGCGAGAGCAAGGGCTTGGGAACCGGCCTTCGAGGCTAGGGAGGAACCGGAATGACCGATGCACAGACGATTGCCAGCGGCTTTATCGAGGCGCTGAACCAGCGGGATTTCGAGGCGCTGGCGCGGCTCGTGCATGAGGACATCGAACTCGATTCGCTGACCGGTCAACGCACCGTCGGCGTCGGCCCCTTGCGCGCCTGGCTGATGAACTATCTGCGCCGATTCGACGAGCAGTTCGGAGACGTGGTACTGATGCGCGATGCCTTCGGCCAGCGCGTGGCCGCCGATTTGACGGTACGGGGCACCTACCGCGAGACCATGGAAGGCTTTCCCCCTGCGACTGGCCAGAGCTACTCCATTCCCAGCGTGCTCGTCTTCGAGATCGAGGACGGCGCCATCACCCGCCTCAGCCATTATCGCAATATTCGCGTCTTTGAGCGGGCGCTTGCCGGCTGAGCGACGCGTAGCCGACCGCTCCTGACGGTCGCGCCCCTTCATTTTCAAGTTTTCTTACTGACCGCCGGATGACCGATCATGTCTTGATCGGGAAAATACGGGCGCGAATCACCTCTGGCACGCCGATGACGGCGGCTGATTCGCCGCTTGTCCAAGCGCAGGCGAAGGCGCGTCCCAGCGCCTTGGCCGCGGTCAAAGCCCTTCGAAATACTTGTTTATAAGCAATGCCTTATCGACTGTGACTTGCACGAAAGTCTCCTCCACGCGCGTGTGGTCATCACGTTCTGGCAATCTGAACGTCCCATGAACATCGGGTTCCGCTGTCGTTCAGCTTGGCGACCCTATTCTCTGATCAATCGCTTGGGACGGTGATTGCCCCTCGAACCCTTCAAGCTTGGAGAGATCTTATGAAGAACCGCCTTTTTAACGCCGCTGCCGCCGCCGTCATCGGACTTACCGGCCTGCTGGGTGCCGCCTCCACCGCTTCGGCGGAATCGATCGAATTCGGTTTCGGCCCGCGCGGTGGCGTCGATGTCCAGTATCGCGACTACGACGGCGGCTACGGTGACGAGCGCGACTGGGGTCGCGGCCGTGACCGCCACTGGGACCGTGACCGCCGCGGCCGTTGCGCGCCCTGGATGGCCGTCGACAAGGCCCGCGATCGTGGACTCCGCCGCGCCTATGTCGCCGACGTCTCTTCGCGCCGCGTCGTCGTCGAAGGCCGTCGCCACGGCCAACGCCAGACGATCGTGTTTGCGAACGCCCGCGGCTGCCCGACGATCGGCCGCTGGTAACACCTAAGCAATCTTCCCGCCTCGTCTCCCCCGGCCGGCGGAAGAATGGCCCCTCATGCCAAGGCATGGGGGGCTTTTTGTTTGACGCCGCAGCGACCAAGGGGCGCCGGTTGCGCGCAGTCCTGGTCGGGACGCGTGAACGAAGCGAAGTGGATCAGGCCGACAGCGCGGTCCACACGTGCGAATCGTCCGCTCGGGCGATCGTCGTGTCAGGCACCGTAGTTGCCGAACCGACGGCAAGGTTCCGGCCGGTTTGCCCTCTAGCATTGCCAGACGAATGAACGCGCGGCGCAATTCCATCGCGGACATCTGCGGCCTAGGCATCGGCTGATCTTCTTCAGACCAGATCCAGCCCATGTGTCAGCCATCGCCCGGAATACCTGCCAAGGATCTCCTCGACCGAACACTCGGGACCAACGATCCATGCGATGTGGCTGGAGGTCCGCTTTAGCGGCGAAGATGACGAGGACGTGGAGGCGAGGGCGACGCCAGGCGGAGATCGCGGAGCGGTCGCGGGCGATGCCGAAGGGCTAGGGGCGGCAGCAAATCGCGCGCGGGAAGCGATGTCAAAGCAGGTGCCGGCAAATTTAAGCCTGGAGGTCGGACGGCGTTCAGCGCCGGGCCCGGTCTTAGTCGAGTGCATCGCGAGCACCAGCGCCCAAAAGAAAAGCCCCCGGCACCCATCCTTGGCACCAGGGGCGTTCGATCGCTGAACGCCCGCGCTTGGCCGCGGGCGTTGCTGACAAGCCTTACTGCTTGATTTCGAAGGTCACGTTGACCGTCACGTTGTAGCTGTTTTCGCCGGTTGCGACCGGAACGGCGTCGGCGGCATATTCCTTGGCCATGCCGGCGCGCATCATCGGCACCGGCTCGGGGCGGAAGCCCTGCTCGGAGATGTTGACGATCTTGCCGACCGAGACGCCGGCCGCTTCGGCCAGCACCTTGGCCTTCTCAACGGCATCGGCAACGGCTGCCTTGCGCGCTTCGGTGATCACGGCTTCCGGCTTGTCGTTGGTGAACTGTACGCCGCCACCCTGGTTGACGCCGAGCGAAACCGACTTGTCGATCACTTCGCCGAGCTTGGCGAGATCGCGAACGCGGACGCTGACGCCGTTCGTCACCTGGTAGCCGATCAACTCCGGCGCGCGGTTGCTGCCGTCGGTGTTGGTCGGGTAGCTGTATTGCGGGTTGAGCATGAAGCCGCTCGTCTGCAGGTCGCGATCGGCAATGCCGCCGTCCTTCAGCGCCTTCAGCACTTCGGCCATGGTCTTGTTGTTGGCGTCCAGCGCTTCACGCGCGGTCTTGCCATCCTTGACGACGCTCAGCTGCAGGACTGCCATGTCCGGCGCGGTCGTCGCGCGGCCTTCGCCGGCAACGACGATGGTGGCCTTGTCCTTGTCCGTCTCCTGCGCCTGAGCGGCGGCAACGCCAGCAAAAGCCGCAGCGAAGGCGGCGATCGAAAGCGTGCGGGCAGTGCGTGTGGAAATCATCTTCAATGTCTCTCCGGTTGTTCCGTCCCAAGCGTCTTCTTGGCTATCGATTGTGTGAGCATTGCGGCAATGGCTTGTCCGCAAAAAGGTTTTCCGCTAGAGCCTTGGCCACCCGCAAACTGCCATTGGTTCGCGGGCCTGGATCACGACGGTGCCACGCCTCGTTCAGAAGCGCAAAGGCCACCGTAGCACTTAAAGTTGCTGCCCCGTGTCTTATCCCTGGACCGTTACGGTTTAAGGACAGGAGCGGATCCAGAGTGGGCCTGTAGCTCAATGGTTAGAGCCGGCGGCTCATAACCGCTTGGTTGGGGGTTCGAGTCCCTCCGGGCCCACCAGTCACTTGCGAACATTGAGTTTTCTAGGTTTTCTGGCTGATTTTTGCCCAGATTTGATGTGCGCGCAGGTTGGGGACACTTCCAGCGACTTTGCACGACGCGAAATTGCGCACGGCATGTTCCGCCAACGTCGGATAATCCAACCCTCTTCCTCGTGGTTTCTGCTAGGATGGCCGGCCAGGCGGCAATGGAGAATTTCGATGGCTGGTCCGGGCGCGGAAATGGTGCGAATCGTACGTCGCAACAAGCTGGTTGGCTTTTGGGCGGCGGAGAAACTGGCCCTTGCCGGCGAAAATGCCAAGACCTACTCGGATGGTCTTGCGATGGCGGCGCTGGAGGTCGAACGCAGCGACATTCTTGCGATCATTCGAAGAGACTTTGACGCGGCAGGCGTGGTCCAGTCGGATGACGACATTCTGGCGGTCATGAACGTTTGCTGGCTGGAGGCGGGAAAACGAACAAAGGGGTCAGACGGCAGCGATGCAGCGCTGGTGCAGATTGCACGTCACCTCATGCAAGGATCGTGAGCGACGGATCCTCTCCGGCGCAACAGCTATTCGGGTGCCACGAACGTCGATGCCGGCAAGCTGCTGGTCAACGGCAACCAGTCGATTGCAACCGGACTGACGACGGTTGGTTCTGGCGCCGTGCTCGGCGGCAACGGCACGATCGGCGGCAGCGTCGTCGTGAACGACGCGGCACGCTGGCGCTCGGCAACAGCCCGGAACGTTGACGATCAATGGCAATCTGTCGCTCGCTGCCGCTTCCATCGTCGATTTCGAATTCGGCCAGGCCAATGTCGCCGGTGGCGCGCTCAACGATCTTGTCGATGTCGGTGGCAACCTGGTGCTCGACGGCACGCTCAACGTTTCCGTCTCCTCCGGCGGCAGCTTCGGCGCCGGCATCTACCGGGTCTTCAACTATGGCGGCACGCTGACCAGCATTGGTCTACAAAGCGCTCGCCTGTCGCGACCGGTTTGACAGGACATACCCTTTCCGAGGCCACGTTCGCAGTTGTCTCCGCCAACGCGGCCAGATCCTTAGCCGGAAGCGGGGATGGCCCGGGGCTTCATCGTGGCCCTCGGGGTGCTCGAGTTTTCCAGTGCCGAGAGCGCCACGGCGTCCCATTGGGAGAGGATATGTTCGGCGTCGTAGCGTCGGACATTGGCTTCGGCGTTGGCCGCGAGACGGGCGCGCAGGGTCTCGTCGCCCATCAGGTTGGAGAGGGCTTCGGCCAGGGCGTTGATGTCGCCGTTTTCGACGAGGATGCCGTCGTCGCCGTTGGCAATCATGTCGGTCGGGCCCCATTCGCAGGCGAAGGAGACGACGGGGAGGCCTGCGGCCATCGCTTCAAGCAGGGCGATGCCCCAGCCTTGGTAGCGGGATGACAGGACGAAGAGGTCGGCGGTTTCGACCCAGAGGCCGGGTTTCGCGGTGACGCCGGGCATTTCCACCCGGTCGGCCAATCCGAGCGCATTGCGCTGGGCTTCCAGCGCTTTTCTCGCCTCGCCTTCGCCCCAGATGACGAGCTTCCATTCGGGGTGGTCACTGGCCACCTTGGCGAAGGCTTCGAGCAGCAGATCGAAGCCTTTTTGCTCAGTCAGGCGCCCGACGGCGGTGAGCACATTGTTGCCGCGCTTCTTTTGCCAGCCGTCGGGCAGATTGATCGCATTGGCGATCACCCGGCTGGAGCGGCGAACATTCGGCGGGAAATAGTCCAGCGCGCCCTTGGTCATCGTCACCAGCGCAAAGGCGCGCGGGTAGAGACGAAGCTGCAGCCATTTCCAGAAGGGGCCGAAGGGCTGCACCGCCGGGTTGTTGCGCTCGGACACGATCACCGGGAGCCTGAGGCCTCGTGTTGCGAGCAGCGTCAACACGTTCGTGCGCGTCAGGAAGCTCAGCACGAAGTCGGGACGGGTGCGGCTGATCGTCGAGCGCAGTCGGTAGAGCCGCCTTGCCACCAGCCAGGCGGCCCGCAGCTTGCCAGCCTTCTGAACCGGCACGTCGAGCCGCTCGATGGTGACGCGCGGATCGAGCCTGTAATAGGGTTCGGAGGTCGGCGCTTCGAGTGTAATGACCGTGACGTGCAGCCGAGGCGGGCCCAGTGGCTGGCAACGAGACTGACGACGTGCTCGGTACCCCCGGCGCCGAGTGCAGAAACAATGATGGTTATGCGCGCGCCAGCGATGCCGGCGGCTCCGACGATGTCGGCACCTGTATCTTGATCCAATTTGGATTGCCCCTCGCTCTCCGCTTTCTATTATTAACAACTCCTTAAATTCGCGCAATGGGACTTTCGCAGTGTGGTAAACGCGCTGGCGAGCAGCCGATCGCGGCTGGCCGGCGCGCAGTTCGCATGTCCCATCGGCAAGGCGAGGCCAGACGTTGGAAGGCCTCAGCCCGTGCAATGGGCGTCGAGGATGGGGCGGGATGAAGCGGCGCGCGGGGGAAGGCGTCGTTTCTGGGAATACCGGGCGGCTGGTGCTCGCAGGGCTACCGTGCGCGCAAAAAAATGCCCGCGGGAGGCGGGCAGTTTTGGAGTGGGCGCATACGCTCAAACATGTTGCGCCTCGCTCCAAGGTGGCCGGCAGAGGTCAAGGATCCGTAAATGCGCGATAGCTAAAAATAGCGAATGGCAGCGGCCCGTCGTCCCCGCCAGCCGCCGCCGTCCGGATTCCAGCGGAGAACCGGTGGGTGGGGTCGATTTTTTTGTCCGGGGACATCAGCCGTAGCATCGGCCGGATATTGCCACCGGGCGTGGTGGCGCGGAAGCGGCAGAGACGGGTCGCCGTTCGCCGATGCCGTGATACAGGGGGCCCGGCAAGCCTTTGCTTTTCCGTATTTGTTTCGCTCATAGCCCGCGCCGATGCCTGCGTCCGCCGTCCGCATGGCGTCGATGTTCGCCAGCGCAGGGCGAAAGCGGCGGCACAACCATGGCGGAATCTCTAAGAAAGGAATTGTTAATTTAAGCAATGAATAATGAAAAAGGGGGTTGAAGATCGCCGCCTTTTCGCCCAAAGGAAGCCCCAGGCGGCTGGACCGCTATTCGAAAGGACGTTTATGCGAATCAAAACCGCATGTGCCGGCGTAGGCCGCACCGCCGTTTCGGGTTTCAAGTTTCTCGTACCGACGACATCAGTTCTAAGCCTCCTGCTTCTGTCCGCCGGCTGCTCGTCGACGGTCGTCAGCGAAACGCCGCTGTTTGCATCGGGCCATTCGAGTGCCTATGCGAGCCCTTCGATCAAGGTCCGCAAGGAAGAGAAGCAGCTGAAGATCGCCGAGGCGGATGAAGACATCGTCGAGCCGGCACCGACGCGCAGGCGCACGGCAACCTACCTCGGCCGCGCGCCCTATATCTGCTCGCCGAGCGGCTTCGGGCGCACGTCGCACTGTTTCCTCAGAGCCTCGCTCTAACAGTCTGTCGCGTTCGGGAAGGCAGGCGCAATCGATCATGGAGACGGGGCGGTTGCCAGCCTTGGCGGCGGCCTTTTTGCCATCCGGGCATGACGCCCACGGCCTCGCGATCGCACCGGCTTCCAGCGCGCAGCAAGCCATGTCTGGTTTTATGCGGTGCCAGATGTGGCACGCCGGAGAAAATCGTTGCCTATTGCTGTCCCAAGATCGGTCCTCGGTGCTGGCGCGCTGGCGCTTCTGGCGGTTGCCGGTGTCACGCCGGGCCGCGCGCAGGATCCCGTAGATGGTATCGACCGGTCGCTGACGACCGCCGCCATCACGCCTGAGGCAAGGGAGCGGGAAACACGCACGGTCGAAATCGGTGTTTACGATCCGCATGATGCGGTCGCATCCAGCGACGCGCTGACACTCGAGCATGTCTTCGTCTACTGGCAGAAGCCGGATCGGGCGCAGCTGAAACGGAAGTTCGCAAATGCCGCGCGACAGGGGCGGGCGCTGATGCTTTCGGTCGAGCCCTATACCCATGCCGCCGACTGGCGCGCCGGCGGCAACCGGCTGTTTGCCGATATCGGCAAGGGCCGCTTCGATCGCGAGATTACCGATATTTGCACGCGCGCCGCCGACTTCCGCGGGCCGGTCTACATTCGCTGGGGCCATGAGATGGAAGAGCCCGGCGAGCGCTATCCCTGGGCGCGGCGCGACAGCGAAGGCTACAAGACGGCGTTCCGCTACTTCGTCAGCAAGTGCCGGGAACTCGCGCCGGCCGCCCGCTACGTCTGGTCGCCGAAGGGCCATCGCAATCTCGCGGCCTATTATCCGGGCGACGATGTCGTCGATGCGATCGGCATCCCGGTCTGGGGCCTGCAGAAGATGGACGTCGACTATTGGGGCCGCGAGCGTCGCTTCGGCGAAGCGCTCAAGGAAAAGTACCAGCGCGTTTCGCGTTACGGCAAGCCCGTGATCGTTGCCGAACTCGGGGTCTCCGGCTCGGCCGATTACAAGCGTGCATGGTATGCCGAAATCCTGGATCAGCAGACCTACCGCCAGGCCTTCCCGCTTCTGACGACCGTCGTCTTCTTCAACGACAAGGAGCCGTACAAGTGGCCGCTCGGTTACGGCGCGCCGGACTGGCGGCTCGACAAGGCGGCGCTCAAGGCGCTTGCCGACCGTGGACCGAAGGAAGCGGCCGAACTCGCCGACTGATCGCCGCGCGTGGCATGAAATCTTGCTGATCGCAGCTGAGGTGCTTTCGGTCGGGGCGATGCGCCGATCGTCCTTCGGCGCATCGTGAAAGCTTCAAACTCCGAGCCCTTGATATCCCGGATCACCTTTGCGGTTCCGGATCATCCCGGTCGCCCGGATCAGGCCAGCAACAGGCCCGATTCCCGGGCGGCTGCGGCAAAGCAGCGGCTCGCCCGGTCCGTACTCGTCAATCCATCCAGCGCATCCAGGCAGCGTCTGAGGGCTGCGCGATATTCCCGGCCACGACGGCCCGGCCACTGCCTGAGCAGTTCCACGGCTTCGAACACCGTTCTGACCACGGTCTGCCGTCGTGCCGAAAGTTTCAGGGGGATGGGAGTGGGAAAGAGTTTCTCGCTCATTGCATTCCTCGTTCACAGTCTTTTCGAGCGAGAGGGCAACGCGAGAGCAGCGGGATGGTTCCATGTTGTCGACCGATTTTATTCGCGCTGACGGCAGGCGAGTTCTCTCCGGCTTTGCGAACCTGATCTTTTGGTTGCGTCGCTTTTGCCGACGGCGGACGAAGGGAGGTGCGGCGGGGAGCTCCATCGAGCTCGGACCGGTGTTGAAAAGTTTTGAAAATCCAGGCCCGGCGCAGGTGGCGGCACTAGAGTTCCAGCGCTGCCTTGAGGTCGGTCGACTTCAGAACGCGCAGGTCGAGGTCGGCTTCGATATGGTCGATGTGGTGGATCATCAGCCGCGCGGCCGCGTCGATGTCGCCACGCTCGATCGCGTTGACGATCTCGTCGTGTTCGCTGTGGCCGCAGCTCGAAACGGTCGATTGTCCGTAAAGCGCGATGACCAGCGAGGAGCGGGCGACGAGCTCGTCCATGAAGCGGCGCAGAATGGTGTTGCCCGAGAGGTCGGCAAGCGCCAGGTGGAAATCGCCCGATGCCTTGATTTCCGCACGACGGGCCGATTGACCGCGCTGTTCGGTCAGTTGGCGCTCGGCTGCCAGCATGCGCCTGAGTTCGGAAAGCTCCGCCTTGCCGATCTGGGCGGCGGCGGCGCGCACGACGCCGGGTTCGATCAGCCGGCGGGTCGCAAAGATCTGGCGCGCCTCGTCGATCGAAGGGTGCGCAACGAAGGCGCCGCGGTTCTTCTCGACGTTGACGAGGCCCTCATAGGACAGCGCCTGCAGGGCGGCGCGCACCAGCGTTCGGCTGACGTTGAAGAGTTCGCCGACGTCGCTTTCCGAAAGCTTCGTGCCAGGCGCAAGCCGCCGCTCGACGATCGCATCGCGCAATGTATCGCGGATGTGCTGACTGCCGGTGTCGGTGGTCGGGTCTGTGGCCAGTTCGGCCTGATGGGGCGTGGTGGTCAAGGACATGAATCGATCCGCGAAGCAACGCGCCATCTTATCGTCGGACGAAGCGAAGGGAAACGACAATCTGACGCGCAAAGGTTGCGGGGGCATCGTCAGGTCGAGCGAGGCTACTTGTCGAGCTCCGGATAGACCCGGTCGAGGAAGCCCGGTCGCAATTTCTCGCCGATCAGGCAGTCGGGCGCCGGGAAGGCATCGACATAGCGTATGGTCGGCGGTGGTGGCAGGCCGCTGACTTCGAGCACCAGTTTCTGGCGGATCGCGATGGAGAAATCTTCGGGCTCGTGCACCGGCAGCACGAAGGAGCCGGGGCCGCCGATGACACATTCGGCATAATATTGGTCAAGCGGGCCGGTCGAAACCGACGGGCGGATGAGGATGGCAAGCCCGTTGATGGTGATGCCGCGCGTGATCGCGATCTCGCGGGCTGGAAGCACCGGCGGGCCGATGTTGTTCGGCCCGTCGCCGGAGATGTCGATGACCCTTCGCACGCCGCTGAACGCGTTGGAATCGATCAGCGCCGTGCCATAGGTGATGGCGTTGGAGATGGAGGTGCCGCGGCGTGTGCCGACCGGCCGCGCTTCGATCAGCTTGGCGAAGGCGTCGGCGTCGGCGGCATTGTCGATGACCTTCCAGGCGACAACGGAGGACTCGTTCACCGTTCCGGCCCATTCGAAATAGCCGATGGCGATCTTGCCCAGCTGGCCGCTTTCGACCGCATCAAGGAAGTCGCGATGCCGGAGTGCCTCGACATAGCCGGCCCTCTGGATGCGGGCCTCGTCGAGATCCATCGAGCCGGACATGTCGACCGCCAGGATCAGTTCGACGTCGACATTCGTCGCCTCGGCGGTCGATGGGCTCGGGCCACCACTCAATGAAAGGAGTAACGCCAACACGCTCAACATCGCTTCAACCAGTCATTGCGCGCGGTCAGATTAGAAGACTGTAACACAAGATTGGATTTCGGCGACCGTTTGGGTGTAGTTGGCCTTCACTAAAGAGTGATTTTGCCGGGTCCTGCATGAGGCCGGATGTCGGACAGGAAAGGCGAAATGCCGCAGCGTACGGAAAATACTGAGCGATTTCAGATCGATCGATTGCAGCAGGCGGCGTTCGGGTATTTCCTCGAACATTCGGATCCGGTCACCGGACTGATCGCCGACACCGCGTTGCCGGGCGCGCCGGCGAGCATCGCTGCGACCGGCTTCGGCCTTTCCTGCTATCCGATCGGCGTCGAGCGCGGCTGGCTCTCGCGCAGCGATGCCGCGCGGCGGGTGGTGACGACCCTGCGCTTCCTTGTCCAAAGCCCGCAGTCCCGCCACCGGCAGGCGACCGGCTATCGCGGCTTCTACCATCACTTCCTCGACATGCGGACCGGCGAGCGCACCTGGCAGAGCGAGCTTTCGACCGTCGATACGGCGCTGCTGATCGCCGGCTGCCTGACCGCCTCTGCATATTTTTCCGGTAGGGATGCGGACGAATGCGAGATCCGCGCGCTTGCCGATCGGCTCTATGCGCGGGTGGACTGGCGCTGGGCGCTCAATCGGGCCGACACGCTGACGATGGGCTGGCGGCCGCCGGGGCGGTTCTTGAAGCATCGCTGGCGGGGTTACAGCGAAGCGCTGCTGCTCTATGTGCTGGCACTCGGCGCGCCCGACCATTCGATCGAACCGGAGCACTATGCGGCCTTTGCCGAGGGCCATGACTGGATTCCCGTCGACGGCCGGCCGCATCTGCATGCGGCGCCACTCTTCATCCATCTCTTTCCGCAGGCCTGGCTCGATCTGCGCGGGCTTTCCGACCGGACGATGCGGGAGCGGGGGACGGATTATTTCGAGAATACCCGACGCGCCATCGCCTTGCAGCGGGACCATGCGCGCTCCAATCCCGGCGGTTTCGCCGGATATGGCGAGGACCTGTGGGGCCTGAGCGCCTGCCATGCGCCGCGCGGCCGGCTGCGGCTTGCGGATGGGCGCCAGCAGCGGCTTTTCGGCTATGTGAACCGCGGCGCACCCTACGGCCTTGATGACGGCACGCTCGTGCCCTGGGCGCCGCTCGCCTGCCTGCCGTTCGAGCCGGACGCGGCGCGGGCCTCCCTCGTGCATATGGCAGACAGTTATCCGGGACTTTTGAGCGAAGGGCGCTTTCCCGGCGGCTTTAACCCGAGCCTGGCCGCCGGCGCAGGCCCGGAGGGCTGGATCGATGCGCGTGTCGTCGGTCTTGACCAGGGCATCGTTGTCATGATGATCGAGAACTGGCAAAGCGGCCTTGGCTGGGCGCTGATGCGCAGCATGCCGGCGATCCGTCTCGGCCTTGAGCGGGCGGGCTTCGACGGTGGCTGGCTGCAGGAGGGGGAAGGCGCGTGTGGTAATCCGCCCGCATCCCGCGCCAGAGGATGAGAATGGACGACGGAGACGGCATGCGCTTGAACGACCACCGGCCGACAGCGGAGACCGCGGCGTTTGCGCCGCAGGCGCTGGCCGTCGCCGACCATCTGCGTGCCCAGTTTCCCGAGGCTGCCGTCTCGCTCGGGCCGGCGGCCAGTGATTTCAGCGCGCCGGGCGACTTCTGGGCTGCGGGCAGCGCTGGCCTTGAGGCGGGGCTCGCCTATCAGGATTTCTTCGGGGTCGGCATGACCGACCGGATCCGGGCGGCGCATCTGATCGCCTTCTATAGCCGCCAGCTGAGCGTGGTCCTTGGCGCGTTCCATCTCGGCGCCGGGTTGCAGGCGGAGGTGGCCGGCATTCGTTTCGAGGATTGGACGCGGCTTCACCGTGGCGTCGAAGTCGCGGGCAAGCGCTATCATTTTCGCCTGCATCCGCCGGCGACGGAGCGCCAGGGTGGCGAAGGCGTCAGCGCATTCGAACCGGGCTTCATCGCCCATCTGGCACCCGTCGTTGCGGTTCTGAAAGCGCGAGCAGGGCTGTCGAGCGGGGCGCAATGGCGGCTCGCGGCTGATGCCCTGGCCGGCGCGTTCCTGGAAATCGGCCGCGCGATCGGCGACGAGGCGCGCGGCATGGCCGAGGCGCTGGCGATCGTCAAACGACCGGGTTCGCGGCTCTACTCAGAGGAGCTCTGCTACGAGCAGATCGCGGCTCTCGATCCGGCAAGCGGCGCTCAGCTGTCGCGCCAGTATCGGATCCGTTGCGGCTGCTGTCTCTACTTCAAGACGGAAGGGGGCAGTTTCTGCGACACCTGCGTGCTGCTGGAGCCGGAAGATCGCCGCGCGCGGCTGGCGGCGCATCTCATGCAAAACGGCGGGACCTGAACCCCGCCGTCGCTTTGCTGACGATCTGTGATCAGTGATCACTGTGCCTTGACGAAGCGCTCGTTGATGAAGCCGGAGACGACGCCGAGCACGATCCAGAAGGCAAGCGTGGTGGCGAGTGCGGCAACCGCAAACTCGGCGCCGAGCACGGCCGGAACGTTGCTGGTGATATCGAGCGGCTGCGGCGCGCCGTAGACATGGGGTGCTGCGATCGCCACCAGGCCTGCGACCTTGGAGACGATCTCCTCGCGCAGGACGACGAGATAGAGGCCGACGGCGGAGAGCGCCACGGTCACCAGCCACCAGGTCTGGCGGTCGCCGAGTTCGGCTGCCGGAAAGCCCGGCAGTTCCGGCGGCAGACCGATCGCCGGCAGCATGTGCACGGCAAGCCAGCCGCAGGCGCCCCACAGCGCGCCGTTCCTGAGCGTGATCGGGTAGCCGATCACCAGGCTGACGCCGGCGAGCAGCAGGCCGAAGCCGGAACCTGTGACGAGGTTCGCCATCAGCGTGCCGGAGAAGCGGCTCATGCCGAACATGATGCCGCCTTCCTCATGCTCGCCCTCATGGGCATAGGCCGGGGTGATCGGCGACAAAGCGTCGAGGAAAGCGCCGAACGGCGACACGGCTTTGAGCGACGAATGCTGGTCGTGGTTTTCTGCGGCCGGCTGTGCCGCACCCGGCTGGGCGGCGGGCTGTTCGGTGGCGGCCGGTGCCTCGCCTTCGAATTCTTCTGCATGCAGGATCAGCGGTGTGACGCGCAGTTCCTGGGCGCCGGTCATGAAGACACCGGCAATCAATCCAGCCACGATCGCGGCCAGAAGCGTTCTGACAATCATCTTGAAATCCCTCGATAACGACAAAAGCCACGCCCTGTGGCGTGGTCCTTGAGCCTTCCCATTTTCCCAATGCTGCGGATGGCCTTCGCGCGCCGGAAAAACCGGGATGCACGCAGGCCTCCATCCGGCTCAGGCCGGATGCGTTCAGGTCCGCAGATTGTTCGATGCGGAACGTTGTTCACGTTCCGGCGCATCGGTCAGTGGCAGGGGAAGCCGTAGGAGTGGCGAGTGTCGTGCGCCGTGTCGTGCAGCACTGCCGAGTTGGCAAGGCCGGCGCCAAAGACGAGGAATGCGCCGATGAAGAGCGCGATGACGCCAGCGGTCAGACGATCGCTGAGGGAGAGCGGGGTGCTCGAAATGGTAGACGTAGCCATGACAACCTCCGTGATGGCATCGGGAAATTCCCGGTTGGGCCCTATGCCCGTATCGAGTGGCAGGTTTCCTGGCTCACGGCGTTGGGCTCGATGCCCTCGATCTGCCTCGCCTTCCCAGCTCGGCCGCCCTCTCGCGGTCTTGCCAGTGGCTTCTTCCGGATCGCTCCGGAACGGTGGATCGACGTCGCTCTACAGTCGCGGGGTCGGCCGTGATTTGAATGCCCAGCTTGGGTCCATCCGTCACATTCCCGTTTGCTCCCGAAACACGTTCGCGTCCCGGGAACCAATCGATCCCAGATGATTAGGATTGTGTCATGGAGTTGTCAATTGAGTGCGCGCCGCCGCGCGGTCCATCCGCGACAAAATCCTTGATGGTCATGCGTTTGTAGGCTTCGACGATCTGGTCACCCTCGGCCCGGTCGACCGAGACTGCAAGTCGCATGGTGCAGTCGCCGAGATGCATGATCAGGAAGGCGGCGCTGTCGATCTCTTCGCGCGGCGTCTCCGGCACAAGGCAGGCCCAGACATCGGCAAGCAGCTTTCCGCCGGCGCGGCTTTGCGCAAGATCGATCTCGCGCAGTGCCTTGTCGGCCTGCATCGCCGACCAGATGTCGCGCATGACCGGCTCGGCGAGGAACATGTCGTAGTAGATGTCGAACAGCAGCGAGAAGGCGTCGCGCAGTTCGGCTATCGACGTGACCTTTGCCAGTTCGGCCGCGATGCACTCGTTGCAGACCGCATTGTAGCGCTCGGCCAGCGTGCGCACGATTGCCGCCTTGTCGGGGAAGTACTGATAAAGCGAGCCGATCGAGATCCCCGCCTTTTCAGCGACTTCGCTCATGCGCATGGCGTCGCTGCCCTTCTCCTGGATGAGCGCCGTCGCGCAGGCAAGGATCTGCTCGACGCGCTCGCGGCTGCGCTTCTGGCTCGGCGTCCGGCGCAGCGCAGGCTCGTCGTCGGCGGGAAGCGTGGCGGGACTTGCATCTGGAATCATGAGTAATGCTCACATTTTGACTTGACTCCTAAAATACGAGGATTTATCACATTTGCAAATGTGAGAGATGCTCATGTTTGTTGGTGGAACCTCAGGAGGAAGCGATGTCTCAGAAAGTCACACTGGTTTTGGGCGGTACCGGCAAGACGGGGCGGCGGGTGGCCGATCGCCTTCGGGAGCGGGGCGTAGCGGTCCGCATCGGCGCCCGTTCGGCGTCGCCTTCCTTCGATTGGACGGATGAGGCGACCTGGACGCCCGCCCTTGAAAATGTCGATCGCATCTATGTCTGCTACCAGCCCGATCTGGCGGTGCCGGGCGCCGTCGACGTCATCGCCAAGTTCTCGAGCCTTGCCGTTCGCACCGGCATCAAACGGTTGGTGCTCCTGTCGGGCCGCGGCGAGGACGAGGCGGAAGCCTCCGAGCGTGCGCTGCAGGCCTCCGGCGCCGACTGGACGGTCATCCGGGGCAGCTGGTTCTTCGAGAACTTCGACGAAGGCTTCCTGGCTGACAGCGTGGTGAGTGGTTCGGTCTTCCTGCCGGTGGACGAGGTCACCGAGCCCTTCGTCAGTTGCGACGACATTGCCGACGTGGCGGTTGAGGCCCTTCTGGACGATGCGCATATCGGCAAGGTCTATGCCTTGACCGGCCCGCGCCTGATGACCTTTGCCCAGGCCGTCGCCGAGATCGCCGCGGCCGCCAACCGTCGGATCTCTTATCAGGCCATTCCGGTTTCCGACTTCGCAGCGCATCTCAAGGCGGACGGCGTGCCGGATGACTATGTCGAACTCATCCGCTATCTCTTCACCTCGGTGCTCGACGGACGCAATTCCAGCATGACGTCCGATGTCGAGCGCGTGCTTGGGCGGCGTCCGCGCGAATTTGCCGATTACGCCCGGGAAACCGCAGCAACTGGTGTTTGGAGTCTTGCCGCATGATCCCGTTGATCCCCGCTCTGGCGTTTGCCGCCGCGATCGGTTCCGGCCTGATGGCCGGGCTGTTCTTCATCTTCTCGGTTTGCATCATGCAGGCCCTGTCGCGGCTGCCGCCGGAGCAGGGGATCGCCGCGATGAACGCCATCAATGTCGTGATCCAGAACCCGATCTTCCTCAGCGCCTTCATGGGCACGGCGCTGCTCGCCCTTGCGCTCGTCGTCGTCGCCTTCATCTCGGGGGGCGAGGGCAGGTGGTGGCTTGCCGCCGGTGGCATTGCCTATGTCGTTGGCGTGCTGCTGGTGACCATTGTCTTCAACGTGCCGATGAATGACGCGCTCGCCGCGGCAGCCCCCGGTCAGGCGGCGACCGATCTATGGCGTGAGCGCTATCTGACTGATTGGGTCTGGTGGAACCACGTGCGCACATGGGCCTCGATCGGCGCGCTGGCGTTTTTCGTTCTCGGTTTCGCCCGCGCCTGACGAAAAGCGCCGGCAAGTCGATCCTTGCCGGCGCCTGCACGCGCCTTGACCTTCAAGCACATCCCGCCGTCAGGGCTTCGGAATACGCGCGTCGTATTGCGCTTCAAGGTCGGCAAACTTGCTCCAGAAGGCTGCCGGCTTTTCGCCTTCGAGCAGAGAACGCAATATGTCGAGGTGTACGTGCCAGCCGGCAGAGAAGCTGGTCATGACCGCGCGGTCGGCGATGCGCTTATGGGTGACGACGAGCAGCACCTTGTCGCCGCGGGGGCTGAGCTCGAAGCGGACCTCCGACGGGGTGCCGGTCTCTTCGTTCCAGGTATAGGCCAGTAGTCGTGGCGGCTCCCAGGCGAGCACGTGGCCGTAATTGCGCACCTCGCCGGCGTGCTCGGCGTATTTCTGCGGTGGCCGATCGTCCTCCGTCGTCAGTTCCGAATGGCGGAAGACGTGCTCGACCTCGGCCCCTTCCTTCGATCCGATCGTTCCGGACGCCATCCAGAGCCGGCGCTTGCTTTCCTCCGTCAGATAGGACCAGACCCGCTCGATCGGGCCGGGAAGCAGGCGCTCGATGCGCACCGCGTCCGGTGCGACGACACGGCCGTAATCGGCGCCGGCAAAGGCTGTGGCAGACGAAGTCATGGCTTTTCCTCCGGATCAGTTTGGATTGTGGCGTCTTCGGCGAGAAGCAGCGCCTCGAGTGCGTCGATGCGGGTGCGCCAGAAGGCTTCGTAGTGGCGCATCCATTCCATGCCTGCATGCATCGGCGCGGCATCGAGCCGGCACACATGCGTGCGACCTTTCACTTCGCGGCGCACCAGACCTGCTCCTTCCAGCACCTTGATGTGCTTCGATGCCGCGGCCAGCGAGATCGAGAACGGCGCCGCAAGCTCACCCACCAGTCTTTCGCCCTGCGAAAGGTCCTGGAGCATGGCGCGCCGCGTCGGGTCCGAAAGCGCGTGAAACACGGCATCGAGATGTGCGTTCTGATATTCAACCATATTGTTGAATATCCTCTCGGTCGACCTAATTGTCAACCGTTCGGTTGAATTTAAAAGTATCGCGAAAAGAGACCAGGCCGCGGTGGGTCGTCGTGGATGCGCCGTCCCTTCCAGGCGGCAAGCGCATCGGCAAGATCGTCGGTCGGCACCATCTGGGCAAACTGTTCGCTTTCGACCAGCAGCCCCTCGGCGATCGACATGTTGAGGCCGCGGGTGACGGCGGTGATGATCGAGCGCACTGCAAGCGGGGAGTGGCCCATGATGCGTTTTGCCAGGTCACGGGCGGCCGACATCAGTTCCTCATGAGCGACGACGTGGTTGACGAGCCCCAACTCCAGCGCGCGATCGGCCAAGAAATCCTCGCCTGTCAGCAGCAGTTCAAGCGCGCGCTTGCGGCCGGCCAGCCGCGGCAGGCGCTGGGTGCCGCCGAAGGTCGGCGGCATGCCGAGCTTGATTTCCGGTTTGGCAAAACGCGCCCGGTCGCTGGCAACAGCGAGATGCACCGCTTCGGTGATCTCGCAGCCGCCGCCATAGGCAAGCCCGTTGACGGCAGCGATGACCGGCTTCGGAAAGGCTTCGAGCCGGGCCGTCAGGCCCTGGCCGCGACGGACGAAATCGCGCACGGCCGGGTTTACGCCCTTGGCCACGCTTTCCGAGAACTCATGGATATCGCCGCCGGCGGAAAAGGCGCGGTCGCCGGTGCCGGTGATGATCACGGCGCCGACGCCGTCGTTCGCTTCGATCTGGTCGAGAAGGCTCATGAGCCGGTCGATCAGCTCGTAGTTCAGCGCGTTGAGTTTCTCTGGGCGGTTGAGAGTGAGGAGGGCGATGCCCTCGGAAATCTGCATCAGCACGGTGTTCGACATGGTTGCTCTCCGGCAGGTGTTGACGGGGAGAGGCTAGGTGAGGGAAGATGCCATGTATATTCACTAGTCGGTATACATGAGAGATGGCGAAAGCAGAGAAATCGACCCGGGAGCTGATCGTCGCAGCGGCGGAAAAGCTATTTTATGCCGAGGGCATCCGCGCC
The DNA here is from genome assembly GCF_000697965.2 of Ensifer adhaerens. Lineage (NCBI taxonomy): Bacteria > Pseudomonadati > Pseudomonadota > Alphaproteobacteria > Hyphomicrobiales > Rhizobiaceae > Ensifer > Ensifer adhaerens. The sequence continues at coordinate 2,412,646 of NZ_CP015880.1, read as the reverse complement.
GTCAGCGTCGATGCGGTGGCGGAAGCCGCGGGCGTGACCAAACGCACGCTCTACTATCATTTCGACAGCAAGGACGAGCTGATCGCCGCCTATCTCGAAGGCCGCGACCAGCCCAATCTGAAACTCTTCCGCAAGTGGTTCGACGCGGGCGACGGGGACATTGCCGACAAGGTCGAGGCGATCTTCGTCAACCTGGCGCGGGCGGCGCGCCATCCGAAATGGAAGGGCTGTGGCTTCCTGCGCACCTCCGCCGAGCTTGCCAACATGCCCGGTCATCCGGCGATCCGCATCGGTGCCGCCCACAAGAAGAAGTTCGAGGCCTGGATTGCCGAGACCTTTACCGAAGCCGGTGTCGCCGAGCCGGCCGTGCTGGCAAAGCAGATCCTGCTGCTGCTCGACGGCAGTTTCGCGGTCGTGCTGCTGCACCGGGATCCAAACTACATGGAGGTGGCGGGCAAGGCTGCGGCGACGCTTGTGCGGGTGGCGCTTGCCGGAGCAAACCCGAAGGCGCCATCGGAACATGCGGCGGCTTCATTCTGAAGCGAGGCGATTTCCGCTTTCAATCGGCTGCCGTTGGCGGGCAGTATGGGCTGTATCGTTATCAGCCGAACAACCATTGAGCGCCGGTGTGGCCGCGTTGCGGCTCACCGGAGGAGGAAATCCATGACAGTCAAGCGTATCGTCTCAAACCTCTACGCCCCGGACCCGCAAGTGGCGCGCGCCTTCTACGGCGACCTGCTGGAACTCGACGTGGTGATGGATCACGGCTGGATCCTGACCTTTGCCGCCGAGGGCAAGGCCGCGATGCCACAGGTGAGCATCGCCAGCGAGGGCGGCAACGATACGCCGGTGCCGGTGCTTTCGATCGAGGTGGACGATGTCGACCGGGCCTATCAGCGAGCCAAGGCCGCCGGTGTCGAGATCGTCTACGACATCACCAACGAGCCCTGGGGCGTGCGCCGTTTCTACATGCGCGACCCGTTCGGCAATATCGTCAACATCCTGGCGCACTGAGCAATTCCAGGAAAAGTGCGAAGCAATTGCGCCAGCCAAGCGAGCGAATTCCAGGAAAAGTGCGCAGCGGTTTTCCGTCCGGAATTGCGTCCTTGCAAACTCGCGAAGGATGCCGCCGGCTGGACCGGCGGCCTCTTGCATCAGGCGAGCGACAGCGCGTTTGAAAGATCGGCCACGAGGTCGTCGGGATGCTCGATACCGATCGACAGGCGGATGGTCGATTCCAGCACGCCGATGCGGTGGCGCACCTCGATCGGCACGCCGGAATGGGTCATCGCCGCCGGGTGGCTGGCGAGCGATTCCGTGCCGCCGAGGCTGACGGCGAGCTTGAAGATCTGCAGCGCATTGAGGAAGCGGAAGGCCGCCTCCTGGCCGCCAGCGATATCGAAGGAGAAGGTCGAGCCAGCGCCGGTGCACTGCGTCTTGAAAGTGCGGCCGACCGGCGTGTCCTCGCCGTGGAAGGGCAGGTAGTGGATACGCTCGACCTTCGGGTGGTCGTGCAGGAATTCGGCGACGATGCGGGCATTGTCGTCGGCCTTCTGCATGCGCACCGCCAGCGTTTCGAGCGAACGGCCGAGCATCCAGCAGGAATGCGGATCGAGCTGCGTGCCGATCGCACCGCGTAGCGCCTTTACCTGCTTCATCACCGCCTTGGAGCCGAGCGCGGCGCCGGCGATCAGGTCGGAGTGACCACCGACATACTTGGTCAGCGAATAGAGCGAGATGTCGGCGCCGTGCTCGATCGGCCGCTGGAAGACGGGCCCAAGCAGCGTGTTGTCGCAGGCGACGATCGGGGTATGGCCCTGCTTCCTGCCGATCGCATCGGCAACGCGGCGGATCATGGCGACGTCGACGAGGCTATTGGTCGGGTTCGCCGGCGTCTCGATCAGGATCACCGAGACCCGGCCCTTGGCCATCGCCTCTTCTGCGGCGGCGCTGACGGCCGCCTCGTTCACGCCATCGGCAAAACCGACGGCGGAAACGCCGAGATTGAGGAAGGTGCGGGCAAGCAGCGTCTCGGTGCCGCCATAGAGCGGCTGGCTGTGCAGCACCGCGTCGCCCGGCTTGACGAAGGCGAGCAGCGTCGTGGCGATCGCCGACATGCCCGACGAGAACAGTGCGCAGCTTTCGGTGCGCTCGTAGACGGCGAGACGGTCTTCGACGATCTCGCTGTTCGGGTGGTTGAAGCGCGAATAGACGAGGCCGGCGCCGACACCCGCCGGCGGTTCCTTCCGGCCGGAGACAAAGTCGAAGAAGTCGCGGCCCTCTTCGGCGGAGCGGAAGACGAAGGTGGAGGTCAGAAAGACCGGAGGTTTGACCGCGCCCTCCGACAGTTCCGGATCGTAGCCATAGTTCAGCATCTGCGTTTCAGGATGCAGCTTGTGGTTTCCGATGTGGGTTTTGGAGGGATGCGGTGCGGTCATGGCTTGTCTCCTCAAGCGAAGCGGACTCGACTGACAGGCAAATTATATCAGATGCTTGGACCGATCCTTGCTATTTCCGGCGGGATCGCCTTGAGTTGCGCAAAGATTTGGCTGAGTTGAGAAGATATGGCGCAGAAAATAGCCGACGAGACGGATCGCAGGATTTTGAAGGAACTGGTGGCGGATGCCCGCCTGACCAACAACGAGCTCGCCGAGCGGGTGGGGCTCTCGGCGTCGCCCTGTCTGCGTCGGCTACGGCGGCTGGAGGAGACCGGGGTCATCCGCGGCTATACGGCTTTGGTCGATCCCGCAGTCGACGGCTGGACGATGACGGCGATTGCGACCGTCACGCTCAGCCGCCAGCACGAAGACGAGATCGTCATGTTCGAAGAGGCGGTGCGCGGCTGGGACGAGGTGCTCGAATGCCATCTGGTGACCGGCTCGCGCGACTACGTGCTGAAGGTGATGAGCGCCGGCCTCGATCAGTACGAGCGTTTCATCAAGGAGAAGATCGCAAGGCTCAAATGCGTCGCCTCGATCGAGACGAGTTTCGTGATGAACACGATCAAGGAGCGGCGAGTCTAGCGCCAACCCCTCCATAAGCCTCTGAAGCGGTTCGATAATCGTCCATCCGGCTTTGAAACCATCAGGGATGCCCTAGATTCGAGTTAGGAGGGCGTCCCACACGCTCGGCGGGCGCCTTGCTCTCTCGGAGAGAGACGATGGATTTCGCAACAGCGCTCGATGCCGCCGCTTCCTGGCTGCAGACGGTCTTTTTGAACGAGTGGACCTATTATCAGCTCGCCGTCATCGTCGCCGGCTACCTGGTCTGCGGCGCACTGGCGAAGCGAATAGAGCCGCGGGTCGAGGCTCGAGCCCGTCTGATCAAGGGCAATCCGGATCTTTTGCGGGTCATCATCGCCTTCATGCGGCGGCTGCGGTGGCTGTTTCTGATCGTCTGGCTCTGGATTGCCGACGGCATGATCCTGCGCTTTGGCTGGCCGTCCTATCGCTGGTTGGTGGCGACCGCGCTGACGCTGACGGCGGCGTGGTTCGTCATCTCGGTGCTCACACGCATCATCCGCAACCAGATGCTGGCGCGCGTCACCGCCGTCGTCGGCTGGATCTATTTTGCGCTCTATGCGGTCGGGCTCGACCGGGTGATCCTGACGACACTTGATGGCGTTGCCATCAATCTCGGTGCGGTTCGCCTGTCGCTGCTGCTCGTCCTGAAAGCCATCGTGCTCTCCGCCGCGCTGATCTGGCTTGCCGTTTTGATCGGCAATGTCTCGTCGCACTGGATCCAGCGGTCAGCGGACCTGACCCCCTCCTTCAAGGTTCTGATCAGCAAGCTGGTCAAGATTGCGCTGATTGGCTTTGCCGGCGCAATCGCGCTATCGGCCACCGGCATCGACCTGACGGCGCTGACGGTTTTTTCCGGGGCGGTCGGTGTCGGCATCGGTTTCGGTCTGCAGAAGGTGGTTTCCAACTTCATCTCCGGTATCATCATCCTGCTCGACAAATCCATCAAGCCGGGCGACACGATCACGCTCGGCGATACCTTCGGGTCCGTGCGCGACCTGCGCTCCCGCTTCGTCTCCGTCATCACCCGGGACGGCAAGGAATACCTCATTCCAAACGAGGATTTCATCTCGCAGCAGGTGGTGAACTGGTCGTTCTCCAGCGACTTCGTCCGCATCGAGGTCGATTTCGGTACCTCCTATGACAGCGACCCGCACGAGGTGGCGCGCATCGCCATCGAGACTGCCGCATCGCTGCCGCGGGTGGCGAGCAGCTACGCGCAGCCGGTGTGCTGGATGACGGGTTTCGGCGCCTCGTCGCTCGATTTCAAGCTGAGGTTCTGGATCTCCGATCCGAGTAACGGGCTCACCAACATCCGCGGCCAGGTGCTGATGGCGCTCTGGGATGCGTTCAAGGCGGCGGGCATTTCGATCCCGTTCCCGCACCGTGAAATCATCATGAAGACGCCGGTCGAGGTCACCCGGGTTTAGGGGCCGAAGTGCCCGTCGGCCGGTTCGCGTCAGGGTGTCTTGCGGTTGTGGCGATTGACTGGACACGCCGGGGAAGCGACATTGCCGGCGCCGGAACAGCCCGCAGTCGTTCCGGTGACCGTGCCAGCATCAGTGGGGACCCGACGCCATGGACCATCTTCAACAGACGCCGCTGTCGAGGTTGCCGATGCCGCGTTTTCTCTCGACGCTGCTGGCATCGTTCTCGACCACGGGGCTCATCGTCGGCGTCTTCTTCTTTGCCATGTCGCTGACGCCGAGCCTCATCCCGCGGCCCTATGTGGTGCAGGCGGTGATTTCGGGCCTGTCGCTTTCCGCCGGCTATGCGATCGGCGTACTGTTGCGCTGGCTGTGGTCCTTGCTCGACCTGCCGGAGATCCGCGGCCGCACAGGCCTTACGGTGAAGGTGCTAGCGGCGCTCGGCTGCACCGCGGTTGCGCTCGCCTTCCTCTGGCGCACCGCCTACTGGCAGAACACGGTGCGGCAGATCATGGGGCTCGACCCGGTCGAAAGTGCTGAGCCGTTCAAGCTCGGGCTGATCGCGGCACTCGTGTTTGTCGCCATCGTGCTCATCGCGCGCCTGTTCCGCTTGACCTTCCGGTTTCTGACCCGCCGCTTCGAGCATGTGTTGACCCGGCCGCTGGCAAAGGTCGCAGCCGTCGTTGCCGCCGTCGCGCTGTTCTGGTCCGCCGTTGACGGCGTCATCTTCCGCTTCGCGCTGCATGCGGCCGACAGCTCGTTCCAGCGGTTGGACGCGCTGATCGATCCGGATGTCGCGCCGCCGACCGATCCGTTGAAGACCGGCAGCAGCGCGTCGCTGATGACGTGGGACGAACTCGGCCGCCAGGGCCGCCAGTTCATCGCTTCCGGTCCGACGGCGAAGGACATCGGCGGCTTCTTCGGCGGAGAGGCACAAGAGCCATTGCGCGTCTACGCCGGTCTCAACTCGGCCGAGACCGCCAAGGAGCGGGCGAAGCTCGCGCTGGAGGAATTGAAGCGCGTCGGTGGTTTCGAGCGATCGAACCTTCTGATCGTGGTGCCGACCGGCACCGGCTGGATCGACCCGCCGGGCCTCGATTCGCTCGAATATCTGCTGAAGGGCGATGTCGCCAGCGTCGCGGTGCAGTATTCCTATCTCACGAGCTGGCTGTCGCTGCTGGTCGAGCCGGAATATGGCGCGGAGACTGCCGATGCGCTCTTCGATGCGGTCTATGGCTACTGGACGACGTTGCCGAAGGACAGAAGGCCGAAGCTCTATCTCTATGGCCTCAGCCTCGGCTCGATGAACTCGCAAGGCTCGGTCGATCCCTTCGATATCATCAGCGATCCGTTCCAGGGCGCGCTCTGGGTCGGCTCGCCGTTCCCGACCAAGACCTGGCTGCAGATCACCCGAAACCGCAATCCGGGCTCGCCGGAATGGCGGCCGCTTTATCGCGACGGCTCGGTGATCCGTTTCACCAATCAGGAGAATGCGCTGAACATCCCGGGCGCGACCTGGGGCAATGTCCGCATCGTCTATCTGCAATATGCCAGTGATCCGATCACCTTCTTCGATCCATACTCCTTCTACCGCGAGCCCGACTGGATGAAGGCGCCGCGCGGTGCCGACGTCTCTCCTGCGCTCAGATGGTTCCCCGTCGTCACCATGTTTCAGTTGCTTGCCGACATGGCGCTCGCGACGACCTCGCCGATCGGCTACGGCCATGTCTATGCGCCGGAGCACTATATCGACGCGTGGATGCAGGTGATGGCACCGGCTGATGTCAGCGAGGCGGACGCCGAGCGGCTGAAGGCGCTGCTCAAGGGTCGCTACTGAGCCTGCTTGTCGCCGGACCGCTCGCCACGCAGGTGCGCGGCGATCTGGTTGGCGAAGGCCTGGATCAGCGGCTCCTCCGCCTTTTCCGTCGGGCAGAGCAGATAGTAGCCGGCCGAGGCCGGTATCGCCGTCGGGAAGGGCTGGATCAGGCGTCCTTCGTAGAGATAGGAGCGTGTCAGCACGTCTGAGACGAGCGCGATGCCCTGGCCCTGTAGCGCCGAGGCGACGGCGATCGCGACCGATTGCACCCGCACGCTCCGGCTGCCTTCGAGCGAAATGCGCGATGCGGCCGACCAGCGCGTCCATTCCCGGCCGTCATCCTCATGCAGCAGCGTGACGTCGCGCAGCTTCCGCTCGCGCAGCGGGCCTTCAAGCCGGGGGAAGAGGAGCGGCGAGCAGACCGTCCTGAGCTTCACGTCGCTGACTGGCTGCCACCACAGGCCGTCGAAGGGCGGATTGTCGTAGACGACGGCGAGATCGACATCGTCCCAGACGACGTCGCTGGCGCGGATGCAATTGCGCATCGAAAGATCGGTGACGCCGCGCGCACCCGCGAACTGTACGAGGAGGCCGGCCATCCAGGCAATCGCGAGCGCCGGGGGCAGGCCGACCGTCAGCTTGCGCTGGTGGCTTTCGAGCCGTCGGTCGGTGCCGTCCTCCACGGCGGCGGCAAGGTTGCCGATCGCGTGGGAAACCGTCTGCGCGAACTCGCGGCCGGCGGCCGTGAGCTTGATGTTGCGGCCGGATTTTTCAAGCAGCGTCAGGCCGGTCGTCTCCGAGAGCCGGCGCAGCTGCAGCGACACGGCGCCGGGACTCAAGCCGAGCTCATCCGCCGCCTGGCGCACGGAACCGATGCGCGCGACCGCCTCGAACGCCCGGATATAGGGCAGGAAATGCAACGCCTTCACGTGAGCCCTCCCGCTCTGATCGCGCCCCTCACGGCGTGAAATCGTTTAGCCAGACTGCACAATATCAAGCATAAAAAATCGCTATTCCCAATCGATTTTTGCTCCTATGAATCGGGCCTGAGAGAGGGAGAACACAATGATCGAGGCACAACCGTTTGATTTTCCTTATGATGGAAAGCTGGTTCCGGCGCAGACGGCGCTGATGGTGATCGATCTGCAGATCGACTTCTGCTCGGCCAACGGTTACTTCGCCTCGATGGGCTACGATCCGGCGCCGCTGGCCGCGATCGTGCCCGCGGTCAACCGGGTGATTGCGGCCGCACGGCAAGCCGGCTGCCTGATCATCCACACGCGCCAGGGCTACCGCGCCGATCTCGCCGACATGACGCCTTACGAGAAATGGCGGCGCAAGCGCTCCGGACTTGAGAACACGCAGGTGCTTTTGCGTTCCAGCCCCGGCTTCCAGTTGCTTCCGGAACTCGATGTCGCCGACACCGACGTCATCATCGACAAGACCTGCAACAGTTCCTTCACCTATACGGATCTCGAGCATGTCTTGAGATCCCAGGGCATCACCCACATGCTCTTTACCGGCTGCACCACGGACGTTTGTGTGCATACGACGCTGCGCGAAGCCTGCGACCGCAATTTCCAGTGCCTGACGATTTCAGACTGCTGCGCCAGCGGCGAGCAGTGGGCGCATGAGGCGGCGATCAACATGATCTCGATCGAGAACGGCATCTTCGGCACGGTCTCGACCAGTGATGCCGTTATTGCCGGACTGGCCAAGGCCGCCGCCCGCTAGCGCTCTGGCACCGCGCAATTCCGGGCGAAAAGCCGCTTCACGCTTCTCCTGGAATTGCTCCAGGCGCGGTCCTCACATTTCCAAAGCCTTTTGCCAACCGTTCAACGGAATGATGCCCTATGCAACGATACATCTCGCTGATGCGACTGACCTCGAAGGGACTGGCCGAGCTTGCCGATAGTGGCAGCCGGCGCAAGGTGAGCGAGGATCGGGTCGCAGCGCTCGGCGGCCGCTCGGTCGCCTTCTATGCCACGCTCGGGACCTATGACTTCGTCCAGGTTTTCGAGATGCCGGACAATGCGTCGATGATGCAATACGTGCTGACGGCGCGGCGCGACGGCTTCGTGGATCCGCTCATCCTTCCTGCCTTCGACAGCCAGACCTATGGCGACATCGTCGGCCGCGTTTCACCAGCACAATGAGGGGAATGAAGATGATCAGACTGGCATCCTGCGCAACCCTTCTGACGACCGCCGTGCTTACGGCCGGCGCCGCACAGGCCGAGCCGCCGGCTTTCGCCGCCGATGGAGAGGTTGGCGTCTGCACCACCGCGGCCTTTCCGCCGCTTTCCTTCAAGGAGCATCCGGCCGATGCGAAGCCGACCGGCATCGACATCGAGATCGCCGAAGCGCTGGCCGCGCAATGGAATGCGAAGGTGAACTACACCGTCACCGAATTCGCCGGCCTCTTGCCGACGCTCGGGGCAGGGCGCTGCGACGTCATCGTCAGCGGCATCTACATCAACGCCAAGCGGCGCGAGACCTATGACGGCGTGCCCTACATGAAATCGGCGACCGCCATGGTCACCAAAGCGGGCAGCGATACGATCAAGGCGCCGGAGGATCTCAGCGGCAAGGTCATCGCGCTCGAAGCCGGCGCCTACTACAAGGAAGAGCGGATCGGGCCCTTAAACGAGGCGCTCGCGGCCAAGGGCCTGCCGCCGGTCGATGTGCAGGAATACCCGACCCAGCAGGCCGCCTACCAGCAGGTGCTCGTCGGCCGCGTCGATGCGACCGTAACGGAAGAGGCGGAGGGCGCCTATCGCGCGTCGCGCTCCGACGGCGCGCTCACGCTCCCCTATATCTGGGCCTCGGACTTCAAATACGGCATCTACAGCCGCCGTGACGGTGGCGATGCAGCCGCGGTGAAGGCAGGGCTGAAGGCGCTCAAGGAGAAGGGCTTCTTCGGCGATCTCGCCAGGAAATACGGGCTCGATCCGGCGCTCTTCGACGTCGACTACGACTCCTGAGCGAAAGGAGGCGGGGCATGAACTTCGATACGAAACTGTTTTTCGATGCCCTGACCATGCCCGTCATGTTGCAGGGGGCGGGCATCGCCATCCTGCTGTCGATCCTGGTGCAGGCGGCGTCGTTCCTGCTCTGCCTGCCGCTGGCCGTCGCGCTCAATTCGATGGCGGCGGTCAGGCGCACAGCGGCGCAGGTCTATGTCTGGCTGTTTCGCTCGGCGCCGCTGATCCTCGTGCTCCTGATCGTCTGGAACGGCGCACCGCAGCTCTTTCCGGGGCTCACGCGGGCGCCCTGGTACACGCCCTTCGTCGCTGCCTTCATCGCGTTTACGCTGGTCACGGCCGCCTATATGGCGGAAGCGATGCGCGGGGCGCTTGCGGCGATCGGCCAGGGGCAGACGGATGCCGCCCGCGCGCTCGGGCTCAATCGCTGGCAGACCTTCTTTCTGGTGGTTCTGCCGCAGGCGCTGCGCATCGTCATGCCGGTGCTGGTCAACGAATTCATCAACCTGATCAAGCTGACCTCGCTCGCCTATGTAATCTCGATGCGCGAGATCATGGCGGTCGTCAACGACGCGATCGCCTCCAGCTTCCGCTTCGTCGAGTGGTATTCGGCAGCGCTGGTCTACTATCTCGCGATCGTTTCGATCCTGATGTTTCTGCAGCGGCTGATCCAGCGGCGCATGGCTTAACCCGCTTCCGAATTCGGCACCGGCAGCGTCGCGAGCAGATCGGCCATGGCGGCGATGATCTTGCGGTGCTGGTGGGCGTGGCGGGTGCGCAGGCTGGTGGCGGCATAGACCGTTTGCGGGATGACGGGCGCGTCCTGAACGCGCGCAGTAAATCCATCGTCCGCCAGCCGCTCGGCCGTTGCTGCCGTCACGTAGGCCGATCCGCCGAGTGTGCGAAGCAGCCGGGTGATCGCCATGTTCTGGCCGGCGGCAAGCAGCGCTGCGGAGAGATGCGGCAGCGCCAGCCGGTGGGCGCGATCGAAGCCTGGCGAAAAGCTTGAGCGGATGTAGCTCTCGGAGCGGATCTCGGCGAGCATCTGCGCCTCCGTGCTCACCATCACGTAATGCAGATCGCCGATCCTTTCGTAATAGAGATCGGGCAGGTAGTGGGGCGTGTAGAGGATCGCCAGATCCAGGTCGCCAGCGCCGAGATCGCGGTTCATCTGGTTGGAGTAGTCCGCCTCCATATAGATCTCGATGCCGGGCAGCTCCCGGCGGATCGTTGCCATCCATTCCCCGGCAAAGGCTTCCGCCAGATCATGCTGGACACCAAGCCGCATGGAGCGCTCCAGCGCGCCGGCATTGGTGACCGCGCGTGTGGCCTCATGCCATTGGTTTTGCAGGGCTTTTGCGTAATCTAGAAAGCGCAGGCCGGCGGCCGTCGGCACGGTGCCACCCTTGTTGCGGGTAAAGAGCTTGCGGTTGAACTGCGCTTCCAGTGCCTTCACCCGATGTGAGACGGTCGACTGGGTGAGATTCAGGCGCTCGGCGGTGCGGTTGAAGGAGCGGCTCTCCATCAGGTCCAGGAAGGTTTCGATCAGCTCCACCTGCATGCCGTTCTCTCCCGCTGCAATCGCTCCAATCTAATCGAAAGCATCGATCAATAAAGCCTGTTTCCGTTGCTTGATGGCGCCCGGCTTCACCGGCAAGAATTCGCCAAAACGAGGGAACAGTTGATGTCGAATTTGCCGTCGCACGCACGCGTCGTGATCATCGGTGGGGGAGCGATCGGGGCTTCCTCGCTTTACCATCTCGCCAAGGCCGGCTGGACCGACTGCGTGCTTCTGGAAAAGAACGAGCTGACGGCGGGCTCCACCTGGCATGCCGCCGGCAACGTGCCGACTTTCTCGTCCTCCTGGTCAATCATGAACATGCAGCGCTATTCAGCGTCGCTCTATCGTGACCTCGGCGCGCTCGTCGACTATCCGATGAACTATCACGTCACCGGCTCGATCCGGCTCGGCCATTCGAAGGAGCGGCTGCAGGAGTTCAAGCGCGTCGTCGGCATGGGGCGCTACCAGGGCATGGATCTCGATATCCTGTCGCCCGACGAGATGCGCGCCCGCTATCCGTTTCTCGAGACACACGAGCTGACCGGCGCGCTCTACGATCCCTATGACGGCGACATCGACCCGGCGCAGCTGACGCAGGCGCTCGCCAAGGGTGCGCGCGACATGGGCGCCAAGATCATCCGCTTCTGTCCGGTCACGGGCGCGCGCCGCGAAAACGACGAATGGGTCATCTCTACGCCGCAGGGCGAGATCCGCTGCGAATACGTCGTCAACGCCGCCGGCTACTACGCCCGCGAGGTCGGCAAGATGTTTGGCCGCAACGTGCCGATGATGGTGATGAGCCATCAGTATATCCTGTTCGACGAAATCCCGGAGCTTGCCGCCTGGTCGAAGGAGGCCGGCCACAAGCTGCCGCTGCTTCGTGACGTCGACAGCTCCTACTATCTCCGCCAGGAGAAGAACGGCATGAACCTCGGCCCCTACGAGCGCAACTGTCGCGCCCACTGGGTAACGCCTGACGATCCGATGCCGGAGGATTTTTCGTTCCAGCTCTTTCCGGACGATCTCGACCGGTTGGAATGGTACCTGAACGATGCCGTGGAGCGCGTGCCGATCCTCGGCACGGCCGGCCTTTCGCGGATCATCAATGGCCCGATCCCCTATGCACCCGACGGTAATCCGCTGATCGGCCCGATGCCGGGCGTGCCGAACGCCTTCGAAGCCTGCGTCTTCACTTTCGGTATCTGCCAGGCGGGTGGCGCCGGCAAGGTGCTCGCCGAATGGATCACCGAGGGCCAGACGGAGTGGGACATGTGGTCCTGCGATCCGCGCCGCTACACCGACTATACCGACCAGGATTATTGCATCGCCAAGGGCATGGAGATCTACGGCCACGAATACGCGATGCACTTTCCGAAGCATTACTGGCCAGCCGGGCGCGGCAAGAAGTTATCGCCGATCCACGACCGCATCGCCGCCCTCGGCGCCCAGTTCAAGCCCTATAACGGCTGGGAGCGTGCGATGTGGTACGCCAAACCAGGCGACGACACCTCGGAAGAGGCGACGCAGACCTGGGGCCGCGAAGGGCCTTGGGCCAAGCGCATCGAAGAAGAGTGCCTGGCCGTGCGCGATGCCGCCGGCATACTCGACCTGCCGGGCTTCTCGCGCTTCCGGGTAAAGGGCGAGGGCGCGACCGCATGGCTCTCCGGCCTCATCACAGGCCGCGTGCCGAAGCCTGGGCGCATCGGCCTGGCCTATTTCGCCGACGACAAGGGCCGGATCGTTACCGAGATGTCGGTGATGATGCTCGACGAAGACTTCTTCTTCCTCATCACCGCCGCAACCGCGCAGTGGCACGATTTCGAATGGCTGATGAAGCACCGGCCGGCCGACGCCGCCTTCACCATCGACGACGTCACCAAGTCCTTCTCCTGCCAGATCCTGACCGGGCCGAAGTCGCGCGCGATCCTCGCCGAGGTCAGCGAAGCGGATCTCGCCAAGGGCTGGCTCACGCACCAGACGGCGCAGATCGCCGGGCGCTATTGCCAGCTCGTGCGCGTCTCCTTCGCCGGCGAACTCGGCTGGGAGATCCATACCAAGGTGGAGGATACGGCCGCCATCTTCGACGCCGTCTGGGCGGCCGGTCAGAAGCATGGCCTCAAACCCTTCGGCATGGAAGCGCTCGACAGTCTGCGCATCGAGAAGGGCTACCGCGCCTGGAAGGGCGATCTGTCGACCGACTACACCATCCTGCAGGGTGGGCTGGAGCGCTTCGTCGACTGGGGCAAGCCCGGCTTCAAGGGCAAGGCGGCGCTGGAGCGTGAGAAGCAGCAGGGCGTTTCCAAACGCTTCGTGACGCTGACCGTCGCCGCCGACGGCTGCGATGCGCCCTATATGTCGACGCTCTGGTCGGACGGCCAGGTTGTCGGCGAGACCACCTCGGGCAACTGGGGCTACCGCGTCGGCAAGTCGATCGCGCTCGGCATGCTGCGCGCCGATCTCGCCGTGCCCGGCAACGAGATCGAGGTCGAGATCTTCGGCGATCGCTTCAAGGCGACGGTCGAGGCCGACCAGCCGCTCTGGGATCCCTCCAATGAAAGACTGCGCGCATGAGCAAGCCCATTCCCTCGAAAGCCCGCGCAGTCATCATCGGTGGCGGCGTCTCCGGCTGTTCCGTCGCCTATCACCTCGCCAAGCTCGGCTGGACCGATGTGGTTCTGCTTGAGCGCAAGCAGCTGACCTCCGGTACCACCTGGCATGCGGCCGGCCTGATCGGTCAGCTTCGCGCCTCGCAGAACATGACGCGGCTCGCGAAATACTCGGCCGACCTCTACGTCAAGCTCGAGGCCGAAACCGGCATTTCCACCGGCATGCGCCAGAACGGCTCGATCACCGTGGCACTGACGGAAGAACGCAAGGAAGAGATCTACCGCCAGGCATCGCTGGCGCGCGCCTTCAATGTCGACGTGCGCGAGATCACGCCTGACGAGGTCAAGGCGATGTATCCGCACCTCAACACCTCGGATGTGAAGGCGGCGGTGCATCTGCCGCTCGATGGCCAGTGCGACCCGGCCAACATCGCCATGGCGCTCGCCAAGGGCGCCCGGCAAAACGGCGCAACGATCATCGAAGGTGTCAAGGTGACATCCGTCCTGAAGAAGGACGGCCGGGTCACCGGCGTCACCTGCGAGCAGAATGGCGAGAGCTACACGATCGAGACCGATCATGTCGTCAACTGCGCCGGCATGTGGGGCAGGGAGTTTGCGCGGCAATCGGGCGTCACGGTGCCGCTGCACGCCTGCGAGCATTTCTACATCGTCACCGAGGCGATCCCGGAGCTGAAGCGCCTGCCGGTTCTGCGCGTGCCGGACGAGTGCACCTACTACAAGGAAGATGCCGGCAAGATGCTGATCGGGGCCTTCGAGCTCAAGGCCAAGCCCTGGGGAATGGACGGCATCCGCGAGGATTTCTGCTTCGACCAGTTGCCGGACGATTTCGACCACTTCGCGCCGATCCTCGAAATGGCGGTCAACCGCATGCCGATGCTGGAAACGGCTGGGATCCATACCTTCTTCAACGGCCCGGAAAGCTTTACGCCCGACGACCGCTACTATCTCGGCGAAGCGCCGGAGGTGAAGGGATACTGGGTCGCGGCCGGCTACAATTCGATCGGCATCGTTTCCTCGGGCGGCGCCGGCATGGCGCTCGCCCAATGGATGAATGACGGCGAGCCGCCCTTCGATCTCTGGGAGGTGGATATCCGCCGGGCGCAGCCGTTCCAGAAGAACCGCGCGTATCTGAAAGACCGCGTCTCGGAAACGCTCGGCCTGCTCTACGCCGACCATTTCCCCTATCGCCAGATGGCGACCGCGCGCGGGGTGCGCCGTTCGCCGCTGCACGAGCATCTGAAAGCTCGCGGCGCTGTCTTCGGTGAAGTCGCCGGATGGGAACGCGCCAACTGGTTTGCGAAGGGAGGCCAGTCGCGCGAGTACCGCTATTCATGGAAGCGGCAGAACTGGTTCGAGAACCAGAGGGACGAGCATCTTGCGGTGCGAAACGGCGTCGGCCTGTTCGACATGACCTCCTTCGGCAAGATCCGGGTTGAAGGGCGCGATGCGCTTTCCTTCCTGCAGCGGCTCTGCGCCAACGAGATGAACGTCGAGCCCGGCCGGATCGTCTATACCCAGATGCTCAACGCCCGCGGCGGCATCGAGAGCGACCTGACGGTGACGCGGCTGTCGGAAACCGCCTTCCTGCTGGTCGTGCCCGGTGCCACGCTCCAGCGCGACCTCGCCTGGCTGCGCAAGCATCTGACGGACGAGTTCGTGGTGATCACTGATGTCGGCGCTGGCGAAAGCGTGCTCTGCGTCATGGGGCCGAAGGCGCGTGAGCTCATGCAGAAGGTGAGCCCGAACGATTTTTCCAACGCGGGGCATCCGTTCGGCACGGCGCGCGAGATCGAGGTCGGCATGGGCCTCGCCCGCGCCCACCGCGTCACCTATGTCGGCGAGCTCGGCTGGGAGCTCTATGTCTCGACCGACCAGACGGCGCATGTGTTCGAGGCGCTGGAGGCGGCGGGGCAGGACCTGGGCCTCAAGCTCTGCGGCATCCACACACTGGATAGCTGCCGCATCGAAAAGGCCTTCCGCCATTTCGGCCACGACATCACCGACGAAGATCATGTGCTCGAAGCCGGACTCGGCTTTGCGGTCAAGGCCGACAAGGGCGATTTCATCGGCCGCGAGGCGGTGCTTGCCAAGCACAATCGCGGGCTTTCGCGCCGGCTGGTGCAGTTTCGGCTCGCAGATCCAGAGCCGCTGCTCTTCCACAACGAGGCGATCGTTCGCGACGGCAAGATCGTCGGCACGATCACGTCAGGCAATTACGGCCACCACCTCGGCGGCGCCATCGGCCTCGGCTACGTGCCCTCGGAAGGCGAGAGCGCAGAGGACGTGCTCGGATCAAGCTTCGAGATCGAGATCGCCGGAACGCGGGTGAAGGCGGAGGCGTCGTTGAAGCCGATGTACGACCCGCGGGCGGAGCGGGTGCGGATGTAGGCAGGCGTTGGGTGGCGTGCCTGGCGCTTGAGACAGCCCCTCACCGCGCGGATGAGGGGCTCTTCGAGGCACAACGAAAATACGCGTGCCGGATCGCGGGTTTCCGGTCTTCTTTCTGGAGTTCAGTCCATGCTCGCATCGGAGCTTAAGGATACGACAGTTGCGGGCGACCGCATCGATCAGCTGGTCGCCGGCCATCGTCCGGGCCATGGGCTTGCCCGCGCCTTCTACCTCGACCCGGAGATCTATGAACGGGACCTCGAGCGGGTTTTTCGGCGTCACTGGCATTGCGTCGCCCATGAAAGCGCGATCCCCAACGCCAATGATTTCGAGGTCTTCCGCATGGCCTCCGAGCAGGTGATCGTCACCCGTACGGCAAGCGGCGAGATCCATGCGATGCTCAATGTCTGCCGTCATCGCGGGGCCGAGGTCTGCACCAAGGACAAGGGCAATGCCCGTGCCTTCGTCTGTCCCTACCATGCCTGGACCTATGGCAATGATGGCGCGCTGAAGGCGGCGCGGCTGATGCCCAAGGACTTCAAGCGCGAGGACCACGGCCTGAAGAAGCTCAACGTGCGTGTCGTCGAAGGATTGATCTTCATCTCCTTTGCCGCCGAGCCGCTTGATTTCTCCGAAGTCGAGCGCCTGTTGCGTGCGACCTGCGGCCAGTATGGCTGGGGATCGGCGAAGATCGCCCATCGTCAGAGCTATGCGATCGACGCCAACTGGAAGCTTGCGGTCGAAAACTATGTCGAGTGCTACCATTGCGGGCCGGCGCATCCGGAATATTCCGAAACCCATGCGCTGGAACAGCCGCTGCACCTGATCGAGGAACTGAACGCCAGGATGGAGGCGCGCACCTGCGCGCTCGGCATCGAGGTCGCCTCCGGCAATCACTGGCAGAATTCCACCGGCGGCAAGGAGACCATTCATGCCTTCCGCTACGCGCTCTATGATGGCGTCCAGACCGGCAGCAAGGACGGGCAGGCGCTGAGCACGCTGATGGGCCGCTTCACCGATTTCGACGGCGGCGTCACCTCGATCCATCTGGGTGGCACCACCTTCCTCGTCTGCTATCCGGACCACGGCATGATCTACCGCTTCATCCCGAAGACGGCCGAAACCTCGGAGATGGAGCTGATCTGGCTCGTCGACGGCAAGGCCGAGGAGGGGCGCGACTACGATCTGGAAAAGCTCACCTGGCTCTGGAAGGTGACGACCGACGAGGACAAGGCGATCATCGAGCACACGTCGCGCGGCGTGCGTTCGCACTACTTCGTGCCAGGCCCAATCGCGCCGATGGAGCAGAACGAGCTGCGCTACATCAACTGGTATCTCGACGAGATCAGCCGGCCGGCCTGAGCGGCAAGCTGCAGGCAAATCGCGTCGCCGGTGCAAGCGTGCCGGCGACGCATTTCGTTTGCCTAGTCCCGCCGGTTGAAATGCGTCCTCAGCGCCACGTGCGTCTGCACCGTCGCGACGCCCGGGATGATCGATATCTGGCGGCGGATGGTGTCGAGATCGCCGTTGGAGGCGCATTCGACCAGCACCATCAGGTCGGTGGCGCCGGCGAGCGACCAGCAGGTGACGATGGGCGGCATGGCCGAGAGATGCGGCACGATATGGTCGCAGTTCTTGCCGGGCTGGAAGGTGATCGCGATCAGCGATTTGACGGTCGGGCTCTGGTCTTCGATGCCGAGGCGGATGGTGTAGCCGGCAATGACGCCCTTCGATTCCAGCCGTCGCAGCCGGTCATGGGCCGCGCTGCGCGAAAGACCGCTGTGGCGGGCCAGTGCCACCAGGCTCTGGCGCGAATCCTGCCTGAGCGCTGCCAAAAGCAGGCGATCCTTTTCATCGATTTCCGTCAAAACGTCGCCTCCTTGTCGCCATTTCCGGACATATGTCCGGTCAGGCGTCATCATGTCCAGTGAAATCGGACGATAGGCAAGATAGCGTCTCCCTACAACCAAGGAGCCTTGCCATGCCCAAAATGAGTGTCCCCGACAACGCCGTGCTGCTGCCGATCGACATGCAGCAGGCCTTTGACAGCACCCCCTGGCCGCGTCGCTGGAATGAGGCGGTCGACAGCAACGGCCTTGCGCTTCTTGCCGCCTGGCGGGCAAGCGGCCGACCAGTCATTCACGTGCGCCACGACAGCGTCATGCCCGGCTCGACGCTTTCCCTCGGCGCGCCCGGCAACGGCTTCCGGCCGGGCTTCGGACCGATGGGAGACGAGGCACTCGTCACCAAGGGCGTCAACGCCGCCTTTATCGGTACCGACCTCGACTTGCGCCTGCGTCGTCTCGGCGTCGAGACGGTCGTCGCCTTCGGCATTTCTACCGACATGTGCGTCTCGACCTCGGTGCGCGTCGGCGCCAATCTCGGCTACCGAATGATCCTCGTCGAGGATGCCTGCGATTGTTTCGACCAGCCGGACGGCGAAGGCGGAGTGATCTCGGCGCGCGAAATCCACCGCGCCCACGTGGCGACCTTGCGGGCGGAATTTGCCGAGGTGTTGTCGACGGCGAAGCTCGTCGAGGCGTTGCAGCGACCGGCAGCGGCTTGACGGTCGGGCGCGGGCAGACGGGGCTACCGTTCAGGTGCTTCCGCTCCCGCGCCGCCGACTACCGGTTGGCGCCGCGGACTTCCTGGATCTCGGTCGTCCATTTCGGCGCCGTCAGGCTTTCGCCCTCGCGGTTGGGGAAGGTGAGGAAGGTTTCGAACGAACGGCTCTGGCCCGCCGGCACGCGGGCGAGGATGAGTGCGGTGTCGTTGCCGATCGTCTCGCAATTGCCGTCAGGGCAGTTTTCGAGCGTTACCGCGAGGCGGAAATATTCGAGCAGTTTCGGCCCTTTGTTCGTCACCGTGCCGCGCAGCCGGAAGCTTCTCTCCGGCTGGCTCTGTTCGAAGGTCAGGCCTTCGAGGGCAACGTCGGCGGCCGTGAGGCCGGCCGGTTGGGTCGTCTCAACGGGCGGGGGCGCGGCCGGCGTGCGACCGTCGCGGTCGGCAAACCAGATGATGAAGGCGACGAGCAGGCCGAGCGCCACGGCGACGGAGAGGATCGGTTCGGCCCAATGACGAAAGCGGCTGAAGCGCGCTGCCAGATACACCACGACAAGACCCAGCGGTAACGCGATCAACCATAGCATCAAGATCCTCCTCAACCCCGCATCATTCCTTGGTCCGGAATCGACGCAACAGAGAAATCGTGCAGCCGATCAACGTGTTACAGCGACGCTCGCATTTTGGAACGGTGCTCTATACCACCTGGCCTTTATATAGGGTGGGCGCCGACTGGCAACACGCCGGGGCGTCGGACGAAAGGAAGCACCCTGACGAATTGGTGAACACGCATGACGATGCCGCGTGGGTCCGCGCTCGCGTGTACAGGACGTCTCCCTATCTGGCGGGTGTCAGGTCCACCCAGTAGGTGCCCTCGAAGGGCACCGCGGCGAAGCGGGCGTTGATCTCGGCAAGGCTCTTCTGGGGGTCGAGATCGCCGAACAGATCCGGCCGGATCCAGGTGGCGAAGGCTTCGGCGGCGACGATGTTGAGCGGGATCGCGTTGAAGAAGTTCCAGAGACCGTGCACGCGCTTTTCCTCGACGGCGCGGATGGTCTTCAGCGCCGGCGCCTCGATGGTGCGGGCCAGCGTCTCGCGCGCTTCGTCTTCGCTGACGCCGGGGCCGATCGAGAGCGTGCCGTATTTGCCGCCGGGCGAGGAGGTGGCGATATAGATTTCCGGATTGGCGGCCATGATCGCCTCGGCGTTGACGGTCCCGCCCGGCCGTGGCAGCACGCCTTCGGCAAAGTTGCGGCCGCCGGCCACCGTCAGGAATTCGCCGAGACCGCCGGTGCCATAGGCCCAGCAACAGCGGTCGGGTTGGGGGAAGGCGTCCATCAGCACCAGCGGGCGCGGTTCCGGCTTGGCGGCGATGCGGTCGCGGATCAGCTTGAGCTTGTCCTCGTAGAACCGGGCGAAAGCTTCTGCCTGTTCGTCCCGTTCGAGGATGCGGCCGAGCAGACGCATCATGCGCGGCGTGCCGGTCAGCGCGTCGTTGTTGAAATCGACCACCACCACGGGCACGCCGATGCCGGTCAGATACTCGATGGCGCGCCTGCCGGACTCGGTGTCGGATTGCCAGTTATTGAGCAGCGCGAGATCGGCCTTCACCGTCAGCAGCGTCTCGAAGGAGAGGCCCGGGCCGGTGCCATCGTCGATCTGCGGCACGTCGGCGATATCAGGAAACTTACGCCGGAAGCTCTCGTAGATCTCGGGGTTGTCGGTCTTCATGTCGCCGGACCAGGCCGCAAGCAGGCTGACGGGATCGGGATGGATGAGCGACAGGGCGACGAGATTGAAGCCGCTTCCAAGCAGGATCGCCTTCGGCTTTGCCGGTATCGTCACCTCGCGGCCGACCGCATCGGTTACGGTCATCGGCCAGTTGCTTTCGGCGCGGGCGGAGACAGCAAAGAGCAGGGCGGTGATGAAAACGAGCGTCAGCCGCAGGGCGGCCGGGAAGAGGAAGCGGGAAGACAAAACCTATTGGTTCCTTTGGCTTGGGAGGGCGCAGAGGCTGCCGCAGCTCGGGACGCCGGGCAGCAGATAGCGCAGGCAGCAGATCTTGCGCCGGCAGACACGGGCGCCATCTTCCTCCTCGTGCCGCAGGCAATCGAAGAAGGGATTGGGTGTACCGTCCGGCAGGGACTTGCTGCCGATCAGCGCGTCGGCCTGCGCGTTCAGCGGCTCGATGCCGGAGGCGCGCAGCGCATAGTCGATATAGACGAGCGCATTGTTCCAGGCGAGCTTCGGGGCGATGCCGCCGACGGACTTGAGATAGCTGACGACCTCACGCAGATGCCCCTGCATCAGGGGGGCAAGCGTGGCGAAAACGTCGCTATCGTCCGCTTTCTGCCAGTCGCCCGGTGTGGCGACACCGAAGGTTCGCGGCAGGCCATCCTCGGCGAGCGCCACCTTCATCTGATCGAAGGCGACGGGCAGCACCTGATGGTCAAGCACGCGCGCGACGAGATAGGGAATGGTGAGGCTCGAAAAATAGTAGAGCGACCACATGGAGGCGACGGCACGGCGGTCGCTGGCGCCGGATTTCTCCGTGTGAATATCGAGCGCGCGGTCGAAGGCGCCGGAGGCAAAGAAGTCCGGCAGCGCCATGCCGTCGGAAAGCTCGTCCGAGAGCACCATCTTCTCATTGCACCAGGCATGGGTGCCGGCAAAGGCGGCCGACAGCGCCTTGGGGCCGCCTGTCGCGACGACCGGTTCGGACACGGCCGCCGTCAAGACGTCACCCGCGCGCGGGTAAGCCCGATCGGAAATGGAGCCTTGGAAGAACGCCGTCCTGCAAGCATGCGATACCTTCTGAGCGTGGTCAGAAACTCATAAGGTGATCGTGTTACTCAAGATTTTTTCCGGTGCAAGTCATTTATGAGTTTTGTATTCATGATTTGAAGCCAAGAGACGATGGCCGGAAGCCGAAGCCTGCGGCCATCGAAGCGGCGAAACCGCCGCTCGGCTCGTCTACTGCATCAGACCGAGCTGCTTGTAAAAGCCGAGCGCGTCGTAATAGTCGTTCTGGGCGGCGATCTTGCCATCCTTGACGGTGAAGACCGAGGCGCCGGTGAACTTGAAGCTCTTGTTGGTCGCGGCCGTGCCGTCGGCCCAGGCGCCCGAATTGGTGCCGGAGAACTCCCATTCGAAGGAGACCTTGTCGCCGCTAGCGATCGGATCACCCTTCATGGTCCAGACGGCATCAGGCACCGCGTTCAGGAAATTGTCGATGACGCCGGTCTTGGCGGCATCCTTGCCGGTGACCGGCTTGCCGACCGACGCGTCGTAATAGGTGACGTCATCGGCGAAGTAGGATGCGGCCTTGCTCGAGTCATGGGCATTCCAGGCCGCGACATAGGCCGCGACCACATCCGGCGCCGCGTCGGCGGCAAACGCCGCCGGCGTGAGCACGAGGGCGCTGAGGCCGAGGGCTCCAGCGGTAACAAGCAATTGACGACGGTACATCGCAAACTCCTCCCGTTTGTTTCGTTTGCATGCATTCTCCGCGCCCGGGGCGGTGAGCCTCAGCCGTGGTTGATCATGATGTGGCGAACGGCGGTGTAGTCCTCGAGCGCGTAGACCGACATGTCCTTGCCGTAGCCCGACTGTTTGACGCCGCCATGCGGCATCTCGTTGGTCAGCATGAAGTGGGTGTTGATCCAGGTGCAGCCGTATTGCAGGCGGGAGGCGGCCTTCATCGCCCGGGAAATGTCCTTGGTCCAGACGGAGGAGGCGAGGCCATAGTCGCTGTCGTTGGCCCAGGCGACGGCATCGTCCTTGCCGGTGAAGCGGGTAACGGAGACGACGGGGCCGAAGACTTCGCGGCGCACGATCTCGTCTTCCTGCGTGGCGCCGGCCACAACCGTCGGCTGGAAGAAGAAGCCGTCCGAGCTGCCGGCGGCACCGCCGGTGGTGATCTCGATGTGCTTCTGGTCGGCGGCGCGCTCGACGAAGCTCGCAACGCGATCGCGCTGGCGGCGCGAGATCAGCGGGCCGATCTCGTTTTCGGTGTCGTCGGCGAGGTTGTAGCGGATGGTCGAGACGGCCGAGGTGAGGTCGGCGACCAGCTTCTCGTAGATACCGGCTTCGGCATAGATGCGGCAGGCGGCGGTGCAGTCCTGGCCGGCATTGTAATAGCCGAAGGTGCGGATGCCGTTGACCACCGCTTCGAGGTCGGCGTCGTCATAGACGATGACCGGGGCCTTGCCGCCGAGCTCCAGATGGGTGCGTTTCACGGTCTTGGCGGCCGCCGCCAGCACTTTCTTGCCGGTGGCGATATCGCCGGTGATCGAGACCATCGAAATCTTCGGATGGTTGATCAGCGCATTGCCGACGGTTTCGCCGCGGCCGCTGACAACATTGACCACGCCTTCCGGCAGGATGTCGGCAAGCACCCGCGCGAGCTTCAGCGCCGTCAGCGGCGTCTGTTCGGATGGCTTGAAGACGACGGTGTTGCCGCCGGCGATCGCCGGCGCCAGCTTCCAGGCCATCATCATCAGCGGATAGTTCCACGGCGCGATCGAGCCGACGATGCCGATCGGATCGCGGCGGATCATCGAGGTGTGGCCGGGCAGGTATTCGCCTGCGGTCGGGGCGTGCAGGTTGCGCACGGCGCCGGCAAAGAAACGCCAGCAGTCGACGATCGCCGGCAGCTCATCATTCTTGACCGCATTGATCGGTTTGCCGCAGTTGAGCGCCTCGAGGGCTGCAAAGCCGTCCGCATCCTTCTCGATCGCATCGGCGATCTTCAAGAGATAGTTGGAGCGTTCGGCCGGTGTCGTCTGCGACCAGCTGGTGAAGGCGCTTTCAGCAGCGTCGACGGCCGCCTCGACCTGGGCATGCGAGGCTTCCGGCAGATCGACGATCTTGCCGCCCGTCCGCGGGTTCAGGATGTGTTCGTCGGCCTCGGTGCCGGCCTCGAAGCGCGATCCGATCAGCAGTTGGGTGTCCATGTCTGTTCTCCCTTGATAGTCGAGTTATTTGCCGGCGCCGGCGATCTGGTCGCCGTCGCGGGTGAGGTAGTAGGCGCCGAGGATCGGCAGGAAAGTGACGAGCACCACGACCATGGCAACCACATTGGTCACCGGGCGCTGGCGCGGGCGGATCAGCTCTTCGAGCATCCAGATCGGCAGCGTGGACTGCTGGCCGGCAGTGAAGGTGGTGACGATCACCTCGTCGAAGGAGAGCGCGAAGGCGAGCATGCCTCCGGCAAGCAGAGCCGTGCCGATGTTGGGCAGGATGATGTAGCGGAAGGTCTGGAAGCCGTCGGCGCCAAGGTCCATCGAGGCCTCGATCAGCGAGCCGGAAATCCGCCGGAAGCGGGCGACCGCATTGTTGTAGACGACGACGATGCAGAAGGTCGCGTGGCCGAGCACGATGGTCCAGAAGGAAAACGGAATATCGGCCATCGAGAAGGCGGAGCGCAGCGCAATGCCGGTGATGATGCCGGGCAACGCGATCGGCAGGATGACGAGCAGCGAGACCGTCTCGCGGCCGAAGAAGCGCGTCTGGCTGACGGCTGCGGCGCAGAGCGTGCCGAGCACCAGCGCGACCGCGGTTGCGATTGAGGCGACCTTGACCGAAAGCGTTAGCGCCGCCCAGACGTCGGGCCGGTTCCAGGCAACGGCGAACCACTGCGTCGTCAGCCCCGGCGGCGGGAACTGATAGCTCTTTTCCTCCGTCGTGAAGGCATAGAGGAAGATCAGGAGGATCGGCAGGTGCAGGAAGGCGAGGCCGGCGGCGGCCGCAATCTTCAGGCCCATCGGTGAGCGGTTTCGTTCAGAGCGCATCGAAGGCTCCCATGCGTTTGGCGACGAAGAGGTACGCGCCCATGATGACGATCGGGACGACCGTGAATGCGGCGGCCAGCGGGATGTTGCCGGCCGTGCCCTGCTGGGCATAGACGGCCTGGCCAATGAAGAGGCGCGACGAGCCGACGATCTGCGGGATGATGTAGTCGCCGAGCGTCAGCGAGAACGTGAAGATCGAGCCGGCGACAATGCCGGGCAGGGCCAGCGGAAAGAGCACGTGGCGGAAGGTCTGGGCCGGCGTGCCGCCGAGATCGGAGGAGGCCTCGATCAGGTTGCCGGGCACGCGCTCCAGCGCTGCCTGGATCGGCAGGATCATGAAGGGCAGCCAGACATAGACGAAGACGATGAAGGTGCCGGTATAGCTGACCGAGAGCGAGTTGCCGCCGACCACGGGTAGCGACAGCCAGCCGTCGAGCAGCCACATGAGATGCAGCTTTTCGAAGAACCAGGTGAGGATGCCCTCCTTGGCCAAAATCAGCTTCCAGGCATAGATCTTGACCAGATAGCTCGACCAGAGCGGCAGCATCACGCCGAGATAGAAGAGCACCTTCCATTTCCCCTGTGCGTAGCGCGCGGCGTAATAGGCGATCGGGAAGGCGATGACGGCGGAAGCGACGGTGACGGTCGCCGCCATCAGCACGGTGCGCAGGATAATGTCGAGATTGGTTTCGCTGAGCAGTTGGCGATAGGTCGCGAGCGTGAACTCGTAGTTGATCAGGCCCGAGAAATCGTCGATCGAGAAGAAGCTCTGGAGCAGAAGCGCAAACAGCGAGCCGAGATAAACGACGCCGAGCCAGAGCAGCGGCGGGGCGAGCATGATCAACAGAAGCAGATGCGGGTGCTTCCAGAAGAAGTCCGACAGGCGGCCGGCGGGGCCTCGGCGTTCAGGCAGAACGAGGGGTTCGGCAAAGGCGGTCATGCGTCCTCCATCGGGTGCAGCTCGTTTGCGGCAAAGCTGATGGTGACGGGGCTGCCGAGCGCGGGCACGGCGAGCGCTGCGGGGCTGGCGACCGCGACGCGGGCGCCATCGACATCGACGACGACACGGTTGACGGCACCGAGGAAGCTATGGGCCGAGACGGTGCCCGAGAGGCTGAGCGCGCCATCTACCGGCTGGGCGAGGACGATCGCTTCGGGACGCAGGCTCGCAAAGGGTGCCTTCAGCCCGAGCCGCTGGCAGAGCTTTTGCGGCAGCACGTTGGACGAGCCGACGAAATCTGCGACAAACCGCGTCTTCGGCTGCTTGTAGACGTCTTCCGGGCTGCCAAGCTGCTGGATGCGGCCATCGTTGAAGACGGCGATGCGGTCGGCCATCGACAACGCCTCGCCCTGGTCGTGGGTGACGAAGACGAAGGTGATGCCGAGCGACTTCTGCAGGCTCTTCAGTTCCTCCTGCATCTGCTCGCGCAGCTTCAGATCGAGCGCGCCGAGCGGCTCGTCGAGGAGCAACACCTTGGGCTTGTTGACAAGTGCCCGGGCGAGCGCCACGCGCTGGCGCTGGCCGCCGGAGAGTTGCCCGGGACGGCGGGTGCCATAGCCCGGCAGCTTGACCATGGCGAGTGCGTCCTCGGCCGCCTTGCGGCGCTCCTCGCGGCCGACACCCTTGACCATCAGCCCATAGGCGACGTTGTCGAGGATCGAGAGGTGCGGGAAGAGCGCGTAGTCCTGGAAGACGGTGTTGACGCTGCGGCGATAGGGCGGCACGCCCTCCGCCGTTTCGCCGAAGATCTCGATATGGCCGCCGGTCGGCTGCTCGAAGCCGGCCATCAGGCGCAGGCAGGTGGTCTTGCCGGAGCCTGAGGGGCCGAGCATGGCGAAGAACTCGCCCTCGGCAATCTCGAGGTTCACGCCATCAACGGCGCGCACGGCGCCGAAGTGGCGGGAAACATTGTCGAAGAGAACGGCGGTGGTCATTGTATGGCTCCGGGAAATGTGGCCCCTCATCCGCCCTGCCGGGCACCTTCGCCCCGCAGGCGGGGCGAAGGGGACGTGCGGCGGGCGTCTTGCCTCAAGTTCACGCCCTACGGTTTGGCCGGGGGCGTTCCCTCTCCCCGCGTGCGGGGAGAGGGTCAGGGTGAGGGGCAAATGCTTGCGATAGGTCTGACGGCTTAGCGGCCGCCGATCACGCCGATATAGTCGGAGACCCAGCGGTGATAGGGCACGCATTCGCCCTGGCTTTCACACTTCGTCACCGGCGTCTTCCAGAACTTGACCTTGTCGAAGTCCTCGTAGCCGTTGGTCTTGCAGCCGGCGTCGGTCAAGAGTTCGTTGCCCTTGCAGGCCGCACCGACCGACGGGTTGGCGCCGAACCAGGCGGAGACGTCGCCCTGGACCTTCGGCGACAGCGAGTGCTCCATCCACATATAGGCGCAGTTCGGATGCTGGCTGTCGGCGTGCAGCATGGTGGTGTCGGCCCATCCGGTCACGCCTTCTTCCGGAATGGTCGAGGCGATCGGCAGCTTCTCGGCTTCCATCAGGTTGACCTGGAACGGCCAGGAGCCGGAGGCGACGACGCCTTCGTTCTTGAAGTCGTCGATCTGGATCATTGCGTCGTGCCAGTAGCGGCCGACGATCTTGCGCTGGCCGCGCAGCAGCTCGAGCGCTGCCTTGTACTGGTCTTCATTGATTTCGTAGGGGTCCTTGATGCCGAGTTCCGGCTTGTGCTTCATCAGGTAGTTGGCAGCGTCGGCCACATGGATCGGGCCGTCATAGGCCTGGACGCGGCCCTTGTTGGATTTGCCGTCGGGCAGGTTCATTTCCTCGAAGACGACGTTCCAGCTCTTCGGCGCTTCGCCCTTGAAGGCGTCCTTGTTGTACATCAGCACGTTCGGGCCCCAGACGTAGGGCGTGCCGTAGTGGACACCATTGACTGTGTACCAGGGCGCGTTCTGCATGCGCTCGTCGATCGTCTTCCAGCTCGGGATGAGATCGGTGTTGATCGGCTGGACGCGCTTGCCGGCGACGAGGCGCAGCGAGGCGTCGCCCGAGGCGGTGACAAGGTCGAAGCCGCCTTCGTTCATCAGCGCCACCATTTCGTCCGAGGTGGCGGCGGTCTTGACCGAGACCTTGCAGCCGGTCTGCTTTTCGAAATCCGTGACCCAGTCATAGGCCTTGTCGGTCTCGCCGCGCTCGATGTAGCCGGCCCAGGCGACGATGGAGAGTTCGCCTTCGCCCTTGCCGAGTTCCTTCAGCGGCTCCTGCGCGAAGGCCGGGGCGACAAGGCCGAGCGACAGGGTCAATGCCGTGCAGGATTTGAGCATCTGCTTCATCTGAATTCTCCCAGTTTTGAGCCGCGTTTTGCGGCTTCGTTCCCAAGATGAAGCGTGCCTTCATTTCACCGTATTCGCAAATTCATTAAACAGAATGTCGCTTTCGGTTTTTCCGATATCGGTCACCCACCGGCACGCCAAAGGTGTGGCCAGTGTCGGGAGAAGACTAATAAATTTAGTGAATTAGCGCGGTCTGGCGCTTCTCAGCGCTTCGGCGATACCGACGAAATCGCGTGCCGATTGTGGCAGGCCGGAGCCCTTGCGCCAGACCATGCCGACCTGCACGACGGGAAGCGCGCCCGACACGTCGCGGCTCTCGATGCGGTCGCCTTCCAGCGACCAAGGGCGGTAGACGAGGTCAGGCAAAAGCGCGATGCCGGCGCCTGTCGCCACCAGGCTGCGCACCGCTTCGACCGAGCGGGTGCGGAAGGCGACATGCGGGCGGGCGCCAAGTGCGGACAAAAGCTTGCCGGTGTTCTCCTCGATTTCGTCCACTGTCAGCATGATCAGCGGTTCCTTGGCGATATCGCTGACGGAGATGATGTCGGCGCTGACAAGCGGATGGCCGATCGGCAGCCACAGGCGATAGGGCGAGGTCTCCAAAATCTCCGCCTGCAGCGCCATGCGGTCGCGCAGGTTGGAGATGACCATGACGGCGACATCGAGCTCGCCGCCGATCAGCAGATGTTCGAGATAGGAGCCGTTGTCCTCGATGGCGCTGACTTCCACGCCGGGGCAGGCGCGGCGGTATCGCGCCAGCAGATCGGAGAGCACGTAACCGGCCACCAGCGAGGTGACGCCGAGGTTGAGCTTGCCGCCGGTTTCCTCGCGGCTGTCGGAAAAGCTGCGGCGGGCGTCCGAGACATTGGAGAGGATCTTGGTGGCGTGGCGCAGGAACTGGTGGCCGTTGTGGGTGATCGACAGGCCCCGCGGATGCCGGTCGAAGAGCTCGACGCCGAGATCGCCTTCCAGCTCCTTGATCGCCTCGGTGATCGAGGATTGCGAGATCGAGAGGTTCTGCGCCGCACGGGTGATAGATCCCTGTTCGGCGACGGCGACGAAATATTGCAACTGTCTGAAAGTGAAGGCCATGGCGAGAGTTAATAGGTGCGAGGCAGGGCTGGCAAGCGGGTGGCCGATGCAACCGGATCGACCGCCGATTTTTTCCCGTCATGTCGGTTTTCGGACAGGGAGCCGGCACGCCGGTGCTAAGCTGCAGGCGACTTCGGGATTGCAGGGAGGACGACGTGGATCAGGTGACCAAGCGGCCGATGCCGACAGAGGAGGGGATCCTCGCCTTTCATCGCCGCTGCGAGGACTTCTATCCCGCCGACGCGGTCGACGCCTCGATCGAGCAGCAGCGCAAATGGTATGACGCGCTCTGCGCCGAGTTCGATGCGCCGAGCCCGGCCGGGCTGACGCGCATGGATGAACTCGTCGACGGCCGTATCCCGACCCGGCGCTACCGGCCGGCCAAGGTCTCGAGCGAAACGCGCATCTATTACATCCATGGCGGCGGCTTCGTCGTCGGTTCACTCGACAGCCATGATGCGATCTGTGCCGAGCTTGCGGATTTCGCTCAGGCCGAGCTGGTCTCGGTCGATTATCGGCTCGCGCCGGAGCATGTCTGGCCGGCTGCCTTTGACGACAGCTACGCCGTGCTGCAACACCTCCTGTCCGACGGCCGCCCGGTCGTCGTGGCCGGCGACAGCGCCGGCGGCAATCTCACGGCTGGCATCGTTCTCAAGGCACGGGCGGAAAGGCTTTCCGGCATCGTTGGCCAGGTGCTGATCTATCCCGGCCTTGGCGGCGATCTCGTGTCGGGTTCCTATGCCGACATGGCCGAGGCGCCGGGGTTGACGACCGCCGATGTCAGCTATTATCGCGATATCCTCAAGGCGCCGATGGGCAATCCCTTCGCCGCGCCGCTGGCGGAAACGGATCTCTCGGGCCTGCCGCCGAGCTATGTAACCGGCGCCTTCTTCGACCCCTTGCGCGACGATGCCCGCCTCTATGCGGCGCGGCTTGCCATGGCGGGCGTGAACGTCACCTTCCGCGAGGAGCCGCAGATGATCCATGCGTGGCTGAGGGCGCGGCACATGAGCGAGGGCGCGCGCGACGGGTTTCGCCGGCTGGCGGAAGGCGTGGCGGTCCTTGTCGGAACGCGTTGACGACCTGCTGTGTCCGTTTGAGAAGCGGGCCTAGCTCTTCGGCTTGAACACCAGCACCGGATTTGCCTGGAAGGCCTCGGGGAACAGGGTTCTCAAGTTCTCGATCTTCGGCAGGTCGTTGTAGACGATATAGGGGTGCGTCGGGTTTCGCGTCAGGAAATCCTGATGATAGTCCTCGGCAGCGTAGAAGCCCTTGAAGGGCGAAACCTGCGTGACGATCCTTGCCGGGAAGGCGGCTGATTTGCCGAGCTGGGCTATATAGGCATCGGCGATCCGCTTCTGTTCATCGGTGACGGTAAAGAGCGCCGATCGATACTGTGGGCCGTGATCCGGCCCCTGATAGTTGAGTTGGGTCGGATTGTGGGCGACGGAGAAGAACACCTGCAGCAGCCGGCCATAGGTGACGTCGCGCGGATCGAAGGTCACTTCCACCGCCTCCGCATGGCCGGTCTTGCCGCCGCTCACCGTCTCGTAGTCGGCGGTTGCCGCGGTGCCGCCGGAATAGCCGGAGACCGCTTTCTTCACGCCCTTAAGGTGCTGGAAGACGCCCTGCACGCCCCAGAAACAGCCGCCGGCAAAGACGGCGATTTCGGTCGAAGCGGATGACTTCTCGTCGAGTGACGGCGGCGGGATGACGACGGCCGGCTCCTGGGCGGCGGCGATGGGCGAAAACGCCAGCAACGCGGCGAAGGCCGCGGTCAATCTTGTGAGGGATCTGTCAGAGGTTTGTACCGACTTGCTGCGCGCCATCGCGTCCTCCCGTCGCCCGGCTCCAGCGCCGGTGTTCGATGACCTCATGTTTTCATGGGATTGGCAACGGTCAAATCGCGATCGCGTGCTTCACGCCAACGTGACGATCCGATACCAGTGGGCAAGCACGAGGCGTCGAGAACGAGGGACGATGACATGGCCGGAGTAACGGATCTCGCGAAACTGCTTTCGACGATGAACCCGGTGCTGTTTCCGCAGACCTACGTCTATTGTACCGTCGCCTATCAGGATCAGGCGCGCTACCAGGCGCTGGAGGCGCTTGCCACCTATCGCGAGGACGAGGGGCTGACCCTGGTCGTTACCCGCGCGGCCGCCGACGAGGCCGGGCTCGCCTATGGTCCGCTGCTTCGCCGCATCACGCTCAACGTGCATTCGGCGCTCGAGGCCGTGGGGCTGACGGCGGCCGTTTCGGCAGCGCTGACGCGCGAGGGCATCAGCGCCAATGTGATCGCCGCCTATTACCATGACCACATCTTCGTGCCGGAAGCGGATGCCGAGCGAGCGCTCGATGCGCTCCGGGCGCTGACCGTCGCCTGACTGGCCGTGTGCGCTCACATGAAGCGCGTGTCGGCGGGCGCGTTGAAGTGGTCGTCATCGCGGCCGTTTTCGTAGATGATCGGCGCCTCGGCGAGTTCCGCGTCGCTGACACCATCGAGGCAGGCGACATTGACCGCGTAGAAATGGCCGATGAAATCCTTGTGGTAGCCACGCGAGAAGGGCCGGACACCGCAGCGGCTGCAAAAATAATGATCGACGTCGCCCTCGATCCAGCTCGAATTGTCGGCCCGGTAGCTCGTCAGCCGGTCCTTGCTTGACGTGATCTCGAATTCTTCGCGCAGCGCAAAGGCCTTCTGCATGCGCGTCTTGGCGCAGAAGGAGCAGTTGCAGCGGCGGATGCCCTCGGCGAGATCAAGCTGGCATTCGAAGGCGATGGCGCTGCAATGGCAGCTGCCGCGATAGAGCTTCTTCATCGGTTTCCTCCCTGGGATTGGACGCAGATCATCGCCCGCCGGCCATCTGGCCGGCGCCGCTTGATATTGCGCTACTTTGCGTTTCCGGCCCGGCGTCTGGCGCCGGGCACCGTTAACCGGCGTTGCCCGAATGCGCCGGCTGATCGGCGGCCACCTGCGCCTTGCCGTCACCGTCATCGCTGGCCTTGCGCAGGAGCAGGAAGGCGATGAGTGCGGTGCCGAGCGATAGCAGCACGCAGATCGAGGCGGTGAAGGCGAAGGACTGGGTGAAGACGTCGCGCGCCGCCGTCAGCAGCCGTTCGGCTTCTGCAGGAGGCAGGTCGGCAGCCACCGCGACCGCTCCGCCGAGCGTCTGCCGGGCTGCGGCAACGGTTTCCTCCGGCAGGCCGGTGACCACCAGCTGGTCCATGCGGCCGCGATAGGCCGAGGTCAGCAGGCTGCCGAGCACGGCAATGCCGAGCGCGCCGCCGAACTCGAAGCTGGTCTCCGAGATCGCCGAGGCGGCGCCGGCGCGCTCCGGCGGGGCAGAGCCAACGATCATATCCGTCGTCAGCGTGCCGACCGGGGCAAAACCGAGGCAGAGCACCACGAGGCCTGTGGTGACGAGAAGCGGGCTGCTTGTGGTGCCGACCTGGGTGCAGATGGCAAAGCCGATCGCCGTCAGCACGAAGCCCGCCGCAATCAGGTTGGAGGCGGCAAAACGGGTGGCAAGCATCGGCACGGTCATCGAGGCGACGATCATCGCCACACCCGTCGGCACCGACCAGAGACCGGCGACGAAGGGCGTGAGCCCGAGCACCAGCTGCAGGTATTGCGCGACGAACAGGAAAGCGCCGAAGCCGACGAAGAGACCGAGGATATTGACACCAAGGGCGGCGCTGAAGGCCGGCGTCCTGAACAGCGCCAGATCGATCAGCGGATCGGCGAGACGAAGCTGGCGCCGCGCAAACAGGATCGCGACGACGATGCCGAGCAGGATGAAGAAGACTGCGATCGTATCGAACCCGGCCTCGGCGATGTGCTTCATGCCGTAGATCACCGAAAGCACGGCGACGAGCGACTGGGCGGCGCTGACGAGATCGATCCGGCCGGCCTCGGGATCGCGGAATTCCGGCAGGAGGATCGGCCCGAGGATGAGGATCAGCACCATGACCGGCACGGCGAGCAGGAAGACCGAGCCCCACCAGAACTGCGACAGCATCAGCCCGCCGACCACGGGGCCGATGGCGCCGCCGGCCGAGAAGCTGGCGATCCACACCCCGATCGCAAACGTGCGCTGGCGGTCGTCGAGGAACATGTTGCGGATGAGCGAGAGGGTGGAGGGCGCAAGCGTTGCTGCCGTGACACCAAGCACCGCGCGCGCGATGATCAGCGTCTCGGCATTCCAGGCGAAGGCGGCGAAGATCGACGCCAGGCCAAAGGCGACCGAGCCGATCATCAGCAGGCGCCGGCGGCCGATGCGGTCGCCGAGCGTGCCCATGGTGATCAGCGAGCCTGCGACCATGAAGCCGTAGATATCGATGATCCAGAGAAGCTGGGCGGCCGAGGGCTTGAGCTGTTCGGCAAGCTGCGGGACCGCGAGGTTCAGCACCGTCAGGTCCATGGAATAGAGCATGCAGGGCAGCGCCAGCACGGCGAGCCCGATCCATTCGCGCCGGGTCGCCTTCGGACCGGGCGCGTTTTCGGTTTCAAGGTTCGAAATCTCAGACATGGTCGACGTAATCCCTGAGCCGCTCGAGGCACTCGCCCCAGCCATCCTGGTGCGAGTCGCGCTCTTCGACGGTCTCGAATGGTGTTTGCTGGAAGGTGAGCCGCGTCTTGCCGCCGATATCGGCGAAGGAAACGGTGATCAGCGTGTCGCTGCCGGGCTCGCCGTCTTCGTCCCAGGCGAAGGTGAAGACCAGCTTCTCGGGCTCGCGCACTTCGCGAAAGATGCCGCTCATCCAATAGTCCTGGCCTTCGGGCGAGCGGATGCAGGCGCGCCAGGCCCCGCCCGGACGGAAGTCCATGTTGACCGAATGCGGCGTGAAGTCCTGCGGTCCCCACCAGCGCAACAGGTGCTCCGGCGTCGACCAGACCTTGAAGACGAGGTTTATCGGCGCCTCGAAGTCGCGCACGATTTCCAGGCTGATATCCTTGCGTGCTGCGTTTGCGGTCGCCGCTGTCATGAATCCTCCTCTGGGCGCCCCAATACGCCCAGTCTTTAACCGTAGAGTTATTTAACTTAGCGGTTAATATCCGTGCGAAAAGGCGATTGTCAAGGCAGGCTCAAGCCGCGATCTGATTTTTGTCAATTTGGGCGGGGGAGGAAGGGTGGTCGCTTGCTTTTACGATGATACGGGCAGGCGCGCCTTGAGGCGGGCCAGCACCCGGACGAAGGCGCCGGGGTCCTCGAGGCTTCGGGCAAGGATCAGCGCGCCCTGGATGCCGCCGACGATTTCCTCGGCAACGCCGTCGCACTCGGCGGCCGGTGTGCCGGCGCGTTCAAGCGTTGCGGATAGATCGGCACGCCAATCGGAGAAATAGCGGTTGAGTTCGCGGGCGAAGCGGTCGTGTGCGCCGCTCGTGGCGATTACCCCCATCAGGCAGAGGCGTCTGCCCTGGCGGAAGTAGCCGTCGACGGCGGCAAACATCGCGTCCAGCGCTGCGGCCGGGTCTTCCGCATTGCGTAGTGGCTCGAAGATGTGCGTGCGGAACCAGGCGGCGATATCGCCAAGCACGGCCTCTGCCATCTCCTCCTTCCCGCCGGGGAAGAAGTGGTAGAGGCTGCCTTTGCCAAGCCCGGTCTTCTCGGTGATCAGGCTGAGGCTGGTGCCGTCATAACCGTGCTCGCGGAAGATTTCCGCAAGCATGGCGATCACGTCCTTTCGCTCAGCGACGACGCGGCTCATGCGGGCTTCCTCGCGAGCGGATACTCGACCTTGGCGAAACGGTGGAACAGCGCGCCAACGGCGACGAGAATAAGCGAGCCGGTCAGCACCGGGAAGAGCAGGAATTCGAAGCCGGGATCGGCGGCGAAGACGACGAGCGGGTTGGCGCCTGCCGGCGGATGGGTGATGCGCAATGCCGCCATCAGCGCGATCGCCGCGCCGACGGCGATGGCGACCGCCCACCATTCATTCGGAAAGACGGTTCTGAGGATCAGGCCGACGAGGGTGGCAACGAAGTGGCCGCCGACGACGTTGGCCGGCTGCGACAGCGGGCTCGCCGTGACGGAAAAGATCAGCACGCAGCTGGCGCCGAAGGGCGCCATCAACATGGGGTGGCCGACAAGGCCTGTGAGGGCGCCGACGGCGGCGATGGCGACGAGGCCGCCGATGCCGGCAATCAAGCCGCGGTTGATATGAACGGGAGGCTGATGACGCGAGAAGAAATGGCGCATGGTTGTACCAATTAGTAAACTCTTTACCGATTGGTACAATGACTTGTGTGAGATGTCAATGCGGGGGCGGGGCAGCGCGTTGGAACCGGCCGCCCGTGCCCTTCACATGAAGTCGCGGGGGATGCGCTTCTTGAAATGCTTCTCGAAAATCCGTGTCTCGCCCTCATAGGCGACGACCTCCGCCTCGGTGATCCACTCGCTTTTCGTGCAGTGGAGCGTCGAGGTCGAGACGGTACGCACAGACCAGCCTTCGCGCTTGGCAACACAGGTCCAGGTCGAGGTTCCGATCATCGACGAGGGGTCGTCCGGTGCGATCGACCAGGTCTCGTCGCGGATATCCTGGGTGGCAAGGCCCGTATCCGGATGTTCTGAAAGCCCGGTGTCCTCGTAGATACGGTAATGGGTCATGCCGTGGGTCATGTCGCGCTCGACGGTGCGGCTCGAAATACCGCGCGTCAGCTCGCGATACTTTGGCAGCGGGTCGGGGTTCTCCGGCTCGGGCACGGCGATCTCCCTGTGGGCGCCGAGCAGGGGAAGGGCGAGCGAGAGGCTTGCTGTGTCGATCGAAAGGCCCGGATCGGTCGGGGTGGGAAGGATCAGCGGCCAATAGGAGGTCGAGAGCGACACCCGGATGCGATTTCCCGCGCGGAAGCGGTAGCCGCAGGCATCGAGCGTAAGCGTGATGCGCGTCTTGCGCCCGGGCTCCATGGCGCGCGGCTGGGCGTTGCCGTCGCGATGCGAAAGGTTGAGCACGCCGAAGGCGACGCGGGTGGCGGTACCGTCAGGATGCACGTCGACGAGGCGCACGGCGAGATTGGCGGTAGGCTCCTGGCAGGTGACGTCGACGGTCAGCGTTGGCTGGCCGAGATAGTCGGCGGCATCCAGTAGCGGTGCCGTCTCGAAGGTGAGCGAGCCGGCATCGTCGATGCGCTGGTCGCCGGCCATTTCGGCATCGGGCTTCAGCGTGAAATACTCGCCGGATGCCGTGCCGGTATCGAGCGGCGATTTCAGGTAGACCTCGCCGATGCCGGTGCCGCCGGCCGACGGCGTCAGCCGGCCGTCATGGGAGATGCCGAAGAGCTGCATTTCCGGCGTTGCCCAGGCGTCCTTCGCCACCCAGCGGCCGGGATCGCTGTCACGCCGGAGCGACGGGCGGGGCCCGTCGAGAATATAGGCGCGCACCTGTGGCCCGTTCTCGGCGCCGTTTTCCTCGTCGCGCAGCCAGCGGTTCCACCAGCGGATCGCCTCGCCGTGGAAATCGGCGCGCGGCTTCGGAAAGGCGAAATGCGGGTACTTGTGCACCCAGGGGCCGATCAGCGCCTTGGCCTTGTCCCCAAGGCCTTCGACCGCCTTCAAGGGCGTGTTGCGGTAGCCGTCGGCCCAGCCGGCGATGACCAGCGCGGGGATCCCAACCCTGTCGAAATCTTCGCAGATCGATCCGTGCTGCCAGAATTCGTCTCGACGCTGGTGCTCCAGCCATTCCTCCATGAAGAAGGGCTCCTTCTCCAGCCGCTCCATCCACATCTGCTTCCAACGGTCGCCGACGATGGCGGGATCCGGCGAGCGCGACTGGTAGCCGAGCATGGTCGCCGCCCAGGACAGCTGGGCGGAGAGGTGGCAGCCGTTCTTGTAGTGGATGTCGTCGTTGTAGCGGTCGACGGTCGAGGCGATGGAGATGACGGCTTTCAGCGCCGGCGGCTTCAAGGCCGCGACCTGCAGGCAGTTGAAGCCGCCCCAGGAGATGCCCATCATGCCGACCTTGCCGTTTGACCAGGGCTGGGCGGCGATCCATTCGACGATCTCGCAACCGTCGGAAAGCTCGCGCGGCGTATATTCGCCGTCGATCACGCCTTCGCTTTCGCCGGAGCCTCTGATGTCGACGCGCACGCCGGCAATGCCGGCGGCGGCAAAGACAGGATAGGTGGATTCGTCACGCAGGCTCGTGCCGCCCTGCTTGCGGTAGGGCAGGTATTCGAGCACGGCCGGAACCGGATCGGCCTCCGTGCCGGCCGGCATCCAGATGCGGGCGGCAAGCTCGGTGCCGTCCTTCAGCCGGATCCATTCGTTTTCGATGACTGTGAATTCGCGCTCTGACATGTGGTTCTAACGATCTCTTTGTTTTCTCGGGAAATGCCGGACGCGAGCCCGCGTCCGGCTTTCGTCACAATGGCTTAGCTGTCGAACCAGACGCGGCTGCCGACGTAGCCGTTCGAGAGATCGTTGCCGATGTCGTCGACGAAGCCCTTGAGCGAAGCCGAGGCGGCGTTCACGTAATCGTTGAAGACGGGCAGGATCAGGCCGCCTTCGTCGCGCACCGTCATAGCCATGGTGTGGTACATTTCCTTGCGCTTGGCCTCGTCGAGCTCGGAGCGGGCCTGCAGCAGGAGCTTGTCGAAATCTTCACGCTTGAAGCGGGTGTCGTTCCATTCGGCGGTCGAGAGATAGGAGGTCGAGTAGCGCGAATCCTGCGTCGGCCGGCCGCCCCAATAGGAGGCGCAGAAGGGCTGCACGTTCCAGACATTGGTCCAGTAGCCGTCTTCCGGCTCGCGGCGCACTTCGATCTCGATGCCCGCCTTCTTGGCGCTTTCCTGGAAGAGCACCGCGGCGTCGGCAGCACCCGGGAAGGCGGCGTCGGAGGTGCGCAGCAGGATCGGCCGGTCATGGCCGGACTTCTTGAAGTGGAAGGCCGCCTTGTCCGGGTCATAGGCGCGCTGCTCGATGCCTTCGGGTGCCAGCGCATAGTTGCCGTTGACGGGATAGTCGTTGCCGAGCGTGCCGAAGCCGCCGAGCACCCGGTCGAGGATCGCCTGTCGATCGACCGCATATTTCAGCGCCAGCCTCAGATCGTTGTTGTCGAAGGGCGCGGTGTCGCAATGCATCAGGAAGCTGTAGAAGCCCTTGCCGGAGGTCCTGAGGATCTCGACGCGCGGGGCGCGCTTCAGGAGCGGCACGGTCTTCGGGTCGATGTTGTTGATGAAGTGGACCTGGCCGGAAGAAAGTGCTGCGATGCGCGCCGTCGTGTCGTTCATCACGATGATCTCGACACTGTCGACGAAGCCGCGGTCCGAGCGCCAGTCATCGGCGTTCTTCTCGAAGGTGGCGCGCAGGCCTGCCTCGTAGCTTGCAAGCTTGTAGGGGCCGGTACCAACGGGCGAGGCCGGATTGTCGACGCCGCCCTTCGGCTGGATGATCAGGTGATAGTCGGTCAGAAGCAGCGGCAGGTCGGCATTGCCTTCGGTGAGCGTCAGCACCAGGCTGCCTGCCTTCTCCTCGATCGTCTTGATCGAGCGCATCAGCCCGAGCGCGCCGGACTTCGAGCCTTCGTCCGCATGGCGCTTCAGCGTGGCGACGACGTCGGCAACGGTCAGCTTGCTGCCGTCGTGGAAGCTCACGTCGCCGCGGATCTTGAAGGTCCACTCGGACGCATCGGCCGAGGGCTCCCAAGATTCGGCAAGCGCCGGCAGGGGCGCGCCGGTCTTCGGGTCGGATTCGACCAGCGTATCACCCCAGAGGTGACCGATGACGAAGGAAACGGAACCGCTATAGGCGGCCGGGTCGAGCGAGTCCGTCGTGGCGCCGCCCTTGAGACCGAGCTTCAGATGGCCGCCACGCTTCGGCTCCTGAGCCCTTGCGTCCGTGGCGGCGAGCGTGCCGCCGAAACCGGCCGCAAGGCCCAATGCTGCCGTGCCGGCCAGGAAGCCGCGCCGGCTGAGGCCGGTCGAGGCAAGGCTCGCGGGGATAAGGAGGCCGTCAGGACGCTTCGTGAATTCGGTCATTCTAGGGTTCCCTTTGGAGTGATGCTTGTTAGGGAAAACCTAGCGTTTGCCGACCGGCACACAATTTCGCGACTTGACGCTTCTTTACGCTCTTTTACGCTACCTGAATGCTTCCTGTTCGACAGGGATTGGAAGCGCGTTGAATGGGGTTCGAAAAGCATCGTGCAGGACATCGACATCTTCGCCGCCAATCTCAAGTTTGCCTGTGCGACGCGACGGTCGATCTCGCAGATCTGCCGCGAAATCGGCATTAACCGCCAGCAGTTCAACCGCTACATCGGTGGCGAGGCGCGGCCATCGGCGCACAATGTGGCGCGCATTGCCCGCTTCTTCGGGCTTTCGGCCGAAGACTTCGCGTTGCCGGCCAAACAGTTCGAGGCGCGCATGACGCGCCCCGATCGGGACCGCTCGGATGCCGGCCTGCTGCTTGAGGGTTTCCCGGGCGACATCGCGGGCCTCCGGCGCCATGTCGGCTACTACCAGACCTATCACGTGTCGCTCTCCTGGCCGGGGCTGGTCGTCTGCTCCTGCGCGCGGATCTACGAGGAGGCAGGCTCGATCCGGGTGAAATCGATCGAGCGCATCCGCGATCCCGCAAACGAGATCCAGCAGTTCTCAAAATATGTCGGCCTCGTCACTCTCTGGCGAAACCGCATCTTCATCGCCGAGCGCAGCATCGGGCGCGAGCCGATGCTGGCGCAGACCATCCTTCTGCCGTTCGAAGTGCATCAGCGGGTCTATCTGCGCGGCACCACCATGGGGGTCTCCTGGCGCAAGGAAAACCTGCCTTACGCGTCCCGGATGATCTGGCGCTCGCTCGGGGCGCAGCCGGATCTGCGGCAGATGCTCTCACGCTGCGGCGTGCTGTCCTTCGGCTCGCGGCACCTGCCGCAGACGGTGCGAGCCTTCCTCGATACGCCCGATGCCGAGCTCTTGACCGTGCCGACCGAATATTGAGGCGGCGTCGCCATGTGGTAG
Source organism: Ensifer adhaerens (assembly GCF_000697965.2). Classification (NCBI taxonomy): domain Bacteria; kingdom Pseudomonadati; phylum Pseudomonadota; class Alphaproteobacteria; order Hyphomicrobiales; family Rhizobiaceae; genus Ensifer; species Ensifer adhaerens. The sequence goes on along the minus strand of NZ_CP015880.1, from coordinate 2,373,131 downwards.
GTTTCGCCGAACGCACCGATCGAGGAGGGGATCATGAAATCTGCTTTGGCCGCTATCGCCTGCCTTTGCTTCGCATTGCCGATGTCACCGGCAAAGGCCGAGGAGGCACGGGCGCTGATCCCGTCCTGTGCGCTTTCGGGTGCGTCCAGCGTGATGATCGGCGGGCAGCCGGCGCTCAGGCTTTCCGATGTCGCCAATTGCCCGCCGGAACTCTACGAGGTGGTGCCGAGCATCATGGTCGAAGGCCAGCCGGTGGTGCACTTCCGCGCCGGCAGCGGCGAAAAGGGCGACTGCTCGGCCAAGGGCGAGGCGACGGTGACCTTCGAAGGCGAGGCGGCGCAGAGGGTGGGCGACGTCGATTGCCGGCAGAAGTGACAGCTATCGTCAGACGAGCCTGGCCAACCGGGCACCCTCCCGAACGGCCGAAAGCGCCGGCGGATTGGAGATGGGATAGCCGGCAATGAAGCCCTCGACCGTGAACGACGGGAACTGGGTTTGCAGCCGCGATACGACCTCTGCCGCTTCCTCCATCTCGCCAAGGTACGCGTGTGCCATCGCCTGGAACATCAGTGTGTTCGGCGATTCCTGCGAACTCTTTTCAAGCGCGGACAAGCACGCGCGATAGCGCCCGACGACGAAGAGAACGCGCGCGAACATGCCGTGGTACCAGGGAGGGCCGAGCGGGTTGAGCGAGAGGGCGCGCTCGATGAAGGGAATCCCGTCGGCGGGATCGCCGACGATCAGGGCCTTGGCTCCCGCGAGCAGCGCCAGCGTATCGGCGTTGTTCCTGCCATATTCGAGCGCCCGGGCGTGGGCCTCGGCGGCACCCGCCAGATCACCGATGCAGGCTTTGAAATCGCCGATACAGGTATGGCCGGCCGGATCCGTCGGATCGAGCCGCAGCGCCTCCTCGGCGGCGCTGCGCCAGTTCTTTCTTGCGCTTTCGAGGTCGTCGCCGAAGCCGTTCGCCGCCTGGATGGAATGGGCATAGGCAAGTTCGGTCCAGGCGCGCGCCCGCCCCGGATCGAGCTCGATCGAGCGCGTCAGCAATTGCATGGCGGCGGCGTTGCCATCGGGGCTGAAGCGATTGTGCTGTTCGACGCCCAGCAGGAAGTAGTCATAGGCTTGCAGGCTGCCCGGCGGCTTTTGCCGGCTCGCCTTGCGGCCGATGGCGGCCAGCGTGCCGAAGCAGCCGGCGAGCACGTTGATGACGCTTTCGGTGAGGCTGTCCTGCAGCGTCAGCACGTCCTCCATCGTGCGCTCGTAGCGCTCGCTCCAGAGCGTCATGCCGGTGCGGGTATCGGAAAGCTGGATCGTCAGGCGGACCCGCCGGTCGTCCGCGCGCAGCTGCCCGGTGATGGCATAGGTGGCGCCGACCGCCTGGACGTGGTCTTCGAAGCTTTCCGGCCGGTTGCCGAGCAGCTTCATTGTGTGGAAGGCGATCACGGGCAGATCGGCGAAGCGCGCGAGATCGACGCAGATGTCGGATGACAGCCCGTCGGCGAAACGGCGCCAGCGCTCCTCCGGATTGAGGCTTTCAATGGGAAAGACGGCGAGCGTCGGCGAGGCGGGCTCGGCGTCGCGCAACGGCGCGACCGCCTCGGTCGCCGTCCTGCCGGCCACCATCTGCGCGACCGAGGCGGCAAGCTCGATCTTGTTGCGAACGCCGAGCTTGCCGTAGATCGTCGCCAGATGCGTGCGCACCGTCGACGGCGCGATAAACAGCGCCCCGCCGATTTCGCGATAGGTCAGGCCGGCGGCAAAACGCTCGGCCACGGCGCGCTCGCGGTCTGACAAGGCTTCGGTGGCGACCTGTGGTGTCGGGATACGGTTCATGGCTGCTTCCTGCCATCTGACCGGGCCGTTTTCAATGGCGACATAAGGCAAGGTGCCACAGTGCCTCTTGCGCGTCCAACGGGGCGCGCGGTGCTGCAGGCAAAATACTACAAATGCAGGAGAGGAAAACACAGCAGCTGCGCGATGTGGGACGCGTTCCACGGGCCTAAAGTTCCGACAATGTTTCAACGCCCTGAGGGGCAGGAAGAGGTGGGAACGGCGATGAGCAGCCTGCTTTCGGGAATGTCCGATTTCTATCATGCCGTCCGGCTTGATCTCAACCAGCCGGCCAAGCATCTGGCCGACAGCCTCGGCCGCCACGATCCCTTCCGGATCCTTGTCGTCTGGGAGGACCGCGTTCGCGTCCGCGAGCAACTTCAGCTTATGGCCGATCAATATCCGGAGCGGCTCAAGGATATCGGGATGACGAGGGCTGAGGTTCGCGCAGAGACGAGCAAGGCCTTCTGGCAACGCTGAGCTTGCCTGACGAAGGCATGAGACGGCGGCACGCGATCGTGCCGCCGTCTCGTTTTTCAGTTGCCGGCGCTTTCCATGCGGCGTGTCTTCAGCACCCGCTCCAGCCAGCCGATTTCCATCTCCGGAACCGACTTCAACAGCAGGTCCGTGTAGTCGTCGAAGGGCGGCGACAGCACCTTCGACTTCGGCCCGAAGCGCACGAGGCGGCCGCGATGCATGACCGCGACGCTGTCGGCGATCGCCCGCACGATGGCGATGTCGTGGGTGATAAATACATAGGAAACAGCGGTTTCCTCCTGAAGCTTCAGAAGCAGATTCAGGATGCCTTCGGCCACAAGCGGATCGAGTGCCGAGGTGGGCTCGTCGCAGAGGATCAGCTCCGGCTTGGCGGCGAGCGCCCTTGCGATCGCCACGCGCTGCTTCTGGCCGCCCGAAAGTTCGGCCGGATAACGATCGAGGAAACGCGTTCCCATTTCGATCTGGTCGAGCAGTTCCTTGACCCGCTCCGTCTTCTTCTGGCCGTGCATGCCGAAGTAGAAGGAGAGCGGTCGACCGACGATGTCTCGCACCGTCTGGCGCGGGTTCATCGCCGTATCGGCCATCTGGTAGATCATCTGGATGCGGCGGAGCTCGTCGTTGCTGCGGCCTTTCAGCGCCCGCGGCAGCTCCTTGCCCTCGAAGGTGATGCGCCCCTCGGTCGGCGGCAAAAGCCCGGTGATGACGCGGGCAAGGGTGGACTTGCCCGAGCCGCTTTCGCCGACGATCGCCAGTGTCTGGCCTTTCGGCAGATGCATCGAGACATCATGCAGCACCTTGAAGCCGTTGGCATAGCCGGCGCTGATATGCTCGATCTTCAACTGCGTCCCGGTCTGGTCGGCGGCTTCCTCGCGTTTCGTCTGGCGGACGCTGACGAGTGCCCGGGTGTATTCCTCGCGCGGCTCTTCGATGATCTGCTTCGTCGAGCCGTATTCCACCGTCTTGCCATGGCGCAGCACCATGATGTCGTCGGAGATCTGGGCGACGACGGCGAGGTCGTGGGTGATGTAGAGGGCTGCCGTGTGCGTCTCTTCGATCGCATGCTTGATCGCGGCGAGCACGTCGATCTGGGTGGTGACGTCGAGCGCGGTCGTCGGCTCGTCGAAGACGATCAGCTCCGGGTTGGGGCAGAGCGCCATGGCGGTCATGGCGCGCTGCAGCTGGCCGCCGGAGACCTGGTGCGGATAGCGCTCGCCAAAGGTTTCCGGATTGGGCAGGCCCAGCACGCGGAAGAGATAGAGCGCCCGCTTCTTAGCCTCCTCGCGGCTCATGATGCCGTGGCGGAGCGACGCCTCGATCACCTGGTCGCCGAGCCGATGCGCCGGATTGAAGGCGGCCGCTGCCGATTGCGCGACGTAGCAGACGCGGGCGCCGCGGATCGAGCGGATGCCGTTCTTGTCGAGCGTCAGAATGTCCTTGCCGTCGAGCAGGACCTGACCGCCGGTAATGCGCACGCCGCCGCGGCCATAGGCGAGCGCCGAAAGGCCGATGGTCGACTTGCCGGCGCCGGACTCGCCGATTAGGCCGAGCACCTTGCCCTTCTGAACGTCGAAGGAGACGCCCTCGACGAGGGTGACGACCTTCGGCGGTTCGCCCGGCGGGTAGCTGGTCGCTTCGATCTTCAAGTTCTTGACGGAGAGCATCTCAGGCATCGCCGCGTCCTCCCTTGAGGCTCGAGGTTCTCTTCATCAGCCAGTCGACCACGAGGTTGACGCAGATCGCGAGCGTCGCGATCGCAGCACCGGGTATGAGCGCTGCCGAAATGCCGAAGATGATGCCGTCCTTGTTGTCCTTGACCATGCCGCCCCAGTCGGCTGCCGGCGGCTGGATGCCGAGGCCGAGGAAGGAGAGGGTGGAGAGGAACAGGATCGAGAAGGCGAAGCGCAGGCCGAATTCTGCCAAGAGCGGCGACAGTGTGTTCGGCAGGATCTCGCGGAAGATGATCCAGAGCGAACCTTCTCCACGCAGCCTTGCCGCCTCGACGAACTCCATGACCGCGACATCGAGCGCCACGGCGCGGCCGATGCGGAAGACGCGGGTACTGTCGAGCACCGCCATCACCAGGATCAGGATCCACAGATGCTGCGGCAGGACGGCGAGAACGACGAGGGCGAAAATGAGCGTCGGAATCGCCATCATCAGGTCGTTGAAGCGGGAAAACAGCTGGTCCGTGAAACCACCGACAACAGCGGCGGTGAAGCTCAGGATCATGCCGAGCGAGAAGGAAAGCACGGTTGCCGCAAATGCCACGAAGATGGTGGTGCGGGCGCCATAGATCAGACGCGACAGCAGGTCGCGGCCGAGATTGTCGGTGCCGAGCAGGAAGTCGCCGCCGGCCGGAAGCCAGACGTCGCCGACCACGTCGCGTTCGCCGAAGGGGGCGATGACAGGCGCAAAGAGGGCGCAGAAGATCGCAATCGCGATGCCGGCGATGCCGATCCAGGCGCTGAAGGGGATGGATCTCAGGTTCATCGCGGATGCCTCAGTCTCGGGTTGGCGATGATCGCGAGAATGTCGGCCGCCATGTTCAGGAAGATGTAGAAGGCGGCAAAGATCAGACCGCAGGCCTGAACGACCGGCATGTCGCGCACGGTCACCGCATCCACCATATATTGGCCCATGCCCGGATAGACGAAGACCACTTCGACCACGACGACGCCGACCACGAGATAGGCCAGGTTGAGCGCAATGACGTTGATGACCGGCGCCACCGCATTGGGGGCGGCGTGACGCGCGATGATGCGGAACATGCCGAGGCCCTTCAGTTCCGCCGTCTCGACATAGGCCGACGACATGACGTTGAGGATCGCCGCGCGGGTCATGCGCATCATGTGGGCGAGAACGACGAGAACGAGGGTCGCGACGGGAAGCGCGATCGCCGAGAGACGTTCGGTGAAGCTCATGCTGTCATAGACGGTCGCGGGGAAGGTCGCGACGCCGTATTTGACGGCGAAGAACATGATCAGGAGATAGCCGACGAAGAACTCGGGCAGCGAGATCGCCGCGAGCGAGACGACGTTGATGATCTTGTCGGGCAGCCGGTTGCGGAACTGCACCGCCAGCATACCGAGGCCGACGGCGAGCGGTACGGAGACGAGGGCTGCGAAGAAGGCAAGGAACAGCGAGTTGCCGAGGCGCTTGGAAATCTGCTCGCCGACCGAATTCTTGCTCGCCCAGGAGGTGCCGAAATCGCCTTGGACAGCGCCGCCGAGCCAGGAGACGTAGCGTTCGGTCCAGGGCCGGTCGAGGCCGAGATCCTTGCGGATGTTTTCGACCGCCTGCGGCGTTGCCGACTGGCCGAGATAGGTGGTGGCGAAGTCGCCGGGAAGCGCCTCGATGCCGCCGAAGATCATCAGCGATACGGCGAAGAGAAGGCCGGCGCTCAAGCCGAGGCGCTGCAGGATCAGCGCCGCGAGCGGGCGGCGGAAGGTGAAGCGCCGCCAGAAGGTGCCGCCGATTTCACCGTTCGAGGGATTGGTGGCAGGGTTGGGTTTTGCTGGTACTCCGGAAAGTTCGGCAGACCGCGGGTGTGTTGCACCCGCGGTTCCATCCGTCGGAACCGGACCAGTGAGCGGTCCGCTTTCCATCATCATGCGTCCAGCCATACCCGGGTTGCGACATAGCCGTTCGACATGTCGTTGCCGATGTCGTGCACGTAGCCCTTCACCTGCTTGGTGGAGGCGTTCACGAAGTCGTTGAACATCGGCAGGATCAGGCCGCCTTCGTCACGCACCATCATGGCCATGGTGCGGTACATGTCCTTGCGCTTGGCCTCGTCGAGTTCAGAGCGGGCCTCGAGCAGGATCTTGTCGAAATCCGGACGCTTGAAGCGGGTGTCGTTCCAGTCGGCGGTCGAAAGATAGGCGGTGGAGTACATCTGGTCCTGGGTCGGACGGCCGCCCCAGTAGGAGGTGGAGAAGGGCTGCACGTTCCAGACGTTGGTCCAGTAGCCGTCACCCGGCTCGCGCTTGACCTCGATCTCGATGCCCGCCTTCTTGGCGCTTTCCTGGTAGAGCACCGCTGCATCGACAGCACCCGGGAAGGCGACGTCGGAGGTGCGCAGCAGTACCGGACCGCTGTGGCCGGATTTCTTGTAGTGGAAGGCCGCCTTGTCCGGATCATAGGCACGCTGCTCGATGCCTTCGGGGAAGAGGGCGTAGGTGTCGTTGATCGGGAAGTCGTTGCCGACCTTGCCGTAGCCGCCGAGGATGCGCTGGACCATGGTCTCGCGGTCCATCGAATATTTCAGCGCCATGCGCAGGTCGTTGTTGTCGAAGGGTGCGGTGTTGCAATGCATGATGAACACGTAATGGCCGCGGCCGGACGTGTTCAGGATCTCGACCGTCGGCGCCTTCTTCAGAAGGTTGACCGTCTTCGGATCGACGCGGTTGATGTAGTGCACCTGGCCGGAGGAAAGCGCGGCGATGCGGGCCGTGGCGTCGTTCATGGCGATCAGCTCGACCGAGTCCACATAGCCGCGGTCGGTGCGCCAGTCGTCGGCATTCTTCTCGAAGGTGGCACGAACGCCGGCTTCGAAGCTCGTCACCTTGAAGGGGCCGGTGCCGATCATTGCGTCCGGCTTGTCGATGCCGCCGCCCGGCTGGATGATGAGGTGATAGTCGGTCAGAAGCAGCGGCAGGTCGGCATTGCCTTCGGTCAGCACGAGCACCAGCTTGTCGCCGTCGGCCTTGATTTCCTTGATCGACTTCATCACGCCGAGCGCGCCGGATTCAGACTTTTCGTCGGTGTGGCGCTGCAGCGTCTTGATGACGTCGTCGAGCGTCAGCTCCTTGCCGTCGTGGAATTTTACGCCCTTGCGGATGGTAAAGGTCCAGGTCGACGCGTCGGTCGAGGGCTCCCAGGATTCGGCGAGTGCCGGCACCGGCGCGCCGGTCGTCGGGTGGCTTTCGACGAGCATGTCGCCCCAGTTGCGGCCGACGACGAACATGAATTGCGACAGCGCCTTGGCCGGGTCCTTCGAGTCGGTGGCGGCAGCGCCTTCGAGACCGAGTTTCAGGTGACCGCCGCGCTTCGGCTCCTGCGCTGCAGCGCTGGTGGCAAACAAAGTGCCGGCCGTCGAGGCGAGAATGCCGGCTGCTGCCGCGCGGCCCAAAAACTCGCGCCGGTTCATCTTGCCGAGCATGACCTGTCGTGTGAGGTAATCCTTGTAATCGCTCATTCCCCTGTTCCCTTTTCTCGTCGGCATTCGCCGTTCGTTGTGGTTGGTAGAGATTGCTGCGTACAGCCATTGTATCGATGGCTTCGGACTGGGCCGGAGGGCCGCTTGTTTTCTTCCGGGTTCTTGTCTCTCCTTCCTTCTGGCCGGGCGTCCTTCGTTCAGATCGATAAGCGTAATCGCTGGAACTCTTGTTGTAACGCCCTAAATTACAATTTATTTCCATAAGCGTGGCTTATGGACACGTGTTTAATGGCGCGCGATGTTGCCCGCGCGTCTCGTCACGTTCCGGTGCCGGTCATCCGGCTCTGTTGCCTACGCCGCCAAGGGTCGGCGGTGCTGTTCGAAGCGCGTTGCGGGCGGAAACCGCACGCATTCTCGTTCGGTCTCAGCGACCCTTCCACACGGGGTCGCGCTTCTCCGCGAAGGCGCGCGCGCCCTCCAGCTGGTCTTCGCTCGAATAGAGAATATCGACGGTCTTGAACTGCCGCTGGGTGATCTTGTTCATGGTCGTCTGGAAGGCTTCGCCCTCGGCGGCGCGGACCACTTCCTTGATCGCCGCATAGACCAGCGGCGGGCCGCTTTCGAGCAGGCGGGCGAGCTCCCAGGCGCGCTCCATCAGTTTGCCCGCCGGCAGGATCTCGTTGACGAAGCCCCAGCGGTGGGCTTCCTGCACGTCGAGCCAGCGGCCGGTCAGAAGCATGTCCATGGCGATGTGATAGGGGATGCGCTTCGGCAGCTTGATCGAGGCAGCATCGGCAACGGTGCCGGAGCGGATTTCGGGCAACGCGAAGGTCGCGTGTTCGGCGGCAAGGATCAGGTCGGTCGAAAGCGCGATCTCGAGGCCGCCGCCGCAGCAGATGCCGTTGATCGCGGCGATGATCGGCTTGTTGAGATCGCGCAGTTCCTGCATGCCGCCGAAGCCGCCGACGCCGTAGTCACCATCGACCGCGTCACCGTCGGCAGCAGCCTTCAGGTCCCATCCCGGACAGAAGAATTTTTCACCGGCGCCGGTGATGATCGCGACACGTAGACTGTCGTCGTCGCGGAAGTCGCGGAAGATCTCGCCCATGACCCGGCTGGTTTTCAGGTCGATGGCGTTCGCCTTCGGCCGGTCGATCGTGACTTCCAGAATACCGCCTTCGCGGCGTGTGAGGATAGGTCCGGTCATGAGGGTCAGTTCCTCCGGCGAATGAGAGCGTCGGCGGCAACGGCACCCTGACCGTTCGGCAACACCATCAATGGATTGATATCCAGTTCTTCGAGTTTCGAAGCGTTTGCAACGACATAGGATGCCGCTGCCGCGACAGCCGCGGTTAAAGCGGCGTAATCGGCAGCAGGCGCGCCGCGATAGCCGTCGAGCAGCTTGCGGATCTTCAGCCCGCCGATTGCTTCCCCGATCGCTTCCGGCGTCGTCGGCAGCGTCAGGATGGCGGAATCATCGAGCAGTTCCACGAGGATGCCGCCGGCACCGATCGTCAAAACCGGGCCGGCGACGGGGTCGCGCGTGGCGCCGATAATGAGCTCGGCGACCGGTTTCGCCACCATCTTCTCGACAAGGTACCCGGAGGTGACGGCGGCCATGGCCTTGGCCGCCGCAAGGACGTCCGCGCGGCTCGCAAGGTTGAGTTTCACGGCACCCGCTTCGGTCTTGTGGGCGACGCCGAGGCCTTTCAGCACGACCGGGAAACCGAGCGCTTCGGCAGCGTCTGCGGCTTCTTCGGCGGTTGCTGCGGTCTTGCCCTTCGGCACGGTCAGACCGGCGGCAGCAAGCTCCACCTTGGCCTCGTGTTCGCTGAGCGTGATGGCTTCACCGGCAGCGGCGACACCGCCATCGTGCAGGCGGGGCGGGGCGGGTTTGGCCCAGGCGGCTCCGATGTCGGCGGCCGTCTCGATGGCTGCCAGTGCCTCCTCGATGCCGAAGAAGGGTACGACGCCCGCCTTCATCAGGAAGAGGGCGGTGGCTTCCGGCATGTTTTCGCCAAGGCTGGCGACGATGCCGGCGCGGGCACCCGTTGCCCGGGCCGCGTCGATCACCGCATGGCAGGTGGTTTCCCAGTCTGCCGGGTCGCAGCGGTCAAGGCGCGGGAAGTCGAGCACGAGCAGATTGATCGCGTAGCCGCCCTTCATCATGGCGGTAAAGGCGGTGGTCTGCTTCTCGCGGTTGCCCCAGACGAAGGTGTGGTAGTCGAGCGGGTTGGCGATCGTCACCATCTCGCCGAGCGCATCCTTCAGCGGCTTCTTCTGCTCGTCGCGCAAGGGCCGGTAATTGACCCGGTAGCGCTCGCCGGCATCCGCCATCAGCGAGGCCTCGCCGCCGGAGCAGCTCATCGAGGAGATGTCGTTGCTCTCGAGTGGGCCTGCCACATGCAGCAGCTTCAGCGTTTCCAAGAGCGCCGGCAACGTGTCCACTCGGCCGATGCCGAGGCGGGCAAGAAGCGCCGAGGAGACGCGGTCGTTGCCGGCAAGCGATGCGGTGTGCGACACCGTCGCAAGCTGCGCCGCTTCCGACTTGCCGACCTTCAGCGTCACGACCGGTTTGCCGAGTTCGCGCGCGCGCGTCGCCAGCCGCTCGAGGGCAACAACGCTGTCGAAACCCTCGATATGCAGGCCGACGGCGGTGACGCGCGGGTCTTCGAGCACGGCGCAGGCGATGTCGGAGAGGCCCGTCTGCGCCTGGTTGCCGGCAGTCATGACATAGGCAAGCGGCAGACCGCGCGTCTGCATCGAAATGTTGCAGGCGATGTTGGAGGACTGCGTCAGGATCGCGACGCCTTTTTCGACGCGTTGCATGCCGTGCTGGTCCGGCCAGAGCAGGGCGCCATCGAGCATGTTGATGAAGCCGTAGCAATTCGGCCCGACGATCGGCATGTCGCCGGCAGCCGCCACCAGCGCCTCCTGCATGTCGTTGCCGTCGTCAAGCTCGCTTGCCGCCTCGCGAAAGCCGGAGGCGTAGCAGACGGCGCCGCCGGCGCCGCGGCTCGCAAGATCGCGGATGATATCGATCGTCAGCTGCCGGTTGACGCCGACGAAGGAGGCATCCGGTGCGCCTGGCAGTTCTGCCACCGAGCGATAGCACTTGCGGCCGAGGATTTCGGCTTCGCGCGGGTGCACTGGCCAGATCTCACCGGTAAAGCCCATCTTGTCGCATTGCTCGATGACACGCCGGGCTTCCTTGCCGCCGAAGACGGCGATGGTGCGCGGGCGGATGAGGCGGTCGAGGGAGCGTATCATCGGCCGATCACGCTCCCAGCGGCCGCAGCAGGTCGCGGCTGATGATGTGGCGCTGGATTTCAGACGTGCCGTCCCAGATGCGTTCGACGCGAGCGTCGCGCCAGAAGCGGGCGAGCGGCAGGTCGTCCATCAGGCCCATGCCGCCGAAGATCTGGATCGCCTCGTCGGTGACGCGGGCGAGCATCTCGGTGGCAAAAACCTTGGCGGACGCAATCTCGCGGTTCGAGGGCAGGCCGTTATCGAGCCGCCAGGCGGCCGAAAGGGTCAGGAGGTCGGCGGCGTCGATCTCGGTGATCATGTCGGCGAGCTTGAAGGAGACGCCCTGGTTGGCACCGATCGGCTTGCCGAACTGCTTGCGTTCGGCGGCGTAATTCAGCGCATAGTCGAAGGCGCGACGGGCACGGCCGACCGAAGTCGCCGCCACCGTCAGGCGGGTGGCGAACAGCCAGTCGTTGGCGACGTCGAAACCCTTGTGCACCTCGCCGAGGATCTGGGCGGAGGGCAGGCGGCAATCGTCGAAGGTCAGGACACAGTTGTTGTAGCCGCGGTGCGATACGGAATTGTAGCCCTTGCGGATCTCGAAGCCGGGCGTGCCGCGATCGACGAGAAAGCAGGTGATCTTCTTCTTCGGGCCGCGCGGCGTATCCTCTTCGCCGGTCGCGATGAAGACGATGACGAAATCGGCGATGTCGGCGTGGCTGATGAAATGCTTCGTGCCGTTGACGATCCAGTCGTCGCCGTCCTTGCGGGCAAAGCACTTCATGCCGCGCACGTCCGAGCCGGCGTCCGGCTCGGTCATCGCAAGCGCATCGAACTTGTCACCTTTGACGGCCGGCAGCAGGTACTTTTCGCGCTGCTCGGCGTTGCAGGCCATCAGGATCCCAGAGGGGCGACCGAAGAAGACGGTCAGGCCCATGGAGCCGCGGCCAAGCTCGCGCTCGACCAGGGTGAAGGAGGTGTGATCGAGACCGGCGCCGCCGACTTCCTCCGGGAAATTACAGCCGAAGAAGCCGATCTCCTTGCATTTTCGGGCGATCTCCTGACCGAGTTCGCGCGGCACTACGCCGGTGCGCTCGACCTCGTCCTCATGCGGATAGATTTCCGTTTCGACGAAGCTCCTGACCGTATCGACGATCATCTGCTGTTCTTCGGTCAGTGCGAAGTTCATTGTGTTGTTCCCCTCGTTTTCGCGCCGCTGACGTAGGTGCCGCAAACGATGGCCGCCTCCTCAAGCGTCCTTCGGCTGCGGTTTGCGGCTCCGCCGGAAGGCGAAGCTGCCTGTTGTTGCTGGCCTGCCGCTGTTGCGGTCAGGCGCGCTTCTGGCCGACGAAGCGTCCGGCACCATCGGGCGTCTGCAGTTGCGCATGGGCTTCAGTGATTGCGCGGAGCTTGCTCAGCACCGCCTCGGGTGCCGCGACCGCCTTGCCGGCCTTGCTGTCGACATGAAGCATCATCTGTTCGGCGGTGGCGACGGCCTCGTTGGTTGCGGCGTTGTAGATCGTCGAAAAGATGTGAAGACGCTTTTCGTCCGACGACAGGATCTGGCAGGTCGAGTAGAGCGCCTCGCCGAGCTTGGCTTCGCCAAGGTTCCGGATATGGGTCTCGACCGTGTAGTAGCTGTGACCGTCGCGGACATAGTCGAGGTCGACGCCGATCAGGCGCAGCACGCCGTCGGAGGTGTCGCCGAAGACCTGGAGATAACGGTGCTCGGTCATGTGGCCGTTGTAATCGACCCAGGCGGCGCTGACCTTGGTGTCGAGGATGCGCAGCGGCTTGACGTCGCCGAGGTCGGCTTCCGGCTTCCGGGCGTTGGCCCAGAGCTTGGCCTCGAAATCGGCAAGCAGCTTGCCCGCACCCCAGCCTTCGCCGCCGTTACCGGATTTCAGCGCATGCATGATGCCGACGAGGTTTTCGTCGCGGATGCGTTCGAGCTCGCGGATCGAGCGACCGGCGGCCTGCGCGTCCGACTGGGCGCCGATCTTTTCGACCAACGCATCGTCGAGGTCGACGACGTCGGTGAACTTCGTCCAGGGCCACTTCAGGCAGGGGCCGAACTGGGCGAGGAAGTGGCGCATGCCGGCCTCGCCGCCGGCGATGCGATAGGTCTCGAACAGGCCCATCTGCGCCCAGCGCATGCCGAAGGAATAACGCATGACGTTGTCGAGCGTTTCGGTATCGCAGATGTCGTCCTGGATCAGCCAGAGCGCCTCGCGCCAGAGTGCCTCGAGCAGGCGGTCGCCGACGAAGGCCTCGATCTCCTTGGCGATGACGACGCCCTTCATGCCGATCTGCTCGACGCCCTGCATGGCGCGCTCGATCGTCGCCTTCGACGTCTTCTTGCCGCCGACGAGCTCGACGAGCGGCAAGAGGTAGACGGGGTTGTAGGGATGCGCCACGAACATGCGCTCGGGGTGGTGCATCTCGGACTGCAGGTCGGAGGGCAAAAGGCCCGAGGTGGAGGACCCGATCAGCGCATCGGGCCTTGCGGCGGCATCGATCTTGGTGATCACGCCGCGCTTCAGTTCCAGCCGCTCCGGCACGCTTTCCTGAATCCAGTCAGCGCCTTCGACCGCTTCCTCGATGCTCTTGCAGAAGGTGAGCTTTCCCTTCGGCGGCAACGGCGCCATGGTCAGCATGGCATAGGCGCGCTCGGCATTGGCCATGACTTCGCCGATGATGCGCTCGGCTTCCGGATGCGGGTCGAAGATTTTTACGTCGATGCCGGCAAGCGCAAAGCGCGCCACCCAGGCGCCGCCGATGACGCCGCCGCCGACACAGGCTGCTTTGGTTATAAAGCTCATGGTGTCCAGTCCTTGCTCAGCGCTTCGTCAGCTTCAGTTTCTCGCGGACCTCTTTCGGTCCGATGATCTTGGCGCCCATGCCCTCGATGACGCCAACCGCCTTTTCGACGAGCTGACCGTTGGTGGCGAGCTGGCCCTTGCCGATATAGAGGTTGTCTTCGAGGCCGACGCGGACGTTGCCGCCGGCAAGGATGGCTGCTGCCGGATAGGCGAGCGCATTGCGGCCGATGGAGAAGGCCGAGAAGGTCCAGTTGGCAGGCACGTTGTTGACCATGGCCATGAAGGTGTTGAGGTCGTCGGGCGCGCCCCACGGAATGCCCATGCAGAGCTGGATCAAGACCGGATCCTCGATCAGGCCTTCCTCGACCAGCTGCTTGGCAAACCAGAGGTGGCCGGTGTCGAAGGCTTCGATCTCCGGACGCACGCCAAGGGCGGTCATCTGGCGGGCCATTTCGCGCAGCATCGACGGCGTGTTGGTCATGACGTAGTCGCCGAGCGAAAAGTTCATGGTGCCACAGTCGAGCGTGCAGATTTCCGGCAGACATTCGGCCACGTGGGCGACGCGCTCGGTGGCGCCGGCCATGTCGGTGCCTTTCTCGCTGAGCGGGAGCGGGCTTTCGACATTGCCGAAGATCAGGTCCCCGCCCATGCCGGCGGTCAGGTTCAGCACCATGTCGACATCGGCAGAGCGGATACGGTCAGTCACTTCCCTGTAGAGATCAAGCCTGCGGGCCGGCGCGCCGGTCTCCGGATCGCGGACGTGGCAGTGGACCACGGCAGCGCCGGCCTTGGCCGCCTCGACCGCCGCTTCGGCGATCTGTTTCGGCGTGATCGGCACGTGGCTGGACTTTGAAACGGTGTCTCCCGAGCCGGTGACGGCACAGGTGATGAATACCTCGCGGTTCATGCTGAGCGGCATTGCTGTCTCCCTTTTATTGCGCCCATTACGAGCCAAGAAAGACCGCGTTGCTTTTCATTATCGGCTTCATTCTATACATTATCGGCGACAGAGTGGAGAAGTTTGGGCATGGATCAGAACGTTTCGCAGGTGCAGCACGTCGATGTCCTGGTGCTGCCGGAGACCAATCTGATCCTCGTTGCCTCGGTCATCGAGCCGATGCGTGCCGCCAACCGCATTGCCGGCCGCCCGCTCTACGACTGGACGATCTACAGCCCCGACGGTGCGCCGATCGAAACGAAGAGCGGCATCCCCATTCCGGTCTCCGGTATCTTCCGGCCGCAGCGCGAGACGTCGCCGCTTTTCATCCTCTCGAGCTACAACTGGCAGCGCAGCGCCACTTCGCAGCTAAAGATGCTGCTCTCGCAGACCGCGCGGCACCGCGAGCTGATGGCCGGCATCGAATCCGGCTCCTGGCTGCTTGCCGAGACCAGCCTGCTCGACAATTTCAAGGCGACGACCCACTGGGAGGATTTCGAGGATTTCACCGCTGCCTACCCGCAGGTGACGATGGTGCGCGAGCGCTTCGTCATCGACGGCAAGCGCATCACGACCGGTGGCTCGTTGCCGACGCTCGACCTGATGCTGGAGCTGATCCGCCGGGCGCATGGCTATTCGCTGGCACTCGAAGTCTCCCGCCTCTTCATCTACGAGCAGGAGCGCACCCGCGGCGATCTCCTGCAGATGCCGACGATCGGCAACATGCGCATCCTCGATCCACGCGTCGGTGCCGCCGTCAAGCTGATGGAGGAAACGGTGGAAGCGCCCTTGACGCTCGCCAGGCTCGCCCGCCGCATCGGCGTCAGCACCCGGCATCTGCAAGATCTCTTTCGCGACACGATGGGCGTTGCGCCGCACGAGCACTACCTGGCGCTTCGTCTCAATGCGGCGCGGCGCAAGGTGATCGAGACGCGGATGGAATTTGCCGACATTGCCGCGATCTCCGGCTTCAACTCGTCGTCTTCTTTCTCGCGCAGCTACAGGGCGCACTACCGTGAAAGCCCGAGCGAAACGCGCAGGCGGCTGAAGCTGAAGAGCTGAGCGCGCGCTTCAAGTATCGATTCAGGCGGGAATTTCAGAGTCGTTTCAGGCGTTTGGCGGCCGATGATCAGGAACTGATTCCGCCGGCGATCTCGTCTCGGCGCTCATCTTCATCATCGAAATCATCAACTCGCCGATCTCGGCGGCGAAGGCGCCGCGCGGCCAGACGAGTGTCAGCGACTGCCGATAGGCGGGGCCGAGCCGGATCATGGCTGGCGGGCGATGCACGCGGGCGAGCGAGGATTGCGGCAGCACCGAGAGATAACCGTGCTGGCGAACGAGGTTGATGATCACGGGGATGGAATCGACCTCGACGAGGGTGATGCGCCGCCGTTCGGCTTCATCAAGCGTGTCGTCGAGGAAGCGCGCGGCCTCGCGGCGAAGGCCGCTCCGGACGCTCGGCACCGCGATCGGGCAGGCGGCGAGCAGCCGGGGCAGGTTGCCGCCCAGTTCCGAAAGGGCGGAGGCTGGCCCCGCCAGCACCAGCGGCGTCTGCGACACCAGCCGGCCGTCGCAGTCGGCCGGGATCTCGGCGACATCGAGCAGCGCGACATCGAACCGTCGGCTGCGAAGGCCGACGAGCAGTTCGTCGGCCGTGGTGCTGGAAATGAACAGTGGTTGGCGCGGGCGGGCGCGGTGCCAGTTCGCCGTCAGGGCCGCCAGCATGCGGGCGATCTCGCTTTCCGGACCAAGCGGCATGACGGCGCCGAGCCGCCAGGTGGCGACGTCGCGGCGAAAGCGGTCGGCAGAGGCGTGGGTCAGCCGCGCCCAGATATCGAGCAGGGCCTCGCTGAGAGGAATGATCCGCTCCGCGGTTGGCGTACAGAGGACCCCGCCATGGGAGCGTTCGAACAGCCTGGTGCCGAGATGGCGTTCGAGATCCGCCATCTGCCGCGTCAGTTGCGGCTGGCCGAGGCCGAGCGCCTTTGCCGTGGCACGGATGCTGCCGGAGCGGGCGATGCGCACGAAGCGGTCGAGCGCGACGAGGCCTATCGGCGGCACGGGGGCGGTCGTCTCCCGTTCGACGCCTTCCAGGATGGCGGTGATCTTGCCGGTTGCCTCTTCGACGTCGACGGCGCGCGCGCGCGCTTCGAGCGTCACCACCAGCGCTGTTTCTTCCCGACGGAAAAGCGGCATGGAGATCGCCTGCTCGAAGCGCTTGACCGCGGCGCTCACGCTCGACGGCGCCCGGCCGCAGAGAGTTGCGGCGCGGCGAACGCCACCTTCACGAAGCACCGCATCGACCAAAGCGATCGTCGCCATATCCATTCCAATGACCCCGGACGTGGCACCTTCATCAGGTGCGTTCTGAAATATGCATCACCCGTTCCGGATTTGGGATATAGCATGGATGCGCGATAAGCGCATAGCATGCATGAAGCACCCCGGCGTTTTCGAGCGTCGGGTGCGAGACATCAGAGCATCCGCGCACCGTTTCGAAACCGAAGCGCGCTCGGCGCGGAAGGATATTTATCGGCATGCTGTATCAGGTCAAAACCACCGTTCTCTGCGGGAAACCGCTGGACTTCGCGACGCTCGAGGATATCGGGGCGGGAAGGGCGCGACCGGTGGCTGACGACGGCGGCATGGAACGGGTGGCCGCCGCCCACAAGGTGGTTGCCGAACGTGTCGCGATGGGGCTTCCCGTCTACGGCTCCAACACCGGCGTCGGCTCGATGAAGGACCGGCTCTGGACCGCCGACGATCTCGCCGAATTCAACAATGCGCTGGTCAGAGCCCACCATTTCGGCACCGGCGAATTCTTTGCGCCGGCGATCGTACGCATGGCGATCGCCATCCGCGTGAACACCGCGATGCGGGGCCACACCGGCTGCAGCCCGGACCTGATCCGGGCGTTTCTGGCACTCAGCGAGCACGACATCATTCCGGCGGTGCGCCGCCACGGCTCCATGGGCTGCGCCGATATCGGGCTGATGGGCCAGATCGCCTCGGTGCTGACCGGTGTCGGCGAGGCCTATTACCAAGGGCGCCTCGTTTCGGCCGATACGGCGCTTGCCGAGGCGGGTCTCAAGCCGTTCGTCATGCAGCCGCGCGATGCACTGGCGGCTCTCAGCGTCAACGCCATTTCCTTTGCCGCTGCCGTAAACGTGCTGCGCGAGGCGGCGGCCGCGATCCGCGTGTTGCTCGTCACCGGCGTCATGTCGTCTCAGGCGCTCGGTGCCTCCGCCGACCCGTGGCGGGTGGCCGCGACGCTCTCGACCCGCGGCGAGGCGCTGGTCGGCTCCTGGCTCTATGGCCAGTCCGGCATTTCCGACTGGCCGTTACCGACGGCGATCCACGATCCCTTGAGCCTGCGCATGACCGCCCAGGTCTTCGGCGCGGTCGTCGATACGCTGCTGGTCGCCGCCGGCCGGCTGGTGGAGCAGACCTATCTCTCCGACGACAACCCTGTTGTCATCGGCGGCCAGGTCCATTCCTCCGGCGCATCGCTGCCGCTGACGACGACGCTCTATATCGAGGCGGCGCAGATCGCCTTTTCCCATGCGGCGCGCAATGTTTTGAACCGCTGCATCCTGCTGTCGAACGGCGGACGCCGCAATCTCTCGGTCAATCTGGTGGCGCCGGGGGAAGTCGCGACCGGGCTCGGGCCGCTGATGAAGCTTGCGGTCGAACTCTATATGCGCGTGCAGTCGCTCGCCGTGCCGCTTTCGGCGCAGTCGATCGTGGTTGCCGGCGGTCTCGAAGAGGAGGCGACCTTCCTGCCGCTGATCGTCGAGCGCATGGAAACCCAGGTGCGCGATCTGCGCCAGCTCGCCGCGATCGAGGCGATGCTTTCGGCCCAGGCGATCGATCTCGTCGGCGACCAGCCGCAGGGGATCGTCAAGCGCGCCTATGACCAGACCCGTTCGGTCAGCCCCATGTATCTCAAAGACCGGCCGCTCTCGAAGGAGATCGAGGCGCTGCAGGATGCGTTCACCTGCCACGACCTGTTGCGCTCCTTCGTCGCTCTGGCGCCGATGCCGGAATTCGACGACTTCTTCGCGCTCGACAAATAATCCGACTGGGAGAGCAGCATGTCCGATTTCGATCTCGTTCTGAAAGGCACCGTTGTTCTCCCCGAAAGGATCGTCGAGGGCGGCCACGTGGCGGTGCGCGACGGCAAGGTGGTGCATGTCGGGCAAAGGGCTGCACCCGCCGCGCGGGAGCGGCATGATCTCGGCAACGCGCTGATCCTGCCCGGGGCCGTCGACGCGCAGGTGCATTCGCTGTCGCAGAAGAACCAGGAGGATTTCCTCTGGTCGACCCGCTCGGCGGCGGCCGGCGGTGTGACCACTATTGTCGACATGCCCTATGACGAGGGCAATCTTGTCTGTTCGGCCGAGGCTCTTCGTCGCAAGATCGACCATGCGGGACCGCAGGCGCGCGTCGACTTCGCGCTCTATGGCACCGTGGACCCGGAGGAGGGACCGGCGCGCATCGGCGAGATGGTGGAGGCGGGTGTCGCCGCCTTCAAGTTCTCGACCTTCGGCACCGATCCAAAGCGCTTTCCCCGCATTCCGGCAGCCCTTCTCGAAGACTGCTTCCGGGCGATCGCGCCAACCGGGCTTTCAGCCGGCGTCCACAACGAGGATGACGAGGCGGTGCGTGCCGCGATCGACAAGGTCAAGGCGGCTGGCATCACCGACTACCGCGCCCATGGGCTGTCGCGTCCGCCGCTGACGGAACTGCTCGCCACCAACCAGATCTACGAGACGGGTGCCGCCACGGGCTGCCCGGCGCATGTGGTGCACTGCTCGCTCGGGCGCGGCTATGAGATTGCCGCCGCCTATCGCGCCCAGGGCTACAAAGCGACGATCGAGTGCTGCATCCACTACCTGACGCTCGACGAGGAAAACGATGTTCGCCGTCTCGGCGGCAAGGCCAAGATCAACCCGCCGATCCGGCCGCACGCCGAGGTGGAAAAGCTCTGGCGGCACGTGGCCGACGGCACGGTGACGATGGTCTCGACCGATCACGTCAGCTGGTCTGAGGATCGCAAGACCAATCCGGACATGCTGGCGAACGCGTCTGGCGTTCCGGGGCTCGAAGTCATGGTGCCGCTCTTCGTCAAGGGCGCGCTGGAGCGCGGCATTCCCTTGACGCGCGCAGCCGAGCTGATGACGCTGAACCCGGCCAGGCATTTCCGTCTTGATCATCAGAAGGGTGCGCTGGAACCTGGAAAGGATGCCGACATCATCGTCATGACGCCGGAGCCCTATGTCTATGATGCGGCCGAGAGCGGTCACAACGTCGTCGGCTGGTCGCCCTATAATGGCATTCGACTGCCCTGGCGCGTTTCAGCGACCTATCTGCGGGGCAGGCTTGCGTTCGATGGTCGCCAGGTTTTGGCCGAGCCGGGCGCGGGACAGTTTGTCCGGCCACTCGCCACTTTGGCTCTGTAAAGCGGAATGCGGAAAAGTGCGTGCGATTTTCCGCCCGCATCCGGCATCGAGATGTAGGAAATGTGATGAGCAAGACCGCCCACAAAGTTCCGGCCAATCTGCCCGTCAATGCCAGCCGGATTGCCGGCATCGTCAACGGCTTGGCTGGTATCACCGAGCCGGACCGGCCCTACACACGCCGCGCCTTCACGCCGCTGTTCCTCGAAGGCCGGGCCTTTCTCGACCGGCGTTTTCGCGCGGCCGGGCTTGAAACCCGCATCGACGCCGCCGGTAACCTGATCGGCCGGCGCAAGGGGAAAAAGTCGGCGCTCGGCACCATCCTGCTCGGCTCCCATTCCGACACGGTGCCGGATGGCGGCCGCTTCGATGGCATCGCCGGCGTGGCGGCGGCGCTTGAAGTGGCGCGCGCGCTTTCTGACAACGGCATCGACCTCGACCACGATCTGGAGATCGTTGATTTCCTGGCCGAGGAAGTGTCGATCTTCGGCGTTTCCTGCGTCGGCAGCCGCGGCATGGCGGGCGTGCTGCCCGATGGGTGGCTCAGCCGCACGCAAGGGGATCTGAGCCTCAGGCAGGGTATCGTCGAAGTGGGCGGTGACCCCTCCAGGCTTTCCGGCTCGAAACGCTCCGACATCAAGGCCTTCCTCGAACTGCACATCGAACAGGGGCCCATACTGGAGACTGGGCGGCTCGATGTCGGGGTGGTCACCGCCATCTCGGGCATCACCCGCATCGAGATCATCGTCGAGGGCCAGGCGGACCATGCCGGTACGACTCCGATGGGGCATCGGCGCGACGCGCTGGTTGCCGCCTCGCATCTGGTGTTGGAGATCGAGCGGCTGGCGACGGAATTTTCTCACGGCGACGGGCATTTCACCGCGACGGTCGGTGAATTCTCGATCGAGCCGAATGCAGCCAATGTGGTGCCGTCTCGCGTCCGGCTGCTGATCGATGCGCGTGCCGAGCTGCGGCCGCAAATGGAGCGGTTTCTGGCAACGCTCGGCTCCCTTTGCCAGGGTGTCGCCGAGGCGTCGGGCGTGACGATCCCGCCCGCCAATGTGATCTCGGACAACCACCCGACGCCGGGCGATCCGCTCCTGCTTTCGACGCTTGAAGAAAGCTGCGATGCGATCGGCGCCAAGCATCGGCGCATGGCCTCCGGCGCCGGTCACGACACCGCCTGGATGGGACGCATCACCCGTTCGGCGATGATCTTCATTCCCTGCCTCGGCGGGCGCTCGCATGCGCCGGAGGAGTGGGCCGAAAACGATGATATCGCGCTCGGCGCGGCCGTTCTCTTCGATGCGGTGAAGCGACTCGACAAGAAATTGCAGGAGAAGGTGTGAGATGGGCCGGATACTGAAGGAAAAGGATGTCGAGGCAGCGGTCAAGGGCGGTTCCGTCTATGCCGCAGGCGGCGGCGGCTGGGCCGATCATGGTCGTATGCTCGGCTATGCAGCGGTCTCGATCGGCAAACCCGAGCTCGTCTCGATCGACGAACTCGAGGCACAGGACTGGGTGGCTACGGCCGCCGCGATCGGTGCACCGGCCTCGACCACGCCTTGGGAGATGCGTGGGGTCGATTACGTCAAGGCCGTGCAGCTGTTGCAGGAGGCGCTCGGCGAGAAGCTCTCGGGGCTCATCATCGGCCAGAACGGCAAGTCCTCGACGCTGAACGGCTGGCTGCCGTCGGCGATACTCGGCACCAAGGTGGTGGACGCGGTCGGCGACATCCGCGCGCACCCGACCGGTGACATGGGCTCGATCGGCCTTGCCGGTTCGCCCGAGCCGATGATCCAGACGGCGGTCGGCGGCAATCGCGACGAGAACCGCTATATCGAGCTGGTCG
This sequence comes from Ensifer adhaerens, assembly GCF_000697965.2. Lineage (NCBI taxonomy): Bacteria > Pseudomonadati > Pseudomonadota > Alphaproteobacteria > Hyphomicrobiales > Rhizobiaceae > Ensifer > Ensifer adhaerens. Next base: position 2,351,320 of record NZ_CP015880.1, on the reverse strand, counting down.
TGCGCGGCGCCACGGCCAAGGTCTCGCCGGTCTTGCGCACCGCCTCCGACATGTCCGGCGGCTTCATTGCCTCCTGCCGCAATCCGGTCAGGGCATCCTATGTGAAAGCCAATGCGGCGCTGGGCGGCATCTCGCTGGCGCTGGCGCTCGGCGAGGCGATCATCGCGGCGGAAGCCAAGGGCGGCAGCGCAGTGATCGACGCGATCGTCAAGACGACCAATGGCGCGATTCTCGCCGAGGGCACGATCACTGACAAATCGGTCGTCTATACCAAGGAAGCCTTCGACATCGGCACGGTGACGCTGGGGAAGGGCGCTGACTCAACGGTATTGCACGTGATGAACGAGTATATGGCGGTTGACTCTGCGGAAGGCACGCGGCTTGCGACCTTCCCCGACGTCATCACCACGCTGTCGCGGGAGGGCGAGCCTTTGAGTGTCGGCCAGCTGCAGGTGGGCATGAGGATCTTCGTGCTGCATGTGCCGAAGACGGTGATCCCGCTGTCCTCCAGCGTGCTCGACCCGACGGTCTATCCATCGGTTGAAAAGGCGATGGGCATCGAGCTCGCCCGCTACGCGCTTTCCAGCCGTAGCTGACGGGAGCAGGGTGATGGCGCGCGATGCAGGGCTAGAGGAACTAATCCGCGAAGAGCTCGGTGACCGCGCCGGGCTTTCGGAAAAAGCCATGTTCGGCGGCTGGGCCTATCTGCTTCAAGGCAACCTGCTACTTGGCGCGCGCGAGGGCTCTCTGCTCGTGCGCCTCGGCAAGGGCAATGACGGCTGGGCGTTGGCGTTGCCGGATATCGAGCTGATGGTGATGAACGGACGGGCGATGCATGGCTGGGTGCGCGCAGGGGCGGATGCCTATGGCGATGATGCGCTGCGCCGGCGGTTGCTGGATGGGGCGATCGCGTTCGTCGAGACGCTGCCGCCGAAGTGAATGAGGCTCGCTGCCTCGGCGGCGAGCCTCATTGGCCGCTCTCGCCAGTGCGTGTCGGGCCGTCACCACCCGTCGCCACAAGCATGAGAGGCGGCGACTTGCGCGTGCCACGAATGCAAGGGAGCAGGGATCTGCCCCCGCCATAAACGAGAGGCAGCGACCTCCCGTCGCCATGAATGCGTGGGGCAACCACCCCGCCGACAAGACAAAGAGGAACGAGACGATGCCCAAGGCCAATCCCCGTCATCCTGGTTTTCCCATCCCCGGTGGACCGGAGCTGCGCGCCAAGGGCTGGCGGCAGGAAGCGCTGCTGCGGCTCCTGGAAAACGTGCTTTCGGTCGGCGAGGATCCTGACAATCTGGTCGTCTATGCAGCACTTGGCAAGGCGGCGCGCAACTGGCCGGCGCACCGGGCTATCGTCAAGACGCTCATCGAAATGGACGAGGACCAGACGCTCGTCATCCAGTCCGGCAAGCCGGTGGGGCTCTTGAAGACCCACGCCAAGGCGCCGCTCGTCATCATGGCCAATTGCAACATTGTCGGCCAATGGGCGAACGCCGAGGTGTTCTATGATTTGCAGCGAAAAGGGTTGATCTGCTGGGGCGGGCTGACGGCCGGCGCCTGGCAATATATCGGCAGCCAGGGCGTGATCCAGGGCACCTACGAGATCTTCATGCGCATCGCCGAACGCCGTTTCGGCGGCGATCTCTCCGGGCGTTTCGTGCTGACGGCGGGGCTTGGCGGCATGGGCGGCGCCCAGCCGCTTGCCGGCCGGATGGCGGGGGCGGCGATCCTCTGTGTCGATATCGACGCGGAGCGGGCGAAGAAGCGCCGGGAGATCGGCTATCTGCAGGAGATCGCGCCCGATCTCGATACTGCGCTCTCGATGATCGACGCGGCAGTGAAGGACAAGCGGGCGCTCTCCGTCGGCCTCGTCGGCAATGCGGCTGAGATCTATCCGGAGATCGCCCGGCGTGGCATCGTGCCCGACGTCGTCACCGACCAGACGTCAGCGCATGATCTTGTCTACGGCTATGTGCCGAAGGGCATGAGCCTCGACCAGGTGAAATCGCTGCGCGACGACGGCCAGGGGCAATTGATGGCGGCGAGCCGCGCCTCGATCGTCGAGCACGTCAAGGCGATGCTCGACTTCCAGCAGAAGGGCGCGGAAGTCTTCGACAACGGCAACCTCATCCGCACCCAGGCGCGCGAGGGCGGCGTTGCCAATGCCTTCGACATCCCGATCTTCACCGAGGCCTATCTGCGTCCGCTCTTTGCCCGCGCCATCGGCCCCTTCCGCTGGATGGCGCTTTCCGGCGAGGAGAGCGACATCGCCCGGATCGACGATCTGCTGCTCGACATGTTTCCGCACAACCGCATCGTCACCAACTGGATCAGGCTTGCGCGCCAGCATATTCCCTTCGAGGGCCTGCCGGCCCGCATCGCCTGGCTCGGCCACGGCGAACGCACGGCGCTGGCGCGGCGCGTCAACGAACTGGTGGCATCTGGCGAACTCAAAGGCCCGATCGCGTTTTCCCGCGACCATCTCGATGCCGGCGCCATGGCGCATCCGAACATCATGACCGAGCGGATGAAGGACGGCTCGGACGCGATCGCCGACTGGCCGCTACTCGACGCCATGCTGCTCTGCTCCTCCATGGCCGATCTCGTGGTCGTCCATTCCGGTGGTGGCGGTTATGCCGGCTACATGACGAGCTGCGGCGTGACCGTTGTTGCCGACGGCACGGTCGAGGCCGACGAGCGCCTCGACTATGCCCTCACCAACGACACCTCGCTTGGCGTCATCCGCTATGCGGATGCCGGCTATGACGAGAGCCTTGAGGAGATCGCCGCCAAGGGCATCGGGCATGTGAAGGTGTAAGGACCTGTGAAGGTGTAAGGACCTGGCGGCGGCTTTGCCATAAGCAGTTTTGCACCTGTTACGGCACTCTGGAATCCATTTCAGGATAAAGAACAACGCTCTCCTGCGCGGTTGGCTCGTTGCGCGCCCCGATAAATACGGCTGGTTGGTCAGCTCGATTAACGGCCACGTGCAACACGTTGGCGGGGATGTACAGATAGTCTCCTGGGTGCATCACATCCCGGTGCTGGAGTTCATCGCCACTCCATAGTTCCAGCTCTTCGCCGCTCAACATGTAGAAGGCAGTTTCGTGGCGCTCATGCACATGCGCCTTGGTGCGCTTTCCAGGCGGTATCGTAGCGATACCGAGCCACAGTGCGGTGGAGCCAACCGACTCTGCACTAATGCCGGGCAGGTAATCGGGCCCCTGTTCAGCCCGGTAACCGGCGTCCCCTTTGGATACGAGGGCCTTGCCCCGCGAGAAGCCTGGACGCGCGTCGGTTCGTTCTTCTGAAATCGTCATTTTTCGGTCTCCTCTGTGGTAGTCTGGTCGACCTGCGCAAAGGATCGCAAGAAGACCGGCTGGAGTCCTGAATGGGAGGGCGAAAAGTTCCGAATTCTTCCGAAGACGTCGTGGCCGATAGTGTCGAGCCGCAACTGTTCGCGTTCGGGACATTCATCCTCGACATGGAGCGCGGCGCACTGACGCGTGAAGGGCGGCGGGTCGCAATTGGCCATAAGGGCTTGTTGCTGCTGCACGCGCTGGTGCGAGCGTCGATGCAGGTCGTGAGCAAGTCCGCGCTGATGGAGGCAGCCTGGCCCGCGGCTGTCGTCGAGGAGAGCAATCTCTCGGTTCAGATCGCTGCCTTGCGCAAGATGCTGGGCCCTCAACCGGAGGGGAACGAATGGATCGCCACCGTGCCGCGTGCGGGCTATCGTTTTGCCGCCCGGGTGAATAGCCTGCATCCGGTTGCCGCTGATGCGTCGCCGGCACTGCCAGGTTCGCCCGCGAACCCGGGCAGACCATCGATCGTGGTCCTACCGTTTGCAAATCTGAGCAGTGACAAGCAACAGTCGTATCTGGTCGATGGCATCACCGAAGATGTGATCACCGCGCTTACGAGATTTCGGTGGTTTCGGGTCATCGGGCGCAATTCAAGTTTCGTCTACAAGCACAAGTCGGTGAGCGCCAAGCAGGTGGGCCGAGACCTGGATGTCGATTACGTGCTCGAAGGAAGCGTGCGCCGCTCCGGCGGCCGTCTTCGGGTCTCCACGCAACTGGTCGAGACCACCTCGGCCAGCCAGGTCTGGGCCGAACGGTATGACCTGGAAATGGAAGAGGCATTCGCAGTTCAAGACGCCATCGCAGAGAGAGTTGCAGGTGCGATTGAACCAGAACTGTTGAAGACGGCATCATTCCCCTCGCCGGCGCGGCACACGGGAAATTTGTCGGCGTGGGAGATCGTGCGGCAGGGGACCTGGTATTTTCACCAGGTTGGCCAGCAGACCCACTTGATGGCGCGAGAGCTATTCAGGGAGGCGTGTCGGCTTGATCCCGAGCTTGCCGAAGCGCATCTCTGGCTTGGTCGCGTGAGCGCAGGCATCGTCGCCTATGGATGGAGCGAGCTTCCTTCCGATGACATCAGAGAGGGTTTGGACGCCGCCTTGGCAGCCGTTCGGCTCGACGAAAAGAACCCGTACACACACTATGCGCTGGCGATCTGCAGCGCGTACGCGAATGCGCCCGAGCAGGCGGTCCTCGCCGCCGAAAGGGCGATCGAGATCAGCCCGAGTTTCGCCCTTGGCCACCTTGTCCTGGGGATGGCGGAGCTGTTCAGGGGGAACGCGTCCGGTGCCATAGCGTCGCTTGAACACGGTCTCATGTTGAACGCCAATGACCCGCAGAACTTCGTCTGGCTGAATTTTCTGGCGCTCGCCCACCTGTTTGCAGGCGATGGAACAAACGCGCTCGCTGCTGCCGTGAAGGCCCAAAAGGTGCGCCCCGGATGGCGGCCGGTCCAAGAAACGCTGGCCTGCTGTTATGCGGCTGCCGGGCGTCTTGCAGAGGCTCGATCATCGCGCGCGTTGATGAGCGAATTGGAGAACGTGTCAGGCGACGCTCTAGAGCCGCTAAGACAGCGCAATCCGCATTGGCAGAAACGATTGGCGGAATTGTTGCAACAAATCCCGAGCAACTTGCTTCAGACGCCTCAACCTTCCTGACTTCCTTGCTGCTTTGCCATTCTCAAAAATCACGCCCGCTCACGCAGGCGATCTGACGACGTACCTTCCACCGTTTCTGCTGACGGCGCTCGAGCGGTGAGCCGGTGTCTTGGTGTCGCGCCTGCCACACGTTACAATGCACGCCTCACTGCCCGGAGGCGATCATGACATCGAGCTTCAATGTGCAGAGTGCTGCCGGCTACGAACAGTTGATGGGCCGGTGGAGCCGGCGGCTTGCGCCGCCATTCATCGACTTTGCGGGTGTTGCCGACGGTGAGCGGGTGCTGGATGTCGGTTGCGGCACGGGCAGCCTTACCTTTGCCTTACCGCGCGCGGCCGATGTCAGCGAGATCGTTGCAATCGACTTTTCGCCTGTTTTCGTCGAAGCGACGATCCGGGCGAGTTCAGATCCGCGGATCAAAGTCCAGCAGGCCGACGCCTGCGCGCTGCCCTTTGCCGATGCATCCTTCGACCGGGCGATGGCGCTGCTGGTGCTGCATTTCGTGCCGGAATCGGGAAAGGCGGTCGCCGAGATGCGCCGAGTCACCCGGCCGGGCGGCGTCGTTGCAGCCGTTGTTTGGGATCACTTTGGCGGCATGCCGGGCATGCGCATGGTGCTCGATGTGGCGGCGATGCTGGATGGAAATGCCGAGCAGGTGCGCAGTCGCTATTGTTTCCAGCCGATGATGCGGCCCGGGGAAATGATGCAGAACTTTGCGGCGCACGGTCTTGAAAGGGTCGAGCAGACGTCACTGATGATCCGCATGGACTATCAGTCGTTCGAGGATTTCTGGCAGCCGATCGCGGCGGGCGAAGGACCGCTCGGCAAATACATCGGTGCGCTGGATTCTGGTCAGCGGGCGAAGATCGATGCGGCGGTCAGGGCCGCCTACCAGGCTGGCCAGCCCGATGGGCCGCGGTCCTTTGCGGCGGTTGCCTGGGCCTGCCGGGGGATTGTTCCTGGGGCGTAGCGGGCTCCTCACTTGCCGCCGTCATTCCTCACCATTTCTGTCGTCGACTGGTGGCAGGAAGCGATAGCGCCCGCGACTGATCTTCACCACCTTGCCTTCAGCGACCAGCTTTTTCAGTTCCTTGGCGATGCGGTAGCATTCCGCTGCGCTGTAATCCTTCATGACGCCGAAGTGATGCAACACGCGGCACATCTGCGCCCATTCTTGAACCGGCTCATGCCTTGCCATCTCGTGATTGCGAGCATTGGGACCGCCTCACGGCGTGGGCCTTCCGGCGCTCACTTCTTCAGTGTCGGATTTTCCGCCGCGGCACTTCACCATGACGGGATGTTACCGCACTCTCTGTTCATCACACCACCGTCTCGCCGCCGTCCACCACCAGGATCTGGCCGGTCATGTAGGAGGAGCGGTCGGAAACGAGGAAGAGGATCGACTCGGCGATCTCCTCGACGCTGGCCCAGCGGCCGAGCGGCACCTTTTCGCGGATATAGGATTCGATTGCGCCGCGGCCGCCCATTTGCGCGATGAACGGTTCGTTGAAGGGGGTGTCGACCCAGCCGGGGCAGAGCGCGTTGACGCGAATGCCGTGGCGGGCGTAGTCGCCGGCCATCTGCTTGGTCATGGCGATGACGGCGTGTTTGGTGGTCGTGTAGGCGATCATCTCGCGGTCGTAGAGCACGCCCGAGGATGAGGAGGTGTTGAGGATGACGCCGCGGCCGGCGGCGCGCATCGACGGCATGACCAGCCGCGCTGCCATGAAATGGGCGCGGACATTGAGGTTCCAGGAGCGGTCGAAGCCGGCGACCTCGACCTCTTCCAGGTCCCCCGCGACCTGGGCGCCGGCGTGGTTGTGCAGAATGTCGATGCGGCCGTGGCGATAGAGGATATCGGCGATGCCGTCAGAAAGGGCCGAGTCATCCGTCACGTCGATGGTGAGCGCCTCGGCGCTGCCGCCTTTGGCGGCGATTGCCTCGACGGCGGTTGCCGCGGCCGAAAGGCTGCGGTCGATGACGACGACATGGGCGCCTTCGCGCGCCATGATGGCCGCACCCGCCTGACCGATCCCGGAGCCCGCTCCGGTCACGATCGCGACCCGGTCTTTCAGGATCATGGTTTCACTCCCCGGATTTCGTTTTCTTTTCCCGCATCAGGATGCGGGCGGTCAGGATCAGAAGCAGCGAGGCGACGAGCACCAGCGTCGCGATCGCGTTGATCTCGGGCGTCACGCCGCGGCGGATCGAGGCGAAGACGTAGATCGGCAGCGTGGTCTTCGAGCCCGCGACGAAGAAGGCGATGATGAAATCGTCGAAGGAGAAGGTGAAGGCCAGAAGAAAGCCGGCAAGGATCGACGGCAGGATCTGCGGCAACACGATCAGCCGGAAGGTGGTGAGCGGTGTCGCGTAAAGGTCGCTCGATGCCTCGACGATATCGCGGCCGAGGCTGGCGATGCGGGCCTTCACGATCATCGTCACCAGCGCCATCGAGAACAGGCCGTGAGCGGCGATGATAGAGCCGTAGCCAAGGCCGAGCTGCGGCGGCTGGTCGCCGGGCCAGATCGTCGCCAGCGCCGGGTTGACGAAGGAGAAGACGGCAACGAGGGCGACCAGCGTGGCGATGCCGATGACCACACCGGGCACGACGATTGCGGCTGCAAACAGCGCATCGAAGATCGCCCGGTTGCGCGGAGCCATCCGCTCCATCCCGAGGGCTGCCATGGTGCCAAAGATCGCGGCGAGTGTGGCGCTGGTAAAGGCGATCAGCAGGCTGTTCTGCAGCGCCGAAACCAGGAAGGTATTTCCAAGCGCCTTGCCGTACCAGGCGGTCGAAAACCCGGTGAACTCGCTCGCATTGCGCCCGGCATTGAAGGAGAACAGGACGACGAGCGCGATCGGGGCGTAGAGGAAGAGGTAGACGGAGGAGATGAAGGCGCGCATCAGACGAGATCCACCTGTCTTGTGCCGGCGACGCGGAAGGCAATGCGCATTGCCACCATCAGGATCACGACGACGACGGCAACCAGCGTGACGGCGATCGCGGAGCCGAACGGCCAGTTTCGCGATTGCAGGAAGAGATCGACCAACGCATTGCCGATGAAGAAAACCTTGCCGCCGCCCAGGAGCTGCGGGATCAGGTATTCGCCGAGCAGCAGGATCGTCACCAGCGCGACGCCGGTCATGACACCCGGCAAGGAGAGCGGCAGGGTGACGCCGAAGAAGGTCGACACCGGCCTCCCGCCGAGGTCGGCGGAGGCCTCGAGCAGGCGGCGATCGAGTTTTTCAAGGCTCACGTAAATGGGCATGATCATCAGCGGCAGGTAGCCGTAGACGATACCGAGAAGCACGGCGCCCGGCGTGTTCAACATCCTCACGTCCTCGATGCCGATCATCGAGAGCAGATTGGGGATCCCGCGCGAGCCAAGAATGTACATCCAGGCATAGGTGCGCACGAGCAGGCTCGTCCAGAAGGGCACGACGACGAGCGACACGAGGATCAGCCGGTAGCGCGGGTTCGCCTTGACCGCCAGATAATAGGCGACCGGATAGGCGATCAGCAGGCAGGCGAGCGCGCCGACCGGCGCGAGGATCAGCGTGTTCCAGAAGGCGGCCGCCCGTGTCGGCAGGTTGGCGAATTGGGCAAAGGTGAAGGCTGCCTGATAGCCGCCTTCCGGTGCGCGTTCGCCGAAAGCGAAGACCAGCATGGCGATGAAGGGCAGCACGAGGAAGATCATCAGCCAGGCCGCGGCCGGCGCCACCAGCGCCGCCGTCACCAGGTTTCTCTTCGTGTTCGTTGCCGCGGTCATAAATTCTTCCGTTCGCGTTTCATCAGCACTTCGATGCGAGCGGGAGGGAAAGGCCCCTCATCCGCCTGCCGGCACCTTCCCCCCGCAGGTGGGGGAAGGGGATTTGTGGCACCCGCCCGGTCCCTTTCTTCCGGCAGAAGCAGGAGGGCGGGGAGCTTGCCGCTTGTTCCTTCTCCCCGCTTGCGGGGAGAAGGTGCCGGCAGGCGGATGAGGGGCAGTCACATGCCAGATCAAGCCGACTTGAAGCGCGCCATCAGTTCGGCGCGGCCGGGGTCGGTGAGGGTCACGGCGGCGCCGAATTCGAGCGGCGTCAGCGCGGCCTCGTCCGGATAGACGATCTTGTTGGAGGTAACGTCGACCGGCAGCAGCTTCATGACGCGGCTGTCGGTGGTCGGTGCGCCGTTGGCGATGTGCTCCTTCATGGCGTTTTCCGGCGCCATCAGATAGTTGAGCAGCGCGTAGCCGGCGGCCTTGTTGGCGGCACTCTTCGGGATCGCGTAGAAGTCCGACCAGATCTCGCCGCCGTCCTTGCCGAGCGTGAACAGGATTTCCGGCATGTCGCGGTTGAGCTGGGCGCCGTCATTGGTCCAGCACATGGTCATCCAGGCATCGGTCGCGCGCATCGACGGCTGGTAGTCGCTGTTGATGGCGTAGAGGTGTGGTTTCACCTTGATCAGCAGTTCCTCGGCCTTGGCGAGTTCGTCCGGCTTGATCGAGTTGAAGGAATAGCCGAGCGACACCAGCGCGTTGCCGATGGTGGTGAGCTGGTAATCGTGCACCATGGCGCGGCCGTCGCCTTCGGTCATGGCGATCTCGAAGAATTCCTTCCAGCTCGTCACCGGCTTCTTGATCTTCGCCGAGTTGACCGCGATGCCGGTCGTGCCCCAGTTCTTCGGCACGGCATAGGTCTTGCCGTCGACGATGCCTTCGTTGGTGAAGCGCGCCGTCTCGGTCGACGCGTCGTAGTTCGCAAGCTTGGAAAGATCGAGTTCGTCGATGAGGCCAAGCTTCACATAGGTCGAGATCGTGTAGTTGGTGGGAACGAAGAGGTCCCAGCCGGTGCCGCCGGCCTGGAGTTTCGCCAGCATCTCTTCGTTGGAGCCGAAGACGTTGACCTCGACGGCAACGCCGGTGGCCGCCTGGAAGGCTTCGAAGGTCGCCGGATCATGGTAGTTCGGCCAGGTGGCGATCGACATCTGCGTGCCGAGGTCGCCGGCAAAGGCGGTGGAATTGAAGAGGCCGGGCTGGCGCGCCAGAACGGCGGTCGCAAGACCGAGGCCGGTGACGCCGAGGAAGTGGCGGCGCGTGACCGAGCCGCGCTTCAGGCGCATCAGTTCGTCCGCGAGCTGGTCGGCGGTGATAGGGGCATTTTCTCTGTACCATTTGCTCATGACGCTGTTCCCTTTATCGTTTGACGTTCATGCGTAGGCGGCAGAACCGGCTTCGGAAGCCGGGCGATGTCAGGCTGGAAAGACGTGAAGCGCGTTCGGATCGAAGGCGAGGCCGACCTTTTCGCCGGGCTCGACCAGCTCGCTGTCGCCGAGCGTGCGGCGGTCGGCCGTCACGAGGAAGTCGCCGAGACCGTCGACCGCGACGGAATATTCGACCGCTGACCCCAGGAAGATCCGGTGGGTGACGGTGCCGGCCAGCGCCGCCGTGCTGACGGCACCGTTGCGCGTCAGGCGGATCGCCTCGGGCCGGAGTGCCACCATGGCCGCCCCCCGTGTGCCGTTGATCGCGGGGGCGGCAAAACGCGTGCCGTTGGCGAGCTCGATCGAGGCGTTGCCGTCGACGGTCGCCGAGATGCGGTTGGTCTTGCCGACGAAATCGGCGACGAAGAGGCTTGCGGGCCTGTCGTAGATTTCCTGCGGCGGGCCGACCTGGACGATGCGACCGGCATTCATGACGCAGACGAAATCGCTCATCGACAGCGCTTCCTCCTGGTCGTGGGTGACGAGCACGAAGGTGATTCCGAGTTCGCGCTGCAGCGTCTGCAGCTCGATCTGCATGGCGGTGCGCAGCTTCTTGTCGAGGGCGGCGAGGGGCTCGTCGAGCAGCAGCACCTTCGGCTTGTTGACGATGGCGCGGGCGAGCGCCACGCGCTGCTGCTGGCCGCCGGACATTTCGTGGATGCGGCGCTTGCCGAAACCGCCGAGCCGTACCATCTCCAGCGCCTCCTGGGCGCGGCGAGAAATCTCGGCGCCGGCGATGCGCGGCCGCATCTGCTTCAGCCCGTAGGAGACGTTCTGCTCGACGTCGAGATGGGGGAACAGCGCATAGTGCTGGAACACCATGTTGACCGGGCGGCGATAGGCGGCAACGCCATTCATCGGCTCGCCGCTGATGAAGACCGTGCCTTCGCTCGGCTGCTCGAAGCCGCCGATCATGCGCAGACACGTGGTCTTGCCGCAACCCGATGGCCCGAGAAGCGCCATGAAGGCGCCGCGCGGCACCTGAAGATTGATGTCGGAAACGGCCGTCACGGCGCCATAACGTTTGGCGACCGAACGGAACTCGATGTCGTTCGTCGAAGCGGATGTCACGTCTGTTCCCTGCGGTTGTTATCGGATGTCGCCAGGATCTTGCATCCTGGCACTCCACCGTCATTGACACACAGCCTAGTCACCGCGTGCCCTGCCGGTATATACCCCGAGAGAGGTATTTCAACGCAGATTGCTCTGTGTGAGGAGTATACCCCAGAGCAGGAAACACCGGCCGGGAGGGCGGTTTGAGCGTCGATCTCGAAGGACTTTTTCAGGTCATGGCGCCGCTGGTGGCGGGTGCCGCGATGGACGACGATGCTGTCGGCTCCACCTATCGGCGGCTGATGTCGACGCTGATGACCTTCGACTACGTGGTTGTCTTTGCCTATCGCGGCAAGGAACGCCCGATCGACCTCTACAGCACCTTCAACGCCAAGGATCACGTGCTCTTCGTCAGCCTCTATCAGGCTGGACCGTACCTGCTCGACCCGTTCTACCACGCGGCGATCAAGAGTGAGCCCGGCGTCTGGCGGATGCGGGAGCTGGCGCCCGACCGGTTCTTCTCCTCGGAATATTATCGCACCTATTATGTGCAGACGGGGCTTGCCGAAGAGGTCGGCTTCTTCGTGCCGATCGACGAGCAGATCACCGTCGTGCTTTCGCTGATGCGGCGCGAGGCGACGGGGACTTTCAGCGCGACGGAGTTCGCGCTGTTGAAAAAGGTGGAGCCGCTGGTCTCCGGCCTGGTGCGCCATCACTGGGCCGATCTCGGCCGCCGGTTCGATGCGGCGCTGGCGAAAACCGGGCGCAGCAGGCGCAAGGCGACGCACCCGCCGGCCGACGGCGTCTGGCAGCATCTCAATCTGACGGACCGCGAAGCCTCGATCATCGAACTGGTGCTGCAGGGCCATTCGTCAGAATCGATCGGCCTCAGGCTCGGCATCTCCACCGGCACGGTGAAGGTTCATCGCCGCAACGTCTATCGCAAGCTCGGCATCTCCTCGCAGACCCAGCTTCTGTCGCTCTATCTGAGAAATCTCGGGCAATAATCCTGCGATCCTTGCACCGCTGATCGGCCGTTCGATCTTCGCCTGCGTTGCCCTTTTTCCGCTTTTGACGAGCCTACGCCGTCTGGCGCTTGCCTGCGACCGCTGCCCCTGCGTGCAGCCGCCGCAACTGCTCAACCGTCTCTTCGCAAACGTGATCGCTCATTTGTCAAACGCTATTGACAAAAATTTCACGCCATGAAATTTCTTTCATTAACGGATAAAAATATCACGCGGTGCAAAAAATATCATGCAGCGCAACAAGAGCCGGGTGGAGACAATGACGATTGGCGGGACGGGCATTCGTGATGACGAAACCAGCATGGCGACACGGGCGGCGTGGCTGCACTATGCCGGCGGCCTGACCCAGGCGGAGGTCGCCAAGCGCCTGGGGCTCACCTCGCTCAAGGCCCACCGGCTGATCATGAAGGCCAACCAGGAAGGCCTGGTGAAGGTCTATATCGACGGCGAAGTCTCCGAATGCGTGGAGCTCGAACAGGCGCTTTCGGCGCGCTACGGCCTCGACTATTGCGAAGTGGTGCCGGACTTCGATTCCGATGACCTGCCGCTGAAGGCGCTTGGCATTTCCGGCGCACAGTTCCTGAAGCGTGAGATCGAGCGTGGCGAAACGGCGCTGGTCGGAGTCGGTCATGGCCGCACGCTTGCTGCTTGCGTCGAATATCTGCCGCGGATCGCCAGCGGCAACACCCGCTTCGTGTCGCTGCTCGGCGGGCTTACCCGCAAGTTCTCCGCCAACCCGCATGACGTGATCCACCGGCTCGCCGAGCGTACGGGGGCAGAGGCCTATGTCATGCCAGTGCCGTTCTTCGCCAACACGGTCGAGGATCGCGACGTGCTCTTCAGCCAGCGCGGCGTGCGCGAAGTCTTCGATCTCGCCAAGACAGCCGATCTCCTGATGGTCGGCATTGGCACCGTCGAGCGCGAGGCGTCGCTGGTTTCGACCGGCATGATCGAGACCAGCGAGATCGAGGACATCCAGAAGGGCGGGGCGATGGGAGAGTTGCTCGGCCACTTCTTCGACCGCGACGGCAAGCCGGTCGAGACGACGCTTTCCGACCGCACGTTTACGCTCAGCCGCGAGGACCTGAAGAACCGCCGCACGGTCGCTGTTGCCGGCGGCAAGATCAAGGTTCCGGCCATCCGGGCGGTGCTCGCCAGCGGGCAATTGAGCGGTCTCATCACCGACGAGAGGACTGCGAGGGCGCTGGCCGCCGACGGCGCATGAGGCGCTGAAACATTCGAGGCCATGCGGAGGGCAGGGAGGATCTGCCATCCGGGCCTTAACGGGAGGAATACCGGTGGGGTAGCCGGCAGTCGCAATCATACCCGCAACGGAGGAGAAGACGAATGTACGAGAAGGAGAAGGACCTCATCAGCGCATTCCTGCGTGGGGAGGTGGACCGCCGCGGCATGCTCAAGGGATTGGGGGCTGCAGGCCTGGCAGCCGGCACGGCCGGCACGTTGTTCAACATGATGTCGACGCAGGCGCTCGCCGCCGATTTCGACTGGAAGGCGCATTCGGGCAAGAAGCTGAAGCTACTTTTGAACAAGCACCCTTACGCCGATGCGATGATCGCCAACCTGCAGGCCTTCAAGGACCTGACCGGCATCGACGTTACCTATGACGTGTTTCCGGAAGACGTCTATTTCGACAAGGTGACGGCGGCGTTGTCTTCGGGCTCGGCAGAATACGATGCCTTCATGACCGGCGCCTACATGACCTGGACCTATGGACCGGCCGGCTGGATCGCCGACCTCAACGAATGGATCAAGGATCCGGCCAAGACCAACCCCAACTACAACTGGGACGATTTCCTCGCAGGCGTGAAGAATTCCTGCGCCTGGAACGGCCAGCCGGGCGGGGCGCTCGGCTCGGAAGACGCCAAGCAGTGGTGCATTCCGTGGGCGTTCGAGCAGAACAACATCACCTATAACCGCGAGATGTTCGACAAGGCCGGCGTCGAGCTGCCGAAGAACCTCGACGACATGATCACGGTGGCGGCCAAGCTGCAGAAGGACATCGGTGGCATCTACGGCATCGGCGTTCGCGGTTCGCGCTCCTGGGCGACGATCCATCCGGGCTTCCTGTCGGGTTATGCCAACTTCAACCAGAAGGACCTGAACGTCTCGGCCGACGGCAAGCTGTCAGCGGCGATGGGCACGGCGGAATCCAAGGCCTACCACGCCAAGTTCGTGCAGATGATCCAGGAAAGCGGTCCGAAGGACTGGTCGACCTACACCTGGTATCAGGTCGGCACCGACCTTGGCGCCGGCGCTTCGGCGATGATCTTCGACGCCGATTGCCTCGGCTACTTCATGAACGGTGGCGACAACAAGATGGCCGGCAAGCTCGGCTATGCCGCCTTCGCCGCCAACCCGGAAGCCACTGCCTCGACGCCGAACATCTGGATCTGGTCGCTCGCCATGTCCAACTTCTCCAAGGACAAGGACGCCACCTGGTACTTCCTGCAATGGGCTTCCGGTCCGGAGCATGCGCTGTTCGGCGCCACCAAGATGGACTTCGTCGATCCGGTTCGCCAGTCGATCTGGAAGGACGAGATCTTCCGCGAGAAGCTCAACGGCAAGTATCCGGGTTACGTCGAAATGTTCGACGCCTCGGCCGCCGGCGCCTCCATCAAGTTCACGCCGCAGCCGCTGTTCTTCGACGTGACCACCGAATGGGCGTCGACGCTGCAGAAGATGGTCGCCAAGCAGGTGCCGGTCGATGAGGGTCTCGACCAGCTCGTGGAAAGCATCAACCGCCAGCTCCAAGAGGCGGGTCTCGGCTGATAGGCCTCCCAAGCGATCCCCGGCGCCAGCACGCGCCGGGGATCCCGAGATGCCGGCTCGACCGGCCTGTTGCGACCGGTTTGAGGTCGCGCCGAAATCAACCTGAGATGCCGAGGAACTGGCGCGGCGCCTGAAGGCTGCCGCGTGCCGCGTGCTCTTCAAAGACGTCAGGAACGGAGCTCGACATGGCTTCAACAGAAACCCTCAAGAGACCAGCCTCCGGTTTCAGGATCAGCAGGAAGATGCTTCCCTATGTGCTGAGCCTGCCGGCGCTGCTCGTCTGCATCGGCATCCTCATCCCGTTCTTCACGGCGGTCATCTACTCCTTCCAGCGCTACCGGTTGAGCCAGCCCTGGGCGCGCCAGTTCAACTGGGGCGAAAACTACCTCAACTTCTTCACCGACCCGGCCTTCTGGAACACGCTGAAAGTGTCGCTGCTCTATGCCGGCCTCACCGTGACGCTGGAACTGCTGCTCGGTCTCGGCATCGCGCTGCTGCTGCAGCGGCGCTCCGCGGTCAACAACTTCATCTCGATCATGCTGCTTTTGCCGCTGATGATCGCGCCGGCGCTGGCCGCCTTGATGTGGAAGCTGATGACCAATCCGAGCTTCGGTATCCTCAGCTATCTCGCAAGCCTGATCGGACTGCATGATTTCCGCTGGGCGTCCTCGCCGGACACAGCGCTGCTCACCGTCGTGCTCGTCGACATCTGGGTCTATACGCCCTTCATCATGATCCTGCTGCTTGCGGGCTTGCGCTCGCTGCCGACGCAGCCCTTCGAGGCGGCCGCACTCGATGGCGTGCCGCGCAGCTTCGTCTTCTTCCGCATCACGCTTCCGATGCTCACACCTTACATCCTGACGGCAACGCTGTTCCGGTTGCTCGACAGTATCCAGCAGTTCGACATCATCTACGCGATGACCCAGGGCGGGCCCGGCAACACGCTCACCGTCTTCCAGGTCGAGGCCTATCTCAACTTCTTCCAGTCGACCAATGTCGGCCGGTCGGCGGCACTGCTGATCATCCTGTGGGCGATCACCTACACGCTGTCCAACGTCTTCATCAAGAACTGGCTGCGGCTGCGCGAACGCGCACGCGGCGAAGCGTAAAGGAGGGACCAATGGAAACCATGTCTCCGCTCGAACGGACCTTGCGCGGTCTCGCCCTCACGCTCGTCGTCGTCTTCTTCATGTTCCCGATCTTCTGGATCTTCCTGATGTCGTTCCAGACGAACGAGACGATCCTCGCGATCCCGCCATCGGTCGTGTTCTCGCCGACGCTTTCCAACTATGCGGCGCTGATCACCGGCAAGCTGCAGACGGCGGCCGGAACGCTCGACATCGCCTTCATGCGCAATCTCGGCAACTCGATCTTCCTGTCGGTCGCCTCCGTCGCCGTGGCGCTGGTGCTCGGCGTGCCAGCGGCCTATGCCTTTGCCCGCCACAAGTTCAAAGGATCGGAAGACATCGCGTTCACGCTGCTGTCCTTCCGCTTCGCGCCGCCGCTGCTGGTGCTCCTGCCGCTGACGCAGTACTTCCAGTGGCTCGGGCTCTCCAACACTTACTTCGGCCTGATCTGGGTCTACCAGCTGATCTGCCTGCCGCTGATTCTCTGGATCGTGCGCGGCTACTTCGAGGACATCTCGGCCGACGTCGAATATGCCTATCGCATCGCCGGCCATTCCTGGTTTGCGACGTTCCGCAAGATCGCCCTGCCGCTTGCCGGACCGGGCATTGCCGCCGCCGGCCTGCTCGCCTTCATCTTCGCCTGGAACAACTTCGTCTTCGCGCTGGTGCTGGCATCTGCCGACAAGCAGCCGGTGACGGTCGGCGCGCTTGCCTTCGTCACCTCCTCGGGCATCCAATACGGACAGATCGCCGCGGCCATCGTGCTTTCGGTGACGCCGACGCTCGCACTTGCACTCTACGCCCAGCGCTACCTCGTCGAAGGCCTGTCGCTCGGCGCGGTGAAAGGGTAACTCATGACCACGCTGCAACTGAAGAATATCGTCAAGCGCTACAAGAGCCAGACGGTTCTCGACGATCTTACGCTTGACGTCGCCGACGGTGAACGGCTGGTGCTCTTCGGCCCCTCCGGCGCCGGCAAGACCGTGCTGCTCCGGCTGGTTGCCGGCGTTATCGAGCCGGACGAGGGCAGGGTGCTGATCGGCGGCGAGGACATGACCGATGTCGATGCCGAACATCGCGGCGTCGGCATGGCATTCCAGAACTTCGCGCTCTTCCCGCACATGAGTGCCTTCGACAACATTGCAAGCCCGCTGACGGCGACGCGATCGTCGAAGGAGAAAATAGCGGCAGGCGTGCAGAAGGTCGCCAAGCTCTTAAAGATCGACCATGTGCTGACGCATCACCCGAAGGCACTGTCGAACGGTCAGAAGCAGCGCACGGCACTTGCCCGTGCGCTTGTCGGCTCGCCGCCGCTGCTTCTCCTCGATGATCCCTTGCGCAACGTCGACGCGAAGCTCCGCTTCGAGATGCGGCTGGAACTGCCGCGACTGCTCGCAGCGCAAGGCGCCACCGTCGTCTACGTCACCCAGGACTACAAGGAGGCGATGGCGCTCGGCGACCGGATCGCGGTCATGGCCTCAGGCCGCATCCGCCAGATCGGCACGCCGCAAGAGATCTACAACGCGCCCGCCGACATCGAGATCGCACGGCTCTTCGGCGATCCGACGATCAACCTGCTGGATGTCACGCCGCAGCGCAGCGGCGGAGACGCCTTCGTCGAGCTCTCGAATGTACGGGTGCGGCTCGGCGACTATGGCGCCGATGTCGTCGGCAGTCCGTGCGTTATCGGGCTCAGGCCGGAGGCGATCAGTTTCGTCGATGCGGCAGCACCTGGCGCCATTCCTGTGACGGTCGAGGCGGAAACGCCGCTCAACGAAAAGACCGTGACGCTGGCGCTGACGGCACGCGGCCGCGAAATCCTGGTGTCGCGTCCGGCCGGCACGCCTGGTCCGACCGCCGGACCTGCCCATATTGCCGTCAATGGCGCGCAGGCCTTTCTCTTCGACAAGACGAGCGGCGCTCTTTTGCCGCGCGCCGACCTTGCAGCCAAGCGTAATGGAGAAGCGGCATGACCGACACCGCTCTTTTGATCAAGGACGTCGACAAGTTCTACGGCCCCGTCGACTTCGGCGTGCATGCCGTGAAGAAGCTGAACATGGATGTGCGAAAGGGCGAGATCATCGCTTTGCTCGGCTCCTCCGGATGCGGCAAGACTTCGACCTTGCGCATGATCGCCGGCTTCGAGGCGGTCTCGCGCGGAACGATCTCGCTTGCAGGCAAAGAGGTCCAGACGCTGCCGCCGGTGCGCCGCAACGTCGCCATGGCATTCGAGGGCTATTCACTCTATCCGCCGCTGACGGTGCGCGAGAACATCGCCTTTGCGCTGAAGGCCTCGAAGCTCTCGCAGGGCGTCGTCGACGAGAAGGTGGCCAGTATCGCCAAACTGCTCGAAATCGAGGACATTCTCGGGCGCTATCCGAGCTCGATCTCCGGCGGCCAGCAGCAGCGCGCCTCGCTCGGGCGGGCGCTGATCCGCGACGCCAACCTGCACCTGCTCGACGAGCCGATGGGACAGCTCGAGCCGCAGCTTCGGGCGCTGCTTCGCGGCCGCATCAAGCACTTCATCAAGGAGCGCGGGCTGACGGCGATCCTCGTGACCCACGACCAAACCGAAGCGAACGCGCTTGCCGACCGCATCGCGGTCATGGAGGGCGGCGTGCTGCAACAGTTCGATACGCCGCAGAAGATCAAGGAGCGGCCGGCCAATCTGTTCACCGGCACCTTCGTCGGCGAGCCGCCGATGAACGTCTTTGAGGCCAGCGTCACCGGCTCGGACAGCAAGATGGCCTTTGGGCTCAAGGACGGCGTGCGGCTCGAATATGCGGCGTCGGATTTCTCGCATGCGGTGCGCGACGAACTCATCAAGCGGCAGAAGGTGGTGCTCGGAATCCGGCCCTATTCGGTGCGCCGCAGCGCTGATGGTGTGACGGGCCGCGTCGCCGTCAACCAGTGGCTCGGCGACCAGACCCATATCGCCGCGGACTTTGCCGGCGGCACCATGGTGCTGGTCGAGCACGATCGCACGGAGCTCGATGTCGGCCAGCCGATCGGCATTCATCTCGATCCGTCGAGCCTGCATGTGTTCGATGGCGAGAGCGGACGGGCGATCAGTCACGGACAGGAGCTCGCCTGATGCGGGACATCCTCATCGGCATCGATGCGGGGACGTCGGTCATCAAGTCGGTGGCCTTCGATCTCACCGGCCGGCAGATCGCCACGGCGGCACTACCGAACGCCTATGAGGCCGTAGGCCGCGCCGGCAGCGTGCAGGACCTCGACCGCACCTGGGCCGACGCGGCAACGACGCTGAAGCAGCTCTCCGACAAGATCGAGAACCTCGCCGGCCGTGTCGCTGCGATCGCCGTGACCGGTCAGGGCGACGGCACATGGATGATCGACAAGGCCGGCGTGCCGGTCGGCAAGGGCTGGCTGTGGCTCGACGCGCGCGCCGGCGAGACCGTCGAGCGGCTGCGCGCCGACAGCGGCGATATCGCCCGCTTCGAAAGCACCGGCTCGGGCCTTGCCGCCTGCCAGCAGGGGCCGCAGCTTCGCTGGATGCGCGACCATGCGCCCGAGATGCTCTCAGGCGTCGCCACCACCTTCCACTGCAAGGACTGGCTCTATTTCAAGCTGACGGGCAAACGCGCCACCGATCCCTCCGAGGCGAATTTCAGTTTCGGCAATTTCCGCAGCCGCAGCTATAGCGACGATGTCATCCGCTTTCTCGGCCTTGAAAAGCTGAAGCATGTGCTGCCCGAGATCGTCGACGGAGCGGCGACCCATCATCCGCTGTCGGCGGAAGCGGCCGGGATCACCGGGCTCACCGAGGGCACGCCCATCGTGCTCGGCTACGTCGATGTCGTCTGCACAGCCCTTGGCGCCGGGCTCTACGATCCGGGCACCGATACCGGCTGCTCGATCATCGGCTCGACCGGCATGCACATGCGGCTCGCCAATGGCGCCGACGATGTGCGGCTGAACCGGGACTTGACCGGCTACACCATGTGCATGCCGATCCCCGGCGCCTATGCGCAGATGCAGTCGAACATGGCCGCGACGCTCAATATCGACTGGATCCTCTCGCTGGCCTCAGGCCTCTTGAAGGGCATGGGGGTCGAGAAATCCAAGAGCGAGTTGCTCGCTTTTGTCGACGGCTGGCTGGCCGATGCCAAGGACACGCCATTGATCTTCCAGCCCTATATCTCGGAAGCCGGCGAGCGTGGCCCCTTCGTCGACGCGACGGCGCGGGCGTCCTTCGTCGGGCTGTCAATCACCCACGGCTTTCCCGACATGGTAAAGGCGGTGTTCGACGGGCTCGCCATGGCGGCGCGCGATTGCTACGCCGAGATGGGGCCGCTTCCAGGCCGCATCCGGCTGACGGGGGGAGCTGCCCGCAGCGCCTCGCTCCGCCGCATCCTCGGTGCTGCCCTTGGCGCCAGCGTCCAGACGAGCGAGCGGGAAGAGGCCGGTGCTGCCGGTGCCGCGATGATCGCCGCCGTCTCGCTCGGCATCTATCCCTCGATGGCCGATTGCCTCGGCGATTGGGTGACGCCCTATCAGCGCCCCGCGGAGGCCGCCGATCCGGCGCTTGCCCGCCGCTACAACGAACTCTTTCCCACCTACCAGCAGTCGCGCACAGCGCTCAGGCCCGTCTGGCACGCACTCTCCCAAGGTGCGGCCGCGGGAACTCAACAGGAAACATCGAAATGAAGAAGATAGCCATTATCGGCGACCGGTTCATGCTGCCGGACGTGTTTCGCGACAAGATCGTCGAGGCGACCGGCAACGGCCATGACATCCGCACGCTCGAACTGCCCTGGCCGGATGTGCCGATGGAGCACGGCTATGCCGTCGAGGGCATGGACGGGCTCAAGGAATATCTCGGCAAGCCGGAGGACATTATCGACTTCATCGGTGACGCCGAGATCCTGGTGACGCAGCTGGCGCCTCTGTCGCGCGGAATGCTTCAGGCACTGCCCGGCTTGAGGCTCGTCGCCGTCTCGCGCGGCGGTCCTGTCAACATCGACATGGGGGCCGCACGCGATGCCGGCGTTCGCGTCGTCAACACGCCCGGCCGCAATGCCAACGCCGTTGCCGAGTTCACGCTTGGTGCCATTCTCGCCGAAACGCGGCTGATCCGCACCGGCCACGAAGCCTTGCGCAAGGGCGAGTGGCGGGGCGATCTCTACCGCGCCGATCGCACCGGTCGCGAGCTCTGCGAAATGACCGTCGGCGTCATCGGCTACGGCAATATCGGGACCAAGGTGGTGCGCCTTTTGCGCGCCTTCGGCACCAAGGTGGTGGTGCACGATCCCTATGTGCAGCTCTCGGCCGATGATCTGAACGCCGGCGTCGAGCAGGTGTCGCTCGACACGCTTCTCTCCCGTTCCGATGTCGTGACCCTGCATCCGCGCGTCACGGAGGAGACGCGCAACATGATGAACGCCGAGACCTTCGCCAGGATGAAGCCGGGCGCGATCTTCGTGAACACGGCGCGCGGTCCGCTCTGCGACTACGACGCCCTTTATGAGAACCTGGTGAGCGGCCATCTGTCGGCGGCGATGCTCGAAACCTTCGCGATCGAGCCGGTGCCGAAAGACTGGCCGCTGCTGCAACTGGCGAATGTGACGCTGACGCCGCATATTGCCGGCGCCTCGGTACGCACCGTCACCTTCGCCGCCGAAATGGCGGCCGAGGAAGTCCGCCGCTACATCGCCGGTCTGCCGCCGGTCAATCCGTGCTGATGACAGGAGCAACGATGGTGAGTTCCGAGACCGGAATATACGATCTGTTCGTCGTCGGCGGCGGCGTCAATGGTGCGGGCATCGCGCGCGATGCGGCCGGGCGCGGGCTCTCGGTGCTGTTGTGCGAAAAGGACGACCTGGCGCAGGGCACCAGCTCGCGCTCCGGCAAGCTGGTGCATGGCGGCCTGCGTTATCTCGAATATTACGAGTTCCGGCTGGTGCGCGAGGCGCTGATCGAGCGCGAGGTGCTTTTGGAGTCCGCGCCGCATATCATCTGGCCGATGCGCTTCGTGCTGCCGCATAACCCTCAGGACCGCCCGGCCTGGCTCGTCCGGCTCGGGCTGTTCCTCTACGACCATCTCGGCGGGCGCAAACGCCTGCCGGGCACCCGCAGCCTCAACCTTGCGACGGCGCCCGAGGGCGCGCCGATCAAGCGCGATTATCGCAAAGCGTTCGAATATTCCGACTGTTGGGTCGATGACGCGCGCCTCGTGGTGCTCAACGCGCTCGATGCCACTGCTCGTGGCGCCCGGGTGTTGACCCGGACCGCCTGCAGCGCGATCCGAAGGCGGGACGGGCTCTGGTTTATCGAGATGACCGACACGCGCACCGGCGCCAAGACCGAGGCGAGGGCGCGCTGTGTCGTCAACACCGCCGGTCCGTGGGTCAACGACGTCATCGGCCGGATCGGGGGCCTGAACTCCACCCGCAGCGTGCGCCTCGTCAAGGGCAGCCACATCGTCGTGCCGAAATTCTGGGAGGGGCGGCAGGCCTATCTGGTGCAGAACCCGGACAAGCGGGTCATCTTCATCAATCCCTACCAGAACGACCTGGCGCTGATCGGCACGACGGATATCCCCTACGAAGGCCGTCCGGAGGACGTGACCGCCGACGGCAACGAGATCGCCTATCTCTTGAAATCGGTGAACCGCTACTTCAAGCAGCAGCTGACGTCGGACGATATCGTCTACAGCTTCTCCGGCGTACGACCGCTCTATGACGACAATGCCGAAAACCCCTCGGCCGTCACCCGTGACTATATTTTCGAGGTCGATGCGACTGACAACCAGGCGCCGTTGCTCTCGGTCTTCGGCGGCAAGATCACCACTTTCCGCAAGCTTTCCGAACATGCGCTGGAGCGGCTGAAGCCGTTTTTCCCCAAGATGGGGCCGGCCTGGACGGCGAAGGCGCATCTGCCGGGCGGCGACATGGCGGCGGCCGATTTCGATCTGTTCCTGGGTGAGTTGAAGGCGCGCTATCGCTGGTTGCCATCGGATCTCGTCAAACACTATGCGCGGCTCTATGGCACCCGCACGCATGCGCTGCTTGCCGGCGCTACATCGCTTGATGATCTCGGCCCGGCTTTCGGTTCGCTCTTTCGCGAGCGCGAGGCGCGTTTCCTCATCGAAAACGAATGGGCGCTGACGGCGGACGACATTCTCGACCGGCGCACCAAGCATGGCCTGCACATGACGCCGGCCGAGCGGCAGGCCTTTACTCATTGGCTGGACCGCCAGCAGGCCGCGGCCTGAAGGAGAACGGATGCGAAGTCTGGAATTCGAAGCGCTTCTCGATCTTTCGGCCCGCGTCGGGGCGGATCCGCTGCTGGTGCAGGGGGCGGGCGGCAATACCTCGATCAAGGAGGGCGGTACGCTCTGGATCAAGGCCTCGGGCCTGTGGCTGGCGCATGCGCGCCAGCGCGACGTCATGGTGCCGGTGGCACTCGAGCCCTTGCTCAATGCGTTGGAAGCGAACGACCCGGCAACCGAGAAGGCGCAGGATTTCGTGATAACCGAGCGCAACCCTTCGGGCCTGCGCCCCTCGATCGAAACCACCGTGCATGCGCTGATGCCGCAGAAGGTGGTGGTGCATGTGCACTGCGTCGAGACGATCGCGACGGCGGTGCAGACCAACGGTGCGGCGATCACTGCTGAGCGGCTTGCCGGCTACCCCCATGTTTTCGTGCCCTATGCCCGCCCGGGCCTGCCGCTTGCAAGAGCAATCGCTGAGCGGATGCAGGACAACACGTCGGTTCTGATCCTCGGCAATCACGGCCTGGTCGTCGCCGCTGAAACCGTGGTCGACGCGGCGATCCTGCTCACCGACATTACCCGCCGCCTGACCGGCACGCGTCGGCAGGCGCTGGCCGCCGATCTCGCGTCGCTCGGTCGGCTTGCGGTCGACAGCGATTACCGGCTGCCGGAGGACATTGCCCTGCATTCGGTCGCCGCCGATCTCGACAGTTGCCGGCTTGCTGCCGGCGGCAGTCTCTATCCCGATCATGTCATCTTCCTCGGCAAGGGGGTGTCGGTGGCCGCGCCCGGCGAGACCGCGCTTTCGATCGAGACGAAGCGGCGTGCGAGCGGCGACAGCCTGCCGCCCTTGCTGCTCTTCCCGGGCAAGGGCGTGCTCGTGCAGAAGGAGATTTCTGCCGGTGCCTTCGCCATGGCGCGGTGCCTTGCCGACGTGACGGCACGCATTCCAGCGGACGCACGGTTACGTTACCTGACCGAGGCGGAGAACGCCGAGCTTCTCGGCTGGGACGCCGAGAAATACCGCCAGCAGCTCAACCGCGCCGGACAGGTGCTGCAATGAGCGGTGACAATCGCAAGCTGGTCGTCGGCATCGACCTTGGCACCTCTGGCGCCCGTGCGGTCGCGATGGCGGCGGACGGCACGGTCGTGGCATCGGGTGCAGCGAAGCTCTCGGCTTTTTCTGCGGATCACCGCGATCCGATCGGCTGGTGGAAGGCCGTGCAGGCGGCGCTCGAAGAAGCGCTTGGGGGTACCGACAGGCAGAAGGTCGTTGCACTTTCGATCGACGGTACATCGGGCACGATGCTGCCGGTCGATCATGCGGGCGCGCCGTTGGCAACGCCTATGATGTACAACGACCCGGTTGCCGACCGCGCACCGCTCGATGCGGTCTCTGCCTATGCGCCGCGCGAAAGTGCGGCCCATGGCGCCACATCCGGCCTTGCCAAGCTTCTCGCTTTCCAGACTGTGCCGGGCGTGTTCCGGGTGATCCATCAGGCCGATTGGCTGGCCGGGCATTTCACCGGGCTCTACGATGTCTCCGACGAGAACAATGCGTTGAAGACCGGCTACGATCCCGTGTCGCGGTCCTGGCCGGATTGGATGGAAAAGACCGGCGCCCGCGTCGAACTGCTGCCGGATGTGCTGCCGGCTGGTGCGCCGATCGCGACGATCTCGCCGGAAGCGGCCGGAGCCTTCGGGCTTTCAAGCGAGGTGGTGGTCGTTGCCGGCACCACGGACGGATGCGCCTCGTTTCTCGCCACTGGCGCCGATCAGCCGGGCGACGGCGTCAGCGCGCTCGGCACGACGCTGACAGCGAAGATGCTGTCCGACCGTCCGCTGTTTGCGCCGGAATACGGGCTCTACAGTCACCGCATCGGCGAGATGTGGCTCGCCGGCGGGGCGTCCAATACGGGCGGGGTGGTGCTGGCCGAGCATTTCTCGCCGGAGCGGATCGCTGCACTTTCGGCCGGGATCGATCCGGCCGTCGACACCGGGCTCGATTATTATCCGCTGGTGAAGCCCGGCGAGCGCTTCCCAATCGCCGATCCGGATTTCGCCCCGCGCATGAGCCCGCGGCCGGCCGATGACGCGACCTTCCTCAAGGCAATCTTCGAGGGCATCGCCGGCGTCGAGAGCCTCGCCTATCAGCGGCTGGCGTCGCTTGGCGGACCGGGGCTCCGATCGCTTCGCGGTGTCGGCGGCGGCGCCAAGAACGCGGCCTGGAGCGCGATCCGGGCGCGCAAGCTCGGCGTGCCGTTCCTGCCCGTCCTGTCCGAGGAGGCGGCGGCCGGCACGGCACGGCTGGCGCTGGCCGGTGCCAGAAAGGCTGGTGTGCTGTGACGTTTGCTCAAACGACTGCGATAGCGAGGCTTGGCGAGATTGCCGATCGCTACGACGCCTTCCTGATCGATCAGTTCGGCGTGCTGCGCGATGGCCGCGGGCCCTATCCGGGTGCGGCCGAAACGCTGGTCAAGCTGAAGGATGCGGGAAAGCGCATCATCATCCTCTCGAATTCCGGCAAGCGCTCGGCGGAAAACGACCGTCGCCTCGTCGATCTCGGTTTCGTCGCGGGGAGCTGGGATTGGTTCCTGACCTCGGGCGAGGTCGCCTGGCAGATTCTCAGGCGGGAGGGCGAGGGTGCCACCGGTGGGCGGCGCAAGTGCCTGCTGATCAGTCGCGACGGTGACCTCTCGCCGCTGACGGGGTTAGACCTCGAACGCACGACCAGTGGTGCCGATGCCGATTTCGTGCTGCTCGCCGCGAGCGAGGGCGATGTCCATCCGCTTTCCCACTACGAGGCGCTTTTGGCGCCGGCCGCCAGACGCGGCGTGCCCTGCCTGTGCACCAATCCGGACAAGGTGATGCTGATCAAGGAAGGTACCGCCTTCGGCGCCGGGCGTATCGCCGAGCTCTACGAAGAGCTTGGCGGCAGTGTGCGCTGGATCGGCAAGCCCTTTGCCGACATCTATGCAGCCGCGCTGGAATTCCTCGGCCATCCGGATCCGACGCGTGTCTGCGCGATCGGCGACAGCATCGAGCATGACATTGCCGGTGCCGCGAGCGCGGGACTTCGCTCGATACTGGTGACGACGGGGATCCTGGAGCGCGCCTCGGACGCGGAGCGCCGCAAGCTCTTTGCCGAACACGGCGCCAACCCCGATTTCATCCTTCCGAAATTTCTCTGGTAGCCGGGAGTAAGGTCGTGGCCTTCACGCTGTCGCTCAACACCAATCCGCTGGTCAACCGCTTCGCCGAGCCTGACGACCTGATCGACACGATCGCCGAGAAGATCCGCATCGGCTACGTTCAGCTCACCCACGAGTTCGTCAATCCCGGCTGGCCGGCGGCAACGATCGCCAAGACCGTCAGGCAGTTTAGTCGGGCGCTCGACCGTACCGGCGTGAAGATCACCTCCGGCATGACCGGCCCCTATGGTCGGCTCAATCATTTCGGCCATCCGGACCCGGATGTCAGGCGCTACTATGTCGACTGGTTCAAGACCTTCGCCGATATCTCCGCCGATCTTGGCGCCTCGGGCATGGGCACGCAGTTCGCGATCTTCACGCTTCGCGATTACGACGACCCGTCGCGGCGCGAGGCGATGATGCGGATCGCCATCGATTGCTGGCGCGAAGTTGCCGAGCACGGCAAGGCGGCGGGGCTCTCCTATGTCTTCTGGGAGCCGATGTCGGTCGGGCGCGAGTTCGGCCACACGATCGAGGAATGCCGTGCGCTCGACCGGCGGCTCGCCGAAGCCCATTTGCCGATCCCGATGAAGATGATGGTCGATATCGACCACGGCGACGTCACCTCCGACAACCCCAACGACATCGATCCCTATGCCTGGGCGGCGGCGTTCCCTGAGCGCTCGCCGATCATCCACATCAAGCAATCCTCGATGAACAAGGGCGGTCATTGGCCGTTCACCGCCGCCTACAACCGCGACGGCCGCATCACGCCGGAGAGGCTGATCGGCGCGGTCAAGGCCGGTGGCGGCACCGACAACGAGATCTGCCTGGAGCTTTCCTTCCGCGAACGCGAGCCGACGGACCACAACGTCGTCGAGATGATCCGGGAGTCGGTCGAATTCTGGGAGCCGCATATCGATACGGGCTTCAATCGCACAGAAAAATCACACTGAAAGATCACAAAATCACGTTAGATAAATTGAAATATCACAAATAGGTGTTACCTTCTCACGGTGAGCGTGGTCGAGGCTGCGCGGGATCGGGACCGAGACGATGAAGCCGGAAGACAGGCGACAGGCGATCATGGATGTGTTGATGGAGGCCGGAACGGCCTCCGTCGAAGACCTCTCCTTGCGCTTCGGCGTCAGCAAGATGACAGTGCATCGCGACCTCGACGACCTCGAGCAAGCGGGCCTCTTGCGCAAGGTCCATGGCGGCGCCTCGATCCAGTCGAGCCCGCAATTCGAAAGCGATTTCCGCTACCGCGAAAAGATCGCCATCTCCGAAAAGCGGCGGATCGCCGAACATGCGGCGAGCCTGATCGAGCCGGGGCAGAGCATCCTCATCGACGACAGTTCGACCACCGGCGCGATCGCCGATTGCATCCGCGACATCCGGCCGCTGACGGTCATCACCAACAATCTCGGCGTGATCACCAGCCTCTCAGGTGCTGCGGGCATCAACGTCATCGCGCTCGGCGGCCAATACAGCAAGAAGTTCAACGGCTTCTTCGGCATCGTCACGGACGAGGCGCTGCGGTCGCTGCGCGTCGATATCGCCTTTCTCTCGAGTTCTGCCATCGAAGGCACCACGGCCTTCCACCAGGACCAGGAGGTGGTGCAGGCCAAGCGCCTGATGGTGAAGGCGGCCAAGCGCAAATACCTCTTAGTAGACCACGACAAATTCGGGCGCTCTGCGCTCCATTTCCTGACCGGGCTCGATTCCTTCGACGCGGTGCTGACCGGCGCTGAAGTTTCGGCCGAACATGCCGCACCGCTCGAAGAGGCAGGCATCCGGCTGGTCAGGATCGACAATCTCAAGGAGAAAGCATGAGCAAGTCAGGCCTGTGGGTCGGCACCAGCTGGAAGATGAACAAGACGCTTGCCGAGGCGATGGTCTTTGCCGACGGCCTGGCGGCTGCCGACGCTTCGCGCGACGACCGCATCCAGCGCTTCGTCATTCCGCCGTTCACGGCGGTGCGTGAGGTCAAGGCGCGACTTTCCGGCACCAGCGTCAAGGTCGGCGCGCAGAACATGCATTGGGACGATGCCGGCGCCTGGACCGGCGAGGTGTCGCCGCTGATGCTTGCGGATTGCAACCTCGATGTGGTCGAGCTCGGCCACAGCGAGCGGCGCGAGCATTTCGGCGAGACCGACCGCACCGTCGGCCTGAAGACGGCAGCCGCCGTGCGCCATGGTCTGGTGCCGCTGATCTGCATCGGCGAGACGCTTTCTGAGCGCGAAGCGGGCGAGGCGGATCAGGTGCTGAAGCGCCAGGTCGAAGGCGCGCTGGCACTTCTCGAAGGCGCGGCGAAGAAGGCGACGATCCTGCTGGCCTACGAGCCGGTCTGGGCGATCGGCGTCAACGGCATTCCGGCGACGGCTGACTATGCCGACGAGCGCCACAAGCGCATCGCAGAGGTGGCGGAAGCCGCCCTCGGCCGTCGCGTGCCGGTGCTCTACGGCGGCAGCGTCAACCCCGGCAATTGCGAAGAACTGATCACCCAGGCGCATATCGACGGCCTCTTCATCGGCCGCTCCGCCTGGGACGTCACTGGCTATCTCGACATTCTGCAGCGTGTCGCCAAGGCGATCTGAGCCCCGGCCGTTGCAGCTCAAGAAGAACGAAAGGAACAATCATGAAGATTGCAATCGGAGCCGACAGCGCCGGCAAGCCCCTGCTGGATGTCATAGCCGCCCATCTCGGTGGCCGCAGCGACGTGGAAGTCGTGGATCTCAGCCAGTCCGGCTTCTATGCGGACCTCGCACAGAACCTGGCGCAGCAGGTTGTCGAGGGCAAGCATGACCGCGGCATACTGTTCTGCGGTACCGGCATCGGTGTATGCATCTCGGCCAACAAGGTGCCGGGCATCCGCGCGGCGCTGACGCACGACACCTATTCGGCCGAGCGGGCCGCCAAGTCGAATAACGCCCAGATCATCACCATGGGCGCCCGCGTCATCGGTCCGGAGCTGGCAAAGTCGATCGTCGACACCTGGCTCGCGTCCGAGTTCGACCCGAACGGCTCTTCAGCCGGCAATGTCGAGGCGATCAATCGCCTGGATGCCGCAAGAGCCGGTTGAGGGAAGGGGCGGGCGGCTTGCCGTCTGCATCCGGTTCCCGGTTCAAGGCCTACCTTATCTCGCGATGCCGTTGATCCTCCCTCAGGCATCGTGACGACACGCCCGGCAGCGATGCCGGGCGTTTTCATGTCCGGTCTCCCGCTTCGCCTTGACGAAGCTTCTGCAAATATTTGAATATTCTTGCGGATCGTCAATTGAAGGGCGTCGCCGCATGAGTGAAACCACCCCGACCGAGCCGCATCAAAGCGCGCACCACCATGTGGCGCGCATGAGCGGTCGCGACACGCATGAACATCACAGGACGGCGACGACGCTCGAACTCTTGTTCGACCTGACCTTCGTCATCGCCTTTAGCCTGGCGGCTTCGCAGCTTGCTCATTTCCTGGCCGAAGGGCACTTCTTTTCCGGCCTCTTCGGCTTCGCGCTTGCGACCTTCTCCATCTGCTGGGCCTGGATCAATTTCAGCTGGTTTGCCTCCGCCTACGACACGGACGACTGGGTATTCCGCATCGTCACCATGGTGCAGATGGTCGGCGTGCTGATCCTTGCGATCGCCCTGCCGCCAATGTTCGAATCGATCGACAAGGGTGAGCATCTCGACAACGGCATCATGGTGCTCGGCTATGTCGTCATGCGGGTGGCAATGCTCTTCCAATGGCTGCGCGCCAGCCGGCAGGACCCGGCCCGACGGGATGCCTGCATGGCCTATGTCAAAGCAATCAGCCTCGCCCAGCTTGGCTGGGTCGTTCTGATCTTCTTCGATTTCTCGCTGCTGGTGACCTTCGTCATGGTCGTGGGGCTGACGGCGATCGAGATGCTGGGCCCCTATGTCGCCGAGATGCGCTACGGCGGAACGCCCTGGCATGCCCATCACATCGCCGAGCGCTACGGGCTGCTCGCGATCATCGCGCTTGGGGAAGGGGTGGTCGGCACGGTCGCCTCAATCTCCGCCGTGGTCGAAGGGCAGGGCTGGAACCTCGATGTCGCGCTCGTCTGCCTCGCCGGTACGGGGCTCACCTTCGGCATGTGGTGGATCTATTTTCTGCTGCCGAGCGCCGAGATCCTGCACCGGCACCGTCAAAAACGCTCCTTCGTCTGGGGCTACGGCCACATGCCGATCTTCGCCTCGATCGTGGCGACTGGCGCCGGCCTGCATGTGGCGGCCTATTACATCGAGCACAAGGCGCATATCGGCTCGGTCGCAACGGTGCTGACCGTTGCGGTGCCCGTCGCGTGCTACATCGGGCTGCTCTATGCGATGTACGCCTATCTTATGCAGCAGGTGGAGCGGTTGCATCTCTGGCTGCTCGCGGGCACGGCAGTGGTGCTGGCCGCGTCAGTGGTCGCGGCCATGGCCGGGCTCGACATGGCCAAGTGCCTGATCATCCTGATGCTCGCGCCCGTCGTCACCATCGTCGGCTACGAGGTGGCGGGGCACCGGCACCGCGTGGCGGCACTGGATCGCAGCCTGCGCAAGAACGAGGCTGCGCATTGATTTTGCGAGTCGAAACAGCGCGTTGCCGGCTCAAGCTGGTGAGCCGATTCAGGTGGTTCAGAGGTTGATTCAAGCGCAGCGTTTGGCGCTGTTCGCCCCTGCCGCTGCCCCCTCACGCTAGCCTTCTCCCCGCAGGCGGGGAGAAGGTGGCCGGC
The DNA here is from genome assembly GCF_000697965.2 of Ensifer adhaerens. Taxonomy (NCBI): domain Bacteria; kingdom Pseudomonadati; phylum Pseudomonadota; class Alphaproteobacteria; order Hyphomicrobiales; family Rhizobiaceae; genus Ensifer; species Ensifer adhaerens. The sequence continues at coordinate 2,319,896 of NZ_CP015880.1, read as the reverse complement.
AGGCCGGATGAGGGGCGAGCCTTCACCGGGCGGATGAGGGGCGAGCCAACCTCAAGCGCATCTCGCCGATCAGGCGTTGACGAGCGCCAGCTTGGCGCGGGCGTCGAGGATCTGGGCGCAGGCGTTGGCCGCCTCCGTACCCTTGGTAACGAAGTGCTCGCGGAAGAAGGCGATCAGCGGTTCGCTTTCCTGGAAATTGTGCGGCGTCAGTACGGCGGAAAGCACCGGCACATTGGTGTCGAGTTGCACGCGCATCATGCCGTCGAGCACGGTGCCGGCGACGAAATCGTGGCGGTAGATGCCGCCGTCGACGACGAAGGCGGTGCCGAGGATCGCGGCATAGCGGCCGGTCTTGGCCAGCGTCTGCGCATGCAGCGGGATTTCGAGCGCGCCGGGTACGTCGAAGATCTCGACGTCGGCGGCCGACCCGCCAAGCTTCGTCCATTGCGTGACGAAGGCATCGACGCAGCGGCCGACGATATCGGCATGCCAGCGGGCACGAACGATCGCGATCTTGGCGGCGGGGTGGGAAAGAATGGTCATGGTCTCAAGCCTTTCAGGGTTTGGCGTTTTCCAATGATCCCGTCGGGCGAACATGCATGCGCGCGAGGTCCCGTCGCGGGGACCCACGTTGCTGCTTGCTCTCTTCCATCCGGACTGTGACCGTCGGCTCCGGATTCTGACCGGATCTGCTGACCCCCAGGGCGAAACCCTGAGGCGCTCGCGGGCTTCGGCCTTTCGGCCGCTACCGCCGGTGGGGAATTTCACCCCGCCCTGAGAACAACGCGACTATATAGCGCGACCGCGCGCGGTCAAACGCACGGTGCGACGAAAATGCCAGAAATCACGACAGATTTTTCCAGTGTTTGGAGCCATCGGAAGAAATCGTTCCGATGGCGTCAATCGGCCTACTCCCGAATGACCAGCAGGTCCTTGGCGGCAAAGCGCAGCGTGACGTTGTCGCCGGAAACCGGCGGGGCCACACCCGGATTGTTGAACATGTCGAAGGAGATGACGTCGCCGCCGACGCGAAGGCGCGTGCGGATGACCGAGCCGAGGAAGCTCGTCGAGACGACCTCGCCGGCAAGCGACGTGTCGCCCGTGGCGCCCTCGGCGATCGAGCCCGCTTCGGGACGAAGCGCCAGCGATATGCTGTCGCCGCCCTTCATGCCGGCAATCGGATCCTTCAGCGCGATCTGCTGGTTGCCGATCGTGACGGCACCCGCGGCCGGGTCCGCGACCTTGCCTTCGATGATGCTGAGCGTGCCGACGAAGGAGGCGACGAAACGCGTTGACGGCGTGTTGTAGATTTCGAAGGGGGTGCCGATCTGGTCGGCGCGGCCGGCATTCATGACGACGATGCGATCGGAGATCGACAGCGCTTCTTCCTGGTCATGGGTCACGAACACGGTGGTGATGCCGAGCTGTTGCTGGATCTGCCGGATTTCCTCGCGCAGCGACACGCGGATTTTGGCGTCGAGCGCCGACAGCGGCTCGTCGAGCAGCAGCACCTGCGGCTTGACCGCAATGGCGCGGGCAAGCGCAACGCGCTGCTGCTGACCACCGGAGAGCTGGTAGGGGAAGCGGTCCGCCAGGTGCTCGAGCTTGATCAGCCCGAGCATCTGCTTCACCCTCGCGTCGATCTCCGACTTGTCTGTACCTGCGACCTTGAGGCCGAAGGCGACGTTGTCATGCACGTTCATGTTGGGAAACAGCGCATAGGCCTGGAACACCATGCCGATGTTGCGCTGGTTGGGCTTCAGCGAGTTCTGGTCGCGGCCGTTGATGACGATCTTGCCGCTGGTCGGGCTTTCGAAGCCGGCGATCATGCGCAGGACCGTGGTCTTGCCGCAGCCCGATGGCCCGAGGAACGAGACGAACTCGCCCTTTTCGATGTCCATGTTGAAATCGTGCACGACGTGAACCGGGCCGAAGGACTTCTTGATGCTGGTGAGTGACAGGAAACTCATGGGTGCGGTCCTCAGGCCTTAGGAGGCGCGCTTTTTTGAAAGCGCGAGACGAGCTGGATGAGGCCGAGGCAGCCCCAGGTGATGCCGAATGCAATGACGGCGAGTGCGGCCGGTTCATAGGCGCGGTTGGCGCCCAGGAGCTGCATGTAGGGGCCGAAAGCCGGGCGGTTGAGCAAGGCAGCCATGGTGAACTCGCCGATGACGATGGCAAAGGTCAGGAAGGCGCCCGAGAGCACGGCGACGAGCACGTTCGGCAGAATGATCTTGGCAAGGATCGTCGTCCATCCGGCGCCGAGGCTTTGGGCGGCCTCGGTCAAGGTGGCGACGTCGATGGTGCGAAGGCCGGTGTCGACCGCGCGGTACATGTAGGGCAGCGCAAGCGTCGCATAGCCGAACATCAGGAGGATGTTGGTGCCGGTGAGCGAGCCCGTCAACGGCAGCCAGCTCGAGGTGTTGTAGAGCCGGATGTAGCCGAAGACGATGACGATCGCTGGGATGACCAGCGGCAGCAGCGTTATGAACTCGATGACGGGGCGCAGCCGCGGCAGCTTGAGGCGGACCCAATAGGCTGTCGGCACGACGAGCAGAACACCGAAGAGGATGGTGAACAAGGCCTGCAGCACCGAATAGGTGAAGGTCTCCTGGAAGCGCGGGTCGGCGAAGACCTTCTGGTAAGCGTCGAAGGAGTATTCGCCGCGGCGCATCTTCAAGGAGAAGTTGGTCATGCCAATGAGCGGCAGGGTGAAATAGAGGAGGCCGAAAACGAGGGCTCCCCAGGCCCAGATCTTCTTCATTTCAGCCACCTTTCGCTGCGGCTGCGCAGCCAGATGTAGATCGCGTTGGCGATACCGGTGACGACGATCATGCCGAAGGCGAGCGCGTAACCGAGATGCGGGTTGCCGAGCACGTCGCCGCGGATCTGGGCAAAGAGCAGGATCGGCACGATCGAGAGCGACGAGCCGGTGAGTGCGATCGCGGTCGCAACGGCGCCGAAGGCATTGGCGAAAAGCAGCGCCAGCGTGCCGAGCAGCGACGGAAGCAGGATCGGGAAGGCGACCATGCGCCAGTATTGCAGGCCGGTGGCGCCGAGGATCTCGGCGGCCTCGCGCCATTCGCGCTTCAGGCCGTCGAGTGCCGGCGTGATGATCAGGATCATCAGCGGGATCTGGAAGAACAGATAGGTGACCGTCAGCCCCCAGAAGGACAGCAGGTTGAAGCCGAGCATCCGGAGGTCGAGCCCGAAGTTCGAGCGCAGGAAGACGGTGACGATGCCGACAGGTCCAAGCGTCGCGAGAAAGGCAAAGGCGAGCGGTACGCCGGCGAAGTTGGAGGCGACGCCGGAGAAGGTCAGGAGCGGTCCGCGGATCCCCTTCGGCAAGCCGCCGAAGACGATGGCGGACGCCATGGCAAAGCCGATCAGGCAGCCGAGAAGCGCCGAGGCGATGCTGATCTTGATGGAGATCCAGTAGGCAGCCAGAATCGAGGGCGTGAACAGGCCGCGGATGTTGTCGAGCGTGAAGCTGCCATCGGGCGTCTGAAACGCGCCGACCACGATCTTCATCGTCGGCAAAAGCAGGAACAGCGTCACGAAGGCGGCAAAGGGAAGAATGCCCAGCCAGTGAAGCGGTAGGCGACGCGCCGGCGGGCTGGCGTCGGGTTTAGCAGATGACATTCCGTTCGCGCCCCTGAAGCCGCGTTTTCCACGCGGGCGTTATCGATTGTTGCAAGCAAGAAGCGGGAAACCGACGAAGCCGCGCACGGCTCCCAGATCTCGCTCCAAGGACTTGAATTTCTTACGAATAACCTATGCGCCCCGACCGGAAAACCGGTCGGGGCGACATGTCTGTGGAAAGGCTTACTGAACGTTCGCGCCGACGACGGAATCCCAGCCGCCGGTGACGGCAGCCTTGTTGGCGTCGACTTCTTCGAGCGTCGGGAAGTAGGCCTTCTCGTAAGCGGCTGCCGGCGGCAGGGCGTCGATCAGCTCCTGCGGAACCTTGCCGGCCTTGACCATGGCGTTGAAGCGGGTCGGGTGGCAGAAGCCCTTGAGCCAGCCGAGCTGACCTTCGTCGGAGTAGAGGTGCTCCATCCACAGCTTCGCTGCGTTCGGGTGCGGCGCGTAGGCCGAGATGCCCTGAACGTAGACGCCGGCGAGAACGCCGCTGGCCGGAACGACGACTTCGGTCGGCGGGTTGCCGTTGAGGGTCTTTGCCCAGCCGAGCGCGTTGTAGTCCCAGGCAACGACGATCGGGGTCGAGCCCTGGGCGAGCGTGCCCGACTTGCCGATAACCGGAACGAAGTTGCCGGCCTTGTTCAGTTCGGCGAAGTAGCCGAGACCAGCTTCACCGGCTTCCTTGCCGGACTTTGCGCCCTTTGCGAGACCAGCGGCGAGAACGCCGAGGATCGCCTGGTTCGAGGCGCGGGGGTCACCGGCGAGAGCAACCTGGCCGGCATATTCCGGCTTCAGCAGATCAGCCCAGTCCTTCGGTGCGTTCTGGACGAGGTCCTTGTTCACGAGGAAGGACATGACGCCGTAGTAGTCGCCGTACCAGTAGCCTTCGGCGTCCTTGACGCTGTCCGGGATCTCGTCCCAGGTGGAGACCTTGTAGGGCTGCAGCAGGCCTTCGGCCTTCATCTGCGGGCCGAAGGCGAGACCGACGTCGACGACGTCAGGCGCCTGCGGGCCCTTGTTGTCCTTGTTGGCCTTGACGGCTTCGACTTCGTCGGCCGAGCCTGCGTCCGGGTTCAGTTCGTTGACCTGGATTTCCGGATACTTGGCCTTGAAGGAGGCGATGACGTCGCCGTAGCCGCACCAGTCGTGGGGCAGGGCGACGGTCGTCAGCATGCCTTCCTTCTTGGCGGCTTCGATGAGCTCGGCGCTCGGTTCGGCAGCGGCGATTGCCGTCGTCGCCAGGAAAATGGCGGTGGAGAGCGAAAGCAGGCGTTGGGTTTTTGAAATCACTGGAGTTCTCCTTATGGGTTTAGTCAAATTCGTTGGGTTTCAGTCGATTTCGGCGAAGCTGTTAAAGAGATGCGATGAAAGTAATGTGACAGGGGTTTATCCGTTCGCGCCGCGTATGTCGTTGGAAGAACATTTCTTTTTTGGCTTCGGCGGGCCACTGTCGCATAACTGCATGAAATCCTGTGAACGTGTCGGCGAATTCTCCTAGACCGGTTTGCGAAAGATGCGGGTGGAATCGAACAGGCCCTCGAGCGTCTTCATCCGATCCCGGGTTTCGTCCCAGTTCGAACTCTGAACGGCCTCGATCAGAGCCTCGATCAAGAACAGGATGACGACGGAACTGTCCCAGGCCGAGGGCACCTCGATCTGCGAGCGAAACACCCTTGAGGCGGACTTGGCGACCGGCGAACTCCAGCGATCGGTAAAAAGGATGATCTCGACACCCCGCTCGCGGGCGGATTTGGCAAGCGTCACCATCTCCTGCTCGTAGCGGCGGATGTCGAAGAGAATCAGCACGTCGCCCTGGCGCATGTCGAGCACGTAGTGCGGCCAGGCGCTGGCATTGGTGGCGATTTCGGTGACCCCCGGCCGAATGACCTGAAGGTGGGTGAAGAGATAATCGGCGAGCGAGCGGGTGATGCGGCCGCCGAGCAGATAGATGCTGCGCTTGCGGTCGGCGATCAGCGCGGCCGCCTCGTCGAATTCCTGCGGCTCGATCTGGGTCAGCGTCTCGCGCAGATTGCTGGTGATCGCGTCGGCAAAGCGGTTGAGCGTGTGGGTGCCGGGCGCATTGGCCGCCCAGCGGTCGTGCTTGGTGATCGGATTGGAAATCGTCGCTTCCAATTCCTGATGCAGCCTTGCCTGGAAATCCGGAAAACCGCGGAAACCGAGCTTCTGCACCATGCGGGCGACCGTCGGTGTCGAAACGCCGGCGTTCTCGGCAACCGTGGTGATCGAACCGAGTCCCGAAACGGGATAATTGTCGAGAAGCGTCTCTGCCAATTGCTTCTCCGCGCGGGTCAGCACGGTGAAGTGGGCGTTGATCACATCCGACACGGTGGTGGACGTCGCCTTGCTGCTCAAATTGTCTCCCCTGAACCGATCTTAAGCCGGTTTGTGACAGATTAAACATCGCTGTCACAATTGGAGTCAATCGCAATTTTGAAGAGATCGTTTCAGATTTTGATTGACATGCGTCATCCTCTGAAGAATTCTTTTCATTAACGAACGTCTAACGGGGCAAGAGGGGATGCCGGTGTTGACGCGACTTTTGACCGAAGCAGATGGCGATCCGGTTGCGATCGAGAACGCCGCAGGCAAAGGCGATATTGTGCTCGTCTGCGAGCATGCCTCGCGCCTCGTTCCCGAACGGCTGGGCACGCTTGGCCTCAGCGAACAGGCGCTCGAAAGTCATATTGCCTGGGACCCGGGTGCGCTTGCGGTTGCCAAGCTGCTCGCAACAAAGCTCGACGGGTCCCTGATCTACCAGCGCTTCTCCCGCCTTGCCTATGACTGCAACCGACCGCCGGAAGCGGACGCGGCGATGCCTGCTGTCAGCGAGGTCTACGAGATCCCGGGAAACCGGACGATGTCGGCCGACGAGCGCCAGGCGCGGGTCGACGAGATCTATCGGCCGTTCCACGATGCCGTCGCCCGGTTCGTATCCGATCGCAAGGCCGCGGGACGCCCGCCTGTTCTCGTGACGATGCACAGTTTCACGCCCGTCTATTTCGGCAAGCCGCGCGCCGTCGAAGTCGGCGTGCTTCACGATGCCGACAGCCGGCTTGCCGACCATATGCTCGCGACTGCCACCAAGGGGCAGGTTGCCTACGACATCCGGCGCAACGAGCCCTATGGGCCGGCCGACGGCGTTACCCATAGCCTGATCGAATATGGCGTCCACAACGGACTGCCGAATGTGATGATCGAGATCCGCAACGATCTCATTCGCAATGACATCGGCCAAAGGGTCATGGCCGATTACCTGGAAGGGCTGCTGCGCAAAGGCGCTGCGGCTGTTTCAGCACAATAAAAGACCCTGGGGAGCGGCGTTGCCGCGGTCCTGTTCCGGCCAACCGGGGCAGGTGGTTGATGGGACCCTGCCGCAATGGGGCGGTGTGGTCTGAAGAAATCAGGGGAAGAAAAATGTCGGACTACAGTGATTCAGACAAAAAGCAGGACATGAGCGTCCTGCACTCGATGGGCTATGCCCAGGAGCTCGAGCGGCGCATGAGCCAGTTCTCGAACTTCGCGGTGTCGTTCTCGATCATCTGCATTCTTTCGGGCGGCATCAACTCGCTCGCCCAGGCGACCGCCGGCGCGGGGGGCGCCGCGATCGGCATCGGTTGGCCGCTTGGCTGCTTCATCTCCTTGGTTTTCGCCGTTGCCATGGCACAGATCAGCTCGGCCTATCCAACGGCGGGTGGCCTCTATCACTGGGGTTCGATCCTCGGCAACCGCTTCACCGGCTGGCTGACAGCATGGTTCAACCTGCTCGGTCTCGTCACCGTTCTCGGTGCGATCAACGTCGGCACCTATTATTTCTTCATGGGTTCCTTCGGCACGCCCTATTTCGGCCTCGCCGATACGACGCTGACGCGCATCGTCTTCCTGGCCATCATCACCGGCGGGCAGGCGCTGGTAAACCACATGGGCATCGGGCTGACAGCCAAGCTCACCGACTTTTCGGGCTACCTGATCTTCGCGACGTCGATCCTGCTGGCGCTCGTGTGCCTGGTCGCAGCCGACAGCTACGACATCGCCCGTCTCTTCACCTTCTCCAACTATTCCGGTGAAGCCGGCGGCAACGTGTGGCCTCAGACCTCGGGCACCTGGGTGTTCCTACTCGGCCTGCTCCTGCCGATCTACACGATCACCGGCTATGACGCTTCGGCGCACACCTCCGAAGAGACGGTCAAAGCCGCCCATTCGGTGCCGCGTGGCATGGTCTCGTCGGTGCTCTGGTCGGCGCTTTTCGGCTATATCATGCTGTGCTCGTTCGTGCTGATGATCCCGAACATGGACGAAGCCGCCAAGCAGGGCTGGAACGTGTTCTTCTGGGCAATGGATGCGCAGGTGCACCCCATCATCAAGGACATCCTCTATCTCGCCATCCTCGTCAGCCAGTGGCTGTGCGGCCTGGCAACGGTGACCTCGGTGTCGCGCATGATCTTCGCGTTTTCGCGTGACGGCGGCCTGCCGGCCTCCAAGGCGCTTGCCAAGGTGAGCCCGACCTACCGCACGCCGGTTGCCGCGATCTGGATCGGCTCGATCCTGTCGGTCCTGTTCGTCTGGGGCTCGTCGCTGGTCTCGATCGGCGAGACGCCGGTCTACACCATCGTCGTTTCGTGCACGGTCATCTTCCTGTTCTTCTCCTTCGCGATCCCGATCACCCTCGGCCTGTTCGCCTGGGGCACTTCGAAGTGGGACAAGATGGGTCCGTGGAACCTCGGCGAGAGCATGTTCAAGCTGTTCGCGGTGCTCTCGATCATCGCCATGGTGCTGATCTTCATCCTCGGCGTGCAGCCGCCGAACGACTGGGCACTCTACATCACCGTGGGCTTCCTGGTGCTGACCGGCGCTGTCTGGTTCGGCTTCGAGAGCCGCCGCTTCCGCGGCCCGCCGATCGGTGACGAAGTGGCACGCCGCCAGGCAGAGATCGCCGCTGCAGAGAAGGCCGTCGGCCAGATCTGATCAACGACAAAAGGGCGGAAGCGCGACCGCGACTTCCGCCTTTTCTTTGGGGCCGGACGAAATCGAAAACAATGTGCGCGGCTTCCGGCCCGCACTCCGCGCCAGACAATTCGAGCTGATCACGTTCACGCGGCCAAAAAATATCGTGACCTCAAGGGAACGGCCGCGTGACAAAACATGGGATGGAAGTTGATGAGCTATACGTTTGACGAGTTGAAGGAAGACGTCGCCGCCGGCCGCATCGATACGGTGCTCGCCTGCCAGGTCGACATGCAAGGCCGGCTGATGGGCAAGCGCTTCCACGCGCAGTTCTTCGTCGATGGCGCCTGGAAGGAAACGCATAGCTGCAACTACCTGCTGGCGACCGACATGGAGATGGAGACCGTTCCCGGCTACAAGGCGACAAGCTGGGAAAAAGGCTACGGCGACTATACGATGAAGCCGGACCTTTCGACGCTTCGCCGCATCCCCTGGCTCGAAGGCACGGCGCTGGTTCTCTGCGACATGCTCGACCATCACACCCATGAGGAAGTGCCGCATTCGCCGCGGGCGATCCTGAAGAAGCAGGTGGCGCGTCTCGAGAAGATGGGCCTCAAGGCCTATATGGCGAGCGAGCTCGAATTCTTCCTCTTCGACCAGTCCTATGACGACGCCCGCCAGTCCGGCTATCGCGACCTGCAGCTCGTCAGCGGCTACAACGAGGACTACCACATCTTCCAGACGACCAAGGAAGAGGACGTGATGCGGGCGATCCGCAACGGTCTCCAGGGTGCAGACATTCCGGTCGAGAATTCCAAGGGTGAGGCGTCGGCCGGCCAAGAAGAGATCAACGTACGCTATGCCGACGCGCTGACGATGGCCGACCGGCATGCGATCATCAAGAACGGTTGCAAGGAAATCGCCTGGTCGCGCGGCAAGGCCATCACCTTCCTCGCCAAGTGGAACTATGCGGCCGCCGGTTCGTCCTCGCATATCCACCAGTCGCTCTGGAGCGCGGACGGCAAGTCGTCGAAGTTCTACGACGAGAGCGGCAAATACGGCATGTCCGAGATGATGCGCCATTACGTGGCCGGGCTTCTCACCCATGCGAGCGAGATCACCTATTTCCTCGCCCCCTACATCAACTCCTACAAGCGCTTCATGGCCGGTACCTTCGCGCCGACCAAGGCGGTCTGGAGCAAGGACAATCGCACGGCCGGCTATCGTCTCTGCGGCGAAGACACCAAGGCGATCCGTATCGAATGCCGCGTCGGCGGCTCCGATCTCAATCCCTATCTCGCTTTCGCCGCTTTGATCGCGGCGGGCATTTCCGGTATCGAAAACAAGATGGAACTGGAAGCGCCCTTCGTCGGCGATGCCTATGGCGGCAAGGACGTGCGCGAGATCCCGCGCACGCTTCGCGATGCGACGGCCGCGCTGACGGAATCGAAGATGCTGCGCGCCGCCTTCGGCGACGAGGTCATCGAGCACTATGCACGGGCAGGGCGCTGGGAGCAGGAAGAATATGATCGCCGCGTCACCGACTGGGAGGTCGCACGCGGTTTCGAACGGGCCTGACCCGCGACATAATCATTCACAAGGATGGCCGTTCCTGACCGGAGCGGCCATCGCATCATTCGCAATGAAAGCAGGAAGACGATCATGAGCATGATCAAGTGCATTTCGCCGGTGAACGGCGAGGTCTACGCAGAACGCCCGGCGATGCCGCTGGACATGGCAAAGCAGGTGGTTTCCCGCGCCCGCCAGGCGCAGAAGGCCTGGGCGCGCCGTCCGCTCGACGAGCGCGTCAATCTGGTTCTGGCCGGTGTCGCGCGCCTCAACGAGATGGTCGACGAAGTGGTGCCGGAGCTTGCCTGGCAGATGGGCCGGCCGGTGCGCTATGGCGGCGAATTCAAGGGCTTCAACGAGCGCTCGAACTATGTCGCGACCATCGCCGCCGATGCACTGAAGCCGCTGGTGATCGAGGAGAGCGACCGCTTCGAGCGCCGCATCGCCCGCGAGCCGCACGGTGTCGTCTTCGTCGTTGCACCTTGGAACTACCCTTACATGACCGCGATCAACACGGTCGCGCCGGCGCTGATGGCCGGCAACACGGTCATCATCAAACATGCGAGCCAGACGATCCTCGTCGGCGAACGCATGGTGCGCGCCTTCGTCGAGGCCGGCGTTCCCGCCGACGTCTTCCAGAACATCTTCCTCGACCACGAAACAACGGCGGCGCTGATTGCGGCCAGGAGCTTCGATTTCGTCAACTTCACCGGTTCGGTCGAAGGCGGGCGTTCGATCGAACGGGCGGCGGCCGGTACCTTTACCGGTCTCGGTCTCGAACTCGGCGGCAAGGATCCGGGCTACGTCATGGAAGACGCGGATCTCGACGCGGCCGTCGACACGCTGATGGACGGCGCCACCTACAATTCTGGCCAGTGCTGCTGCGGCATCGAGCGCATCTACGTGCACGAAAAGCTCTACGACGCCTTCGTCGAGAAGTCGGTCGCCTGGGTTTCCAACTACAAGCTCGGCAATCCGCTCGATCCGGAAACGACGCTGGGGCCGATGGCCAACAAGCGTTTTGCTGCCACCGTGCGCGAGCAGATCGCCGACGCCGTTGCCAAGGGCGCCAAGGCTCTGATCGACCCGAAGCTTTTCCCTGCCGACGACGGCGGCGCCTATCTCGCGCCGCAGATCCTCGTAAATGTCGACCACTCCATGGCCTTCATGCGCGAAGAGACCTTCGGCCCTGCCGTCGGCATCATGAAGGTGAATAGCGACAGCCAGGCGATCGAGTTGATGAACGATAGCCAGTATGGCCTTACCGCATCGCTCTGGACCAGGGATGCCGAGCGTGCCGCGCGCATCGGCGCCGACATCGAGACTGGTACGGTGTTCATGAACCGCGCCGACTATCTCGACCCGGCGCTTTGCTGGACCGGCGTCAAGGAAACCGGCCGCGGCGGCTCGCTTTCGGTCATCGGCTTCCAGAACCTCACCCGTCCGAAATCCTATCATCTGAAGAAAGTCACCGCATGACCATCACCGCCAACTGGAGCTATCCGACGTCCATCAAGTTCGGTGCCGGCCGGATCAAGGAGCTTGCCGACCATTGCAAGGCGGTCGGCATGAAGAAGCCGCTGCTGATTACCGATCGGGGCCTCGCGCCGATGGCGATTACGCAAAATGCGCTCGATATCCTCGAGGCCGCCGGCCTCGGCCGCGCGATCTTTGCCAACGTCGATCCGAACCCGAACGACATTAATCTCGCCGCCGGCGTGAAGGCGTTCAAGGATGGAGGCCATGACGGCGTCGTCGCCTTCGGCGGCGGCTCTGGCCTCGACCTCGGCAAGTGCGTCGCCTTCATGGCCGGGCAGAGCCGCCCCGTCTGGGACTTCGAGGATATCGGTGACTGGTGGACGCGGGCGAGCGTCTCAGGCATTGCACCGATCATTGCAGTGCCCACCACCGCCGGCACCGGCTCTGAAGTCGGCCGCGCCAGCGTCATCACCAATTCGGCAAGCCATGTGAAAAAGGTGATCTTCCATCCGAAGTTCCTACCGGCAGTCACGATCTGCGACCCGGAACTGACGGTCGGCATGCCCAAGGTGATCACCGCGGGCACCGGCATGGACGCCTTTGCCCATTGCCTGGAAGCCTATTCCTCGCCCTTCTATCACCCGATGTCTGCGGGCATTGCGCTTGAAGGCATGCGGCTGGTGAAGGAATACCTGCCGCGCGCCTACAAGGACGGCACCGACATCGAGGCGCGCGCCAACATGATGAGTGCGGCCGCCATGGGTGCCGTCGCGTTCCAGAAGGGCCTTGGCGCCATCCACTCGCTGTCGCATCCGGTGGGCGCGATCTACAACACCCACCACGGCATGACCAATGCGGTCGTGATGCCGCCGGTGCTGCGTTTCAACCGTCCGGCGATCGAGGACAGAATAGTGCGCGCTGCCGCCTATCTCGGCATTTCCGGTGGCTTCGACGGCTTCTACGACTACGTGCTGAAGTTGCGCGAGGAACTCGGCGTTCCGGACAAGCTCGCAGCCCTCGGCGTTGGCACCGACCGGATCGACGAAATGTCGGAGATGGCGATCGTCGACCCGACGGCCGGCGGCAACCCGGTCGAGTTGACGCTCGACGCCGCGAAGAAGCTCTTCCGCGAGTGCATCTGACCAATTCCCGACGCCTTTGCCCCCAGGCGAAGGCGTCGGCCTATCGGTTTAGTTAGCCCAAAAATACCACTTGCCATTGCGGCGGATCTGTCACCTAATCGTCATCGAACTGTCACGTTTCGGGCTCGCGGGGCGTTTTCTTTACGCTTTGTTTACCGCGGTCTGGAACGCTTGCATTAGGGTGTGCGTATGTATCGGCCCGCGAAAATCCGGGCCTGCGTTGAGTTAGGGTCGACCGATGGCGATTGTATCCCTCGCGAATGCGAAGGGGGGAGCCAGCAAGACAACGGCAGCCTTGCTGCTTGCCTGCGAATTCGCCCGGCGCGGCGATCGCGTTGCGGTTCTTGATTGCGATCCACTCGCCTGCATGACCGACTGGTTCCGCCACGGCCGCAACGATGGCAATCTCTTCGTTCTCTCAGGTGTAGCGACAACCACGCTCAGCGATCATCTCCGGCGGCTGCGCGGTCAGGTCGAGCATGTGATCATCGATCTCTCCGGGGCGGCCGACGTGCTGGTGGCGCTGGCGATCGGTCTTTCGGACCTGACGCTGATCCCGGTGCAGGGCTGTGTGATGGATGCGCGCGGCGCCATCCAGGTGCTGGACCTGATCCGCCACATCGAGAACAACGCGCGCGCCAACATCAACCACGCGGTTCTGCTGACCCGGGTCAACCCGATCGTGACGACGCGGGCGATGCGCCGGGTCAAGCTGCTGCTTTCGGAGAACCGGATCCGGCTCGTCGATACCCCGCTGGTGGAGCGTACGGCCTTCCGCGAACTCTTTGAGCGGGGCGACACGCTTTCCTCTCTCGACCCCGCGAAGGTCAGCAACCTTGCCAAGGCGCAGGCCAACGCCCAGGCGTTTGCGAATGACGTGCTGACCCTGCTCAGCCCGACAGGCGAGGCGGTGCGGCACGGGCCGTTCTCGTCGATGTGCTATCGATCACAGCACGTGAGCGAACCGGCAGTTTTGCCGGTCTGAGGCCAGAACTCCAGCATTTTCATCACCATAGCAGTGTCTCTGGCACGCAGCCTTAAGGCCGACTGTCAGGTTTGACGTGCCGGCGTTACCGTTTCGTTAACCAAATTCTGTAAGGTTTCGTTAAGAAGCGAACCACCGGCTGTGGCCGTCCGGTTCAGCGCGATACAGGCATAGAATGGGGAATATCATGGCGGTCATCACTTTCGCCAATGCAAAGGGTGGTGCGGGCAAGACGACCGCGGCGCTGATCCTGTCGACGGAACTGGCGCGGCAGGGGCACCGGGTAGTCGTCCTCGATGCCGATCCGCAGCGCTGGATCACCAGCTGGGCGGAGGCTTCCGGCCATATCGCCAACCTCACCGTCATTTCGCACATCACGCCCGGCTCGCTCGAATGTCATATCCGCGAGGCGAAGGACGAAGCGGATTATATCGTCATCGATCTCGCGGGCGCCAAGGACCAGATCGTAGCACTTGCACTCGCCATCTCTGACCAGGTGCTGATCCCGGTGCAGGGCTGCGCCATGGATGCCAAGGGTGCGGCTCAAATTCTTGAGCTGATCCGCCAGATCCAGGACCGTTCGGGCCTGCGCATCAACCATTCTGTGGTGCTCACCCGCGTCAATTCGCTGGTCACCACGCGTGCGCTGCAGACGATCAAGGCGATGCTCGCCGAGCGCGGCGTCTCGGTTCTCGACACGCCGATCGTCGAGCGCGCCGCCTATCGCGAGATCTTCGATTTTGGCGGCACGCTGCAGACGATGGATCCGAACCGCGTCAGCAATCTCGACAAGGCGCGGGAAAACGCAGCAGCCCTCGCCAAGGAAGTGCAGGCGCTGATGCCGGTCAAGACGCGCCGCTCCTGGGCTGCGCGCATGCCATCCTGGGCTTCGCGAAACGCCGCCTGATCCTTCGCCGTTCCACCGTTTATTGCGTATCAACCGGAATTGATATTCGTCAGTTCCGGTTGAGTTGTATTTCAGGCCTCGCGAAATAGCTGTTTCGCGTAAGGCTTCCTTTACCCTGCGCTTCTATCAGTGGCCCAGGACACAGCTTGCCCCTGCGACCGACTGAACAGGGCAACCAGCCGCCATGATTGCGGCCATGATCTCAGACGCTGCAGCGCCCTAGATCCTGTCTCCATGATCCAGAAATGAGCATGCAGGGAAGTTCGCGCATGAAAACGGAACACGCCGCTGCCGGCACGCAAGACGTTGCCGGTCGTCTGAATTTCATGGCGCTCGATGACGCCGCCAAGACGAGCCTGAAGGCGCTGAAGCCGATCCTCGAGAAGGAACTTAAACCCGCGCTCGACAAGTTCTACGTCAAGGTCAAGACGACGCCCGAGACCAAGCGCTTCTTCTCCTCCGACGCTCATATCGACCGCGCCAAGGGCGCCCAGGTCGGCCACTGGGCCAATATCGTCGATGCCAATTTCAACGAGGATTACAGCGCCAAGGTTCGCACCATCGGCCTGGTGCACGCCCGCATCGGGCTCGAGCCGCGCTGGTACATCGGCGGCTACGCGCTGATCGCCGAGCATCTGATCACCGAAATCGTCAAGGCGCACTGGCCGAAGGCCGGCCTGTTCTCGCGCAAGGGGACCTCGGCCGAGGACATGGGCGCGATGCTGTCGAGCCTGATCAAGGGCGTCTTCCTCGACATGGATCTGTCGATCTCCGTCTACATGGACGCCTCCGACGTCACCAAGCAACGTGCGGTGCAGGAAGAAGTGCTGGCTGCCGAACGCGCGCTGATCAGCAAGACCTTCGGCGCGGCGCTGAAGAAGATCGCCGATGGCGACTTGACGGCACGCATCGGTGGGGACCTGCCGGTTGCCTATCAGGAGCTTGGCGAAAATTTCAACCACGCGATCGGCGAGCTTGCACGCGCCATCGGCGGCATCGAGGCCGGCGCCAGCCAGATCCACACGAGCGCCAAGGAGATTGCGGCGGCTGCCGACGATCTGGCCCGGCGCACGGAACGGCAGGCGGCCAACCTTGAAGAGACGGCCGCTGCCGTCGAGCAAGTGACGCGCACGGTCAAGCAGACGGCCGAAGGCGCCAACCAGGCGAACTCGACCGTGATTGCCGCCCGCGCCAATGCCGAACAGAGCGGCGAGATCGTCAGCCACGCGATCGAGGTGATGCAGGAGATCCAGACGTCTTCCGCCAGCATCGCGCGGATCGTCGACGTCATCGACGAGATCGCCTTCCAGACCAACCTCCTGGCGCTGAACGCCGGCATCGAAGCGGCCCGCGCCGGCGAGGCGGGCAGGGGCTTTGCGGTTGTCGCCTCCGAAGTCCGGGCGCTGGCCCAGCGCTGCGCCGAAGCGGCCAAGGACATCCAGGGCCTGATCGCCAAGTCGCGCGGCCAGGTGGACGACGGCGTCAATTCGGTCAATCAGGTGGCGCAGTCGCTGCAGCAGATCGTCGCCCAGGTCGTCGAAGTCAGCTCCGTCTTCGGCGCCATCCGCGCCAGCACCGCCGAACAGGCAACCGGCCTGCAGGAGGTCAACACCGCGATTACCCAGATGGACCAGATCACCCAGCAGAACGCCGCCATGGTCGAGCAGGCGAACGCCGCAAGCCAGGCATTGACGGGAGAGGCCGAGCACATCGCCACGCGTCTGCGGGCGTTCCGCACGTCGGGTCAGGTGCAGGTCAGCGCCGGCTCGGGTTACCGCGCAGCGGCGTAATCGCGCCTTCCGTTCGAGAGACAACGCCTCGGGTCAGGGATGATCCGAGGCGTTTTGCTTTGCTGATCGCGGCGCAGTGATGTTGGGGGCAGCTTCACCGCGCGGCCAGGGACTTTCTACGCCGGAAGCGATCGATGGTGGCTTTCGCTCTTTGTCCCGATGGAATTAAGATGTCCGCGCTCTGCCTCGCCCGGACACCTGAAGTTGATCACGCCGCCCGTTGAACTAAAGACAAGCCGTCTTCACCTGCGTGCAGCCCGCTCTGAACACGCGGCGTCCGTGTTTACGGAATACACCGGCAACAGCATGGCAGCACGATTTTTGCCGCGCGGCGCTCATCCCGCACAATCCAGCACCGAGGCGGTCATCCATGCGTGGGGAGAAAGCAGCTGGGCGGATGGTGACCGCTTCATCTGGAGCATCATCGACCGCAGCGACCAGCGGCCGATGGGCCTCTTCCTCATGTTTGTGGATGGGGACGGCGCGGAAATTCACTATGGCATCGGTCCGGCCTATTGGGGACGGGGGCTGGCGACGGAAGCCGGTCTTGCGATTATGCATTGGGTCAAGCAGCAGTCACCCCTATCCGAGGTTCATACCATATGCGCGGCAGCACATGAGAGCAGCTGCCGTGTTCTCGAAAAGATTGGCCTGGTGCGTGGCCAGTTCCTGCCTGACGCCTTGTTGCTGAAGGCCACCGGAGAAAGGATCGACGGTTGGTCATATCGCTGGAGACGCTCCGAGTGAGGGCAAAGGCAGCACCAGCTTGCCGCCGCAGTTCGCGGCGCGCTCACCTGGCTTGAAAGCCAAGGTCGCAGCTGAAAAACGAACCGGGTCGAATGCGGATTTCACGCCGTTAGCGCGAAGCACAGAGCCGCGCGCTGACGGGACCGGCAAGTCCGGCGACTAAGCGGGAACGTAGACCAGCCGCACCACGTCCTCGCCGATCCGATCATGAGCGATCAGGCGGAGCCGCGGGCGGGGGCCGGCGAAATAGGGGTTGCCGTGACCAAGGACGACCGGGTGCAGGTAGATCCGGTACTCGTCGATCAAGCCCAGTTCGGTGAGGCTGTGCGCGAGGACGGGGCCCGCCACCTCGATCTCGCCGTCGTGCTCGGCCTTCAGCTTGCGCACGGCGCCCGCAAGATCACCGTCGACGAGCCGGGCATTGGGGCCGACGGACGCCGAGGAGCGCGAGACGACCCATTTCGGCTGCTTTCGCCACGCGGCTGCGAAGGCCTGTCTGTCCGCATCCCATTCCGGATGCTCGTCGTCCCAGTAGCGCATGATCTCATAGATCCGACGGCCGTACAGGCTGCCCGTCTGCTGTTCGGCCTCCTTGATGAAATGGCGGAAGAGCGTGGGACTTGGCGCAAACTCCATGTGGTCGACGTAGCCGTCCAGCGACTGGTTCATTCCGAACACGAGCTTAGCCATGGCCAGTTCCTTGTCTCGAATGGCCCGTTCGCACGGGTCTGCTTGCGACGTGCAATCGGTCAACGCTAAGCCGACTGATTTCAAATCGCAAGCGGTTTTTGGGCTTTGCCATCGACGGTCTCTACCGTGCACGGGCCACCGATGGTCGCTGCTGCGCTATTGCGAATTGGCCGCTGTCGGCCGTCTGCGTTTCGTCACGGCCTTTTCAAGGTGTTGATCGTACCAGTGGTCGGGGAATTTTATGTCCCACATCAGGTGGCGCAAGTCTCCGGCGTCGATATCTCGGTATCCCAGTTCCTCCAGCCGAAGCAGAAGCAACATATGATCGGTGATGACGATCAGCCGGGCGTGGTTGACGACCTGAAGCAGCGCCGGGCGCAATGCCGCATGGGATTTGAAGCCGAACGACGCGGCGATTGCCTCGTCCAGGTGGGATGACTTGATGTGCGGGTAACGATCCCGGAGGGACTTCTTCAGGGCGGCGATATTGGACGGCGAGAACCTGACCTGCGGGTGCAGCATGAGACGATCCGATGCTCCTGGTCGAAGTCTGCCGATTACGCTTCGACGTTGATGAACATGGTCGTCGAGTAAAGTTCCGCGGCCCTTCAACCCGGCAGCAGGTTTGGAGGGGTACCCGCGGCGGTCGCTACACCTCAGGGTTTCAATATTCAAGATAGGTCAGCATGGGCCGGCGCAATCCGGCTGGCGCGCATTTCACCCCGTGGCGAAACCGCATGGCATGGTCGCGAACCGAAATGAACGGTCCGCACCGTGCGCTACCTCAGAACCGACGGTCGATGAAGTGCTTGGCCTGGGCGCCTGCGTGGTAGAAGGCGGACTTCACGCCGCGCCAGGTGTCCGGGGTCACGGGCGTTTCGGCGAGCGGGATCGCCGAGGTTTCGCCGGTGACGTGGCTGGCGAGTGCGCGGCCGAAGACGGTGCCCGGCGCGATGCCGCGGCCGTTGTAGCCGCTGACGGAAACGACGTTGGGGGCGAGCGTGTGCATGGCCGGCAGGTTGTTGGTGGTCATGCCGATGCGGCCGTCCCACCAGTACTCAAACCGGAAATTGCCGATGAAGGGGAAGAGCTTGCGCAGCGAGCGGGCGGCAAAGGCGCGGTGCGTGCCTTCAGCGATCGCGTCGAGCCGGCCGATCGAGCCGAAGATCAGCCGGTTCTGCTGGTCCATGCGGAAGGAGGTCATGACGAGGCCGGTGTCCCAAGTGCCCTGGCGCTCCGGCAGGATGCGCTTGGCGACGGCGTCCGGCAGCGGATTGGTGGCGAACTGGAAATAGGGCAGGATCGTCAGTTCCTGCGTATGGGCCTGCCAGGGGCTCTCGGCGAAGAGGCCGCCATAGGCATTGGTGGCGAGGATCACCTGTTTCGCGCGGACCGTGTTGTTGCCGGCCTTCAGTACCCAGCTGTCGCCCTGGTGCTCCGCACCGGTCAGCGGCGTGTCGGTGTAGATCTCGGCACCGGCGGCAAGGGCAGCGCGGGCGAGCCCGCGGGCATAGGCGAGCGGCTGGATGGTGCCGGCGCGGCGGTCGAGCAGGGCGCCGGAAAAACCTTCAGCGCCGGTGAGCGCGTGCGCCCGCTCGGCCGAAAGCGCCTCGACCGGCGCGCCGCGCTTCTGCCACTGCGCTTCGCGGTCCTTGATCTCGGTGACGCCCTCGCTGCCGACGGCCATGTGCAGCGTACCGTTGCGCACCGCCTCGCAAGGCATCCCGTGTTTTTCCACGAGCGCATAGACCATCGAAGGGCCGTCGCCGAGTTCGGTCAGCAGCCGGTTGCCGGCCTCGGGGCCGAGCGTCGAGATCAGGTCGTCGGGCTTCACCCACATGCCGGCATTGACGAGGCCGACATTGCGGCCGGAGCCGCCAAAGCCGATCATCTTGGCTTCGATGACCGTTGCCTTCACGCCTTTTTCGGCCAGGTGCAGCGCTGCCGAGAGGCCGGTAAAGCCGCCGCCTATGATCGCCACATCGGTCGTCAGGTCCTGGCTGAGCGGCCTGGTCTCAGGGGCGGCCGGTGCCGTCGCATGCCAGAGGTTGGGCAGGGTGCGCTCCGTCGCCATTCAGGCCATCCTTCAAGTGCGGCCGCAGGTCGGCCATTGTCGTTGAGATATCCGGTGATAGCCGATTGCCGGAAAAATTCTCATGACAATGTTTCATGAAGTCATGATGGACGGGGAGAGCGGCGGGAGGGCTTTTGCACCCGGCGCTCGAAAAAAAACCGCAGCTGGGTCGTCGGCAGCTGCGGTCTTCGTAAATGGATAGGTCTGAAACGATTTAGCCGACGGGTCGGCGCAAAGAAATTTAAAAAAGAGTGCCTCGTCGTGGATGGTCGGCCAGGCAACTCCATCATCTATGCTGCAGGCGCGAAGTCACTCACCCAATTGGGGGAAGCCTCAAGAAAAATGCCAAAAAAACAACGGTTCGGTTAACGGGCGGCCGGCTTCGCTCAGTCGACGAACTCGACCGTGACGCCCGTGCTCACCATCTTGGCAAGCTCGGTCGCGTCCCAGTTGGTCAGGCGCACGCAGCCATGGCTCTGGGTCTTGCCGATCTTCGAGGGTTCCGGCGTGCCGTGAATGCCGTAGGTGGGCTTCGAGAGCGCGATCCAGACCGTGCCGACGGGACCGTTCGGGCCCGGCTGCAGGGTCAGAATCTTGTCGTTGTTGCCCTGCTTGAAGTTGATCTTCGGATTGTATGTGTAGCCCGGATTGAGCGCGATGCGCTCGACATTGACCGTGCCTGACGGAGACGGCGTATCGGACGAGCCGATCGTTGCCGGATAGGCGGCAATCAGCTTGCCGGCGTCGTCATAGGCGAGCACCTGCTTGCGCGCCTTGTCGGCGAGGATGCGGGCGACCTTGCCGGTCTTGTTGGCGCCGGGGTTGATCACCTTGATGATCGTGCCTGGAATGGTGAAATCGACGCCCGGGTTCAACTCGCGCAAATAGGCCTCGTCCATGTGGAACTTCTCGCCGAGCATTTCCGTCGTCGAGGTGAAGGACATGTGCGGCAGCATCGCTTTGTGCGCGTAATCCTCGGGGATCGACGCGACATAGGGGCCGGCGGCGTCGGCGGCCGTGATCGTGTAGCTGGTGATCGGCATGCCGCCGTTCATCCGCAGCCGCTCGAGAATGTCGTCGGTGTTGTTGGGATCGAGCGTTTCGCCGGTCGACTGCTGAAAGGCTTCGATCGCCTTGGTGACGTTCGAGCCCATCTTGCCGTCGATCACGCCCGGCGAAAAACCTTCGCGGTCGAGGAAGACCTGAAGTGCTGTGATCTCGGCGCGCGACTTCGACTTGACCGAGATCGCGGGCGGCATCGATTGGCGCATTGGGTTGCCGTCGTTCGGATCGACGGAAGCCTCCTGGGTGCCGTCGATCAGGCCGGGTAGGCTGTTTGGCAGTTCGTTGCCGTCGGTCGACGGCGGAACGACGTCGCGGTAGTCGGGAACGGAGCCGGTGACGTCGCCGGGCTCGGAATAGCCGTAGCCGCGCTCGGTTTCCCGGTAGCGTCGGTTGGAATAGATATCCACGTCACCCTGACGGCGATAGCCGCCGTAATCGCCCTGACGGTTGCCGCCGTAGTCGCGTTGGCGGCCGCGATTATTGGGCACCACGGTTGCGACCACATTACCCCAGCTGTCGATCAGAAGCGTGCGGCCGCGGCTGTCGCGCATGGTCTGCACTTCGTCGGAGCGGGGTACATAATCGAGGATTTCACCGTCGGGCGTGACCAGCATGACATCGTCGCCATAGCGATTGTAGCCGCGATAGTCCTGCGCGAAGGCGGCCGTCAGATCCACGGCAAGAAAGCCGACTGCGGCGAGGAGCGAGAGGCCTGTGCGGGTCGCTGACGTCACGAGAGAACCTGTTTTCATTGTGGTGAATGTGGCGCGATACATTTCGATTTCGACGTTAATGTGAAAAAAATGAATTCATCATGAACAAGCAGTTAAATTCTATCTAGGCGGCGCAATCCCGGGCTTCAACCGGTGAAATGCGTCTCTCCTCAGCTATCATCTCTTTGTGATTGCAGTGATTCTGCGGCCGATTTGAGGAAGAGAACATGCTGAAGACGCTCGAAGAACCACAGGATTTTCAAGAGAATCATGTGCTGTTCGACCGGCTCTCGGCGCTCGATATCGCCGCCTTCGTCGTCGACGGCGTCGACCTGTCGCCGGGTGCTGCGATCCCGTCGGATGGGGACCCGAGGATCGACCGGGCGCTGGCCGGTTTTCTCTTTACCTGCGGTCCAGACCATATCCGCCATCCCGAGGCGATCGAAGGTGGCGCGGAAGGCGCACGCTATCCGCTGCACGGGTCACTGGCCGGAACAGCCGTCAGCCACATGGAGATGGCGAGCGACGGGGCCGAGTGCACGGCGACGATCGAGGTGGCGCTCGCCGATGGCGGGCGGGCCCGGGTCGAGCGGCGCTGGCGAATCGATGCCGCGCGGCACGAAGTGGTGCTCGAAGATCGCGTCGTCAATTCCGGCGTCACCGCCTTTCCGCCTGTCATGATGTATCACCTCAACATTGGCGGCCGGTTGCTCGGGGACGAGACCCGCATCGTCAGCGCTTCGCTTGCAGGCGGGGAGAGCGCCTGGTGCTTCGGCACCGGCGAGAGCGCACATTTCTGCCTGCCGGCGGCCGTCGGTTCCGATGGCTGGTCGGAGGTCACGCTTGCGGATCTCGCGGGGCTCGGCGGCCGAAATCTGAAAGTGCGGTTCCGGGCCGATACTTTGCCCTTCCTGCAGATGTGGCGCTGCCAGCGCGGCGAGGCCAACGTGATCAGCATCGAGCCGGTATCGCACCGGATCGCCAAACGGCCGGAGTTGGCCGCGGCCGGGGAACTGACACCGCTTCAGCCGGGCGAGGCGCGCAGCTACGCCATCGCCTTTTCGGTCGTCTGATCCTGCGCCTTGACGATGCGGCTTTTGAATTGACGGGAGATAAGGCTGCGCCTACATCAGAGGCCGGGAAATTTGCCTCAAGGAAGACGACCATGGACATCCGCCAGATCAACGACGAATACTCGGTTACCGGCCAGATCGCGGTCGAGGACCTCGACCAGATCAAGGCGCTCGGCTTCAAGTCCATCGTCTGCCACCGCCCGGACTTCGAGGCGCCGGACCAGCCGACCTTTGATTCCATCGCCGCCCGTGCCGAAGAACTCGGCATCGAAACCAAGCACATTCCCGTCGGCCCGATGGGCGTGACCGCCGATGCCGTGAAGAGCATGGTCGACGCGCTCGACGAGTTCCAGCGGCCGATGCTCGGCTATTGCCGTTCCGGCGCGCGCTCGACGGCCGTCTACCAGCAGACCCAGCATATCCGCGGCTGAGCCACGCAAAATCCAAACTCTCGCGCTCGGCCGCATCGTTCCATCTGACAGTGGAGGATCGGCATGGCCGAAGCGTATCTCATTTCGCGGGAGCAATGGGCGGATGAGCCCGACGCCTGGAAGGGCGAATTCGAGGGCGGCGCCTATGGCGCAGGCCTTTCGGTGATCTTCGTTTCCACCGACGAGATCGGGTACGGGCCGAAATTGCACCGCCATCCCTATCCGGAAACCTTCATCGTCCGCGTCGGCCGCGCCCGCTTCACCGTCGGCGACCGCATCATCGATGCCGAGGCCGGTCAGATCGTCGTGGCGCCGGCCAATGTGCCGCACAAGTTCGAGAACCTCGGGCCGGGGCGCCTGGAGACGACCGATCTGCATGAGGCCGGTGCGTTTTCGACGGAATGGCTGGAGTAAGCGGCTGGACGTATCTCGCAGGCAGTTAGCGGGCGTGATCGTTCCCCGCGCCGCCGAGGCGGCGCTGCTGGACTCCTGTGACAAACGCAGGAATGAGGGAGGTATAATGGTGGCCGATCGGCGTTCAATTGGCGCACGACGCCCTGAGAAGCGTCGCTTCGCCCGCGCGCTCGCAGGCACAGAAGCGCGGGCGCGTGGGTAGAAGGGCCCTATCGCAAATGCTCCATCGCCCTCATTCCTGTGCTTGTCACAGAAATCCAATCACGGCGCGTCTGCGCCGTGATTGGACCCTTCACGAACAAGACTTGCTCAGCCCGCCCTGATCTCGCTTAGCGTGCGCGTCGGGGTGATCGCTTCGGGATCGAGCTTGATCTCGATGATCGCCGGCTTGCCGCTGGCGCGCGCCCTGAGGAAGGCGTCGGCAAACTCTTCCGTCTTCTCGACCGTCTCGCCGTGGCCGCCATAGGCGCGGGCAAGGGCTGCGAAATCCGGGTTGGTGAGATCGGTGGCGCTGACGCGGCCGGGATAGTCGCGCTCCTGGTGCATGCGGATCGTGCCGTAGATACCGTTGTTGACGACGACGGTGATGATCGGCAGGCGGTAGCGCACGGCGGTTGCGAATTCCTGGCCGTGCATCAGGAAGCAGCCATCCCCGGCAAAGCAGATGACTTCGCGATCCGGATGCAGCTGCTTGGCGGCGACCGCCGCCGGCAGGCCGTAACCCATTGAGCCCGAAGCCGGGGCTGCCTGGGTGGCGTAGCGGCGGAAGCGGTGGAAGCGATGCACCCAGGTGGCGTAGTTGCCGGCGCCGTTGGTGAAGATCGTATCCTCCGGCACGTTCGCCTCGATCCAGTTCATGATCGGGCCCATCTGCACCGCGCCCGGGCCGGTTTCCGGCGGGGTCGACCACTTGAGATAGGCGGCGTGCATGGTCTCGGTGCGTGCGGACCAGCTCGGTTCGCTCGGCGGTGCAAGGCTTTCGAGCGCGGCGACGAAGTCGCGCGGGCTGGCGGCAATCGCCAGCTCCGGCCTGTAAACACGGCCGAGTTCGGAACTGTCAGGATGCACATGCACCAGCGTCTGGTGCGGGTAGGGGCTGTCCATCAGCGTGTAGCCGGACGAGGGCATTTCCGAGAAGCGGCCGCCGATAAGCAGGATGAGATCCGCTTCCTTGACCTCTTTTGCCAGAGCGGGGTTGATGCCGATGCCGACGTCGCCGGCGTACATCGGGTGCAGGTGATCAAACAGCATCTGGCGACGGAAGGAGCAGCCGACCGGCAGCTTCCAGCGTTCAGCGAAGCGCTGGAATTCAGCAACGCTTTCCGCTGTCCAGCGAGTGCCGCCGAGGACGGCGATCGGGCGCTTGGCGTTGCTCAGCATTTCGCCGAGCCGCTTCATCTGCGCCGGACCTGGATGACCCTCGACCGGCTGGTAGGGTTTGGCGGCGGGCGCCTCGGCGCTGCGGGTCAGCATGTCCTCGGGGAGCGTCAGCACGACAGGGCCGGGGCGGCCGGACGTGGCGACCGCGAAGGCGCGGGTGACGAATTCCGGAATGCGGGCGGGATCGTCGATCTCGCCCACCCATTTGGCGACCTCGGTGAAGGCGCGGCGGTATTCGATCTCCTGGAAGGCCTCGCGCTCGCGCGCTTCGCTCTGCACTTGGCCGATGAAGAGGATCATCGGGATCGAATCCTGCTTGGCGACA
This sequence comes from Ensifer adhaerens, assembly GCF_000697965.2. Taxonomy (NCBI): domain Bacteria; kingdom Pseudomonadati; phylum Pseudomonadota; class Alphaproteobacteria; order Hyphomicrobiales; family Rhizobiaceae; genus Ensifer; species Ensifer adhaerens. The sequence goes on along the minus strand of NZ_CP015880.1, from coordinate 2,294,508 downwards.
TGGAGGCCGGCGGAAGCGTTGGTCGCGCCAGGGCCGCGGGTCACCATGCAGATGCCGGGCTCGCCGGTCAGCCGCCCCCAGGCATCCGCCATCATCGCGGCCCCGCCTTCCTGGCGGCAGACGAGCACGTCGATGTCGGTGTCGTAGAGCGCGTCGAGCACGGCGAGATAGCTTTCCCCCGGCACGCAGGCGATGCGCTTCACCCCGTTGGCGACGAGCGCGTCAACGATGAGCTGACCTCCAGTTTTCATGATATTCCTCCCGATGGTCTTTCTTTTGTTTTCAGATGGCTTTGTTGTCAGATGGCTGGCGACACCGGAGCGACGCTCGTGTCCTTGTGCACGCGGCGCTCGCGCCAGATGATGTAGAGGCCGGAGCCGATGATGATGGCGATGCCGAGCCACTTCAGCGCGTCGGGCAGGTCGCCGAAGACGAGCCAGCCGAAGATCGTGGCCGAAACGATTTCGAGATACTGCAGCGGCGCCAGCACCGAGGCCGGGGCGGCGCGATAGGCATAGACGCCGAGCACGCCTGAAATGGTGGCGGTGACGCCGACGCCGAGCAGGTAATACCAGGTGTACCCTTCTGGCCAGACCGGATCGAAGATGCCGGAACCGGTGCCTTCGCCGAAATAAAGCAGCACGAGACAGAAGAGCGCGCCCCAGACGCCGGCGTGAAACTGCATCGACCAGGGGTCCTCATTTTGCGCGACCATGCGGGTGACGAGCAGGAAAACGGCAAGGCCAAAGGCGGCCACAACAGGCAGAAGGGCGATCCAGCCGACCTCCTGCATGCTCGGCTGGATGACGAGCAGCGCGCCGAAGAAGCCGACGCCGCAGGCGGTGTAGCGCCGCCAGCCGATCGTCTCCTTCAGGAAGATGCTGCCAAGGATCGTGAGGATGATCGGCTCGACGAAGAAGATCGCGATCGCGTCGGCGACTTCCATGACCTTCAGCGTGGTAATGAAGGAGAGCATGGTCACGACCAGCAGACCGCCGCGCAACGCGTGCAGCCCGGTCTTCTTCCAGGTGAGATCAAACAGGCTGCCGCGGAAGAGCACGATCGGCAGGATGAAGACGACCTGCAGCAGAAAGCGCACGGCGGTGATTTCGGCCGAGGGAACGGTGGCGATCGCGAGCTTGGCGAAGATGTCGATCAGCGGCGACAGAAGCACCGAGATCACCATCAGTGTCAGCCCGAAGGAGATGCGGTTGTGGTCGGCGGCGATCTTGGGAAGCGACATGTCGGCCATGATATTTCCGGTCAGCGCCGCCCTGCGACGGCGCGCAGGCACCAGGCGGCAAAGTCGGCCGTCGCCTCGTCCCGGCCGAGTTCGTTCAGTGTTTCGTGGCGCATGCCGTCATAGACGGTGACGCTAACGTCGCTGAGACCGGCGGCTTCCATCTTCGTGCCAAGCCAGCGGACGGCGTTGCCCATCTCGGTCGACGGGTCAGCGCTGCCGCCGACGAGATGAATGGGCAGGTTTTTCCGGAGCCGCGCCAGCCGGTCGGGCCGGGCTCCATCGAAGGACAGGCGGAAAAGATCGAGCCAGAGCGAGACCGTCGCATCGAAGCCGCAGAGCGGGTCGGCGGCGTATTTGGCGACCTCGGCATCGTCGCGCGACAGCCAGTCGAGATCGGTCTTGCGATCCTTGATGGCGCCGCCCCACATGCCGAAGGTGAGCTTGGTCAGAAGCGGGCTCGGCACGTCAGACCCTTTGAGCGCCTTTTCGATCTTCAGGATCACCTGTCCGCCACGGCCGGCAAGGCCCGGCCGGAAGTTGGAGTTCCAGACGGCAAGCGCATCGTAGAGGCCGGGATCGGTTTCGGCGGCATTGAGCGCGATCAGTCCACCCATGGAATGGCCGAAGAGGATGACCGGCAAGCCCGGATGGGCGGTGGTCGCAATCTCCCGCACTGCCCGGATGTCCGCGAATATCTTGTCGAGGCCGTCGCGGCTTGCGAACATCCCAAGCTGGGCGTCAGGCGCCTGCGTCGCGCCGTGGCCGCGATGGTCGTGGGCATAGACATGGAAGCCGTGGCCGGCCATCGCCTCGGCAAAGCGGGCATATCGGCCGGAATGCTCGGCAAGGCCATGGCTGACGAGAAGGATGCCGCGGGCTTCTGTGGTTGCCGGAAAATGCCGCCAGCTCAAGCTGGCACCGGTCGGGCTCTGATGCGTCTTCACCTGCCCGAACATCTCTACTCCCGGAAGCAATCGACAGACCTTTGAGATTTCAAATCGATTTGCGTGGCAAAGGCAATCGCCGCTTGTTGATCGTTGCGCATGAGGTCACAAGCGATTTGACGGTGCATTACATTAGGGGTTGCAATTTTCCCGTTTTGGGCGATATTTGTTCCCGTTTTGTTTTTGCGGGAGGATATCATGGTCCGTTTTTGTAAAGCGATATCAGGTTCTGTGGCGGGCATCCTAGCAGCGCTGACGCTGTTGCTTGGTTCCGGCGCCTTTGCTGCCGGTGAAGACGCATCCAAGGGTGCTCCGCCGGCGAGTTCAACCAGCCGCACCGACTACGTGCTGGCGGTCAGCTGGCAGCCCGGTTTCTGCGAGACGCGGCCGCAACGCAAGGAATGCGAGAGCCAGACGGCGGAACGCTTCGATGCCACCAACCTCTCGCTGCATGGCCTGTGGCCGCTGCGCAAGAGCTATTGCGGGGTCGCGGCAGAAGCGCGGGCAACCGACCGCAAGGGCAGCTGGCTGGAGCTGCCGAAGCTTGCCATGGCCGACGACACCGCGGCGCGGCTGCTTATCGCCATGCCCGGCGTGCAATCCGGTCTCGACCGGCACCAGTGGCTGCGAAGCGGCACCTGCCAGAGCGGCTCGGTCGACGACTATTTCTCGGTGCAGCTGCGCATGCTGGAAGAGCTCAACCGCTCGGCGGTCGGGGCACTTTTCCGCCAGCGTGTGGGTGCGGAACTCGATGAGGCGGCGATCAAGCAGGCCTTCGACCAGAGTTTTGGCGCTGGAGCCGGCGACCGGGTGCGCATGCGCTGCCAGACCGTGCAGGGCCGCAGCATCATCACCGGGCTGACGATCGGGCTCACGGGCGATGTCATGAAGGCTGCGAGCCTCGGGCCGCTGATCCAGGCCGCAGGCACGACCGAGTTCAAGTGCGCCAAGGGTATCGCCGATACTGCCGGTCGCGGGTAGGGCGTTTCGCCCGGTCGGCCATGGCAGCGCCTTATGGTGCGGCCTTGACCGCGCCGGCTTTAGGCGCCTTCCGGGAGAGCCTGCCGGGCGTTCCGATCGGGATGTTCGTTTTGGGATAGGGCGGGGGCGGATGCCTTTGATCATTGCCCCCTTCCTATAATTCGCCTACATAGCGGGCAAATTTCCTTATCCCTGCGGAGCATTCCCTCATGGCACGTCAGTTCATCTATCATATGGCCGGACTTAATAAGTCCTACGGCGCGAAGAAGGTTCTCGAGAACGTTCATCTGTCGTTCTACCCGGATGCCAAGATCGGTATCCTCGGCCCGAACGGCGCCGGTAAGTCGACGGTTCTGCGCATCATGGCCGGCCTCGACAAGGAATTCACCGGCGAGGCCTGGGTGGCCGAAGGTGCGACCGTCGGATACCTGCCGCAGGAGCCGCAGCTCGATCCGACGAAGACGGTGCTTGAAAACGCCATGGAAGGCGTCGCCAAGAAGAAGGCGATCGTCGACCGCTACAACGAACTGATGATGAACTATTCCGACGAGACGGCGGAAGAGGGCGCCAAGCTCCAGGATATCATCGACAGCCAGAACCTCTGGGATCTGGAAAGTCAGGTCGAAATGGCCATGGAAGCGCTGCGCTGCCCGCCGGGCGACGCGGAAGTCACCAACCTGTCGGGCGGTGAAAAGCGTCGTGTTGCGCTCTGCAAGCTGCTGCTCTCGCAGCCGGACCTGCTGCTCCTCGACGAACCGACCAACCACCTCGACGCCGAGACGATCGCCTGGCTCGAAAAGCACCTGCGCGAGTATCCGGGCGCCGTGCTGATGATCACCCACGACCGTTACTTCCTCGACAACGTCACCGGCTGGATCCTCGAGCTCGACCGCGGCCGCAGCATCCCCTACGAGGGCAACTACTCGGCCTACCTGGTTGCGAAGGCCAAGCGCATGCAGCAGGAAGGTCGCGAAGAGGCGTCCCGCCAGAAGGCGATCGCTCGCGAACAGGAATGGATCGCATCCAGCCCCAAGGCTCGTCAGGCCAAGTCCAAGGCGCGTATCCGCTCCTATGACGAACTGGTCAACGCGGCGGAAAACCAGCGCCCCGGCGACGCGCAGATCATCATCCCGGTCGGCGAACGTCTCGGCCAGGTGGTCATCGAGATGGAAGGCGTCACCAAGGGCTATGGCGATCGCCTGTTGATCGACGGCCTGTCGCTGAAGCTGCCGCCGGGCGGCATCGTCGGCATCATCGGCCCGAACGGCGCCGGTAAGACGACGCTCTTCCGCATGATCACCGGCCAGGAACAGCCCGACAGCGGCTCAATCCGCATCGGTGATACCGTGCACCTCGGCTATGTCGACCAGAGCCGCGACGCGCTCGACGGCAACAAGACCGTCTGGGAAGAAATCTCCGGCGGTGCTGAAGTCATCAAGCTCGGCAAGCACGAGATGAACTCGCGCGCCTATTGCTCGACCTTCAACTTCAAGGGCGGCGACCAGCAGCAGAAGGTCGGCAACCTCTCGGGCGGTCAGCGCAACCGCGTTCACCTCGCCAAGATGCTGAAGAACGGCGGCAACGTGCTGCTGCTCGACGAACCGACCAACGACCTCGACACCGAGACGCTGGCAGCGCTCGAAATCGCGCTCGAAAACTTCGCCGGTTGCGCCGTTATCATCAGCCACGACCGCATGTTCCTCGACCGCCTGGCAACGCACATCCTCGCTTTTGAAGGCGACAGCCAGGTCGAGTGGTTCGAAGGCAACTTCGAAGACTACGAGAAGGACAAGATCCGCCGCCTCGGCCCGGACTCGGTCAACCCGAAGCGCGTCACCTACAAGCGCCTGACGCGCTGATTTCAGCCGCCGCCATATCGTGGCGCTGGACCTTGCTGCGTCCGTTGAAGCGGGCGCTGCAACATTTGCTCTAGGAACGGGCGAGGCGCAGGCTTCGCCCGTTTTCCTTTGTCTCCTGACCTGAGGCGAAGACCAGCTGTCGCTCGGTTGCGCGCCAGGGTCTGTTTATCGCTGTGCCCGCGTGGGGGATGAACGTGCGGGACGCTCCAGGGGTCGGCGTAGCGATCAGCTCTGCGATTGCCGTCCCGATGGCGGGCGCGAACGGGCGTTTGCAGGTTTGTCTATCGCTGCGGCGAGATGGGCTGGCGGATGACGCGTACCTCGGGCGGCAGAGGCGCGGATAGGGTGGCGTCCCAACACCGGGAAGGGCGCCGGGTTTGTCACGGTTGCGTGGGGCTGCCCTCATTCGGGTCGTGAAGTCGGCCTACTAGCGGGACCTTCGCAGGTCTCCTGACGTGCCGCCCGAGACATCGTTTGGGGCGCATGGCGTCCATACACAAGCATCCGTTCCGCCGGCGCCATTGTTTGGCCTCTCCGCGCAAATCCGCTTGCGTCACCACCGCAAATCACATAAACATATCTTTATGTGTTGATGGGGATCGCTATGGCTCTGCAGAGAGAACTGGGTCTGGATGCGTTGGTGGACGTGCTGAAGGCGGCGGGCGAGCCGACCCGCATGCGTCTCGTCGCGCTTCTCGCCGCCGGCGATCTGACCGTCACCGATCTTACCGAAATTCTCGGTCAATCGCAGCCACGCATTTCCAGGCATCTGAAGCTGCTGGCGGAGGTCGAGCTGATCGACCGCTACCAGGAGGGCGCCTGGGCCTATTTCCGCCTCCGTCAGGACGGTGCCCGGGTCGGGCTCGTGCGGGCGATGCTGGCCTCCGCCTCCGTCGACGACGCGGTGTTGGCGCGTGATGCAGCCCGGCTCACCACCTTGAAGAAGGCGCGCTCGGAGAAGGCGCAGGCCTATTTCAGCCGCAACGCCGCCGGCTGGGACGAGCTTCGCCGCCTGCATGTCAGCGAGCGTGACGTCGAGGCGAAGCTGCGCGAAATGGTGGGCGACGAGCCGGTCGAAAGCTTGCTCGATCTCGGCACCGGCACAGGCCGCATCCTGCAGCTCTTCGAGGGCCTCTATCGGCGCGGTATCGGCGTCGACGCCAGCCGCGACATGCTTGCGGTGGCGCGCTCCAATCTCGATCGCGCTGGCATCACCAAGGCGTCGATCCGCCATGGGGACATCTTTAACCTGCCGCTCGACGGCCAGACCTTCGACCTCGTCACCATTCACCAGGTGCTGCATTTCCTCGAAGAGCCGGAAGCCGCGATCGCGGAAGCCGCGCGCATGCTGATGCCGGGTGGACGGCTGGTCATCATCGACTTCGCGCCGCACGGACTTGAGCATCTGCGCGACGAGCACGCCCATGCGCGCCTCGGCTTCTCGCACCAGGCGATGGCCGATTGGCTGGCGAAGGCTGGCCTTGTGCTCGAGAAGACCACGGATCTTTCGCCTGAGGGGGCGAATGATGGAAAATTGACGGTGACGATCTGGCTCGCGCGTGATCGGCGGGCCGTGAACGAGAATGAAACGCCGCGGCCGCGTGTCCAGGCGGGGGGAGTATAATAATGACGGCACAGACGCTTTACCCGGCCGAACGCGGCAATCTCCGGCTCTCCTTCGAATATTTCCCGCCCAAGACCGACGAGATGGAAGCGCAGCTCTTCCAGACGGCAGACGACCTTTCGGCCTTCGGTCCGGCCTTCATCACCGTCACCTACGGCGCCGGCGGCTCGACCAAGGCGCGTTCGCTGACGACGGTCAGGCGCTTGATCGCGGAAAGCGGCTTTGCCAATACCGCTGCGCACCTGACCTGCGTCGGCGCGCCGAAGGCGGAGGTCGATGCCGTGATCGACGAGTATCTCAGCTTCGGCGTCCGCCACTTCGTGGCGCTGCGCGGCGATCCCCAGGGCGGCATCGGCAGCACTTACCAGCCGCATCCCGAGGGTTACGCCAGCAGCACCGACCTCGTGCGGGCGATCCGTGCGCGCGGGGACGACATCGAGATTTCCGTCTCCTCCTATCCGGAGAAGCACCCGGAAAGCCCTGACGTCGCCGCTGACATCGACATGCTGAAGCGCAAGGTCGATGCGGGCGCAACCCGGGCCCTGACCCAATTCTTCTTCGACAACAATGATTTCGAGCGCTACCTCGAACGAGTGCGGCGCGCTGGCGTCAACATCCCGATCGTGCCGGGCATTCTGCCGATCAACAATCTGGCGCAGGTGCAGAAATTCGCTGGCCTCTGTGGCGCCACCGTGCCGGAGGCGATCGTCACGCGGCTCGTGCATCTCGAGGACCAGCCGGTCGAGCGCTTCAAGGAGGCGACCCACATCGCCGCCGAGCAGATCGTCGATCTCGCCCGGCGCGGCGTACGCGATTTCCATATCTATTCGATGAACCGCACGCCGCTGGTGACAGCCGTGCTGGATCTCGTCGGTTTCGAGCGGGCCTCTGTGGAAGCGGTGGGCGCGATCGATGCACCGCGGATGGTGGCGGCCGGCGCGGCCGCCTGACCTTCGCTCGCACCTTGCGACGGGCAAGGTGCGCTTCGCCATGTTGAACTTCCGAATGGCTGCGAACGCGCCGCGTGTCCTGGCAGACAGAGGTCGCCGCCGCGCTTTGGTATGGCTCCATGCCTTTTGGGGTCTCTTCGGCTGCGGTCGCAGCAAGCGTCCCGATCGCTACAGCATCCACCAAAAAGGAAAGCGCCCGAAGATCGATCTTCAGGCGCTTTCTCGTTTGTCGCAGCGTCTAGACCTTATGCTCTCTTGGCGGTCTAACTGGCTTGGTGCTGCAAAATGGTTTCCCGGAAATTTAAGTCCCTATTCGGTTTGGACTCTCAGCGGCCGCTCCTCAGATGAAGAGCATCGTGGCCACGAATACGAACGCTGCACTGATCATGATGACATTCAGCGAATGTGTAAGGCCCATGGAAGACCCTCCCTGCGTTAACGCGTTAAAACATAGGGCGAAATCACGACACGTTAAAGGGAAACTTGTGCTGCAGTGCGAAATGCGTGAGCCGGCGCTGCCTTATTCACAGGCCTATAGTTCTGATTTTATTTAATTTTCCAGGCTGCCACATTTTTTTCACAATCGCTTCACCAAGGTTAATATAAACGTTTGTTACCGTGCGTGAGTGGCCCGGAGCGGGACGAAAATCGGCCGTCGATTCCCCCGCAAACCATGTCTTTTTCACGCGGTGCGAAGCACTCAAGGTGTGTGGGCTTTTCCTGTAACCGACCACGATCAGATGTCAGGCGACCCGCCTGAAACGCAGGATTCGACCGTCGAGCACGGCGAGGCCAAGGGCGATCAGCACCATGCCGGCAAAATCGGCCGCCTGCAGCGTCTCGCCGAGAAAGAGGTAGCCGAGCAGGATCGCGCTTGGCGGCACCAGCAGGGTGACCAGTGAGGCATTGGTGGCGCCGGCCGCGCGCATGATGCGGAAAAAAAAGATGTAGGCATAGGCCGTCGAAACCAGCGCCAGGCCGAGGATCGACAGGATCACCTCGACGGGCGGCATCGGCAGCAGCCAGGGCGTGTCCGTAAAGGCGGCCACCGGCAGCGCGATCAGCGTCGAGGCGGTCAGCTGGCCTGCGGCCGTCACGGGAGGCGCGAGATCGCGGAAGCGTTTGCCGTAGGTCGCCGCAAAACCATAGCTGATGGCGGCAAGCACCGGCAGCAGCAGCGCCCAGAGCGGCACGCTGCTTGTGGTGCCGAAGAGACCGGCAACGGCGCTCGGCCCGATCAGGACGACGGTGCCGGCGAGCCCGAGCAGACAGCCGGCGATCTTGGCGGAACTCAGCTTCTCGTCCTCGGTCGCCATGTTGGCGATGATCACCTTCCAGACCGGCGTCGTGGCGTTGAGGATCGCCGCCAGTCCGGCGCCGATATGGGTTTGTCCAAGGAAGATGAAGGCGTGCGGAATGGCGTTGTTGATCAGCCCCATCAGCGCGAATTCGCGCCAGCGGCCGGCAAGCGCCTCGTACATGCCGAAGCGGCCGCGGATGTAGATATGCAGCGCCAGGGCTGCCAGGCCCAAACGCAGGAACACCAGCGTGAAGGGCGGCACATGGGCGACGGCAACGCGGGCGAAGAAGAACGATCCGCCCCAGATCAGGCCGAGCAGGGCAAGCAGCGCCCAGGTCCCGGCGCTCATCTGATTGCCATCGACGGTGCTTCGCGCATTCATGGTGATGCCTATCCGTGCTGATTGCGTGGTGGCGTCAGTCTCCCTCCGCCGGGTGGACGCCATGGCGCAAGCGCCTGGTTACCGCTCCCGGATCGGTTGTGCTCCGACACATGATACATAACCCGGCACGCCCGGCGGAACCACCCGGTTCTTGCGGCGATGATGAGGGCCGCATGCGTGGGGGCGAGCCGGTGGGCTCTCATCAACCGGGATCCGGTCGGTCGTTGTGGCATGAAAAAACCCCGGAGATCGATCCGATCTCCGGGGTCATGGTTTTGAAACTGCGGTTCGGGCTTAAAGCGCGTTCAGGAGTTCGAGCGTCGCCCAGCCGTCGGCCGGACGGCCGAGGCGGAGCTGCTCCTTCTGGAGTGCCGCACGGGTGCCGGAGCCGAGGATGCCGTCGATCTTGCCGACATCGTGGCCGAGCGTCTGCAGCTTGCTCTGCAGTGCCTTCATGCCGGTGTCGTCGAGGCCCGGTTCCGGATTGCCGCCTTCATAGGTCGGCGCGCCGCCGAGACGGGTCGCGAAATAGGCGGCAGATGTTGTGTAGATGAACGACTGGTTCCATTCGAGATAGACGTTGAAGTTGGGGTAGGTGAGGAAGGCCACGCCCTTGCGGCCCTGCGGCAGCACCAGCGAGGCTTCGAGGTTGCCGAAGGCGGTGTCGCCGTTGCGCGGCTTGACGCCGAGCGCGAACCAGTCGCTGGCCTTCATGCCCGGCTGCAGGCCGGTCTTTTCCCAGGGGAGTTGCTCGGGAACGCTGACTTCCTGGATTACCGGCTGGCCAGCCTTGTAGCCGAGGCTCTGGATGAACTTGGCGGCGGTCAGGATCGCGTCGGGCGAGCTCTTCTTCAGGTTCACGTGGCCGTCGCCGTCGCCATCGACGCCATAGGCGATGATGTCTTCTGGCAGCATCTGCACCTGGCCGATCTCGCCGGCCCAGGCGCCTGTCGTCGTCGCCGGGTCGAGGTCGCCATGCTGGACCATCTCGATCGCCGCGATCAGCTGCGGGCGGAACATCTCTGGACGGCGGCAGTCGTGGGACAGCGTCACCAGCGCGTCGCGGGTGTTGAAGTCGCCCTGGACGGCGCCGAAGTCGGTCTCCATCGCCCAGAAGGCGGTGATGACCGGGGCCGGCACGCCGAATTCTTTCTCAGCGCGAGCAAAGACGTCAGCATATTCCTTCATTTTCTGCTGGCCGATATCGAGGCGCGACTTGCTGACGGTGCGCTTGGAGAATTCGGTGAAGGTCTGCTTGAAGACGCCCTGGGTGCGGTCGCGGCTGAGCACCTTTTCATTGATGGCGGCACCGGCGAGCGCCCGGTCAGCGACATCGGCCGGAACGCCCTTGGCGACCGCTTCGGCCTTCACGCCCTGAAGGAAGGTTGCGAGATCGCCACCGCAGGCAACGGCCGGGGATGCCGTCTTCGCGCCTGTCGAGGCTGCGGTCTGGGCGGCGGCGGCCGAGGCGGTCAGCGCCAGAAGAGCGACGGAGGCAAGCGCGCGCCGGGCTGTGCGGGTCATCATGAAATTCCTTTCTTTGCCGTGGGGCGCCTTGCACCACCACGGGCAATCAAATCGCTGCGAAATCTGTCGTTGCTCTCTCAGAGCATTATGACCGAAAGAAGAAAATGGGTCTTCCTGCCGCACCTGTCGGCAGGAATGTCAGTTCTGCTTCGGCTGCGAGACCGCGGCGACCCAGTTCTTCCAGTTTTTCGCCGAGCCGGCGAAGACATTGATATCGGTGGCGCCGTCGATGCCGGGGATGACCCCGGTGCTGGTATATTGCCAGAACGCCCAGCGGCGCTCGACGTAGACCTCACCCGGATGCTTGGCGACCGAGCGCACCCAGAAGTGATGTTCCTTGAACTGGTCGACGAGATTGTCGCGGTGGAAGTCGACCGAGGTGTAGATGATCGGGCGCTTGCCGTAATGGGCTTCGAGCCGGTCCATGAAGCGCTTCATCTCGACGCGCACTTCGTCCGGCGTCGGGCGATGGCGGCAGGTCTTCGATTCGCCGTTCCACTCGACGTCGAGAACCGGCGGCAGGTAGACGGCGCTCTTCGGCACGTTGGCGATGAACCAATCGGCCTGGTCGTCGGCGGTCGAGCAGAAATAGTAGAAGTGATAGGGCGCATAAGGGATGCCGGCGGCCCGTGCCTTCTGCCAGTATTCGGGAAAGCGGGTATCGACCCGGTCCTTGCCTTCCGTCGCCTTGATGAAGGCGAAGGAGACGCCCGAGTTCTTCACCTTCATCCAGTCGATATCGCCATTCCATTTCGAAACGTCGATGCCGTGGATATTGTGGTGCTGCGGGGTCCGGTCGCCGAAGTTCTGCGGGTCCGTATCGTGGAAGCGCGGCGGGATCGATGCCGTCTGCATCAGGTCATAGTCGGTCGACGAGCAGCCGGAAAGAAGGGTGGCAAGCGGCAAGAGAGCCAGGAGAAGCCGGCGCATGATTTTCCTGTCTAGAGACGATCGATGATCCTGCCTCACACGATGGCTTCCTGTCGGTGATTTCCCCAGTGAGGCGTGAACCCCATTTTCACCATATCATCGTAAAAATTGAGTTAGCTCAAGCGGGAATTGCGGACGGCAGAAAAGCGCAAAAGCGCCGAAAACCAGGCGGTTTCGGCGCTTGCCGGAATGGCTGCCCTCAGGCGGGATGCAAAACCTTTGTGTAAACCGCCTGCCGTTCAGTCGGCGATCGCCACGGAAGGGCGGTGATAGACGGCGAGCCAGGCATAGCCGCGGCCGATCGTGCGCCGCTCGAGATCGGCGCCATTTTCGCGGGCTTTCTCGCGTAACACGTCGAACAGCCGCTCGCGCGGCGTCACGTGAAAGCGGTTGAGCCAGCCGTGCAGCGCCCGGCGGAAGCTCGTCGGCAGGCGTTCCTGCTGGCCGAAATCGGCAATGTGCAGCGAGCCGCCCGGATTAAGCGCTGTGATCGCCGCGTCGATCGCCTTCTGCCAGTCGGGGATCATCGACAGCGAGTAGGAGATGACGATGTGATCGAAACCCCTTTCGCCGAAGATCGCCGGATCGAAGTCCGTTGCGTCGGCGACATGCAGCGTGGCGCGCCTGTTGCCGCCACGGTTGAGCTTCGCGCCGGCCGAGGTCAACATTTCCTGGGATATGTCGAGCCCGAACAGGCGGGCCGACGGGAAACAGCGGCCGATCAGCGCCAGATTGCGGCCGGTGCCGCAGCCGACCTCAAGCACCGAGGCACCGGAGGCCGGGTTCATGTCGCGGATCAGCGTGTCGCGGCCGAAGAGGTAGTACTTCCGCGTGAGATCGTAGAAGTGCCGCTGATAGCGGTACATGTGGTCCATGCGCCGCGCGTGGGAGATCCCGGCCTGTTGCACGTCTCAGCCCTTCCTGCGGTAGATGTGGAAGCCGCCATAGATGGCGGAGCGGTCTTCGGCGCCGAGCCGTAGCGAGGTTTCGGCATCGTAGTGCCACTGGTCGAGCAGGGCCGGGGAGACACGGCCGGGCAGGATGCTGTCTTCCGCCGCCGTGCGGAAGATCACGACTGCGCCCTCATCCGCCGTGCGGGTGATCTCGGTCCAGAGGTCGTTCAGCTGCTGGTCGGTCATCCAGTCCTGCGCGTCGAGCAGGATATAGCGGTCGACCGAGCCGGCGGATTTGCCGGCGAGAAGCTCGGTGAAGCTTGCGTGATGTACCTCGACGCGCTCGGCATTGTTGCGGATCGCCTCATAGGCGCCGGCGTCGAGATAGGGCGGCAGGTCGCCTTCATGCGGCAGCGGGTAGCGGCGGCCGAAGGCCTGCCAGGCGAAGTAGTTTTCGCGCAGCGGGAAGTGACAGGTGAGCTTTTCCAGGCGATGGCGCAGAACGGCGGCGAGCGACTTTTCGGCACTCAGGCTTGCGAGCTCGTCGAACTGCTGCGGCGGAATGCCGAGGCCGAAGAGGGAGCTCTTGCGCCCGGTGATCCAGCGGATGACGGGACGATCGAAGAGAGGCGCCAGGCGCTCGTCGAAGAACTGCCGCTGTTCGCGCATGGAGCGCGCCTGGACGAAGTCCTCCGGATTGACGCCGTGCAGGCGGGCAAGCAGGTGGCTGGCTGCAATGAAGCGGCCGAGCAGACCGGTGCGGTAGATATTGCGGCCAAAGACGCCGATACGCCGGCGACCGGTCATGTCGCGGCGGGTCCAGTAGCTGCGCGTCGCTGTATCAAGCTTCGGCGCGAGGAATAGATCGAAAGCCTGGACGTTGGTCGTCGTGCCCTGGATCGCCAGGAAGCGCGTGACATCCTTGTGGCTCGGCAGATGGCGGAAGGCTGCGAGCTTCAGGCGGTTGAGCGCGATATGGTGCGGGTTGAGGTCGACGACGTCTATTTTCCGTGGGCCGGCCGACAGATAGGTCAGCATGTTGCAGCCGCCGGAGCCGATGGTGACGATCCGGCTTTCCGGGGTCAGTTGCATCGCCTCCATGTCGACGATCGGATCTTCCCAGATCTGCGGATAGACGAGGCCCGAAAAGAGCAGGCCGAACAGACGTTCCGAGAAGCCTGCGAGGGAGAGGGTCTTGTGCTGGAGCAGGGCGTTTTTCAGCTTCGGATTTTTTCTGCCAAAGCCAACGTCGGAAGCGATTTCATTCATCTCAGACGGTCATCCAGTTGAAACTTAGGCGCTTCTAAAGTGACTCGGCTACACTTTGATGACGGGCTTTCTCACAGGGCTGGGGCGGTCTCCGGAACGCAAATCTACAATTTTTCACCCATAAGAATTCATTAAACCCTGACGTGCTAGCACCGCCTTACATACGGGGGGCGTCGACATGATGTTAGGTACGTTTCTGCCGAAGCCCGAGCAGCGATTTGCGGCTGCCGGCGCGGCATTGGGGGCTCTGGTTTCTGTGGCGTGGCTTGCCAGCGGAACCGCTCTTCCCGACCAGATGGCGCCGCATTGGGACGTCCCTGCCGTTATGGCGGCCGGCGCCATGCCTTTCATCCTCGGCGGCTCCTTCTATCGCTGGCGCTACTCGCGCCGGCTTGAGCTGGAGCTGCGTGCCGCGCGGCGCGCCGAGCGTCGCCTGCGCAACGAAGTCCATCGCGACAAGCTGACTGGGCTTGCAAACCGCGCTGCGCTCGAGGCCGATATCAGCCAGGCACTCAGCGCAGAAGGTGCCGCGTTTGCGCGCAACGCCTTGCTTCTTCTCGATCTCGATCGCTTCAAGGTGATCAACGACACGCTGGGACATGACGCCGGCGACCGGTTGCTGGCTCTGTTCGGCGCCCGGCTCAGGCGTGCCTTTGCCGGCGAGGCGACGGTCTACCGCCTCGGCGGTGACGAGTTCGTGCTTGCGGCCGCGTGCGCGCCGTCTCAGGCCGATGCGGAAATGCTCGCAACGCGGGTGGAAAAGCTGTTCGAAGCGCCGTTCGATCTCGGGGAAACGCGCATCGCTTCAGGCTGCAGCATCGGCATCGCCTTCATCGAGCGGTCGGACAAATCGACATCCGACGTGTTGAAAAGGGCGGACCTGGCGCTTTACGAAGCCAAGGCGATCAGCGGCAACAGTCATGCCTTCCACTCGGAAACCCTGAGCCATGCCGTGCGGCAGCGGGCGGAAGCCGAGCGCGATCTTACGCGCGGTTTCGAGGCAGAGGAGTTCTTTCTCGCATTCCTGCCGATCCTCGGCATCGAAAGCGGCTCCATCGGTGGGTTCCAGGCGCTGCTGCGCTGGCGGCATCCGCATCTCGGCGTCATCGGCGCGGAAACGTTCGAGCCGCCGGAGCAGAGCGCGACTACGCTGGCGCTTGCCGCCTGGGCGCTTCAGTCCGCCTGCAGGCAGGCGGCCGGCTGGTCTTTCCCGAAAGGGCTGACGATTGCGCCCTTCGTCTCGCAACTGCGCGACCGCGATTTCGTCACGCACGTGGAGCGTGCCTTTCGGATGCTGGCCTTTCGCCGGAACGCCTGACGATCGAGGTCGCCGAGGGCGTCTCGACGGACGATCTCGTCATCGTCACCGAAAACTTGCGGGGGCTGCGCGCGCTCGGCGTTCGCGTCGCGCTTGGCGGCGGCTCCGCCTCGTCGCTGCCCCTGAACCAGATCTCGGAGGTGCAGCCCGACCAGGTGACCGTCGATCTCGCCGCCGTGCGGGCCGCACATGGCAGCGAACGCAGCGTGGCGTTGCTCGCCTGCCTGATCAAGACCGGACAGGTGCTGCGGCTTTCGATCGCCGTCAGCGGTGTCGAGAAGGAGAGCGAGGCGGATTGCGCGCGGGCCTGTGGCGCTGCCGAGATCCGCGGTCCCTGGGTTTCGCCTGTTATGGCCGACGTGTCGGTGCTCGTCGGCGACGGCGAAGCGGGAGAGGCGCGCCTCTCTGCGAGTGCGTGAGCGAGAGCTCGAAGCGCTGCACTTTTTTCGACTGCTTGTGCGTTTTTCCAATATGAAAAGTTGAGGCGGCCGGGGCTTTCCCTTGCAGCAAAATGCTGGTTCTCTTTGCGCATCAGGCCGGAGGATCGCATGGGACGTTTGTTGAAGATTTCGGGTGCCGTGCTGGCGCTGATCGTCGTCGGTCTGTTCGGTTGGCTTGCGCTGGCGCCGCCGCAACTGCTGAAGGTCGGCGACGGCTATGCGGCAAAAATCGTCTGTTCCAACGTCTTCATCGCCGGACGCGATGCCCAGGCTGTGCTCGCCGACGACGTGCAGGCCCCCGGCCACCCGTTGCTCAAGCTGGTGCGCGTCGGTGTCGACAAAGAGAAACAGCTGGTGACGGCACGCATCCTCGGTTTTGCCGCACCCGGTTACGCGGCCTATCGTCCGGGTGCCGGCTGCGCCAGCCTGCCGGACGGCGATGCCGCGGCTCTGGCACCAATCGAAACGAAAACCGCCGCAGCGGCGCCCGTGCCGGGTGTGGCCTGGCCCGAAGGCGAGGGGGCCGTGATCGAGCCGACCTTGCAGAAGCTCGTCGAGGACGCTGACCTCGCCGGGCCGGGCATGCGGGCGATCGCCGTGATCCACGACGGCCAACTGGTGGCGGAAACCTATGGCCAGGGTTTCGACCGTTCGACGCCGTTGCTCGGCTGGTCGATGACCAAATCGGTGACGGCGGCGCTGATTGGCCTCAGGATTGCAGAAGGGCGCATGGACGTGTCGCAGGGCGACTTGCTGCCGGAATGGGCCGGGGACGAGCGGGCGGGCATCACGCTTGCGGACCTGATGGGGATGCAGAGCGGGCTTGCCTTTAACGAGAATTATGGCGCCGTCACCGACGTGACGCGCATGCTCTATCTGGAAAGGGACATGGCGGGTTTTGCCGCGACGCGGACGTTGGGTGCAAAGCCCGGCACGAACTTCAGCTATTCCAGCGGCACCAGCACGCTGCTGTCGCGGATCTGGATGCGCACCTTCGACGATCCGACGGCAGCGCTTGCCTTTCCCTATGACGCTTTGTTTGCGCCGCTCGGCATGACGAGCGCCGTCCTGGAGACGGACGAGAGCGGCACCTTCGTCGGTTCCTCCTACATGTATGCGACGACGCAGGACTGGGCGCGGTTCGCGCAGCTCCTGCTGCAGGACGGTGTCTGGAAGGGGAGGGCGATGCTGCCGAAGGACTATGTCGCCTTCATGCGCACGCCGACCAAGGCATCGGGCGGCAAATACGGCCAGGGCCAGGTATGGCTGGAGGAAAACGGCGCGCGGGCGGGAACGGGCAGTTTCCCGGCAGATGCCTTCTGGATGCTCGGGCATGACGGCCAGGCGATCATGCTGGTGCCTTCGCTGAAGCTGGCGGTCGTGCGGCTGGGGCTTACGCCTTCGCGGCTCGGCTATGACGTGCAGACACTCAACGCCAAAATAATAGAGGCGCTCGATTGAGCGCCTCGTAAGGATATTCCAGAGCCGTCGAGAAGCAGCTTCGCTTCGGGCCAGCCGGGTGGCCGGCTTACTTCATGCCGAGCTCTTCGAGCAGGCCCTTGCGCTTGGCGTGATAGTAATAGCCGCTGGCATAGAGCTTTACTGCGCTGTCATGCTGGTTGTCGGCCACCATCCAGGCGCCGTGCAGATACTTGGTCGCGTATTTGAGGTTGGTTTCGGCGTCGAACAGACCTTCCGCCGGACCGTCATAGCCGAGACCCTTGGCGGTGTTGTAGCGGATCTGCATCAGGCCGTAATTGCCCTTGCTGTAGGCGCGCGGATTGTAGTTGCTCTCGCGCTTGACGACGCGGTGCACCAGTTCCACCGGAATGCCGTTGAGATCGGCATAGTACTTGATCATCTTGTCGAGTTCGGGACGCGAGCTCGTCGGCGTCTTGGTGAACTTCATCGAATCCGGGATGACGTTGGCGACTGCGGCCACCGTCGAGCCGATGACGCCGGTCTTCGGGCGCTCGGTCGGAACGATCATGCGGTTGGCGACCAGAGTTTCGAGGCCGACCGGTTCGCCGGTGTCGAAGTCCGATTCCATTGCTGCTGCAACTGCGAGCGTCGAGACCGGCAGATCCTGGACGCGAGCGGTCTTGGTTGCCGCCGGCGAGAGGGCGGCGGATGCCACCTGAGTGGAGTCGGCGGGCGAGGGGGCTTCCGCTGCGGCAATCGCCGCGCTGGCGCCGGTCTGCGTCGTCGGGGCAACCATGGCAAGCGCCATGGTGTCGCCCGGCTTGGCCGCGGGGACCGCGACCAGTGCGGGTGCTGCTTCCGCACCCTGTGCCAGATCGGTCGCGACCGGATAGGTGGCGGCGACGCCAGCGGTCTGAGCTGTCAAGGCCGCGCTCGTTGCGGTGGCGGCGCCGTCGGGCGTCGGCAGTGCATAGGCGGTCATTTCGGTGCCGGGCTTTGCGAGGGGCGTAACCGTCTGCACGGCCGTGAGGTCTGCCAGCGACGTGTGCTCTACCGTTGAGCATCCCGAGACGATGGTCGCCGACAACAAAGCTGCCACGCCAAACGTCTGTTTGGAAAGGGAAATACGGTAATTCGCCATTCTGTCACTTTCGTGCTTCTGGGCCCCGTAGCCCCTGCAAATCAGCGGTTGCCAGCCGCCAAGCGTGAATCTCCATTAACCTATGAGGCTGGCGGCGGCAAGCGTGGGGTCGAATTTCAGGCCGTGGCCCGCTTCATCGTGGCCGTCAAAAGCCCGGCGCCGATCAGCATGGAGCCGCCGGCGCGGTTGACGATCCGCCGCACATTCGGCTTGGAAATCGTGCTGCGGGCGGCGGTCGCAAGGGCTGCATAGAGGCTGGCATTGAGGATCGCGAGCGTGAGGAACGTCAGCTCGAAAATCGCCATCTGGGTAAAGAGCGGCTGGCTGAGATCGAGGAACTGCGGCAGGAAGGCGACGAAGAAGACGATGCTCTTCGGGTTCAGCGCAGTCACCGCATAGGTATGAAAGAAGATGCGAAGCGGGCGTTCCGTCGACGTGGTTTCGAGGTCGGCGTCGCCGCCGGCGGCCACCGGCGCGCGCCAGAGCTTGATGCCGAGCCAGATAAGATAGGCAGCGCCCACCCATTTCAAGACGGTGAAGATGGCGGCAGAGGTGGCAAGCAGGGCGCCGAGGCCGAGCATGGAGGCGGTCATGGCGGTGAAATCGCCGAGCGCCACACCGGCGACCGTCGCGCCCGCCGTCTTGCGGCCATGGCCGAGCGCGTAGGAAATGACGAGGAGAATGGTGGGGCCGGGGATGGCGAGCAGCACGGCCGAGGCCGCGGCAAAGGCAAACCAGTGTTCGAACGACATGAAAAAGCTCCGCGCTGAAGGTGGTGTTCGGCAATCAATTCGCCGAGCCAGCCACGGAAACGCGGAGCCGTCAACGTCTAATCAAGCGTTGTCGGCGGGTGGCATATCCACCCGCCGGCAAGTGTCGGTCAGTGCTTCTGGGCCTTCCACTTCTGGCCGATGACATCCATCACCTCGCCGAACCACTTGGTGGAGGTATCGAACTGCTTGCCGCCCTTGATGCGCGGGAATTCGATGGTGCGCAGCTTGCCGCCCTGGTCTTCGTCGTGACCGGTGACGCCCGAGACCTTGTTGAGGGCGCTTTCGACGGCAAGGTCGACCATGCCCTGGATCAGGCGCAGGTCGTCGCCGTTGGCCGGGGCCGAGCGGGCGTAGTAGCCAGATTTCTGCACCATCGAGCGTTCGGCGCCGAGAAGGGCTGCAAACTGCTTGGAGAACCAGTTGCCGACATTGATCGTGTCGATCTTCACGTGGCCGAAGGCATCACGCTTGATGGTCTCGCCGGCTGCTTCCCGCTCGGCGACGATGGCGTCGAGGCAGGCGCCTTCACTGACGAACAGCGTCACGAAGCCGGTGCGGTCCATAACCTTGCGCAGGCGATCGGCTTCGCCCTGCAGGTCGAACTTCATCTCCGGCAGATAGAGGCCGTCGATGTTCTTCATCTGGCGGTTCATCATGAAGCCGTCGACGAATTCCTTGTCGTCGGTCATCTGGATATAGGAGCGGGCGGTGGTTGCCGTCAGCCAGCCGCTATGGCGGCCCATGACTTCATGGACGACGAGCGTGCGCGGGGCGGCACTCTGTTCGTTGCTGACATTGTCGAAGAAGCGGGCGCCGTATTCGGCAGCCGTCCAGGCGCCGAGCGTCTGGCGGATCGGAACGACGTCGTTGTCGACGGTCTTCGGCAGGCCGACCACGGTCAGGTCGTAGCCGTTGGCGCCGAGATAGGCGGCAAGGTCGGCAGCGGTCGTGTTGGTGTCGTCGCCGCCGATGGTGTGCAGGATCGAAATGCCGTCCTTGGCAAGGCGCTCGGCTGCGACACGCAGCGGGTTTTCGCCTTCCTTGACCAGGCCGCGCTTGACGCAGTCGGCGGCGTTGGTGAGCTTGACGCGGCTGTTGCCGATCGGCGAGCCGCCATGGCGATGCAGGATATGGGCCTTTTCGCGCATGTCGCGCGTAATTTCGATCTGGTCTCCAAGGAGTACGCCCTGGTAGCCCGAGCGATACGCGACCAGCTCATATTCGGGTGCTACGTCCGTATAGCGCTCGATCAGTCCTCCAACGGCCGATGACAGACAGGGCGCGAGCCCGCCGGCCGTCAGCATTGCGACTTTTTTCTTGGCCATGTTTCCTCCTCGGGACTTTGGCATGCGATGGGTGCGGCCTCCATAGCGCAAATCAGATGGAATTTAAATGACGGGCCTGTGGATGTTGTGTCGAGGCTGCGCGAGAACGGCTGCTGGGCGCCGTCGGAAACGCGGGGCGGGCTCGGTGTCGCGCCGATTGTCGCAGCCGGAGGAGCGCAATCGGGCGGCGCGGCCTTCGCGGCCGGTGCATTTGGTGTGTTTTTCGGCATAAATTCGCCGCTTCGGATCGCTAGGTTGTTCCCAAGGGAACAGCTTTCCGTCTACCAGCTGTCGCAAGTTCCAATCGATGGATTGACAATAGTGAGGTGCCATCACAAATTCGTCATCCTCGTGGTTCGGACCATCCCACCGCTTGCAATTTGCCACCACACAAGTCCATGCTATACGCTGGAGAGACAGGGATTCTCGCATGTCATTCTGGGACAGCCTCCTCAAAATCGTTACCGCCACCGGCAATGCGCTTGCCGGTGTGGTCGAGGCCGTGCGTACCCTGTTTGAGGGCGACCCGGAGACACGGCGCAAGGTTGCCTTCTCCGTCGCGATGATCGCGCTTTCGGCCAAGATGGCCAAGGCCGACGGCATCGTCAGCGAGGCCGAGGTCGCCGCCTTCCGCGACATCTTCCAGTTCCCGCCCGACCAGGCGCAGAACGTCGCGCGTCTCTATAATCTGGCGCGCCAGGACGTCGCCGGCTACGAGGCCTATGCGGAGAAGATGGCGTCGCTGTGTTCGTCCTGCGAAGAAAACTGCCCGATCCTCGAGGATATCGTCGACGGCCTGTTCCACATCGCCAAGTCCGACGGTGCAGTTCATGAGCGCGAACTGGCGTTCCTGGTGCGGGTCGCCGAGATCTTCGGCATGGACGAGGCGCATTTCGAGCTCATCATGGCCCGCCATGTGCACGGAGACGGTCGCGACCCCTATCAGGTGCTCGGCGTTTCGCGTAAGGATGATTTCGCCGACATCCGCAAGCGCTACCGTGTGCTGGTTTCCGAAAACCACCCGGATATGCTGGTGGCGCGCGGCGTACCGCAAGAATTCCACGCGATCGCCAATGATCGCATGGCGGCGCTGAACGCCGCCTATGAGGCGATCGAGAAAGAACGCCGAGCCGCATGACTTCGAAATACTGCGACTATCCGGGGGCTCGCTTCATGCCGTCGCCCAATTTTGGCGACCGCGCCGACAGGCGGGCACCGGATATGATCGTGCTGCACTACACCGGCATGGCAACGGGCGCTTCGGCGCTCGAATGGCTTTGTCGCGAAGAGAGCCAGGTTTCCAGCCATTATTTCGTTCATGAGGACGGACGCGTCGACCAGCTCGTGCCTGAGACGCTGCGTGCCTGGCACGCGGGCAAGAGCTACTGGAAGGGCGAGACCGACATCAACTCCTGTTCGATCGGTATTGAGATCGCCAACCCGGGCCACCCCGGCGGGTTGCCGGATTTCCCGAAGAAGCAGATCGATGCGGTCGTCGAATTGTGTCGGGACTGTGGCCAGCGGTGGTCGATCGCCCCGGAAAGGGTGCTGGCGCACAGCGATATCGCCCCCATTCGCAAGGTTGATCCGGGAGAAAAATTTCCTTGGCATGTTCTTCACCGTGAAGGGGTCGGGCACTGGGTTGAGCCGGCTCCGATCGGCGGCGGGCGCTTCTTTCAGCGCGGCGACCGCGGTCAGCCGGTAGAGGCCATCCAGTCGATGCTGTCGCTCTATGGCTACGGCATTGAAGTGACTGGTGATTTCTGCGAAAAAACCGAGGGCGCCGTCGCCGCGTTCCAAAGGCATTTCCGGCAACAGAGGGTAGACGGCATCGCCGACATCTCAACCCTCGATACGCTCCATCGCCTGCTTTCCGGGCTGCCGCAATTTATCGCCTGACGCGGAAGAATTTTTCGTCCCGAAGCCTGTTTTCCGGATGTTCGTGGCATGTTTTTTTAGCTTTGCCACATGTTTACCATGATGCGCCGTTCATTTCCCGCTCATTGAAACTGCAGGAACTTCGGGGCGCAACGCTCACGTCCTGTGAATGAAACGATCGGGACGTGAGGCTCGAAGCGGGGTGCGCTTCGGTCCAATCCCCAGACCGGAGAATTCAAACTACATGAGAATATCGTCTGTTGCTGCGGTGGCGGCATGCCTTGGCATGTTCTTCGCCGGGATGGGTACGTCGTATGCGGGGAATGTCGACAAGACCATCAAGACCTCTTCCATCCCGACCGTCACCCGGACCACAGGCTTCCCGAAACCGGACCTTCCGCAGAACGTTCAGTATACGGCCCTGATCAAGAGCTATGCGAAGCAGTACGGCGTTCCCGTCGATCTGGCGCATGCGGTCGTCAAGGTCGAAAGCAACTTCAATCCGAAGGCACGCGGCAGCGCCGGCGAGATCGGCCTGATGCAGATCAAGCCCGCCACGGCGCGCATGATGGGCTATTCGGGCTCCTCCAAGGGTCTCTACGACCCGGAAACCAACATCAAGTTCGGCATGAAGTATCTCGCCATGGCGCATGAGCTTTCGGGCGGCACCACCTGCGGCACGATCCTCAAGTACAATGCCGGCCATGGCGCCAAGCGCATGAACCCGGTTTCCAAACGCTATTGCGGCAAGGTCCAGGACATCATCGACTAGAACGCCGTGCGTTCCAGCGAACGCACGAGGGGCGCTTTGGCATCCCAATTCTAGAGCATCTGGCCGCCTCGGTGTTTCCGCTTGAGGGCGGAATGCTCTAGTCCCTGACAGGCGTGGGTGATCCATTTGCCCACGCGACGAGAGAGCATCGTCCGCCGGCCACGCGGCAATGGCGGATGCTCCAGCCGGACAGGTCTCGCGTTCCGGCGCACCAATTAAATCCTTGAGTGGTGGTGCCCTAAGAGCACCGATATGCTACCTCCTTCCGTGTCAGCGGAGCGGGGATGAGCATGTCGGAAAGCTTTGATTTCATTGTCGTCGGCAAGGGCATGATGGGCGCTGCGGCTGCCCGGCACCTGGCGCTCTCGGGTGCTGGCGTCGCGCTCGTCGGTCCTGACGAGCCGACCGACTGGGCCAGTCATTCCGGCGTCTTTTCCAGCCACTACGACAATGCCCGCATCACCCGCACGATCGACGACGACCCCGTCTGGGCGCGTCTCGCCCGTCGCTCGATCGAGCGCTACGACGAGATCGAACGCGAAAGCGGCATCCGGTTTTATCACGAGGTCGGCTGCCTGATGGCGGGGCCAGCGCCGGGCTCGAGCTACGACTATATCGAGCAGGTGGAAAAGGCGCGGGATGCGCTCGGCGTCGAAGCGCCGCTCTATGACAGCGAGGCGCTGTCGCGGCGCTTTCCCTGGTTCCGTTTTCCCGAGGGCACGGCCGGCGTTTATGAACGCCTTGGCGCCGGCTACATCAATCCACGCGCGCTCGTTGCGGCGCAGGTCATCTGTGCCGAGAAGGCCGGCGCACGGATCGTGCGCGACGAGGTCGGCGCCGTCTCCGAAGCGGACGATCGCGTTGTCGTCACGACGGTCTCGGGCGTGCGCCTGGAAGCGGGCCGGGTCATCGTTGCGGCCGGCGGATTTTCCCTGTCCGACAAACTGCTGCCGCGGCCGATCGACTTGACGGTCAAAGCTCGCACGGTGCTGTTCGCGGAGGTGGCGGCGAGCGAGCTGCCTGACTTCGAGGGCATGCCCTCGCTGATCGGTGCAGCACCCGAGCAGGAGAAGAGCTACTACCTGCTGCCGCCGGTCGGCTATGCCGACGGCAGGACCTACATCAAGATCGGCGGCGATCCGATCGACAGGATCCTGGGTGACGAGCCGGCGATACGGCACTGGTTCCGCGGACCGGGCGGTGCGGCAGCGGCCGAGCATCTGCGTCGGCTGCTGGCCGAGGTGATGCCTGATTTCCGGCCGGTCTCCACCCGCTTTTCACCCTGTGTCACCTCGTTTACCCGCGACGGGCTGCCCTATATCGGCTTTGCCGAGGGCGACCGCATCGCCGTCGTCACCGGCGGCAACGGCCAGGCGGCAAAAAGCTCCGACGAGATCGGCAGGCTCGGCGCTGTCCTTGTGCAAAATGGCCGGATCGATGAGCCCGAATATGACGCCGACTTCGCGGTCGCCTTTCGCTAGGTGCGGCGGCATCCACCCGGTCTCGACCGATCTGCCCTGTTGGCAGCGTGAAAAACACTGCCGTTTTTTCTGGCGCCGGGCGGGGGCTTGCGTTAAGGAGCGCCTGCCAGTTGGCCGGGCAGCCGCTCTCCGCAAGTGCCGAAAGGCCGCGGGGGGAGGAAAGTCCGGGCTCCACGGAAGCACGGTGCCGGATAACGTCCGGCGAGGGTGACCTCAGGGAAAGTGCCACAGAAAGCAAACCGCTCCGCTTGCGGAGTAAGGGTGAAAGGGTGGGGTAAGAGCCCACCGCGGACATGGCGACATGGACGGCACGGCAAACCCCACCGGGAGCAAGACCGAATAGGGATGACGCGGACGCGCAAGCGCCCAGCCTGTTTCCGGGCCAGTCATCCGGGTGGGTTGCAAGAGGCTGCGTGCAAACGTAGTCCCAGATGAATGGCTGCCACGTTCCGTTGCCTTCGGGTGACGGGGCCATACAGAACCCGGCTTACAGGCCAACTGGCGATTTTCTCTCTCTCTCTCTCTCTCTCTCTCTCTCAATGCGGGCCGAACGGTTCAGCGCGCGCGGATCGCGCCTTGCAAATCGGGCTGATCCGCATGCCATTTTTGCGGCCGGCAGCGGTGCAGGTTTAGGCGGTTGTGTCGTTGCCGCCGTGCATTCTTCTCTTGCGATGACGCGCAAGCGCCTCTGCGCAACGGTGTTTCTGCGCTTTTTCTCACATTCTGATTTTTCAACGATTTGAAGCCGTTCGACCGTCGCATTCCCGCACAGTGGGGGTCTCTTCGTAACCCTTCGTTAAACTTAACAACCTATCAATATTTGATCAGCCCGACGGCTGTTTGTGATCCATTCCCATTGACGCCCATATGGTCCCATGATATCCCATAATGGCACTGCGCAGGGGCTGCTTCGCGGCCCAATATCGCAAGATTCCAATGCCTTCCGGCTTCGGAGGGTGGTCGGACATTCCACTGTTCGGCGGGGCGGTCTTGCGTGCGGAGTGACGTGTTCTCGCGGGTCGATGATCGTGGCCCGTCAGTCTTGGGCGGCCGTTTCGCGTTATGAACCGCTTCTTGTCACATGCCACCAATCGGATCGATGCGAAGGGGCGGGTCTCTGTTCCCTCGGCGTTTCGCTCCGTGCTGTCGGATGGGGGCGTTCGGGAGCTATACTGTTTTCAGGATTTCGTCTTTCCGGCGATCAGCGTCGGCGGGCCGGAGCTCCTGGATCGGTTCGAGAAGCAGATGGCGGCCGAGGATCCATTTTCTCCGGAAGCCAACGAGATGTCGCTGCTGGTTCACGGGGGTGGCGTCTTTGTGAAGCTCGATCCGGAAGGCCGGTTGATGATGACGGATTTTATCCGCGACTTCACCGGCATCTCGACCGACGTGATGTTCGTCGGGCGGGGCGATTATTTTCAGCTCTGGGAGCCGCAGGCCTTTCAAAAGGCGCAGGCGGCGGCCCGGGAAGGGCGCAAGTCACGGGGGTTGCGTCCAGAATAGAATGGAGAGAGGGAATGGTGACGGATCAAGGCGGAGGTGTTTCTGAAGCCGAAGGCGGACCGGTTCGTCACATTCCCGTTCTCTTGCCCGAGGTGCTTGCGGCTCTCGAGCCCGCGCCCGGCAAGGTCATCCTTGATGGCACTTTCGGTGCCGGTGGCTACAGCTCCGCAATCCTCAAGGCCGGTGCCGACGTGATCGCGCTCGATCGCGACCCGACGGCGATTGCCGCAGGGCAGGCGCAGGTCGCCGAGTGGGCCGGCCGGCTGAAGCTCGTTCATGCACAGTTCTCCGATCTTGCTGCCCATGCGCCCGAAGGCGGGCTCGATGGCGTCGTGCTCGATATCGGCGTTTCCTCCATGCAGATCGATGAGGCCGAGCGCGGCTTCTCCTTCCAGAAGAAGGGGCCGCTCGACATGCGCATGTCGGCTTCGGGCGTTTCGGCGGCCGATGTCGTCAATCGCGCCAAGGTCTCTGATCTCATCCGCATCTTCGGCTTTCTCGGTGAAGAGAAGCAGGCCGGCCGCATCGCGCGTGCGATCGAGAAGCGCCGGGCCGAGCAGCCCTTCGAAACGACCCGCGATCTTGCCGGCCTGATCGAGGTGGTGACGCCGCGCAAGGCCAAGGACAAGATCCATCCCGCCACCCGCGTCTTCCAGGCGCTGCGCATCTTCGTCAACGACGAGCTCGGCGAACTGGCAGAGGCGCTGTTTGCGGCCGAGCGAGCGCTGAAGCCCGGCGGCCGTCTTGTCGTCGTCACCTTCCATTCGCTCGAAGACCGCATCGTCAAGGCCTTCTTCCAGGACCGCTCCGGCAAGGCCAGCGGCTCGCGTCACCTGCCGATGGTGTCCGCGCGTGCCGCAACCTTCACGCCAGTTGGCAAGCCTATGGTGGCAGCCAGCGAGGAAGAAGCGTCCCTCAATCCGCGCGCCCGCTCTGCCAAGCTTCGCGCCGGTATCCGCACGCAAGCCGCGTCGCCGGGAAACGATCTGTCCATTTTCAATCTGCCGGAACTGGCAAGCCTTGCACGGCTGGGGGGCTGACAAGACATGCTTCGAACGTTCGATATCGTTCTGATCGTCGTCATGACGGCCGCGGCCACGGTGACCTATACGATCAAGCACCGCGCCGAAAACAAGCTTGAGGAAGTCCGCAAGCTCGACGTGGCGATCAAGCTCGAGGAAGACACGATCGATCTGCTGCGGGCCGACTGGGCGCTTCTGACCCAACCGAACCGCCTGGAGCGCCTCGTCGGTGCCTTCGGAGCCGACCTGCAACTCGTGCCGACCCCCTCGACACAGCTCGCCCAGCCGCAGGAACTGCCGATGCTGAAGGCCGATCTGCCCGTGCCCGAGGACAAGTCGGCCAAGGATGGCATCGCTGCCATCATCGAAAAGACCGATAAGATCGCAACTGGCTCGGTGGCGCGCTGATGTCGTTTCTCTCCCGCATCATGGTGTTGAAAAGCAAGGCGCACTTCTCGGCGGGCGGCAACAACCGACCGGCTGAAAGCGGCGTCAACGTCACCTTTCAGGGGACGCGCAAGAAGACCACGAACCAGGCGAAGAACCGCGTCGCCATCGTGATCGCCAGCTTCGGCATCGTCTATGCCGTCATCGGCGGCCGCCTGGTGCAATACGGCATGGCGGCACCCGAAACCGTTTCCAGCATCGGCCGGGCCGACAACCTGATGGCGTCGCGCCCCGACATTCTCGACCGCAACGGCGAGATCCTCGCGACCGACATCCGCACCGTCTCGCTCTATGCCGAGCCGCACAAGATCGTCGATGCCGACGAAGCGGTCGAGCGGCTGTCGACGGTGCTGCCCGACATCAACGCCCGCGAAATCTACAACAAGCTGAAGTCGAAATCGCGCTTCCAGTGGCTGCGCCGGCAGCTGACCCCGAAGCAGCAGTCGGAGATCCTGGCGCTCGGCATTCCCGGCGTCGGCTTCCGCCCGGAAAAGCGCCGCTTCTATCCCGGCGGCCACACCGCCGCGCATATCCTCGGCCACGTCAACATCGACAACCGCGGCGTTGCCGGCATGGAGCGCTACATCGACAGCCAGGGGCTGGCCGACCTTGCCGCGATCGGCATGACCAGCGACGCCAAGCTCGAGCCGGTGAAGCTTTCTATCGACGTGCGCGTGCAGAACATCGTGCGCGACGTCATCGACGCCGGCATGAAGAACTACCAGGCGCTCGCCGCCGGCGCCGTCGTGCTCGACGTGCATACCGGCGAAGTGCTGGCAATGGCGTCCGTTCCCGACTACGACCCGAACAAACCGGCCGAAGGGGCGGAAGAGGGCTGGATGAACCGCATGTCGAACGGCACGTTCGAAATGGGCTCCACCTTCAAGACCTTCACCATCGCCATGGGCCTCGATTCCGGCAAGGTGACGCTCAACGACAGCTTTGACGCCTCGGCGCCGATCCGTATCGGCGGCTTCACCATCAAGGACTTCCACGGCAAGCGCCGCGTGCTGACTGTCCCGGAAATCTTCCAGTATTCGTCGAACATCGGCACCGCGAAGATTGCCGATCTCGTCGGCATTCCCGGCCACAAGGAATTCCTGACGCGCCTCGGCCTGCTTTCGAAGCTGCCGACCGAACTGCCGGAAGTGAAATCCCCGACGCAGCCGCGCGAATGGAAGAAGATCAACTCGGTCACCATCTCCTTCGGTCACGGCGTCTCGACGACGCCGCTGCAGACGGCGGTCGCGGGTGCTGCACTCGTCAACGGCGGCAAGCTGATCGAACCGACCTTCCTGCCGCGCACCGAGGAGCAGGCCGACGCCGTCTCCACATCGGTGGTCAAGAAGAGCACCAGCGACGACATGCGCTTCCTGCTTCGCTGGAACGGCATTGCGGGCTCCGGCAAGCGCGCACTGGTGCCGGGCTTCAACGTCGGCGGCAAGACCGGCACGGCCGACAAGGTGGTCAACGGCCGCTATGCCAGCGACCAGAACTTCAACGCCTTCCTCGCGGCCTTCCCGATCGACAACCCGAAATACATCGTGCTGACCTTCATCGACGCGCCGAAGACCGGCGAGGGTGGCGGGCGCACCGCAGGCTCGAACGCGGCTCCCATGGTTCGCGACATCATCAGCCGCTCTGCGCCGCTGCTCGGTGTCGAACCAAAATTTGGAGAAGACGGTTCTGCCTTGCTTGTGTCTTATTAGACATGAAATGAGAAAGCGGACGATTCGCGATTCTTGCGGATCGAAATCGATGCGAGACGTGCGTTCATGAAGATCAAAGACCTGGCGGGATCGAGCTTCCCGGAACTTTCGGCGCAACTGAGCGGCGCTGCCGCCGATATCGACGTTGCCGGACTGACGGCCGATAGCCGGCAGGTTCAGCCAGGGGATCTCTTCGTC
Source organism: Ensifer adhaerens (assembly GCF_000697965.2). Lineage (NCBI taxonomy): Bacteria > Pseudomonadati > Pseudomonadota > Alphaproteobacteria > Hyphomicrobiales > Rhizobiaceae > Ensifer > Ensifer adhaerens. Next base: position 2,265,177 of record NZ_CP015880.1, on the reverse strand, counting down.
GCCGTTTCCGGCAGCAAGGCCAATGGCAGCGCCTATGTCGCCGATGCCCTGAAGCGCGGCGCGGTCGCCGTCGTCACCGAAGCTGGCTCAGACGTCGACACTTCGGCAGCGCCGGTCCTGAAGCTTTCCGAACCTCGCGCCTTTCTCGCCCGCGCTGCCGCTGCCTTCTATGGCCGCCAGCCGGAAACCATGGTCGCCGTCACCGGCACCGCTGGCAAGACCTCGGTCGCCTCCTTCACCCGCCAGGTCTGGGCGCATTCCGGTCTTGCAGCCGCGATGATCGGCACGACCGGCGTCGTCGCACCCGGGCGTAACGATTACGGCTCGCTGACGACGCCCGATCCGGTGTCGCTGCACAAGCTGCTCGCCGAACTTGCCGATGCCGGCGTCACCCATGCGGCGATGGAGGCCTCCAGCCACGGCCTCGACCAGAGCCGGCTCGACGGCGTGCGCCTGTCGGCTGCCGCCTTCACCAATCTCGGCCGCGATCACATGGACTACCACCCGACGGTGGAGCACTACATGGCCTCCAAGATGCGGCTGTTCGAGGCGCTGTTGCCGAAGGGCGCGCCCGCGGTGATTTTTGCCGACGACCAGTGGTCGGACCAGGCGATCGCTGCTGCCCGCAAGGCCAAGCTCGACGTGCGAACGGTCGGCCGCAAGGGCGATTACATTTCTCTGAAGCGGGTCGAGCACTTCCGCCACAAGCAGTCGGCCGAAGTGCATGTCGGCGACGACATCTTCGAAATCCACATTCCGCTTGCCGGCGACTTCCAGGTGGCCAATGCGCTCGGGGCGGCCGGCCTTGCCATGTCCACCGGCATCAGCGCCAAGGCTGCCTTCTCCGCGCTTGAAAAGCTGCAGGGGGCCTCCGGTCGTCTTGAACTGGTCGGCCAGACCAGGGACGGCGCGCTCGCCTATGTCGATTACGCCCACAAGCCGGATGCGCTGGAAAACGTGCTCGCCTCGGTGCGGCCGTTCACGACCGGCCGCGTCGTCGTGGTGTTCGGCTGCGGCGGCGACCGCGACAAGGGTAAGCGCCCGATCATGGGCGAGATCGCCACCCGGCTTGCCGACGTGACGATCGTGACCGACGACAATCCGCGCTCGGAAGTGCCCGATGTGATCCGCGCCGAAATCATGGCGGCGGCCAGGGGCGCCATCGAAATCGGCGACCGCGCCACGGCGATCCGCACGGCGGTCGGCATGCTGAAGACCGGCGACACGCTGATCGTCGCCGGCAAGGGGCACGAGGAGGGGCAGACGATCGGCTCCGTCACGTTGCCCTTCTCGGATCACGCGGAGGTCCGCAAGGCATTGGGAGGCTTGTGATTTGAACTGGCTCTGGACAAGCAGCGATCTCCTGGCCGCCATGAATGGCCGGCCGGTCGGCAATCTGCCTGAAGGCATCTCGGGGATCTCCATCGACAGCCGCTCGATCGGCAAGGGCGAAGCCTTCTTCGCGATCAAGGGTGATCGCGTGGATGGCCACGACTATGCGGGTATCGCGCTCGCCAATGGCGCCGCGGTGCTGGTCGTCAGCGAAGGCAAGCTGCCGGCGCTCGGACGGCTGAATGCGCCGATGATCGTCGTCGACGACGTGCTCGAAGCGATGATCCGGCTCGGCTGTGCGGCGCGCGACCGCAGTGCCGCCAAGATCATCGCCGTCACCGGTTCGGTCGGCAAGACGACCACCAAGGAGATGTTGCGCCACGTGCTTCAGCCGCAGGGCCGCGTACATGCGTCGGTCGCCTCCTTCAACAATCACTGGGGTGTGCCGCTGACGCTTGCGCGCATGCCCGAGGCAACCGATTTCGGCGTCTTCGAAATCGGCATGAACCATCCGGGCGAGATCCGGCCGCTGACCGCCATGGTGCGCCCGCATGTGGCCATCGTCACCAGCATCGCTGCCGCCCATCTTGGCAATTTCGAGAGCCTCGACCAGATCGCCGAAGCCAAGGCCGAGATCTTCGAAGGCGTCGTCAATGGCGGCCACGCGCTGATCATTCACGACAGCCCGCAGTACAAGCTGCTCGAAGACGCCGCGGCAGCGGCCGGCGTCAGCCACATCCATTCCTTCGGCGCCAACCCGAAGGCCGAATTCCGGCTGGTTGAATTCAGCGGCGGTGCGGAGGGTTCCATTCTCTGGGCCGGCATCGGCGGTCGCACGTTGGAAGTCGCGATCGGTGCCCCCGGGCGTCACATCGCCGAGAATGCCGTTGCGGTTCTCGCAGCGGTGAAGCTTGCTGGCGGCGATCTCGACTATGCGGCTTCGGCGCTCGCAACCATGCAGGCCGAAACGGGCAGGGGCCGGCGCCACACGCTTTCGATCGGCGGCGGTACGCTGAAGCTGATCGACGAGAGTTACAACGCCAATCCGAGCTCGATGCGGGCGGCAATTTCGCTGCTGCGCGACAGCGAGCCGCCGGTCGGCGGCCGTCGTGTCGCCGTGCTCGGCGACATGCTCGAAATGGGCGAACACGCGGCCGAGGTGCATGCGGCCCTTGCCCGTCCGCTCATCGAAGCCGGTATTACCGATGTCTGGCTCGCCGGACCGCTGATGGCGCACCTGCGCGACGCGCTTCCGCCCGAAGTTTCGGTGATCTATCGCGAGAGCGTTGAGGACCTCAAAGCCTATGCGCTGGCCGCTGTCGCGCCGGGCGACGTTGTCATGGTCAAGTCGTCCAAGGGAACCGGCTGCGCCAAGATCGTGCAGGCGCTGATCGAGAGCTATCCGGAGACGCAAGCCGAGGAATACGGGGCCGAGGGAACCGAAGCCGAGGGGTAGCCGGCGTAATAAAAGCCGGCGGAACCGCCCATGATGGCGCGGTGGATACAGTTTGAGGTTAGGCGGCGCGCCCTAACACTTTCGCATGCAAGCGCGTATCGTTTTTCAGATGATTCTGTTGGACGTGTTTCGAAATACTACGGCGCCGCGTCTCCCGGGGCGGGAAAGCTTCGCTGTAACACTTTAAACTGCTGCATCATTGTGCAGGAAACCTTTGGGGAAAGGTCCCTTATGCTCATTTGGCTTGTGGAACTGGCGGACCACTTTCAGTTTTTCAATCTTTTTCGCTACATCACGTTCCGCACCGGCGCGGCGCTCTTCACGTCGGCCATGATCGTCTTCCTCTTCGGGCCCGCGATGATCGCCTCGCTGCGCATCCGCCAGGGCAAGGGCCAGCCGATCCGCGCCGACGGGCCGCAGACGCATTTCAAGAAGGCCGGCACGCCGACCATGGGCGGCCTGATGATCCTGGCCGGCATCGTCGTCTCGTCGCTGCTGTGGGCCGATCTGTCGAGCGTCTACGTGGTCTCGACGCTGCTCGTCACGCTCGGCTTCGGCGCCATTGGCTTCTATGATGATTACCTCAAGGTTACGAAGCAGTCGGACAAGGGTTTTTCCGGAAAGGCACGCCTCGGCATCGAATTCGTGATCGCGGCGATCGCCGTGTTCTTCATGATGCAGGCCTCGCTTTCGGGCGGTCCGTCCGGCTCCACTTTCGGCTCCTCCGTCACTTTCCCCTTCTTCAAGGACCTGATCGTCAATCTCGGCTATTTCTTCGTGCTGTTCGGTGGCTTCGTCATCGTCGGCGCCGGCAATGCCGTGAACCTGACCGACGGTCTCGACGGTCTTGCGATCGTGCCTGTGATGATCGCCGCTGCCGCCTTCGGCCTGATCGCGTATCTCGCTGGTAACGCCGTCTTCGCCAACTATCTGCAGATCCATTTCGTGCCCGGCACGGGCGAGCTTGCCGTCATCCTCGGCGCTGTCATCGGCGCCGGCCTCGGCTTCCTCTGGTTCAATGCGCCGCCGGCCGCCATCTTCATGGGCGACACCGGGTCGCTGGCGCTTGGCGGCCTGATTGGCACCGTTGCCGTCGCCGTCAAGCACGAGATCGTCATGATCATCATCGGCGGCCTCTTCGTCATGGAGACGCTGTCGGTCATCATCCAGGTCTTCTGGTTCAAGCGCACCGGCCGCCGCGTCTTCCTGATGGCGCCGATCCACCACCACTTCGAAAAGAAGGGCTGGACCGAGAGCCAGGTCGTGATCCGGTTCTGGATCATCGCCGTCATCCTGGCGATGGTTGGCCTCTCCACCCTCAAGCTGCGGTGAGCGGACGATGATCCCGGTCACTTCCTTCAAGGGCAGGAAAGTCGCTCTCTGCGGTCTCGGCGGTTCGGGCCTTGCGACCGCGCAGGCGCTCGTCGCCGGTGGTGCCCAGGTTACCGCATGGGACGACAACCCGGATAGCGTCGCCAAGGCTTCGGCCGCAGGCGTGCCGACGGCGGACCTGCGCACCGTCGACTGGGCGGCCTTTGCCGCCTTCGTGCTTTCGCCCGGCGTGCCGCTTACGCATCCCAAGCCGCACTGGACTGTGGATCTTGCCCATGCGGCTGGTGTCGAGATCATCGGCGACGTCGAACTTTTCGTGCGCGAACGCCGGGCGCATGCGCCCGATTGCCCCTTCATCGCGATAACCGGCACCAACGGCAAATCGACGACGACGGCGCTGATCGCACATATCCTCAAGGAAAGCGGCCGAGACACGCAGCTCGGTGGCAATATCGGCACCGCGGTGCTGACGCTTGATCCTCCGAAGGCCGGGCGCTTCTACGTGGTCGAGTGCTCGTCCTACCAGATCGATCTGGCGCCGACGCTGAACCCGACGGCAGGCATTCTGCTCAACCTGACACCCGATCATCTCGATCGCCACGGCACGATGCAGCATTACGCCGACATCAAGGAACGGCTGGTCGCCGGTAGCGGCACGGCAATCGTCGGTGTCGACGACAGTTTCTCGGCGCTGATCGCCGATCGGGTCGAGCGCGCCGGCACCAGGACCGTGCGGATCTCCCGTCGCCATGTGCTGGCAAGCGGCCTCTATGCCGAGGGCTCGCGCATCCTGAAGGCTGAAGGTGGCACTTCCGGCCTGTTCGTCGATCTCGACGGCATCCAGACGCTGCGCGGCGGTCACAACGCCCAGAACGCAGCCGCGGCCATCGCGGCCTGCCTTGCGGTCGGCGTCAGCGCGGCGGAAATCCACGCCGGCCTGAAGAGCTTCCCCGGTCTCAAGCACCGCATGCAGCCGGTCGGCCGCAAGGGTACGGTGGTCTTCGTCAACGACAGCAAGGCGACCAATGCGGATGCGGCGGCGCCGGCGCTTTCGAGCTATGACCGCATCTACTGGATCGCCGGCGGTCTGCCGAAGGAAGGGGGCATCACGACGCTTGCACCCTTCTTCCCGAAGATCGCCAAGGCCTATCTGATCGGCGAGGCCGCACCGGCTTTCGCCGCGACGCTTGGCGAAGCGGTTCCCTATGAGATCTCGGGCACGCTGGAGCAGGCGGTAGCGCATGCCGCGGCCGATGCCGGCAGGGACGAGACGGGCGGCTCGGCGGTGATGCTCTCACCGGCTTGCGCAAGCTTCGACCAGTATAAGAACTTCGAGGTACGCGGTGATGCCTTCGTCGGCCATGTGCGCGCGATCGAAGGCGTGACGATGCTGATTTGATCCCTCGGCCGGCGCGCATGCGTGCCGGTCGATGCGGAAGGTGGTGCGGGATTTCGGACGTGGGCGCGATGGGCGCCGGAGAAGGGGACTGACAAGATGGTAAGCCGAGCCGAACGTGGCCCCGTGGCCGACTGGTTCTGGACGATCGACAGGTTCTTTCTGGCGACCTTCATCCTGTTGATGGGCGTCGGCTTCATGCTGTCCTTTGCGGCGAGCCCCGCGGTTGCCGAGCGCATCGGCCTCGACAGCTTCCACTTCGTCCGGCGTCACGCACTCTTCCTTCTGCCGTCGCTGGTGGTGATGGTGGGGATTTCCTTCCTCTCGCCGCGCCAGGTCCGGCGCGCGGCGATTCTGCTTCTTGCCGGTTCGCTCGGCATGATGGTGCTGGTGCTCTTCATCGGCGAAGAGGTGAAGGGCTCGATGCGCTGGATTTCGCTCGGTGGGATTTCGATCCAGCCGTCGGAGTTCATGAAACCGGCCTTCGTCGTCGTCTGTGCCTGGCTGTTTTCCGAACATGCGCGCCAGCCGGAAATCCCCGGTAATCTCTTTGCCATCCTGCTCTTCGGCATCGTCGCGGCCCTGCTTGTCGCCCAGCCCGACCTCGGCCAGACGATCCTGACCACCGCCGTCTGGGGCGGCATGTTCTTCATGGCCGGCATGCCCTGGCTCTGGATCATCCTGCTTGGCGGTGCGGCCCTCGGCGGCTTCTTCGTCGCCTATACGTTGCTGCCGCACGTGGCCGCGCGTATCGACAAGTTCCTGACGGGCGAAGGCGACACCTTCCAGATGGATACCGCCCGCGAGGCGATCATCCGCGGCGACTGGTTCGGCCGGGGCCCGGGCGAAGGCATCGTCAAGCGCATCATCCCGGACAGCCATACCGACTTCGTCTTTTCCGTTGCCGCCGAGGAATTCGGCATCGTCTTCTGCATGGTCATCGTGCTGATCTTCGCCTTCCTGGTGATGCGCGGCCTCAACCATGCCTTCCGCGAACGCAACGACTTCAACCGGTTCGCCGTTGCCGGCCTGGTGCTTCAGATCGGCATCCAGTCGATGATCAACATCGGCGTGAACCTCGAACTGCTTCCGGCCAAGGGCATGACCCTGCCGCTGATCTCCTATGGTGGCTCGTCCATGGTGGCGATCTGCGTCACTGCCGGCTTCATCCTGGCCTTGACCCGTCACCGCCCGGAGAAGCGCGCCGTGGAGCGCAGCCTGTTTCGGTCCGGCATTGGCGTGCCGGCGGAGTAAAATATGACTAAAGGCATCATCCTGCTTGCCGCCGGCGGTACCGGCGGCCATCTCTTTCCGGCAGAAGCGCTGGCCCACGAGCTGAAGGCCATGGGCTATTCGGTGCATCTGGTCACCGATAGCCGCGCCGAACGTTATGCCGGCAAGTTCCCGGCCGACGAGGTTCATGTCGTGCCTTCGGCGACAATCGGCTCGAAGAACCCGGTCAGCGTCGTCAAATCGCTCTGGACGCTGTGGAGCGGCATGCGCGCGGCGAGAAAGCTGATTGCCCGGCTGAAGCCCAAGGCCGTCGTCGGCTTCGGTGGCTACCCGACCGTGCCGCCGCTCTTGGCGGCAACCGGCATGGGTGTGCCGTCGATCATCCACGAGCAGAACGCCGTCATGGGCCGCGCCAACAAGGCGCTGGCCTCGCGCGTCAAGGCGATCGCCGGTGGCTTTCTTCCGGAGGGCACGGGCGCCTTTGCCGCGAAAACCGTGACGACGGGCAACCCCGTTCGCCCGGCGGTGCTAGCCGCCGCCAACACGCCCTATGTGTCGGCTGTCGGCGACGCGCCATTCCATCTCGTCGTCTTCGGCGGCAGCCAGGGCGCACAGTATTTTTCCAAGGCAGTACCGCAGGCGATCTGCCGTCTGGACGACGAGGTTCGCCAGCGATTCAAGGTCACGCAGCAGGCCCGGCCGGAAGACAGGGACGGCGTGATCGCCACCTATGAGAAGCTCGGTGTGCCCGCCGAGGTCTCGCCGTTCTTCACCGATATGGCCGAGCGCATCGCCGGCGCTCAGCTCGTCATTTGCCGCTCCGGCGCCTCGACGGTATCGGAGCTTGCGGTCATCGGCCGGCCGGCGATCCTCGTGCCCTATCCCTATGCGCTCGATCACGACCAGGCGGCCAATGCAGCCGCCCTTGCCGCCAAGGGTGGCGCACGCGTGATCGCGCAGGCCGAACTCACCGCCGACCGTCTCGCCGGCATCCTCAATGATGCGATCGCCAAGCCGCAATCGCTCGCGGAGATGGCGGCAAATGCCCGGGAAACCGGCAAGCCGGACGCAGCAAGCTTGCTTGCATCCCTCGTAGAGGCTATTGCCAGCGGTTTGACAGTCGAGAAATTCAGGGAAACACGCTCATGAAAATGCCGAAAACCATCGGGCTGGTCCATTTCATCGGTATCGGCGGCATCGGCATGAGCGGCATCGCCGAGGTGCTGCACAATCTCGGACACAAGGTCCAGGGTTCCGACCAGTCCGACAGTGCCAATGTGCAGCGCCTGCGCGCCAAGGGCATCGAGGTCTTCGTCGGCCACAAGGCGGAAAACCTCGGCGAAGCAGAGGTGATCGTCGTTTCGACCGCGATCAAGAAGGACAATCCGGAACTGATCGCCGCGCGCGAGAAGTTCCTTCCCGTCGTGCGCCGCGCCGAGATGCTGGCCGAGCTCATGCGCTTCCGCAATGCGATCGCGATCGGCGGCACGCATGGCAAGACGACCACGACCTCGATGGTCGCAGCGCTGCTCGAGGCCGGCGGGCTCGACCCGACCGTCATCAACGGCGGCATCATCAATGCCTATGGCACCAACGCCCGAATGGGCGAGGGCGAGTGGATGGTGGTTGAGGCCGACGAATCCGACGGCACCTTCCTGAAGCTGCCGGCTGACGTTGCAATCGTCACCAATATAGACCCGGAACATCTCGACCACTACGGCAATTTCGATGCCGTGCGCGCCGCGTTCCGCCAGTTCGTCGAGAACGTGCCCTTCTACGGTTTCGGCGTGCTCTGCCTCGACCATCCGGAAGTGCAGACCATGGTCGGCAAGATCGAGGACCGCAAGGTCGTGACCTACGGCGAGAACCCGCAGGCCGACGTGCGCTTCCACAACATCCGCATGGACGGCGCCACCTCCGTCTTCGACATCGAGATCCGCCGCCGGCGCACCGGCCAGGTGATCCCGATGAAGGACCTTCGCCTGCCGATGCCCGGCCGCCACAACGTGTCCAATGCGACCGCGGCGATCGCCGTTGCGCAGCGCCTCGGCGTCAGCCCGGAAGCGATCGCCAAGGGGCTTGCCTCCTTCAGCGGCGTCAAGCGCCGCTTCACGCTGACCGGCGAGACGAACGGCGTGCGCGTCTATGACGACTACGGCCACCATCCGGTCGAGATCAAGGCGGTGCTGCGCGCCGCGCGCGAGGCCTGCCGGGGCCGAATCATCGCCGTGCACCAGCCGCACCGCTACTCGCGCCTTTCGAGCCTGTTTGAAGATTTTTCGGCCTGCTTCAACGATGCCGACACGATCCTGATCGCGCCTGTCTATGCGGCCGGCGAAGACCTCATTCCGGGCGCAACGGCCGAGGAACTGGTCGATCGCATCAAGGCGGGTGGCCATCGCGACGCCCGTTACGTCTCCGGTCCGGAGGCAATCGCGCCGGTTGTCAGCAAGATTGCACAGCCCGGCGATTTTGTGGTTCTCTTGGGGGCTGGCAGCATCACCTACTGGGCGGCTGCCCTGCCTAAGGAACTCGCGGATATTTCAGGAAATTGAGCATGAAACAGGTCAACGGTCAGAAACTACTGGAATCGCTCGGAAGTGGCGTCAGCGCTGTGCGCGGCCGTATCACGCCGGATGCGCCGATGGATCGTGTCACCTGGTTCCGCGCCGGCGGTCTTGCCGAGCTGATGTTCCAGCCGCACGACACCGACGATCTCATCACCTTCCTGAAGCTGGTCCCGGCTGAAGTGCCGGTCATGGTTGTCGGCGTCGGCTCGAACCTGCTGGTGCGCGACGGCGGCATTCCCGGCGTCGTCATCCGGCTGTCGGCCAAGGGTTTTGGCGATCTGGAACTGGTCGGCGAAAACCGCATCAAGGCCGGCGCGATCTGCCCGGACAAGAACATCGCGGCCATGGCGCTCGATCACGGCATTGGCGGCTTCTACTTCTACTACGGCATTCCCGGCTCGCTCGGCGGCGCGCTGCGCATGAACGCCGGCGCCAATGGTGCCGAGACCCGCGAGCGGGTCGTCGAGGTGCACGCGGTCGACCGTCAGGGCAACCAGCATGTGCTGTCGAATGCCGACATGGGCTATGCCTACCGCCATTCGGCGGCGGCGAAGGACCTCATCTTCACCCACGCGGTGTTCGAAGGCTACGCCGAGGACAAGAACAAGATCCGCACCGACATGGATGCCGTGCGCCAGCATCGCGAAACGGTGCAGCCGATCCGCGAAAAGACCGGTGGCTCGACCTTCAAGAACCCGGAGGGCCACTCGGCCTGGAAGCTGATCGACGAGGCCGGCTGCCGCGGCATGATGATCGGTAGCGCGCAGATGTCGCCGCTGCACTGCAACTTCATGATCAACACCGGCCAGGCGACCGGCTACGAGCTCGAATATCTCGGCGAAACCGTGCGCCAGCGCGTGCTCGAACATTCCGGCGTCCGGCTCGAATGGGAGATCAAGCGCATCGGCAACTTCATGCCGGGCTACGAGATCAAGGAGTTCCTCGGCCGCGGCATCGCGTAAGGCTCGGTTGCGAGACGTAATCTGAAAGGCCGTGGCGGAAGCGCTGCGGCCTCTTGTTTTTCCGGCGGGCGGCAAGCGGCTGCCAGCGCCTTTGCAGAATGCCGGGGTCCCTACTCAATCACGGTCGAGGAGAAAGCTCGAGTGCGTTGCTTGCAAAGACTGTCGTATGCGAGGTTGCTCGCCGTTTCATCCCTATTGGCCAATCTTGCGTTCTTTGCGCCCGTCAAAGCTATGGATGAGGTGCGTCTGCAAGCTGCCGTCGCCTCGCTCGGTGACGGTGCTGACGCCCAGCGTCTCGAAGCCAGGGTTGCCGATCTCGTAAAATCAGGCGACCAGATCGAGCTTGCAAAGCTGGCCGAACAGATCCGGATGAAAGACGGCGATTTCCTCGACATGCTGGCAAAGTTCTATGAGCAGCCGGAGCAAGCGAACGCGACGCCCGGTTGGCAGCAGATCGCACTCTCAATGGGGCCATGCCACTACGCCAACGCTGCCATCCGCATCGTCGCGATGAAGATCGCGAACGGCACTCACCCAGCCATCCGAAACGGCGTTGTCATGATCGACGGCACGGAGGTCGACAATATTTTCGCGGAATCGATGCATCGCTGCGAGTTGATTGCGCGTCTTCCCAAGTCCACGCGGCAGGTCGGCTCTAGCTGCGCCATGACCGGCGACTGCGCCGACGATCCGGACCTCATGGAGCAGCAGTGAGTCGAGCAGCCAGCGCTTTGCTGGCGCTGGCCCGCCGCGTGCTGCGATCGTCATCGGATTGGCTTCGGAGGCTTCGCGAACAGAGGGCGCCAAACGAAAGGGCCGCAGCGTTGCCGCTGCGGCCCTTCTTGGTTGTGATCGGCCGCGCTAGGCGGGGCCAGTCGTGATCAGGCCGAAACCTCGTCTTCCGTCGACAGCACCAGGCACAGAAGCGTGATGGCGGCGGCGGCCAGCAGGTAGTAGCCGACGTAATCGAGGCTGTAGTTGGTGGCGAGCCAGGTGGCGATGTACGGCGCCAGCGACGCGCCGAAGATGCCGGCGAGGTTGAAGGTCATGGACGCGCCGGTGTAGCGCACCGAGGTCGGGAAGGGGGCTGCCAGCGCTGCGCCGATCGGGCCGTAGGTGAGGCCCATGAGGCCGAGGCCGATGATCGAGAACAGGAAGGCGCCGCCAAGGCCGCCGGCAAGAAGCGGGGCCATGAACAGGCCGAAGACGCCGATGCCGATGGTGGTGATGATCAAGATCATGCGACGGCCGTAGCGGTCCGAGAGGATACCGGCAACCGGGATCATCAGGCCGAAGAAGACGACGCCGGTCATCTGCACGACCAGGAACTGCTCACGCGAATAGCCGAGCTTCGCCGTGCCCCAGGAGAGCGAGAAGACGGTCATCAGGTAGAACAGCACGAAGGTCGCAAGCGCCACGAAAGTGCCGAGCACCAGGCTGCGCTTGTGGAAACGGAAGATCTCGGCGATCGGCACCTGCACGCGCTCGTGCTTGTCGACGGCCTTCTGGAACTCTGGCGTTTCGGTGATCTTCAGGCGGACATAAAGGCCGACGGCGACGAGCAGGATGCTGGCGATGAACGGCACGCGCCAGCCCCAGGCGAGGAAGGCTTCGTTGCTCATCACTTCGCCGAGGATCAGGAAGGTGCCGGCCGACAGGATGAAGCCGATCGGCGCGCCGAGCTGCGGGAACATGGCGTACCAGCTGCGCTTGCCCTCAGGCGCATTCTCGGTGGCAAGCAGCACTGCGCCGCCCCATTCGCCGCCAAGGCCGAGACCCTGGCCGAAACGGCAAAGCGCGAGCAGCAGCGGAGCTGCGACGCCGATCGTGGCATAGGTCGGCAGAAGGCCGATGACGACCGTGGAGATGCCCATGGTCATCAGCGCCGCCACCAGCGTCGCCTTGCGGCCGACCTTGTCGCCGAAGTGGCCGAAGATCACGGCGCCGAAGGGGCGGGCGAAAAAAGCGATCGAGAAGGTCGCGAAGGATTGCAGCATTGCCGAGGTCGGGTCCGAGCCCGGGAAGAACAGGTGCGGGAACACCAAAACGGCGGCGGTGGCGTAAACGTAGAAGTCGAAGAATTCGATGGTCGTGCCGACGAGGCTTGCGAACAGCACCCGGGCAGGGGAGTTCACTGCCGCGTGCTTTGACGCATTGTCCTTCGGCGACAGGGAGGTTGTCGCGTCTGTCATTATCATTGTTCCTATGGATGTAAGACCGTCTTGGGAGGCGGGTGCGGGCGTCTTAACGCAAGTTTCGACATGACGAAACCCTGATATCGTAAGAAGTGCGAACGATATCGGCGTCATGCGCATCATTATTCTGTCGGCGCTCCGCCCTGGGGCCGCGGCGCGGGACGGCCTTTTCGCTTGCGCCTCAACTGCTTTGCCGTAGGCAGATTTTCACGTTTTGCGGGAGCTTTGTTTGGCGGGACAACCCGGATTGACGAGAATCAAATTGTGGCAAACTCTCGACGGCGAAGCGATCGGCTTCGTTTTTCAGGAGCGAATGCATGTTCAAAAGGCTTTCTGCGGAATTTCTCGGTACATTCTGGCTCGTTTTCGGCGGTTGCGGCAGCGCCGTGCTGGCGGCTGCCCTTCCTGAGGTCGGTATTGGTTATCTCGGCGTCTCCTTTGCTTTTGGCCTGACGGTGCTGACCATGGCCTATGCGGTCGGCGGCATTTCCGGCGGGCATTTCAATCCGGCCGTCTCGGTGGGGTTGCTGGTTGCCGGCAAGTTCCCGGCGCACAAACTTGTCGGCTATGTCATCGCCCAGGTGCTGGGTGCCATCGCCGCGGCGGCGGTTATCTATCTGATCGCCAGCGGCAAGGGGGATTTCCAGCTCGGTGGCTTCGCTGCCAACGGTTACGGCGCGCATTCGCCGGGCGGCTACTCGCTGACGGCGGCGCTGGTTGCCGAGGTGGTGCTAACCGCCTTCTTCCTGTTCATCATTCTCGGCTCCACCCATGGCCGAGTGCCCGCGGGCTTTGCGCCGATCGCCATCGGCCTGGCGCTGACACTGATCCATCTGGTCTCGATCCCGGTGACGAACACGTCGGTCAATCCGGCCCGCTCGACGGGGCAGGCGCTCTTCGTCGGCGATTGGGCGGTCGCGCAATTGTGGCTGTTCTGGGTGGCGCCGATCGTCGGCGCGGCGATCGCCGGCATCGTCTGGAAGATTGTCGGTGATGACGACTGATCCAATTCGGATGCCGTCAGGCATAGACCCGCCGCCCTGGCTGCGGCGGGTTTTTTCATTTTTTCTTCTGTTTATGCATTAGATTCAAGATTACTCCGCAACCCTTTGATCTCTCGCTAAAATGCCTTGTTCCACATGCGCTTGCGCCTGCAGGCGGCGTTTCATTTCCTGACCGGGGTTAACGAAAGTAAACGGTTCGTTAACCTTAATGACGTTCTAGTGACCCCAATGGCGCAGCTGACTCGCGAGGGCGGGAGCCAGCCAGACGCAAGGAAACCTTGCGATAGTGGCGTATTGTCTGGGGGTTTGAATGAACGGCAAGCATGTGGCTGTCCTGATGGGCGGATTTTCTTCGGAGCGACCGGTTAGCCTGTCGTCCGGGGCTGCCTGTGCGGATGCCCTGGAGGCTGCCGGCTATCGCGTCACCCGGATCGACGTCGATCGCAATGTCGCAGAGACGCTGGCCGCGCTGCGACCCGACGTTGCCTTCAACGCCCTTCATGGACCGTTCGGCGAGGACGGCACGATCCAGGGCATCCTCGAATATCTTGAGATCCCCTACACCCATTCCGGCGTACTGGCCTCGGCGCTCGCCATGGACAAGGCGCAGGCCAAGCACGTTGCGGCTGCTTCGGGCATTCCAGTTGCCGATGCGCAGGTCATGGATCGCCATGCCTTTGGTCCGAAGCACCCGATGAAGCCGCCATACGTGGTCAAGCCGGTTTCCGAAGGCTCCAGCTTCGGTGTCGTCATCGTCAAGGAAGATCAGTCGCATCCGCCGCAGGTGGTGACATCGAGCGAATGGCGTTACGGCGACCGAATCATGGTCGAGCGTTATGTCGCCGGCCGAGAACTGACCTGTGGTGTCATGGGCGACAAGGCGCTCGGCGTCACCGAAATCATCCCGCAGGGCCATGCCTTCTACGATTATGATTCCAAATATGTAAAAGGTGGTTCGCGTCACGTCATTCCGGCACAGATTTCACCAAATATTTACCAAAAAATACAAACACTCGCTCTGAAGGCGCATCAGGCAATCGGTTGCCGGGGCGTCAGCCGATCCGACTTTCGTTTCGATGACAGTTCCTCCGCCGAGGGCGAGCTGATCTGGCTGGAGATCAACACCCAGCCCGGCATGACACCGACCTCCCTGGTGCCCGAGATGGCCGCGCATGCCGGCTACAGCTTCGGTGAGTTTTTGAGTTGGATGGTGGAGGACGCGTCGTGTTTGCGTTGAGGGGCAAAAGGGGCAAGAGGGTTCGTCACCTCGATGGCGCCGCCGCCGTCGATGTGGATGGCGCGCGCGTACTGCCGCGTCCGCTTCGTCGCGTCGTGCGCTTCTTCGTCAGCCTCGGCGCTGGCCGCATCCGCTTTCCCGCCTATACCGGCACGCTGTCGGCGATCGCCTTTTTCGCCGCCACCGGCTTTTACGGCATGTCGCTCGGCGGCCATACGCAGAATTTCGCGCAGGCCTCGACCACGGCCGCAGGCTTCGCGATCGAAGACGTCAAGGTTTCCGGCAACGACCAGACCTCGGAAATCGACATTCTCCAGCAGCTCGGCCTCGACGGCACGACGTCGCTGGTGGCGCTCGATATCGCCGAGGCACGCAAGCTGATTGCGGAAATGCCCTGGGTGCAGGGCGTCACCGTTCGCAAGATCTATCCCGGCACGATCGAGGTTAGCCTCACCGAGCGCAAGGCCTTCGGCATCTGGCAGCACGGTTCGGATCTTTCGCTGATCGAGCGCAGCGGCAGCGTGATCGCGCCCTTGCGCGACAACAAGTTTGCCGCTCTGCCGCTCTTCGTCGGCCGTGACGCCGAAACGGCGGCTGCCGATTTCTACGACGAGTTTTCCCGCTGGCCGGAGATCCGCTCGCGCGTGAAGGCCTTCGTGCGCGTGGCCGGCCGCCGCTGGGACCTGCGCCTCGACAACAGCATCGTCGTCAAGCTGCCGGAGCACGACGTCGCCCGGGCGATGAAGGTGCTCTCCGACATGGAAAGCCAGCACCAGCTCCTCGATCGCGATATCGCTGCCGTGGATCTGAGGCTCGAAGACAGAACAACAGTTCAGTTGACGCCGGACGCAGTGACCCGGCGCGAAGTTGCCTTGAAGGCGAGGGACAAGATGCTGAAGGCGCAGGAGACCGAAAAGAAGAAAGAAGGCCGCATATGAGTCTATTCGGTTCCTCCAGCTTTGGCCTGCCGCGCCTGAAGCCGCTTTCCTCGAAGCGGTCTCATGTCGTCTCGGTGCTGGATATCGGTTCGACCAAGGTGGTCTGCATGATCGGCCGGCTGACGCCGCGCGCCGAAAGCCAGATCCTGCCCAACCGTACGCATAGCGTCGAAATCATCGGCATCGGCCACCAGAAGTCCCGCGGCGTCAAGAACGGCGTCGTCGCCGACCTCGATGCGGTCGAGAGCGTCGTACGGCTCGCCGTGGATGCGGCCGAGCGCATGGCCGGCCTCACCATAGACAGCCTGATTGTCAACGTTTCGGCCGGCCGGCTGCAGAGCGACGTCTATACGGCGACGATCGATCTCGGCGGCCAGGAAGTCGACGCCAATGATCTGCGCAAGGTTCTCTCCGCCGCCGGCCAGCAGTCGCTGCGCTCCGACCGCGCCATCCTGCACTCGCTGCCGACGGGCTTCTCGCTCGACGGCGAGCGCGGCATCCGCGATCCGCTCGCCATGTTCGGCGACGTTCTCGGCGTCGACATGCATGTGCTGACGGCCGAACGGGCAGCGCTCAAGAACCTCGAACTCTGCGTCAACCGCGCCCACCTTTCGGTCGAGGGCATGGTGGCGACCCCCTATGCCAGCGGTCTTGCCGCTCTCGTCGACGACGAGGTCGAGCTCGGCTGTGCGGCGATCGACATGGGTGGCGGCACGACGACGATCTCGGTCTTTGCCGAAGGCAAGCTGGTTCACGCTGACGCTGTCAGCCTCGGCGGCCATCACGTGACGACGGATCTGGCGCGTGGTCTTTCGACCCGCATCGAGGATGCCGAACGGCTGAAGGTCGTGCACGGGTCGGCTCTGCCCAACAGCGCCGACGAACGCGACATCGTATCGGTTCCGCCGATCGGCGAGGACGACCGCGATCAGCCGACGCATGTGCCGCGCGCACTTGTGTCGCGCATCGTG
The DNA here is from genome assembly GCF_000697965.2 of Ensifer adhaerens. NCBI lineage: Bacteria > Pseudomonadati > Pseudomonadota > Alphaproteobacteria > Hyphomicrobiales > Rhizobiaceae > Ensifer > Ensifer adhaerens. The sequence goes on along the minus strand of NZ_CP015880.1, from coordinate 2,248,551 downwards.
CGCGCCCGCATCGAAGAGACGCTGGAACTCATCCGCGATCGCATCCAGCGCTCGGGCTTCAGCCCGATCGTCGGCAAGCGAATCGTTCTGACGGGCGGCGCCAGCCAGCTGACCGGCCTGCCGGAAGCGGCTCGCCGCATCCTCGCCCGCAATGTTCGCATTGGCCGTCCGCTCGGAGTTTCCGGGCTGCCGGCCGCTGCCAAGGGCCCGGCCTTCTCCACGGCGGTCGGCCTGATGATCTATCCGCAGGTCGCCGACCTCGAGACCCATGCCTCCCACGGCGGCATGTTCTCGGCGCTCGGCGCCGGCAACGGCCGCATCGCCCGCATGGGCCAGTGGCTGAAAGAGAGCTTTTGAGTGACGGCCGGCTCCGACAGGGACGGGGCCGGGTGAAGACAAACTAGGACTTTGAAAGATTTGGCCGGCTCGGCAAGGCGGCCAGAAACCAGAAGGAACGGGACTATGACTATCAACTTGCAGAAGCCGGATATCACGGAGCTGAAGCCCCGCATCACCGTCTTTGGTGTAGGTGGCGGCGGCGGCAATGCTGTCAACAACATGATCACCGCAGGCCTCCAGGGCGTCGATTTCGTCGTCGCCAACACGGATGCCCAGGCACTGACCATGACCAAGGCCGAGCGCATCATCCAGATGGGCGTTGCCGTCACCGAAGGTCTCGGCGCCGGTTCGCAGCCGGAAGTCGGCCGTGCGGCCGCCGAAGAGTGCATCGATGAGATCATCGATCACCTCAACGGCACCCACATGTGCTTCGTCACCGCCGGCATGGGTGGCGGCACCGGCACCGGTGCAGCCCCGATCGTCGCGCAGGCCGCCCGCAACAAGGGCATCCTGACGGTCGGCGTCGTCACCAAGCCGTTCCATTTCGAAGGCGCGCGCCGCATGCGGCTCGCCGACCAGGGCATCGCCGAACTGCAGAAGTCGGTCGACACCCTGATCGTCATCCCGAACCAGAACCTCTTCCGCATCGCCAACGACCGCACGACCTTTGCGGACGCGTTTGCTATGGCCGACCAGGTTCTCTATTCGGGCGTTGCCTGCATCACCGACCTCATGGTCAAGGAAGGCCTCATCAACCTCGACTTCGCCGACGTCCGCTCGGTGATGCGCGAAATGGGCCGCGCCATGATGGGCACCGGCGAAGCTTCGGGCGAAGGCCGCGCACTGGCCGCCGCCGAAGCCGCGATCGCCAACCCGCTGCTCGACGAAACCTCGATGAAGGGCGCCCAAGGCCTCCTGATCTCGATCACCGGCGGCCGCGACCTCACCCTGTTCGAACTCGACGAAGCGGCTACCCGTATTCGCGAAGAAGTCGACCCGGATGCCAACATCATCCTCGGCGCGACGTTCGACGAAGACCTCGAAGGCCTCATCCGCGTCTCGGTCGTTGCCACCGGCATCGACCGCACGGCCGCGGAGGTGGCGGGTCGTTCCGCCGACTTTCGTCCGGTAGCAGCAAAGCCGGTCGTCCGCCCGTCCGCCGCCGTTCCGGCCCAGCAGCCGCAGCCGGTTGCCCAGCACCAGCCGGCCCCGGTTCACCAGCCGGTGATGCAGCAGCCGGTCGCACAGCCGGTTCAGCAGCCGATGCAGCAGCAGGCAACCGCCGACCAGATCGCAGCCGCCATCCGCGAAGCCGAAATGGAGCGCGAGCTCGACATCGCGACCCGGGCTGCCCAGGTGCAGGCCCAGGCCCCGGTTCAGCAGCCGATGCACGACGACAACTTTCGTCCCCAGAGCAAGCTTTTCGCCGGTGCTGCACCGGTAGAGGCCGCTCCGGTCATGCGCCAGCCGCAGCCGCAGATGCAGCCGGTTCAGCCCCAGCCGCAGCCGATCATGCGCCAGGAGCCCGTCGCTCCGGTCATGCGCCAGCAGCCGGAACAGGTTCGCATGCCGAAGGTCGAAGACTTTCCGCCGGTCGTAAAGGCAGAGATGGACCGCCGCGCACAGCCGGCTGCCCCGATGCAGGAAGAGCGCGGCCCGATGGGTCTGCTCAACCGCATCACCAGCTCGCTCGGCCTGCGTGACCGCGAACAGACCCCGGCAGCCGCCGACATGACGGCTTCCGCCCCGACCGCTGCTTCCCAGCAGCGCCGGCCGCTCTCGCCGGAAGCGAGCCTCTATGCGCCGCGCCGCGGCCAGCTTGACGATCACGGTCGCGCTTCGCCGCAGGCGCGCCCGCAAGAAGATGATCAGCTCGAAATCCCGGCGTTCCTGCGCCGTCAATCGAACTGATTGGAAGGCTCGTTCCTTCACCTTGCCGAATGCCCGGGCAACTGCCCGGGCATTTTTGCATTTTGTTCATTATTTCAGGTGTTTGATTCGATGTTACGGACCGTCGCAAATGCGTAACAAAGCGAAACGAACAGTGATTTGGAATGGTGCCTCCAAACTCCTATTTTCAGACTCGGAATTGGGGACGCATGCGATTCGATCAAGCGCTGTCTGTTCGAAACGCAGAGGACCGGTCGTTGAGCCGGGACTCTCGGGCATCTTTCTTGTGCCCTGAAGATCGTTGCGTCCACCAGCAGGTTTTGGCCATTGGCCACAGGTATTGAAAGTGACGAGAATGGGAATCGAATTGCTCGGGTTTCAGACGACGATTGCAAGCCCGGTAACGCTCAAGGGAATTGGCGTTCATTCCGGTGCGGAAGTGTCGATCACCTTCCATCCGGCCGAAGCCGATGCGGGCATCGTTTTCCAGCGCGTTCTCTCCAACGGCCGGGTCAGCGAATACAAGGCGGTTTCCTCGCAGGTCGGCAACACCGATCTCTGCACCGTTCTCGGCATGTCGCCGGCGACTTCGATCGCCACGATCGAGCATGTGATGGCGGCGATCTACGCGCTCGGCCTCGACAACCTCACGGTCGAAGTGCACGGCGCCGAAATGCCGATCATGGACGGCAGCTCCGAACCCTTCATCGACGCGATCGAGCAGGTGGGCGTTCGCGCCCTTGCGGTCAAGCGTCGCTACATCCGCATCGTCAAGCCGGTGCGCATCGAATCGGGTGCCTCCTGGTCGGAGTTCACGCCCTATGACGGCATGCGCTTCGAGGTCGAGATCGATTTCGATTGCCCGCTGATCGGCCGCCAGGCCTGGAAGGGCGACATGACGCCTTCGGTCTTCAAGCGCGAGCTGTCGCGTGCCCGCACCTTCGGCTTCATGCGCGATGTCGAACGCCTCTGGGCTGCTGGTTTTGCGCTCGGCTCCTCGCTCGAAAACTCCGTCGTCATTTCCGACGACAACACGGTGATCAACGTCGAGGGCCTGCGCTACACCGACGAATTCGTGCGCCACAAGACGCTCGATGCGGTTGGCGACCTCTCGCTCGCCGGCGCGCCGTTCATCGGCTGCTACCGCTCGTACCGCGGCGGCCACAAGATGAACGCCAACGCGCTGAAGGCACTTCTCAGCGACCCGACGGCCTACGAAGTCGTCGAAACGGCAACCCCGCGCCAGCGTACCCGCGCGCGCGATATGGTTGCAGTGGCAGCTCCGGGCTTCGCGCCCTGGTCCGCATAACAAGAAAAGTCATCATCTCCTCCAGTCGCCGGCCGAAAGGCCGGCATTTTCATGATAGAGCTGCCACAAATTTGCATGAATCACCGATCATGACGTTGCGGTCTCAAGGTAACTTGCTCTAAAAGCGCATGTCTGGCGGGGTCCATGCCCGCAGAATGGAACGGGAATATCCGATGGTTCTTGCAGTTTCTGTGGATTTGAAAAAGTCAGCGCGCGTCGCCGCCGTCATTGTCGCGGCCGTTGCCGGCAGCGCCCTGATTACCGCCTGCCAGAACGATCCCGATATCGACATCACCAAGCTGACGGCCGAAACCGATCCGCCGGAAGTGCTCTACAATCAGGGCCTCGCCAACCTCAATGCCGGCAAGACGACGGAGGCGGCGCGCAAGTTCGAAGCGCTCGACCGCCAGCATCCGTTCTCGGAATATGCCCGCAAGGCGCTGGTCATGAACGCCTTTGTTTCTTACCGTAACGGTCAGTACCAGGAGGCGATCAACGCCACCGGCCGCTACCTCAATCTTTATCCGCAGTCGGAAGACGCGGCCTATGCGCAGTACATCCAGGGTCTCGCCTATACCAAGCAGATCCCGGCGGTGACGCAGGACCAGAAGCCGGCCTTCAAGGCGATCGAAGCCATGCAGGCGGTCGTAGACCGCTACCCGGACTCCGAATATGTCGACGACGCCAAGTCGAAGATCCGCTTTGCCCGCGACCAGCTGGCCGGCAAGGAGATGCAGGTCGGCCGCTACTATCTCGAGCGTAAGGAATACCTTGCCGCCGTGTCGCGTTTCCGCGTCGTCGTCGAGCAGTATCCGAACACCAACCAGGTTGAAGAAGCGCTGGCGCGCCTGACGGAAGCCTATTTCGCGATGGGCGTGACCCAGGAGGCGCAAACCGCTGCCGCCGTTCTCGGTCACAACTACCCGGACAGCCAGTGGTACAACGATAGCTTCAAGCTGCTGCAGTCGGGTGGCCTTGAGCCGCGTGAAAGCGGCAACTCCTGGATTTCGCGCGCCGCCAAGAAACTCGTCGGCGCCTGATATCTATCGGCGCCCTTCAAGGAAGATATAACCCCGGATGCTTGCCCAGCTTTCGATCCGCGATATCGTCCTGATTGAACGGCTCGATCTCAATTTCGACGCCGGGCTCTCGGTGCTGACCGGTGAAACCGGGGCCGGCAAGTCCATCCTTCTCGACAGCCTGTCGCTCGCCCTTGGCGGGCGCGGCGATGGCTCGCTCGTTCGCCACGGTTCCGACAAGGGGCAGGTGACGGCGGTCTTCGACGTGCCGATGGGGCATTCGGCGCGGCTGATGCTCAGGGAAAACGGCATCGACGACGACGGCGACCTGATCTTTCGTCGCGTGCAGTCGGCCGACGGCCGCACCAAGGCCTATGTCAACGACCAGCCGATCAGCGTCCAGCTGATGCGCCAGCTTGGCCAGATGCTGGTCGAAATTCACGGACAGCACGACGACCGCGCGCTCGTCGATATCGACGCGCACCGCACGCTTCTCGACGCCTTCGGTGGCACCGCCGAAGAAGCGGCGCATGTGAGCGAACTCTATCGCGCCTGGAAGGATGCCGAGCGCGGCCTGAAGAAGCACCGCGAGCGGGTCGAGGCGGCCGCGCGCGAGGCGGACTACCTTCGGTCTTCGGTCGAAGAACTGGAGAAGCTCAGCCCCCGCGACGGCGAAGAGGACGAGCTTGCCGAGAACCGGGCGCGGATGATGAAGGCCGAGCGCATCGCCGGCGACATCAACGAGGCCTCGGAGTTCCTGAACGGCAACGCTTCGCCGGTTCCGCTGATCGCCTCACTCGTGCGCCGTCTCGAGCGCAAGAGCCAGGAGGCGCCGGGCCTGCTCGAAGAAACGGTCGAGTTGCTCGACGGTGCGCTCAACCAGCTTTCGGACGCGCAGATGTCGGTCGAGCGGGCGTTGCGCAACACGGAGTTCGATCCGAAGGAACTGGAGCGGGTGGAGGAGCGGCTGTTCGCGCTGCGCGCCGCCAGCCGCAAATATTCGGTTCCGGTCACGGAACTGCCGGCACTCGCCGTTCGCATGATTTCCGATCTCGCCGATCTCGATGCCGGCGAGGAAAAGTTGAAGCAGCTCGATGCACAAGTCGGCGTGGCGCGGGTGGCGTTCGACGCTTCGGCGCGCTCGCTCTCCGAAAAGCGTCGCCATACCGCGACCGCGCTTTCCGACGCTGTCATGGCCGAACTGCCGGCGTTGAAGCTCGAGCGGGCACGCTTCATGGTCGAGGTGCAAAGCGATCCGTCGCTGCCGACGGTCGACGGTATCGACCTCGTCGAGTTCCACGTCCAGACCAACCCCGGCACGCGGCCGGGCCCGATCATGAAGGTGGCTTCCGGCGGCGAACTTTCGCGCTTCCTGCTGGCGCTGAAGGTGGCGCTTGCCGATCGCGGCTCGGCGCCGACGCTCGTCTTTGATGAAATCGACACCGGTGTCGGCGGTGCGGTGGCCGATGCTATCGGCCAGCGGCTGAAGCGGCTCTCGGCAACGGTGCAGGTGCTCTCCGTCACCCACGCGCCGCAGGTCGCGGCCCGTGCGGCAACGCATCTTCTGATCTCCAAGGGTCCTTCGACCGAGAAGGCCGAGATGATTTCCACCCGTGTCGCCCGCATGGACGACAAGGCGCGCACCGAGGAAATCGCCCGCATGCTTGCCGGCGCCTCGATCACCGAAGAGGCGAGGGCGGCTGCCGCTCGCTTGCTTTCCGGCAACGGCTAGATCATCCTGGCGCCAAGTGGAAGCATTGGCGGCTGAAGGATGCGATGTCCTCAGAATGTTCATCTGAACCCACGGTCTTGGGCTTCCTAAGCCTTTTGGTTGAATTGTTGCGCCGCTGCACCCGTGTTCTATTTCCTCTGCGGTTGGGGCACTTCGGGCATGTGGGAGAAACTTGAGCATAGACTGGAGATCCGGTTTGCGCAGATGCGTGCGCATCCGGAACTGATCCTGCTCATCGCGCTCGCCTATGCCGGCCTTATCCTGACGATAAAGGAAGCGAACCAGGAACTGGGTGGCTTCGGGGTGTTCGCGTGCATTGCGATCGCCGTGACTGCAGCAACTCTTGTCGCAAGGCTGCGACACGCCTCGCAGGTCGGGCTGGCGGAGGAGGAGGCCGATCCTCAGCCGCCGAACGCGGACGAAGTCACGCCATTGGCGCTTGTGGCGCCCTGTGCGCACGGGGACCGTTCCTATCTTGTCCGCGTCCCGGCGCCGACGGCGGTTGCCTATGAGGTGGTCCGCAAGGCACAGGATGTGTTTCGCAGCGGCGCGATCGATCCCGAAGAGGATATGAGGGCGTTCCATTCCGACCCCTACAGCCTGATCTGCCTGCAGGACCTCGACGGCAACATCTTCGGCTTCATCGACTACTACGCCTTCGAGAAGAACCACTTCAAGCTGTTCCTGCAGGGGCATTATGCCTTCGGCAACCTGCTGGCGAGCGGGCTGCTTGCCCATCCGCAGGCGCGAAAGGCGAAGGTCGTCTATCTCGCGACCATCCTCAATATGAGCTTCCTGCTCGATTCCATGCGCGCCGAGCGCCGCAGGCAGAACGGCATTCTCGTCTGGGCGACGGTTTCGGCGATCCTCGAACACCACACGTTCCCGCCCGACGGCATCGACATCTACAGCATCGGCTGGGACAAGGGCGGGGCCGCGATCCTGAAGATGTTCGGTCTGCAGCCGGTGAGCCGGGTGATGCGTGGCCAGGCGGAAGGCAAATGGATCTACTGCAAGCGTGGTGTCCAGAAAAAGGATCTCGAGGCCATCCGCTGCCGTTATCAGAGGCGCTATGAACGCTGGTGCGAACTGGATGTCAGGCCGCTTGTCGGGCTCGCGCCGGGGGCCGTCAATGCCATTGGCGCGTGAGCCGACGGCGCCGGACGGTCTTTTCTTTCCCATCAGTTGCTCTACAAAACGACTTCGAATCCGGAGTCGTCGCGCATGTCCCAAGAATTGAAACCCGTCGAGAATCTCAATGAAACGGAAGCGGCCGAAGAGCTTGCCTTTCTCGCGGCCGAGCTTGCGCGCCATGACGCGCTTTATCATGGCCAGGACGCGCCGGAGATTTCGGATGCGGACTATGACGCGCTGAAGCGGCGCAACGACGCGATCGAGCAGCGCTTTCCGGTACTCATCCGCGACGACAGCCCCTCGAAGAAGGTGGGTGCTGCACCCTCCGTCACCTTCCAGCCGGTCGTGCACGCCCGGCCGATGCTGTCGCTTGACAACACGTTTTCCGACGAGGACGCGCGCGATTTCGTCGCCTCGGTCTATCGTTTCCTCGGCCAATTGCCGGACAACTCCATCGCCTTTACCGCCGAGCCGAAGATCGACGGGCTCTCCATGTCGCTGCGCTATGAGAACCGCCGGCTGGTGACGGCCGCGACCCGCGGCGACGGCACGACTGGCGAAAACGTCACCGCCAATATCCGCACCATCGGCATGATCCCGCAGACGCTGCCGGCAGGTGCGCCCGATGTCGTCGAGGTGCGCGGCGAAATCTATATGGCGAAATCGGACTTTGCCGCGCTCAACGCCGAGATGGCGGCGCTCGGCAAGCCGCTCTATGTCAACCCGCGCAACACCGCTTCGGGCTCGCTGCGCCAGCTCGACGCCAAGGTGACGGCGAGCCGCAAGCTGCGTTTCTTTGCCTATGCCTGGGGCGAGATCTCGGAAATGCCCGCCGACACGCAGATGGGCATGGTCGAGGTGTTCAAGAGCTGGGGCTTCCCGGTTAACCCGCTGATGCAGCGGCTCTCCTCGGCCGACGCGCTGCTGGAGCATTACCACCACATCGAGCGCGAACGGCCGGATCTCGACTACGATATCGACGGCGTCGTCTACAAGGTCGACCGGCTCGACCTGCAGGCCCGCCTCGGCTTCCGTTCGCGCTCGCCGCGCTGGGCAACCGCGCACAAGTTTCCTGCCGAGCAGGCCTTCACCCGGCTGACGGCGATCGACATCCAGGTCGGCCGTACCGGCGCGCTGACGCCGGTGGCACGCCTTGAGCCGATCACGGTCGGTGGCGTCGTCGTCACCAACGCGACGCTGCACAACGAGGATTACATCAAGGGTCTCGGTAATTCGGGCGAGGCGATCCGCGAGGGCCGCGACATCCGCATCGGCGACATGGTGATCGTCCAGCGCGCCGGCGACGTCATTCCACAGATCGTCGACGTGGTCATGGACGAGCGCAAGGCGGGGAGCGAGCCCTATCGCTTCCCGACCACATGCCCGGTCTGCGGCAGCCATGCGGTGCGCGACATCAACGAGAAGACCGGCAAAGTAGATGCGGTGCGCCGCTGCACCGGCGGTTTCGTCTGCCGCGCGCAGGCCGTCGAGCACCTGAAGCACTTCGTCTCGCGCAACGCCTACGACATCGAGGGCCTCGGTTCGAAGCAGATCGAGTTCTTCTTCGAAAGCGAAGACCCGACGCTGATGATCCGCACGGCGCCGGATATCTTCACGCTGGAGAAACGCCAGGAGGCGTCGCTCACCAAGCTCGAAAACATCGACGGCTTCGGCCGCGTCAGCGTGCGCAAGCTTTACGACGCCATCAATACGCGCCGTTCGATCGCGCTGCAGCGTTTCATCTATGCGCTCGGCATTCGCCATGTGGGCGAGACGACGGCAAAGCTGCTGGCGCGTTCCTATGGCACCTACGAGCACTTCGGCGAGGCGATGCGCGACGCGTCGACGTTTACGGGCGACGCCTGGAATGAACTCAACAGCATCGACGGCATCGGCGAGGTGGTCGCCCGTGCCATCGTCGAGTTCTACAAGGAGCCGCGCAACCTCGAAGTCGTCACCCGGCTGTTGTTGGAGGTGACGCCGGAGGCAGCGGAAGCACCGGTTGCCTCAAACAGCCCGGTCGCCGGCAAGACTGTCGTCTTCACCGGTTCGCTCGAAAAGATGACGCGCGATGAAGCCAAGGCCAAGGCCGAGAGCCTCGGCGCCAAGGTGGCAGGTTCCGTGTCGAAGAAGACCGACATCGTCGTTGCCGGACCGGGTGCCGGCTCCAAGCTCGACAAGGCCCGCGAACTCGGCGTCGCGACCATGGACGAGGACGAGTGGCTGGCGCTGATCGGCGGGTAATCCCCGCCGGTTGCATGCAATCGGCAGAGCGTCGTTACGCCTGCCTGCTGTCGTACTCTTCGGAGGCGGCTTTCAGGGCGGCAATATCGTCGGCGCAGATGAAACGGCGCAATGCGTCGAACTTTGACCGTTCCCACTGGTAGATGCCGAGCGCAACCAGCGTCTCGACATCGGTCGCGGGGAAACGCTGGCGCACGGGGCGGGCAGGGTTCCCCGCAACGATGGTGTAGGGCGCAACGTCCTTCGTCACGATGGCACCCGACGCGATGACGGCGCCTTCGCCGAGCGTCACACCCGGCATGATCATGGCGCGCATGCCGATCCAGGCGCCGTCGCCGATGACGGTGTCGCCCTTGCCGACATAGGCTTCGCCGATCACATCGAGGAAGGGATAGAGGCTCACCCAATCGGTGCGATGGGTGTGGTTGCCGCCCATGAGGATCACCGCCTCGGCGCCAATCGCGACATAGTCGCCGATCAGCAGTTGATCGATTGGCCATTGCGGTTCCCAGGCCCTGAGGCTGTATTCGTCGCCATAGAGGTAGCGAACGACACTTTCCTCGAAGGATCCGGTCCAGGCGTTGCTGTAGTAGCTGTTGCTGCCGCGCACGTGAATGTTCGGGTTGCGCACTGTCTCATGCAAGAGCTCGACCTTGGACCAATGCTTGGCTTCGACCTTCGTGGACATGGGGTTCCTCATTCTCAATGCTTGCAAGCGAAGCTGCGCGTCGCTCGCCATTCGTATCCCGTCCCAACTATCGGATTCACCGGTCGCTTTCTTCTCAAATCGGGCGCCGACCGGAAGCTTTGGCGGGCACTGCGATCACTCCATCACACAAAAACGCCCGCCGCTTTTGGCGGCAGGCGCAAAGTTCGGGGCACTGCGCGAGATCAGGAGGCCTGCTGCTGGGCGGCTTCCTGGTCCATCCACATGAATTCCCAGACGTGACCGTCGAGGTCCTGGAAGGAAATGCCGTACATGAAGCCGTAGTCGAGCGCCGGCTTCCAGGGCTTGGCGCCGCCAGCGAGCGCCTTGGCGAGCATGTCGTCGCATTCAGCGCGGCTGGACGCGGAAAGGGCGGTAATGACCTCGGTTCCTTTCCGGGCGTCGCTGATCTCGCCGGTGATGAAGTCGCGGAACTTCGGCTCGGTCAGAAGCATGACGAAAATATTGTCCGAGATCACCGTGCAGGCGGCGGTGTCGTCGGAGAACTGCTCGTTGAAGGTGAAGCCGAGGGCGGCGAAGAACGCGCGCGAGGCCTTCAGATCCTTGACCGGCAGATTTACGAAAATCATGCGCATGAAATGCTCCTTGGAATGGATTTCGTGTTTTACGGATCTGATCACTTCGTTGTTTCGGCGAAACCGCGAAGCGATCCAACTCTTTGATTGGCGCAACTCCGGACGGAAAACCGCGTCGCACTTTTCCTGGAGTTGCCCTAAGGACGAATGCCGGTCGACGATCCCGACACCGGCTCAAAGATTTTTTGAGCCGGGCTGATGTGGGGTGCAACTACAGGTCTTCAAGCGGAGCGAGACCTGCTTCGATGCTGCAAATAGGATCGACGGTGCTAGCGGCTGCGAGCGGCCCCAAGGGCGCGCGCCGCTGCTCGATGTTATTGTCACTTCACGGTGCACACGCCGTTGGCGCCGCCCTTGCCGGTGTAGGACACGCTCGGCGAGCCGTCGGGATTGATGCTGAGCGAGATGGTGACGCCGGCGCCGTGCGCTTCGTAGTAGTTCTCGTTGAACACCTTGAGCTTGGCTTCCTTGCCGTTGATGTAGATCGGGCCGCCTTCGTCGGCATGGACCTCGATCTTGCCGGGGCAGGTGGCGTTGACCAGCGGGATTTTTGCTTCGGCCGCAGTGGCGAAGGCAAGCGTCGGGACGAGAACGCCGAGAAGGCGCAGGCAGGGTTTCATCTTGCTCTCCAGCGTGGGTTGCAGGTGGCATCGATCGCCAACCGTGACAGGCTGCCGGTGGAAGTCAAGCGCGGCTGAGCGTCACCAAGCTGTCATCAATCCGATTGTTTTTTTGCGCTGCACAAGATAGAGGATTGCAGCCGAATTTTATGCAAATGCCTTTTCGCGGAGCAGGGCGCGGCCATCTGCGAAGGCAGCGCGCCAGCATCCCAAAGGGCAGGGCGCCGGCGCGGATTGGAGGGTCCGGAGATGAAGACTTTCACCACCATCGCCGAGCTGCGTGCAGCGCTTGCCGAGCATAGACGCGCCGGCAAGACGGTCGGCTTCGTGCCGACCATGGGCTACCTGCATGTCGGCCATATGGAGCTGATGCGCCGGGCCCGCGAGGAAAACGACGTCGTCGTCGCCAGCATCTTCGTCAATCCGCTGCAGTTCGGCGCCAACGAGGATCTTTCCAAGTATCCGCGCGATCTCGCCCGCGACCAGGCGATGCTCGAAGCGGGCAGCGTCGACTATCTGTTTGCGCCGGGTGTTGCCGACATGTATCCGCGGCCGATGGAGACGGTCGTCGACGTGCCGACGCTTGGCAGCGAGCTCGAGGGCTCCGTGCGCCCCGGTCATTTCGCCGGTGTTGCCACCGTCGTCACCAAGCTCTTCAACATCGTTGGGCCCGATCGCGCCTATTTCGGCGAGAAGGATTTCCAGCAGCTGCAGATCATCCGCCGCATGGTGGACGATCTCGCCCAGCCGGTGACCGTGATCGGCGTGCCGACGGTGCGCGAGGCCGACGGGCTCGCCTGCTCGTCGCGCAATGTCTACCTGACGGCCGAAGAGCGGCGTGCCGCGGCGATCGTGCCGAAGGCGCTGGATGAGGCGCAGCACCTCGTTGCCTCCGGCGTCAGCGATGTCGTCGAACTCGAAAAGGCCGTGACCGAGTTTCTGGCGAGCGAGCCCTTGGCGAAGCCCGAGGTCGTAGCGGTGCGCGATCCCGAGACGCTGGAGACGATCGAAACGATCGGCGACCGGCCGGTGCTGCTTCTGCTCTTCGTCCGCTTCGGCACGACGAAGCTGCTCGACAATCGCGTGATCGCCCCGAAATCCGCATCATTTGCAAAGGTTGCCTGACATGAGCGTGCAGACCGCCAAGCGCCGGCTCAGCCCCGCCAACATCGAAGCGCTGAAGGGCGAGCGCCCGATCGTCAGCCTCACGGCCTATACGACGCCGATTGCGCGGCTGCTCGATCCGCATGTGGACTTTCTGCTGGTCGGCGATTCCGTCGGCATGGTGCTCTATGGCCTCGACACGACCGTCGGCGTGACGCTGGAAATGATGATCGCCCATGGCCAAGCGGTCATGCGCGGCTCGCAGCAGGCCTGCGTCGTCATCGACATGCCCTTCGGCTCCTACCAGGAATCGAAGGAGCAGGCGTTCCGCAGTGCGGCGCGTATCCTCAAGGAAACCGGCTGCAGCGCAGTGAAACTCGAGGGCGGGGCGGAGATGGCCGAGACGGTCGAGTTTCTCGTCAGCCGCGGCATTCCGGTGCTCGGCCATGTCGGCTTGATGCCGCAGCTCGTCAACACGACCGGCGGTTATCGCTCGGTCGGCCGCAACGACAAGGAAGTGGCAAAGATCCGCCGCGACGCCAAGGCGATCGACGATGCCGGAGCGTTTGGCATCGTCATCGAGGGCACGGTCGAGCCGGTGGCCCGCGACATTACCGCGGAGCTGCGCTCGCCGACGATCGGCATCGGCGCGTCGCCTGCCTGCGACGGCCAGATCCTCGTCTCCGACGACATGCTCGGCCTCTTCAACGACTTCAAGCCACGCTTCGTCAAGCATTTTGCCGAGTTGGCGCCGGCGATCTCGAAGGCTGCCGAGGAGTATGCGAACGAGGTGAAGGCGCGCACGTTCCCCGGCATCGAGCATACGTTCCAGGTCAAGAAGTAAGGGGCGGCTGGCCCGCGCCGGCGCTTATTCCAAGCGATAAAGCGCATCGTTTTCCTGATCGGTGCGCCTTTTGTTCAAGCCTCGTTCGCCGAGGCATCATAAAATTCAATCATTGTATCAGCGCATTTGAATTGTTGCCGGGGGCGCAAGCGCCTATCAGTCCGGCACCGGCCGCATGGCGCGTCATCGCCTCGGCCGGCGGAGGTTTCCATGAAAAAAGATGAATTCTGGGAAGGGGTCCGCGGCGGCTTTCCCATCATGCTGGCAGCATCGCCCTTCGGTGCGCTGTTCGGGGCGCTTGCGGTCGACAATGGCTTCACCATTGCCGATGCGGTGTTCATGAGCGCGACCGTCTATGCCGGCGCTAGCCAGATGGTCGGCATCGAGCTCTTCGGCAATCACGTCCAGCCCTGGCTGGTGGTGCTCTCCGTCTTTGCGGTCAACTTCCGCCACGTGCTCTATTCGGCCTCGATCGCCAAATATGTCCGGCACTTCACCTTCGGGCAGAAGTTCCTCGCATTCTTCCTGCTGGTCGATCCGCAATATGCCGAGACCGAAAAGCGCGGCGAGCGCGGCTTGCCGATCACCTTTGCCTGGTATCTCGGCTTCGGTCTCGTGATCTACATCCCGTGGATCATCAACACGCTGGTCGGCGCGATCTTCGGGCAGATGATCGGTGACCCCAAGGCGATCGGCCTTGATGTCCTGCTGCCGGTCTATTTCATGGGTCTCGTCATGGGCTTCCGCAAGCGTGACCGGTTCCTGCCGATCGTCATCGTCTCGGGGCTTGCATCCGTCGCCGGCATGCATTTCGTCGGCTCGCCATGGCATGTCAGCATCGGAGCACTAGCCGGCATCATTCTTGCCGCCTGTCTGCCGCCAAGCGAGCGGGCAGTGGCACCGACGGGTGTCGAGAAGGAGGCGTGAACATGGATCCGCAACACCTGAACCTCATCTACCTGATCATCGCGGCGGCCGTTGCGACCTTCCTGACGCGTGTCGGCGGCTATATCCTGATCACCCAGATGAAAGAGATCCCGCCGCGGCTGGAGGCGGCGCTCAACGCCGTTCCCGCAGCCGTTCTGACGACGCTGGTGGCGCCGGCCTTCGTCTATGGCGGGCTCGACGTGACGATCGCCATGTTCGTCGCCTTTGCCATCGCGCTCGGGCTGAATCTCTCAACACTGCGTATGCTCGTCATCGGCTGGGTGGTGGTCATGGTGATCCGGCATCTGGTGATGTAGGACGCCCGTCCGCGGCGGTGTGCGAAGCCGTGGACGGATGTGTTGCGCCCGTTTCGATTGGCGGCGCGCGCATCCTGGACTATCATCTCTGCCGTTGCCGGAGAGGCAGGACATATCCCCCCTCGTTAGGTGGCGTACGACGTCACCGCAGCATGAAGCCTCCCGGCAGTGGAGGAGCGACCATGTTGACCAGGATCTCTATTGCCCTTTTGCTGGCGCTAGCGCCGGCAACGGCCTTTGCCAATCAATGCCCGACCATGATGAAGGCGATCGATGCAGCCATGCAGACCGCTTCCTTGTCCGATGCCGACATGGCCAAGGTCAAGGAGTTGCGCACCAAGGGTGAGGCACAGCACCAGGCTGGCGATCACGCCGCCTCGGAGGCAACGCTTGGCGAAGCGAAGAAGCTTCTGGGCATCTGAACGAGAGACCAGGACGTCCGGAGACCAAGGTCTGGCGGGTGAGGGCGCAGCACGCTATCGGCTGCGCGACGGCTCGTTTTATGGGCTCCCGCGACAGCAGGAGCCCAGCAGAGAGCATGACTCAGCGCGACAGCGCTTCCGTTGCGGCCTTCAGCCAGGCGCGCGTCTCGTCGCTGGCCAGCAGCGGCATCAACTTTTCGCGCGTCTCGGCGTGATAGGCGTTGAGCCAGGCGAGTTCCTCGTCGGTCAGAAGCGCCGGCAGCACCAGGCGGCGATCGATCGGGCAGTAGGTGATCGTGTCGAAGCCGAGCATCGGCAGGTCGCCGCCATCAACCATCGTTGCCGGCTGCACCACGATGAGGTTCTCGATGCGGATGCCGAAGGCGCCGGGGCGGTAGTAGCCGGGCTCGTTGGAAAGGATCATGCCGGCCAGCAGTTCCTGCGTCGAAAGACGGGCGATGCGCTGCGGGCCTTCATGCACCGAGAGATAGGAGCCGACGCCGTGGCCGGTGCCGTGGGCATAGTCGGCGCCCGCCTTCCAGAGCGCGATGCGCGCCAAGGGGTCGAGATCCACGCCACGCGAGCCCTTGGGGAAGCGCGCCGTGCTGATGGCGATCATGCCCTTCAGCACCAGGGTGAAGAAGCGTTTCTGCTCTTCAGGCACGGCGCCGACGGCCACCGTGCGGGTGATGTCGGTGGTGCCGTTGATATACTGCGCGCCGGAATCGATCAGGAACATGGTGCCCGCTTCGATTGCCTGGTCGGTGGCCGTGGTGACGCGGTAGTGCATGATCGCCGCGTGCGCGCCGGCGCCGGAGATGGTGTCGAAGGAGATGTCCTTTAGCGGGTTCTGCATGCGCTCGCCGACGGTGGCGCGGGCAGCTTCCAGCTGGTTGGTGGCACCGATCTCGGTGACTGTGCCGGGCTGTTGGCTGTCGAGCCAGGCGAGGAACTCGACCATGGCCGCACCATCCTGCAGATGGGCGCGGCTCGAGCCTTCCATCTCGGCCGTGTTCTTCTGGGCGCGGGGCAGGCGGGCGGGATCGACCGCTTCGACGACCTTGCCGCCCTTGGCGCGGATCAGTTCGGAAATGGCGAAGGAGGCGAGATCGGGATCGATCATGACGGAGGCGCCGGCGGTGCCGAGAGCCCGCAGACGGTCGTCGAAGGTCGACGGTGCGACGATGTCGGCGATCTGGGTGAGGTAGGCCTCCTGCTCGATGCCGGTCTTGCGCTTGTCGAGGAAAAGTTCGGCGCGGCCGTCGGCGTGGATGATGGCGCGGGCCAGCGGATGCGGCGTGTGCGGCACGTCGGACCCGCGGATGTTGAATGTCCAGGCGACGGAGGAGGGGTCGGTCAGCACGACGGCTTCGGCGCCCGTCTTGGAAAGGCCGGCTGCGATCGTCGCGATCTTGTCCTTGGCAAGCGTGCCCGCATGTTCGATCGGCTGGATCGTCACCTTCCCGAGCGGGGCAGCCGGACGGTTCGTCCAGATCCTGTCGAGCGGGTTGTGATCGAGGAAGACGAGCGAACCGCCGAGGGAAGCGAGCGCCTTTTCCAGCCGGCGCACTTCGGCGCCGGTGTGGACCCAGGGATCGATGCCGAGCTTGAAGCCCTTGGCTCCATGGTTTTCCAACCAGAGATGCGGCGGCTCGCCGATGAGGTCGCCACCAGTAAAGACCGCGCCGTCGACCTGCTCCTTCAACTGCGTGACGTAGCGGCCATCGACGAAGACGACCGCTTCACGCCGCGTGATGAGGGCGACGCCGGCCGAGCCGGTAAAGCCGGTGAGCCAGGACAGGCGCTCGGAGGAGGCCGGCACATACTCGCCCTGGAACTCGTCCGCGCGCGGCACGAGAAAGCCGTCGATGCCGAGGGCTGCGAAGGA
This sequence comes from Ensifer adhaerens, assembly GCF_000697965.2. Classification (NCBI taxonomy): domain Bacteria; kingdom Pseudomonadati; phylum Pseudomonadota; class Alphaproteobacteria; order Hyphomicrobiales; family Rhizobiaceae; genus Ensifer; species Ensifer adhaerens. Next base: position 2,231,460 of record NZ_CP015880.1, on the reverse strand, counting down.
CGCGCGCAGGGCTTCGGTGCGCTCCTTGCCGAACTGCGGCGTGGAGGTGACTTCAAATGACTGAAACATGAGGGAATTCCGGTAGATTGAGCGGCAAACCGCGGGAAAAGATGGGCTATGTTAGCGGAAATCGCCCTTGCCGGGAAAGAGGCGATATCCTGCATGGTGGCCTGATTCCCGGTCCGCGCAACGCTGCGGTTGCACCCTGATAGGAGGGCAATTGCTCATTTACCATACATATGCGCTCAGCGCATGGCACCCATGCTCAAAAAACTCTTTCTCTATCGGAATAATAGTTTATAAGCCGCCTCAACGAACACGGACAAACATCCGGTGGTTCAAAAAGCTGCGGTTCCGAGAATAGTTGGTCACTCTGTTCTCCTCCTCCCTCAAGGGTGGTCAGCTTCGGAACGGTAGACGCCCGCTCGAGCACTCCTCCTCCTCAGGCTCGCGGGCATGGTTGGCCACAAGCCAACCAGCAGGCGATGCCTCTGGCATCGCCTTAGTTTCGAAAGGCCGCCCGTCATGATGGACGAGGCGGCCTTTTCGTTTTTCGGTTTGGTTGGTCACGGCAAGAAGTATCATTCCAGCCGAATCGATACGGTCGTGAGGTAGTTCGCTTGCCAAGCTTGAGCTTCATACAACTCAACGAAAACTGGAACGCTGATCCGAATGTTCCGGCGGTGGAAGTCCGCGCGGCAGGAAGCCTAATCCAGCTTTGCTTTCGGCTGGCTCTTTGGGGGCATCCGGCGCGCGAGGATGAGATCGGTTATCTCACGTTCGGCGGATGCCAAGCCTGGCGACTCGGAGCGACCAATGACGAGGGTTGGTTTCGCGGCCAATGCCGTTACAGCAGGCTCGCTCCCAAGTGGGGTGAGTTTTACGAGTTGGTGGGCGACGATCCGCTGCGCGACCAGGTATCGAGCTGGCGCCCGGCACCCATGCCGGAGACGGCGAACAGGCATTTCCTGTTCTATCTTCGCGACGACACCTTCGAATGCCTGGCGCGGGATTGGTTGTTTGCGCGTGGAACGCCGACGACATTAATTGAGGATGTCATGGTCACGCAAGATTAGCGGCCGGGCCTCACTTCTCCAGATGGATCGTTACCCAGCCGTTGCGCCAGATGGTGCGCACGTGGCGCAGGTGCTGGCCGTTGTAATGGGCGAGCACTTTCCAGCGCTGTTCGGCAAGGATGCCCGAGAGGATCACCGAGCCGCCGGGGGCGAGGTTGGCGACGAGCTGCGGCGCCATCTTCATCAAGGGGCGGGCGAGGATGTTGGCGATGATTAGATCGAAGGGGCCGTTGGTGCTGAAGGCCGTCGAATGAAAGCCAGGGGCGGTCGCAAAGGTCATGCCGGTAACGACGCCGTTGACCCGGGCGTTTTCTTCGGCGACGCGGGTGGCGATCGGGTCGATGTCGGTGGCAAGGACCGGCACGTGCATCAGTTTCCAGGCGGCGATCGCCAGCACGCCGCTGCCGGTGCCGAGATCGAGCACGTTGCGCACGGTGCGGGTGCGCGCGACGGTCGCCAGCACTTCGAGGCAGCCGGCGGTGGTGCCGTGATGGCCGGTGCCGAAGGCCTGGCCGGCGTCGATCTCGATGGCGATTTCGCCGGTCTTGACCTTGTCGCGGTCATGCGAGCCGTGCACGACGAAGCGACCGGCGCGCACCGGCGCCAGGCCCTCGAGTGACTTGGCGATCCAGTCGATATCCGGCAGCACTTCGCGCTCGATCGGGAGATGAGCGAAGTTTTCAGAGAGCGCTTCGGTGAGACGTTCGCCCACGCTCTCCTCGTCGACCATCATCATGTAGATCGAGGCTTCCCAGATGTCGCGCTTCTCGTCGACTTCCGTCGTGCCGATGGCATAGTCCTCTTCGCCGAAGACCTCGCTCATGCGGTCGAGCACGGCTTCCGCCTGCTTCTCGGTGGTGGTGACGAAAAGTCTGATCTCGCTCAAGGGTCCGTCCTTCGGCTGGCAAATCCGCCGCCCGCACCAAGCCCTGAAAGGGGTGCGCTCAAGCGTCGGCAATCGTGTGCTGTGCGCTATCACGATTGCCCTACAAAGGCAAAGCGCCGGACGGGGCCGGCGCTTGCATCTTCAGGTCAGGATCGAAGGGCTCAGCCCTTGGTCAGGTTTTCCAGCTTCTTTACCGCCGTCTCCGGGTTTTCCTCATAGGCGATGGTGCCAGAGAACTTGCCGTTGGCGTCGAGCAGGAACACCGATGCGGTGTGGTCCATGGTATAGTCGCCGTCGGGCTTTGCGGCGTCGACCGGAACCTTCTTGGCGTAAACGCGGAAGCCCTTGACCATCTCCATGACCTTGTCGGCCGGACCGGAAATGCCGGTGATGCGCTTGGAGACGTTGGAGACGTACTGGCCGAGGATTTCCGGGGTGTCGCGCTCGGGATCGACGGTGATGAAATAGGCCTGCAGTTTGTTGCCTTCGGGGTCGACCTGTTCCAGCCAGCCGTTCAGTTCGAACAGCGTCGTCGGGCAGACCTCGGGGCAATGGGTGAAGCCGAAGAAGAGCGCGGTCGGCTTGCCGGTGAAGGCCTTCTCGGTGATTTCCTTGCCGTCCTGGGCAACCAGCGTGAAGGGAACGCCGAAGGGGCCGGAGGCGGCCTGCTGTTTCGACTGGGTCATTTCATAGGTCAGCCAGCCCAGGATACCCGCCATGACGACGACGGCGGCCCAAAGGACGATGCGGATGGTTTTCATGCGTGCTACCGATTTGTTGGGGCCGAGGACGGCCGTGTCCGGTTGATTGGCCCTTGATACCGCCTTCACGCACCCCGCGCAAATGGGACAATTGCCGCAGGTTGTGGCAGCGGGGCGAGCATTTTGTCGGGTGGCTGCCACTCATCCCGCTGCCGCGACCTTCCGTCGTGACGGGGAGAAGGGACCGCACGGCCACCTCCCGCTCCGACAATGAGCCTCAGTGCGCCAACACCCACCGCAGAAGAACCGCACGGCGACGTTTCGCTCGCTCTCGTCCCTTCTTCCCGCAAGCGGGGAGAAGGTTAGGGTAAGGGGCAAAACTTAGAAGCGTGGCCGCGCTAAAAACACCAGGAAAGGCCGGACTGGGCGAGTGCCAGGAACATCTCGGCGCCGTTTTCCATCCAGCCGCGGAAGGCAAGCAGCAGCACGACGGCGATCGCGGCCGCAAGGGTTGCGACGAGAGGAAGGCGGATCGAGCGCTCAGTCTTCGTGTTCATGGCATCATCATAACAGTTCGGGCGGCAAGGGGAAGCGGGCGCGCTGCCGGCGGACCGTGGGTCTGTCTGGGCCTGTCACGAGATCGGTGTCAAAACCGGCACCCGGCGTGCTGATGGATTGTGCCCTCAAATGCCGGGAAAACCGGCGCTTGCAGTAAATATGCGCGATCTCGAAAATAAGGCGTTTTCCCTGGGGATCGGCGGGGCGCCTTAGCGAATGTTTAAGGTCTGTTTGACAGTGTTTTTCCAGCGCGGGGGAGCGTTGTGCTCCGACATGACATGAGGTCATCCGGTTTGATCGAGCCCGGTTTTCCGCATCGATCCTAACGGAGGATCCGGCCCGCGCCGGGTCCGTGAGCATGGAATGTCTATGACCGCCGCATCTTCCCCATTGAAGCGCAATCTTTCCGTAAGCCAGCGGCTGGCAACGCTTGCCGGTGCCGCTTTCGTCGGTTTTGGCTCCGTGCTCGGAGTCGCCTGGTACGAGGGCCGGCAGGCGAACGATGCCCTGCAGGGCGCGCTCGCCGCGCAGAACGGGCTGACCACGGTCGACGAGGTCCGGCTTGCGACCACCAATCTCGTGCTCAATGCGATGGACAGCATCATCGACCGCGAGGAGGGCGCGATCCAGCCGGCGCGCGCCGCCAGCATCGCCGAGATCCTGAAACTGCTTGAGACGAAATCGACCGATATCAAGGCGCTTGCCGGCCTCATTGGCGGCAGCGATGCGCTTTCGACCTTTGACGCCGATGTGGCGGAACTGCGCCGGGCGATCGGAACGGACCTGAAGGCACTGATCGAAGGCAAGGCTTCGGCTGACGACTTCGGCAAGATCGACGACGCGATCGACGGTGCCGGCGAACGGGTCGCCACGGCGCTCGCCAGCCTCTCCGAAGCGGCAGCGACGCTGGTTCAGACGCGCGTTGCCGAGGCGCGCGCCACCTCCGACGAGGCGTTCCAGCTTCAGCTCGCCTCCGGCCTCATCGCCATGGCGACGCTGCTTTATCTGCTCTGGTTCCATGGCAGCACGCTCAGGCGCGGCATTCTCTCCCTGCGCGATGGCATGCAGCGGATCCAGAAGGGCGAACTTTCGACCAAGCTGGAAGCGCTCGACCGCGGCGACGAAATCGGCGCCATGGCGCGCTCCGTCGACCTCTTCCGCCTGTCGGCGATCGAAAAGCAGTCTCTCGAACAGAGTGCTGCCCACAGCCGCCGCGAGATCGAGAAGGAACGCGAACAGCAGCAGCAGGAGCGCGAGGAGGCGGTGCGCCGTATCCAGGCGGCGATCGACAATCTCGGCCGCGCGCTGACCCAGCTTGCCGAGGGTGACCTTGCCGTTGCCATCGACCGACCGTTCGACGGCAATCTCGACCAGCTCCGGCAGAACTTCAACCAGACGGTCGAGCGGCTGCGCGTGGTGCTTTCGAGCGTTAAGGACAATGCGCTTTCGATCGAATCCAACGGGCGGCAGATGCGCACGGCGGCCGACGACCTGGCGCGCCGCACCGAGCGGCAGGCCGCTTCGCTGGAGCAGACCTCGGCAGCCCTCGACGAAATCACCGTGACGGTCCGCACCGCGACCCAGCGCGCCGAAGAGGCGAGCCAGATGGTCGACCAGACCCGCACCAATGCCGAGGAGTCCGGCCGCATCGTCGGCCAGGCGATCGCCGCCATGGCCCGCATCGAGGGTGCCTCGAACGAAATCGGCAAGATCATCAACGTCATCGACGAGATTGCCTTCCAGACCAACCTTCTGGCGCTCAATGCCGGCGTCGAGGCGGCGCGCGCGGGCGAAGCCGGCAAGGGCTTTGCGGTCGTGGCGCAGGAAGTGCGCGAGCTGGCGCAGCGCGCCGCCGGTGCCGCCAAGGACATCAAGGCGCTCGTCAGCCGCTCCGGCAGCGAGGTCGGCACCGGCGTCAAGCTGGTGCAGGCGACCGGCGAGGCGCTCGGGCGGATCGGCACTGATGTCGCGCGCATCAACGAACTGATGACCGCGATCGTGATGGCGGCGCGCGAACAGTCGACGGGTCTCAACGAGATCAGCACGGCCGTCGGCCAACTCGACCAGATGACGCAGCAGAACGCCGCCATGGTCGAGCAGACCAATGCCTCCAGCCACACGCTGGCGCAGGACGCCGAACGCCTGACGGACCTCGTCGGCCAATTCCGCGAAGGGCACACGATGCAGCGCGCCATGCCGACGGCGGCGCCGGCGCCTGTGACGCCCGCGGCGAGGACCGCTGCGCCGGTGCAGACGAAAACACCTTCGGTTTCAGCCGTTCAGCGGCCGGCAGCCAAGGGCACCAGCGAAGCGGTGCCGCTGCGCAAGATCGGCGCTGCCAAAATGGCCTCGTTTCCAACTCCATCTCCCGCCAAGGCCCTGATGGGCAAGCTTGCGGGCGCATTCGGCAACAAACCGGGCTCGGTGCCGTCGACGACGGCCTCCGGTGAAAACTGGGAAGAATTCTGAACATGAGCAACGCAATCAAGCAGTCCGGCGCCTATCTCGAAATCGTGTCGTTCCACCTCGGCGACCAGGAATTCTGCATCGATATCATGGCGATCCGCGAAATCCGCGGCTGGGCGCCGGTAACGCCGATGCCGCATACGCCGCCCTACGTGCTCGGCCTCATCAACCTGCGCGGCGCGGTGATCCCGGTCATCGACATGGCGGCCCGCCTCGGCATGAAGATGACCGAGCCGTCCGAGCGCTCGGCGATCATCGTCACCGACATCGCCGGCAAGCTCGTTGGCCTCCTGGTCGAGCAGGTCTCGGACATGATGACGATCAAGAGCGAGGCGCTGCAGCCGGCGCCGGAGATCATCCCGGAAGCGCAGCGCGCCTTCTGCCGCGGCATCGTCGCTTTGGAAAAGACCATGGTCTGCTTCCTCAACCTCGATACCGTCATTGCGGACGAGTTGGCCCAGGCCGCCTGACGCAAGCTTGTTCCTTATCTGAGAAAGCCCCGGTGCATCGGCGCCGGGGCTTTCTTGCGTTTCGGCGTGTTTTCAGACCGTTTCCGCACGTACTGGAACGATACGGTCAAGTTAAACTTCGGCAATGAACTTCACGCTTGGGCGATGCCATTGTGACAAAACGTCAAGTGGCTGGGCGGGTTACTTGTACTACTTTACCGGTGTTGCCGGGTGCCCGAACGGAGGCCGGGTGCCTGGTCCCGTCAACAGGAGTTGAACCTATGACAATCTCTCTCAGGAAACTCGCCGCCGTGCTCTCCGTTACGATGGTCATCGCCGGACCGGCCTTGGCCGACAGCTATTACCAGGGCATCGACGTCAACAATCCTCCCGGAACGCAGAACACACACAAGATGATGACGCCAATGAAGCGGCCGAGCGCTTCGGTTGACACGATGTCGACGGGCAGCATCAACAGAATGTCGGCGCCGGCGCCGACGCCGGTCTACCGTGATCGCAACCCCTATGGCGGATACCAGGGCGGTGATGGCGACTACTACCAGGGCATCGTTCCGCCGACGGCCTACTAGATCATCCCGCGGTGAAGTGGAAACGTTGAAAGCGGAAATTCGATTTGGCATGAATGCGCCAGGGAGTTCACGTAGGTTCGTGTGAACGCACGGAACGTCAGGTGCTTACAAAAGCGGAACGGGTTGCTCCCAGACTTCTCCCTGTTTCGCACCGAAGAGGTTTCGGAAGCGCCCGCAAAGCGGCGGGCGCTTTCAACCTTTGACCGATCGCCTTGCACGCCGATACCGGCGGCAGGGACCGCTCCTACTGCGGCTTGCCGTTCTGCCAATTGACCGTCTGGCCGTAGAGCGGAATGGTGGTGATCGACATCTTGGCAGAGCCATCCGTCAATTCGCGCGAATGCGCCAGATAGATCAGCGTATCGTTCCTTCGGTCGTAGATCCGTGTGACGAGCAGGTTCTTCCAGACGAGCGACAAGCCGGCGCGAAACACTTCCTCGCCTTCCTTGGAAAGATCGATGTCGCCGATTTCGATCGGGCCGGTCTGCCGGCAGGCGATCGAATTGTTCGACGGATCCTCGAACCAGTTGCCGTTCTTCAGCCGGTCGATGACGCTGCGGTCGAAATAGGTCACGTGGCAGGTCACACCCTTGATCTTCGGGTCGCTCACGGCATCGATCATGATGTCGTTGCCGAGCCAGTCGACCCCGACTTCGCCGACTGTTTCGGCGCGAGCGGGCAGGGCTGTGGCGGCTATGGCAAGGCCGGCAAAAAAGAGCGCACGAAGCGAACGCGACATGGATGTCCTCCTGCAGCGCCTGACGTCTCACGCAAGGTCGCCGTAGCATTTTGAATTGACGCATGTTTTTGCCGAGGCAATCCCCGGGAAGGCATGCGCTCGGGCAGCCAGGTTCACATAGGTTCGGGAATTGGCTTTACAAGGCGTGCCGGCTCAACCGGTGCCGCGAAGAAGCTGCGGCTCGAGGTTTCGGTGGTCGGCAGCGCGCATTTGCGCGGCGGCGGCGGCAAGAGCCCGTGCGCTGGCCTCGGTCTGGAAGCGGCCGGCGATGGTGCAGCGGTCGCGGCCGTCGGCTTTGGCGTCGTAGAGCGCCATGTCGGCGCGGATCATGATGTCGCTGATAGTATCGCCGGGCTCGGCCTCGGCAAGGCCAATGCTCACTGTCAGCCGGATCGGGCGGTCGAAGCGGCCGATCGGCGTATCGCGCACCGTGCGGCCGATCTCCTCGGCCACCGCAAAGGCGGCATCTTCCGAGTGATTGGGCAGGACGATGCCGAACTCTTCGCCGCCGATGCGCCCGAGCGTGCCGCGCCCGCTGAGACAGGCGGCGACCGTGCCGGCGAAGTGGCCGAGCGCCGTGTCGCCGACCGCATGGCCGTAGCGGTCGTTGATCTGCTTGAAATAATCGAGATCGAGCAGCAGGAAGGTGACGGGTCTCTGGCGCGCAAAACCCACTGCCAGCGCCCGCTGTCCGAGGTCGAGCAGCGCGCGGCGCGACAGGGCGCCCGTCAACTCATCGCGGGCAATGGCGCTCTTGAGGTCGGTGATCACCCGGTTCTGGATCATCAGGATCACGCCGAGGAACAGCACAGGCAGGTAGAAATATCTAAGCACGACGCAGGCGAAGTCCCAGCTGGCCGACGCAAGCGGGGTTTCGGCGGTCCCGTGGGCGATCGGCGAGAAAATCGTGACCGCAATCAGGGCGGAACAGCCGATGGCGGCGCAGCCGATGACGCAGAGGCGCTCGATCGGCCCGGGCGCTGCGCGCCGGTGCTGCGAACAGACGGCGATGATCAGCACGAAGGCGGCGGCGATGCCGACGGCCGACAGTGCGTGCAATGTCGCGCTGTGCGGGCCGAAGGCGGCAATCAGCACCACCACGGCCGAAATCGAGGCGGCAGCGACCAGCGGCGTCGACATCGGCCGGAGGACGCCGAGCGCCCGGTGAAAGCCCGAGAGCACGAAAAGACAGGCGCCAATGAGAAAGACGATGCCGATCAGCGACAACGGCCGCAGCGCCGGGATCTCGGACAGCATCAGAAACAGCGTTGCCGCCGCTGCGATGGCGCAGGCGGCTGCAAAATCCGTGCCCCCCTCGACCATGGAGGCCCGCAGGGAAATCAGCACCGGGAGCATCGCCAGAAGAGCGATGATCGATATGGCAGGGAGAAAGCTCATTTCGAAACGGCCTGTCGTGCTAAAATCAACAAAGGCGGCTTGCGTCTCAGCCAGATATGTGACGCCAATTGGTAGCGATGGCGCCTTAACGAAACCCGGCGAAATCCGTTGCAATTTTAGCGATTGGTCGGGATTGGCACGGTTGTTCACAGCGGCGCCCGATCAACCGTGGGGCGGCACGCCGGCAGGCGAAGAGGCGTGCATGAACGGTACCGCCCGCAGCCCCGGGGTGAGGCCCTTCGGGCAGCGCGATCCGAGCCTCGGGCCAGGCATGCGCGCCCCTTGTTTTCAGGGCCCGATACTCACGCAGGAGGACGAACCGGGAGAGGCGACATGTTCACGGCAACGTGGCTCTTCGAGGACAGGGCGGATGCCGGGCGCCAGCTGGCGCGCGCGGTCGAAGACGAGGGGCTTGACGATCCGCTCGTCATGGCGCTGCCGCGCGGAGGCGTTCCGGTCGCCTATGAAATCGCCGTCCATATTGCGGCGCCGCTGGAAATCCTGATCGTGCGCAAGATCGGCGCGCCTGGGCATGAGGAATTCGGTCTGGGCGCTCTGGTCGATGGCGAGGAGCCGGAACTGGTGCTCAACCGTCGGGCGATCCGGCTGGTCCGTCCGCCGAAAGGCTATCTGGAGGCCGAAACGGAGCGCCAGCGCGCCGAGATCCTGCGCCGCCGCACGCTCTATTTCGGCGACCGCGCGCCGGCGTCGTCCCGAGCCCGTGATGTAATCCTCGTCGACGACGGTATCGCCACCGGCGGCACCGTGCGGGCGGCGATCAAGGCGCTGCGGCGAATGGGGGTGGGGCGCCTCGTGCTTGCCGTTCCGGTAGCGCCGAAAAGCGAACTTACCGAACTGCGCAGCCAGGTCGATCGCATCGTCTGCCTCGCCACGCCCTTCGCGTTCCGTGCCGTCGGCCTGTACTACCGCAATTTCGAACAGACGGCGGACGAAGAGGTGCTGGCGCTGATGGAGAAGGCGCGGCTGCGCAACGAGCGCGATTGATCCATGTTCCGGGCAAGCCGGGCTCCGGTTGCCGCGATTTCCGCCAGGCATCCGAATAGTTGCGCGAGGCGGCCGAAACCGTCTTGCAAGCCTCCTTCTCCCGCGCCACATTCCCGGCGCGCGATGTTGCCGGGAGAGGGGCGCCAGAGGAGGAGCCCGGAGGAGATGTCATGGCCGCGAAACTGGAAATCGGAAAGACGCTTGAGGATTTCTGCCGGCCGGAGCGGATGGCGCTCATCGTCTACGACATGCAGGTGGGGATTACCAATCAGGTCAAGAACGGCCCGGCGGTGCTTTCCAAGGTGCTGAAGGTGCTGGACGCTGCGCGGGCCGGCGGGTTTCCGGTGATCTTTCTCCGGCATCTGTCGATGCCGAGGCCGCTGATGGGCGCCTTCCAGCTACGCCAGGCGATGGCCTGGCAGCGGACAGACGATCCGGATGCGGTGCACCCCTGGTTTCTGCGCGGCACGCCGGGCTCCGAGCTGGTGCCCGAACTTGCGCCCCGTGACGACGAGGCGATCCTCGACAAGATCACGTTTTCCGCCTTCGAGGGCACGCCGCTCGCCATGATCCTGCGCGACCTCGGGCTTACTTCCTTCGCCATCTGCGGTATCGCCACGGAAATCGGCATCGACCCGACCGTGCGCCATGCGACCGATCTCGGCCTGGTGCCCGTCGTCGTGCGTGACGCCTGCGGGGCAGGGCATCACGAGGCCGGTGAGCGCGCGATGGAAAACATCGCCTTCATGGGCGATGCGATCATGACCGACGTTCAGGCAATCACCGCCGCGATGACCAAACGCTAGGGCCGCAGTGCCGCTCCATCCAATCGATCACAGGACCGACAAATGACCGACAAGCTTCACATCCGCCCGATAGCCCGGACCGACTACGAACAATGGCTGCCGCTCTGGGACGGCTACAACGCCTTCTACGGCCGCTCCGGCGAAACCGCGCTGGACCCGGCGATCACCGCCATGACCTGGTCGCGCTTTTTCGACGCCTACGAGCCGGTGCATGCGCTGGTGGCGGAGAGCGAAGGGCGGCTGATCGGGCTTACGCACTACCTCTTCCACCGCAGCACGACGATGATCCAGCCGAACTGCTACCTACAGGACCTCTTCACCAATGCGGAAGCCCGCGGCAAGGGCGTCGGACGAGCGTTGATTGAGGGCGTCTATGAGGCGGCACGTGCCGTCGGCGCGCCACGCGTCTACTGGATGACGCACGAGACCAATGAGACGGCGATGACGCTTTACGACAAGGTGGCGGAGAAGTCGGGGTTTCTCGTTTATCGCAAGGCGGTCTGAGGGCTCTCCTTTCGGCTGCTCACTTCGCCGTGTGTGCGCGGATGCCAGGGGCACATGCATCGGGATCCAGCATCCGCGAGGTCCAGATCTCAGTCGGGCCGAAGCCCTTGATGTCCTCGCGGCCGGAGCAAATGAACAGGAAAGACTCGCCTAGTCGCTGCCTGATTTCTGCGGTGGTGGTGATGCAGCCGTGCTTGCCGATCGCTTCCAGGCGCGCGGCAAGGTTCACGGGTGCACCCCAGATATCATAGGCGTATTTCGCTCGCCCAAGCACGCCAGCCGTTACCGATCCCGAGGCCATGCCAGCGCGCAGCTTGAGGACGACGCCATGGCGTTCGCCGATCTCGCGGGCCGCGGCGATGGCGCCGAAGCCGAACACTGCCGCCGCCTTCTCGGGCGTGGGGTGCCGGGCGGGCACGCCCGCCACCGCAAGATAGGCATCGCCGATGGTCTTGATCTTTTCGACACCGGTTGCTGCGGCCAGGCGATCGAACTCGCTGAAGAGCTCGTTGAGCAGGTTGACCGTCCGTTCCGGCCCCAGGCTGTTTGACAGGGCCACGAACTGGACGATGTCGATCAGGACAACAGTCGCATGCTCGAATTCGTCGATGATCGTTTCACGCTCGTTCCTCAGCAGGCGCGCCACGATCTCGTCCGGCATGATCGACGTCATCAGGCGGGCGAGCCGCCCCTGCGCCTCTCTCGCCAGGTGGAAGGCATAGTAGATCGTTGCGAAGCACATGAGCGTGAGCGTGATGATCGACGACGAATGGAGGAGTTGCAGGAAACGGGTGTCGTCATAGACACCCGACCGCGCCTGAGGAAACGCGATGGATGCGGCGATGACCGTGATCGCAGCCATGGCGCTGAGGACCGTGACCAGCGCCATGTTTTGAAACCCGAGGATCGCGAAGGCGACCGGCGTCACGCCGAGCAGCGTCAGCAGGACGCCGGAGTCCCGACCGACATAGGAGGCGATCCAGACGAGGACCACCACGCAGATACCGAATTCCCAAAGCCCTGACGCGACGCGGCCGAAGCGATGAAAAAGCGGCGTCATGGCGGCCGCGACGGCTAGGGCGAGATTGGCATAGACGAGGGGAATGAGGCTCGGCTCGCCATAGAGTGCGTAGATGAGGGCAAAGCTCGTGGTGGTGACGACGATCACACAGGCCGCGACATTCGCGACGAGGATGCCTTCACGGTCACCCTCCGCAACATTTGCGGCGCCCAGCTCCAGCAGGCTGCGAACAGCGCTCGTCCAGGACATGTCTCCACCCACTTTGCGTCGAGGGAGATCGGTACATGGTTTCGTTCAAACGCGAGAATTGTGCCCGCAATATTATTGCACTTCGCCGGTTGGCGCCATGAGATCGATGGTTGTGCAGTCCATAGGGAGTGCACGTGAGGAGGGCTTCGACCTCCTCACGCCTTCTCCACAAATCCATCCAGCACCCGCTTCTGGCCGGCGCGGTCGAAGTCGATGGTGAGCTTGTTGCCTTCGATGGCGGCGATGTTGCCGTTGCCGAACTTCATGTGGAAGACGCGGTCGCCGACCGAGAAACGCGAGGGTTCGGTGGCCGTCGATTTCGCCACCAGCTCGCCGTCGATCGTGCGGCCGCGCGGGCCGCTTTCGCCGTAGCCGATGCGCTCGACCGCGTGGCCGGAGCGGGTGCCCCAGTTGTCGCGGGTGGCGTCGGAGCGGTGCTGCTGGGCGCGCTTCCAGCCGGGCGTGGAGTAGTTGTTCTGGAAGGGATCAGCCTTGTCGAAGCGCGACTGGCCGTAGCCGCCGCGACCATAGCCGCCATAGGATTGTTCATTCTCGGCCACGTCCACATGGGCGAGCGGCAGCTCCTCGAGGAAGCGTGACGGCATGGTCGACTGCCAGAGGCCGTGGATGCGGCGGTTGGAGACGAACCAGATGTGGCAGCGATGCTTGGCGCGGGTGATGCCGACATAGGCGAGGCGCCGTTCTTCCTCAAGGCCGGAGCGGCCGCCCTCATCAAGCGCGCGCTGGTGCGGGAACAGGCCTTCCTCCCAGCCGGGCAGGAAGACGGTATCGAACTCCAGGCCCTTGGCCGAGTGCAGCGTCATGATCGAGACGGCATCGAGGTTCTCGTTCTGCTCGGCATCCATGACCAGAGCGACGTGTTCGAGGAAGCCGCGCAGGCTCTCGAAGGCTTCCATCGAGCGGATGAGTTCCTTCAGGTTTTCCAGCCGTCCGGGGGCTTCCGCCGTCTTGTCGTTCTGCCACATGGCCGTATAGCCGCTCTCGTCGAGGATCTGCTCGGCAAGCTCGGTGTGCACGGTCGTTTCCAGCAGGCTCTGCCAGCGGCGGAAATCGGTGACGACGTCGAACAGCGCCTTGCGCGCCTTCGGCTTCAGCTCGTCGGTCTCGATGATCTCGGAGGCCGCCGCCAGCATCGGGATGTCGCGGGCGCGGGCATAGTCGTGCAGCGTGCGCACGGTGGTGTCGCCAAGACCGCGCTTCGGCGTGTTGACGATGCGCTCGAAGGCGAGATCGTCGGCCGGCTGGCAGACGAGGCGGAAATAGGCCATGGCATCGCGGATTTCGAGGCGCTCGTAGAAGCGCGGGCCGCCGATGACGCGGTAGTTGAGGCCGAGCGTGACGAAGCGGTCTTCGAATTCGCGCATCTGGAACGAGGCGCGCACAAGGATCGCCATGTCGTTGAGCTTGTGGCTCTTGCGCTGCAACTGCTCGATCTCTTCGCCGACGGCGCGGGCTTCCTCTTCGGAATCCCAGGCGGCGTGCACCTGCACCTTCTCATCATCCGGATCGGTGCGGTCGGTAAAGAGCGTCTTGCCGAGGCGGCCCTCGTTGTGGGCGATCAGGTGACCGGCAGCGCCCAGAATGTGCTCGGTCGAGCGGTAGTTGCGCTCAAGCTTGATCACCTTGGCGCCCGGGAAATCCTTTTCGAAGCGCAGGATATTGTCCACTTCCGCGCCGCGCCAGCCATAGATCGACTGGTCGTCGTCGCCCACGCAGCAGACGTTCTGCGGTACGCCCTTGGGGCGCTGGGCAAGCAGCCGCAGCCACATGTACTGCGCCGTGTTGGTGTCCTGGTACTCGTCGACGAGAATGTAGCGGAACTTGTCGTGATAGTCCTTCAGCACATCCGCATGCATGCGGAAGATGCGGATCGGGTGCAAAAGAAGATCGCCGAAGTCGCAGGCGTTCAGCGTCAAGAGCCGGTTCTGGTAGGCAGCATAGAGTTCGCGGCCCTTGCCGTTGGCAAAGGCGCGGGCGTCTCCCTCGGGGATCTGGGCGGGATCGAGGCCCTTGTTCTTCCAGCCGTCGATCATGCCGGCAAACTGCTTGGCCGGCCAGCGCTTGTCGTCGATGCCTTCCGCCTGGATGAGCTGCTTGATCAGCCGCACTACGTCATCGGTGTCGAGAATGGTGAAATCGGAACGCAGGCCGACGAGCTCGGCGTGACGACGCAGCAGCTTGACGCCGATCGAGTGGAAGGTGCCGAGCCAGGGCATGCCTTCGACCGCATGGCCGACGAGCACGCCGATGCGCTCCTTCATCTCGCGCGCCGCCTTGTTGGTGAAGGTCACCGCCAGGATCTGCGAGGGAAAGGCGCGGTTGGTCGAAAGGATATGGGCGATGCGGGTCGTCAGCACCCGGGTCTTGCCGGTGCCGGCGCCGGCAAGCACGAGCACGGGGCCATCGAGCGTCTCGACCGCTTCGGACTGTTCCGGGTTGAGGCCGGAGAGATAGTCCGGGCGCGGCTGGGCGCGATCGCGCGCCGCCATGGCGCGCGCGGCGATGCCGCCCGTTGCCGGAATACCTGCGGGGGCGGGCTGCTGCTTGCGCGGCGCCGGCTCCTCGTCGAAGAAGGGAATATCGTCGAAACCACTCATCATGCGGCTCAATGTAGTGATTCGGTGGGGAAAGGCCAGAAAGGATGTTCTTCTTTTATTCCGTTTTCTGCGCCAGCCGCACCAAGCCTGTGGAAAGACAGGCGATTTCGAGACCGCTTATTCTTGGTCGCGCGGTCTATTCTTTTGTCTTGTCGAAGGCGGTATCCACAGGCACCTGCAGCGCCGTCGCCAACTGGTTGGTGCGGGCGGCAAGCGAGATCACCCTGAGCAGGTCCGCATGCTCGGCGTCGGTCATGCCTTTCGCCCTTGCCGCCGCCGTATGGGAATGGGCGCAGTAGCCGCAGCCATTGGTGACGGAGACGGCGATATAGAGCATCTCCTTGACCAGCGGATCGAGCGCCGAGGGCGTTGCCATCACGGCCTTCACGTCGCGCCAGGTCTGTTCCAGGAGCTCCGGATCGAAGGCGAGCCACAGCCACATATTGTTGATGAAGTCGGATTTGCGGGTGGTGCGAATGTCGTCGAACACGGCTTTGACACGCGGATCGGCTTCCGGGTTCTGAGGCGGGGATACGGTGCTCATGGGGCTCCTTCGCTGTTGTTCTCGGCGGTTGTGTGCGGGCCGGCCTGTCGCCTGAAGCGGTGACGATAGCCGACGTCGCGGCGATTGCCAGCGCTGCGTTTTGGGGAAGCCGTCGCCGATGCGTTCAGTTGGGGATTTCGTTGCACGGCTGATTGTTCGAGCCGAATGGTCCGGTCGTAAACAGCACGCCCTTGCTCGAACCCTGATAGGCGTTGCCGTTCTGCGTGACGATGAAGACCCTGCGGCCGCAGAAGCCCGTCGGCTGCGCGGCAACCACGCGCGTCTGGCCACTGGCGTCAGTGACGGTCTTGGGGTTGCAGGCGCCATAGGGTGTGTCGGCCATGCGAACGGTTGCCGTCGAGCTGCGGCTGAGCGGCGCGGAACTGCCGGGTGGGTACGTCCCCGAAGCCGTGCCTGCAGCGGCCACGGTCGATTGCGTGATCTGAAAATCCGCCGTGCTGTCGTCGTAGCGGCACCGCTTGATGGCCCAGATCCAGACGGCAATGTCGCGCACACCGCTCTCGGGATCCTCGGCCGAAGCCGCAATGGTGAGCGGGGCCAGATCGGGGACGCTTCGGCGGCGGTTACAGCAGCCGCTGTCGTTGAAGACCGGGTCGGGATTGCCATGGTCATCCAGGATGCCGGTGATTTCGAGTTTCGTGGTCGGGCCGGTCTTGTCGTCCGCCTGGACAGTCACGGTCTGACACCCCGCAAGAAGCAGGCCCATGGAGACGAGCGCGAATGTCAGGCAAAATGCATGCGGCCCCATGACGACCCCCGCCATTGTCCGTACCGCTGCCCAAGATACTCCCGAAGACTTTTGCCCGCAAACAAGCGCCTTCCTTTGCCGCGCTCGATCAACCCCGCGGCATCGTTGCCGTCCACAAACGATGCGCGTCCTTCAGCACCTTCCTCTGTCGCTATCGCAACCTCGTCGAACGCTTCGTCAGCACTCAGGAACTTCCGTGCCGTCGTCACCGGCTTCGACAAGCACAGCGAAAACGACCTTGCTCTCGTCAAACTCGCTTCAGCCAAAACCTGGTTGTGCTCTACAGGTCGGTGACCTAGAAGAAACTTCGAACGCTCGGAGCGGCGTTCAGGCAGGAGCCCGACCATGATCAAGATGAGCGTCTACTATCCGGCCGATGGCGGCTCGAAGTTCGATCACGACTACTACCGCACCCGCCACATGCCACTGATCCAGGAACGGCTCGGCGATGCCTGCCTGCGCTACGAGATCGATAAGGGCCTTGCGGGTCGCGAGCCTGGAAGCGCGCCGGGGTTCGTCGCGGCGTGCCACGTCTACTCGCCGAGCCTCGAGACATTCCAGGAGGCGTTAGGTCCCCACCGCGCCGAGATTGCCGCGGACGTCGCCAACTATACGGACATCGCGCCCATCGTGCAGATCAGCGAAGTCGTTGGAGGGTAGGGGGCTTTGGCGCGTCAGGCGTAGCCGTTGACCTTTCCGCAATCGGCGTAGCGTTGGCGCACCATGATCCATGGTGACGCAGCCAGTGCGGAACCGGTTGACGATCGGGAACATGTGGTTGCCGTCGAAGCGTAAACGACCTTGCTCTCGTCAGGCTCGCTTCAGCCAAAACCTGGCTGTGCTCAATAGGCCGGGGGCCTAGGCCAGCGCGAAGACGCGGGCCGGGCCGCCGGTGCCGCCGCGGTGCTTCGGTGCGCCGAGGATGAGGGTTGCGCCCTTGACCGGCAGCTTGTCGAGATTGGCTGCTGCCTCCAGCCCCCAGCGACCCTCCGGCAGCCAGGCATAATGCGTGGCGAAATCGGGCGAGGGGCCATGGTCGAGCGACAGCGTATCGACGGCGATACCAGCCGCCTTGCTTTCCTCGATCAGATATTTGGCCGCCTCGACGTGGAAGCCGGGGAAATGCAGCTTGCCGCCGCCATCGGCATTGCGGAACTTGTCCGTGCCCAGATGCGCGCCCCAGCCCGACAGCATGGCGACGCAGGCGTTTTCCGGGATCTCGCCATTGGCGGCGACCCAGGCCTTGAGGTCGTCGGGCGTCACCTGCGCATCGGCATCGGCCTCAGCCTTCTTTCTGATATCGACAATCACCAGCGGCACCACCAGCTTGTCGACGGGCAGTTCGGCGACCGAGAGGCCATCGGCGGAGAAGTGCAGGGGCGCGTCGACATGGGTGCCGGTGTGTTCGTTCACCCGGAGCTCGAACATGTTGAACTTGTCTTTGGCGTAGTTGAACTTCTCCTCGCGGAAGAACTGCTGCTGGCCGAAGAAGGTCGGGAAATCTTCGTGCAACTCGTGGGTCAGGTCGGTGACGCTTGAATGCCCCTGCGCCAGCGCCGGCGGGGCCGCGCCCACGCTTGCGGCGGCAAGACCCGCGGTTCCGACCGCGGCGGCTTTGAAGAAGCTGCGGCGCGAGAGCATGCGCTCTTTCACCGTTTCCATGACACAGGCATCGCACATCGACTTCTCTCCCCCAAGAGGCCTGAAGACAGGCGCAAAGCCGGCCGAAACACGCTGCCGGCGGTTGCAGGATAGCGCAGTGTCGGCGGCTGTAAACGGTAATTCTCTAGTGAATTTCTGGACAAAGCTGCGAGGCGTCGAGCGAAGCCCCCGTGCGTCATCATCCCGCCAACAAATTCGCTTTTATTACAATTGCGTAATGATGGTATTCTGTCGTTGCCCCGACACGCGCGAACAGGGATACTCCGCGCACAATCGGAACGAACCGCCGGCCGCGCCGCGCTGGGGCGTGTTTTATGTTTAATTCGGAGACTTGAATGCGGGTTTGGAAACAGCTTGCGGTGAGCGCCGCTGTGCTTCTCGTGGGCGCAGCCGTCTGGGTGCGTTTTGTGCCTGGTGCTGGTGAAACGCTGGCGGCGATTGGTGTTTCGCATCCGCTGATTGATGCCTTGTCCAAGCCCGGCGCCGGTGGCGGCGAGGGCGGCGAACGCGGCAATGGCCGCGGGCAGGGCGGCAACAACGCCATTCTCGTCATGGTCCGGCCTTCGGGCACGTCTGTTGTCAACGACCGGCTGAACGCGATCGGCAACGGCGAGGCGATCCATTCCGTCACCGTGACGCCGACGGCAACCGGCAACCTCACCGAAATCCTCGTGCGCTCCGGCGAAAAGGTGTCGCAGGGTCAGGTCATTGCCAAGCTCGACAGCGACGACCAGAAGATTGCTGCCGACCAGGCGAGGCTGACACGTGACAGCGCACGCGAAAAGGTCGAGCGCTACCGCAACCTGAGCACTGCCCGCGCGGTAACAGCCGTGGACGTGCGCGACGCCGAAATCGCCATGCAGACCGCCGAACTGGCGCTGAAGACCGCAGAGCTCGACCTCAAGCGCCGCGACATCGTGGCGCCGTCGAAGGGCGTCGTCGGCATCATCACCGTCAATGTCGGCGACTACGTCACGACCACGACGCCGATTGCCGTCGTCGACGACCGCTCGGAAATCCTCGTCGATTTCTGGGTGCCCGAGCGCTTCGCCAACAAGATCTTCGTCGGCCAGCCGGTCACCGCCTTCGCCATCGCCCAGCCGGGCAACCAGCTCGACGGTGCGATCCACGCGATCGACAACCGCCTCGATCAGGCGAGCCGGACGCTGCGCGTGCGCGCACGGCTTGAAAACCCCGATGACAAGCTGAGGGCGGGCATGTCCTTCTCGGTCACCGTGGCCTTTGACGGCGACACTTATCCGACGGTCGATCCGCTGGCGATCCAGTGGAGTTCGGAAGGCTCCTATATCTGGCGCGTCTCCAGCGACAAGAGCGAGAAGGTGCCGGTGAAGATCATTCAGCGCAACCCGGACAAGGTGCTGGTGGACGCCGCACTGTCGCAAGGCGACGAGATCGTCACCGAAGGCGTGCAGCGCCTGCGCGACGGCGGCGCCGTGCGCATCGCCGGCCGTGAGAACAAGCAGGAACCGCAGAAGGTTGCGGAGGAAACCAAGTGAGCGGCGGCGACAGTCAGGCAAGCGGCCATGGTGCCGGCCAAGGCAGCGCCGGCGGCCAGATGTCGGCCCGCGAACGCAGCAAGACCGGCTTTACCGCACTCTTCATCCGCCGGCCGATCTTCGCGCTGGTGGTCAATACGCTGATCGTCGTTGCCGGCCTTGCGGCCTGGAACGGCATCGAGATCCGCGAGCTGCCGCAGGTCGACCAGCCGGTCATCTCGGTGACGACAACGCTCGATGGCGCCGCACCCGAGACCATGGACCGCGAGGTGACCTCGGTGGTCGAAGGGGCCGTGTCGCGCGTGCAGGGCATCCGCGACATTTCCTCGACCTCGTCCTTCGGCCGCAGCCGCGTGACGCTGCAGTTCTCCGACACGACCGATATCGGCC
The DNA here is from genome assembly GCF_000697965.2 of Ensifer adhaerens. Lineage (NCBI taxonomy): Bacteria > Pseudomonadati > Pseudomonadota > Alphaproteobacteria > Hyphomicrobiales > Rhizobiaceae > Ensifer > Ensifer adhaerens. Next base: position 2,211,512 of record NZ_CP015880.1, on the reverse strand, counting down.
AGGCTTCCAACGACATTCGCGATGCGCTCGGCCGGGTGCGCAACCAGCTTCCCGACAATGTCGACGAGCCGAGCATCGTGAAAGCCGATGCCGACAGCCAGCCGATCATGCGGCTGGCGCTGACCTCCGATACGATGTCGATGGAAGACATGACGCTGCTCGTCGAAAACGAGATCAGCGACCGGCTCGCCGCCGTTGAAGGCGTGGCCGACGTTGCCGTCTATGGCGACCAGGAGAAGATCTTCCGCATCGACCTCGACCAGGCGAAGCTCGCCGGGCGCGGGGTAACGGTCGCCAACCTCAGGACCGCGCTTGCCAACGCCTCCTACGACGTGCCGGCCGGCAAGCTGACGAGCGCCAGCCAGGACATTTCGGTGCGCGCCACGGCCGACCTGCAGACGCCGGAGCAGTTCGAAAACCTGATCCTCGTCAACAATGTGCGCCTGCGCGACGTGGCGACCGTCACGCTCGGTCCCGACACCGGCACGACGGCGCTGCGCTCCAACGGCCGCCAGGGCATCGGCCTTGGCATCGTGCGCCAGGCGCAGTCCAACACCGTCGATATCTCCGAGGGCGTGCGCAAGGTCGTCGAGACGATCCAGACGCAGATCCTGCCCGAGGGCACGCAGCTCCGCATTACCAGCGATGACGCCGTCTTCATCAACGGCGCTATCCACGAGGTGGAAATCGCGCTGATCGTTGCGGTCTTCATTGTGACGCTGGTCATCTACATGTTCCTGCTCGACTGGCGGGCGACGCTGATCCCGACGATCTCGATGCCGATCGCGCTGATCGGCACGGTGGCGGCGATCTATCTCGCGGGCTTCTCGATCAACATCCTGACGCTGCTCGCGATCGTGCTTGCGACCGGGCTTGTCGTCGACGACGCCATCGTGGTGCTCGAAAACATCGTGCGAAGGCGCGCCGAGGGGCTTGGACCACGCGCGGCGGCCGTTCACGGCACGCTCGAAGTGTTCTTCGCGGTGCTGGCGACGACCGCGACGCTTGCCGCCGTCTTCGTGCCGCTCTCGTTCCTTCCGGGCCAGACCGGCGGTCTCTTCCGCGAGTTCGGCTTCGTGCTTGCCTTCGCGATCCTCCTGTCCTCCTTCGTGTCGCTGACGCTTTGCCCGATGCTCGCCTCGCGCATGCTGACGAAGGATACGCATACGGTGCCGGGGCCGATGGCGCGGTTCGGTGCGCGGGCGGCCGGGTTCTACCGGGTGACGCTGCGCGCCTGCCTCAACTCGCCGCTGATCGTCTTCGTCGTCGCGGGCTTCTTCACCGCCATGGGGGCTGCCGGCTTCCTGACGCTGAAATCGGAGCTGACGCCGACGGAAGACCGCTCGCAGATCATGATGCGCATCAACGCGCCGCAGGGCGTTTCGCTCGAATACGCCCAGGCCCAGATGCGCCGCATCGAGGACGGCTTGCAGCCGTTGGTGAAATCCGGCGAGATCGACAACATCTTCTCGATCTCCGGGCAGGGCGGTTCGGTCAACAGCGGCTTCATGGTGCTGACGCTCGCTCCCTGGGACAAGCGTGACCGCACCCAGCAGGAGATCGTCACCGACATCAACAAGGTGACCGGGCGCATCCCCTCGGTTCGCGTCTTTGCGATGCAACCGAACAGTCTCGGCATTCGCGGCGCCGGCAGCGGCCTGCAGGTGGCGCTCGTCGGCAACGACTACAACAAGCTCGGTGATGCGGCGGCAAAGCTGGTGCGCCAGATGGAAGACACCGGCCGCTTCGAAAACGTCCGCCTCAACTACGAGGCCAACCAGGCGCAGCTTTCGATCACCATCGACCGCGAGCGCGCCTCCGACATGGGTGTCGATATCGGCGGCCTTGCCTGGGCGCTGCAGGCCATGCTCGACGGCAACAGCGTCGTCGACGTCTATGTCGACGGCGAATCCTATCCGGTGAAGCTTCTGTCCTCGACCAACCCGGTCAACGACCCGACCGATCTGCAGAACATTTTCCTCAAGGCCGGTGACGGCAAGATCGTGCCGATGTCGACGATCGCCAGCGTCGAGGAGATGGCGGTGGCGCCGCAGCTGTCGCGGGAATCGCAGCTTCGCGCCGTTTCGCTTTCGGCCGGCCTCAAGTCCGATCTGGCGCTCGGCGAGGCACTGACCATGGTCGAGCAGATGGCAGAGCCGCTTCTGCCGCCGGGCTCACGGATCATGCCGCTTGCCGAAGCCGCAACGCTCAACGAAAACGCCAACGGCCTCTTCGTCACCTTCGGCTTCGCGCTCGTCATCATCTTCCTGGTGCTGGCGGCCCAGTTCGAAAGCTTCGTCAGCGGCCTGATCATCATGTCGACGGTGCCGCTGGGGCTTGCCTGCGCGGTCTTTGCGATGATCATGACCGGCAACACGCTGAACATCTACAGCCAGATCGGCCTCGTGATGCTTGTCGGCATCATGGCGAAGAACGGCATCCTGATCGTCGAATTCGCCAACCAGCTGCGCGACCGCGGCCAAGACGTGCGCTCGGCGATCGAGAATGCCGCCAACATCCGCCTGCGCCCTGTCATGATGACGATGATCGCCACCATCGTCGGCGCGGTGCCGCTGGTGCTTGCCAGCGGCGCGGGCGCCGAGGCGCGCATCGCGCTGGGCTGGGTGCTCGTCGGCGGTCTCGGTCTTGCGGTGATCGTCACCCTCTACCTGACGCCGGTCGCCTATCTGGTGATCGCGCGCTTCACCAAGCCGCATGCGGACGAGGAGCGCAAGCTGCACGAGGAAATGGACGCGGCGGCAGCGCTGGAGGTGCGCTAGCCGGAACGGCCGTCGCGCGACGGCTTATTATTCTAGCCCGGCGGCAACGAGAAAGATCGCTGCCGCCAGCCCGCCGAGCGCGCTGCGCCCGGCGTGAAGCCTGCCCCAGAGACCGAGGAGATCTCGGCTTTCCGGGCCGGCGTCGTCCGGCCGGACTGCCTCCAGCTGGCGGTTGACCGGCATCACGAAGAGCAGCGTATAGGGCCAGTTCAGGATGATGATCGCGGCCCCCAGCCCCCACAGCACATGGCCGGTCTGTCCCCAGGCACCGGCGCCGAAGAGGCCCGAGACGAGCGCGAGCGTCGCCTGCATCTCGAAGCCGCGCCGATAGGACGGCACCCACTGCACGAGTGCGGCGCGATCGTCGAGATGCAGCCGTGCGGGCTGTTCTGCCCAGGTGATGTAGATGGCGGCGCCGAAGAAAACCGACGCGGTGAGCAAAGCGGTTAGACCCAGCATTTGCCTCTCCTTCCTTCACGCCTCCATCATAATCCAAGGCTCACGAAACGGCAGGTGTTTTCTGCCGTTTCGCTCTCATACGTAGCAGTACCGGAGTTTGGTCGGTCTGAGGCGTGACTTTTGCCAGCAGCAAATGTGGTGCGACGCGGCTTGCCGTTTGCAAGGCCCTCTGTCTACCGGCCCGCCCTATGTGCCGTCACGCCGCACGGCCAGCGCCGTCGCGCAGAGCACGACCTCCACCTCTTCTTCGAGTTCGAGGCAGATCTGCCGGTACTCGTCAGCGAGATCCGGGCGGCCGCCGCCCAACACGAGTGCGTCCCGCATGTTGACCGCGAGTTCATAACTGCAGAACAGCTCAATCATGCAATCTGACGATGCCGACGCGATGCTGTCCCTCAAGTGCGGCAACCGCATCATCAGTCGCTTTCTGCCGATCTCTCCAAGCACGTCACACGTCCTTCCGCTCGGCATTTATACGCAAGGACTTCCCGAGCGGATCACCGCGCGGCGCGGTGTGGAGATGACATTTCGGCAAACGGGGACATATCGTGTCGGCTTTTCAGCGTTGGTGTTTTCCACGCTGTCATACAGTCTTGTGACACTCCGGTCTCACGTCAGGCGTTTTCCTGCGCTACTGTGACCGGGAAGTGCGCGAGCGTCTGGACAAAGTGATTCCGATTTGCACAGTAGCGCCTTGAAATGACTGCGCTTCCCGAACATCGAAAAGGCAGCGTGGCGAATGCAAGAGGAAGGGCGTTTTCCGTGGCATTGAAGGCGATCAGGGCTGGCGCGAGAAACGAGGCGGGGATTGCGGCGGCGAAGGCGGACCTTTCCGCCCGCTTCGGCGACCGGTTCCAGACGGGCGAGGCGATCCGCGCCCAGCATGCCCACACCACCACCTATATTCCGGCACAGCTTCCCGACGGCGTGCTATTTGCGGAAAGCGCCGGGGACGTGCGCGCGATCGTCCAGATCGCTGCGCGACACAAGGTGCCGCTGATCCCGTTCGGCACCGGCTCCTCGCTCGAAGGGCATATCAACGCCCCCCATGGCGGCATCTCGGTCGATCTCTCGCGTATGAACAAGGTGCTCGAGGTCAATGCCGAGGACCTCGACTGCCGCGTCGAGCCGGGCATCACCCGCGAGGAGCTCAACACCTACCTGCGCGACACCGGCCTGTTCTTCCCGATCGATCCCGGCGCCAACGCCTCGATCGGCGGCATGGCCTCGACGCGGGCGTCGGGCACCAATGCGGTGCGCTACGGCACGATGAAAGACAATGTGCTGGCGCTGACGGTGGTGACCGCTGACGGGCGCGAGATCCGCACGGCGCATCGGGCGCGCAAGTCCTCTGCCGGCTACGACCTGACGCGGCTTTTCGTCGGCGCCGAAGGCACGCTCGGCATCATCACCTCGATCACGCTCAGGCTGCAGGGTATTCCGGAGGTCATTTCCGGCGGCGTCTGCCCGTTCCCGACGATCGAGGACGCCTGCAACGCGGTGATCCTCACCATCCAGTCGGGCATTCCGGTCGCGCGCATCGAACTGCTCGATGCGCTGCAGATGAAGGCCTGCAACGGCTATTCCGGCCTTTCCTATCAGGAGACGCCGACGCTCTTCGTCGAATTCCACGGCAGCCCCGAGAGTGTCGAATTACAGGCGCGCCAGTTTGGCGAGATCGCTTCGGAGTTCGGCGCCAGCGACTTCCTCTGGACCACCAATCCGGAGGAGCGGGCGCGGCTCTGGAAGGCGCGGCACAACGCCTATTGGGCGCAAAAAAGCCTGATCCCGGGCGCGGCGATCCTGTCGACCGATGTCTGCGTCCCGATCTCGCGGCTGGCGGAATGCGTGGCGGCAACGCAGGAAGATAGCGCCGCCCACGGGCTGACGGCGCCGATCGTCGGCCATGCCGGCGACGGAAACTTCCATGTTGGCCTGCTGTTCGACGACAAGGATCCGGCTGACGTTGTGCGCGCCGAGGCCTTTGTCGAGCGGCTGAACGCGCGGGCGCTCGCCATGGACGGCACCTGCACCGGCGAGCACGGCATCGGCCAGGGCAAGATGCCGTTCCTTGAGGCCGAACTCGGCGACGCGCTCGATCTGATGCGCCAGATCAAGCACTCGCTTGATCCGGACAATATCTTCAACCCGGGCAAGATTTTCGCTTGAGGAGAGATACGCGCGGCGGGCCGTTTTTTGGGACAATGCGCCGGCGACAAAGTGTGATACTGCATAATTCTCAAAGTCGGAATCGACCCCTCGGGAATTATGCGGCAAATCAAAGATGCTACGGCGCCATCAACGGCGCTGCAGCCGGGCGCCGGTTTCTGGCGCTTAAATCGATTTGCGGCGCGGATGCGCCGATGAACGGAATGGGAATATAGGCACGGTGCTTTCGCGAATTCTTCTTGCCGTCGGTGGACTTGTGGTCGTTGCGCTCTTTGCGGCGCTGATCGCCCCGTGGTTCATCGACTGGACGGGTTTCCGCAAGGAGTTCGAGCGCGAGGCAAGCCGCATCATGGGCAAGCCCGTCGTCGTGCATGGCAGCGTCGATGCGCGGCTGATCCCATTCCCAACCGTGACGCTCAACGACGTGCGCGTCGGCGCCGCCGAGGACGGCGACCCGCTGATCCAGGTGGCGCAGTTCTCGATGAGCGCCGAGCTTGCGCCGTTCCTGAGCGGCGAGGCCTTGATCTTCGACATGAAGCTCGATCGTCCGCGGGCCAAGGTGCGCCTGTTGCCCGACGGTACGCTCGACTGGGCGAGGGGCCGCCGGGCCTCGATCCCGGCCAAGACCGTCGTGCTTGAAAACGTCGAGATCACCAATGGCCAGGTCGAATTCGTCGACGAGCAGACCGGCCGCACCCGCCGCGTGAGCGGACTTGCCGCAGACATTTCGGCCCGCACGCTCGCCGGGCCCTGGAAGGTTGAGGGGCGCGCCGCGCTCGATGGCGAAGCCGGCAGTTTCTCCTTTACCAGCAACGAGGTGGACGAGGCGGGTACGCTCAGCCTGAAGGCGCGGGTAACGCCCGACAAGCGTCCCTTCGGCGTCGAGACCGACGGTTCGCTGCGCATCGTCGATTTCAGGCCGGTCTATAGCGGCCGCTTCACGCTGACGGAGAACCGCCCGCAGGCCGAGACGAAGGATGCGGATGGGCGGGCGCCGCTGCGCATCAACGGCAACTTCCAGCTGACCAACGAGAGCATCCGCGTCCCGGAATATCGCTTCGAAATCGGCCCGTCGGATGATCCCTATGTGGTCACCGGCGAGGCAACGCTCGATACCGGCAAGGACCAGAAGTTCCTGCTGATCGCCGACGGCCAGCAGATCGACGTCAGCCGCATCGGCCCGAGCCGCAACAACAAGACCGGCCGCGATCCGGCGATCTCGATGCGCCAGCGGCTCGAAGCCATGCTGGCGATCGCCGCCGAAATTCCCATCCCGCAGGTGCCCGGCCGCGCCAGCCTGAAGCTGCCGGCGATCGTCGTCGGCGATACGACGGTCCGCGACGTGCGGATCGACGTACAGCCCGATGGCGCCGGCTGGGTGATCGACAATGTCGTGGCGCTGCTGCCGGGGCGCACGCAGCTCGAAGCCAAGGGGCGGCTGAACCTCAAGGGACAGCGCACCTTCCGCGGCGACCTTCTGCTGGCCTCCAACCAGCCTTCCGGCCTTGCCAACTGGCTGGCGGGCTCGGTCGATCCGGCGATCCGCAAGCTGAGGACCGCCGGCTTTTCCGCCAAGGTGAACCTCACCGATACATTGCAGCAGTTCGAGAACCTCGAAGTGGCGGCCGACGAGGCGAGCCTCAAGGGGCGGCTGGAGCGACAGTCCTTCGCCGACCAGCAACCGAACCTCTCGCTGCAGCTGAAGGGTAACCGCATCGACTTCGAAGCCTTGCAGGCGCTGACCGGGCTGGTGGCGGGCGACGCTTCCACCGATACCTTGCTGCAGCATGCGATTGCTGCCGATCTTTCGGCTGACGAGTTTTCCGCCTTCGGCGAGCAAGCGCAGGACGTGCAGGCGGTGCTGACGCTGAAGAACGGCCAGCTCCAGGCCGAACGCGTGGCGATCGGATCGCTCGCCGGCGCACAGCTCGCCTTTTCCGGCCGGGCCAGCGGCGACCTCGAAAAGCCCGTCGTCTCGGCCAAGATGAAGCTTGCCGCCAAGAACCTGACGCCGTTCCTGGAAATGATCGGCCGCCACGCGGTCAATCATCCAGCGCTCCGGCAGTTGATCAAGGCCGGTCCCTATTACAGCGACACGGCCTTCGACGTGACGCTGACGGCCGGCAACAAGGAAGGCAACGCGCCCGCGACCTTCGGCATCTTCGGGACCGCGAACGGTACCAAGATCGCCGCCAGCTACCAGGCGCCCGACATGGCGCAGGCGCTGACCGGCAAGGCCATGCTTTTGGAAGCGACGCTCGAAAATCCCGAGACGCGGCTCCTGCTCGGCCAAACGGGTTTCGATCCCTTGCCCTTCGATGCGGATGCCAACGGCATTCTCTCCGTCAAGCTGCAAAGCACCGACGGACCGACGGCGAACGGCACGGTGACCTTTACGACCGAGAAGACGTCGCTCGCCGCCAAGGGCAGCGTCGATCTTTCCCGCGATCATTTCCTCGAAGGTCAGGCGAAGGTGACGCTGCAGACCCAGGACCTGGAGCCCTATCTTCTGCTCCAGGGCGTGGCCTTGCCGCAGATGGGGAGCGGCCTGCCGCTGACCGTCTCTGCCGATATCGCGACGACGCCCGAAACAATTGCGCTGACCACTGTCGAGGGGAAGGCCGACCACAACGGCTTTACCGGCAATCTGACGATCGACCGCAAGACGCCGGGGGCGGCCAGCGGACAGCTGACGCTCGACACGCTCGATCTCGCCTGGCTCGGCGAGGGCGTCCTCGGACCGATCGAGGATACGAACGGGGCCTTCTCGAAGGGGGCTCTGGCGCAGCCTGCCTGGACCGGGCTCAACGTCGCACTGGACGTGCAGGCGCAGAAATTCTGGCCAGGCGTCTATGGCGCGGTCACGAGCTTTGCCGGCAAGATGGAATGGAAGGGCGACGAGGTCGCGCTGACCGATGCGGCCGGCGACTGGCTGGGCGGCAAGCTCGCCGGGCGGGTGCAGATCGGCAATGCCAACGGCTCGGGCTTCCTGCGCTCGCGCCTGGACGTCAAGGGCGGCGACCTTGCCCAGGCGGGCTGGGCCCATGCGGGAACGCCGGTCGCGACCGGGACTTTTGATCTTTCGGTAGCACTTGAGGCATCGGGTGCGACGCCCGAGGCGATGGCGCATTCGGCAAGCGGTTCGGGTACGACAACCTTCAACGGCATGACGCTCGCCGGCATCAACAGCGCAGCTCTGCCGCAGCTGATCGCGGCAGCCGATGCGCTGAAGACGCAGATCTCGGCGGACGCGATCAGAAGTGCGGCGGAGGCGACGATCTTCTCGGGTCAATCGCTGGTCGGCGTCGTCAAGGCACCCTTCAGCATCGCCGGCGGGGTGCTCCGGGCGCAGAACGTGACGGCTGGCGACGGCAATGCCGCGATGACCGGCGAGGCTTCGCTGGACCTTGCGGCGGGCCGGATCGACGCCGGCATCGATCTGACCTTCCGGCCGGGTGACGAGGCGCTTGCCGGTGCCGAGCCGCGTGTGCGCATCGGCTATGCCGGCCTGCTGGAAGCACCGGGCGTCGATCTCAACGTTGCCGATCTCGCGAACTTCCTGTCGCTTCGCGCCTTCGAGCGCGAGCGCCGGCGGGTCGAGATCCTGCAGGCGAACGTGCTGGAGAAGCAGCGTCTGCGCCGCGAACTTGCGCTTTACAAGGCGCGGGCGGAGGCAAGGGAACTGGAGCGCAAACGCGCCGTTGCCGAGGAACGCAGGCGCGCAGCCGGCGCTGCCCGCCTCAAGGCGGAAGCAGATGCGCGAGCAGAGGCCGAACGCAAGGCCGAAGCGGAGCGACAGGCGGAAGCCGCGCGTCGGGCGGCAGAGGCAGCGCGCAGCGCCGGACAGGGCCAGCCGATCCCGCAGACGGGACCGACCCCCCAGACCGTGCCGGACGGTGCCACCGGCACCCCTCCCGGACAGAGGCTCAACTTCGACGTCCTGCCCGACGTTACCGTACAGTAGCCGGCGACTATGCCGGAGCACGACGCACCCTGGCTTTCGGGGCCGGGGATGCGCTTCCAATTGCGGATCCGGCCATGATCCCATCCTTGGCTTGTGCCCCCTGAAGCGCATCGCGATCTTTCAGCATCGCTCTCTGCGCTTTTGATTTTTCGCATGTCGTTATCCCAAGACCGCTGCGCGCTTTTGCGCGACATGCTCTGGCTTCAGGTTTTGAACATGCCTTTATCTGGCGGGCATTCTCTTGGTTTCCGGCGCATCGTGGCGCGCGAACGGGATCGGCAGAGTTTTAACGAATTCTGAAGCACATCCTCCACTATTGATCACTAAATTAGCAATTTGCGTTGGATGGGGCAGGGGGTGCGGCTTGCGGGCCGCGTCTTTAATCGGCGCATGGGAAGGACGACGTCGATCGCTCCGGATTGACCCGAGCGGCGCGTCGCCGTCTGCTGAGGGGGCAACGATCAGAGATGCGCTACAATTTGAGGAAGAGAGCCGCCCGTATCTTTGCGGACGAGCGCGGCAACTTTACCGTTCTGACCGCGCTGATAGCGGTGCCGTTGTTGAGTGCCGCGTCGATCGCCATCAACCTGGCGCGGATCAATCTCGAGGCCGCGAAGATGCAGACGGCGCTCGATGCCGCTGCCTTCTCGGCGGTCAAATCCTACGGCGAGGGCGAGACCGAGGCCAGTGCCAGGGATCTCGCCAACAACGTCTTCTTTGCGAATTTCGGCCAGCCGGAGATCGTCGATCAGCTCGGCCCGGAGAGCGGTGTGGCGGTGGCGGCCACGCCGGTGCAGATCGCCTTCGGCGCCGCCGGCGTCGAGACCACGGCGACCGCGGCCTACGCGTTGAAATACAATCCGCTCTTCTTCGGGCTGCAGCCCTATACGATCGACCGGGAAAGTGTTGCCGCGCGCATGCCCGGGAGAGAGGCCTGCATTCTGGCGCTGCACCCGACGGCGAGCCGGGCCTTCGAGGTCAGCGGCGGGGCGAGCGTCGACACATCCGGCTGTACGATCACGTCGAACTCGACCGACGCGCAGTCGATCTACCTCAGCGGCTCGGCCACGCTCAAGGCCGAGTGTCTCTACGCCGCCGGCAAGGTGTCCGCGACGCTCGCCAACCTGCAGCTTGCCTGCGGCAAGGCGGTAGAGGAGGTGACGCCAATTGCCGACCCCTTCCGGTCGAAGAAGATGCCGACCACGGCAGGCTGGGTGAGCCTTGCCGGCTGCGGGCAGAATTTCGTCGGCGGCGGTGGCGGCAACGGCGACTGCAACGGCACCGGCAAGACGCCGAACAACGCGCCCGACACCTACCGCGTCGAGCTGAAGCCTGGCACCTATGGCGATCTCGAAATCAAGGGCAAGGTTCTTCTGAGGCCCGGCAACTACATCATCGACGGCGGTAGCCTGAAGTTCACCAGCCAGTCGGTGGTGAGCGCCGAAGGGGTAACCTTCTTCCTCTTGAACGGCGCCCAGCTCGACATTCACGGCGGGGCGACCTTCCAGGTCAGCGCGCCGACGACCGGCGACTGGGCCGGCTTCTCGATCGTCGCCGGGCGCAACAACACGGCCAGCGCCACCATCAACGGCAACAGCGCCTCATCGCTCGCCGGCATCATCTACATGCCGGCGTCGCGCGAGATCCAGTATGCCGGCAACGGATCGACCGGCGGTGAATGCGTGCGCATCGTCGCCCAGGAAATCACCATGATCGGCAACAGCAGCTTCAAGCTGGATTGCAAGGCGGTGCTGGCCAACACCACGATCAACAACGCCGGCGCGATCCGGCTGGTGCGATAACGACGGACGCGTCTTGCCACCGGCCGTTGGGCCGGCGGCGGATCGCTTGCCGGTGTCCAGGCGCGCCTTGCCTTCAGAAGCGGATGGACAGTCCGAGGATTGGACCTTGCTGGACCACGTCGAAGATGAAGCCGTCATTGTCGTAGTTGACGCCCAGCGCACGATAACCTGCGATCGCCGAGATCGTGTCGTTGAAACGGTAGCCGAGGCCAAGGCCGACGTCCCAGTCGATGTCGGCGCCGCCGGCGCCGACCAGGCCCCAGCCGGTCAGGTAGATCTCCGGGGTGAAGAAGTAGTTGCCGCGCACGCCCACCATGCCGTCGACCCAAGTCTTGCGGTCATCGCGGCTGATACCGTCGAGCGGGCCGCCCTGAAAGGATATGGTGGTGTTGACCGACCAGATCCTGGCGCCGCCGACCACGTCGAGATGCGAGTTCTGATCCTCAAAGACGGTGTAACCGACGCCGATGAGGCCGGCGAAGGTCTCCGATTCCACATCGACCGTATCGGTGAAGACGCCGCGCGCTTTGCCGTCGCCGGAGAGCTTCGTATAGATCAAGTCACCAAAGACGCTGAAGCGGTCCTTGCGCGCTTCGACGGTGGCCATGGCGGCGAAGTCGAGATTGCTCCAGATGTCGCTGAAGCTGGAGTCGATGTGAACGGTCGGGAGCCCGAATTGCGCCGTGTCGCCCGAGAGGCCCGCCATCCAGAAATAGGGCGCGAAGGTGAATTGCCAGCCGCTCTCGGTTTCTTCCACGGGGGCCGCGGGCGCCATCAGCGGCGTGATGTCGGCCGCGTGGGTCGGCAGGGCGAACAACAGGCCAAGGCAGGCCGTTAGGCCCAGTCGTGTAGGGATACTCATGAAACGCCTCCCGCTTGAGACAATCCCTGAAACGAGAGACGGGCCCGTCTGGAATTGCGCACTACAGACTCTCGAACACAAGGGCAGCGGAAAGTCGCCGCCTCCCGATGTGGGTATTGTTATATAAGTTTATTCGAATACAACTGTTTTGGCCCGAAACGGCGAAGCGGGGCATGCCAAATGCCGCGCGCTGTTGCATCGGCCACACAGTTGCCTTGGATCCGCCAATGCCTGTCGCCCGACACTGTAGAGCGCTCGTGCGGCAACGGCGTGAGAACAAGGGCTCAAGGTCTCGCCACTAGCCCTTTGATGTGAAAGGCCTTGGGCGAGTTCTTGCCGCGAATTCTGGCCGTGCTGGCCATCGACGGCGGGAGCTCAGGTCTCGTCGGGCAAGAGCGTCGAGCGTTGCGATTTCAGCCATTCGAGCACATGGACGCGCAGTGCCGAGGAGAGGTTGCTGTCGGGCGTGCGCTGGTCGTCGATTTCGGCGATCAGCTGGGCAAGCGGCACCGCCCGCGTTTCGGCGATCGTCTTCAGCTCCTGCCAGAAGGCGTCTTCGAGCGAGAAGCTGGTGCGGTGGCCGTGGAGCGTTGCGGAATGCTTACGGATCATCGCCCGGCCTTAGAGACTGATTCAAGGAATTGGCATTTCGAGTCCGGAAGCTGCCGCAAGTCCTTGCTCCGGAATCGCTTTTGCGGGCTCAGTCCTTGTCGACGTCGCCTTCGGCAGGGCGCTCGATGCGGCCCTGGTCAAGGCGGGTCTCCGCCTTGTCGTTCAGCGCTTTCGTCAGGGATTTCTCGGCCTTGGTGCGGCCGAAGGAGATGCGGTTCTGCTCGGCCTGCTTGTCCTTTTCCGTGCGCTCGCGACGCTTGCGGAACTGGCGCAGATTGACGACGTCTCCGGTCATGAGCCGCGGCTCCTCGGATCAGTTCTTCTTGCGGAAGGAATCGAGCGAGACGACGGAGCCGCCGCCATTCTTCGGCTCGGTGGGCTTGTCGTCCTTGGCCGAGGTCTCGGCATTTTCTTCCGGAACGGGATAGGCGGTGATCTCCGCCGATTCCTGTTCTTCTTCCTCGCCGGCCGCCACGTCGAACTCCAGTTCGAAATTGACCGACGGGTCGTAGAAGCCACGGATGGCGTTGAACGGGATCACTAGCCGTTCGGGCGTGTCGGAGAAGGAGAGGCCGATTTCGAAGCCGATTTCGGTGACTTTCAGCTCCCAGAACTGGTGCTGGACCACGATGGTCATCTGTTCGGGATACTTGGCTTTCAGGTGCTGCGAGATGCGCACGCCCGGCGCGCCGGTCAGAAAGGTGATGAAGAAGTGGTGCTCTCCCGGCAAGTGACCGGTGGTGGCAACCTCCGTCAGGACCTTTCGGATGACGCTGCGCAGTGCGTCCTGTGCCAGAATGTCGTAGCGGATGTGGTCCTGGCCCATGAGCGTCCCGTCTTTCCTCGAACTCAATCTACTGTCTGCTGCCGGCTTGGAGGTCAAGCCGTCGGCTTTTCATTGCCCGTCTGAAGCAGACGAGTCAATTATTCAAGCATCTATAGACCATTTCGAAGCGGGGGAGAAGGTGAAGGCTTCTGTTGCCAGGTGCCTTCGGACCCCGCCTTACGGTGCTACCCGGAAGGACTTGATTTGAAGTGTCGCACCGCGATTAAGCAGCGAGACGTGCTTCAGCATAGTTGTCGTTTGCAACTATAAGTTTAGCCCGATAACGGTGGTACAATGCCGAGCAAAAAGTCGATCTTTACGCCCTTGTCGATCCTATTTCGCCCCCATCAAAAGCCGATCGATTCTGATCGGTTTTTGGTGGAGGCGCCGGGTACCGCCCCCGGGTCCAATGGGTTTATTTCATCGCCCGTTTATTGCCATAGCCGCCCGAAGACGGCAGAGTTCATATAGGTCTTTCCGGGCCCCAAGAAAAGGGGGATGTGTCGGATATATGACTTTCTCCCGGACTGCCCGGTGCCGAACCGCCTTGACTTGACCGGCATCCATGAAAAACTCCCGCTGCTGCCACGCGGCCGGCAATCTCCGGCCGCAGTTTCGAAAAGCAAAGCAAGCTGGAGGCCTCATGACGGACTACCTCGCAGATGTGCAGAAATACGACAGCGGCGCCGACGAGGCGATCGTCAACAAGATCGTGCGTCACCTTGGCATTGCGCTTCGCAACCGGGATTCCTCGCTCGTTTCGGCGTCGGATCCGAAAGAGCTCGAGCGGGTCAAGGAGAAATGGTGCGAGAAGAAGCTCGGCATCAGCGGCGCCGATGCGGACAGCGCGATCGACGCCACCGTCAAGGCGATGTCGGCGGACCGGTCGAAATCGCGCGTCACCTTCTATTATCTGGTGGCCAAGAACCTCGGCAAGCTACAGACCTTGTAGCTCCCCGCCGAATTATCCGGGATAATCGTCCCGTGGTCATTGGTTCGCCGCCGGCTTCGTCCTAAATTTAGCGAAAGTACGAATCGGCGGCGCCAGACCATGCAGCAATATCTCGACCTTCTCGACCATGTGATGACCAACGGATCCGACCGCGGCGACCGGACGGGAACGGGCACGCGCTCAGTCTTCGGCCACCAGATGCGCTTCGACCTCTCCGAAGGCTTTCCGGTGCTGACGACCAAGAAGCTGCATCTGCGCTCGATCATCCACGAACTGCTGTGGTTCCTGAAGGGCGACACCAATATCCGCTACCTCAAGGAAAACGGCGTCACCATCTGGGACGAATGGGCGGACGAGAACGGCGACCTCGGCCCGGTCTATGGCTACCAGTGGCGCTCCTGGCCGGCGCCGGACGGGCGCCATATCGACCAGATCGAAGGCCTCGTCGAGAGCCTCAAGACCAACCCCAATTCGCGCCGGCACATCGTCTCGGCCTGGAACCCGGCGCTGGTCGACGAAATGGCGCTGCCGCCCTGCCATTGCCTGTTCCAGTTCTATGTCTCCGACGGCAAGCTTTCCTGCCAGCTCTACCAGCGCTCGGCCGACATCTTCCTCGGCGTGCCCTTCAACATCGCTTCCTATGCGCTCTTGACGATGATGGTGGCGCAGGTGACGGGCCTGAAGCCGGGTGATTTCGTGCACACGCTTGGCGACGCGCACATCTACCACAACCATTTCGAACAGGCCCGGCTGCAGCTCACCCGCACGCCGAAGGCGCTGCCGCGGATGGAAATCAATCCAGACATGAAAGATCTCTTTTCCTTCCGTTTCGAAGACTTTACGCTCGTCGGCTACGAAGCCGATTCATCCATCAAGGCGCCGATCGCCGTCTGACATATCCTGATGCTGCGGGTGGACGGTCCGCATTTCTGAATTCTTCTCGATGCCGATGCCGCGCCACCCTTCGGGCGGGGCAGGAGCTTCCGTAGCCCGCAAGCGCAGGGGCCGGCAATCCAAGGTGAGGGGCGGCCGGGGAGGGCTGTCGTCCAAGGGAGGTATCGATGCTCACACTCGTTCATGCGCCGCTGTCGCGATCCTCGCGCATCGTCTGGCTGCTTGAGGAGCTGGGCGCGGAATACGAGATCCGCTACGTCTCGATCCGCCGCTGGGACGGCTCGGGCGAGCCCGACGACAACAACCCGCATCCGCACAAGCAGGTGCCGGCGCTCATCCATAATGGCGCGGTGATCTGGGAGTCGGCGGCCGTCGTGCAGTATCTCACCGACCTCTATCCCGATTGCAGCCTCGGCCGGCCGGCCGGCCACAAGGAGCGTGGCGCCTATCTCTCCTGGCTTGCCTATTACGCGGGGGTGATCGAGCCGACGGCGCTTGCCCATATCTCCGGCGCCACCATCAACAACCCGGCACAGGCGCGGCTCTACAGCGAAATGTGCGCCCATGTGATCGACGTGCTCACCCGACGGACCTATCTGCTCGGCGAGACGATGAGTGCCGCCGATCTGCTCTTGGCAAGCGCGCTGCAGTGGATGCGCAAGATCCTGCCGGAAAGCACGGTCGTCGATCGCTACATCCGCGTGGTGACGGACCGGGCAGCCTATGACCGCGCCAGAGAAATCGACAGCAAACCGAACGGGTTCCATGACTGAAACGAAGACCACCCACCCGAAGATATCGATCGTCGTCGCCGTTGCCGCAAACGGCGTCATCGGCCGCGACGGCGATCTGCCCTGGCGGCTTTCGACCGATCTCAAGCGCTTCAAGGCGCTGACGATCGGCAAGCCCGTGATCATGGGGCGCAAGACCTGGGCGTCGCTCGGGCGTCCGCTTCCCGGCCGCGCCAACATCGTCATCACCCGCAACGCGGATTTTGTGGCGGAAGGGGCAAGCGTCGTCCCGTCGCTCGATGCGGCGGTAGCGCTTGCCGGCCGAGAGGCGGAGGCCGCGGGCGTGGACGAGATCTGCGTGATCGGTGGCGGCGAGATCTACCGCCAGTCGATCGCGCGTGCCGATATCTTGCATGTGACCGAGGTGCAGGCGACCGTGGATGGCGATACGCGCTTCCCCGATATCGATCCCGGCATTTTCGAGAAGGTCTTCGAAGAGGACCTGCCGCAGGGTGAAAAGGACAGCCACGCCATGCATTTCGTCACCTTTAAGCGGCGTGCGACAGCCTGACGCGGCGGATCGTCAACTATTTTGAACCATTTACGGTGAACTCGGGTCTATCGCGTTGAAAGCGGTGCGGGTGATACCTATAACGGTTTCACATCATGAACGACCGTGCGGTGGCGCGGCCGTTCAGCGTGGGAAGTATTCAAAAGAGAGGTTTTGATGCCCTGGAGCAATCAGAATGGCGGCGGCGGTGGCCCATGGGGCGGCGGCGGTGGCGGCGGCAATCAGGGGGGTCCCTGGGGCCAGGGGCCAAACCGGCCGCGTGGCGGCAAGGGCGGCCCGCCGGATCTGGAAGAGATCATTCGCCGTGGCCAGGACCAGCTCAAGAACGTCGTTCCCGGCGGCTTCAATGGTGGCGTCTTCGCCATTATCGGCCTGCTGATCGTCGGTTTTGTCCTGATCAATTCGATCTACACGGTGCAGCCGGACGAGCGCGGCGTCGAGATGCGCTTCGGCAAGCCGAAGGACGAGATCTCGATGCCTGGCCTGCACTATCATTTCTGGCCATTCGAGACCGTCGAATTCGTCAAGATCACCGAGCAGCAGCAGAACATCGGCGGGCGCTCTAGCGGCCAGTCGAATTCCGGCCTGATGCTCACCGGCGACCAGAACATCGTCAACGTCCAGTTCTCGGTTCTTTATTCGGTCACCGATCCGAAGGCTTACCTCTTCAACGTCGAGAACCCGTCCGACACGCTGCAGCAGGTGGCCGAAAGCGCGATGCGCGAAGTCGTCGGTCGCCGTCCGGCGCAGGACATCTTCCGTGACAACCGTCAGGCGATCGCCGCGGACGTGAAGAGCACGATCCAGGCAACGATGGACACCTACGGCACCGGCGTTTCCGTCAACACGGTCGCCATCGAGGACGCCGCACCGCCGCGCGAAGTGGCCGATGCGTTCGACGAAGTGCAGCGCGCCGAACAGGACGAGGACCGCTTCGTCGAAGAAGCCAACCAGTATGCCAACCAGGTGCTCGGTAAGGCACGCGGTCAGGGTGCGCAGATCCGCGAAGAAGCGGCCGCCTACAAGGACCGTGTCGTCAAGGAAGCACAGGGTGAGGCGCAGCGCTTCATCTCCGTCTATGACGAGTACTCCAAGGCGCCTGACGTTACCCGCAAGCGTCTCTATCTCGAAACCATGCAGGGCGTTCTCGGCAAGTCGAAGAAGGTCATCATCGACGAGAAGAACGGGCAGGGCGTACTGCCATATCTGCCGCTGAATGAAATCGGTCGTCCGACGACGTCGGGTGCCGCAGCAGTTTCGGGAGCAGGCCAGTGATCAACAATCGTACCTCCGTTATCCTGATCCTGCTCGCCGTCGTCTTCGTCGGCATCTATTCCTCGGTCTTCGTCGTCAACGAGCGCCAGCAGGCGATCGTCGTTCGCTTCGGTCAGATCAAGGACGTCAAGAGCCAGCCGGGCCTCTACTTCAAGCTGCCCTTCGCCTTCATGGACGCCGACCGCGTCCAGTACGTCGAAGACCAGGCACTGCGCTTCGACCTCGACAACATCCGTGTCCAGGTCTCGGGCGGCAAGTTCTACGAAGTTGATGCCTTCGTCGTCTACAAGATCTCCGATCCCCGCCGCTTCCGCGAGACGGTCTCGGGCGATCGCGACTCGGCGGAATCGCGTCTCAGGACCCGTCTCGACGCATCGCTGCGCCGTGTCTACGGTCTGCGCGGCTTCGAGGCAGCGCTCTCCGACGAGCGTGCGTCGATGATGCGCGAAGTGCGCGCCGACCTCAAAGCCGACGCGGAGTCGCTCGGCCTCAACATCGAGGACGTCCGTATCCGTCGCACCGACCTGACGCAGGAGGTCTCGCAACAGACCTACGACCGCATGAAGGCCGAGCGTCTGGCGGAAGCGGAACTGATCCGCGCCCGCGGTAACGAAGAAGGCCAGCGCCGCCGCGCGATTGCCGACCGTCAGGTCGTCGAAATCGTCGCCGAGGCCCAGCGTGATTCGGAAATCCTGCGCGGTGAAGGCGAAGCCGAACGCACAAGGACCTTTGCCGACGCCTTTGCGCGCGATCCGAAGTTCTTCGAGTTCTATCGCTCCATGACCGCTTACACGCAGTCGATCGGTAGCCCGGACACGACGCTGGTGCTTTCGCCGCATTCGGAATTCTTCCGTTACTTCAATAACTCGGAAGGCACTCCGCCGGCCGCGGCACCTCAAGCAGCGACCGGAAACTAGGCGGGCGATGTCAGACTTTCTGACAGGATTCGCTTTCTTCCTGATCATCGAGGGGCTGGTGTACGCACTGGCCCCTTTGGTTTTGGTGGAAATGGCGAAGCGTTTGCCGTATGTCCCCGAACATCAGCTTCGACTGGCGGGGCTCGTTTGCGTGGCTGCCGGGGTCGGACTTGTATGGTTGCTTCGAGGATAATGCGAAATGCCACATAAACTGCTGATCCGGCTGGTCGATGCCGAATACGCCATCACCCGCCTCAATATCGGCTCCAGCATGCCGGAATGGCTGCCGGGGCCGGGCTTCTGGACCGTGTCGAGCTCGCGCGAGGAGATGACACTGGTCTGCCGGGCCGCCCGCGTGCCGTCCAGCGTCCAGAGTTCGCTCGGCTGGCGCTGCTTCCGCGTCGAGCAGCATTTTGCCTTTGACGTGCCTGGCGTGCTCGCCTCGGTGCTCCGGCCGCTTTCGGATGCCGGCGTCGGCGTCTTTGCCAATTCGACCTTCAGCACCGACTACATCTTCGTTGCCGGCTCCGATCTCGACAAGGCGGTCCAGGCGCTGAAAGACCACGGCCACGAGCTCACCACCTGATCAGCCACGCCCGGCCTCGACCTAAAGGCTCGGCCGGGAACGCCCGTCCTTTCGCACCCGTGCGCGCAAGGATCAGGAAATCGTGTTTGGACCCTTCCGAATTCCGCCTTATCTTCAGAGGAAAGTCGGACGTCGCGGTCTTGCGGCTTGCGTTTGTCAAATCTGCCGCATAAGCCCGGCCGACGGTTTCGGTCGAGGCGGAATTATGCGAAGAATCAAAGTGCTATGGTGTGCCGGTGTCACCGCACACAGCCAGAGGAGCTGAAGCGAATTGTCCACGCGATCAAAATCCCGAGTACACTCGCTTGGCGCCTCCCTCGGCGTTCTGGCGCTCGCAGGCGCGCTTGCCTTCAGCAGCACCGCACTCGCCCAGAACACGGCGATCCGGCCGCCGAGCAATGGCCCGGCCTCCGTCGCCGATCTGGCCGCCGGACTGCTGGATGCCGTCGTCAACATCGCGACTTCGCAGAAGGTCAAGAACGACGATGATGCGCCGGCGCCGCAGGTGCCGGAGGGCTCGCCCTACCAGCGCTATTTCGATGAATTCTTCAAGGGCCAGGGTAATCAGGGCGGTAACCGCCAGCGCACGGTCGAATCGCTCGGCTCCGGCTTCGTCATCGATCCCTCTGGCTACATCGTCACCAACAACCACGTGATCGAGGGCGCCGACGACATCGAGATCAACTTCGCCAATGGCAGCAAACTGAAGGCGAAGCTCGTCGGCAAAGACACCCAGACCGATCTCGCGCTGCTGAAGGTCGAGCCGAAGGCGCCGCTGAAGGCCGTGCCTTTCGGGGATTCGCGCAAGATGCGCATCGGCGACTGGGTGATGGCGATCGGCAACCCGTTCGGCCTTGGCGGTTCCGTTTCGGTCGGCATCATCTCGGCGCGCGGCCGCAACATCAACGCCGGCCCCTATGACAATTTCATCCAGACGGACGCTGCGATCAACCGCGGCAATTCCGGCGGGCCGCTGTTCAATATGGCCGGCGAAGTGATCGGCATCAACACGGCGATCATCTCGCCAACGGGCGGCTCGATCGGCATCGGCTTCTCCGTGCCGACCGAACTTGCCGCCAATGTGGTACTTCAGCTCAAGGACTTCGGCGAGACGCGTCGCGGCTGGCTCGGCGTGCGCGTCCAGCCGGTGAACGACGATATCGCCGAGAGCCTGAAGATGGACGCGCCGCGCGGCGCGCTCGTCTCCGGCATCATCGAAGGCGGGCCGATCACGCACGGCGAGATCAAGGCCGGCGACGTCATCGTCAAATTCGACGGCCATGATGTCGGCGAGGTGCGCGACCTGAAGCGCGTGGTCGCCGAAAGCCCCGTCGGTAAGGCGGTCGATGTCGTGGTGATCCGCGACGGCAAGGAACAGACAGTCAAGGTGACGCTCGGACGCCTCGAGGATGGCGCGCTTGCAAGTGCCGACGCGGCAACCGGCGACGAGGGGTCGAAGGCTGACAAGCCGGAGGCTGCGCCGCTTCCAGCGACCGACGTCGTGCTCGGCATGAAGCTTGCGACGCTCAACGAAGAGGCGCGCAAGAAATACGGCATTGCCGAAGACGTGGACGGCGTTGTCATCACCGAGGTCGCGCCGAATTCGGTCGCGGCAGAGCGGCGCGTAGAGGCGGGCGACGTCATCGTCGAGGTCGGTCAGGAGGCGATGGAGACGCCCGCCGACGTGGCCGACCGGGTCGAGGAGCTGAAATCCAGCGGCCGTCGCCACGCCGCCCTTCTGATCTCCAACAAGTCCGGCGAATTGCGCTTCGTCACCGTTCGGGTGGAGTAGGACGCATCGCGCCTTTCGGCAGTTGCGATTGCGGCATCGGATCGATGCCGCAGCGCCGCTTTCGGTCGAGGCCGATTGTCTGAATCTTTTCAGTGCTATCGCCTCTGGGGCTGAGAGGCTGAATCCACGTCCTCAGGTTTTGATTCAAGGCTGCGGTTCGGCCGACGGGCCGCAGCGCGCTCATGATGGGCACAGACACGGTCCCGCTGCCGCGACCTTCTCCCCGCTTGCGGGGAGAGGGTTAGGGTGAGGGGCATTCGAGAAGCGGTGAGGTGCCCTTCTTTCAGCAGTCCTCGCTCGCTTGCCTGGGGTGCGGGGACGGCTTGCGCGCCGGCTGGAAGGTCATCAGCCTGAGGGCTTCGAACAGAATTTCGATAATCGTATGCATTGCCGCACCTCCTTTCTTGCAAGCATTTCACTCCACTTGCCGGCACCCCTCAAACGAGTTTACAGTCGCCTTCGGATAACTTGAGGTTATGCATGAAGCGCGGCCGACTGCCCCTGACAGCGTTGCGGAGTTTCGAGGCGGCCGGGCGACTGGAGAGTTTCACACTGGCTGCATCGGAGCTTTTCGTCTCGCAGGCGGCCATCAGCCGGCAGGTGCGCGAGCTCGAAGAGCTGATCGGCCGGCCGCTGTTTGAGAGGCTCCACCGCGGTGTGCGGTTGACGGCCGATGGTCAGGCGCTGCTCGGCACGCTGACATCTGCCTTCGACATGGTGGGCGAAAGCCTCGACGCGCTCTCGGGGCGGCGGTTGTCGCAGACGCTGAAGGTCAGCGCCGAACCATCCTTTGCCGGCTGCTGGCTGGTGCCGCATTTGCAGGAATTTCAGGAGGCGCATCCGGAGATCGATCTGGTGATCGATGCGGAGTCGCGGCTCGCCGAGTTTCGAAGCGGCGAGGCCGATATCGCCATCCGCCACAGCTTGACCGCCCGCGCCTGGTCGCGGGTGGAGGCGCGGCCCCTTGCCGAGGTGGAGATGGTCCCGGTGATCACGCCTGCGCTTGCCGGCGCCGGGCCGCCGCTCGACCGACCCGAAGACCTGTTGCAGCATCCATTGTTGCATGAGGATAACCGGCAACTCTGGGAACAATGGTTTGCGGCGGCCGGCACCGCGCCGGTGAAGCTTGCACGCGGCGCGATCTTCGCCGATGGCTCGATGGTGCTGCAGGCGACGCTGCGCGGCAGCGGCGTCGGCCTCATCGACCGCGACCATGCCCGCGACGACATCGCCGCCGGCCGGCTGATCCAGCCGTTCGACGCCTCTGTGCCCTATGGCGCGTTCTTTATTGTGGCGCGGCGCTTCGAGGCGCTGTCGGAGGCGGCCAGGGCCTTTGTCGACTGGATCGAACGGAGCTACCCGGGGGCGGGGCGAAAGCGGTGAGGCGGCCCTTATCCTCAGGGCGAGCGCTTGCCCCTCATCCGCCTGCCGGCACCGTCTCTCCGCACGCGGGGAGAAGGAAAGATATGGCGAACGCCCGCCATTCTTCAGAGGTGGTTGGGTAGTGCCAGTGCGGCTGGCGTCTCTCTTCCCGCCTGCGGAGAGAGATGTCCGGCAGACAGAGAGGGCAACCCACGAAGCGGCAGCTTATTTCCCGGCCTTTGAACGATGCGCCCGCCATTCCTCGGCGCTGATCGCATAGAGCACATGCCGAACCAGGGTCGGCTGATCGGTTGGGACGCGGGGGTGGTCGAAGTCGCGACTTGGGTCGCGGTGCATGCCGATCCGTTGCATGACAGCGGTCGAGCGGGTGTTGGCGGGAACCGCGAAGGAGACGACCTCGCTCAAGCCCTTTTCCTCGAAGCCGTAGCGCAGCAGGGCGTTGGCCGCTTCGGTGAGGTAGCCCTTGCCCCAGTAGGGCGGAGCCAGTCGCCAGCCGATTTCGACGGTTCCTTTGGGCAGGTGCGGCTCCAAATCCGTGAGCGCGAGGCCGCAGAAGCCGATTGGCTTGTCGTCGGCCTTGAGCGCCACGGCGAAGAAGCCGAAGCCGGTTTCGGCGATGCCCTTGCCGACGCGGTCGAACAGCGCGTCTGATTCCGCGCGGCTGCGGCGGAAGGGAAAGAATTCCATCACCTTGGGATCGCTGTTGATCGCGAAGAAGAGATCGCGATCGCTTTCCTTCCAGGCGCGGATGCGCAGCCGCTCAGTCTCGGCAATGATCATCCGGCGAAATCCGTCTTGCGATAGCCCTGCAGATAGAGAAGGGCGGTGAGGTCGCCGTGGTCGATGCGGACCTTCGCCTGCTCGGCGACCACGGGCTTGGCATGCAGCGCCACGCCGGTGCCGGCAAGCTGGATCATGCCGAGATCGTTGGCGCCGTCGCCGACGGCAAGGGCATCGTCCGTCGAGATGCCGAGGCGGTCGGCGATCTCGATCAGCGAATCGACCTTGGCCTGCTTGCCGAGGATGGGATTGGCGACTTCGCCAGTGAGGATGCCGTCTTCGGCGATCAGCGTATTGGCGCGGTTCTCGTCAAAGCCGAGCATCTCGGCGATCGGGCCGGTAAAGACGGTGAAACCGCCGGAGACGAGCGCGGTATGGTGGCCCTTGCTCTTCATCGTTGCGATCAGTTGTTTTCCGCCCGGCGTCAGCGTGATGCGCTTGGCGATGACCTCGTCGACGACGCCAAGTGGCAGGCCCTTCAGAAGTCCTACGCGTTCGATCAGCGCCGGCTCGAAGGCGATCTCGCCGTTCATGGCGCGGGCGGTGATCGCCGCCACCTTGTCTTTCAGGCCGACTTCGGCGGCGAGTTCGTCGATGCATTCCTGGCCGATCATGGTCGAGTCCATGTCGGCGATGAGCAGTTTCTTGCGGCGGCTCTCGGCGTCTTGCACGGCGACATCGACCGGTGCATCGCCGATCACGCCGCGCAGCAGGGTTTCGGCGGCATCCGGATCGGTGCCGTCGGTCAGCGCGATATCGCAGGCGATGCCATCGGCGAGCCAATAGAGGCCGGATGCCTTGACGGCGTCAGCGGCTGCTTCCGCCAGTGCTGGCGTCAGAACAGGATTTGACGGATTGGCGATAAGCGTGGCAACGAGAGCCATGGACAACAACCTTGATACCGAGAGCGACGCGATCCTGATAACCGGGCCGACCGCCAGCGGCAAGTCCGCGCTTGCCGTCGAACTGGCGCGCCGACACGGCGGCGTGGTCGTCAATGCCGACAGCATGCAGGTCTATGACACGCTGCGGCTGTTGACGGCGCGGCCGGACGAGGCCGACATGGGCGGCATAGGGCACTGTCTTTACGGCCATGTGCCGGCGGCATCCGCCTATTCCACCGGTGCCTGGGCGCGTGAAGCGCAGGCATTGGTCGCTCAGCTCAAGGGCGAGGGACGCTTGCCGGTTTTTGTCGGCGGCACCGGGCTCTATTTCAAGGCGCTGACCGGTGGTCTCTCGGACATGCCGGAGATCCCGGCGGCGATCCGGGAAAGGCTGCGCGAGCGGCTGAAGGCGGAAGGGGCGGAGGCGCTGCATCGCGACCTCGAAGCCAGGGATCCGGAAACGGCGGTGACACTGAAGCCCGGTGACGGCCAGCGGATCGTGCGGGCGCTCGAAATGGTGGAGGCCACCGGCAAGCCGATCCGCTTCTTCCAACAGCAGACCGGACCCATGATCGTCGACCCGGACCGGGCTACAAAATATGTCGTGCTGCCGGAGCGAAAGCTCCTGCACGACCGCATCAACCGTCGCTTCCAGTTGATGCTTGCCGGCGGCGCGATCGACGAAGTGCGGGCGCTGCTTGCGCTCGAGCTGCCGTCGGAAATGCCCATCATGAAGGCGATCGGCGTCAGCCAGATCGCAGCCCTTCTGAAGGGCGAACTCGACGAGGCCGAAGTGATCGAGATGGGCGCTGCGGCAACGCGACAATATGCCAAGCGGCAGATGACCTGGTTCCGTAACCAGCTCGACGACAGCTGGCAGCGCATTTCGAGCGCCGAGGAGGTGCTTTGACGAGCGCCGTTGCTGCGGATCAGTCGGCGAGGTTCAGCTGCCAGGACACGCCGAAGCGGTCGGTGACCCAGCTGAAGCGCTGGCTGAAGCCGTAATTGTCGAGTGGCATCAGCACTGCCCCGCCTTCGGCGAGCATGCCATAAAGCGTGATGATCTCATCCTCGCTCTGGCATTCCACGAAGAACGAGAACGACGGGGTGAAATCGAAGGCGTGCCGGACCGGGCTGTCGATGCACTTGACCCGCTGCGCGCCGAGCCGGAAAAGCGCCACCTTGACGCTGCCTTCGGGACCTTGCTCATCCGGTCCATAGCGCTCGACTTCCAGCACCTCGGCATTCGGGAACAGCGAGTCGTAGAAGGCCATGGCGTCGTCGGCGACGCCATCCTGGAACATCAGAAAGGGCGTGATGCTTGTGACCATGGCGCGCTCCCGTTGTCGTCGGTGTCAACAAAACCGGCTGACTGATCCTACCCCAGGATGTCGCCACGACAACGGTCGGCCCGCGGCAAAGTTCCCTTGCAGGATAGGCGCTGATGCCTTGCTGTGAGCGGGGCGGCTTGCAGGTTCGGGCGGCGCATGCCATGTCCCGATCATGACAGACGAGCAGAAAACGTCTCCTGACAGCGCGGAAATCCGTCTGTCTCCCGATGAAGCCCTGGTGCTCTTTGAACTTCTGTCGCGTTGGAGCGAGGAGAACGCAGTTCCAACGCCGGACGCCTCCTGTTTCGAAAGCACGGCCGAATGCGCGGTGCTGCTCGCAGTGCTGGCAGACCTTCAAAAGCAGTTGGTCGCACCCTTTCGCGAAGACTACGCCGAAGCGGTGAAAGCGGCACGCCGCCGTCTGGCGCCATCGTGGGATTACCCTGACCTCAGGGGGTGATTTGCTTGCTTGTGCCTGCGCTTGATCAGCTCGGACAAGTCACGCCAGCAGCGGCCACAGCACCAGTCCGATCCCGATGATGCTGGTCGCAAACAGGGCCGAGCGCAGCACGGGAATGCCGATCGCATAGGCGAGCCAAAAGGCGAGCCGTGCCGAAAGCCAGACGATCGCGCCGAGTTCCGTCGTCGTGTTGTTTGCGCCGGTGACTTCGACCGCAAGCAGCGCGGACGCGGCGAAGGGAAAAGTCTCGAGGAAGTTTGCCTGCGCGCGTTTCAGCCGTCCGACGAGGGGCGTTGGCGGCGGCCCGGCCGCTTCGCGCGAAGAGAGCGACCAGGCCAGTCCGTTCTGGCGCGTCTGGAGTTGCGCCGCGACAAAAACCTGGATGATGCCGAAGATGCAGCCGAGCGCCAGCACGGTCATCTCCATGCTCATGGCCGCGCTCCGAAAGCCGTCTCGAACTTTACTGTCGCGTGTGCCTGCGCCATGTCAGCCATCGTGCTTTCCTCCCGCATTGTTTGCTGAAAGCACGCTAACTCTCTGGTACGATATCGTAAATACGGACAAAAAGGATAGTACGGGGGGGCCGACATGACGGAACAAGCCGTGGCATCGGACCGAGGTGTCGGGCCGAAAGTGTCCAGCCTGACCGGTCTCGACATGAGCCATATCCGGCTCTGCCCCGCCATCGCCTTCAACCAGATCGTCGGCGGGCGCTACAAGCTGCACATCCTCTGCGTGCTCGAAGGCGGGACGCACCGCTATGGCGAAATCGGACGGTCGCTGCTTCGTGGCGGACTCGGTAAGCCGATCACCCCGCGTATTCTCAGCCGCGAACTGCGGGAACTGGAGGAGCGGGGCCTGATCAGCCGCCGGGACTATCCCGTGGTGCCGCGCAAGGTGGAATACAGTCTGACCGCCCAGGGGCAGGCGCTGCTGCCGATCCTTGCCGAAATCGTCCGCTGGGGCGCAACGGGCGCGCACGAGCAAATCCTCGGGATATGACTTCCTCCTGCTCGGCCCTTCAAAACGTCGAGAAGGCTGTCGCGCTCACGCTTTCACGGCCGAGAAGAAGAGGAAGCGCGGTTTGGTCGTCAGGCTCCTGTAGGCGTCCGGAAAGAGCGTGCTGGCACGCGGATCGGGCTCCGGTTCGCTCACCGTCTCGGTGGCAAATCCGGCTGATTTGAGCGCATCGAACATGGCGTGCAGCGGGCGGTGCCAGAAGCGCATGTGGATGGTCCTGCCGCCCCGTTCCCAGGTATCGTCGAAGCGATAGGTCTCGAAATAGTTGTCGTGACCGGAAAGGGAATGATCCATGAACGGATGGTGCGTGGAAAACACCAGACGGCCGCCCTTTCGTAGCACCCGGTTGAACTCGGAAAGCGGGAGCGACCAATCCTCCAGATAATGCATGACGAGGGATGCCACGATGAGGTCGAAGGCACCGTCGTCGAACGGCAAGGGTTCGCTCAGATCGGCCATCAGCAATTGCGCACGCCCGTCGAGGCGTCGACGGGCGATGTCCAGAAGACCGGCGCTGCGATCGATGCCCGTCACCGCGGCGCCGCGCTCGATGAGCGCTGCCGCGTGCGCTCCGCCGCCGCAACCGGCGTCGAGCACCCGAAGCCCGGCGACGTCGCCGGCGAGTGCCAAAGTCGCCGGCCGCTCGTAATAGGCGTTCCAGGCGTTGTTCTCGTTGTCGGCATCATAGGCTGCCGCAAAGGCATCGTAGTCGTTCTCTGGCAAGGTCTTTTCTCCGCTGCCACCGAAAGGCGTGCGCGATCAGATGTCGAAGCGCTTGAAACTTCTATTCTATCGGTCTGCGACGCCATCGGGCAATCGCGTTAATGTGGAGCGCCCCCTGGAGGACCTTCGGTCGCAAGGACGCGTGCGACCACCCAGCGAGCCGCTATTCCCCTCCAGAGTTGTTCACGCACTGCCGCCCGCAGCGAATGTCTGGACAAAACGCTTTTACATCTCTGGTTGTCATCGGGCAAATGGGGCGCCCGCAGTTTCACGCGTTCGCTGCCTAGGTCTTGCGGATGATGCTGCCGAGGGGCCGCTTCAACAGGCTTTCGCGCAGCGAGCCCTGGCGCGGCCGCTCGCCGGACGCCGGGTCAGCCGTTTGCGAACGGCGTTGGGCCTGATCGGCCGGGGATGGCTCGTTCAAGAGCTGCTGGCGGATCTGATTGAAGCGCTCCAGCTCCGGATTGACGGGGGCAGGCGCGCGCGGAAGCATGTCCGGACGATAGGGCTCGATCTCGACCTGCGGCTCGCTGAGGCCCGGTTGCGGCTCGGCTTCTGCCGTGGCGCCCAGTTCGGTCTCCCAGCGCTGCTCTTCGCTCACGGTCTGCGCCGCCATGTAGCTCTGCTGGAAGTTCGAAATATCCGGCCCGTTGATGGCGCGCATGCGGCTGACGATCGCGCGCAGGTCAACGGTCGGCGGATGGTCCTCGTCGATCCGGTCGATGATCCCGTGGGCGCGCGGCAGGCGCTCCTCGGCGATGCGAGAAAAGCGCATGCGCATCGGCACGGCCACCGCCTCGCCGAATGCGATTGCCTCGCCATTGCCGATCGAGGAAATGAAGCTCGTCGTCGATGTCGACGAGTTCGGAATGGCCGAGCGGATGATGTCCTGGTCGCGGTCGTTGGCAAGCCGCATGGCAAAGACCGTCGAGCACTGCGACAGGATCGTCGGATCGAGTTCGCCGGGGCGCTGGGTGATGATGCCGAGCGATACGCCGTATTTGCGGCCTTCCTTGGCGATGCGGGCGATCGCCTGCCGCGTCGGCAGGAAGCCGAGCGACGGATCGGCCGGCACGTAGCGGTGCGCCTCTTCGCAGACGACCAGCATATGGATGCCGCCATTGCTCCAGAGCCCGATTTCAAACGCCATGCGGCAAAGCACCGAGGCGACGGAATTAACGACTTCCGAGGGGATGCCGGCCAGCTGGAAGGTGGCGATCGGCCGGCCGTCGCCTGGAATGCGGAAAACCCGGGCGATCGTATCCTGGATCGTGTCGGTGATCGTGTTCGACGAGAACATGAAATGATAGCGCGGATCGTTGATCGCCGAGACGATCTTGACCTTGAGCGAGCGCAGATGCGGCTTGTCGTTGCGCCCTTCGAGCCGGCCGATGCGCTCGTCGATCAGCGCCAAGAGGTCGGCGATGCGGTAAGGCACCGGCGTGTCGGCGGTGATCGAGCTCTTTTCCGTCTGGCGCCGCACGATGCCGGCGTCGCCGCCGCCGCGGAAGGCCTTCTTCGCCTCGGGGATGATGTCGCGCAGCATGTCGAGCTCGTCCGGCGGCGCCGGGCGGCCGCGGAAGATCACCTCTGCGAACTCCTCCAGTCGGAAGAACCAGAAGGGCAGGTCGAGCGTATCGGTGTCGATGACGACGGCAAGGTCGGGGAAGGCGGCGGCGAACTCGTTGTGCGGGTCGAGGATCAGCACGCGCAGCTTCGGATCGGCAATGATCGCCTTGTTGAGCAGCAGCGTGACCGCGGTCGACTTGCCGACGCCGGTCGTGCCGACGATGGCGAAATGCTTGGCGAGCATCGAGGGCACGTGAATGGTTGCGTCGAGGCTCTCGTCCTGGGTCAGCTTGCCGATGATGCAGCTGTCGTTGCGGCCGGAATCGTAGATGCGCGCAAGGTCGGCGGCGCGGATGCGGTGGGCGATGGCACCGAGATAGGGATATTGGCTGATACCGGCGGAAAACTCTTCACGACCGTCGGGCCCCCTATGGACCTCGCCCATCAGTTCGACTTCGATGCGGAAGGTGTTGTTGGTCTCTTCGCCCCATTCGCTGGAGGTGGTCTGCATCGAATAGACCAGCGCCACCACGCGGTTCCTGCCGACGGAAATGGAAATCAGCCGGCCGACGGACCAGAGTTCGGTCAGCGACGTCTCGCCGCTCTCTGCGATCGCAGCGATCGTCGCGCGCGCGCCGTTGCAGGCAACCACCCGTCCGAGGAACCGGTTGCCGGGCTTCAGGCCGTCACGGCGATCCTGCTCTCCGGCACGGATCGAGGAATGAAGTTCATTGTTCAGCAACGCGAGAAACCCCGGCAATACGGCGCTTCATGTTAGCCAAGGGGATTTAACAAGTGGTTTCGAGATGTTGCACGCTCGAGCACGCGGGGCACGGGCAGCGGCATGGCGACTTGCGCACTCCGATTTAGTTCCCTGTCAGAGCGATAGCCGGCCGGCCATCCTCCTCGCCGAGCTACCGTACTGCCAGCGCATCATGAAGTACGAGACGGTCAGGAGGAGGGCCATACCGCCTGCGATCACGAGACAGAGAACCATGTCCAGAGACATCAGCAGGGAGACGAACTGCTGCCGGTTGACGTAGTAGGCGATCTCATAGCCTGGGTCGCCAAATACAAACGCCATGACGTAGACCCAAGCAGCAATTGCAACACCCGGCAGAATGCTAATTGCCGTGGCTAAGCCCAAGGAGACGCGGGCCAGTTTCGCTTTCTCTTCTTCCGTCGGGCATCGGCGATGCCTTTGCACGAAACGGCTGGCTGTGGCGGTAGCCGATGACAATGTCTGCGCAAACCAGACGCCGTATGCAGTTC
The DNA here is from genome assembly GCF_000697965.2 of Ensifer adhaerens. Lineage (NCBI taxonomy): Bacteria > Pseudomonadati > Pseudomonadota > Alphaproteobacteria > Hyphomicrobiales > Rhizobiaceae > Ensifer > Ensifer adhaerens. The sequence continues at coordinate 2,180,898 of NZ_CP015880.1, read as the reverse complement.
CCTTCGGTATCGGGCCAACAAGGGTCTCGTAGGCGAACATCCCGGCCACGCAGACTCCTGTCAACGCCAGGCAAACGAGGGCGAAGTAGCGGTAATATGGCGTCAGCGACACGGTCGGCGTCATGCGTGGTTCCTGGCGGGCGGTTGTGGCGCCACTTGGCATGATTAGCGCATAACTTGCAAGATTGTGCGCTCTCCCTGAGCAAACTGTCGGGAAAGCTCGCCGACGTTGGCCGGACTGTGTGACGCCTCAGCCCTCCGATGGTTTGATGCACTGAGCAAACGACCGGAACAGCGCCCGCCCTTCCGGCCAGTCACTCAACCCGCTCTTGCCGTTGATATGGGCGACGGCGCCGGCTTCGGCGAACCGGCTGCCCCATTGCGCCGCCCGCATCTGCGCGTAGCCGATGGTGCCGAAGGGGTCGTTGGAACTCGCGACGATAAGGGAGGGAAAACGGAAGCGTTCCGTCGGGACCTTGGCGAAGCTGGCAGCCTCCGCCGGGAAGGCCGCAGACGTCGGATCGGGAACCGCCACGAGAAAAGCGCCGGCGACAGGACGGGTGCGGACCGCATGCCAATGGGCGACGAGCAGACAGGCAAGGCTGTGGGCGGCGAGAAGGGGTGGCTCGCTTGCTGAGGCAATGGCGCTGTCGAGCGCCTGGATCCAGTCGGCAAGCTGCGGACGATCCCAATCGCCCGGTTGGAAACGGCGCAAGTGAGGGTCTGCATTCTCCCATCGGGTTTGCCAGTGCGCCTCGCCGGAACCGCCGATGCCGGGCAGGATGATGATATCGTTCATGTCGTCCTCTCATCTTCAACATGGGGGAGACTGCCAGCTTCCCTTGACCATCTGAATGCGCAATCATCGGAAAGTGCGGCCGTTTGCCGATGGATTAAAGGTGAAACATGGCGGTTGACCGTTCTGCCCTCGACCCGACCGATATCGCGATCATCGAGGTATTGCAGGAAGACGGACGCATCGCGATCTCGGAGCTCGGGCGGCGTATCGGTCTGTCGCAGCCGGCGACCTCGGAGCGGGTCAAGCGGCTGGAGGAGCGCGGCATCATTTCCGGTTATGGCGCACGCATCGATGCGGCACGCCTCGGGCTTGGCATGATGGCGGTGATCCGCCTGAAGACGACGCACGAACATATCCGTGCCTGCCTCAAGCAGTTTTCCGAGATGCCGCAGGTGATCGAGGTGCTGCGGCTGACCGGCGAGGACTGTTTCCTTCTCAAGGTGCTGGTGCCGACGCCGGGCGAGCTTGAAACGATCGTCGACACGATCGCGCGCTATGGCGCCGTGACGACGTCGCTTGTCTTGAGCGGCGAGCCGGAAAAGCCGATCGGGCGGGCGCTGATCCAGCGGGTCTGAGACTGGGCGCCGGGCACGCTTCGACTTGATGAAAGTCAATGCAGAACGCGAGAGGACGCGGGATAATTCAACCATAGGCCAGGCACGTCCGTTCGGGTGACCGTCAGGGGCGTTGCCGGCCACGGACGCTCGAAGGGCGAGCGGGAAGCGGGCGAGGGGAAGCCATGAGCGATGCAATTGCCTATTTTCGTCGGACACCCATACTCTGGCTGATCGTCTTCGTGCCGATCGCGATCGCCGGCGAGCACATCTGGCCGGACGCCCATACGCTGCTCTTCCTGCTGTCGGTGGCGGCGATCGTGCCGCTGGCGGCGCTCCTGAGCCAGGCGACGGAGGCGGTTGCGGCCCGCACCGGCGACACGGTCGGCGCGCTCTTGAATGCAACGCTCGGCAACCTGACCGAGCTCGTCATCGCCCTGATGGCGCTTGCTGCCGGCCAGTATCTGCTGGTCAAGGCCTCGATCGCCGGCGCGATCGTCACCAACACGCTGTTCATGCTGGGTGGTTCGTTTCTGCTCGGCGGGCTCAAGTTTCACCTGCAGGAGTTCAACCGGGTGAATGCGCGCTTTCTGGCGAGCCTCCTGTTCATGGCGACGATCGCCGTACTCGTGCCTTCGCTGATCGGTGCTGCCGACGGCCAGCCGCAGACGGCTTTCACCCAACAGCTGAGCGCCGGCCTCTCCGTCCTTCTCATCATCACCTATGGGCTCTGGATGCTGTTTTCGCTGAAGACCCATCGCGAGCTGTTCGTCTCGGCCACCTCTGAGCATGGCGGTGATGAACCGCACTGGCCGCTGGCGACGGGCATCATCGTGCTGCTGGTGGTGACCGTTCTTGTGGCGCTCGTCAGCGAAGTTTTCGTCGGCTCGGTGCAGGTTGCGGCCGAAGAGCTTGGCATGACGCCGGCCTTCGTCGGCTTCGTCGTCGTCGCGCTCGTCGGTGCTGCGGCCGAGATGGCGACGGCTTTTTCCGCTGCGCGCAAGGATCGGCTGGACCTGAGCGTCGGCATAGCGCTCGGCAGCGCCGTGCAGATTGCGCTCTTCGTCGCGCCGCTGCTGGTGCTTCTGAGCTACGTGCTCGGGCCGCAGCCGATGGACCTGCAGTTCTGGCCGGGGGCGATCGTGATGATGCTGGTCGCGACCATGGCCGCGACGCTGCTTTCCAACGGCGGGCGGTCTGCCTGGTACATGGGCGTGCTGGCGCTCACCGTCTACGTGATCTTCGCCATGACGCTGTTCCTGCTGCCGCCGCAGGTGTAGCCCTGCGGTCGGCTGAAATCAGCGCCCGCCGGCCGCAATCAGGCTGCGGGCGCAGTCGAGGATGGTGGCGTTCACGGACCTCGGCGCAAAGCCAAGCAGGCGCCGGGCTTTGTCGGATGACAGTGCAAATTTGCGACCGAGCAGCGGGGCCAGCGGCTTCAAATCGGCGCTGAGCGGGGCCAGCAGCCGCACGAGCGCGGTCGGCAGCCGTCGCGTCGGCACCTTGCGGCCATCGACGCCGAGGCCCAGGCGTAGCGTGGCGGCGATCTCCTCCATCCATTGGAAGTCGCCGGCGGCGAGAAAGCGTTCGCCTGCGGCCTCAGGCGCGGTCATGGCGGTGACGTGCAGGTCGGCGAGATCGCGTACGTCCACCACCCAGAAACCGAGGCGCGGCAGGAACCGCGGCCGGCCGCCAGCGAGGTCCCCGATGATCTTCACCGAGCCGAGATTTTCGCTCGAAAGCACCGGACCGAAGACGGCGCCGGGCAGCACCGTGGCGAACTCCGTCGCCTTGCCCTCCATGAACTTCCAGGCGGCACGCTCGGCGAGGATCTTGGAGACCCGGTAATTGTCAAATTGTGGGTCGTCGGGGTCGGCCCAGCGCGTCTCGTCGCTGGCAAGGCCTGAGTCCAGCGGCGGCCGGGTCGTGGCGGCTGCCGAAGTCATCACCACACGCCGGACGCCCGCATCGACGGCGGCGGAAAGCACCCGCAGCGTGCCTTCGCGGGCCGGCGTAACATAGGCGTCGCGGCCGCCGCCGGGAATGCCGCCGAGCGGCGACGCGACGTGCAGGACATAGGTGCAGCCCTCCATCGCCTCGGCCCAGCCGTCATCTCCGGTCAGATCGGCCCTGGCGAAGGACAGTCGGTCTGTCGCGTCGCTGACGGCGGCGATCGAGCGCCTGACGGCGTCGGCCTTTGCGAGATCGCGCAAGGTGGCGCGAACGTGGTATCCGCCTTCGAGCAGAGATACGATGCACCAGCGGGCGACGAAGCCGGTGCCGCCGGTGACAAGAACACATTCATTCATCGGTTTTCATCTTCTTTCGTTGCGTCAGTCGCAGGTCCTGCCCATGGCCGCGAAGGGTTTGCGCCGGCTGATCCGGTAGACGGAGGCGGGCGGGAAGTTTCTGATGGTGCCGCCGATGCGCCGGGCGCGAAGGCCGAGCCGGTCGAGCAGCGGCCGCGGGATGGGGCAGCGCGGACCGTAGGTGAACTGGTAGAGATGGCCACCCGGCCGCATGTGCAGGAAAATACCGGAAAGGATTGCCATAACCTTGCGGGTGGGCATGGAGAGCAGCGGCAGGCCGCTGACCGCAGCGCCGATGCCTGCGGGAATTTCGGAATGACCATCGGCAAGCCGCGCCGCGTCGATCGAAAGAATGGTGGAGGCCGGGAAACGCGCCTTCAGGACGGCTGCAAAGTCAGGGCCGGATTCGACCAGCACAAGGTCTTCCTCGCGCACGCCCCGCTCGATCAACGCGCGCGTGAAGACACCGGTGCCGGGACCGAGTTCGAGCACCGGGCCATAGCGAGGGTCGATCTCGCGCGTGATCAACCGGGCAAGCGACCGGGAGGACGGCGTGACCGAGGCGACGCGCAGTGGATCTGCGAGCCAGGAGCGGAAGAAATGCAGGCTATCGCCATAGGCGCAAATGCTGGTCACGTGAGGCTCCGTGGATGGAATGAAGGCTGTCTTGCAAGGCGCGTTGCAGCGGCAAGTCTACGTCTGTATACTTCCGATTCATGATCATGTCTACAGATGTATACTAAGGAGGGGCCATGCCTGCCAAAAAGGGGGCTGCTGAAAAAGGGGGCGCAGAAAAGCGGCCTGCCGAAAAGGACGGGCGCCGCCGCGACGCGAACGCCACGCGCGCCGCAATTCTTGAGTCCGCACGCTCCGCCTTCATCGCCTCGGGATATGAAGGCGCCGGTGTGCGCGAGATCGCTGAAGGGGCCGGGGTTACGGCGATGCTGATCAACCGCTATTTCGGTTCAAAGGAGGGGCTCTTTGCCGAAGTGCTTTCGACCGCCAACCAACGGCCGATCATCGCCACGCCGGAGACGCTCAGCGCACCGGACCGGGCAGCGCGCATCGCAAGCGCGCTTTTGAAGGTGACGGAGCCGGAGGCAACCGCGCTCGACGGCTTCCTCATCATGCTCCGCTCGATCTCCAACGAGCGTGCGGTCGATATCGCGCGACAGGTGGTCGAAAGCCACCACCAGAAGAACGTCACTGAGGCGCTTTCAGGCCCGGATGCAGGTCAGCGCGCGGCGCTGCTGATGTCGCTCGTCGCCGGCGTGCAGATCATGCGCCAGGTGGTGGGGCTGGAAGCGCTGAATAAGGGGCATGACGCCGAGCTCGAGCGCCTGCTCGGTGATCTCGTCGCCAGGCTTGTCGATGAATAGGGGGTGCCTCCGTGCGCTCCGGCAGGGATCGCAGGCCTCTCACGGAGGCAGGCTTGGAGCGCGAGGGTCTATTTCGGGGCGTTCATATCGAACACGACCCAGCGGAAGAACAGGTAGATCGCGCCGAAACTGAGGAGGAGAGGTGTGAGCACGGAAAGGTCAAGCATCTCATTGCCTTTGTTTTTAAGCTGCATCATGCAGCCAAGCTAATTTGCCACGGCAAGTGTTAATGGCCGGTGCATGCGGACGCGGCCGACCTCCAAAATTGCTCTGGTATCTGCCGCTTGACCTCAACCAAGCTTGAGCTCTTACAAACCTCTCCATCGGCGTTGGCCCGAACGCCATCTTCGGCCCGGATTCGGCCCGAGGAGCCAGCAATACGCGACATGGAGGATGCATGACCGAGCAACTGCTTTTCCGAAATCTGATGAGGATTACTCCCGGCCATCTCGAACCGTTCCGCGAGGCGGTGCGCAGCGCGATCGCCTTCGTCGAAGAGCATGCGCCGCAGTTGATGGTGCAGACGTTCATCGACGAGAAAGAGATGCAGGCGGTGAGCATCCAGCTCTACCGCAATTCTGAGGACGTGCTCCGGCACTGGCAAATGTCGGATGCACACATCAACGACGTCTCCGCCCACTGCTCGGTGGAGCGGCTCGAGGTCTATGGCAATCCGAGCAAAGAGGTGGCCGCGGGGCTGGCGCCGTTCATCAACGATGGCCGCGGTTCCATCATGCCGTCGCTTGTCGGGTTCTCGCGGTTCTAGCGATAGGGACTGCGACGCGCCGGAGAACCGGCGCGTCGCGCGCAGATCAGCCTGACGGAGCCGTTGCGGGTCGTTGGCGCGAGGCCTGCCACAACACCAGCAGCGCGACCGCGAGAAGCAGCGCGTCTGCAGTCGGCATGGCGAACCAGATGCCGGGTTCGCCAAAGCTCGACGCGTAGAGTGCGACCAGCGGCATGGTGAAGAGATAGGGCTTGGCAAGCCCCAGGATCGCCGCCCGGCGCGCATCGCCGATCGCCTGGAAATAGCTGCCGAGCATGATCAGCGGTCCGGATAAGACGTACATCGCGACCATCACCGGCATGATGCGCGCGACGTCAGCGATGACCGCATCGTTGTCGACGAAGGTCGCGCCAATCGGCCTGGCAAAGCCGAGGAGCAGCACCTCGACGGCGAGGCAGTAGAAGAACGCCACAAGCATGCCAAGCCGCAGCATCCTTTCTGCCCGGTCCGCGAGGCCGGCGCCGACATTGTTGCCGACGATCGCCTGCATCGCCTGGCTCAGGCCCAAGAGCGGCAGCAGCGCGAAGGTCATGATGCGGGTGATGATGCCGTAGGCGGCGACCGTGGTGGCGTAGTTTTCGGCCGCCGTCTTCTGCAGCGCCGCCATGATCGTCACCGACACCAGCGCCATGCCGATGAAGCCGAGGCTCTGGGGGCTGCCCAGCGCGATCATGCGGCTCCATCCCGTCAGCGGGTTATGCCGGAGGAGGGCGGAGAGCCGCAGTTCCGTGCGTCCGAACAGGCGGAAGAGGACGATGAGGCCGAGCGCGAGGAGCTGCGCCAGCACGGTGCCGGTCGCGGACCCCGCGACACCCATGTCCAGCAGCGCGATCAGCACATAATTGAGGGCAAGGTTTGCGAGCGAGACCAGCAGGCTGAGGCCGGCCATCAGCCCGGCGCGTCCCTCGCATCGGAGCGCGTCCGATTGCACCGCCAGCAGGAACTGGACGGGCGCGCAAAAGATGATGATCGCGATATAGCGCTCGGCCATGCTGGCGAGCGGCCCCGGACCATTGGTGAGCGTCAGCACCAGGCGGTCGCCTAAGGCTGCGAACAGCGCGACCAGTGCAACAGCGATCGTCAGCGCCAGTATGTGGGCGCCGGCGAAGACGCCGCGGGCTTCAGCAAAGCGGCCGGCGCCGAGATGGCGGGCAAGCAGGCTCGCCATGCCGCTGACGACGAGGGTGGCCAACGCCACGGTGAGAATGAAGATCGGAAACACCGTGGTCACGGCGCCGACGGCTTCGGCGCCGACATAGATGCCGAGCATGATGGCATCGGCCACCGTCAACAGCCCGTTCATGCTCATGACGAAGATGATCGGCAGCGCCGTTTTCAAGAAGATCGCGCCGAGCGGCGCGGTCAAGTAGGCATTCGGCTTGGAGGTGTCCTTGGACATCCCGCACTCCTGTTCTCGCATTTCGATTGGGAAGAGGAGGGGCTCGCATTGCCTGCCACACGAAATGCGATCGGGGCGAGAGGATATCGTCAGAAGTCAGATTTCACCGAGACTGGAAGCCTGCGAGCGGCGGGGATCTGAAGCCCGGAAAGGGAGGTAGCGCCAAGCCGCATCGCCGTCAAGCCGGGGGACGATGACCCTTGCGCGTCATGAGACAAGCGGTGCCTTGCCGTAGTCGCTATGGGCCTGTTCGCGCAGCTTTCTCGGACGGTTTGCGCAACAATGTTCCGAGAAAGCGCCGGATCGTGTAACGAAAAGCCGTTGACGCCTCAGGCATTTGTGTTTATCAACTCGGCCCATGAAAAATTTTGCGGTTATTCTTGTGGTGGGACGGCGCATGGGCAGGATGGTGTAACCATCCGGCGGTAGCCACCCATGCGCTGAACGAGGCTCCTGACGGGGCCTTTTTTTATGCCTTCAAACAAGCTAAGCACCCAACTGGGAAAAGGGACGGAAGCAAGTCAATGAGCGGTACAGAAAACCAGATGACAGGCGCGGAGATCGTTCTCCAGGCACTGAAGGACAATGGCGTCGAGCATATCTTCGGCTATCCCGGTGGCGCCGTGCTTCCGATCTACGACGAAATCCACCAGCAGGACGATATCCAGCACATCCTCGTTCGCCACGAGCAGGGCGCCGGCCACATGGCCGAAGGCTATGCCCGCTCCACCGGCAAGGTCGGCGTCATGCTGGTCACCTCCGGCCCAGGTGCTACCAATGCAGTGACGCCGCTGCAGGACGCGCTGATGGATTCGATCCCGCTCGTCTGCATCTCCGGCCAGGTTCCGACCTCGCTGATCGGCTCCGACGCCTTCCAGGAATGCGACACGATCGGCATCACCCGGCCTTGCACCAAGCACAACTGGCTGGTTCGCGACGTCAACGATCTCGCCCGCATCATCCATGAGGCCTTCCGCGTCGCCCAGTCCGGCCGTCCGGGCCCGGTCGTTGTCGATATCCCGAAGGACGTCCAGTTTGCGACCGGCACCTACACGCCGCCGTCTGCCGTCCCGACCCAGAAGAGCTACCAGCCGAAGAAGCAGGGCGATCTGAAGAAGATCGAGGAAGCGGTCGAACTGATGCGCAATGCGCGCCAGCCGATCATCTATTCCGGCGGCGGCGTCATCAACTCCGGCCCTGAAGCCTCGCATCTGCTGCGCGAATTGGTCGAGCTCACCGGTTTCCCGATCACCTCGACGCTGATGGGGCTTGGCGCCTATCCGGCCTCCGGCAAGGCCTGGCTCGGCATGCTCGGCATGCACGGCACCTATGAGGCCAACATGGCGATGCATGACTGCGACGTCATGATCTGCATCGGCGCCCGCTTCGACGACCGCATCACCGGCCGCCTCAACGCGTTTTCGCCGAACTCCAAGAAGATCCACATCGACATCGACCCGTCGTCGATCAACAAGAACGTCCGCGTCGACGTGCCGATCCTCGGCGATGTCGGCACGGTTCTGGAAGACATGGTTCGCCTCTGGCGCGCCGCTTCCAAGTCGACCGACAAGGCACGTCTCTCGGACTGGTGGGAGATGATCACGAAGTGGCGCGCCCGCAATTCGCTCGCCTATGCGCCGAACGACGACGTCATCATGCCGCAATATGCGATCCAGCGGCTCTATGAGCTGAGCAAGGACCGCGACACCTACATCACCACGGAAGTCGGCCAGCATCAGATGTGGGCAGCCCAGTTCTTCGGCTTCGAGCAGCCGAACCGCTGGATGACCTCGGGCGGCCTCGGCACCATGGGCTACGGCTTCCCGGCGGCGATCGGCGTGCAGGTCGCGCACCCGAACAGCCTCGTCGTCGACATCGCCGGTGACGCCTCGATCCAGATGTGCATCCAGGAAATGTCCTGCGCGGTCCAGTACGGCCTGCCGGTCAAGATCTTCATCCTCAACAACCAGTACATGGGCATGGTGCGCCAGTGGCAGCAGCTGCTTCACGGCAACCGCCTGTCGCATTCCTACACCGAAGCGATGCCTGACTTCGTCAAGCTGGCGGAAGCCTATGGCGGCGTCGGCATCCGTTGCGACAAGCCGAGCGAGCTCGACGCAGCGATCCGCAAGATGATCGACACGCCGGCGCCGGTTATCTTCGATTGCCGCGTCGCCAACCTCGCCAACTGCTTCCCGATGATCCCCTCGGGCAAGGCCCACAACGAGATGCTGTTGCCCGACGAAGCCACGGACGAAGCGGTCGCCAACGCGATCGACGCCAAGGGCCGTCAGCTGGTCTGAGATAGGTAGAGGAACCACTCACATGAACGCACACCTTCAACCGACCGGCTCCGCCTACTTCATCGCCAAGGAGACCGAAGTCGCCGAAACCCACACGCTTTCGGTTCTCGTCGACAACGAACCGGGCGTCCTTGCCCGCGTCATAGGCCTGTTCTCCGGTCGCGGCTACAACATCGAGAGCCTCACGGTTTCGGAAACGGAACACGAGGCGCACCTGTCGCGCATCACCATCGTGACGCGCGGCACGCCGCACGTGCTCGACCAGATCAAGAACCAGCTGGAACGGCTGGTTCCGGTCCACCGCGTCGTCGACCTGACCGTGCGCGCCGCCAGCCTGGGCCACGACCGGCCGATCGAACGCGAACTGGCGCTCGTCAAGGTACACGGCTCGGGCGACCACCGCGTCGAGGCTCTGCGCCTTGCCGACGCCTTCCGCGCCTCGGTCATCGACGCCAACATCGATCACTTCGTCTTCGAAATCACCGGCAAGCCGTCGAAGATCGAGCAGTTCATCGCCATCATGAAGCCGCTCGGCCTCATCGAGGTCTGCCGCACCGGCATCGCAGCGATGAACCGCGGCCCGCAGGGCATGTGATTTTGCCGAGGTGAGGGGCTCGCGTGCATTCTTGCGCGCGAGATTTTCCGAGCGGGATTGCCCCTCGCACTTTGTGCGGAGGCTGCCCCTCACCCCAGCCCTCTCCCGGCAGGCGGGGAGAGGGGGCGCTCGCACCCAGCGAGCCGCTTCTTTCCTCCTTCATGGTGACCGTCCATCAAAGGCACGCTTCTGCTGAAGATGCTAAGCGCTCGCGGTTCAAGGGAACCGGGCGCCCGCTGCACGTTTCCTTCTCCCCGCTTGGGGGAGAAGGTGGCCGGCAGGCAGGATGAGGGGCCGCCGCAGTTGCAGCCGAAACCTCCCGGCCGGCCGGATGATCGGTGCACGCGCATGCGACCGAAGCCGCCAGACGTCACGCGCGTGGTTGACTTCGCACGGCATTTCTCGCCGAGTATTCCCTCAGAAGATTTCTCACGATCGCAGGTGCCTGATGAATTCTACCAAGATGAAGGCCTTGGTCCTTACGAGATATCGTGGTTCCGATGCCGCGGAGTTGCGCGACGTGCGGCGCCCACGCGCAGCGCGCGGCGAGGTGCTTGTCCGAGTGCATGCCGCCGGCCTCAATCCGGTCGACTACAAGACGCGCGACGGCATGCTGAAAGTCGTCCAGCGCTATCCCTTGCCTGTCGTCATGGGCAACGAACTCTCAGGCGTCGTCGAGGAACTGGGAGAAGGCGTCGCGTCGTTTGCGCCGGGCGACCGGGTCTTTGCGCGCATGCCCAAAGACACCATGGGGGGCCTTGCTGAGTATGCCGTCGTGCCCGAACAATTCCTGGCGAAGATGCCTGCATCGATCGACTTCAACACGGCAGCCGGCGTGCCGCTTGCCGGCCTTACCGCCTTGCAGGCGCTGCGCGACGAGCTTCATGTGGGGCGGGGCAGCCGGATCTTCATCCCCGGTGGCGCCGGCGGTGTGGGTACTTTCGCCATTCAGCTGGCGAAATGGCTGGGCGCGGAGGTCACGACGACCGCATCGCCCCGCGGCCGCGCGCTGGTCGAGGCGCTCGGCGCCGACGTGGTGATCGACTACACGAAGGAGCGCTTCGAGGAGCGCTTGCGCGACATGGACGGCGCCTTCGATCTGCTGGGCGGCGAGACGCTCCTAAAATCCTTCGGCGTCGTCAAGCGCGGCGGCAAGGTGGTTTCCATCGCCGGCATGCCCGAGCCCGAAACCGCGCGAAAGGATCTCGGCCGCGGGCTGTTCCTCAGGGCGCTGTTCTGGCTTGCGTCCTATAAGATACGCGCCGTCGCCCGGAAACACGGCGTCTCCTACCGCTACCTCTTCATGCATCCTGATGGTGCCGAGCTTGCCGAACTCGCAGGCCTCATCGACGCCGGGACGGTCAGGCCGGTGATCGACCGCGTGTTTGCACTGAACGATGTCGCCGAAGCCTTCGCCTATCTGGAATCCGGTCGCGCCAAGGGCAAGGTGGTGGTGGAGATTGCGGGCGTCACTGCGTGATCGACGCTTGCGGTGGCGGTTCTTTGCGATAAACCGCAGCGCGCAGAAGGCAGACGTTTCGTGAGGATGGTCCCTCACTCCCTTTCTCTCAGGGACGGGCAGGTTGCCAACGGCCTATCGGAGCGAGTGAATGCGTATTTCCATTTCACCGCAAGTCCACTGGTCTTAGGCTGTCACAGACCTGGTATGCTCTTGGTTTGGTCGGCGATGAAATCGCAAAATCGCCGAACGCGAAGCGGTATCATCGAGCCGAAGGCGTGCACCACGTTGAGAGGCTGCGGCGGCAGGTCCAGTTCAGTGGAGATATCGATCAGCCGGCCGTCGTTCAACTCGTCCTGAACCACACACTTCATGAGCAGTGCCGCCCCCAGACCGTGGAGTGCCGCTGCCCGCAGTGCCTGCCCGGTATCGCAATCCACGCGGCCCTGCGGTGAAAACTGCTTGCCGCCCGCAAAGACCATCGGGCTCGGATGACCACGCACAATGTATCGGGCGAAGGGAAGAGCCGACGCCTCGTCTACTGAACGCGGCTTGCCGTGTTTCTCGAGGTAAGCTGGAGACGCGACGATCACCATGTTGACATTCGCTAGCTTTCGTACGCGCAGTTCGCCTTGGCCACCGCCGCCCACGCGGAAGGCCACGTCGTAATCCTCCCGGATCAAATCAACTTGCCGGTCTGCGAGCCCCACCTCCAGCTTGATGGCGGGAAAGGCCGATGCGAAATCTCGAAATATCGGGGTCAAGAAGTAGCGGGCAAGATCGCTTGGCATGCTGAACCGAATTCTGCCGGCGAGCGTGTCCTCACGGCTGGCGACCTCGTCCGACGTATCAAGCTGGCGCAGGAGAGGAGCAACCTTGTCGAACAAGGATTGCCCTTCGAAGGTTAGAACCAATGCTCGCGTTGACCTCAGAAACAGGCGGGCCCTGACCAAGGTCTCCAACCTTCCGACGCTCCTCGAGACGGCAGACGGCGATGTCCTCAGGATCTTGGCCGCAGCGCTGAACGAACCGCTCTCCACGGTCCTGACGAACGCGATCAAGCCAGGCGTCTCGTTCAGCAGATTGGGCATCTACACCTCGCAGGCACATGTCATGTGCTCATGAACCCGCTAATGCGCCGTCCAAGGCATCTCTATCTCCATGACACCTAACATGGAGACGAAAATGAAGACACTTCAAGGAAAGGTCGCCGTCATTACTGGCGGCAACAGCGGCATCGGAAAGGCGACCGCCAAGCTCTTTGCCGAAGAAGGCGCCCAGGTCATCATCACGGCTCGACGCCAGGACCTTCTAGATCAAGCCGTTCAGGAAATCGGCTTCGGCGCGATCGGCATCCAGGGTGACGTGGCTGATCTCGCCCATCATCGGGCGGTCGCGGGCACAGTTGCGGAACGATTTGGCGCGGTCGATATCTACCTTGCCAACGCGGGCGTGATCGACCTCAAACCGACCGACGCAATCTCCGAAGAAGCCTATGACCGGCATTTTTCCATCAACACAAAGGGCGTCTTCTTCGGCGTTCAAGCCATCGCTCCCATCATGAACGAGGGCGGGAGCATCATCATCACCAGTTCGCTGGCGGCGACCAAGGTTCTCCCGAACCATAGCGTCTATGCCGGTTCCAAAGCTGCCGCAGCGGCGTTCGCGCGCAACTGGGCGATCGAGTTCAAGTCGCGCCGCATTCGCGTGAATGTTCTCAGCCCGGGGCCGACGGACACGGAAATCCTTGGAAAGCTCGGAATCTCCGAGGCTGAACGCGTACCCTTTCTCGAGCACATGGCCGAGACGATCCCGGCTGGCCGGCTGGGCACGTCCGGGGAGCTTGCCAGTGCGGCACTCTTCCTCGCTTCGGATGCCGGTCGCTTCGTCAACGGCATCGAACTCCACGTCGACGGCGGAATGTTGCTTGTCTGACGGATAGCGGATGTCGCCGAACAGCAGCGAGGGCGTTTGATTGAACCGTCATCGATGTTGCACCGACTGCGCCTCCGGCGCGCAGTCGGGCTGAGCGGCTGAGGGCGCGGTCAACGTTATCGCGACGCTTCTCTCAAATCATCTCCAGCGACCGCTTGCGCTTCGGCGGCGGGAAGGCGTGGTCGAGGGCGGCGAGGTCTTCGGCGGTCAGGTGGATGTCCATTGCGTCGCGGTTTTCGCGGAGGCGGTCGGCCGAACCGGTCTTGGGGATCGAGATGACGCCGGGGCGGGTCTTGAGGAAGGCAAGGGCGATCTGGGAGGGCGTCGCCTGATGCGCCTTGGCGATGTGAATGAGATCGGGGTGGCGCAAGAGCCGACCCTCGTCGAGCGGAGAATAGGCCATGATGGCGATGCCTTGGCTCTGGCACCAGGGCAAGAGGTCGTATTCGATGCCGCGGCGCGACAGGTTGTAGAGCACCTGGTTGACGGCGACGTTTTTGCCATCCGGCACGTCCAGCAGCTCCTCCATGTCGTCGACATCGAAGTTCGAGACGCCCCAGGCGCCGATCTTGCCTGATTTCTTCAGCGCCTCGAAGGCGGCAACCGTTTCCGCCAGCGGATAGCCGCCGCGCCAGTGCAGGAGGTAGAGATCGATATGGTCGACGCCGAGATGCTTCAGGCTGCGCGCGCAGGCGGCCTCGGTGCCAATGCGGCTGGCGTTGGACGGCAGCACCTTGCTGACGATGAAGGCCTCGTCGCGGCGCCCGCGCACCGCTTCGCCGACCACGCGCTCCGAGGCGCCGTTGCCATACATTTCGGCCGTGTCGATCAGCGTCAGGCCGAGATCGAGGCCGAGCTGCAGGCTCTTCACCTCATCGGCCTTGCGTGCTGCGCTGTCGCCCATGCGCCAGGTGCCTTGGCCAAGAACCGGGATCGAGCGGCCGTCGGGAAGTGTCGTCGTCGGGATCGGATCGTGCATGCTTTTCTCCTCGCGGCCGAAATTGCCCACAGCGGCCGCAGCTTTCAAGATGCGCCTCTCACGCTGTAGCACTTAGACGTGCGCCCCGTTGCTATCCGTAAAAGCGGAAACGCTTTCAGGAAATCGGCGGGTAGCGGGCAATCTAGCGCATCCCGCCGGTCTTTCGAGCCTTCATCCGGCAAGCCGCCCGCGCTCCTTTTCCATGCGCTGCAGGATCTCGACGAAGGCGCGCACGCGCGCCGGGCGGAAATGGGAGGGCGGATAGACGACATGGATACCGCCCGAGGGCAGCGACCAGTCGGAAAGCAACCGCACCAGCCGGCCCTCGGCGATGTCGGTTCGCACCTGATAGTCCGGCAGCACGGCAAGCCCGATGCCGGCGACAGCGCAGCAGTGGGCGGAATCGATGCTGTCGGCGGTCACCAGCGCCTTGCCGTGGATTGCCGCCCCGTTGCCGGAAGCATGCGTGAAGGTCCATTCCAGCGGCGCCTTCAGCGCGCCGTTGGCGATCCAGTCTGCCTCCATCAATTGATTGGGGTGCGTGATGTCCCCGAGCTTTGCGGCATAGGCGGGCGCTGCGACGAGGTGCTGCTGAAACGTGCCGATGCGTTTTGCCCGTTCGCTGGAAACCACCAGCCAGCCGGCGCGAATGGCGAGATCGAGGCGCTTCTCGATCATGTCGAGAACCGTGTCGTTGAAGCTCAGCTCCACCCGCATGGCGGGATAGGCCGCGAGATAGGCGGCGACGGCGTTGGTTACGACCTTGGCGCCATAGTCGAGCGGTGCCGTCAGTGTCAGCGTGCCGCTCGGGATCTCGGTTTCAGCTGAGACCGCGCCGACGGCCTCATCGGCATCGCGCAGGATCAGCGCGCAGCGCTCGTAGAAGCGCTGGCCGGTGGCGGTCGGGCTTAGCCGCCGTGTGGTGCGCACGAGCAGGGTGGTGCCCAGCTCCTTTTCGAGTTGGGCGACCTGATGGCTGACGGCGGCTTTGGCAAGCCCGAGCCGTTCGGCAGCCGCGGTGAAAGAGCCGCACTCGACCACGGCAACAAAATGCGAGAGGCGATTTAAATTTACAGTCATTCGAAATTCTTCGCGATTGTCTGAGGTTGTCAGACAGTCTGTTCGGACTGCCGGGCTTTTTCAAGAGCGCCCGTGCCGTCATCCTGCCGGGCACGACAAAAGCCCAAGGAGACCCCATGCAGATCCAGTTGACCCGGCGGACCGCACTCAAGACGGCAGCGGCGGCCGGCGCCGCCATCCTCATTCAGCCGGTCGGTGGCCGCTTTGCCAATGCGGCCGCAGCGCTCGAATGGCGCTATTTCCAGGCGGATGATGCCGGCTTCAACCGTACACCGGTGCTGCTGACCGGAAAGAGCGAGGCGATCCTGATCGATGGCGGCTTCACGTTTTCCGACGGCCGGGCGGTGGCCGAGGCAATCAAGGCAACGGGCAAGCGGCTGACGACCATCTATGTCAGCTGCAACGACCCGGATTTCTATTTCAGCCTCAAGCCGATCGTCGAAGCCTTTCCGGATGCGAAGGTCATCGCCGCTTCAGCGACCGTCGAGGCGATCAGGGCCAATGTTGAAGGAAAGCTTGAAACCTGGGGGGCGCAGTTGAAGGACAATGGCCCGCAGACGCTCGCCGATGTGGTGATGCCGACGCCCGACGACCGCACCGCGTTGACGCTCGAAGGCAGCACGATCGAGATCGTCACGATCGAGGGGATGAAGGACCGGCGCTATCTCTTCGTGCCGGAACTGCAGGCGATTTTCGGTGGCGTGCTCGTCTATTCCGGCTCGCATGTCTGGGTGGCCGACGAGGCGACGGCGGAAGGGCGGCAGAAATGGATCGAGGCGCTCGATGCCATGGCGACGCGCAAGCCCGCGATCGTCGTGCCGGCGCACAAGAGTGCTGGCGGGCCGGAGGGCGTCGAGGCCATCCGCTTCACCCGCGATTATCTCGCAGCCTTCAACGAGGCGGCGGCCGCCGCCAAGGACAGCGGCGAGCTGATCGCAGCGATGACAAAGCGCTATCCGGATCTGCCCGGTGTCGCGACGCTCGAGCTCGGCGCCAAGGTCGCCAAGGGCGAGATGAAGTGGGGCTGAGGCCGACCACCGTTCCTGCACAGGCGAGGCGGCGACCGGTCACATGAATGTACGGATGCTGAAAACGGTGCGCACCAAGACCAAGGACACTGTTACTTTAGGAGTTCAAAGGCGCGAACAAATCCCGGAAAGGCATTGGTAGCGACGCCCGTCGCGTAGATTTCGGCTGTGCCGTCGCTGCTGCATGTGATGGCGATTGTGCCGTCGATTTGGAGAAATAGAGCGACTGCGCCACCGTCCCACGGCACCAGCTTCCAGTCCCTTCCACCTGTGACGAGACGCATGACCTCCTGCTGCACCTTCTGACATTCGGTGAAGGATGGCGTTGTCATAGACTGCCTCTCCTCTGATCGCGCCATGGCTGGGGCCGTGAACACGAAAGTGGCGAGAGCGGCAACAATCGTCCTCCTCATTGTGGCCTCCTACCCACGTGCATGACAGCGAGAGTACACACACGGCTGAGGCTGGACAACGACGGGCTTGGGCGCGTTGTCATCGCATTGCTACCCCATCACCGAGGCCTCTCGGCAGGCCGCTCAATCAACCGACTGGTCGCTTCCTTGCTCCGACCATCTACCGTTGAGCCGGAGCCCGAGAGGCGTGTAGGGACCCCCTTAATGGCCTCAAGTAAGATTCCGCCAGGCCCATCCCACCGGGGCCCGGCACGACATAACGGGGTCTGAGGGACGCAGGGCCCAGGCGGGTACCCTAGCGCTGCCCTAGGTCCAAAGTCGCACGAACGTTGTAGACAAACTGCTGTATTATACGGTTTTTTGGCAATTTATCGGCGAGGGGAAACTTGTCACCATGACAAGTTCGCGGCTGATGCCGGCTAATAGGTCAATTATGCTGACCCAATTGACCGGGAGGAAACCATGCAGGCCGATACGCTGCTGGCGCTGTTTTTGTTCGCATTCACCACTTCGATCACGCCGGGGCCGAACAACATGATGCTGTTCGCGTCGGGCGTGAATTTCGGTTTCGTGCGCACCATTCCGCATATGCTGGGCATCGGCGCCGGCTTCTTCCTGCTGCTCATCGCCGTCGGTTTCGGCCTCGGTGCGCTGCTCCATTCCGTGCCGGTCGTCTACACGGCGCTGAAGTTCGCAGGCGGTGCCTATCTCATCTGGATCGCCTGGAAGATCGGCACCTCGCGTTCGCTGTCCGAAGGCAAGGCCAGCGCACAGCCGATGACCTTCATCGGGGCTGCCGCCTTCCAATGGGTCAATCCCAAGGCGTGGGTGATGGCGGTGTCAGCGATGGCGACCTATACCAGCAGCGAAAGCTACCTCTTCAGCGTGCTCGTCGTCGGCGTCGTCTTTGCGCTCGTCAACGTGCCGAGCGTTTCCACATGGGCGGGCTTCGGTTCGGCGCTGCGCCAATGGCTCTCGGAACCGTCGCGGCTGAAATGGTTCAACATCACCATGGCGGTGCTTCTCGTCATCAGTCTCTGGCCGATGCTAAAATAGTGCGAATTGTGGTTTCATCAGCATCAGCCAGAAGATGCCGGTGACGGCAAAGAAGGCCGGGAAGCCGCAGGCAAACCAGATGGCATAGAGCCGGTCGAACTCCGGTGGTAGCGGCGCACCGTTGGCCGTTGCAAGCCGGGCGAGATCGCGCAGCCGCAACTGGATCCAAACGACCGGCAGCCAGAAGAGGCCGGTGACGACATAGAGGATCAGCGACAGCGCGATCCATCCTTCCGTCAGCGACCAGCCGATGCTCGTCGCCAGCAGGTAACCGGTGATCGGCTGGAGCAGCACCGCTGTCGCGGTGAAGACCGTGTCGGCGACGTGCGCGATCAGCCGGGCATCGCGCGTGCGCTTGGCCATAAGCATGAAGAAGGCGATACCAGCGCCGGTGCCGAAGAGCACCGCGGCACCGATAACATTGGCAGGGCGCAGCAGATCTTCGAGCATCATCAGCGTTCATCCAGTATGGTCAGCGTCGCCAGCGTGAGAAGCAGCGACGGCAGCACCTTGACGAGCGGCCCGAGCGGATCGGCCCAAAGTTGGGGTTCGACGAGGGGAGCGGAGGCGAGATAGGCGACCGACAGTGCGAGCATGCCTAGATGGCGCAGATGATACATTCGGAACTGCATGGCAAATGATCGCCGGCAGCGGAAGCCGGCTTGCTCGGTGGCCTGGTCCGAAGCGCATCGGACCAGACTTGTTATGGTGACAATTGCGGGTACCCGCGGGCGTTGAAATCGATTTCGAATCCGGGGTTTATGCGCTACGACTTTATGAGGAGGCAGCGCCATCTTTGTGCCTGTGATGGCACAGCGTTGCGAGGAGCCAGGCAATGTCCGAACACCATCATGGCCACGATCATCACGATCACGACCATCACCACGACAACCATTTCACCGACATGGAAGCGCGGGTGAAGGCGCTGGAGACGGTGCTGACAGAGAAGGGGTTGATCGACCCGGCGGCGATCGATGCGATCGTCGAGACCTATGAGACGAAGATCGGTCCGCGCAACGGCGCGCGTGTGGTCGCCAAGGCCTGGGTGGATCCGGAATTTGCCGAGTGGCTGAAGCGCGATGCGACGGAAGCGATCGCCAGCCTCAGTTATACCGGCCGGCAGGGCGAGCATATGCGCGCCGTGTTCAACACGCCCGAAACCCATAACCTCGTCGTCTGCACGCTCTGTTCCTGTTACCCCTGGTCGGTGCTCGGTCTGCCGCCGGTCTGGTACAAGGCGCCGCCCTATCGTTCGCGCGCCGTCATCGATCCGCGCGGTGTGCTCCAGGAATTCGGCCTGACGCTTCCCGAGACGACGCGCATCGCGTTTGGGATTCGACGGCGGAACTGCGTTATCTCGTGATCCCCGAGCGCCCGGCAGGGACGGAAGGATTCAGCGAGGACGAGCTTGCTGCCCTCGTCACCCGCGACGCGATGATCGGGACGGGCCTGGCACTTTCTGCGGAGGTGCTTCGATGAACGGTCCACACGATCTCGGCGGCGCCCACGGCCTCGGCCCGGTGGCGCCTGAAAAGGACGAGCCCTACTTCCATGCGGAGTGGGAAAAGCGGGCGCTCGGCGTCACGCTTTCCTGCGGCGCCTTTGGCGCCTGGACGATCGACGAAAGCCGGCATGCGCGCGAAAACTTGGCCCCGGCGACCTATCTCTCGGCGAGCTATTACGAGATCTGGACGCGCGCGCTCGAAACCCTGTTGAAGCGCCACGGCTTCGTGACCCAGGCCGAACTCGATGGCGGCCACAGGCTGGAACAGGGTGCGGCGCCGAAACGGGTGCTGAAGGCCGACATGGTGGCGGGCGTGCTCGCCAAAGGCGGCCCCTGCGATCGTCCGGTCGAGGGGCGCCCACGCTTTGCCGCCGGCGACCGGGTGCGCACGAAAAACTTCAATCCGGAGACCCATACGCGCCTGCCGCGCTATGCCCGTGCCAAGCTCGGCCGGGTCGAGGCGGTGCAGGGCTCTTTCGTCTTTCCTGACGACAACGCCCATGGCCGCGGCGAAAATCCACAATGGGTCTACACGGTCGTTTTCGATGGGCCGGAGATCTGGGGCGAGGGCGCCGACCCGACGCTGACCGTCTCGATCGATGCCTGGGAGAGCTATCTTGAGCACGTGTAAGGTGACATCGCCGCTGATTGCCTCGGCCGAACTGCCGAAGTCACCGGAGGGCGATCCGGTCTTTGCCGAGCCCTGGCAGGCGAACGCCTTCGCCATGACCGTGCGCCTGCACGAAAAGGGTGTGTTCTCCTGGCCCGAATGGGCAGAAGCGCTTTCGGCCGAACTTTACAAACCCGGCCGCAAGGCCGATGCCAGCGACTACTACGACTGCTGGGTGGCCGCACTCTCGCGCCTCGTCACGGAGCTTTCGCTCGCCTCCGGTCGAGAACTGGAAGACCTGACGCTGAGCTGGCAGCGCGCGGCGGAGGCAACGCCGCATGGGCAACCGATCGTGATCGAGAACGATCCGCTGCGGTGAGGCGGCCTGCCGGTTCCATCATATGGCAACTCGGAGCGCTGCAAAGGCATCGCATCATTGCGGTGACTGTGCGGCGCTCTCGGCCCTGCGAGCTTCCAGATCGGTGAAGAGTGAGTAGGCGACATAATATTTGTAGATGTTGCCGACATACTGCACGGTCTCGCGGCCGATCACCTTCGCCGCCCCGTTCTCGACATTGCCGAACCAGATGTTCGGATCGAGCCCCATTTCATTGGTGATACGGCGGATCTTGCGCAGGTTTCCGGGGCCGGCATTGTAGGCGGCGAAAGCAAGCAATGTCCGGTTGACGGGATCGAGGCCCGGCTCATTGAGATAGGTGGTGATCAGATAGCGCATGTATTTGGCGCCGGCTTCGATGTTGCGGTTCGGATCCTTTTCTACGCCGTTAATGCCGACCGACTTGTCGGCGGCCGTTGTCGGCAGCAATTGCATGATGCCAACGGCGCCGCGCGGGCTGCGCTTGCTCTGGTCGAGTTGCGATTCCTGATAGCCCTGCGCGGCAAGCAGCAGCATGTTGAAGTCGTAGGTGGTGGCGTGTGTCTCGAAGAAGCCACGCAGGGTGCGATACTTTTCAAGCTCGGAGCGCTCGTAGGCGGCACGCACCATCTTCTCGCTCTGGTAATAGCGCTTCTTCAGAACGTTGCCGAAGGCGGTACCGACCTTGTGGGTCTTGATGAAGGCATTCAAGGTGGCCGCGAGCTTCGGGCTGTCCCTGCGGATGGCCCAAGCGATCTCGCCTTCCGCAGCAATGGCGATATCCTCATGCAGAACGACGCGATCGAACACGGTTGCCCATATGCGCGCCTTGTGATCATCGACGACGCACCAGGGAAGAAGGCCAGCATTGACCATCTCCATCAGGTCCTCGTCTTCCAGGTTTTCGTCGATCGGCCGGATATCGATCCCGGTATTGCCGGATGCCTTCAGGCGGGCGTTCAGCGCGCCGAGGTGTTCGAAGTAGCTGCTGCTCTGCCGCGCAAACACCGTCTTTCCGCCGAGGTCGTCAAGCGTTGCGATCGACTGGGCCGGCGGACCCGTCACTAGTATTTCGTTGACGCCCGTTGCCAGCGGATCGGTAAAGTCGACGACCTCCTTGCGCGAGGACGTGATCGTCAGGTTGGCGGCAACGATGTCGCCGCGTCCCTCGACAAGGGCCGGAAGCAACAGATCCCGGCTGGTTGGCACATAGACGACCTTGATCCTGTCGATCTCCTTTTTCTGGTCCTTGTTGAGTTCCTCTGCGAGCGCATTGCCGGTCTCCACCGCTGTGCCCAATTGCTCGCCGCGGTCGATGAAGTAGATCGTCTTGCTGAAGGGGACGAGAATGCGGATCAGGCGGCGTTGCTGCATGCCGTCGAAATCGCCAGTCCAGGCGCGGTAGCCGGGTGTCTGCTCCTGGGCCCGAGAGTTGCCGGGCGAAAGGCCTGCAAGACCTAGGGCGGAAAGGATAAAAAAGGCGCGCGCCAATTCGACCCGCGCGACGACAGCGAGAAGCGTGAACATTGCCCAGACCCCCAAAGTTGCTCTCTAGTCGGCCACAGCCAAAGTTGCCACGCTCTGGCCCAGACTGGATGAATTGAGATTACGCTCCCTGCAACCGTAAACAAGCAGTTTGGAATATGTGGCATTCGGTGGCTGCAGTCGTGCACGGACACTGTCGCGGCGCGGGAACTGCCGAGACGTCATCGGCAGGGACGTGTTTGTCAGGTGCCGTAGTAGGTTGCCTGATCCAGATCGGTGAGCAGGTCAGGCCCAACAGGTTTCCACCCGAGCAAGGCTCGCGTCCGGGCGCTGGACGCGGCCATGTTGCCGCCGGCCATGCCGGCAAACCAGCCGAAATGCGCGGGCGGGCGGGCTTCGACCGGCAGGCCGAGATTTCGGCCGATGATCTCGGCGATCTGTCGGAACGGGATCTTTTCGTCCGCCACAGCGTGGTAGACGCACTCGCTCGTGCCGCTTTCAAGCGCAAGCCGATAGACCCGTGCTGCATCATCCCGGTAGACGCCCGACCAGCAATTGGCGCCATCATCCAGATACGCCGAAACGCCCGTCTGGCGCGCAAGACGCACGAGGATGGGGACGAAGCCATAGTCACCCACGCCGTGAACCGAAGGCGCGAGCCGGACCGTTGCCGCCCGAATGCCGCGCTCGGCAAGGGCACGGGCAGCGGCTTCGGATTTGCGCGGCACGGCGGCATTGGGCCGATCGGTTTCCGTGGCACCGAGCGGCAGCCCGGCGAGACCCGAGGTTACGAGTAGCGGCCGATCCGATCCGGCGAGACCCTCACCCAGAAGCGCGATGACGCGCTGATCCTCGGCCGCACTTTCCAGGAAACTGGAAAAGTCCTGGTCGAGCGGGCCATGGACGAAGTCATGCCTGAAGGCCGTGTGAATGACGGCATCGGCTTGCCCTGCGGCCCGCTGCAGGACCGCCGCGGACTCAAGCCCGCCTTCGACGACCGAAGCCCCGGTTGCGGCGAGGGTTGCGGCCTTTTCCCTGGAGCGTGCCAGGCCGGACACCCTGTGCCCCGCCGCGATCAGGTCCTTGACCACGGCCGACCCGACCCAGCCGGTCGCGCCCGTTACGAATACATGCATTGCAGTTCTCCTTGATGTGGTGGCCTTGCGTGGGCGTAAGCGCCGGCGCTCAACCGAAACGATGGCGCCGATCAGGCGAGGCGCATCGTCACTTCGATGTCCTGGGCAAACGGTGTCGACAGGTAGGTGCCGGGGGCCGAACGGATGTAGTCGAGATATTCCGGGCAACTGTCGGCGTCGTCGGCGATGATCAGGGCGCCTGGACGCAGGCGAGGCTCGATCAGCTTGAAGACGTCGAGATAGATCGGTTTTGCCCCGTCGAGCAGCACCAGATCGATCGCGTCGGGAAGGTCGGTGAAAGTCGTCAGCGCGTCACCCTGCCGGATCTCGACGAGATCCTCGAGACCGGCTGCGGTGAGGTTCTGTCCGGCCCGCGCCACCTTCGCCGGTTCGAATTCGCTGGTGATCAGCTCGCCGCCGCCGTTGTCGCGCAGCGCCGCTGCGAGAAAGAGCGTCGAAATGCCGAAGGACGTTCCGAACTCGACGATCCGGCGGGCGCGGCTCGCGCAGGCGAGCATGTAGAGGAGGTTGCCGGTCTCACGCGAAACCGGAAGCCACAGATCCTTCAAGAGCCCGTAGAGCTGCAGATATTCGGTCTTGCTGTGCAGCAATCGTTCGCGTTCGCTTGCGGGCAGTTGCGCGACTGCGGGGCTGGTCGCGGCATCGGCCTCGTCGAATAGGCGGTCGAGAAGGCCCTTGAGAGGCTGGCTGGTGAGCGTGGTCATCGGATGTTCCTTCGTTTTCGATGGGCTTGCGTTCACGAGGAAAAATACGAATAATTCGTCGCATTCGCTAATCGCATTGCGGACAGTGCCAATGGCCAACAGATCAAGTGCCCGTATTTCTTCACGAAAAGCGCCCAAGCAGGCGCGTTCGAACGAGCTGGTAAAGGCCATTCTCCAGGCTGCTGTTCAGGTTTTGGAGGAGGAGGGAGCGCAGCGATTTACCACGGCCCGCGTCGCGGAACGGGCGGGCGTCAGCGTCGGGTCGCTGTACCAGTATTTTCCCAACAAGGGCGCGATCCTGTTCCGCCTGCAAAGCGACGAATGGCGGCAGACGTCGGGGCTGCTGGCGACGATCCTCAGTGACGGGTCGTGGTCGCCGCTCGATCGGCTGCGGTCACTGGTTCACGCCTTCCTGCGCTCGGAATGCGAGGAAGCGGCCGTTCGGGTTGCCCTGGGCGACGCGGCACCCCTTTATCGCGATGCGCCCGAAGCCCGGGAAGCCAAGGAGGCCAACGATCCGCTCATCGACCAGTTCATGATCGAGCTTCTTCCGAACGCACCCACCGACCTCAGGGAACTTGCCGGTGACCTGATCATGACGACGATGACGACGGTGGGGAAGGATTTTTCGGGAACGGCGCGCAGCGATGCGGAGATCGAGGCCTATGCGGATGCGATGGCCGACATGTTCTCGGCCTATCTCGTGGCGAAGGGCGCCGGCACCTGATGCATCCCGAAAATTGTGAGCGTCCCGGCGATTTTGAGCGCAGGGCGTCTCGGGTCACGCAGGGTGAGACGAATGTGCGGGCTCGACTGTAACTCTTTGAAATACCTTGCCAACAAAGCCCAGTCGGCGTTGGCTGGGTTACCCCTCAGCTCTTCGTCGCCTCGCTCTTTTCGAACTGCCGGTAGCATTCATACGCCACCTGCTGCAGCAGATCGCGCGGCACCTCGCCGGTGACGGCGTAGCCGAGCGGGCCGTCGATCCAGTAGAAGGTCTCGACGCCGTCGTTCTCGTCGATGCGGAAGCTGGTTTCGCGGTTGTCGTCGTTGCGGCCGAGCAGCACCGTCAGCCGTCGGCCGGTGCCATCCTCATACATGAACATCGCGCCTGCCTTGCCGTTGACCGGCAGCAGCCGGCCGCCGACCAGCGAGAAGCCGAGCGAGGAGAGATCAGGGATCGAGAGCGGATGATCGAGGCGCTTGCCAAGCCAGGTGGCGAGATGGGTCTGGTCGTCGGCGCCGACCTCGACGGCATGGCGCACTTCGCTCGCATAGACCAGGAAGGCCGATTGCGCCTGGCGCGGCAGGCTGTCGGCCGTCTGCGTCAGCCGGGGGCTTTGCTCGGGTGCGAGCAAGGAGGGCGCGTAAAGGCCGGTGAGGCCGCCGGCCGCAAAGAGCACCAGGCCGGCGGCGACGGCGCGGGCGATGCTGGCAAACGATCGGGTGTCCTTGCCGGGATCCTGTTGCGGGCGTTCGCTGCCGTTGCTCAGAAGCAGAGCCCGGTCATCGGCGTCGCTGCGGGCATAGCCGGCAAAGAGCGCGCGCAACTCGACCGCCTGCGCCCGCCATTGCCGGACCTCTTCGGCCTGCGTGGGGTTTTGCTCGAGCCATTGCTCGATCCGCAACCGCTCGCGCGGGCCAAGGGCGCCGTCGACATAGGCGTGCAGGTCGTCTTCGGAGACGGTGTTGTGGCCTTCCGTCATTTCGGTCTCCGCATGCTGATCACATTGTCGTCCTTCATGGCTTCTGCAAGCTGGCGCCGCGCGCGCGACAGGCGCGACATCACGGTGCCGATCGGTATGGCCATCATCTCGGCCACGTCCTGGTAGCGGTATCCTTCGATCACCACGAGCATCAGCACCGAGCGGTTCTCCGTGGAGAGCCCGTTCAGCGCCCGTTCGAGCCGCGAGCGCTCCAGCGGGTCGCTCTCGTGGGTCTCGGCCTCAAGGCCCAAGTCCTCGTCCAGCGCCACCTGCGGGTGCATCGCCACATAGCGGTGCCGGTTGCGGCCGAGATTGGTCATGATGGTGAAGGCCCAGGCGCGCAGGTTCACGCCGCGCCACTGCGCGCGGCGCGAAAGCACCTTCTCCACGCAATCCTGCAACAGGTCCTCGCCATCCGGGTCCGAGCGCACCAGGCTGCGGGCATAGCGCCGCAGTGCCGGCACCAGGGCCAGCACATCCTCTTCGAACCGGTCGGAGGCGGGGGGTGCCCCCGCATCCTCGTTGCCGCCGTTACGGCTTGGCGACATTCCATTCGCCCTTCTTCATGCCGTCGCCGGTCATGTCACCCATCTTCTTGTCCTTGATGAAGAAGTAGAGCGGCATACCGTCCTTGGCCCATTGCTTCTTGCCGTCCTTGCGCTCGACGACCGTATAAGCACCATCTGCCTTGGCGCTGGCTTCCGCGAAGAAGGGCGGCCAGTTCTTGGCGCAATCATCGTAGCACATGGACACGCCGCCATGATCGTCCTTGTAGGTGTAGAGCGTCATGCCGTTTTCTCCGGCCAGCACCTTGCCCTTGGCGGTCTCGACTTCCTTGACCGGCGGCGCGGCGAAAGCCGTAACGCTGGCCGCAAGCAGCATGGCGATCGTCAGTGGAAACGTTCTCATGGCAGTTGTCCTTCCTCAAGATGGTTTTCCTGTCCGGAAACGGGCGAAAAGCCTCCTCGTCCCGTTTCCGCGGGAGCCGCATGGTGCAGATCCAACCGTAAGACACGGCAAGCACAGGGTTTATTCCCGGAGAACTGGCGGAAGTTTCGGTTCGGTTCTTGCAGGTCGGCCACAGGACGCATCCGGCCACGCGACGTTCATCGCGCGGCCGACGAGAGGGGGAATAGGGCGCTGACCAGTTGGAGGCGACAGCCGTTCAGGGCAGCAGGACCACGGATCCGGTCGTCCGCCGGGCCTCCAGGTCTTCGTGAGCCCTGCGGGCGTCGTGAAGCGGATAGGTGGTGATGGCTGGGGCACGAACGACACCTGCCTGCATGGCGCCGAACAACTCTCGCGCCGCCGCTTCGTACTCGCCTCGCTCGGCAGTGTAGTGGGCGATCGAGGGACGAGTGACATAGAGCGAGCCCTTGGCCGAGAGCGAGGCGACGTCGAGCGGGGGAACCGGACCGGAGGAGGCGCCGAAGGAAACCAGCGTGCCGCGCGGGCGCAGGCAGTCGAGCGACCTGGCGAAGGTGTCGGCGCCAACGGAATCATAGACGACGCCGACACCCTTGCCACCGGTGATTTCGCCGACGCGGACCCGGAAATCCTCCTGGCTGTAGAGGATGACATGATGGCAGCCATTGGCCCGGGCGATTTCGGCTTTCTCTGTGGAGCTGACGGTGCCGATGACGGTCGCGCCGATGTGGCTCAGCCACTGGCAGGCAATCGAGCCGACACCGCCGGCCGCCGCATGGAAGAGCACCGTGTCGCCGGGCTTCACCTCGATGCAGCGACGGATCAGGTATTCGACGGTCAGTCCCTTGAAGACGAGGGCTGCGACCTCTCGGCTGTCCAGTTCCTCCGGCAGCGCCAGCGCCCGGGCGGCGGGCAGGTTGCGGTGGGTGGCATAAGCGCCGGGCGGGCCGCCCACATAGGCGACGCGTGCGCCAATCGAGAAGCCTTCGACGCCTTCGCCAAGCGCGGTGATCACGCCGACGCCTTCGACGCCGATCCCGCTCGGCAGGGGCAGGGGTGCCGAACCCCGACGGTGATAAATGTCGATGTAGTTCACGCCGATGGCGAGATGGCGGATCTGGATTTCGCCGCGCCCGGGCTCGCCCAGCGTCTCGGCCTTGAAGGCGAGCACTGACGGCTCGCCAAATTCGGAAAATCGAAAGGTATCGATGTTGGGCGTCATGCTGGTTTCTCTCCGGATTTCAGAAGAAACTGCTTGATTTCCTGGCTTCGGTCGAGAAACCATTCCGCAATTCTGATTTCCAAAAATGGAAAGCAATATGGACTGGAACGATCTCAAATTCTTTCTTGCCGTTGCCAATGCGCGCTCGCTGACTGCGGCCTCCGTCAGGCTTGGTGTCAGCGCATCGACCGTGTCACGCCGGATCGAGGTGCTGGAGGCGGCGTTGCAGGTCAGGCTTTTCCGGCCGCACCGCGACGGTTACGACCTGACGCCGGCGGGCGAGGCGCTTTTGGCGCCGGCCGAACGGGCCGAGGCGCAGATGCGGGTCTTCGAGCGGACGGCGCGGGAGAAGGACAACGACCTTGCCGGCCCGGTGCGCATCGACGTGCCTGAACTGTTGGGGCAGGAGGTCCTGTTGCCGGGCCTCGCCGGTTTCCTGCTGGAGCATCCGGAAATCCGCCTGGAGATGCATTCGAGCGTGCGCCCGGTGCGGCTTGCCGGCGAAGAGGCCGACATCGTTCTGCGCCTGGTGCGGCCGCAGCAGGGCAACTATCGCCAGCGCAGGCTCGGCCAACTCGCCTTCGGCCTTTATGCGATGCCTGGCTACATCGCGCGTCACGGCATGCCGAGCGCACCTGCCGACCTCTACCGCCACCGGCTGATCGGCTGGAGCGAGGAGCTGAGCTACCTGATTATGGTCGCCTGGCTGGAAACCCTATGCCCCGGCCTGCAGCCGGCGATGCGCTTCTCCTCGCTCGGCGCGCAGATGGCGGCGGTGAAAAACGGGCTCGGCTTTGCCGTGCTTCCGGCCTTTGCGGCCGAGGCGGCAGGCTTCACTCCGCTGCTGCCGGAGGCGCCGCCATTGGCCCCGGATCTCTGGTTGCTGGTCCATGAACAATCGGCCGAACTGCCGCGCGTGCGGCTCACCAAGGAGGCGGTCTCCACCGTGATGGCGCGCTTCGCTGCGCGATTGGCGGAAAGCGCCTGAGGATTGCAGACGCTTTCGTGAGGGAGCAGCCGATGGTGCTAGTCGGCCGGTTTCCACGGGGCATCAGAACGGCGAGCGCCCTGGAAACCGGTCTCCACCCGTTGCAGAACCGTCTCGTCGTCCGTGGTGATTTCGTAAAACGTGCTGTCGATGGCGCGAATGACGATCCAGGGGCTGTTCGGGGTGCCGGGCAGGAAACCGGTAAACTCTCCCCAGATGATCTGGAGAACGTCTTGCACAGCGGCGGCCAGGTGCCGGCCCTCGATCATGCTCCCGGACTGGGCCCAACTCTCCAGAACGTCGCCGCCGGGGCCGGTGGCATCGAACCATTGATAACCTGCGTCGACGGCGGAAACTCTCCACGACGCTCTCAGCGAGCGGGGTGCGAGGCGCTGCAGGATGTCGCGCAGGTCGAAGGGAAGCGCGGCTTCCGGAGGTCCATAGATTCTGAGCGTCTTCACGAGTGTTCTCCCGGCAGCGCATTGGAAACGTGCCGGGCCAACATCGTCAAGCCCGGTCGGCGACGAAGCGGGCGAGCGCCGGCCCGATCATGGTGATGATCAGCAGGCGGGCTGTCTGCAGGGCCATGACGAAGGAGAGGTCGACATTGCTCGAGGCGGCAATGACGGCGATCGAGTCGAGGCCGCCGGGGCTGGTGGCGAGATAGGCGGTCAGCGGATCGATGCCGACCACCTTGATCAAAAGCAGGGCAAGCAGGCCGGAGAACGAGATCAGCACGACGATCGAGATGATCGTCGGCACCAGCGCGCGGCGGGCATGGATGAGGATCTGGCGGGTGAAGCCGAGGCCGATGTTCCAGCCGAGCATGGCAAAACAGATCGCCAGCAGCCATTGCGGCAGCGCGGTGGTCATCACGCCTGAGACGTTCAGCACGGCGCCGAGAAGGAAGGGCAGCAGGAAGGCACCGGCGGGCACGCGCAGGAAGCGGCCGGCGAGCGCTGCGCCAAGGCCGACGGCGATTGTCTCGAGGAAAAGCAGGCCGTCGATCGGTGCGAACCAGTGGGTGGTCTGCTCGGCTTCGGCGCCGGTGACCCACATATGCGCAACCACGGTCGCGGTGCTGGCGACGAAGATCACGCGCAGATACTGCATGAAGGCGACGAGGCGTGCATCGGCCCCATAGGCGTCAGCCATCAGCAGCATGGTCGAGGCGGCGCCTGCCGACGATCCCCAGATCGCGGTTGTGCCCGGCAGGATGCGCATGCGGGTGATGACCCAGCCGCAGAGCGTGCTGACGGCGATGACCGAGAGGATGACGGCGAGAAACAGCGGCCAGTTGCCGGAGAAGGTGGCGAGCATGCCCGGCGTCATGGCACCGGCAATCATCATTGCCAGGATGAACTGCACGCAGAAGAACAGCTGGCGCGGCAGGCGTATCGTGCCGCCGTTCATGCCGACGAGCACGGCGGCCAGCATCGGGCCCATGAGCAGCCCGGCCGGAAGGCCGATGAATTCGAAAAACGAGGCAAGGACGATGGAGACCGCAAGCAGCAGGCTCCATTGCAGCCAGGGCGCGAACCGTCCGATGCCGACCTTGTCCGGGGTGGGCGGCGCAGCTGGCTTGTCGGTTTTCACGGGCACTCTCCGGCATGACCCGGAAAGGCGGGAACGGCCACCGGGGCCGGCCTTGACGGGCTTTGAGCGATGGTCTTCGCCAGCAGAAGCGCGGGCGCCATCACGTCACGCTCGTTAGCAACAATGCGGCGTTGCGTTCAAGGGGCAGAGCAAGAAAGTGCCACAGGATTGCCAGCGGGCAATGCGAGCACCGTGCGGGCAGGAGGCGAAATGAGAAAAAAACGTGAACAGATTCGGCCGGGCGTAAGCCGCGCCGGAAGGAGCGGTGACGAGGCGCGGCCTTGATTTTACGGGGTAATTTTGCGCACGGCGGTGACGCTCGCGAAGCTGGCGGCTCCTGGTCCTCCGGTGGGGCCGCAATTCCGGGCTTGCGTGTGCGGCCCGAATCCTGACACTCAACCTCATGCAATTCGCACCGCAACAGGACGAGGCCCTGAAGGCCGTTTCGCAATGGCTGAAAGAGGGCCGCTCGCCGCTCTTTAGGCTGTTCGGCTATGCCGGTACCGGCAAGACGACGCTGGCCCGGCATTTTGCCGAGCATGTCGATGGCGACGTGCTGTTTGCCGCCTTTACCGGCAAGGCGGCGCAGGTGCTGCGCTCCAAGGGCGCGAGCAACGCCAAGACCATTCACTCGCTGATCTACCGGCCGCGCGGCGAAGAGGAGGTTTCCGACGAGGAAACCGGCAAGACCTCGATCGCGCCGATGTTTGCGATCAACCGCCAGAGCCCGGTCGCCAAGGCGGCGCTGATCATCGTCGACGAATGCTCGATGGTGGACGAGGCACTCGGCAAGGACCTGATGAGCTTCGGCACGCCGATCCTGGTGCTTGGCGACCCCGGCCAGCTGCCGCCGGTTACGGGCGGCGGCTATTTCACCAATCAAGAGCCGGACTACCTGCTGACGGACATTCACCGCCAGGCGCGCGACAATCCGATCATCCAGCTCGCCATGCAGGTGCGCGAAGGCAAGGAAATCATGCATGGCGACTATGGCACGACGCATGTGATCGGTCGCTCTCAGGTGAACCAGGAACTGGTGCTCGAGGCCGACCAGGTGCTGGTCGGCACCAACAAGACCCGCCGGCGCTACAACCAGCGTCTGCGCGAACTGAAAGGCTTTACCAGCGAGTATCCGCAATCGGGCGACAAGCTCGTGTGCCTGAGGAACGATCCGGCCAAGGGCCTGCTCAACGGCTCGCTGTGGCAGGTGATGAGTTCTTCGAAGGAGACGGTGAAGCCGGGGATCAACCTGATGATCCGGCCCGAAGACGACGACATGGATCGCGGTGCCGCCAAGATCAAGCTGTTGAAGGCGGCCTTCGAGGATGTCGAGGGCGAGATCCCCTGGACGACGCGCAAGCGCTACGACGAGTTCGACTACGGCTACGCGCTGACGGTGCACAAGGCGCAGGGCTCGCAGTGGAACAATGTCGTGCTGTTCGACGAAAGCTGGGCCTTCCGCGATACCCGCGAGCGCTGGCTCTATACCGCGATCACTCGCGCTGCGGAGCGGCTGACCATCGTTCGCTAGACCGCACTGCCGGAAGGGATGCGGACGTGCCGATCAACAGGATCATTCTCTACGCCCATGACGTGGAAGCGACGGTTCGCTTCTACGAAAAACACTTCGGCTTCCAGGCATCGCGCGAGGCGGGCGACCGTATCGTCGAGCTGATCCCGCAAGACGGTGGCGCCAGCCTGATGGTCCATCCGACCGCCAAGGGCGCGCGGAAAGGCCAATCCCTCATCAAGCTAGTGTTCGATGTCAGGGATGTCGAAGCCTTCAGCCGAGGGTGCGCTCAGGAAGGGCTGGTATTCGGGGCCATCCATCAGGCCGATGGCTATCAGTTCGCCAATGCGAAGGACCCATCAGGCAATCCGATCTCGATATCGAGCCGCGCCTTCCGCAAGATCTGAGGTGCAGCCGTCTTGAGCTGTTACCGCTTCGTTGCCATCCAAATCATATGGCGGGCGCCGCCGCGTTTGCCGTTGGCGCGCACGTTCACCTCGTCGGCGGCAAAGCCGACTTCGCGCAGGCGGCGGGTGAAGGCGCTGTCGGGTGCCGACGACCAGACGGAAAGCACGCCGCCAGCCCGAAGGGCGGCTTGCGCGGCGCGAAGGCCGGTGTGGCTGTAGAGGCTGTCGTTGGAGGGGCGCGTCAGGCCATCCGGGCCATTGTCGACATCGAGCAGGATGGCGTCGTAGGCGGCCTTCTTCGAGCGGATCAGTGCGCCGACATCGCCGACATGGATATCGACGCGGGGATCGTCGAGCGTGCCCTTGTGCAGCTCGGCCATGGGGCCGCGAGCCCAGTCGACGACGGCCGGAACCAGTTCGGCGACGGTCACGCGGGCATCGCCTGGCAGCACGGCAAGGGCCGCGCGCAAGGTAAAGCCCATGCCCAGGCCGCCGATCAGCATGCTCAGGTTCTTGCCGCCGGCGATGCGCTCATGGGCGAGCGTCGCCAGCGCTTCTTCCGAGCCGCTCAACCGGCTGTTCATCAGCTCGTTCGAGCCGAGCATGATCGAGAATTCCTGCCCGCGCTGCTTCAGGCGCAGCTCGTCGCCGTCACCGGGAATGGTTGCGCGGTCCAGCTCTATCCAGGGAAGCATCGGGGTCTCTCGTCCGTATTTGTTCAGGCGCCCTCGTAACACGTGCGGGATAATGGCGACACCGCAATGTCTGCCGTTCAAGAGAATTGTGCCGCGTGGACCTGCAAACTGTTCGGCGCGCCTTACTGTGGCAGGCCTGCGGGCAGGGGGCTGCAGGAGAGCGTCGTGACCGAGGCGAGGCGCAACGCGACCTCGTCCTCTTCACGCACGAGGATGCGGACGGCAAGGCATCGGGGGAGGCTGCCGTGTCCTCGCTATTCCGGCGAGATCATGCCTGAAAGCACCGCCTTGGCGATCGCCTGGAAGCGGTTGTTAGCGCCGAACTTGCGGATGATGCCGGCTTCAAGGGTAAGCGCTGCTGCCACGTCCATGTCCATCAGGCCGGCGATGCGCGCCGCCGGATAGCCGTCGGCCATGAAGGTCAGGCACTCGCTTTCGATCGGCGAGAGATGGACATGGCCGTCCTCATCGGTGGCTTCGCCTCCGTCGGTGGTTTCGAGCAGCTCGGTGATGCGCTGCATCTGCCGGCGCAGGTTTGCCTGCTGGGCGGCAAGCTCACGCCGTCGGGCCAGCAGGGCGTCGCGAAACAGCTTGTCGGCTTCGGCCTGCTCCTCGGTGCCCGCAAGTCCGGTCAGCAGTTCCAGGATGGTCGAGATCGGCATGTCGATCTCGCGGCAGGCGTTGATGACGGCCATGCGGCGAATGTGATCTTCGTTGTAGACCCGCATCGGCCCCATGCGGGCGGCGGTCAGGAGCCCCTTTTCCTCGTAGAAGTGCAGCGTGCGATGGGTGACGCCGAAAGCGTCGGCCATGTCGGCGATCGCCAGCGGCGTCGTGGGGTCGTGGTGGGGAAGCGGCAGGTCGGGCAGAAAGCCGACACGATCGGGCGCGGCCAGCACGCCCTCGAATTTCCAGTGGTCTCGCGGCATGTCGAAGGTCCCCGGTCTACAGCCTGCGCGTCTTTCGACGCGCTGTTTCTGCAATTTCCTGAATCGAGACCGACCCAGGGGCGCGCGCAATCCGCGTCCGGAAGCGGTGGCGATCGTCGGGTCTCAAAGGTGCGGACGGATCCGCGCGGTGAGGCACTCGTTGATCGTCAACGACAATACCTGCTGCTCGGTTGGGGCACCTCCGCGCGCAAGGCACGGTTTACTCAGGACATCGATGCTTGCCTGACGAGCACCCAGGCACCCATTCCCAACGCATGCGTGTACCGTATACGCGAATCGCTAATATGACCAGTCCCAGTATGGCAGGCGAATGTGGCGGACCGGGGGTCGCAGCCGCTTCATGCGGACCGGCCTTTGCCCGCCCCGCCGGGCAGGCTCAGTGTCCGATGACCTTGAGCGGGCTGTTGGCGCTGAGGATGAACAGCGGCTCGTCGCCGCGCAGCGGCGAGAGTTTTTGCTGGCAGGACCAGGCGGTCTCGAAGGTGTCGCGGGTGAGGTGCTTGCGATAGCGCTGGGTGGCGGCCATGCAGCCCATCAGCGGGCTTTCGATCTGCTCTTCGCGGGCGTGATTATAGATCTCGCCATCGAGCGAAAACAGTTCGGCGGCGAGCGACATGCTCTCGAAAAGCAGGTCAGGCTCGGTCTCGAGCCGCTTCCAGGTGATGAAGTCCTGGCGCATCGGCACGTTCTCGCCGTCATGGGAGAGGGTGACGCGAATGCCCTGGGCCGGTGCGTCGTACCAGGTCACCTGGACTGTGAAGGAAAGTGCTGAGTTGCGCGAGACCGGTCGGCCGGTGTCGCCATCGGTGGCGCGCGCCAGCGTCTTGTGGCGCTGGGCGGCAAGCCGCAGCGCCGTGGCGAAGGCCTTCGCATCGCTGTTTTCGGCGCCGCTGAGCTTCACGGTAACGGCGGGCAGCACCCGCTCGGTTGCGTGGCGGGCGTTGAAGAGCTTGGCCTGGGCGT
This sequence comes from Ensifer adhaerens, assembly GCF_000697965.2. NCBI lineage: Bacteria > Pseudomonadati > Pseudomonadota > Alphaproteobacteria > Hyphomicrobiales > Rhizobiaceae > Ensifer > Ensifer adhaerens. Next base: position 2,146,023 of record NZ_CP015880.1, on the reverse strand, counting down.
CGAGGTCCAGCGTCATTTCCTGCGACGGCATCGGTGCAAAGAGCAACAGCGGCAGGACGCTCAGAACGGAGAGCGGCGAGGAGAGCGGGGCTGGCGGCCAGGCGGGGCGATGCCCGGCAAAGCGCCGCTTGGCCGGCTTCGGCTGACGCGGCGCGGGGGCGGCAGTTTCGGCCACTTCCGTCCGCGCGTGGCGGTATTCCGGAACGTAGGTTCCCTTGGGAATGGCAATGCGCCAATCCTCGTCGGCGCCGTCGCCCTCGTAGAAGGCCTTGAGCAGCTTGCGCAGCTTGCCGGCATGCACGCGCACCAGCGGGTCGCTGTCGGCGTTGAAGGCCTGTGGCCGGTCGAAGACGTCGATGGCGATCGAGTACCCCTTGAGCTGATGGCCTTCGCCGATCATCTCCTTTTCGACGACATAGGCGAGGAACGCCCGCAAGCGCTCGGAGCGCGCGAAAGCCTTGCTTTCGAGGATGCGACGGAGCGTCCGCCGTATCGTCTCATCGCAGGGTCTTTCGACCGTCGTCATCGGTGCTTGCTCCAGGGTCATGTGATCTAAAAATCTATGAAGGCGATCGCGGCGTAGGCCAGGGCCATTCGATCTGATTCGGAAATTTAAGGCCAAAAGAAGTGGTTGTCAGGGGTGATAGACGCCAAATTTGAGTTTTTTCTGAAATAAACGTAAAAATTGCGTCCTCAATCCCTGTGACAGATCGTAGCGGTGCTCGCTCGCCCAGTGCCGGCGTGCCGGCGGCCCGAAGGTTTCGTTCCGGTGATTCAGCTTTCCTGCATATTAGAGAGATCGATTGTCAAGATTTGATCAAGACAAGGCGGGCAAACGCACTGCGCGCCATTGACGCGGATATTGCATTGGTACTCCTTGGAATTGCTGCATAATCCCGACCTCAAACCGTTTCTGCTTTCGTTAAATATGCAGTAGAACATTGCATCCACATTGCCCGCATCGGGCCGTGAGCGGCCCCGCCTCTGGAAAGTTCAGACATGCCTGCAAAACTGTCCGTGAATCTGAATGCCGTCGCAATGCTTCGCAACCGGCGCGATCTACCCTGGCCCTCCGTCACCGCACTCGGGCGCATTGCGCTCGAAGCCGGCGCCGCCGGCCTGACGGTGCATCCCCGGCCGGATCAGCGCCATGTCCGCTTTTCCGACCTGCAGCCGATCCGCGACCTGATCGACGGCGCATTCCCGGAGACGGAATTCAACATGGAAGGCTACCCGAACGAGGAGTTTCTCGGTCTCGTCGAAGCGCACCGGCCGGAACAGGTGACGCTGGTGCCCGACGATCCGGCGCAGGCGACCTCCGACCACGGCTGGGATTTCCGCAAGAACCACAATCTGCTCGGCCATGTGGTCGGCCGGCTGAAGAAGAAGGGTTTTCGCGTTTCGCTGTTTGCCGATGGCGACGAGGACATGGAGGCGCTGCGCATCGCCAAGGAAACGGGTGCGGACCGCATCGAACTCTACACCGGCCCCTATGGCGGCTGCTATGACGATCCGGAAAAGGCCGAGAAGATCGCCGGCGAGCTTGGCCGCACGGCGGCGCTGGCGGCCGAGCTCGGTCTCGACGTCAATGCCGGCCACGACCTGACTGTCGCCAACCTGCCGCTGCTTGCCAGGCACATTCCGAACCTTGCCGAAGTGTCGATCGGCCACGGCCTGACCGCCGATGCGCTGGAATACGGCATGGCCGAGACCGTGCGCCGCTTCCGTCGCGCCTGCGGGCAGGAGGTCTGAGGCGCCTTCGCATGAAGGAACTCTTCGTCGTCACCCACACGCAATCCGTCCACCATGTCGAGGGCAGGGTGGGCGGCTGGTACGATACCGGCCTGAGCGAGCGCGGCCGAAAGGATGCGGCGGCCACGGCCGAGCGTCTTGCGACCCTTGTCGGCGGGAGGCAGGTCGAGATCTTCAGCTCCGACCTTTTGCGCACCGCTGAAACGGCGGCGGCGATCGCCGCGCGCCTTGCCGCGCCCGTGACGGAAACCGCCGCTCTTCGCGAAATCAGCTATGGCGTGGCCGGCGGCGGGCCGCAGGCCTGGCTCGACGCGCGCTATACCGCGGCGCCGGACGACAATCGGCTGGATCATGATTGCGGTATCGACGGCGCGGAAACCCGCCGCGACGTGGCGCTTCGGGTCTACCCTTGCGTCGAGGCCATCGTCGCCAGGCCCTGTCCGACGCAGATCATCGTTACCCACGGTTTCACGCTGACGCTGGTGATGGCGGCCTGGATGAAGGTTCCGATCGAGGCCGCCGGTTTCTTGAGCTTCCCGGCGAAATCCGGAAGCATCACTCATCTGCGCGAGGATGATTTTTTCAGGAATCGCGCCGTCGTCTGCCTGGCGGATGCCGCGCATCTGGCAAATGAGACGCCGTAACATCCTGAAAATACTCAGGGCTACGCAGGCGCGAACGCAATGCAATCTGCAACGGGGGCTGCTATAGAGTAAGCCCGTCCTCTCGCCCATCTCCGGCCCATGATCATTCAGACCAGTTTTCGCGAGCGCATCGTTCTCTATGCGCTTCTGACATCGCTGACCTCGATCAGCATCGACGCGCTGTTGCCGGGTCTGCGCCAGATCGGCGCCGACGTCGGCGTCGCGCCGCCGCTTTCCACCCAGCATGTGATTTCGCTGTTCATTCTCGGCATGGCGTTCGGCGAACTGCTGCTCGGGCCGCTTTCCGATGCGATGGGGCGGAAGAGGGCGCTGGTCCTGGGCCTTGGCGTCTATGCGCTCGGAACGGTCATCGCCATGGTGGCGAACTCGCTCGAAATGGTCATCCTCGGCCGGTTTCTTCAGGGTGTCGGCGTCTCCGGGCCGAAGATCGCGACGAGGGCGATGATCCGCGACCAGTTCGAGGGTGACGCGATGGCCCGCGTCATGTCGTTCATGTTCACGCTGTTCATTCTGGTGCCGATGCTGGCGCCGACACTGGCGCAGGGGATCATCACTGTAGCCGGCTGGCGCAGCATCTTTGCCGTCTATCTCGCGGCGGCGGGCGTTCTCGGCCTGTGGCTGGTGATGCGGCAGCCGGAAACATTGCCGGCCGACAAACGCATTCCCTTTCGCCTGGGGCTGCTCGTATCGAACGGGCGGCGCATCCTGTCGCATCGGCGGGTGACGTTGCTGATCGTCGCGACCGGGCTCGTCTTCGGCGCGCAGCTTCTCTATCTGAGCACGGCGGCCGACCTCTTCTTCGACGCCTACGGGATCGGTGAGACCTTCCCGCTCTATTTTGCCATGCTGGCGACGGGCATCGGGCTTGCCTCGTTCCTTAATGCCAAGCTCGTGCAGCGCTTCGGCGCGGAGGCGATGGCGCGCCGAGGTTTTGTGGGCCTTGCCGCGGCAGGGCTGGCGATGCTTGCGGCATCGCTCTATTGGGGCGGGCGGCCGCCGCTTGCGATCCTGCTGGTGCTCGGTTTTGCCGCCTTCTTTGCGGTCGGCGTGCTGTTCGGCAATCTCAACGCCATGGCCATGCGTTCGCTCGGGCAGGTGGCCGGGCTCGGCGCATCGCTGATCGCCTCCGGCTCCAGCCTCGTGGCGACGGTGTTTTCGATCGCGGTGGGCGCCTTCTACGATGGCACGACGCTCAATCTTTCGGCCGGCTTCTTTCTCGCCGGCGTCGGCGCGCTCGTTCTGGCCGAGCTTGCGCTGAGGGCTGATGCTTCGCCGGTGGAGGCCTTCCGGTAGGCGACGGCAAAAGCTGGCAAGCCCGCGTGCCAGGCATCAGCCTTCCCATGCCGGCGAGCGCGGTGCTTCGGATGCCCGGTTACCGTGCCCGGCCAAGGCAGCGATGGGCTAACCGTTATAGACGACGGAAATCTTGTTTCCGGAGGGATCGCGCATGTAGGCCGCGTACCAGTGCGGCCCATAATGCGGCCGCGGGTTGGGGGCGCCCTCATCCGTTCCGCCATTGGCCATGCCTGCCTGGTAGAAGGCATCGACGTCCTGACGGGACTGGACCATGAAGCCGACCATCGAACCATTTCCAGCGCTTGCCGGTTCATTGTTGAAGGGCTTGCAGACCCACAGCACGGGACCATTGCCGGTTCCGCCTTCGGAATAGGCGCGCCAGTCCGGAAAGTCCGTGTGCGCCTTCCAGCCGATCGTCGCCAGGGTGGCATCGTAGAAGGCATTGGACCTGGCGGAATCCAATGCACCGACGGTCAGATAAACGCTCATGATTTCCCCTTTTTTAAGCGGTGAAGCCAGGAGAATTCATAGAGCGAAAACGTGAACAAAGCAAGAACAAATGGCGGTGACGACCATGGCGAAGATTGTCTGGCCGGCAGGGCGGGCAGCTCGTGCCCTCCCGGTGCCGACAGCATGGCAAAGGTCGTTTCGAGAGCCCGACGCAAACGGCCGGGCTCCCGCTGCCTGGCTTACCGCTTAGCTGGCAAGTCGCGCCTTGCTCGCTTCGAGAAAGGCGGCGAGCGTCACCGGCGTCGCGCCGGTCAGCGCGGTGACATCGCCCGTCACCATGTCGATGTGGCCCCCGCGGGTGTTGGCGTCGAAGGAAACGACGATCGGGATCAGGAAGTCCGGCAGGCCGGCGCTCTTCAGGCCGCCTGCGAGCGCCTCGTCGGAGATGTGCACGACGTTGAGGGACTTGCCGGTCGCCTTGGCGACGAGGGCTGCGATCTCGTCCGTCGAGCGCAGCTCGCCGCCCGTCAGCGTATAGGTGTGGCTCTCGCTTGTGGAGGCGGCAAGGGCTGCGGCTGCGGCCTTGGCGGCATCACCGCGGGCGATGTGGGCGAGGCGGCCTTCGCCCGAAGAAGAATACCATTGCCCGGTCTCAAGGGCATGCGGCAGCGCCATGAACAGGTTCTCCATGTACCAGCCGTTGCGCAGGATCGTATAGGGAATGCCGGTCGCCTTGATGGCGTTTTCAGTGCCGAGATGATCGGGTGCGAAGGGAATGACCGAGGTTTCCGGGCTCGGCATCGAGGTGTAGACGATGTGCTTGGCGCCGGCCTTCTTCGCAGCCGCAACGGCGGCCAGATGTTGCTTCAGCCGCTTGCCGGGCTGGTCCAGCGCGTCGGTAGAGATAATCAGGATCCGGTCGGCGCCGGCAAAGGCCTGGTCGAGCGAAGCGGGATCGTCGAAATCGGCGACGCGGGCCTGAACACCCCTGGCGATATAATTGGCGAGCTTCGTCGTATCGCGGCTGGTGGCGATGATCCGGGCCGGTGCGATGCCGGACGCAAGCAACTGGTCGAGCACGAGCTTGCCGAGTTGGCCGGTTGCGCCGGTGACGAGCAATGTATCGGACATGGTCTTTACCTTTTCTGTTTTGGCCGAGACGGAAACGCGCGCAGAACGCCGCGGCGCAGGCCTCGCCGGCTCTTCCTGCCGTTGCCTGGGAGATGCTTCGGCACATGGTCTCTTTTTGAGACTTGCTCTTATCGCGTAATCGCAGTAGGGCTGTAAAGGAGGCAGTTTTTTCTGCTGTGGTTACAAAAAGGGTACCGCCGATGAACAAGCCGACCGGGGACATGAAGGGCAAGCGCGTGGCGATCGTCTGCGGCGTGCCGATGGATATGGAAAACTGCCCGGTCCGCGACGTCATGGACAATATCGGCGGCAAGTGGAACTCGCTGATGATCCTGTCGCTCGCCGACGGCCCCTTGCGCTTCTCGCAGCTCCGCCGGCTGATCCCCGACATCTCCCAGCGCATGTTGACCCAGACGCTGCGGGACCTGCAGCGCGACGGCTACATCCACCGCACCGTCTACCCCACACAGCCGCCGAGCGTCGAATATGCGCTGACCGATCTCGGGCGCTCGCTGCTCGGCCTGCTCAAGCACTTCGTCGACTGGTCGGTGGAAAACCACGGCGCCATTCGGGCCGCGCGCGAGGTGTATGACGCGCAGGGGTAGGGCGTTTCGTAGCGGCGATGATGCCCCTTAGTCGCGGGTTGGTTGCGCTGTGGCGCGCCTGCTATTTTCGTGTCCGGTGATCGTTTCGTGGGGCTTGCCCCTCACCCTAACCCTCTCCCCGCACGCGGGGAGAGGGGACGCGCCCGGTCGGAGCGTTGCCGAGTGGGGCAGCCGTCAGATGAGACCGAGGGCGCGCCGATCGTTGCCACGGTGACACAACTGGCGGGAGCGACGATGGAGCGAGCGGGTGCCACGCGTACCCTTCGCCCGCCTGCGGGGAGAAGATGGCCGGCAGGCCGGATGAGGGGCGGCCACTCCTTTGCAGCATGACGCAACGTCATGCGCCACGCGCGACGTCGTGTCCCGGTAGCGTGACCTTGCCCTAGCACTTTGATTTTCCCTATAGTTTCGCCGATCATCCGCGTCACCTCGGGGAACCATGAAGACACTTCATATCGGCATAGCGGGCGCCGGCCCGGCGGGGCTGGCAGCGGCACTGATGCTGTCGCGGCGCGGTCATCGGGTGGAGATCCTCGAGCGGTTCGACGCAGCTTCACCTGTCGGTTCCGGGCTGATGCTGCAGCCGACGGGGCTGACGGTCCTGAACACACTCGGCCTGTTGCAGCCGATGCTGGTCCTCGGCAGCCGGATCGACCGGCTCTATGGCGCCGATGCCAAATCCGGGCGCACCGTGCTCGACGTGCGCTATGATGCGCTCGCCGGTGGGCGCTTCGGGCTGGCGGTGCAGCGCGCGGCCCTCTTCAATACGCTTCACGATGCCGTGGCCGCGGTCGGGCTGCCGGTCAAGACCGGCGTCACGCTGACCGAGGTTCGCATGGCTGGCGGCAAGGCCGTGATGCTGGATGCGCAAGGGCATGAGGCGGGCGCCTATGATCTGGTGATCGATGCAAGCGGCGCACGCTCGGCGCTTGCTGCCGGTTCGACCGCCGCGCCCAAGGTGCGCGAGCTTGCCTATGGCGCCTTCTGGGCGACGCTCGACAGCGACGGCCTCAATCATGATGCGCACGCTTTGGTGCAGCGCTACGACCGGGCGAAGGTGATGATCGGCATCCTGCCGGCGGGCCGCGCGCGGATGGGTGAGCGCGACCGCGTCGCCTTCTTCTGGAGCCTGAGGGTCGCGGACACAGACGTGATATGGCAGGCCGGGCTCGATCGCTGGAAGGCGCGCATTCTCGATTACTGGCCGGATTGTGCGCCGTTGCTGGATCAGATCAGTGACTGGGAGCAACTGACGCTGGCGCGCTATGCGCACCGCACCATGCGCCGGCCGGTCTCCGGCCGCATCGCCTTTGTCGGCGACAGCGCCCATTCGACGAGCCCGCAGCTCGGACAGGGGGCGAATATGGCGCTGCTCGACGTCGCAGCACTTTCGCATGCGCTGGAGACGGCTGGCGATCTCGATGCCGCACTTGCCGCCTATGCCGCCGCACGCCGCAACCACGTCGCGCTGTTCCAGCTGCTGTCGCTCCTCTTCACGCCCTTCTACCAGTCGGACTCGACGGCTCTCGCCTGGCTGCGCGACAGGCTGGTAGCCACAGTTGCGCGCACCCCGCCGATGCAGGGGCTGCTCGCCTCGATCGTCTCGGGCACGCTGATCGACCCGTTCAAGCCGGCGGGGCTTGCCGAATGCGATTGGCAGGCGGTGCGGGGCGGCGCGGACGGGCGCGGCCAAGCGGCCGCTCCGGCGATTTCCACCTGAGACGGCCGCGAATCCTGTATCAAGGCGATCCGGATGGCGGATGGAGGGGGTGATGGCGGACGGCGTGGCGGCCATTCTGGTGCATGTGGCCGATACGCAGGCGGGTCTTGCCTGGTATCAGCGCGCATTTCCTGACGCTGAACATCGGTTTCTTGCCGCCTTTGATTTTTCCTATCTGCGGATCGGCACCATCGATCTCGAGATCGTCCAGGCCGACGAGAAGGTGGCGAGCGGTGCTGCCGGTTCCGTCGTCTACTGGGCGGTCGCGGACGTCGATCGGGCGCTCGCCCATTTCGAGGCGCTCGGCGCGCATCTCTATCGCGGGCCGATGGCGATCCAGGAGGGGCTGTGGATGTGCCAGGTGCGCGACCCCTGGGGCAATTGTATCGGCCTTCGTGGGCCGCGTCCGGGAAAGGGTGGCATCGACCACGAGACGGAGCTCTGAATGGCGACACGGGTGGAAATCGTTGCCTATGATCCCATCTGGCCGCAGCGTTACCGGGAGATCGCGCAGGATCTCAGGCGCATCCTGGATGCGCTGGTCATCGCCGTCGATCATATCGGCAGCACGGCCGTTCCCGGCATGGCGGCAAAGGCCGTCATCGACATCGATGTCACCTTGAGAGGGCTGCCCGACATTGCGGCTGCCAGCGCCTTGCTCGTTGCGGCCGGCTACCAGGCGCGCGGCAACCGGTACGACGACGATGTCTGGGCCTTTATGCTGCAGGGGGTCGAGCCGAATCGGCGCGTCTATCTCTGCCCGCCGGACAACGAGACCCATCGACGGCGTCTTGTCTTCCGCGACCATCTGCGCAGCCATGCGGACACCGCCTTGGCCTACGCGGCGCTGAAGGCACGCCTCGCCGAGGCCTATCGATATGACGGCGATCGCTACACCGCTGAGAAGACGCGCTTCGTCGACGCGATCGTCGACCGCGAAGACCGGATGACAGGAGATCGGTCCGCCATGGTGCAAGCAACAGTCACTTGCGAGATCCGTTACCGGCTGAAACCGGGCCGCCTGGCGGAATTCGAGGCCTATGCGCAAACCTGGATGACGCTGATCGAGCGGCACGGCGGGACGCATCACGGCTATTTCGTGCCGCGCGAAAAACCTGAGGGCGTCGGCGCCAGTTTTCCGGGGGTGGGCGAAGACGGAGCCGGCGACATCGCCGTCGCGCTCTTCACCTTTGCGGACGAGGCGGCGTATCTGCGCTATCGCAGCGATGTGGCCGCGGATCCCGATGGGATGGCAGCGAACGCGCTTTACGCCGACGATCCGCCGTTCGTGAGCTATGAGCGCGTCTTCCTGCAGCCGCTTGCGCGCCGCCGATAGCCGTCTTTGTGGCGGCTGATCGATGTGGCGCGATTGGGCAGCCTAGCCTAGCCCTCGGCTAACTACGCGGCCCGCTTGAGGCAAGCCCCATCCAGTGCGAATTCGACGGCAGCTTCCGCGTGGATCGCGGTGGAATCGAAGCCCGGCAGCGGCAAGGCTCTCGGGTCGAGGGTCAGACAGATTTCGGTGCAGCCGAGGATGACGGCGTCCGCGCCTTCCGCTTCGGCCTTGTCGATCAATTCGATCAGCGCCCGGCGGGACGAGCGCAGCACCTTGCCGGCGCAAAGCTCGTCGAAGATGACATCGTGCACGAGGGTGCGGCCGTCCGCATCCGGCACCAGGATGTCGATGCCGTGGCTTCTCATACGCTCGGCATAAAAGCCGTGCTCCATGGTGTAGCGGGTGGCAAGCAGCAGCGGCCGGCGGCTGCTTGCGGCCTTCAGGCGCGCTGCCGTCTCGTCGATGATGTTGATGAGGGGGATGTCGATTGCTGCCTGAACCTGATCGGCGATCAGGTGCATGGTGTTGGTGCAGATCAGCACGCAGTCCGCACCGGCCGCTTCGAGGCTCTGGGCGACATCGGCAAGCCGCTTGGCAGCGTCTTCCCAGCGGCCGGCCTTCTGCAGGTCGACGATCGACTGGAAGTCGACGGAATGCAAAAGCACCTCGGCCGAATGCAGCCCGCCCAGGTGGTCGCGAACGGCCTCGTTGACCATGCGATAGTAGACCGCCGAGCTTTCGAAGCTCATGCCGCCGATAAGACCGATCTTGCGCATAACCATTCCTCTCTGTCCGCTACCGCCGCCGTCCGTGGCGACCGTCGTTTGATGGGCTGAACTATGCCGCAGGGTCGGCGGCAATGGTTCGCTTTAATGGGAGCAAAAGCGGCCATGCGCGCGAATGGTTTGCGCATGTTGGAGTGAATGTGCAATTATGTAGCGTATGAATTTCTGATCATGGGAGGGATCGGCGTGCTCGACGATAGAGACAGAAAGCTGCTGGCGCTGCTGCAGCAGGATGCGACTGTGGCCGTCGGCGAATTGGCGGAGCGGGTGAACCTGTCGCTTTCGGCCTGTTCGCGCCGCATCCAGCGGCTGGAGGAGGCGGGTTACATCGCCAGGCGCATCGTCGTGCTCGACCGCGAGCGCATGGGCGTGCCGACGACCGTGTTTGCCCTGATCAAGACGGCGCACCACTCGGACGAATGGATCGAGACCTTCCGCCGGGCGATCAGCGATATCCCCGAAATCGTCGAGGCCCATCGTCTGACGGGAAATCATGACTATATCGTCAAGGTCGTGCTGCCGCGTGTCGAGCACTACGACGTGGTCTACAAGCAGATCGTGCGCAAGGTCGAACTCTTCGACGTCTCCGCCTCGATCTCGATGGAAATCCTGAAGAGCGGCACGGCGGTGCCGGTCGATTATGCGGTGTGAGGCGAAATGACGAATGACGCTGTGAGCAAGGCGGTCGGTGGCGACGTTGCCGATGCGCTGGTGATTGTCGATGTGCAGCGGGCCTTCATTTCCGGGCCTGAAGCCGTGCCCGGCCATGTCGATCTGCAACGGGCCGTTGGCCTGCTTCTGCAGAAGGCGCGTTCGGCCGGCGTGCCGGTGATATTCCTGCAGAACGATGGGCCTGAGGGCGCTGTCGACGAACCGGAGACCGATGGCTGGCAGTTGTTCTTTGCCGCCAAGTCAGGCGAGGTGGTCGTGCGCAAACGGCACGACGACGGCTTCGACGGCACCGATCTCGAAGACCAGCTCCGGGCGCGCAAGGTCGAGACGATCGCGATCTGCGGCATGCTTTCGGAAATGTGCCTGGCGGCGACAGCCCGCACGGCCATGGCGAAGGACTTCACCGTGATCCTCGCCAATGACGCACACGCCACCTATGACGTGCCGCCCGGTCCTGGCCGCTCGCCGATGGTGCCTGCGCGTCTCGCCGCACGCGCGGCCGAATGGTCGCTCGGTGACGAGATCGTGCTCACGGATGCGGTGGAAGACATCGCCTTCGCCGTCGCGTCTCCGTCCGCTTAAGCTTCCCCTCCGGGTTTCGTCCGTCAGGGCGGGCCGAAGCGGGCCGCATAGTCCGAGGGCGCGATGCCCTTGCGGCGCTGAAAGGCGCGGCGCATGCGCTCGGCGTTGCCGAAGCCGAAGAGGAACGGGGCTTGCGAGACGGACACGTCTCTGCGCTCGATCGCCTCGCAGGCCGCATCGACCCGCAATTCCTCGACGAACTGCGCCGGGCTTGCGCCCACCTCCTGCGTGAACAGGCGGGAGAAACTCCGTTCGCTCATGCGCGCCATGTCCGCAAGCCGCGGCACGGAGAGGTCGGCTGTAAGATCGGAGCGGATCTCGGCCACCAGCGCATCGAAGCGGTCGCCTCGGCTCGTCATCTGCTGGTGCAGGGCGGCGCTGAACTGGCGCTGGCCGCCCGTGCGCTTGACGTAGAGCACCAGGGAGCGCGCGAGCCGCAGGGCCTCGCTGCGGCCGAGGTCCTCTTCGACCATCGCAAGCGCCATGTCGATGCCGGCGGTCACACCGGCGGAGGTCCAGATGCCGCGATCCTGCTCGTAGATCGAATCCTCGCGCACGTCGATATCTGGGAAATCCTGCTGCAACTGGGCGCAATCTTCCCAATGGGTCGTTGCGCGCCGCCCATCAAGATGGCCGCCGCGCGCGAGAATGAAGGCGCCGAGGCAGATGGAGCCGAGGCGCCGACATTGGCCGGCCATGGCCGCCAGGAATGCTTGCAGCCCTTCCGAATTCGCCGCTTCGAGCGCGCTTTGCCCGCCCGAGACGATGAGCGTGTCGGGCGCGGCGCAATCGGAAAAGGGGCGGGTATCGAGCGCAACGCCTGTGTCCGTTGCGACCGGGCCGCCGAACTCGGAGACCAGCGCGATGGAATAGGCCCGGGAGCCCGACGCGGTGCGGGCGTCGTTGAAGACCTGCAACGGGCCGGTCACATCGATCAGCTTGGTGCGGTCGAAGAGCACGATCGCGACCGTTCGCACGTCTTTTTCGGGTTTGGCATAAAACGAGGGCATATTGTCATTTATGCCAAAGGCTTTTCATGGGAGCAAGCGGGGACATCATCCGCAACCGATGGAGCCGACCATGCTGGAACTCAGACCGAACTGCGAACTGTGCGACCGCGACCTGCCGCCGGCGTCCGCGGACGCGCGCATTTGCTCTTACGAATGCACCTATTGCGCAAGCTGCGTGGAAACGGTGCTTCACAATGTCTGCCCGACCTGCGGCGGCGGATTTGCGCCAAGGCCGATCCGGCCCCAGCGGTCCTTTCGCCCGGAAAAGCGGTTGGGTCTCGGCTTTGATCCCGCCAGCGACGTACGTCGCCATTCACCGTTTACGGCTGAGGATATTGCGGCGCATGTGGCGCGGATCCGGCATCTCGCGCCGGACGAGCGCTGACGGTTGCGGGCTGTTCTTGATTTTTTGCAAGGGTGACATGAGGTGGTTGCGCTTGTCCTTGGCGGTCACAACCCCAATGTTGTGGCATGTCCAACGGAAGGCCGGTCGCAAAGCCGACTGGAAAGAACATGCAGGACAGGCATCACGTGGTCGTTGTCGGCGGCGGGTTTGGCGGATTGCAACTCGTCAAGGGGCTTGCCGGCGCGCCGGTGAGGATCACCCTCATCGACCGGCGCAACCATCATCTCTTCCAGCCCTTGCTCTACCAGGTGGCAACAACGCTGATCGCGACCTCCGAAATCGCCTGGCCGATCCGCAGCCTCTGGCGCGACCGGCCCGAGGTGACGACGCTGCTTGGCGAGGTGAGCGATGTCGACGAGGCCGGAAAGGCCGTGGTGCTCAGGGACGGCAAGCGGATCGGCTACGACACGCTGGTGCTGGCGACCGGGGCGACGCACGCCTATTTCGGCCATGACGAATGGGAGCCCTTTGCCCCCGGCCTGAAGACCCTGGAAGACGCGACGACGATCCGGCGGCGGGTGCTGCTCGCCTTCGAGCGCGCCGAGCTCGAAGAGGATCCTGATCTCCGTGCCGCCCTCCTGACCTTCACCGTCATCGGTGCCGGCCCGACCGGCGTCGAGCTTGCCGGCATCATCGCCGAGATGGCGCACCGCACGCTTCCCGACGAATTTCGCCGCATCGACACGCGGCAGGCCCGTGTGATCCTGGTGGAAGCGGGGCCGCGCATTCTCGCCGCCTTCAGCGAGGATCTTTCGGCCTATGCGGTCAAGGAACTGGAGCGGCTCGGCGTCGAGGTTCGCACCGGTACACCCGTGACATCCTGCACGGAAGAGGGCGTTGTCATCGGCGACCAATTCGTCGGCAGCCGTACGCTCGTCTGGGCCGCCGGTGTGCAGGCCTCGCCCGCTGCCCGCTGGCTGGATATCCCGGCCGACCGCGCCGGCCGGGCGATCGTCGGCGCTGACCTCACGGCTCCCGGCCATGCCGACGTCTTCGTCATCGGCGACACGGCTGCCGTCACCTATGACGGCGGCAAGCCGGTGCCGGGCATTGCGCCCGCCGCCAAGCAGCAGGGCGCCTATGTGGCCGACGTCATCCGCGCACGGCTTTCAGGCGACAAGCCGCCCGGAGACTTCCGCTATCGCCACCAGGGCAGCCTTGCCACCATCGGCCGGCGCGCGGCGATCATCGATTTCGGCCGCTTCAAGCTCAAGGGCGCGCTTGCCTGGTGGATCTGGGGCATCGCCCACATCTACTTCCTGATCGGCACGCGCAGCCGCTTCGCCGTCGCCTGGAGCTGGTTCTGGACCTATCTGAGCGGACAGCACAGTGCCCGGCTGATCACCCAGAAGGAGACGCTGAAGGAGAAGGGGTAAGGGCGAGAGGCGGCCAATGTAACGGCCGCCGTCGTCGCTTACTTCTGCACCTTCACGATCAGGATCATCGGCCGGTCCATCTCTTCGGCCAGAGCCGGGATCTCGGCGATCTGCTCTTGCGTCGGCCGCCACTCCTCGACGTGGCGGATGGCGAAGCCTGCGCCAATCAGCGTGTTCAGCGTCGTGCCGATGGTGCGGTGGTGCTTGATCACGCCCTTGGCCAGCCAGTTCGTCGTGCGCGGGCCTTCGGCTGAGTAGTGATCAACGGGCCAGGTGCGCTCGCCATCGGTGATGCGCCAGCCGGGATTGTGCGAGGCCATGTAGATCGGGTGCTCGATGGTGAAGACGAAATGGGCGCCGGGTACCAGCGCCTTGTGGATGGTCGCGACCAGCCGGCCGAAATCCTCGACATAGTGGAAGGCAAGCGAGCTGTAGGCGAAGTCGAAGCTCGTTTCGGGCAGGTCGAGCTGGTCGAGATCGGCAATCTTGTAGTCGATTGCTGGATCTGATGTGTCGGCCTTGGCGCGGGCGATCATCTTCTCGGAGAGATCGAGCCCGAGCACATGGGCGGCACCGGCCTCGCGGGCGTGGCGCGAAAACCAGCCATAGCCGCACCCGAGATCGACGACGCGGCTTCCGGAAAGATCCGGTAGGAGCGCGCGAATCGCCGGCCATTCCGCGGCCCCGGCAAGACCATGCACCGAGCGCCCGAGCTGGCTGTAGCCCTCGAAAAACTCCTGACGATCATAGATGTTCTGGGCCATGGCGGTCTCTCCTTCTGGCTGTGCTTGTGCCGGCACCCGCCGCGCGAGAGGCGCGGGCGTCTGCGCGCGTTAGGGCGAGTGGGCATCCGGTGCCGTTACCGCGGGAACAGCATGTGCCTTTCGATCCTGCTCGAAACCGGCGGCGCTTCGAAGTGCCGGCGCGTCGATTGATAGGGCGCGTGTTGCCGCAAGGTCAAGTTGCGGCTGAAGTGCAAGCTTCTATTTCGTTTTTTTTGAGGGGTGCTAATGTTCGATTCTCGTGGTCCAGTCCGATTTGCGGAGGCGTAATGTCCGAAGCCATCCATCCTGCAGCCATCCATCACCTGCCGGGCTTTATTACAGCCCCGGGCCAGTCCGACTGGCTTTTGAATGCGGTTGCCGTTTTTCTGATCGTGGCGATTTTCGCGCTCGGTACACTCTATCTCAGGCTGCATTCGCTGCCGGAGGTCATGGCGCACAAGACCAACAAGATCCAGCTGGAGCTGGTGGCGGTCCTGGCGCTCCTGTCGCTGCTCACCCACAACAACCTCCTGTGGGGCGCAGCTCTGCTTCTCGCCCTGATCGACCTTCCCGATTTCTCCTCGCCGCTTTCATCGATCGCCGGTTCGCTGGAGCGGATTGCCGGTAAGGTGGACCAGCCGACCGTGCCGGAGGCGAGGGACGTGGAGGCCGAGCCTGCAGCAAGCCACCCACAGCCGCACGCGTTGCCCGGCCACGGCCACGCATCGCCCGCTCAGCCATCGACGGAAGGGAAGGCATAAGCCATGTTCGAGTTTATCCTTTGCTCGATGCTGACCATCCTGCCCGACTATCTCTTCCGCCGTTACGGCCAGGGAAAACGCATCGGGCGCGAGATCACCATCTATTCGGTCTGGTTCGAGCTGCGCTGGGGCATCACCGCCTGCATCGTGCTGACGATCTCGCTGATCACGCTGATCTTCTACTTCCATCCGTCGACGAAGAACGTGACGGCCGCGTTCCGTACGGTCGCCGTGCTGCCGGAGACCAACGGGCGCGTCACGGAGATCTATGCCACGCGCTTTGAGAAGGTGAAGGCCGGCCAGCCGCTGTTCAAGCTCGACAGTTCGGAGGAGGAAGCGGCCGCCGAGGTCGCCCGCCGCCAGATCGCCGAGGTTGACGCCGAATTGGCTGTCGGTCGCACCGAGCTTGTTGCCGCTGATGGCGCGATCGTCCAGGCACAGGCCGACGTGAAGCAGGCCGAGGACGAATACAACACACAGGTGGAGCTTAACCGGCTCAACCCGAACGTCGTTGCCCGCCGCGAAATCGAGCGCAAGCAGGTGCTTCTCGAAGGGCGCAAGGGCGCGCTGACCGCTGTGCTTTCCAACAAGCAGACGCTGGAGACGAAGCTGCAATCGCTGCTGCCGTCGCAGAAGGCCAGCGCCGAAGCGGCGCTGAAGCAGGCGGAGGTCGATATTACCAAGACCACCGTGCGCGCCGGCGTGTCCGGCACGCTGCAGCAGTTCACGCTTCGGGTCGGCGAAATCGTCAACCCGCTGCTGAGGCCAGCGGGCGTGCTCGTGCCGGAAGACGCGGGCCGGGCCCGGCTGGTGGCCGGCTTCGGGCAGATCGAGGCTCAGGTGATGAAGCCCGGCATGATCGGCGAGGCGACCTGCGTCGGCAAGCCGTTCACCATCATTCCGCTCGTCGTCACAGAGGTGCAGGACGTGATTGCCTCCGGCCAGGTGCGCGCCAGCGACCAGCTGATCGACGTTACGCAGATCTCGCAACCCGGCACGCTGACCGTGGTCATGGAGCCGCTTTATCCCGGCGTGCTCGACGACGTTCCGCCCGGCAGCAGTTGCATCGCCAATGCCTACACCAGCAACCACGACGAACTGGACAAGCCGGGGATCAGCACGCTGCAGTGGGCCTATCTGCACGGTGTCGATGCCGTTGGCCTCGTGCATGCGGCGATCCTGCGCATTCAGGCGCTGATGCTGCCGGTGCAGACGCTGGTGCTCGGCGGGCATTAAGCACGAAGACACGCGGCCGGGGTTTCCGATCCCGGCCGGCGCCTGCCGCCTGCAGATATTCCCCTTCAGGCGGGCCACCGCTTCCTTCAGCCTCGTCCGATCGGCCTGCAAACGTTGAACCCCCTCCTTGCAGGCGGGTCCCATCTTCCAGCGCCAAAGCCCGCGCGGGGTCCTCGCGGTTGAAGCGGTCGCGTGTGCCGTCGAATTGCGATGCGAGACAGCGCATCTTCGCGCGGCAAGATCGCTTCGGCTGCATCGTCGATCTTGCCGGGATCGATGGTTTCAAGGGCGTGGAATTCAACGGACAGCTTCCCACCTGAAAGGCCGCAATGTTTGCGGGAGCGATCTATGCGGCGCTATCTTCCGTTGCGTCTATGCCTTGCCTCCTTCTCTGGAAGGCCCCGAGAGCGCCGGGCCGTCACGGAGGGAAAAGGGGTGTCCAAAAATGATTGAGCCCCCGTGGGGACGGAGGCTCAAGCGCGCAATAAAATTAATAAAGCAACTGCACTGCAATATAACCACAAGCATGCATACTCTTCCGGGGATTGCATACTTCCGGGGCGCAATCGCAAGTACAGTGTGGCAAAAGCGTGATCTGAAAGCAATGGATTTTAAGGGGATTTTAATAGTCAATTTGGGTTACGGGAAAATCCCCAGCTTTTTCACCCAATCGGGTCAGGATTTTCCTGACGGTAGCCCGCATGGACAAAGACAAATCCCCCACACTCCCTTTTAGGTCTCGTCGGTCCCGATCGGCAGCGTCCAGGGCTCCCATATCGCATCGTGTATCGCGCCCTGGCGCAGGTAGAAGCGCTTGGCATTTTCGTTGCTCGCAAGCACCGACCATTCGATGCGCGGTGCGCCGATCGCTGCGGCATGACGTTTCAAGGCGTCGATCAGCGCCGCGCCGGCCCCCAGGGAACGTGCTGTTTCATCGACGAAAAGTTCCTTCAGCACCAGCGTCGGCTTCAGATCGTAGGTCCAGGGGATGACGTAATGCACAGCGATGCCGATGACACGGCTGCCAAACTCCGCGACCAGCACGCCAAAGCGTGGGTTGTCGCCAAGCCCATGCTCGATCAGATCGCTCTCGGTCACGCGGAACGCGTCAATATAAGCTTCGAAGACTGCAAGGCCGCGCATCAGCCGCAGCACGCAGGCGACGTCATCTCGTTTAAATGGGCGGACGATAACGGGTGACGCGGGCATCGCGATATCTCGTGCAAAGGGGTTAGCTGGCCGGGGCGGGTTACCGAGGGCCGGTGGAAGGCCGAACTTGCCGCATCATTTGCCGCAATCGCGATCGATTTCAGGCTGAAATCGATCGCGATCCAAAATGCTGCAGTGCCGCGCATCCGGCAAGGCGTGCGGCGCTGCAAAGGGCGTTTGGCGCCGGCTTAAGCAGCGAGCAGAGACAGCGCTTCGCCGGGGGTAGCGCCGGTCGCAAACGCGAGGCCTTCGTCTTCCCAGCCGGTGATGCCGCCGATCATGATTTTCACCGGCCGGCCGAGCCTGGCGAGCTTGAGTGCGGCCTGGTCGGCGCCGTTGCAATGGGGGCCGGCGCAATAGGCGACGAAGAGGGTATCGGCCGGCCACTCTGCCAAACGCTCCGCAGTGATCTGCCGGTGGGGCAGGTGGATCGCGCCCGGCACGTGGCGGCGCGCATAGGCCGCATCCGAGCCGACGACGTGCAGCAGCACGAAGTCCTGCTCGCCGCTCTTCAGCGCCTGGGCGACGTCGGAGCAATCGGTCTCGACGCTGAGCCGCCCGGCAAAATGGGCAATGGCGATCTCAGGCGATGCGGCGGGAATTTCGGTGACGGTGCTCATCGGGGTTCTCCTTGGCTCGGTGCGCGTTGACGAGGAAATGTGTAGCAGCACTGGATCAGGGCTGGCAGTTGGCAACATTGCCATATATGCTCAAGATCATGCCAAAGTCGTTTTCCGTTGCCGCACCACTCACAAACCCGCTCGTCGTGGCGCTCGCCTATGACGGGCTCTGTACCTTCGAGTTCGGCGTCGCCGTCGAGATGTTCGGCCTGCCGCGGCCGGAAATGGGCGAGGGCTGGTACCGTTTTGCCGTCGCCTCGGTCGATCCGGGTGAGCTTAGGGCGACCGGCGGCGTTCGCTTTGTCGCCGACGGCGGCATCGAGCTTTTGGGCCAGGCCGGCACGATCATCGTGCCCGGCTGGCGCGGCGCCGATCAGCCCGTGCCCGAGGCGGTGTGCCAGGCGCTGAGGGACGCCTGCGCGCGGGGCGCGCGCGTGCTTTCCATCTGCTCCGGCGTCTTCGTGCTGGCGGCTGCCGGGCTGCTATCGGGCCGGCGGGCGACGACCCACTGGCGCTATACCGACAAGCTGAAAGCGCTTTATCCAGACATCGAGGTGGTGCCGGATGTGCTCTATGTCGATGGCGGCGAGGTTCTGACCTCGGCTGGCAGTGCGGCCGGCATCGATCTCTGCCTGCACCTGATCCGCCGCGATTTCGGCAGCGAGGCGGCCAACCGCGTCGCCCGCCGTCTCGTCGTGCCGCCGCATCGCGATGGCGGCCAGGCGCAGTTCATCGAGCGGGCGGTGCCCGACGTGCATGAGAGCGCCCGGCTCGGGCCGCTGCTTGACCGTATGCGCGAACGGCTCGGTGAGGACTTTTCGATTGCGGCGCTGGCAAAGGCTGCGGGCATGAGCGAGCGCACCTTCCTGCGCCGCTTCGAGGCGGCGACCGGCACGACGCCGGCGCGCTGGCTTTTGTCCGAGCGGCTGTCGCGCGCCCGGCAATTGCTGGAGGAGACCGCGCTCGGCATGGAGCAGGTGGCGGAAGCCTCCGGCTTCGGCTCCACCCAGACGCTGCGTCATCACTTCCGCCAGCAGCTTTCGACGACACCCGCCGCCTACCGTGCCGCCTTCGGACGGATGGCGATTTCTGAAGGCGGGCTTGGGCGGGTCGCTGCGGAATAGGCCGCATCGTCGGTGCCGCATCCCACCTCAAACAACGGCCCCCACCGATTTCGATGGGGGCCGCCAGTCACGGTCTAGAATGTCAGCCGGGTATGCTAGCCTACTTGGGATCGCCGCCGCCGCCGATCCCGAGGCCGATGTCCTTCTTCGGATATTTGACGAAGGTCGCTGCGTGCTGGGTCTGCAGCTGCAGGATGGGGCCGTAGAGCCATTCATAGTCGCCATTGCTGCGGGTGATGCGCTCCTTGGGATCACGATAGATATCGAAGATCCAGGGGGCGACGCCGACCGGCGAGAATGTCGACATGCTGATGTTGGAAAATGGCTGGTCGTACTGCATGACCTTGAAATAGCCCTTGAAGTTTTCCCAGCGGATGGCCGAGAACTCGGCCTGGTTATAGGAGAAGACCGCCTGGCGGGACGTCTGACCGTCGTCGGCCAGCAGGAAGCTGCTCTGGTCGACACCGTCGATATAGCGCTCGGTCGGGATCTTGTCCTTGATGCCGGCAAGCGCCAGCGACGTGTTGAACAGGTCCATGAGGTCAAACAGGCCGTCGCTGATGCGCCCCGCCTTGATCATGCCGGGCCAGTAGGCGATGCCCGGCACGCGCACGCCACCTTCCCAGGTCGTGCCCTTGCCGGAGCGGAACGGGGTGAAGCCGGAGTCCGGGTAGCTGTCTTCCTCCGGGCCGTTGTCGGAGGTGAAGAACACGAAGGTGTTGTCGGCCTGGCCGGCGTCTTGAAGGGTCTTCGTCAGCCGCCCGACGATGTCGTCGACCTCGACCACGGCGTCGCGGTAGGGCAGCTTGGCGGGGCTGCGCCCCTCGTAGCCATCAGCGGCATAGTTGTCGAAATGGACCTTGGCAAAGGCGTGGATCAGGTAGAACGGCTTGTTGTCCTTGGCCGCGCGCTTGATGAAATCCACCGACCAGTTGGCAAAATCCTGGTCGACATTTCCCATCTGCTTCTGCGTCTCCAGCGGATAGACGATCTTCAGGTCGCCGCCCTTCTTGCCTTCGACCACGCCGTTATACTCGCTGAGGCTCTTGAACGTCTCCAGCCGCTGCGGATCGAGCATAAGCTGCGAATATTTCCGGCTGTCCATGTACTGCGTGTATTCGCTGACGACCGACAGGAAACCATGGAATTCGTCATAGCCGACGTCCTGGGGCTGCATGCCCTTGGCTTCGCCGATGTGCCACTTGCCCGAGAGGCCGGTGACATAGCCGTTGTCGCTCAGGAGCTTTGCCGCCGAGACCTCGTCGGCCCAGGGGTTCTTGGTGGGGTGGTCGCTCGCAAGCAGGGGACGCGTAAGGCCGCTTCGCGCCGGAATACGACCCGTCATCAGGGCCGCGCGCGAGGGCGTGCACACCGGCGTCGCATAGGCCGATGTCAGCTTCAGGCCCTCGGTTGCCAGCTTGTCGATGTTCGGTGTCGGAGCCCCGAGCATCGCGCCGCCGCCGAACGCACCCAGGTCGCCATATCCAAGGTCATCGACGAGCAGGATCAGGATGTTGGGTTTGCGACCGGTCCTCGTCTCAAACTCGCGAAGCCGGTCCGCGGCCGTCTGCTCCTGAGCGGGGCGCGGAATGGCCGGCTCCAGATAGTCCGCGGTTCTGACCGTACGGTCCCACCCCTTTGCCTCCTGGGCGTGCGACGTGGTGGCGAGCAACGTGAACGAAGCTGCAAGGGAACAAGAGAGAAGATAGTTGAAGGCCTTCATCAATCGTACTCCTCATTGGGGTATGGGATTGTCGATGATCTTTCAGTCGGTCTGGATCCGTCTCTGGCTCCAGCCACGTGCAGTCCTGAAAGCAATGGCCGAACTGGTGCGCACCTGCCCGTCCTTGCGACCGGACTTGGCGGCTCTGGTTTCAGGCATGGCCGAACTGCATTTCCGACACTGCGTTGTGCGTGCCGGAGCAAGACAGAAAAGCGGCAAGCCCGTAAGTACGTAACAGTTAAAAAATCCAAGGGCATGCTAGAACGATGGGTGCTCGCCCCAAGGCGTGCGCCCGGTAGCGCACGCCCAATTTCGTCGGGTGAACCAGGGCTACAATGTGACAGGGCGGCGTTCGCCGCCCTGTCACACGGTCATCCGTTGAGCTCGGCCTGAGGGGACGCAAGGTTGAAGTCGTCCTTGCGGAAGAACGACCGGAAGAACACGGCGTCGGGCGCGGAGGCGACAATCCGGGCGACGATGGCCGTGGCGACGATGGCAAAGACCAGCCGGCCGAAGAAGACGCTGGTGAAATCCGCCCCCAGCGCCACGACCACCAGCGTGTCCTCGATGAGGCTATGGCCAAAGCCCATGAAGACGCAGGCGAGGAACACCTGGCGCGGCTCGACCTTGGCCTCGCGCGCCTCGCGGATCAGAAGCGCGCCACCATAGGAAATGCCAAGCAGCACGCCGACGGCGGCAAAGGGCACGGTCTCGGTCTTGACGCCCGCAAGGCGAAAGAGCGGCGCCATGCCCCGGTTCAGCCATGCGAGGATGCCGACGAGCTTGAGGATCTCGATCGTCCAACTGAGCACGAGCAGCACGACGAGCATGGTCAGAAGCGTCTTCAGCGTGCCGAAGGCGAAGGCGACCCAGCCGGAGCCCTCGTTGGCCGGGATCCAGGTGGGGGCGAGCGGGGTTGCAAGCCATCCGGTGACGGCGAAGAGCTGATGCAGGAGGGCTGCGAAGATGAGGCCGCCGCCGATCCTTATCGCGGCGGTGACGAGGAAGCTTGGGCCCGCCTTCTGGATGATGCGCTGTTCGATCGGGATGGCATGGGCCACCAGCATCAGCGCCGAAAACACCGTCATGTCGGCAGTCGTCAGTTCCGAGACCGGCACCAGCGCGAAGACCACAACGACGGCGCCCCAGATGCCGACGAGCAGGCCGGTGAGCCACGCGAAGGCAAACTCGGGCGGCAGGCCGATCACCGTCATTACCGGCTCGAAGGCGGGTGCGACCGCGCGGATCACGCCGAGTTCCTGCAGCACATGGGTGACGATGGTGACGGGCACGATGATGCGCACCAGATCGAAGTAGACTTCGAGGGTAGCAAGGGTCTTGCGGTAGAGGATGATCAGGACGGTCATGGCTGTCTCTCCTTGGGATGTTGTCCAAGGACTAACGCCAGGCCGTTCGCAGTTGTGGTCAAAATATGCACCTTTGTGCAATAAAATTGCAAATGACCGCAACAGGGGGACGGACGGGGATGGACAAGATCGACAGCAAGCTCTTGAGGCTCTTGCAGGTGGATGCCTCTCGCACCAATGCCGAGCTTGCGGAAGAGGTTGGCCTTTCGCCATCGAGTTGCCTGCGTCGCATCAGGCGGCTACACGAGACCGGCGTCATCGACCGGATCGTCGCGGTGCTTAATCCGGCAAAGGCTGGTCGCACCATGAAGGCGATCATCACAGTCGAGCTCGAGCGCCACGGCGAGCAATATATCCGCCGCTTCCTCGACATGGCGGAAAAGGAGCCGGCAGTGATCCAGGCCTACAGCGTCAGCGGCGAGACCGACGCCATTTTGATGCTGCGGCTGAAAGACATGGACGAGCTCGACGCGCTGACCGAGCGGCTGTTTCGCGAGGAAACCAATGTCGCGCGCTACTACACCGCCTTCGTGATCCGTACCGGCAAGGAGACGACGGAGATACCGGTGTGAGAAGACACCGAACCACGGGGGACGACCCGAAACGACAGGCGCTGGCGGGCCGGCGGTCCCGACGGGATCCCGATCAAGTGTTTTCGACGAGATAATCGCGCAATCTACTCTTCAAACTCTCGACGACTTCAGGGTGTTTCAGGAAGTCAGCGATCGACATCATTGCCCACTGCTGGCCCTCGTCGCCAAACCTTACAGGCCCGAAACCCTCTTCGAGCTTGCCAACAAGGAAGTAACTTCCAGGGGCGATCGTATTCTGCGCCGGATAATACCGCGTCCACACGATCCACGCCGGATCGACCGCGATATCGAACTCCTCGCGGGTCTCCCTGATTGCGCACTCGACCGGGCTCTCATCATCCTCCCGTCCGCCCCCCGGAAGATCCCACATGCCGGGGAAGGGGATTTCCGGCTTCTGATCACGCTGGTAGGCAATCAAAAGCCCCTGAAAGAGCAATGCGATTTTTGCACCCTTGAAGGGGATGAAGGCCATTTGCGAAACCCTGCGCTTGCTGAGCGAAGCTCAACTCTCGTCTTCGATGAATCCCGATTTTTTGCAAAGCCGAAGATCTTGCAATTTGGCAACGCTCGCAATGATTGTTTCTGGTGTGACACAACCCGGCGTTTTCCGGCTATACCATTCTGACAGGCGTCGTCTTATCTGGACCGAAAAGGCCGGTTGACCGGGAGCATGACTGGAAATCTGCCCCCGGCGCTTGAGCTGCCGTTACTTCACCGCAGCGTTCCCTCCATCGGCAAAGAGCGCCGCACCGGAGACGAAGCTTGCCATCGGGCCTGAGAGGAAGAGGGCGGCCTGGGCGATTTCTTCCGGCTGGGCGATGCGCTTCATGGCGTGCAGGCCGGCCGCCCATTCCTTGTTTTCCTTGCTGCCGGCCGCCGGCGTGTCGACGCCGCCGGGCAGGAGCGCATTGGCGCGAATGCCCTTTGCGCCATAGTCGGCAGTGATGCCCTTGACGAGGCCCATCAGGCCGGCCTTTGCCGCGCCATAGGCGGCCATGCCGGGAATACCGACGCTGGTGCCGACGAAGGTGGAGGTGAAGACCAGCGAGCCGCCGTCACGCGCGAGCATTGCCGGGATCTGGTGGCGGGCGCCGAGGAAGGCGGAGGTGAGGTTGGTGGCAAGCGATTGCTGCCATTCCTTGAACGTGATCTCGGCGACCGGCTTCATGACGTTGACCGCGCCGGCATTGTTGACGGCGATGTCGAGGCCGCCGAAATGCTTGAGCGCCGCTTCCACCAGCCGGATATGGGTTTCTTCCGCGGTGACGTCGCCGCCAACCGCGATCGCTTCGCCGCCGTCCTCGCGGATCGCTTCGACGACGGCGTCAAGCTGCTCTTCGCCGCGGGCGTTGGCGACGATCTTCGCACCCTCGGCGGCAAAGAGCCTGGCGACCGCACGGCCGATGCCGGAGGAGGCGCCGGTGACGATCACGATCTTGTCTTGCAGCATGGTCATGGACTTTTCCCTTCTCTTGATTGATGCGCCCTGACTACTGCCGGCGGGCATCAGCGCCCACCCGATTTCCGATCGGTGATTGTGACGGCGCAGATTCTCAATCGCCCCGGTGGCATAGTCCGGGCCGACAACGAGGGCAGGGAAGAAGGGATGCTGAGGACCTATGGCGGCAGCCGCCATTGCGGCGCGGCGCGGATCGAGACGGACCTCGACTTCAGCGTCGGCACGGAGAATGCAACGGCACGGCCTGCATGAAGAGGCGGCTCTGGTCGATGGTGGCGAAGCCCGACGCCTTCCGGCTGATCACCGGGGAGGCGGCACTGACCGACTATCGCGGCCACAACCCGGCCGCCCAGTCTTCGTCATCCGTGCACACGGCGTCCGAGGCGTTCGCCGGCGTGGTCAGACATAATGGTGCAGATGCTGCCGGCGTCCGGGCCATGGTCGATACAGCCAACCAGAAACCCGAGATCGCCAGAGTGCAGATCGCCCATGCCTGCGGCACCTGCCAGCTTCTATTCGCTTAGTCTTTATCCGGCGCAGTTGACATATCGCGCATGACTGCCTCAGCCGCGACTTCGGCATTGCGTCTTGAGCCCGAGATGGTTCCGGATTTTATGAGCTGCTTGCCATCAAGCAGTAGCTGCCAGTTCCATGTGTTCAGGCCGCGTCCCTGGATGCGGAGTTTCAATCTGTCGGGATCGTACTTCGTCACTGCTTGCTCCTTTGACTGCACTTTGACAGATCAATGGCCAAACCAAAACTAAGCGATGAGGTCAAGACCTACATCGTAAAGGCTCTGGCATGCTTCGACAGCCCGCCCGTCGTCGCTGCGGCGCCTTTGGCGGCCCTGCGTCCGGCCCTCGGGCGTATCTAGTCCAGTCGCCGTTGTCTTCAGCGCGGCCAGCGTTTCGCGCAGCGCCCGGTCCAGCCGCTTGTCGCTTCGAAGCACCAGGGCGAAGCGGCGGAAGAGCGTTGGGGTGACGGGCCGCACCACCAGCCGTTCCCGGTCGCCGGGGCGAAGGGCGATTTCCGGAACGAGGGCTGAGCCGAGGCCGACGGCGACCATCTCCTTGATCGCGTCGACGCTGCCGAGCGCCATCACCGGCTTGACGGTCGTGCCTGTGGTGGCCAGCCATTCGTCGGTGATCCTTCGCGTGTTGGCGCCGGGCTCGTAGAGGATCAGCGGCCGTTCAGCCAGGATCGCGGGCGTGACGGTATCGGGCAGGGCGCTTCCGAGCGGCGCAATCGCCACGAAGCGCTCGTCGAAGAGCGGCGTGATATCGAAGATGCGGCCGGAAACGGGCAGGCTGACGAGGCCGATGTCGATGAGGTTCTCGTCGACCGCGCGGACGATGTCGGCGCTGTTGCCGGTTGTCACGGTGATGTCTAGATCAGGAAAGCGGCGCTTGAGATCGGCCAGAAGCGGCGGCAGCAGGAAGGCGCACGGGGTGGCGCCGGTGCCGAGCCGGACGCGCCCGAGAACGCCTTTGGCGTGGCGGGCGACGGCCTCGATCGCCCGGCTGGTGGCAGCCTCGATGCTGCCGGCATGGGCCAGCAGCTCCTCGCCGGCCGCACTCGGCCGCGCCCTGCGGCCGACCCGCTCGACCAGGCGCACGCCGAGCTGCTTCTCCAGCACCCGCACCTGCAGGCTGACCGCCGGCTGGGTCAGGCCCAGGCGCTCGGCGGCGGCCGAGAAGCTGCCGAGTTCGGCGACCAGCGCGAAGGTTTTGAGATAATCGAGGTTGAGAGCACTCATGGCCAGGTTTCTCTTATTGTCAAAGTTTCTCTTATGCGTGGAATAGGAATGCTAAGCTTCTTTTAGGAGATGTCGAGGCGCAGACTGTGTCCATGGTTGGAAAAGAAACATGGATGTTCGACATGATCCGGGAACTCGGTCTTTATCTCGTTGCTTCGCCGCGCTCGCGGTACTGGCAACTGCAGCAACTGCGCGAACTGGATGCTGAGCATCTGGCCGATATCGGCCTGACGGAGGCGGAAGCTCAGCTGGGAAGGCGCAAGGTTGCGCCGGTTCCGGCGCGCGAAGGGGCCGTCGTCGTTCCGCATGCGGACGCCGCACGGGCGGGCGCGATGTAGCGGTTTCGGCCCGCGCACTGTTCCCGACCACAACTGGTGGGGCGCCAGTGACAGGAGCGTCTCGTCTCAAGCCGGCCTCACGTCCCACCTTTCGATCGCAAGGCCCGGCCAAAGGGCGCGCCACCGTTCCACTTTGCGCTCGTAGATGGCGCGGGTGATCTGGCTCTTGTTGGCGCGCACGATCGGTGCGAGCAGGTCCACAAGGCCGAAAGGGGCGCAGATCTCCAGTCCGCCCCGGGACGGGCGAAGTCCGACGGCGGTCGCAGTCGTCGGAAATGTCGCGATCGCCTCTTCCGCCGATAGATAGGGCCTGATCGGCGTGCCGAATTTTTCCTCGTACCAGAGGTGAACGCGTGCCTCGTTCTTGACGTCGATCCGCACGGGTAGATCCGCAAACAGGCCTTCGATCCGCTTCGCATGCGTGGCCTCCGCCTCTTGCGAGAGGTCGTCACCGTCGAAATAGACGATGTCGATATCGCCGATGCCGTGCGTCGGCGGCAGGGCGAACGCATGGTTCCAGACGGTCTGCGCTATCGCGCCGGCCGCCAGCCAGCCATCGGGCAGGGCAATCCGGACCCAGCGATCGAGGATCGGAGCCAAGAGCGGGCTCTTCAGGATGATAGTCTGCAGGTCCGTCATGGAATATGCATCGGCATGAAGCCTTGAAGCATGCGTTCCGCCGGCGCTCGCGCGGCTCCCGCGGAGATCCATAGAGGATCGCCAAAGCACTCGATCCGAGTGCCCGCAACGACGATGCCGTCGCCGTCGTTGCAGGCAAGGATCGGTCGCGGCGTCGACAGGCTGTAGCGCAAGAGAGCGGGCAGGTAGCTCTTGTCGTCGCTCAGGTGCGGGAAGAACTCGAAGGGCACGAGATCAAGCGCATCGCCGTCGGTGATTTCCTCCGGCTCCAGCCCGATGAAGAGCGCATCGGTCGCGATCGTCGGCGCCATGAGAATGGCGCCGGCGCTGACGCCGATGAGGATGCCGCCGGACTGTGCCCAGTCGCGAAGCGGCCCGAGCATGCCGCTTCGCTTCAGCCGTTCGAGAAAGCCGCCGGTGTGACCGCCTGCAAGGTGAATGGCGTCTGAGGCGAAGAGCGCTGCAATGTCGTCTGCCGAATGCGGTTCGTCGAGATCGAAGAACAGCGCGAGATCGAGACCCAGCCTGCCGTAATAGGCCTGCCCGGCAAGGAAGAAGCCGCGGTCCCGTTCCGGACCGGAGGCGACATAGGCGATGCGTTTTCCAGCGCCGCCTGCCGCCATCATCTCCACAAGCCTGAGGTCGATCGCCGAGCAGGCGGGCACGATCTGGTCGCTATAGAGGACGAGGTTGAGCATGTCTTTCCTGTCGTGACGAAGGGCCATAGCCCGGTTCGCTCGGGCTAGCCCGCGATCGCCTTCACCCGGCGGCCGTAACGCCAGATCCCGAGCCAGCTGAAATAGTTGACGAGAAGCGACAGGCAAAGCCAGAGCAGAGTGGTGAGGTCGTCACCGCCTTCGAACTGACCGGCAAATCGCACGACGCTGATCAGCGACAGGCCGCCGAGAAGGATGCCGAGCAGCCAGCTGTAGGGCCGCCAGAACCCGAACGGCGGGACCTGCAGATTAAAGGCGTAAGCGACGAGACCGATCGCCGTTGCCAGCGCCATGACCAGGCTGACGCCGCCGAGGATCTTGATCCCGTATGCCATCTCGTCCCAAAAGCTCAGGAGCAGCGTCGCGCCTATGACCAGGCCGAAAGCAAGGCTGAGCACGTAGAAAATTGCAAATGCCTTCCACATCGCGAATCATCCTGTATCTGCGTTGGTGGCAGCTTCGGCGGTGATGGGCGCCTTGTCTATCGTTCGGCGGGCGAGGTTGTCGCAAGGCCTTACGCCTCAAACGGCCTGCATGCCGCCCGCTCTCTCATTCTTTCACCGGAGTGCTTGGCGCGCTGACGTTCCGCTGTCAGCCGATGGCGGCCGGCTGCTGCTCTATGCGGCGGCCATAGCGCCAGACGCCGAGCCAGCCGAAATAGCTGAGAAGGAGCAGGAACAGCAAACCGAGGGAGGCCGACAGCAGGCCTTCGTCTCCGGGCTGGGGGCTGGAAATGAGCGTGACGAGATCCCAGGCATCGGCCATCAACGTGTAGAGACACCAGCAGGCGAGAACCCAGCTGAATGGCCGCCAGAATGACAAGGGCGGGACCCTCAGGCCGAAGGCATAGGCAAAGACGCCTATCATGGCAGCAAATTCCACGGCCAGGCCCGCATAGAACAGGGCTCGGTCGGCGGACGACAGCTGCACCGCGATTTCAGGGGGTAGCGTGACGAAAGCCGATGACAGCATGAAAATGAAAAGCAGCCCATAGAGAACTGCAAACGCCTTCCACATCGCGAATCATCCCCCAAGCATGCAGTGCCTGCCATCTTGGGTCGTGTCGCGACACTTGTCTATCGTCTGGCGGGCAGGAGCGTGGCTTTTGCCTAATCCGCGCTCAGCGCCACCGCCGGCTGCAGGCGCGAGGCGTTGCGGGCGGGCAGGAAGCCGAAGACGAGGCCGGTCAGGAAGGCGCAGGCAAAGGCGAGCGCCACCGGGCCGAGGGTGAAGGAAACGGGCATGCCGAACTGGCCGGCAAGCGCGCCGGTGCCAAGCCCGAGCGCCACACCGAGCGTGCCGCCGATCGCCGAGACGACCAGCGCCTCGATGATGAACTGCAGCAGGATATCGCGCTGGCGGGCGCCGGTCGCCATGCGCACGCCGATCTCTCGGGTGCGCTCGCTGACCGAGACGAGCATGATGTTCATGACCCCGATGCCGCCGACGAGCAGCGAGATCGCGGCCACCGAGGCGAGGAACAGCTTCAATGTGTTCGAGGTCTCGGTGAAGGCCTCGCGCACGGAGGACATGTTGGTGATCTGCGTGTCCTGGCGCTTGTGGCGCTGGTCGAGCAGCGCCTGGATCGTCTGCTGCGTGATGTCGATCGCCGAACCGTCCTTCACCTGAACGGTGATGGTTCGGATGTTGCGCTGGCCGAAGAGGCGGATGCTGCCGGTCGAAAGCGGCACCAGCACCACGTCGTCCTGGTCGTTGCCGAAGGAGGTGGCGCCCATTTCCGCCATCACGCCGATCACCTGGAAGGGGATCTTGTTGACCAGCACATACTGTCCGATCGGGTTGTCGCCGTCGGGGAAAAGCGTTTTCACGACCGTCTGGCCGAGTACGGCCACAGGTGCGTAGGTGTCCATGTCGTTCTGGTTGATGAACTCGCCCTTGGCCATCTTCCAGGATTTGGCGGTGGTAAACTGCGGTACGGTGCCGTTGGCGGTGGTCTGATAGTCGACATTGCCGCGGCGAAGCGTGACGGAACTGGTCATCTCCGGCACGGCGAAGGCGACATTCGGCACCTCCAGGATCGCGTCCGCGTCCGCGGGCACCAGCGTCACGTTGCTGCCGCCCGCGCTGCCGCGGAAATTCGCCATGCTCGGCCGCACCACCAGCAGGTCCGAGCCCATCGACGAGATGCGGCTCAGAACGGAATCCTGCGCTCCGGTGCCGATCGCCAGCATCGCGACGACCGAGCCGACGCCGATGACGATGCCGAGCAGGGTCAGGATGGTGCGGAACAGATTGGCCTTCAGCGCCCGGAACGCCATCTTGACGGCTTCGGTGACATCGGCGATCGCGGCCGAGCCTTCGCTGACATGGCGGGCGAGGGCGGCCGCCCCTTCGGCGTTGACGCGGGCCTTCTTGGCGCGGTCGGCGACGATGCGGCCGTCATGGATCTCGATCAGCCGGTCGGCCTGTTCGGCGACCTCGCGCGAATGGGTGATGACGATGACCGTATGGCCCTGATCGTTCATGTCGCGCAACAGCGCCATCACATCCGAGCCGCTCTGGCTGTCGAGCGCGCCGGTCGGCTCGTCGGCCAGGATCACCCGGCCGCCGTTCATCAGCGCGCGGGCGATGGAGACGCGTTGCTGCTGGCCACCCGACAGCTGGCCCGGCCGGTGGTCGAGGCGCTCGCCGAGCTTCAGCGCTTCAAGCAGCGCCTCGGCGCGGTCGTGCCGGTCGCGGGCGGACATGCCGGCGTAGACGGCCGGTACTTCGACATTTTCCTTGGCGCTTGCTGTCGGGATGAGGTTGTAGCTTTGGAAGACGAAGCCGAAGGTGCGGCGGCGAAGGGCCGCGAGCTCGTCACTGTCGAGGGTAGCGACGCTCTCGCCATCGATCAGGTAGTCGCCGCCGGTCGGCTGGTCGAGGCAGCCGAGTATGTTCATCAGCGTCGACTTGCCGGAACCCGACTGGCCGACGATCGCCACGAACTCGCCCGCCTCGATATCGAGCGACAGGCCGTGCAGAACCTCGACGGCGAGGTCGCCGTTGAAATAGGTCTTGCTGACGTGCCTGAGTGAGAGAAGCGGGGTCATGGCCACTATCGAGCTTGGATCAGAACATCGGCGGCATGCGCATGCCACGCTGGTTTCGGTTGTCGCGGGCGTTGCCGCTCCCTGTCGATCCGGTGCTGACGACCACCTTCTCGCCCTCCTGGAGGCCGCTTCTGATCTCGGCGCTGACGCGGTTGCGAATGCCGATTTCGACGTCGCGGGTTTCGAGCGCGCCGGAAGCCGTAACCACGGTCACCTGCGCCTTGCGGGGCCCGCTTCCGGTTCCGTTTCTCTGGCCGTCGCGTCGGCCGTTGCTCTCACCCGTTGCATCTCCCGTACCCTTGGCCGGATGGCTCAAGGCGCCGCTCGGCACGATCAATACGTCCTTGGCGGCGGCTTGCACGAAGAACACCTGGGCGCTCATCGACATCATCAGTTCGCCTTCGGGATTGGGCACGTCGAAGAGTGCGTAATAGAGCACGACGTTGTTGGCCGTGTCCGGCATCGGCTGGATCTGGCGAAGCTTGCCGGCAAAATGTTTGCCGGGCTGGCCGAGCAGGGTGAAATAGGCATCCATGCCGACCTTCAGCCGGGTGACGTCTGCTTCCGACACCTGCGCCTTGACGGTCATGGTCGAGAGGTCAGCGATGGTGACGATGGTCGGCGTCGTCTGGTTGGCATTCAGCGTCTGGCCGGCCTTGGCCGGGTTGGCGACGATGGTGCCCGAGATCGGCGCGTAGATCTTGGTGTAACCGAGATCGACCTTGTCGCCGGCAAGGGTCGCCTGCTGCTTGCGGATCTGCGCCTCGATGGCGTTGACGTCGGCCTCGGCGGCGGCGAGATCGGCAATCGCCTGGTCGAGCGTCGATTGCGCCACGCTCCGGGTTTCGACGAGATTGCGCTGGCGGTCGATATTGGCCTGCTTGAGGACGAGCTGCGCCCTCTTGGAAATGAGCTGGGCCTGAAGGTTGGCAAGCTCCGCCTGGTCGATCTCTATGCGGTTCTCGATGGTGGCCGGATCGATCTCGGCGACGAGCTGGTCTTGCGTGACCGTGTCGCCGATCGCCACATGCAGCGCCTTCAACTGGCCGGAGACCTGGGCGCCGGCATCGACGGAATTGACCGCGTCGAGCGTACCGACGGCGGTCACGCTGTTTTCGATGTCGCCGCGGGTCACCACCTCGGTCACCATTGCGGTCGAGGCCGGGTTCTCTCCATAGCGCGTCCAGCCGTAATAGCCGGCGCCGGCGACGGCGAGGATGACCGGCAGCCACAGCCAGGCTCGCGAGCGGCGCCTGCGCTTCACCGTCTTCACCGCACCGGGAATGAAGGTGACGTTGGGCGCCGCATCGTCTCGGGGCGTGGTGTCGGCTCGCGCCGTCTTGGCTGTCTTGTTCATCGCTTGCGCCTAACCGGCATCGCCGATGCCAAAATGGATAGGTTCAAAAATAGAAGCGAATGGACCCGGCGAAAAGCATTGAGATCATTATATTTTCGTAATCTTCGCCATCTGCATGGCAAGAGAAAGGCGCCCGCAGCTGCGGACGCCCGTTTTCGAAGGGAACGACGGGTCTCTCAGCTGCGTGCCGCAATCAGCGCGGCGACATTGACGACCGCGCCGTGGTGGTCGGCAAGGCCGGCAAGTTCGGCGTCATGCAGGGCACGGGCGGAGATGGTGCCGCTTGCCGATGGCAGGTCGCGTGTGGTGCAGGCATCGGATGCGATGGTGATGCCGTAGCCGAGATCCTTGGCCGCGCGGGCCGTCGACGACACGCAATTGTGGGTCATGAAGCCGGCGAAGATCACCGGCGTGCCGGCCGGCCCAATGATTTCGGCAAGGTTGGTGTCCGAAAAGCCGTTGGGCCGGATCTTCTCGACCACCGCTTCGCCGGCGATTGGCGTCAGCGCATCGACGATCGCGCCGCGGTGCGCCCCCCGGTCGAACATGCCGCCGGCGGCCCCCTTATGAGCGACGTGGATGATCTTCGCGCCGGCGGCGCGAGCGGCGACCAGCAACTGCCGCGCCTTTTCGATCGCCGCTTCCGGCTCGACCAGGCGCACGGGGCCGGCCAGATATTCGTTCTGGTAGTCGATCAGCACCAGCGTCGCTTCGCCAAGCGGCGGCGGGGCGAGCGTGACGCCGGCAAGTGTGAAAAGGGTTGCTGCGGGCGCGGAATCGGACATGGGAAGGCTCCTTGTTTGTGCGGACGGTGCAGGGTGTTTGGTGGAAGGCCGCCCTGGCCGGGCGGTGGTTTCGGGGCCGTAGCCCTGGCGTTGGTTCGTCGAAGCGGTCGGTCTATGGGCTTGATCTTAGCGGCTGCGTTGGCGCAGAGTGATCCGAATTTTTCGGAGGACTATCTGCATGAATGCAGGGGGATGGGCGGATCTCGAACTGCTCGATCATCTGGTGCGCGGTGCGACGCTCAGCCAGGCGGCGCGCTCGCTTGGTGTCGACCAGACCACGGTGTCGCGCCGGCTTGCGGCGCTGGAGCGGCGGGTGGGGGCGGCGCTCTTCGACCGCATCGACGGCCGGCTGACGCCGACGCCGGTGCTTTCCCCCGTCGTCGAGCGGCTTCGGACGATCTCGGAGGAGGCGTCGCTGTCGCTGGCGACGCTGCTGCGGCGCACGGCGGAACTGCAGGGCCAGGTACGGGTGACCAGCATCGGCTTCGTCTTGAGCGCCATCCTGGCGCCGGCGCTTGCCCGCCTCGAACAGCGCCATCCGGGCCTCACCCTCGATCTCGTTGCCGACAACCAGATGCTGAGCATCGAGCGGCGCGAGGCCGACATCGCCATCCGCATGGCCCGCACCGGCGAAGACAGTGTGCGGGTGAAGAGCCTCGGCACGCTGCGTTTCCGCCTGTTCCGGCCGAGGGGGCAGGGAGAAGGCCCATGCCCGGTCGTGCGCTACGGCCCGGCACTCGCCCATGTGCCGGAGATGCAGGCGCTTGACCGGCTCAGACCGGATGCCCGCGTGGCGCTGACGGCCGACAAGCTGGAGATCCTGATGGAGGCGGCCCTTTCGCTCGGCGCCGAACTGATGCTGCCGGAGGTTTCGGCCTCACGCGATCCGCGTTTCGAGGCGGTGGACGAACCGGGGGCGGCCGCCGAGCGCCCAGTCTATCTGATGATGCACCCGGAACGGGCGCGCGTGCCGAGCGTGGCGGCGGTCGCGGCTTTCATCGAAGAGGCGGTTCGGGGGTGGAAGTAGGTGTTGGTTGAGGCGTGGTGTTCGCGTGTCCAGAGGCATTGCCCCGCTCATCGGGTTTAACCCGAGGAATAACCCTCTCCCCGCGGGCGGGGATATAGGTGACGTGCCATGCTGCCGGCACCGCGAACGGGGTCCGCGATTAGCGGGAAATCGGGCGGGCCTTGTTGGGCGAGTGGGTGCCGTCAGGCGGAAGAGGGGGCCTTCTGAGCCACACCAACGTAGTGACGGCGCAGCCGATCATAACATTGCCAGCGGTCACCGAACGGACTATTGAAGGGCTCCAATCTCGAGGCTTGCCATGAACATGGTTCCGAAAATTGCAGAACGACGACGCTGAAGCTCTCAACGCTTTTGCGCTCCTTTTCATGCAATTTCAGGAAATGATCCATGTCCGTCAAATCGGCAGCACTCGCAGCCCTTGCTCGCGCCTATGAACTGAACGGCCTTAAAGCCGAACCCTCCATCGCCCGGTCGACACGGCCCGAGTTCGGCGATCTCCAATGCAACGACATGATGCGGCTGGCAAAATCCGCCGGCCGGAATCCGCGCGAACTTGCCGCTGAGGTTGCCGAGGCGGCACGCGGCGAAGAATTCGCGGAAGTGTCCGTCGCCGGTCCGGGTTTCATCAACGTCCGGCTGACGGATGCGGCGGTTGCCGCGGAGGCGACGGCGATGCTGGCCGATGGGTCGCTTGCCGCCGAGAAGGTGCAGCCGCTGCGCACCATCATCGATTTCGGCGGACCCAACGTCGCCAAGGCGTTGCATGTCGGGCACCTGCGTTCCTTCGTCATCGGCGAAAGCCTGCGGCGCATCCTGCTTGAGATCGGCCACGACGTGCTGTCCGATATCCATCTCGGCGACTGGGGCCTGCAGATGGGCAAGCTTCTGTTGGGTGCGGCCTTGGCCGCCGGATGGAAAGCCGGCGATCCCGCGCCCTTCATCGATCCCCGCGCATTCGATGCCATGACCGTCGATGAACTTGGCATTCTCTACAGGTCGGGCAATGCGGCCTGCGAGGACGAGACGTCGCTTGCGCAGGCGCGGATGCTGACCACGAGACTGCAGGACGGAGATCCACTCCTGACCGCGGCCTGGGGGCGCATGCGGGCCATTTCCCTTGTTGGGTGCGGCCTTGGCCGCCGGATGGAAAGCCGGCGATCCCGCGCCCTTCATCGATCCCCGCGCATTCGATGCCATGACCGTCGATGAACTTGGCATTCTCTACAGGTCGGGCAATGCGGCCTGCGAGGACGAGACGTCGCTTGCGCAGGCGCGGATGCTGACCACGAGACTGCAGGACGGAGATCCACTCCTGACCGCGGCCTGGGGGCGCATGCGGGCCATTTCCCTGGTCGCGATCTCGGCCACAGCAGAGGTGCTAGGGGCGCATTTCGACCTGTTCAAGGGGGAAAGCGATGCGCATGCCGAAGTCGCGCCCATGCTTGCCGACCTCGTTGCCCGCAAGCTCGCTCGGGAGAGCGACGGTGCTCTTGTCATGGATGTCGCCGGGGACGGACTTCCAGACAATGCGCCACCTCTGCTTCTTCAGAAGAGCGACGGCGCTGCGCTTTACGGCACGACGGATCTCGCGACGCTGCGCCAGCGGGTGCGCGATCTCGGTACAGAGCAGATCGTCTATTGCACCGACGACCGGCAGGCGCTGCATATTGCCAGCGTGTTTTCGGCGGCGCGGACGGCAGGTTATGCCGATGGCGTCGAACTGCGGCACGCGACCTTCGGCACCGTTCGTGGCAGCGACGGCAAGCCCTTCAAGACCCGCGACGGGTCGGCCGCATCGGTCGGCGACATGATCGATCTGGCGCTTGCCAAGTCGTCGGAAAAGGTGACTGACGGCGAGGCGGCCACGGCCGTCGGTCTCGGCGCCCTGAAGTTTACCGACCTCTCCACGCCGCGAAACACAGGTTATGTTTTTGACATCGACAGGATGACCTCCTTCGAGGGGCGGACGGGTCCGTATCTTCAATATGCCTACGCCCGGATCTCATCGATCCTGGACAAGGCCGAGGAGGCGGGCATGGTTCCAGCCGAGATGGTCTCGATCAGCCATCCGTCCGAGCGGGCCGTGCTGATGGAATGTCTCTGGTATCCGCATGCGCTTTCGCAGGCGGCGCATCAGCTCGAATCCTTCGAGATCGCCGACCGGGCCTACCAGGTGGCAGATGCGTTCAGCCGCTTCTACGCGGATTGCCCGGTGCTGAAGGCAGATGATCCGTCGGGTCGGCTTGCCACATGCAGGCTCGTCGCACAGGTCATCGGGAAATGTCTGGAGCTTCTTGGAATGGAGCCGGTGCGGCGCATGTAACGTTCGGTTGGCCGACCTCGGTGATCAGGCCGCCGAAAACTCTTTCACCAAGGCGTCGAGCGTCCCGGGCGCCGCGACATCGATACACCGGATGTCGGCGGTTCCGGCAGCCTCCAGCATCTCTCTGTTTTCGCGGATCGAGCGCTCGATGAACTTGTCGATGATCGCGGCCTTCGTCCCGTCAGCATCTGCGCGCCGAGATTCTTCCAGCATACGCCGGCGCAGGAAAGCGTCATCCGCGTAGAGAAACAGGGGGAGGATGTCCTCTTGTTCGAATTGAGCCATATACTCCGGCCGGAGCGCGGCACCTTCAAGCACGAAGGGTTGAGCGTGTTTTAGGCGGCTTTCGATGATCTGGCGGATGCGCGGCCACATGTTTTCGTGGTGCACCTTCAGGAACCAATGGATGGTCTCGTCGGTCAGGCTTGCATAGTACTCGGCGACCTGAGGACGGACCGACGGCCAGGGCCTGCCGGGATGGCGGCCCAGATCGTCCGTCGAGATCAGCTCCCGCCCGAGCGAACTTGCGAGAGCCCTGGCGAGTGTCGACTTCCCGACATGCGAGCTTCCTCCAATCAGGATCCCGAGGGCCGGCTGCTGCATGCGTTGGACTCCATTCCATCGATCGCGTGATCGACCGCGCCACGATCAAACACCTACGTCTGACGAGGGCAGGTCGACCTCCATTCCGTCGGTTCGCACCCTATGGCGCGGCTTCTGCGCCGTCACCGTCGAAATTTCGCCCCTTTGCAAGAATCGTCTTGACGCTCTGGAGAGGCTTCACTAGAACACTGCGAACCGTACCGTACGGTACTGATCGAGGGCGAGGCAGCGTGCAGATGACTGTGGCGATGAGAGAGGCGAATGCCGGGGAGGGGCTGACGGAACGTCAGGGCGCCGTTCTCGAGCAGGCATTGCGACTTCTCGTCGACGGCGGCGAAAAGGCGCTGACGACGGCCGGCATCGCGCGTGCTGCCAATTGCTCCAAGGAAAGCCTCTACAAGTGGTTCGGCGATCGCGACGGGCTGATTTCGGCGATGATCGGCTTCCAGGCGAGCAAGGTGCGCACGCAGGACGTTGCCGCCCGCGCGCTCGATGCCGAGAGCCTGCAGCGGCATCTGATCGTTTTTGCCAAGGATCTGCTTGAGGTTCTCGCCGGTGACGTGTCGCTGGCGCTCAACCGTCTGGCGATCGGCCAGGCGAGCCGCGACGGCTCCAAGCTCGGCCACATGCTGCAGGAACGCGGGCGTCGGCAGATCGGCCGCCGGGCCGCAGCGCTGCTCGAAGCCGGCCGCAAGGCGGGCCTCTTGACGTTCGACGATGCCGACGAGGCCTATGGCGCGCTTTATGGGCTGATCGTCTCCGACTGGCATCTGAAGATGCTGCTCGGCGAAGAGGCCGGCGAGATGAGACAAAGTTTTGGCCGCAAGGCGGAGCAGGCGGTATCCGCCTTCCTTTCGCTTTACGGCACGAAAAGGTAACGGCCCGCAGCGCCGCGCTTCGAAAGAAGCGTAAGGTCGCTGCGGCAAAGAAAAGTCACAGCGCCGCGCTTCGAAAGAAGCGCAAAGGTCGCTGCGACACCAGGAATTGCTGCAGGGCCCGGAGCTCCCGGGTAATGCAGCGGAAGCAACTGACAAACAACGGGAAGGACCACAACAATGCGCGTCTATTACGATCGTGATGCCGATATCAACCTGATCAAGTCGAAGAAGGTCGCCATCGTCGGCTACGGCAGCCAGGGCCGCGCCCATGCGCTGAACCTCAAGGATTCCGGCGCCAAGGAAATCCGCATCGCTCTGAAGCCGGGTTCGGCAACGGCTGCCAAGGTCGAGGCCGACGGTCTCCAGGTTCTCTCGGTAGCAGAAGCCGCCAAGTGGGCCGACCTCATCATGATGGCGACCCCGGACGAACTCCAGGCCGAAATCTACAAGGCCGAAATCGCCGGCAACATCCGTGACGGCGCTGCGATCGCTTTCGCCCACGGCCTCAACGTTCACTTCGGCCTGATCGAGCCGAAGGCTTCGCTCGACGTCGTCATGATCGCGCCGAAGGGCCCGGGCCACACGGTTCGCGGCGAATACCAGAAGGGCGGCGGCGTTCCCTGCCTCGTTGCCGTTCACCAGGACGCTTCGGGCAACGCCCTTGACCTCGCTCTCTCCTACGCCTGCGGCGTCGGCGGCGGCCGTTCGGGCATCATCGAGACCAACTTCAAGGAAGAGTGCGAAACCGACCTCTTCGGCGAACAGGTCGTTCTGTGCGGCGGTCTCGTCGAGCTCATCCGCGCCGGCTTCGAAACGCTGGTCGAAGGCGGCTACGCCCCGGAAATGGCCTATTTCGAGTGCCTGCACGAAGTAAAGCTGATCGTCGACCTGATCTATGAAGGCGGCATCGCCAACATGAACTACTCGATCTCGAACACGGCCGAGTGGGGCGAATACGTCACGGGTCCGCGCATCATCACCGAAGAAACCAAGGCCGAGATGAAGCGCGTCCTCAAGGACATCCAGACCGGCAAGTTCACCTCCGAGTGGATGCAGGAATACAAGTCGGGTGCGGCTCGCTTCAAGGGCATCCGCCGCGTCAACGACAGCCACCAGATCGAAGAAGTCGGCGCCAAGCTCCGCGGCATGATGCCCTGGATCGGCAAGAACAAGCTGGTCGACAAGGCGAAGAACTAAGCCTTATCGAACGGTTGAATGAGAAAAGCCGGGGCGCATGCTCCGGCTTTTTTCGTTTGGCATACATCTCCCGGATAGCTTCACGCTTTTCCTGGAATTGGGTCAGACTAATCCCAGAGAAGCCGAAAGACGCCCAGAAAGACCCTTCCGAACAGCTCAAGACAGATTTCGGGGAACAGGGCGGCAAAGGCCGCGCCAGCGGTGAAACCAACCAGACCGAAGCCGATTGCGCCGTCCAAGCCGTAACCCTGCCAGCCGTAAAGGGTGCCGAAAGTGGTCGCCGTGCCGACGATCGTCATCCACCAGAGAACCCGGAGGGTGGTCGTCGCATGGCGAATGAACGTATCAAGCATCTGCCTTCCCTGCCGCGAGCCGGAACACGCTGTGGTTACGTACCGGACATAAGTTCGCGCAGAGGTGATTTCCAGATCAACCTGATATCAATGGCCGGGAGCTCGGGCGCTTGGTTCAAAACTCCTGCCAGGCCTGCAGCCGCTCGACTGTGGTCGTCGCGCCGCCGCAGACGATCATCAGGATGCGCTCGAAGCGCGCCAGCCGGTCGGCGTGGGCGTAGGCGACGGCGAGGGCGGCGCCGCAGGCGGGCTCGACCAGCACGCGGTGGTCGTCGAGGAAGCGGATGCAGGCTTGCGCGGCGTCCGTGTCGCTGACGACGACGCTCTCGACTGGGCGCGTCTGGCTCAGCTCGAAGGCGCGCTCGCTGACCTTGCGGGCGGCGAGCGACGTTGCGATGCCGCTGACGGAGGGGAGTTCCGTCAGCGAGCCCGCGTCCATCGAGGCGGCCAGCGAAGCGGTGCCTTCGGTCTCGACGGCAAGGATCGGCACGTGGCCAAGCCCGTTGCGCGCGAGCCCCTCGGCAACGCCGGCAAACAGTCCGCCGCCGCCGACTGACAGCACCACGGCATCGAAGGCGAGGCCGGATCGCGCGACCTCGTCGATCATCGTCGCGTGACCGGTCCACAGCAGCGGGTCGTCGAAGGGATGGATGAAGGCGGTGTCGGCATCGAGGGAGGCGAGGGCGGCTGCATTCGCCTCATCCCAGGCGGTGCCGTGCACGATGACGTCGGCGCCCTGCTGGCGGATCAGGCCCTTCGCGCGCTCGGTCGTCGTTTCGGGAACGAAGACGAATACAGGGATCGAAAGCATGCGCCCGGCATAGGCGACCGCCATGCCGGCATTGCCGCCGGAGGAGGAGACGAAGCGCCGCTTGCCGGCGCGCGCGTGGTGCTCGCAGGCAGCGCCGACGCCGCGGATCTTGAACGAACCCGGTGGCTGCAGCGCGTCCATCTTCAGAAAGATTGAGCGGCCCGAGGCAAGACCCAGCGGCAGGGATTCGATCAGCGGAGTTTCGAGGTGAAGTGGCATGAGATGTTCCGTTGCGGGCGCGATGCCGATGGGTGCCCCGGTGTGACGGAGCTCAGGGAGAATCGTGAGGCAATTTGCCCCCGATCGCCACGTCGGCGCAATATGGGGAAGCACTCCGTCGCGGATGGCTGCGTGTCATCTCACGGAACATCATGGATTTGCGGCGGCCGTCACCACAAGAGGCCGCTTAGCGTCACGAACGCGACGAAGAGCAGGGACAGGACGAGTGACGCCTTGATTGCCGCCAGGGTATAGTCGTATCGGCGAAGTCTGTGTGTCAGCGTGTGGAACATGGGTTCGTCCAATCGTGAGTAAGCGGCGGCTCGTCGCCGTTCGTTCGAGCGAAATGCGGTGCCCGCAATTCGGCAGTGACGACAATTGCTACCCAGCCCGCGAAATTGGCCAGACGGCGGCTCGCCTTGGCGCGAACGCGCGCATGCGCTGCTGTCGATAAAGGAGGATATGGCGGCTCGAGAGCCCCTCACACCGCGATAAGCCAAGTCGGCCCGTGTCGATCGTCAAACCATGCGCCTCAAAAGTGTCCGGCACAAGGAAGATCCCCTTGGCGGCACCCTTTTGCGTTCCAGCACACAAGCCTCATCCCGATTTGGGGCCTTTACGAGCAAACGAGGCCAGGTCCCGGGGCGGCATGGCCTCCGGCCAGGGGAGGCGTCGGGCGCCGGTGTAGCGGGTAACGGCGCTGCGCCTTTGCGGCGCGCCGCCATCGTTCTCCCACTGTTCGAGATTTGCGGTTTCAATCTGACGCGGAGTGCGCTGCCCGCTCCGGCCCTGAAGCTCGCAAAGCAGGGCATCGGCGGTGATAACGCCCGCCTGGAACCTGCCGATCAGAAAGACGGCGGCAAGACGGAGGCTTTCCTGGTCATCAAGGTCGACATGCTGGTGAAAGCCCGCGCGCCGCAGCACGCCGTCGAGCATGGCAAGGTCCGAGGGAATCAGTGGATGCTGCTCTGCGGATGACATAGGCCCCTCCTGTTGATGGGAACTGTCGTTTGCGTGGCGCATGCGTGCGAGCGCCCAAGGCGCGCTTCCAGGAACTCTACCCCCGGAGCGTCTTTCCGTCTCGGGTGGACCGTGCTGGGATGACCTCAGGGTTGACGCCCGTTGCCGGCGGCCAGGAGGGTGTGTGTTTTTCTGTGTCAGTCAGGACCGGCGCGATTTCCGGGCCGGCTTGCTTGCGGACACCTCCGCGGCCGGTTCGGCGGCGGCGCGCTCAAGGCGTTGCGCCTTGAGCTTTTCGGTCTTCTTGTCGCGGGCGATCTTTTCAGCCGCAACGATGGCTCTCGCCGTATGATCGGTTGCGGCCGCCTTGTCGCTCGCGGAGGTCTTGGCCGGCTTGAATGCTGCGTTAGCGTTGGGCGTCATGACCTGTCTCCTGAAACGGGCGGGTGCTGCCGACCCAGAGGGGTCAGCGCGTGCGCGCCGCCTTCTTGGGGCTGGGCAGCAGGCCTTCGCGCTGCAGCTTCTTGCGCGCCAGCTTGCGCTGGCGTCGGACGGCTTCCGCCTTTTCCCGCACGCGCTTTTCCGACGGCTTTTCATAGCTGCTGCGGGCCTTGAACTCGCGGAAAAGCCCTTCGCGCTGCATCTTCTTCTTCAGAATGCGCAAAGCCTGGTCGATGTTGTTGTCTCTAACGAGTACCTGCAAAACATGTTCTCCTGTTGTCGATTGCAGCGCGGGCGAGGCGCATGCGCCTATCTGCCGCGCTTGGCGCTCAGTTTCTTGAGCCAGGGGCCGGTAGCTTCCGCCTGAGCGGGGTCCGGTGTGGCGGTCTCGGCGTGTTCGATGTCGGTCGCAAGGACCGAGCGTTCAAATGTCTCACCGTCGACCCGTACGCGAAAGCGGGGCTCGCCGCGATCTTCCGTGGGCAAAAGGCCGACGATGACGCCGAAGGGGCTGACCAAGGCCGACTGTGTGGCGGATGCCCTCAGTTTGACCCTGTCGCCGATCTCGCAGGCCGTGCGGCTCATGACGAGCTCCATATCGGAAGTGAAGGGGCCAAAGATGCAAAAAGGCCGGGTTGTTCCCCGACCTCTTCCCGTCATTCAAGCCTTTCCTGCCAGTACA
The DNA here is from genome assembly GCF_000697965.2 of Ensifer adhaerens. Lineage (NCBI taxonomy): Bacteria > Pseudomonadati > Pseudomonadota > Alphaproteobacteria > Hyphomicrobiales > Rhizobiaceae > Ensifer > Ensifer adhaerens. The sequence continues at coordinate 2,103,243 of NZ_CP015880.1, read as the reverse complement.
TCCGTGGTCAGAGAAGGGCGAATGACAAATTATTCGGCGCGCAGATTGTCGGCCGAGCTCTTGCCCGACTTGCGGTCGGCGACGACGTCGAAGGTCACCTTCTGACCGTCGGCGAGCGAGCGCAGACCAGCGCGTTCTACTGCGGAGATATGGACAAACACGTCGGTGCTGCCGTCATCCGGTTGAATAAAGCCGAAGCCCTTGGTGCTGTTGAACCACTTTACAGTGCCCGAAGCCATGACGATTTCCTTTCAATCGTGGAGTTTGCCAGAAAATATTTCTCTGGCGGTGATCGATATTTGAGAGGAGATCTGGCCGCGCATAAGCGCTGTGTCAAAGGTCACAAGCAATATTCGATGAGTTGATATATAGACGATACTTTTTGAAACTCAATGAAAATATTAAATTATCTATTTTCCCGTCCTTGTATAAGCCTTGTCAAAGGCCTGAAAATGCGGGTTTTCGTGCCGCTATTTTTCTTTCTATTGAACGCTCGGTCCCTGCCAATGGAGACTGAATATGGCGCATGGGTCAGCCGACAGCGCGACCGCTTTGGAGGCGGTGCATTTGTGTGATTGCTGTCGGGAGAAGTCTGGCTTGGCCTTCCGCATCGCGCCCGACAGCGCCGGGCGTCTTGTCAGAAGGGCGAAGGTCGCTGCAGAACTTTGAAATCCTGCATGCTTTTGTCCTTTAATCGGCTACGGGGTAAAGCAAACACGCCGGCCAGCGGTGGCAGGGGAGGTCAGGCGGCGGTACGCGTATCTGTCGCGCACCGCCCCCGCTTTTCAGGTGAAGGTCTGCGGCGAGACCTGCAGTGCGGCGGCGATGCGCTGCAGCTTGGCGGGATCGGTATCGGCGCCGAGCTCGATCTTGGATATTTCAATTTCCGTCAGGCCTGTCGTGACCGACAGATCGTCAACCGAATAACCGGCGGTTTCACGCGAACGCTTGATGGCGGCTCCGATTTTGACGCGGGACAGAGATGCGCCTGGAGCCTTGGTTAGGTCTTTCTTAAAGGACATGAAGTGTCTCCTTCGTTGGTCCACCGGCAAAGAACGCTGCCGGTTGAAGGGGGCCCAAAACTGAAATGCGACTCAAGGCAGATGAGTGCGAACCTAGGGCGTCGCTAATATAAGCGAGAAGTCCGCAGGCGCAAGTTTGCGCCCGAATCTTTGTAAAAATCATATTTATATCAATATCTTACCCTGTGATTATCGGGTGCTGGACGGTCCTTTTCCAGGCGATCTGGGGTACCGCGGCTGCTCGCCAATCGCCGTCCCAAGGACTGCGAAAACGGCGCCGAAACTCACGCCAGGCGCGCCTCGATCAGGAACGGTCCGCGCCGCGACAGCGCTGCGGAAAAGAGCGCGGCGAAGGCCTCGCAGGAAGTGGCAACGGCAGCTTCGACGCCAAGGCCGCGGGCAAGCGACACCCAGTCGAGCGCGGGGTTGTCGAGGTTCAGCATCTGCCGCGCATTGGTGCCGATCTCCCCGACGCCGACATTGCGCATCTCGGCATGCAGGATGGCATAGGTGCGGTTGGAGAAGATGACGGTGACGATGTCGAGGTTTTCGCGCGCCTGGGTCCACAAGCCTTGAATGTTGTACATTGCGCTGCCGTCGGCCTGCAGGCAGATCACTTTCCGATCGGGGCAGGCGATGGCCGCGCCGGTCGCAAGCGGGATACCGTCGCCGATCGCGCCGCCGGTTTGCATGATGAGGTCGTGCGGTGCGGAGAAGGCGGACAGGGCAAAGAAGCGCCGCGCCGAGGTGACCCCTTCGTCGCAGACGATTGCGTCCTCCGGCACCTTGTGCGCGACGATGACGGCGATCGCGTCTTCGGTGAGCGGGCCCGAGGGCTCGCCGGTGTCGGTGGGGGTGCCTGCCGTTGGCAGCGGCCCGGTCGGGCTGACGCCGAGTTCGTCACCAAGCGCCTCCAGTGTCGCCTTCAGGTCTTCGCCATGGCGGGCAAGGGTTGCGACCGTGCAGCCCTCCGGCACCAGCCGGCCCGGCATGCCGGGATAGGCGAAGAAGGCGACCGGCTCGGGCGCGCCGACAAGGATGAGAACGCGGACGTCCTTGAGCGTGGCGAGCGCCATGTCGATCGGGTAGGGGATGCGCGCCGGCGCGACCCGTCCGCGGCCGCGCTGGGTGTGGGCGACCAGAACCTCGTTGAAAAGCTGGATGCCGCACGCAGCCGCGATCCGCCCGGCGACGGCCAGGCCATCGGCCTGCGCCGCAGCGCCGCTGACGACCATGGCGATCCCTTGAGGATTCGAACGTATCAGGCGGGCTACCTCGCGCACCGTCTCGGCGCTGGCCGGCCGCGGCGCTTCGATGGGCGCCTTTTGTGGCGCGGTGGCAAGGGCAAGCGTTCCCCAGGCGGCGTCGGCGGGCAGGATCATGGTGGCGACACCCGGCGGCGTCAGCGCGGCCTGAACGGCGGCGGCAACGGTGGGACCGACATCAGCCGGATCCTTCACGCGCCGGACCCAGTTCGACATCGGCGCGGCCAAGCTCTCGATGTCGGTCGTCAGCGGTGCGTCGAGCGGGAGGTGATGGGAGGCGTGGTCGCCAACGATGTTGACGACAGCCGCCCGGGCGCGGCGGGCGTTGTGCAGGTTGGCAAGGCCGTTGGAAAGGCCAGGGCCGGTGTGCAGAAGGGTCGCTGCCGGGCGCCCGGTCATGCGCGCATAGCCATCGGCGGCGCCGGTCACGAGGCCTTCGCTGAGGCCGAGGATGCAGCGCAGTTCCGGCTTGCGGTCGAGTGCCGCGACGAAGTGCATTTCCGAGGTGCCGGGATTGGCGAAGCAGACGTCGACGCCGTTTGCAAGCAGCGTATCGACAAGCACATCCGCGCCGGTGGTGCGAATTCCCTGGCCGCCTTCTCCCATGCGCGTATCCCTCGATGGCCCTCAAGGGCATGATAGCGGCAACTTGCGCCGGTGCAACCGGGGCATGGCGAGCCACCCGGCGCAGCACCAGTCGGCCAGCGCCAATCGGCTGGCGCTGCGCCGGCTCAACGGACGGGCATCAGGTCCGCTGCCAGGCGAGGTGGGCGCCAAGCCCGATCAGCACTGTGCCGCCGGCGCGCTGCATCAGGCGCTGCGCCCTGCCGGAGCGGCGCATCCGTGAGACGACGGCGCCGGCGAGGAACACGCAGACGATATCGGCCGAGGAGAACATCAGATTGGCGAGGGCGCCGAGCAGCAGGAACTGCACCCAGATCGGGAAGGCGGCAGACGCATCGGTGAACTGCGGCAGGAAGGCGACGAAGAAGATCGCGGTCTTCGGGTTCAGTACTTCGACAGTGATGCTCTCGAAGAAGGCGCGGCGTGCCGATTTCGCCTCGGTCAGGGGCAGGCTGCCGTCGCCCGTCGCCTTGGTACGCATCAGCGTGAAGCCGAGCCAGACGAGATAGGCGGCCCCTGCAAGCTTCACTGCCAGATACAGCGTCGGCACCGCATGGAACAGCATCGAAAGGCCGGCAGCCGCGGCAATGACGTGCACGTAACAGCCGAGATGAATGCCAAGCGAGGCCATCATTCCGGCAGAGCGGCCGCGGGCCACGGTTTGCGCGGCGGCGTAGAGCATGGCCGGGCCCGGGATATAGGCGAAGATCGCCGTGGTGACGAAGAAGGTGAGGAGAATGTCGAGCGATGGCATGCGGTTATACCTCGTCTGCTGCTGCGTGGCCTCTTGCGGGAGTCGTTGTAAGGGCTTGCGCGGGAAAGTTGAAGGAAAATCACAAGTGCTCGGGCCGGCGGGTCAGCCGCCGGCGGTCCGTTCGTCCGTGGTCAGACCGGTATTTCCTCAGCGACGAGGCGATCCTCGCGGCGGGCGCTGGCGGCAAGCCCTGCCGCGACGCCGGTGCGGTCCTCGGCACTGCGGTTCTGGCTCATCTTGCGCTTGCCGTCGAGACGCTCGATCGGCAGCCTGAGGCCGATGATGCCGCGAAGCTGCGCCTTGACGAAGGCGGCGGGCGCGTCGCTGACCTGCCAGGGCTCGGCTCGTCCGGCCTCATGCCGGTTGGTCAGCCGCGTGACGATGTCGAGCAGCCGGTCCTCGTCGGTGAAGAATTCGGCCGCGCCATAGGCGTGCACGGCGACATAGTTCCAGGTCGGCACGACCTTGCCGTGTTCGCGCTTGGAGGCATACCAGGAGGGCGTGACATAGGCGTCCGGCCCCATGAAGGTCGCCATAGCCGCGCCGATGACCGGTGTCGTTCCTTGCGGGTTGGCGCGGGCGACGTGGCCGTAGAGCGTGCCGTTCGGCCCCTCGTTGCGATCAAGCAGCAGCGGCAGCGGGCTCGCAAGCAGCCCATCGGCCGTGGCGGTGACGAGGGTCGAAAGCGAAGCCGCCTCGATGATGTCGTGCAACACGCTCAGCGTTTCTTCCTTGAAGGCAGGCGGTGTGTACATGATCTCGCTCCTTGTGCTCGTCCCGTCATAGAGGCAAACTGGACGGCCAAGAATATCCAGTTTCCGTATAAATACGTGGGCCAGTTTGTGACGATGAAAGAAGAGGCGACGGTCGGGACCGCCCGGCGGATCTATGAGGCGCTGAAGGCACAGGTCCTTGACGGCACCTATGGCGCCGAGGCGCTGCTGCCGTCGACGCGGGCGCTCGCCGCCGAGCTTGGCGTTTCGCGCACGACGGTGACGGCCGCCTATGAGCAGCTTCTGTCCGAGGGGTATCTGGAAAGCCGGCAGGGCGCGCGCTCGCGGGTTGCGTTGCTTGCGGCCTGGCAGGGTCCCGGCTCGGTGGCCGCGCCCGGGCGCCCAGCGAGCCAGAAGCATCGGGACAAGGGTGCGGCGGCGGTTCGCCTGTCACGCCTGGGGGCTGCCCTTTGCGACGGGCCGATCTGGATGCCGCCGGTTTCTGCTCGGCTGATTGCCGACTTTCGTTACGGCGACCTGTCGGCCGCGGATTTTCCGGAGGAGGCGTGGCGGCAGTCGGTCAACGCGGCGCTCCGCCGGCGAAGGCCGCGGCTTGCCTATGATCACCCCGCCGGTTCGTCTGCCCTGCGCATGGCCCTGCAGGCCTATCTCTGGCGCGCGCGGGGGCTCAGTTGCGATCCGGATCAGATCGTCGTCGTCAACGGCTCGCAGCAGGGGCTGGACCTTGCGGCGCGCGTGCTCGTCGATGCTGGCGACCGGGTGGCGATGGAGGATCCGGGCTATGTGATGGCGCGCCGGGTCTTTGCCGCCGCCGGCGCCGCGGTGGTTCCCCTCGCGGTCGACGCGGAAGGGCTGAGGACCGACATCCTCGAACAATTGGAGGATGCCAGGCTCGCCTATGTCACGCCCTCGCATCAGTTCCCGCTCGGCAGCGTGCTTTCGGCCCGGCGGCGGCAGGAGCTTCTGGCCTGGTCCAGGCGAACCGGGGCCTATGTGCTCGAAGATGATTACGACGGCGAATATCGATACGACATCCGGCCGATCCCGCCGCTCCAGACCATGGGACAGGCGGAAAACGTGCTTTATCTCGGCACGATTTCCAAGAGCCTGTCGCCGATGCTCCGGCTCGGCTATCTCGTCGTGCCGCCGCCGCTTGTCCCGGCCTTTGCCGCCGCCAAACAACTGATCGACCGCCATTCGCCAAGCCTCGAGCAGGAAGCACTGGCGGCGATGATTGCAAGCGGCGCCTATGAGCGCCACATCCGCCGCAGCCGGCGCAACAATGGCCGCCGGCGGGAGGCCCTGCTGACGGCGCTCAAGGCGGAGCTCGGCGACGCGGTGACCATATCCGGCGCCGATGCCGGCCTGCATGTGGTCGTCTGGTTCGAGCAGTTGGAAAAGGCGCAGGAAGACGCGCTGATCGCGCGAGCGCGGGCGGCTGGCGTCGGCCTCTATCCGGTTTCGCCCCTCTATGCGGCAGGTGATGCCGGCCACCGGCCGGACCGGGCCGGCATCGTCATGGGCTATGCGAGCCTCGAGGCGGCCGAGATCGGCAAGGGCGTGGCAGCACTTGCGCAGGTGTTGCGGTCCTGGGGCGACGAGAAGGCGGAGGCGAAGCCGTCTTAGGTCGGGAGCGGGCGGAGCGGAGCCCGTGCGCGGCTGGGCATCCCGGCGGCACGTTACGGTTAGCCGCTTGCGCCCGGCCAACGTCCCTTCATAGTGGCGGCCATTCCGCGTTTGCCCAGGCGACCTCCATGAGATCTCTTCGCATCCATCCCCACCTGCACGACGTTTTCGGTGAAGAGCAACCACTCGCCTATCTCGCCGCCATACTCCTGTTCGGAGCCGGCGTTGCCGTCGTCTTTGCGCTGTCTACGGGGTCGATGCTTGCCGATCTTGCCTGGTGGCGGGCGGCGCTGGCGCTTGTTCTCGTGCTCGACATCGCCGCCGGCTGCGTCGCCAATTTCACGCCGTCGACCAATGATTTCTACGCAGCCCGGCCGCGCAACCGCTGGATATTCATCGCCATCCATTTCCACATCGTCCTCGTCGCGCTGCTTCTTGGCAGCGGGATCGCGGCCGCGGTTGTCGTCTTGGCCTATACGATCGCAGCGGCCGCGCTCGTCAACCGGCTGGCGGGGCGGGAGGCGCAGACCTTCGTCGGCGGGCTGCTCACTGCGATTGGCCTTGCCGGCCTGCCGCTTCTGCCCGGTCTGACGCCGGCGATGATGGCGGTCTCAGGCCTCTTCATGCTCAAGGTGCTCTTCAGCTTCGCCGTCGACCATTACCGCACGGTCCCGCCCCAAGATGGGCAGGTGTCCAAAAATGGGGGACACGGCTGACGTCCTTGCCTTGCATGGCGGTCTTTACTAGCCTCCGGAAAGCAGGCTCAGGGGAGAGACTCGATGGCAGTTTCAGCGGCGGACGAGGCATTGCGCATTCCGACATTCGACGACGTGCAGATGGCCCGAAACCGGATCGCCGGGATCGCGCACCGAACGCCGGTCCTGACCTCGCGCACGGCCGATGCCGCCACCGGCGCCCGGCTGTTCTTCAAGGCGGAAAACTTCCAGCGCGGCGGCGCCTTCAAGTTCCGCGGCGCCTATAACGCCATCGCCGCGCTCAGGGAAAAGGGATCGAGGCAGGGCGTCGTCGCCTTTTCCTCCGGCAATCATGCCCAGGCGATCGCCTATGCCGCGCGCCTGCAGGGCGTCGCAGCGACGATCGTCATGCCCGCCGATGCGCCCGACATGAAGGTGGCGGCAACGCGCGGCTATGGCGCCGACGTCGTGTTCTACGACCGCTACAAGGAAGACCGCTCGGCCATCAGCGCCCGGTTGGCGGCCGAGCGCGGCGCTGTGCTGATCCCTCCCTTCGACCATGCGGACGTGATCGCGGGCCAGGGGACGGCAATTCTTGAGCTGATCGAGGAGGTGGGTGAGCTCGACCTGATCGTCACGCCGCTCGGCGGCGGCGGGCTGCTTGGCGGCACCGCGCTCGCCGCCAGGGAGCGCTCGCCCGGCGCGACCATCGTCGGCGTCGAGCCCGAGGCCGGCAATGACGGCCAGCAGTCGCTGCGCCAGGGCCGGATCGTCGAAATCGCCATCCCGAAGTCGATCGCCGACGGCGCGCTCACCCCCAGCATCGGCGCCCACAATTTTCCGATCATCCAGCGCGCGGTCGCCGACATCGTCACGGTGAGCGACGCACAGCTGGTCGAAACCATGCGTTTCTTCGGCGAGCGCATGAAGATCGTGGTCGAGCCGACCGGCTGCCTTGCGGCGGCCGCCGTGCTCGAGGGGGTGCTTGCCTGCGCCGGCAAGCGCGTCGGCATCGTCCTGAGCGGCGGCAATGTCGATCTGGCGACCTACGGCGCGCTGCTGCAGGCGACGTGAACTTTACCCGGACCGCCGTCCTGGTGCCCGCCATTTCGTCGAAGCCTTGCAGACCGGGCGCATGGCTCTCGACGTTCATCGAACAGATCAGGCGGCTTGAAGAAGGGGACATCACATGACAGACGCACCTTGGCACGCCGATCCACTCACCTGGGGCACCGGTCCGCACCTCTTCGAGGTCTTTCTGGAACCGACGGATCCTTACTCGGCCAAGGCATTCGGCAAGCTCGATGCCCTTCTCGCCCGCGCCGGCGCGGACAGGATCACCATCAAGATCCGGCTGCAGTCGCAGCCCTGGCACATGTATTCCGGCGTCGTCGTTCGCTGTATTCTTGCGGCCTCGACGCTGGCGGGCGGCAAGGAGACCGCAAAGACCGTCATCGCGGCCGTCGCTGCGCATCGGGAGGAGTTCGAGTTCACCCACCACGCCGGCGGGCCCAACATGGACGTGACCCCCAACACGATCATCGAGCGACTGGAAGGTTATAGCGGCGTGCAACTGAAGGCGGCCTTTGCGATCCCCGATCTCGATCGGGAGATCAAATGGCATTGCCGGTACGCCCGCCAGAACGGCATCCACGTCTCCCCGACCTTCATGATCGACGGGATCGTGCGGCCGGACGTGAGCAGCGGCGATGATGTTTCGGCCTGGGCGGCGAAGTTGCTCGCCTGACGAAGGTTGCAAGGGACGCTTCCGGCGGGCAGCGGCCGGGCCCCCGTTGCGGGCATTTTCCCGGGGCTCGACCGGGCCGTTGGCGACGCCCGTCTTTCCAGTTGCCTTAACCGGCAAAAGTGGCACACTGAGCCTCGCGCGACGGCGCCAAGCGTCTGAATGACAGGGCGGAGGCCACTGTAATATTTTGTTTTTCTAAAGGATTTCTCTCCGGCCGATTTCCGTCGGAAAACACATGTTGGAAAAAGCCAGAGGAATACAGCGGGCTTTTTGAGCGCCTTTTCGGACGCCGCGTTGCCAAAAATCTAAGCGCTGCCACCGCTCCGGATGGGCGCGGTGCATACACAACTGGAGGGTATCGTGACGCTTGCAATCAATGACCTCGCACCGGACTTCGAGGTCGGGACAACCGACGGCACGATCCGGTTTCACGACTGGATCGGCGACTCCTGGGCGGTGCTGTTTTCGCACCCGAAGGACTTTACGCCCGTCTGCACCACCGAGCTCGGCTACATGGCGCGCATCAAGCCGGAATTCGACCGGCGCGGCGTCAAGATCATCGGCCTTTCGGTCGATCCGCTCGACCGCCATGCCGGCTGGGCCGCCGATATCGAGGAGACACAGGGCCATGCGCCGAACTTCCCGATGATCGCCGATGTCGACTACACCGTCTCGAAGCTCTACGGCATGCTGCCGGCGCCGGTTTCCGGCGATCCGACCAAGCGTACGCCCGCTGACAACCAGACGGTGCGCAACGTCTTCGTCGTCGGCCCGGACAAGAAGATCAAGCTGATCCTCATCTATCCGATGACGACAGGCCGCAACTTCGACGAGGTGCTGCGTGTCATCGACTCGCTGCAGCTGACGGCCAAGCACAAGGTGGCAACGCCGGTGAACTGGCAGCAGGGCGACGACGTGATCATCGCCGGCTCCGTCACGGATGAGGATGCCCGCAAGGTCTATCCGGAGGGCTGGCGCGCGCCGAAGCCCTATATCCGCATCGTGCCGCAGCCGAAGGGCTGAGGCGGGGCTGACATTTCGCCAGGGCGCGGAAGCGCCCGCGTACGGGTTCGTCCTTCGTTGCTGGTGGTGAGGGTTTATCCGCATTCCGTGACGAGGGGGCTGCCCCTCATCTCGCGGTGAGGGAGCTGACCCTCACCCGCCTGCCGGCGCCTTCTCCCCGCATGCGGGGAGAAGGGACGTTGGCGTGCTTTCCGCGGTTCCTTTTCCCCGCCTCTGGGGGGCGGCGGAGAGGCCGTTTAGCTTCCATTCCCACGACCCATGGTTGCCGGAGCGGCGAACCCCGCGCCGGAAGCCTGCTTCCTCTGCGACAGAATCCCTCCTTTATCTGAGCACGCCCGCGCCTATAGTGCCGCTGTTTGCGGCCGCCGCCGGAGCGCGCCGCACGCTGACTGGATGACCCGCCTCATGACCGCAGCAAGCCGCCCCGACCTGACAGACATTCACCGCGGCGACTGGGTGGATCGCCGGTTGCCGCGGGCGGTGCGGCCCTATACCCGTCTTGCGCGGCTCGACAGGCCGGTCGGTATCTGGCTGACGCTCTTTCCCTGTTGGGCGGCGCTTTTCCAGGCGGCGCATGGCCTTCCCGAGATTCGGGATATTCTGGTGTTCACGCTCGGCGCATTTCTGATGCGCAGTGCCGGCTCCACCATCAATGACATGGCCGACCGCAATTTCGACGGGCATGTCGAGCGCACGCGGTTTCGTCCGCTTGCAAATGGTGAGATCGGCATGTCCCGGGCCGTTGTCTTCCTGATTGCGCAACTTGCGCTCGCCGCTTCGCTCCTTGTCTTCCTGAGCCCCGCGACCCGTGTGCTTGCGGTGTGCGTCGTGCCGCTCGTGTTCCTCTACCCCTTCTGCAAGAGGTTCACCCATTGGCCGCAAGCGGTCTTGGGCGCTGCCTTCAACTGGGGCATGCTGATGGCCTGGTCGCAGGTTGCCGGACATGTTCCGGCGGGCGCTGTGCTGATGTGGGCCGGCGCCGTTGCGTGGCAGATCGGCTATGATACGGCCTACGCCTATGTCGATGTGCGAGACGACACGCGTCTCGGTCTCAAGTCGACGGCGATCCTGTTCGGCTCTCGCGGCAAGGCCTGTATCGCCCTGTTCTACGGCCTGACGCTGGCCGCCTGGTCTGTTGGCGGCTGGATGCTCGGCATGTCGAGCCTGTATGCCATCGGCATGGTGGTGATCGCGGCCCATCTCGCGTGGCAGGCCCGGCGTTTCGACCTCGATCGCCCCGAAATCAGCTATCGACTGTTTCTGGCGAATATCCTGACCGGCGGGCTGCTGGCTGCCGCCGCTCTCGCCGGAAGTTTTTGAGGGACGCCGAACGTCCGGCCTGCCGCCTGGAATACGGCCGACAGGCGGGCGACGCATTGACGCCCGGCGCGAGCGCTCCATGTCATATCCAGATGTCATATCCAGGCGTTCAGCGCAGTCAAACGGGCAGGGGCAGGCCATGCAAAGGTTCTTCGTCAGCGTCGCCAAGGAATTCGAGGCCGATAGCGCCGAGGAGGCGGCCCTTTTGATGTACCAGTATCTGACCCGCGAGCCGGCGCCGCTTTCCTACGCCGTCACCGACGAGGCGAAGAACATTACCAGGCTGACGCTCGAGCGCGACAAGGCGGACGAATTCGCGAGCGTCGACCACACGGCAGATCCGGGCAACTGGTAACGTCCGCTGGCAGCGATGCCTGTGGGTGGAAGCCATCAAAGCGACAAGTTTGGTTGCAAATCCTCCGGAGTTCGCGTAAAGACTGCGCCCGTTGGGCGCGGGTATCGCCGCGCTTCGGGAGGAAACCTGCTTGTTCATTGCACATCTGCCGGCCGGGTATCTGCTGTGCCGCCCGTTTGCGCGCCGCAGCCCGTCGCAGGCCCGCGCCATCTTCGGTGTCGGGCTTGTCTGTTCCGTCCTGCCGGATTTCGATCTCGCCTATTTCTACCTGATCGACCAGCGCCGCACGCCGCATCACGACTACTGGGTGCACACGCCGATCTTCTGGCTGGTGCTGGCGGCGACGGTTGCGCTTGTTCTCATCGCCACCGGGCGGCGCAAACAGCTCGTCCTTGTCGGTGTCGGGCTTTCGAGCGTGCTCCTGCATCTGGTGATGGATTCTGTCGCGGCTGATATCCGCTGGTTCTTTCCCTTTGTGGATCTCAGGGTGAACCTTGTGCATGTGCAGGCGGTCTACAAACCCTGGTACCTGAACTTCCTCTTGCACTGGACCTTTGCGCTCGAAGTTTTGATCTGGCTGCTGGCCGGCCATTTCGCTTTGCACGATTTGAGAGCGCGGCGCACGATCGGGACCGAGGCCGCATGAGAGCAAAAGCAGGGCAATTCTAGGGGGCGCGAAAAGAATCGCTTAAGAAATTTATCATACGAATAGCTACAATTCGCATGTATCCCTTTTCGATTTGTTAGCTATAGGTCCCGCCCTCATGACTGGCCTGCCGTTTCTTTTTTCGTCCGATGCCAAAGCCATGCTCGATGCGATCAACCGGTCGCAGGCGATCATCGAATTCGATCTTTCCGGCACGATCCTGACCGCCAACGAGAATTTCTGCCGCGCGATGGGTTACGATCTCCACGAGATTGTCGGCCGGCATCACCGCATGTTCGTGCAGCCGGAGGAGGCGGCGTCCGCTGCCTATACCGATTTCTGGGCACGCCTTGCCCGCGGCGAATATGACAGCCAGCAGTACCGGCGCATCGGCAAGGGCGGGCGGGAGATCTGGATCGAGGCCTCCTACAATCCGGTGTTTCGCGGCCGCAAGCCCTACAAGGTGGTGAAGTTCGCGACGGACATCACCGCGTCGAAGGCAAAGAGCACCGACGATCAGGGCAAGATCGACGCCCTGTCGCGGGCCCAGGCGATCATCGAATTCACGCCTTCGGGCGAGATCATCACCGCCAACGAAAACTTCCTTTCGGCCATGGGCTACGCGCTTCCCGAGATCGTCGGCCGGCACCATTCCATGTTCTGCGAGCCGGACGATGTCCATTCGCCCGCCTATGCCGGCTTCTGGCGCGATCTTGCGGCCGGGCGCTTCGTCACCGACCAGTTCAAGCGTATCGGCAAGGGTGGCAAGACGGTCTTCATCCAGGCGTCCTACAATCCGATCCTCGACGATGCCGGTCGCGTGTCGAAGGTGGTGAAATTCGCCGTCGACGTTTCCGACCGCGTGCTTGCGGTCCAGGAGATCGGCGCCGGGCTCGGCCGCCTAGCCGAGTGCAACATCCGCATGACGCTGGACGAGCCCTTCGTCGGCGAGCTCGAAATCCTTCGGCGCGACTTCAACACCTCGATCGGCATGTTCCAGGAAACGCTGTCGGCCGTGCTCAGCCAGACCCGCGACCTCAACAGCAACAGCCACGAGATGAAGGATGCCGCCGAGCATCTTGCCGACCGCACGCGCCAGCAGGCGGCAGCCCTGGAGCAGACCTCGGCGGCGCTGGAACAGGCGACGGCGACGGTGCGCACCTCGACCGAGAATACCCAGCAGACCCGCGCACTGGTGCAGAATGCGCGGCAATCGGCGCACAGCTCTTCCGGCGTCGTGCGCGATGCGGTGACGGCGATGCAACGCATCAAGGCGGCCTCCGAGGAGATCAGCCAGATCATCGGCGTGATCGACGAGATCGCTTTCCAGACCAACCTTTTGGCGCTCAACGCCGGGGTCGAGGCGGCGCGCGCCGGCGATGCCGGCAAGGGCTTTGCGGTCGTTGCCTCGGAGGTGCGCGAGCTCGCCCAGCGCTCGGCCAAGGCCGCCAAGGAGATCAAGGCGCTGATCCAGAATTCGGTCGCCGAAGTCGCCGAAGGCGTGCGCCTCGTCGGCGATACCGGCAGCGCGCTGAAGGAAATCGAGGACTTCGTCGCGGCGATCGACACGCGGATCGCAGCGATCGCGACGGCTGCGACCGAGCAGACGGCGGGCCTCGGCGAAATCAACGCTGCGGTCAACGACATCGACGTCATGACGCAGAAGAATGCGGGCATGGTGGAGCGCACCGCCGACGTCAGCGTCCGGCTGGCCGAAGGCGCGCAGCGGCTGACGGAACTGGTCAACCGCTTCCAGCTCAACCGCCGTGCCGAGCGGCGCGAGGCGGGCACGGCAGCGGCAACGGGCGGCATGGGTGACCGTCGCCGCGCGACCGACGCGCGGGCCGCCTGAGGGAATAAAGCGGGACGTGCGGGGCGATCATGCCCTGCCGTTCGCGGGCGGGCGGGCCGGGGGTGCGGCCCGCCTCATCCCCTCCAAGGCAACCTTCGTGCGTTGGAGAGCCCTACCGCAGCAACGAAATTGTGACCGCACTGTCTCCGAGGTCTCCCGTGGCATTGGCGCGTGATAGACGATCGGCAGACGTGTTCGTGCAACGTGTGGTATCGCTGATACGTTGACGAAGCCCACGGTTCTATGCATCCTGCCGGCCAACGAACGAAGATGCCGGATACGGCACGGGAAGAGCAGGGCCAAAGGCCCAAGGCATTGATAAGCTTCGCATTCGCAAACGGCGCCCGTGCGTCTCGCCAGGTCGCCATGGCATTCTGAAGAGCTGCAGGGGCTCGCGATCAAGGGAAACCTGCAGAGTTGCGACGCGTTTCAGCGTCGCTTGAGCACGACATACGCATTCACGACGTCATTCGCATCGATTGCTCGAGGTCGGAGGGGATTGTGAAGGAAAAGTCGAGGTTTCTGCCAGCGGTGCTGGCTGCCATGCTGGCCGCATCCGTGGCGCTGCCTGCCACTGCCGCCGATCTGGTGATCGCCATGCCGAACTGGCCGTCGGGCCAGGCGACGGCCAATATCCTGAAAGTGGGCATCGCCAAGAAATTCGGGCTCGATGCCGAGGTCAAGGAGCTCGGCACGCTCAATGCCTTCGTCGGTTTCGAGGCGGGCACGGTCGACATTCAGCCTGAGGTCTGGCGACCGAACTTCGAAGACGTCGTGCGCAAATACGTGACCGAAAAGGGGGTCGGCCAGCTGACCGAACGCAGCGTGCCGGCCTGGCAGGGCCTTTGCGCCACGCCGGAAGCGGCCAAGACGATCAAGTCGGCCGCCGATCTCAGCGACCCCGAAAAGACCAAGGTCCTCGACACCGACGGCGACGGCAAGGGCGAGATGTGGATCGGCGCCGCCACCTGGCTTTCGACCGGCATCGAGCGGGCGCGGGCGGCCGGCTACGGCTACGACAAGACGCTGACGCTGTTCGAGGCGGAAGAGGAGGTGGCGATGGCTGCCGTCGATGCGGCCGTCGCGACCGAGAGGCCGATGGTGTTCTACTGCTACGCGCCGCATCACGTGTTCGAGCTGCACCCGATCGCACGGCTCGAAGAGCCGCCGCACGATGCCGCCAAGTGGAAGATCTTGCCGCCGAGCGACCCGCTCTGGGTGTCGAAATCCAGCGCCTCGACCGCCTGGCAAGCGGCACATTTCCAGATTGCCTATGCCACTGCCTTCGGCAAGAAACACCCCGATGTCGCGAAGTTCCTGGAGAAGGTGGATTTCTCGCCGGAGGAAGTGACGAAGATGAGCTACGCGCTGGAGGTCGAGCGGCAGGCGCCGGCCGACTACGCGAAGAAATGGGCCGAAGACAATGCGGCGCGCATCGACGGGTGGGCCAAGCCATGAGCGGACGTTCTGACGACAATCGCCTTGCCGGCACGGACCGGCCCCTGTGGACGCGGCGCAGGCTCGGTGTCGCGGTGCTTGCCGCCGCCCTTACGCTCGGGCCGCTCGCCGCCTGGGCGCAGACCCAGATCTACGACGCCCGCACCAAGAAATGGGTGAACTACGACAAGAAGAAAGCGCGGCAGTATTTCGCCCGCAACAATCAGCTGCCAGAGGCGTTCCGCCGCCAGGTGGTGACCTTCCGAACGGCGGAACAGCCGGGCACGATCATCATCGACGGCAACCAGCACTTCCTCTACCTGGTGCAACCCGGCGGCCAGGCGATCCGCTACGGCATCGGCGTCGGGCGGGAGGGCTTCGGCTGGGCCGGCATCGTGCGCGTCGGGCGCACGGCCGAATGGCCGACCTGGACGCCGCCGGCCGAGATGGTGGCGCGCGACCCGAATGCGGCGAAATGGGCGGCCGGCATGCCCGGCGGGCCGGACAATCCGCTCGGCGCCCGCGCGCTCTATCTCTACGAGGGCGACCAGGACACGATCTACCGCATCCACGGCACGGTGGAGCCCTGGACGATCGGGCTCGACGTTTCCTCCGGCTGCATCCGCATGAACAATGACGACGTCATCGACCTGCATTCGCGCATCGAGATCGGCGCCAAGGTGATCGTGCTGATGCAGGGGGCAGCGCTCTACAAGGGCGTTTGAGGCAGTATAGGCAAGACGGGTCGCTTGAGAGCGGCGCGTCGGCGCAGGCACCTTGCGGGCGCCAGGAAAGAACCGATCGGCCGCCGGGGACACGGGTGGTCGATCGCGCGAAGAAACAGGGACAGAAGATGCGAAGGGGAGGATACGTGGTGAGCGAGGGGATATTGCGTATGAAAGGCCTTGTTCTGGCGCTGGCGGCCACGGCCGCGATCAGCGGTTGCCAGTCCGCGCCCAAGCCCGAGGATATGGCGCGCACCAGCCTGCAGACGGCGCCGGCTGATCTGCAGCTTCTGTGTGCCCATGCGGCCGCCGGTGCTGCCCAGGTCGACAGCGCCAAGGTCTTGCCGACCAGTTCGCGGGCGCTCGATGCCGCCTCCTACAGCGTCGACCTCGACGCCGCCGGCCGCAAGTTCACCTGCATCGTCGACACCGCCGGCAGCGTGAAGTCGGTCACGCCGGTCTAGCAGACAACCCGGCCGCGGCCATGCTGCCGGCCGTCAATCACCAATATTGAACAGCGTCGAAGGATCGGCAACGACGGGCGCTGCGTAGAAGGTCAGGCGCGCCGCGTCCATCAGCAGCAGCGGCTGGTCCATCTCGACCGCAAGGCTGGTGATCCAGTCCTGGAAGTCGCGCACGCGGTCGGCGTAATCGGCCGAAACATCGTGTGCCTCGGACGGGTCGACGCCAAGATCGAAGAGTTCGACCTTTTGCGGCAGCGTCGCCTTCCAGACGAGCTTCCAGTTGTCCCGGCGCACGGCGCCGCCCATGGGGTCGACGTTGTAGACAACCTCGGTGCGCGGCGTCGGCTTGCCCTCGCTCAAAGAGGGCCAGAGGTTGATGCCGTCGAGCGGCTGGTTCTTGTCGAGCGTCGCGCCGACGATCGCTGCCAGCGTCGGATACATGTCGACCACATGGACCATGCCTGCGACCTTGCCGGGCTTGATCTTCTTCGGCCAGTTGGCAAGCGCGACCACGCGGGTGCCGCCCTCGTAGAGCGTGCCCTTGCCGTCGCGATAGGGGCCGTTGTCGGCCGGGAGTTCGCCGCTCACCTTGCTGTCGCCGGCAAAGAGCGAACTCGTCACACCGCCATTGTCGCTGTGAAAGACGATCATCGTGTTGTCGCGCATGCCGCGCTTTTCGAGCGACGCCAGCAGCTTGCCGATACCGTCGTCGAGCACGGAGATCATCGCCGCATAGGCACGGCGGTTCTTGTCGGCGATGTGCTTGTAGCGCTCGAGATAGTCATCGGGCGCCTGGAAGGGCGTGTGCGGCGCCGTGAAGGCGAGATAGAGGAAGAGTGGGCTTGCGGGATCGTGGCTTTCGACCACCCGGGCTGCCTCGTCGCCGATCAGCGTGTTGTCGAAGCCGGTCTCCTCGAGCGGCCTGTTGCCACGGTACCAGTCCTTCACCCCATGGGAGGCGTGCTTGAAGTGGTCGATCTCGCCGACCAGCGCGCCATAGAAGGTGTCGAAGCCGCGCTGCTTGGGCCAATATTCCGGCTTGGCATGGCCGAGATGCCACTTGCCGACCAGCGCGGTTCTGTACCCGGCATCCTTCATGACCTGGGAAAGCAGGTATTCGTCGAGCGCCAGACCGTAGGTACCGGGCGAGGGGATCACGCCCGTCTGCAGGCCATAGCGCAGCGGGTAGCGGCCGGTGAGGAAGGCTGCGCGCGTCGGCGTGCACATCGGCTGGGTGTAGAACTGGTCGAAGGTTACGCCGGTCGCCGCCAGCCTGTCGAGATTGGGTGTGCTGATGTCCGAGCCGCGGAAGCCGACACCGCCCCAGCCGAGATCGTCAGCGATGATGTAGACGATGTTCGGCGCCGTCGCGCCGGCTGCTTGCGCCGCATTCGGGGCAAGAGCCGCAAGGCTCGCCGGCAGCCCGGCGGCAACGGCGATCGCCGCACTGCTCATGAGAATGTCGCGCCGGGTCAGGCCGGCTTCCGGATCCGCCTCAGCCGTCTTGCCGCCGCATGCGTTTGCACGGGCGTTGTTCGCTTGCAGTTCAGACATGCGCACCCCCTGGAAATGCGACCCGACCGGACAGCGGATCTTCTATTCGATTTTTCTAATATCTGCACCTTCCGGTAGCGCCGTCAATTAACATTGTCGTGGTGGCAAAGGGGGGAAATGGCGCGTCGTTGACGGCCTATCGACGGCTGTATCGTTGAGCTGTCGCGGCACTGTCAACGATAATTTTCATGGAATTAAGCTTTGTGCAGTGCAAATAAATAATGCTGCAGTGCAAATATTATTCGGGCGAATTGCGTTGTTTGGTCAGTATATTTTCCAGGACTTCTTCCAAGTTTGGAAAATATGTGCTCTCATAGGTTTAGTTGGAAGGAGGACATGCCATGCTCTCGTTCTTCGAGCACTTTGCACTTTTCGACGCCTTGATCGTTGCGGCGATCTGCACGCTTCTGATCCTGAGTTACTTCAGCCGCGAGGCCTGAGGGCGCGGGGAAGCAAAACGGGATCCGTGGACGACCCGGAGGGGTTCCAATGGCGCGGGCGCTTCAAGCTTGCCGTCGCTGAACCGCGACAACACGTGGCGTCGTGCACTTCGATCTGCATGGCTTTACGGTCGTAGCGCTGAACCGGCTCAAGCCGTGCGCCTTGCCGAGACATGCAACCAGCGGGTTGGTTCGCCGTCATAACCGCTTCCATCGGCCTCGCTGATGTCAGGCTCGGGCCAGCCGGCGTCTTCGAAGCAGGCGCGCAGCCATTCGGCTGAGGGGTAGTTGAAGTAGCGGCCGAAGCGGTCGTGGCCTTCCGTCTCGCCGGCCTTGAAACTCGCCTGCAGAAGACCGCCCGGCTTCAGCGTCCGGCGAATGCGTGTGAGCACGTCGGCAAGCTCCGTGCGCGGCACATGCAGAAGCGAGGCCTCGGCCCAGATGCCGTCGAACCGTCCTTCCCAAACGATCTCCTGAAACGTGATGACCTCGACCTTGCGGCCGATGCGCACTTCGGCTTCCCGCGCCAGTTCCGCCGAACCGTCGCAGGCGCTGACGTCGAAGCCATGGTCCAGCAGAACAAGGCTGTCATGCCCGCCGCCGCAGCCGAGATCGAGCACCGAGGCGCCGGGGGCGAGACGGGCCATGAAGGCCGCGAGACGGGTTGCCGGCGGCTTGCGTTCGCGCGCCGCATAGGTGGCGGCGTTGTCGCGATAGAAGGCGAGGGTGTCGTCGTCGGGTTTTGTCATCGATGCTTTCTGGGCGTTGGCGCCGGCGTGGGAAGGGCGATTGCCTTGGGCTGCGAAATCCGTTCCGTCAGCGTTTCGCCATGGATCGTTTTTCTCCGTTCGAAGCCCGAGAGCAGACTAGACGAAGATGGCGGCAGGCGGAGCAAAAAATATCGGCATGCTGCGGTTAAAGCGGGCTGGTCGACAGGCCTGACGCTTCCGGATAAGCATGTGGCAGTTGTCCTCAGCCGGAACCTTCGATGGCCGATCTCCCCATTCTCCTGACCTTCGTTGCTGCACTCTTCGTTCTGGAGATCACGCCCGGTCCGGACATGATGCTGGTGCTCGCCCGCGGGATCGGGCAGGGGCGCCGGGTGGCGCTGCTGACGGTGGTCGGCATGATCTTCGTCGCCGGCGTCGTGCAGGTAGGCCTGCTGGTCCTCGGCGTCGCCTCGCTGCTGAAGGCCTATCCCGCCGGGCTCATGCTTCTGCAGTGGGTGGGGGCAGCCTACATGCTCTATCTCGGCGCGCGCATGGTCTGGTCGAGTTTCGGCGATGCGGCCGAAAGCAAGCGGCTGGCGGCGACCGAGGTGTCCGACTGGCGCGCGGTCCGCGAGGGAACGATCAACAGCCTGACGAACCCGAAGTCGCTGCTCTTCATGTTCGCCTTCCTGCCGCAGTTCGTGGACCCGACCGCCGGCCCCGTTTGGCTGCAGCTTGCCGTGCTCGGCACCGTGCAGAAGCTTGCCGGCATCCTTTCGCTCGGTTCGGTAGCGCTTGCTTCGGGAACGGTCGGGCAGGCGCTTTATCGTTTTCCGCGGCTGCTCGTCTGGCAGCAGCGTTTTACCGGCGCCGTCATGCTGGGGCTCGGCTTCCGGCTCCTGTTTGCAGACAACGCCAGCGCGCCGGCGGTCAAAACGTAAGGCGGCGCTTGTCCCCGCTGGGCGGGGACAGCACTTGAAAGACGTTGCTTGATGGCAGAGTGCCTAGGTCTTCTGCCGCGTCGTCTCGATTGGCCGGGTGTGGAGCCGGCAATGCCTACCGTCTCACTTGGCCGCCTGGGTCGTGCCGAGCACGTAGTCTCCGTCCCAGTGCCAGATCTGCTTGTCGTCAACCGTGACCTTCACGATCGCCTGGAAGCCAGCGAGCGTGCCGCTGCCGGCGTGGAACGCACAGGTGCCGAACGGCGGCTTGGCCGTATCGTAGACGACGCAGTATCCGAGCGCCGAGTCGCCGTTTCCGACAGCGATGACGGCGGTGCTGCTGGAGAAGAGGGGATTGGCGACCACCGGTCCATAGTAGAGGATTTTGCTGCCAGCCGGGATCGCTTCGAGGTTCGATTCCGTAATGGTGCAGAAGCTCGGGGTGTCGCCGGTGAACTGGCTGCACTCCTTGGCGATCTTGAGGGGTCGCGTCTCCGGCGCTGCGGGTGCCGCCGGCGCCGCTTGTGCCAGCGCCAGGGCGGCGCCAGCCGACAGGATAAACAGTCTGCTCATGGCCTAGTCCCTCCGGTCGAATTGAGGGGAGAAATTTTACGCTTCGCCTCCTTCTCCGGCAATTTGCCACTTTGGGTTATCAGGCGCCGGGTGCCGCTGCCGGCGCAAGGACAAGCGGACGACGGGCGTCTGTGCGATTGGGGCCAAGCGGCGCGAGCGTAGCGGTTGAGCAGATGGCTTGCTTTACCTCATGGCGCGTGGCATTCGGCTCAAGCTGACGTAACGTCAGGTCCTGGACGTAACGTGCGCGGAGCCCCAAAGGCCCGAAAAGCGCACGGAATTAGGTCAATAATATTGACATAAATTGGTCGTCATGGTCCTGTCGCATCACCGTCCAGAGCATCCTTCCTTCCAGGGGGATCGCCCGAAGCGGAAAGATGCTCTAAACAAAAAACCAGAGCGTGCTTTGTGCGTTCAAACGAACGCACGGCGCTCTAGAATGACGCGGGAGGAAGCGGAGAACCGCTTTCCGCTTATAATCTCTGAGGAAACACCCCATGCTGGATTGGGAACATATCTTCGCGACGCGCTCGAACCGGATGCGCGCTTCGGAAATCCGCGAACTGTTGAAGCTGCTCGATCGCCCCGACATCATTTCGTTTGCCGGCGGCATTCCCGATCCCGCGCTGTTTCCGGATGCGGAATTCAAGGACGCCTATGCGGAGATCTTTTCCGGCCCGGCCGTGAGTGCCGCACTGCAGTATTCGGTCAGCGAAGGCTACAAGCCGCTGCGCGAATGGCTTGCCAAGCAGATGGCCGATCTCGGCATTCCCGCCGGCGCCGACAACATCTTCATCACGTCCGGTTCGCAGCAGGGCCTCGACTATCTCGGCAAGCTGTTCCTGTCGCCGAATGATACCGCACTTGTCACCTGGCCGACCTATCTCGGCGCGCTGCAGGCCTTCAACGCCTATGAGCCGACCTACGACCAGCTGAACCCCAACGGCAACCGCACGCCGGAAGCCTACCGTCAGGCGGCGGGCGAGGCGGGCGGCCGCGTCAAGTTTGCCTATCTCTCGGCCGACTTCGCCAACCCGACCGGCGAGACCGTCGACCGGGCCGGCCGCGAGCGCGTGCTGACGCTTGCCGAAGAGCTCGACATTGCCGTCATCGAAGACGCGGCCTACCAGTCGCTGCGCTATGACGGCGAGCCGGTGCCGCCGATCCTGGCGCTCGAAATCGCCAAGAAGGGCGACATCAACAACACCCGCACGATCTATTGCGGCTCGTTCTCGAAGACGCTCGCTCCCGGCCTTCGCGTCGGCTGGGTCTGCGCCTCGGAAAAGGTGATCCGCAAGCTCGTGCTCTTGAAGCAGGCAGCCGATCTGCATTCCTCGACAATCAACCAGATGGCGATCTGCACCGTTGCCGAGCGCGGCTTCGATGAGCAGGTGGCGAAGATCCACCGGGTCTACAAGCAGCGCCGCAACGCCATGCTCGCAGCGCTTGAAAAGTACATGCCCGAGGGCGTGTCCTGGACGAAGCCGGAAGGCGGCATGTTCGTCTGGGTGACGCTGCCAAAGGGCATGGACGGCGCCGCACTGCTTGCAAAATCGATCGAGACCGCCAAGGTCGCCTTCGTTCCCGGTCGCGCCTTCTTTGCCGATGGCTCGGGCGAAAACACCCTGCGCGTTTCCTTCTCCTGCGCCAACGATCAGATGATCGACGAGGGCATCCGCCGGCTCGGCGACCTCATCCGTGGCGAAGTTGCGGCTCTGGCGGCTTAAGGCTTCGTCAGACCTTCTTCATTTTGAGAAACGCGCTTGCTCCTGTGGGCGCGTTTTTCTTTTGGCTGGTAAAACCTTCGTGCTTTAGTCAAGATGACGCATTGATCGAAGCGGGGCCTTCCGATAGTTAGAACGTGACATGACCGGGCCACCCCCGGCCACGTAAGCGTTAACGTCACTCAACGCGTATGATCGAACGGCCAGAAGCGGCTTCGATCTGCGCGACTGTGTCCTGCGGATCGAGCTTTTCGAGGCCCTCCAAAGGATGCAAATGGACAATTCTCCCAACTATTCCCATCTCCCGACGCCGCGCATCGAGCGTGTTCGCCATGAGCTGAAGCGCCGCTCGCTCGTCGTTTCCGGCATCGAGCGGGTGACGCCGGGCATGCTCCGGATCACGCTTTCCGGTGAGGATCTCGCCGACTTCGTCAGCCTCGGGGCGGATGACCACATCAAGATCTTCGTGCCCGGCGCAAACGGCACCGAAGAGCGCCGGGACTATACGCCACGGCGCTACGACACCGACGCGCGCGTTCTGGCGCTCGATTTCGCGTTGCACGAGGCAGGCCCCGTGACCGCCTGGGCAATGGCGGCCTCCGTGGGCGACAAGCTCGAGATCGGCGGGCCGCGCGGTTCGGCGGTCGTGTCTGGAGATTTCACGCGATGGCTGCTGATCGGCGACGAGACGGCGCTGCCGGCGATCGGGCGGCGGATCGAGGAGACGCCGGCGGGGCATCAGATCACCAGTGTCGCCGCCGTCACCGGGCTGGACGAGCGGCAGAAGTTCCGCACCAAGGCGGCGCTCACCACCCATTGGGCCTATCGCCCGCTCGATCAAGCGCACGATCCGTCAGCGCTGCTTGCCGTCGTGCGTCAAGTGGCGCTCGAGCCCGGCACCTTCGTCTGGATCGCGGCCGAAGCCGCAGTCACCCGGGCGATCCGCACCCATCTCGTCGAGGAGCGCGGCTTGCCGCTCAGCTGGCTAAAAGCTTCCGGCTACTGGGTGAAGGGCAAGGCCGACAGCACCGAGAAGTTCGAATAGACATCACGCTTTCCGGTGCCTTTGCTCGGGCATCACGACGGGAACGCTCGGCCGGCGGATCAAAAGATCCGCGCAGGCCCTGCTGCGGTTACCTCAGGCGCGCCTCTCTTGAGGGGCGCCTGCCGCCCTCATGCCGGCGGAACAAGGCCGGGAAAACATGTCGTGGGCTCGGGTGCGCAATTGCCTTGTCGCGGAGAGTCAGGTCATTTCGCATCTTGGGGCGACGTCTATCCCATCCTGCGGATCGACTGGTGCCATCAATGGTTCAATTCGAGGGCAGGGCAGGCTTGGACCTCATCGACGATCAAGCGCAATCCGATCAACCGACGCCGCGCATGTATGCCTGGGCGCGCAATTCAGCGGCCTATCGGCTGGCGCGGCAGATGCTGACGGAAAAGCAGCTCTTCGACGCCATCTCGCGCAAGGCGCGGGAGAAGTTCGAGGATATCAGCGTGAACCAGGTGGAGCTGCTGGCGGCTGCCGCCGTGACCTTTGCCTATGACAATGGCGCGCTCAACGACAAAGCTTATGCCGAGATCAAGACCCGCTCGGCCATGCGCGGCGGCAAGTCGAAGCGGGCGATCGCCCAGAAGCTGTCGGAAAAGGGCGTTGCACGGGACGCCGTCGCTGCGGCGGTGGCGGAAGCCGACGATCTCTATGCGGCCGTCGTCTTGGCGCGAAAGCGCGCCTTCGGGCCGTTCCGCAAGGCGGCGCTCGACGAGAAGCGTACGGCCAAGGAGCTCTCCGCCTTTGCCCGGGGCGGCTTCAGCTTCGAACTGGGCAAGCGGGTCTTTGCGATGTCGGTCGACGAGGCCGAGGACATTTTGTTTGCAGGCCGCTCGCTCTGACCCAAGGGGGCAGGTCGTGTTGTCTGATTGGTCTTCCTGTTCGCCTGGGTCAGGCCTCAGGCGATCGGCAAGGACCTTGCCGCCGCGGGGGCGGGCATGCTGGCGCTCGCCCTGATCTCCGGCATCGTCCAGTACGCGCTCGCCTTCTGGCTCTACCTGATCGGCCTCAAGCGCCTGCCGGTGAGCACGGCTGCGCTGTTCCTGACCCTGACGCCCGTCTTCGGCATCGGGCGTAAAGGCCTCGGCAATTACCCGCGCTTCAGCGCCGGATCGTCCATCGCCGGATTGTAGAATAGCGAAAGCGTCAGGCTGCGGGCGATGCGTTCGGCCGTGGCCATGAACCAGGCCTTGGCCTCGCCGTTCGGGGCGATGTCGTCGAGCGTCGTGGAAAAGAGATCAAGCCATTTCGGAAAGAGATCCGGCGTCATGTTGGCGACGCCGACATGCGCCTGCACCGGCTTGCCGCCATAGGCGCCGTTGCGGAAGGCGACGGCCGACCAGAAGCTCTTCATCTTGTCCATGTGCTCCGGCCAGCGGCCGGAAAGCCTGGCGTCGAAGACGGGGCCGAGTTCGGGATGGGCGAGCACGCGGGCGTAGAAGGTCTCGACGAGACGATCGATGAAGGCCGCATCGATGCCGATCGCCTTCATCTCGGCTTCCGCTCGTTCGCGGATTGCTGCGACATGAGCGGCGCGGCCCTGCAAGTCGTTGTCGTCCATCCCGATGTCCCTGTCTCAATGCCCATGTCTCAGGCCCAGGCCCTTATCTTTGGCGTCTTGCATATAGGCATGCGGGGGCGTCGCGCCAGAGGCCGAATGGGCGATTGCGTCAATCTGTCAGAGGTTACGCTGGGTGAGTTTTGCCAGTGCTGTTCTACCCGGGCTTGCAACGGATTGCCCGCGTCGCGCGTCGCAGTAACGGTTGCGAGCCGGCACGTCGTAACTGTTACGTACTTGGACACCCACCCCCGCACGCGCATCATCCGCCCGGTCCTCGACAGCAGTGCATTTCCGATCGCCTTAACTAGGAGAGTACGATGAGCATGCATGACGATAACAAGGCTGCGCCAGCGATGGCCGAGAATGGGGTAACGGATGTCAGCCGCCGCGATCTCCTTCTAAGTGGAACAATTTTTGCAGCCGCGTCGCTGGTGGCAGGCGCTGCTTCGGTAAGCCCTGCCAAGGCGCAATCCTCTTCTTCGGCGAGCGGCAAGCCGCCAAACATCCTCGTCATCTTCGGCGACGATATCGGCATTCCGCAGATCAGCGCCTACACGATGGGGCTGATGGGCTATCGCACGCCCAACATCGACCGGATCGCCGCCGAAGGCGCGATCTTTACCGACAGCTACGGCCAGAACAGTTGTACGGCGGGCCGCGCCTCCTTCATCCTCGGCCAGGAGCCTTTCCGCACCGGGCTCTTGACGATCGGCATGCCGGGCGACCCGCACGGCATCCAGGACTGGATGCCGACAATCGCCGACGTGTTGAAGACCAAGGGGTATTCGACCGGCCAGTTCGGCAAGAACCACCTCGGCGACCGCGACGAGCATCTGCCGACCGCACACGGCTTCGACGAGTTCTTCGGCAACCTCTACCACCTCAACGCCGAGGAGGAGCCGGAAGGCTACTTCTATCCGAAGGACCCGGAGTTCAAGAAGAAGTTCGGCCCGCGCGGCGTCATCAAGTCGAGCGCCGACGGCAAGATCGAGGACACCGGCGCGCTCAACACCAAGCGCATGGAAACGATCGACGAGGAATTCCTGACGGCTGCCAAGGATTACATCGACCGGCAGGTGAAGGCCGACAAACCGTTCTTCTGCTGGTTCAACTCGACCCGCATGCATGTCTTCACCCACCTGAAGCCGGACTCGCTCGGCAAGACCGGCAAGGGCATCCATGCCGACGGCATGGTGGAGCATGACGGTCACGTCGGCCAGCTCCTGAAACAGCTCGACGATCTCGGCATCGCCGAGAACACCATCGTGCTCTACACCACCGACAACGGCGCGGAACTGGCGCTGTGGCCGGACGGCGCGCAGACGATGTTCCACGGCGAGAAAGGCACGACCTGGGAAGGCGGTTTCCGCATTCCGATGATGGTGCGTTGGCCGGGCGTGGTAAAGCCGGGCACGCAGATCAACGACCCGGTGACGCTGATGGACTGGCTGCCGACCTTTGCGACCGCCGCCGGCATCGCCGACGTCAAGGAAGAGATGAAGAAGGGCTTCAAGGGCACGTCGAAGACCTTCAAGGTGCATCTCGACGGCTACGACCTGACGGGGCTGTTGAAGGGCGAGGCGAAGGAGCCGCCGCGTGACTCGGTCTACTACTTCGACCAGGGCGGCAACCTCAACGCTATCCGCTGGAACGACTGGAAGCTGAGCTTCGCCCAGGCGAGCCACGGCAACATCGCGACGGCCACCCGTGAGGTGCCGAGCTGGGCCGTCATCGCCAACCTGCGCATGGACCCCTACGAGCGCGGCATGGAAGACGGCGGCGGGGCGATCGAGTTCCTCGCCCGCAACATGTGGCTGCTGGTGCCGATCCAGGGCAAGATCAAGGAGTTCTTCGCCGACTTCAACGATTATCCGTACCAGGCCGGCAGCACGCTGAACGCCAGCGGCATCAACTATGGCTGGCTTGCGCAGCAGGCAGCGATGAAGCGGCTGGGCGAACTGGAAAGCCTGGCGCCGCGGTAAAGAGCGGAAAGACTCCGCCGCCGGCGACCGCTGGCGGCGGGACGCAAAGCGCCGGCGGCTTGTAAAAAGGCCGCCACCTCTTGCCGCGGATCAAGGTCCGGCGGCATCCCTTGCGTAATTCCTTGCGTTCGATCGCAAAAAGGAGCGTGCGATGTGCCTGCGGAATCTGCGTGCCCTTGCCCTACACACGGCGATCCTGGTGGCGTTGCCGACAGTGGCGCCGGCACAATCGGTGATGACTCAGGCCATACGCACGAGCGAGGCGCAGGAGCCAGCGCTGATCCATGCCGACCAGCAGTCCGCGGCGCAACAGAAGCTCGATACGCTTTATACCAGGCTGGGCAAGAGGCCGAACATCGTCTGGCTCGTGGTTGATGACATGGGCTATGGCGACCCCGGCGCCTATGGCGGAGGTGCTGCGATCGGCGCTGCGACACCCAACATGGACAGGTTGGCGCGCGAGGGCCTGAGGCTCACCTCGGCCTATTCGCAACCCACCTGCACGCCGACGCGCTCGGCGATCCTGACGGGCCGGTTGCCGGTTCGCACCGGCCTGACGCGGCCGATCCTTGCCGGCGACAAGATCACCAAGAACCCCTGGGCCGACGAGGTTTCCCTGCCGACGCTGCTTGGTGGGGCAGGGTACAAGACCGTGCTCTCGGGCAAGTGGCATGTGGGCGAAAGCGAAGGCATGCGGCCGCACGAGGTCGGGTTTGACGAGTTCTACGGCTTCTACGAGGCCGAGAAGGAAATCACCCAAGGGGTCGACAAGCGGCGTTACCCCGATCTGGTGCTGAACCCGGAGCGGCTGGCGATGCTGAGGAAGACCGGATCGAGCACGGCGCTGGTACAGGCGGTAAAGGGCGGGCCAGTCAGCCAAGTCGAAGAGATCGACAGCATCGAGAAGATGGCCGAAGGCGATCGGATGCTCAAGGAATTCACGGTGAAGAAGATCAAGGAGCTTGCGTCGGGAACGGCGCCGTTCTTCCTCGAACACTGCTTCATGAAAGTGCACGCCGACAATTTCGCCTCCAAGGCCTTCGAAGGCAAGAGCGGCAGCAAGTACCCCTACAAGGACGACGTGGTGGAGGTGGATGCCTATATCGGCGAGATCGTCGACGCGCTCGATCAGGCCGGCGTCCTGGACAATACCTTCATCTTCGTCACCTCCGACAACGGCCCGCAGCTCGATAGCTGGCCGGACAGCGGCTATACGCCGTTTCGCGGCGCCAAGGGATCGGCCTGGGAGGGCGGCATCCGCATCCCGGCGATCGCCTACTGGAAGGGCATGATCAAGCCCGGCCGCGAAAGCGACGAGCTCTTCGACCTGATGGACCTCTTCAACACGTCGCTGAGCCTTGGCGGCATCAGAGACAAGGTGCCGGTCGACCGCTACATCGACGGCATCGACCAGACCTCGTTCCTGCTTGCCGACGACGGCCGTTCGAACCGCGAGAAGGTGTTCGTCTGGAACGAGCAGAACCTGATGGCGATGCGCATGTACGAGTACAAGATCCACGTGAAGGTGGTGGAAACCAAGGCCCAGTGGCTGAACATCGACATGACGACGGTGAGCGACGTTGGCCTCGCCCCGTGGCTCTTCAATCTCTACATCGATCCGAAGGAGGAATATCCCGTCGGCCACCGGATGAATGCCTTCCTCGCCTCGATGCTGGCCGAGATGAAGGCGCATGCCGCCACCTTCAAGAAATACCCGGCGAAGAACATCGGCCTTGGACAGTGAGCGATCCGGTACAGAACAGGGGACGTCGTGGATTTTCAGTGGACGCGGCGGGGATTTTCGGGCGCCGCGCCGTCGCAGTGAGGTCCGGTCGCGACTTCGTCTTGCCGCCGCGAGAGGGGCAGTTGAGATAGCGCTTTCGCGATTGCGCCCAGCGACACCACATCCTAGTTTCCCGCCAAATCTGCCGGGAGCTGAACCATGCGAATTCGACCTGCGGTCAAGGACGACCATCCGGCGCTTTGCGCGATCGACAGCGTTGCGGCCGACGATCTGAAGCGACGCGCCGACATTGCCGACTGGATCCAGCAGGGCTGCTGCCATCTCATCGAGATCGAGGGGGAGGCTGCCGCCTATGGCGTGCTGACCCGCCACTTCTTTGGCCAGGCCTTCATCGAAATGCTGATGGTGGGGACGTCCTGGCGCCGGCGTGGTCTGGCTGGGACGCTGATCGCCCACTTTCAATCCATGTCGTCGGGCGCGAAACTCTTCAGCTCGACCAACATGTCGAACCGTCCGATGCAGGACCTGTTGGTCAAGGCCGGGTTCCGGCCGAGCGGCTACATCGACAATCTCGACGAGAACGATCCGGAGATCGTTTTCTACAGCCCCCCAAGCCGATCGTGACCTGAGGGGGTGGATAGCGTGGGGGCTCAGGCGGCCGCGCCGAGCTCGGCGAGGTGGCCGGCAAGGTCGGTGCCGCGGCCGGCGGCGTTGATCGTGTCGAAATATTCGTGCCAGCCGGATTGGGCGATGCCGGCGACGAGGGCTTCGAGTGCTGTCGCGTCCGGGCAGCGCCAGACGGCGAAGAAGGTCTGCGATGCCGCATGCAGCTTCGACTGGTCGACCTTGCCGAAGGTGATGAGCTCGACGCCGAGCGCCGACAGGCCCGGCATGGCGGAGCCGATCGCGGCCAGGAACTGCTGGCGCCCCTGACGGGGAAGGGCGAGCCACGCCGGCTTGGCGCTGTAAAGTTCGGTCAGGTAGTGAGGCATAGTCTGCTTTCTTGTTGTCAGTCTGAGGTTATGCCATTCCGGGCGCTCTCAAGCGTTTCCGGAACTGGATCTGGTGGGGATGGATCGAAGCGCGCGGCGACAGATGCGCGATGTCGCGGGTCCTGAGCTTTCGGCGGACCAGCGTGCCGCCAGCGCCTGGACCCACTCGGGCCGATCCTTGGCCGCATCGTTCAGCCAGTTTCCGACCGAATCCTGCACGTAAGGCGAGGGATCGGCGCGCAACGGCTCGAGCACGGGCAGCGCGCGTTCGGGTTCTTTCTTGAGCACTGAGAGATGGGCGCACCAGACGCCGCGCGGGCGGATGGATTCCGAGGCGAAACGGCGGATGCGCTCGGATGGATCTGATGTCCACTCTGCCGCCAGCAGGGCGATCGCTTGATCCAGATCGGCCGCGAGATGCGGGCGAACGGCGATCCAGGCCCATTCGCGAACACCGAAATGGCTATCGTCGGCCAGCGGCCGGATCGCGGCCAGCCGCTCGGCGAGGGTCATGTTTTCTCTGGCCGCCACCACGAAACAGGCCCAGCCGCGCACCGTGTCCGAGGAATGCTGCTTGAGCGTCTCGAAAGTCGAGGGGCCGAGGCGCTCTCCGATCAGCCGGGCGGCAAGCGGCATGCGCCGGGAGATGCCGGCCGACGCGGCCGATGTCATCTCGGCAAGGGCATCGTCGTCGATGCCGGGCACGATGTTGCCCATCAGCGCTGCGAAGTCGACCGCGAGGCATTCGGTCAAGGTGATGGCTTGCGCTCCGGCGTTCAGCTGCGCCAGGCGCTCGGCGCCAATGCCGCTGGCGCCGCGTTTCTTGGTCTTGCTCTCGCTCACGTCTGTGTTTCCGGCGTGTTCTTGGGCGTGGCGCCGGTCTCCAGATTTTGCCAGATGCGCTTGAGCAGCCGGTGGAACGTCTGGTGTTCATCGGCGCTGAAACCGGCAAACAGCGAGGCGATCCAGGCGCTGTGTTCGCCCAGCAGATCGCGGGCAGTCCTGCGGCCGGTTTCGGTGAGCATTACCGCGATCTTGCGCCGGTCATTAAGGCCCGAGCGGCGCTCGACGAAGCGATCGCGCTCCAGGCCGTCGAGGAGCCCGGTGATGGTGGCGCGCGTCACGCCCGCGCGATCGGCAAGCTCGTGCGGCGACAGGCCCTCGGGTTGATCGTTGAGCAGGAAGAGGATAACGAACTTGCCTTCCGAAAGCCGGTGGGGCGCCAGTCTTGTGGCGCAATCCCGGTCGATCGCGCCTGACAGCGCCAGCAGTTCGAAGCAGGCGCGCATGTTGCCGGTCTCGGCGACCGCACGACGCTCGGCTTCCTGCAACATGGCCCGGTGTTTTTGTTCCAGCATTGTCATAAGGCGACAGATAATAAGGCGCCTAATTAGAGTCAACGGCTTCTTCGTTGTCGGCTGTGGATGGGGCGGCAGACCTGCCCTACCGCCCGATCATCCGCTCCTGCATTTCTTCGCCGATGAAGCAATTGTAGCCCTCACCGAACCGGGCTGCGCGCACCGTTTCGGGCGACAGGCGGCTTATCTCCAGGCCGGAGATTTCGATGATCAGCTTGCGCAGGATGGCGCGGGCGAACTCGCCGCTGTCCGTCACCTCCACCAGAAAGGCGCCGTCGCCGCCGATCACGCATTCGCGGTAATAGGCGTCGAGATCGGGGATCGCGGCGGAGTCCGAGGCGGCGTGCGTCTTCAGCATGATCGGCAGGCCGTCGATGGTGATGCCGCGGGCAACGGTGGAATTGCGGGCGACAGGGGCGGGGACGCCGGAATTGTTGGGACCGTCGCCCGAGATGTCGATGACGCGGCGGCTGCCCTCAAAGGGGCTGTAGTCGAACAGCCGTCGGGTGAAGGCCAGCGTGTTGGAGATCGAGGTGAAGGCGATCCGCCGGATCGGCTGCCGCCGCAGCAGCTCGGAATATTGCGAGGCCGTGCCGCGGCCGTCGATCAGCGTCCAGGGCGTGGCCTGCACCGCCGAGCCGCCCCATTCGACATAGGTGACGGCGATGCGGCCGACAGGACCATTCTCGATCGCCTCGATGAGGGCGGGCTCCAGGAAGGCCGCGACATAGCCCTGCCGCTGCAGCCGCTGCTCGTCGAGTTCCATGGAATAGGAAACGTCGACGGCGAGCACCAGTTCGAGATCGACCCGGAGCGGTTCGGCGGAAGCACTCCCGCAGAAAAGGCAGACGTAGGCAAGAAGGGTCGATCCGAGCTTCATGGCGGCCGATACCGAAGGCGAGCGGGATATCCATGCTACGCCCAAACCGACCTAGCGCAATGGGGGGTCCGCCGCCGATGGATTGGCCGGCTGAGCCCCCTGCGGTTAGGCAAACCTGCCGGCAGGCTCTGGTCAGGTCAGCGGCGCAGCTTCTGCAAAAGCGGTTCCAGCGCCTCGATCAGCGGTTCGGGCGAAACCGGATCGCCGCCTTCCTCCCAAGCATTCTGAAACTCGGCGATTTCAAGCCCGACGACTTCGCTCCCGGCAAGGACAGCACAGGCTGCACGCAGGTCATCGAGCGACAGCCCGTTTTCATGCTGGTAGTCGGTGGGCACGATGCCGGGGCTCAGCACGTCGCAGTCGAGGTGGATATAGACCGGTCGGCCGGCGACGGCTTCGGTCAGCCTTTGCGGGAGATTGGCACCGGGACGAATATGCGGAATGCGCTTCGCCTCGATGAGTTCGGCCTCGAAGGGATCGAGGTCGCGCTGGCCGACGAGCACGATATTTTCGATCGAAAGCCCGCCGCCCAGACCGGACTGCCAGAGGCCGCAGGGCCCGGACAGCGCCAGCCCGCCGAGATAGCCGGTGCTGCTGGCCTCAGGCGTATTGAGGTCGCCATGGGCGTCGAACCAGACGACGACCGCATTGCCGTGGTGCCTCGCAAGGGCAGGCAGGGTTGCGAGCGAGACGGCACAGCGGCTGGTCGCTGCCAGCGAAAACGATCCCTCGGCGTAGACCACATCGAAGCGATCTCGCATGCGCTTCAGAGCCGGCATCGCGGCTTCGAGCTCGACCGCCCAGTGGCCGTTCAGCGCCGGTTCCGGATCTCCGACCGTGACCGTTTCGAGGCCGAGTTTTCGGGCGAGATGGGCGGCAACGGACTTCGCGCCGGGAATGCCGAGGTCGTTGTGATCGCCGGCGCGACCCTGAAAGCAGGTGAGGGCAATGGGCATCGATGGCGGCTCCAACTCGCGTTTGCAGCGAACGAAGCACAGAGGCCGTCGATTTGGCAAGGCTGGAAGCCGAACGGCGCAATGCGGTTGCGTCCGTTCGGTATTCCTTCATGCCAGCGTCCCTGCTCGGTGTGCCTTCTATCCGAACACCAGCGAGCGGTGCAGTTGCGCGCCGGCCCAGGCGCCGTCGCCGACGGCAAGCGAGACGGAGTGGGGAACGCGGCCGACGTCGCCGCAGGCATAGGCGCCGGGAATGGTGGTTTCCTTGGCGGCCGTCGCCCGGATCTGCAGGCCCATCGGGGTCTCCTCGATCTCGCAGCCGAAGCGCTCGGCGATGTCGCATGAGGGCGTGGTGCGGGTGGCGACGAAAAGGCCTGCGAAGGGCAGGCGGCGGCCATCCGTCAGCACCACGTCGGCATGGCCTTCGAGCCGTGCGACCGGGGTTTCGTCGATGGTCACGCCGCGCCTGACGAGATCGGCACGGCCTTCGGCGTCGAGGGTGATGGCGCCATTGGTGAAGAAGGTCACCTTGCCCCATTCCGGAATGAGCTGCGCCTGGTGGATCGACATGGGGCTTGCCGCGATGACGGCGATCTCGCCCTGGTTCAGCTCGTAGCCGTGGCAATAGGGGCAATGGAAGGCGCTCTTGCCCCAGCGCTCGGTCAGCCCCTCGATCTGCGGCAGGCCGTCCTTGACGCCGGTTGCAAAGAGCAGGCGCCGGCCTTCGAAGGAGGCGCCGTCAGCGGTGGTAACGAAGAAGGCATCCTGCTTGCCGCTGGCTTTCTCGGCACGGCCGTCGATCCAGGTGAGCGTGGGGTATTTGGAGAGCTGCGCCCGCGCGGTTGCGGCAATCTCTGACGGGTCGATGCCGTCCTGACCGAGGAAGCCATGGGAATGGCTGGCAAAACGGTTGCGGCGAATGCCCTCGTCGATGATCGTCACGCGCCGGCGGGCGCGCAGGAGCTGGAGGGCGGCGGCCATGCCGGCATAACTGCCGCCGATGATGATGACGTCCTGTTGCATGGGTCTTCCTTTCGGTTGGGCGCAGGCCAGCCCACCGGTTTCTTGAACCAGTGTCTCGACCCGGGCTTTGGGCAATAGGGTTCCGGCCGGAAACCGCTTATGCGGTCCCGGTGTAATCGGATGTGTCGGGATCGATCACGTCAGGACGGATCGATCGGCTGCTGTCAGTGCGATCGGAGCCGGTGCCGCCGGGCAAAGTCCTCGGCTAGGTCGGCAAGGGTCACGTGGGCGAAGCGGTCGAGCAGCAGCGCCTCGGCCTCCGCAAAGGCGGTATCGAGGGCGGCGTTGACCGCCTGTTCGACGAGGCATTCCGGCATTTCCTGCCGGTTGCCGATGGCAAAGATCGCGGGTTCGCCGAGTGTTTCGTGCAACTGCCTGAGCGTCACGGTCTTGAGATCGGCAGTGATCGCCCAGCCGCCCGCATGGCCGCGGGCGGAGGAAACGATGCCGGCATCGCGCAGGAAACCCATGGTGCGACGAACGACCACCGGATTGGTGCGCATGCACATGGCAAGCTCGTCCGAGGTCAAGGGCTCGCCGCGCTCGGCCATGTGCAGGAGCGCGTGCAGGACGGAGGAAAGGCGGCTGTCTTTTTTCATGTAACTTCAATTATTACGAATCGAAGTACGATGCAAGCGGTACCTCTAGCTCACGCCTAAAAGTGCCAAGCGACAGAGGCTTGCCTGACGAGGTGCCACTCCTGTTGTCAGCGCATTCGGCTAAGATCGCCGGTATGCCCACCACCGCTCTTCGACTGGGGTCTTCGGTCCGCCGGAAGCTTGTACCGTGAAGACAGACGTTATCGTTTCATAGCTGAAATCCGCGACCACCTCAGTTGCAACAACTTCACAACGTTCTCGATCTTCATCGTCAAAAGCTGAGTCTACTAAGAACTCGAGGACGATATTGTCGTTGTTCCAGCCGCACGTTACGGCCGATATCGTCGGCGGGACTGTTCCGAGCAAGGCGCGTTGCACGCTGAGGAGCAGTCGTTTCTCGCGATCTGACGCTGGCATAAGTACCTTCATTGCTGGGGCGGTTCGAATCTATGACGCCAGATGGATGGCCCCAAAGGGATTGTACTTGAACTCGTCCTCGTCATAGGCGTCGACGGGCAGCAATTGGGCGCCGCGGTGCTTCAGCACCGTCTCGACGCCGTCGCTGAAGACTTCGTCGGCAACGGTGTCGATCAACGCGCTCAAGGCCAGTTCGTCGTCGGAGAGGGTTTTCGGCGCGTAGACTTCGGGTATCCCGACCAGATGGAAGCCGATGCTGTAGAGATGTTCGTCGGTGCCGATCGGCCGCTTGGCAAAGGCGAGGCGGCAGGGGCGGGCAAGTGCAGCGCCTGTTTGGCCTTCGGCGTCGCGAGCAAGCTCTTTCCACCTCTCAACGCCGTGGGCGACGCCGGCGCTCTCGCCCTTGGCGGCGACGATGCCGTTATCGAGGGTGTGGGCGACCAGCCGAAGTGCGATGACTGAATGTTTGACCGCATCCTCTGCCGTCATCGGCGGGCCGAGCACATAGATGACCGAGCGATGGTCGCTGACGGCCTCTTCGTCGGCTTCGGTCCAGGCACCCTTCTTGACGCGATCCCGGCAGACTTCGAAGGATATCGGCATGCGGTCATCCGGCGCGTCCTCGGAAAACGTATAGTCGATCTCGAAACCCAGGGCGAAATCGTCGATCGCCGACTGGATCATCTCGCAAAGGTGGGAGAAGGGGCGTTCTCCGCCGAGCAGGCAGAGCACGTGACGTGGTTTGACTTCGGAAAAGCTCATGGCCGCTGTCCCCCGGTGGTTTTGGCGAAGCTGTCGCAGACACCACCACAAGATGCAAGCGGTCAGTGGATGGCTTTCCTAGGCGTGCGCCGGACTTTGGCCGCCGGCCGGCTGCTGTGCTCGTGCGACAATGACGATGCCGACGAGCGAGACGGCGAGGCCGACGGCCATGGCCCAGGAGAGAGGCTCGCCGAACATGACGAAGGCCCAGATCATCGTCACGGGCGGGCTCAAATAGAGGATGGCGGTGACGCGGGCGGGCGAGGATTTTTTCAGCGCCAGATAATAGAGGCTCCAGGCGCCGAAGGTGGCGACGAAAACGAGCCAGAGGATACCGCCGACAAAGCCCGGATCGAGCACCGGCAGAACGCTGCCCTCATGCCAGGAAAAGAGCGCGAAGATCGCTGCCGCCGACAGGCACTGGATCGAGAGGCTTTGATGCACCGGCATGGCGCCCGCCGGGCTGCGCTTCTGCAGCAGGGTCGCCAGCGCCAGCGACAGGGTGCCGAGAACTGGCAGGCCATAGGCCCAGAGCGGAACGTTGCCGATATCGAGCGACCAGCCGGAGGCGATCAAGACACCGGTCAGCCCGATGAAGGAGCCGAGCCATTGGCGGGCGGTCAAGGCCTGGCCGAGGACCGGCCAGGAGAGGATGGCGACGGCAAGCGGCAGCATGTCGGTGATCAGCGCCACGAGGCCAGTGGGCACGCCATAGGAAATCGCCAGCGCAAAGCCCGCGAGATAGCCGGACATGGCAAGCGCGCCGAAGAGCATCTGCGGCACGGCGTCCTGCAACCGGATCTTTGGCCCGACCGTCAGGGCGAAGGGCAGCAGTATGAGACCGGAGACGAGGCTGCGCCAGAAGAGGATCAGGAAGAGCGGCGCGTGATCGATGGCGAAGCGGATGCCGACGAAGCCGGCGCTCCAGGAGATCACCAGCGCGGCCTCGAGCAGGATCAGGATGACGACGGCCCACATCCGGTTTGGCCGGCGGGAAGGCAGCGCAGCGACGTCGCTCATATCAAGGGTTCCGGCTCTAGCGGCTGGGGAGGGCCGCGTCGATGGCGGCGGCGGATCGCGGGCGTTCGGCGCGGCGGCGCCGGGCCGGCATCGGCAGGGTGAGGATGAAGAGCGAGCCGACGATCAGCCCGATGCCCGCCCAGCCCTCGGCCGGCAGGCGCTCGCCGACGATGACGACGGCAAGCACGGCGGCGATGACCGGTTCAAGCAGCGACAGCGTGGTCGCCATGGTGGCCGACACGCGGGCGAGGCCATAGGCGAAGAGCACGTAAGCGACCAGCACCGGCACCAGCGCCATGTAGATACCGACGGCGACATTGGTCGACGACGCTAAAAGCGGCGCGCCGGTGAAGGCGAGCACCGGCAACAGCAGAGTGCCGCCGACACCGAAGATCGAGCCCATGGCGGCACGCGGCGGAATGCCCGCCTGCATCAGCCGCCGCGCCACCCAGGAATAGAGCGCGTAGAGCAGGCCGGAGACCAGGCCGAGCAGGATGCCGTAGAGGACCGCCGTCGCGTCGGCAGCACCGGCGCTGCCGTGGCTTTCCGAAAAGGTGAGAAGCACGGCGCCGCCAAGGCCGGCGGCGGCACCCAGCAACCAGCGAGTGGTGAGCTTCTGACCGTCGAAGATGCGCTCGATCAGCGAAGCGGCGAGTGGCGCCGAGCCGATGGAGATGACGGTGCCGATGGCGACGCCGGCGAGATGCATGGAAGAGTAGAAGGCAAGCGGATAGATCGCGACCGAGAGCGAGCCGAGGATCAGCATCGGCCACTGCGCGGCGATCTTCGCCCTGCTTTTGACGATCGAATGCAGCGCCGTCAGCGCCAAGAGCAGGCCGCCAAGGCCCATGGCGACGGCGCCGATGCCAAGCGGGCTGACCCCTGAAGCAAAGGTGGCGGTGGTGCCGGTCGTGCCCCAGAGCGCGGAGGCGGTGAGCACGCAGGCAAAGCCGACGAGAGAAGCGGAATTTCGGGAGGTCATAGCTGGTCCATGATCGAGATGGCGATCCGGCGCGCGGTCTTCAGCCGTGCGTCATGTCCGTCGAGTCCGGCACGCGACATCGCGCCTTCGAGCAGGAAGGAGAGGTGCTCCGCCGTCTCGTCGATGGCGGCACCCGCGTCGGGCTTCATCTCGGCGAGATATTGCTTGAAGAGCGTTTCCACCTCGTCCTTCTG
This sequence comes from Ensifer adhaerens, assembly GCF_000697965.2. Classification (NCBI taxonomy): domain Bacteria; kingdom Pseudomonadati; phylum Pseudomonadota; class Alphaproteobacteria; order Hyphomicrobiales; family Rhizobiaceae; genus Ensifer; species Ensifer adhaerens. The sequence continues at coordinate 2,065,491 of NZ_CP015880.1, read as the reverse complement.
CGAGGCGACGATGTCGCGGGCGGGATCGCCGACCGAAAGCTCGGCTGCGGCATTCAGGAGCCCGCAGCCGCGGAAACCCCAGGAATAGGCCATTTCAGCGTGGTCGACATAGCTGTCGAAGATCGCCAGCGCACGATCTCTCGGCGTTGCCGCATGAGCCAGGCGCTCGCGGTAAAGCTCCTGCCATTCCCGGTGGCGCGCCTCGATATAGGCGTTCACCAGATCGGTCTTGGACGAGAAGTTGTTGTAGAGGCTCATCTTGGCGACGCCCGCATGCGCGGTGATCGCATCGATGCCCGTGGCACCGACCCCATCCCGGTAGAACAGTTCGGCTGCCGCCTTCAAAAGCCGCTCGCGCGCCGGCGCCTTGTCGCTCATCGCTTTCTCCAATCTATTAGGTAGACCGATCTACCTATTTTGGTCCGATGTCAAGTGACGCGGTGTTTTTCAAAGGGGATGAGGATGCGGTGATGCGCCGGCCGATCGCCGCCGTTTGTGTTTGCGGCTGTAACCGTAACGTACTTCCGCGCGTCGCACGCAACGGGTCTACTGCTCGGCATGCATTCGCACTAAATTTCGCATTGGTGGCCCGCAATGGAGTTTGCGAGGCAGCGGCGGTCGAGAGATTTCAAGGCCGCCGGCCGCGGCGTATGAGGGAGATTCGGCATGCTGCGATTTATACTCACAGGGGTGGTGCTTCTGGCCGGCGCGACGAACGTCGCGGCGCAGGATATGTTGCCGGCCGAACTCCGGGACCGCGCGATCGCCCGCCGGGCGACGGAGGCGGTGATCTGGGGCATGCCGGCGGTCAATGCCGACCTGATGCTGCAGACGATGCTTTCGACGACGAAGGCCAGGGCCAACGAAGTCGTCTACTGGTCTCGCCCGGTCAACTGGAAGAACCAGACGCTGACGCCGAACCCGGATTCGATCTATTTCATGTCCTTCTGGAACGTGAAGGAAGGGCCCATCGTCATCGAGATCCCACCGGCCGAGGGCGGATCGATCGCCGGCAACATCGTCAACGCCTGGCAGATGCCGCTCGAAGATGCCGGCCCGCATGGCGCCGACGAGGGCAAGGGCGGCAAGTACCTGATCCTGCCGCCGGATTACATGGGCGAGGTGCCGGAGGGCTTCATTCCGCTTCGCTCGGACACCTTCACCGGATTTGCTCTGCTGCGTTCCAACCTGAAGAGCCATGCCGACGCCGATATCGAAAAGTCGGTCGCCTATGGCAAGAAGATCAAGATCTACCCGATGCCGGTGACCGACAAGCCGCCGGAAACGGTCTTTACCGACGCCTATGACGTGCTGTTCGACAGCACCATCCGCTTCGACGCCAGCTTCTTCGACAATCTGAACCGGGTCGTCCAGACCGAGCCGTGGCTCGAGCGCGACCGGGCGATGATCGACCAGCTGAAGACGCTCGGCATCGAGAAGGGCAAGCCCTTCCAGCCAAGCGCCGAAACCAAGGCGCTGCTCGACAAGGCGGCGGCCGAAGCCAGAGCCGAGCTTTCGGCGCGCTATGACGCCGGCTTTCCTGTCATCAACGAGGGCATCCGCTGGTTCCCCGCCGGGTTGCCGGACATGGTGAAGGCCGCCTCGGAGGCCTATGCCGATCCCGGTCTCTATCCGGTCGATGCCCGAGGCGTGACCTATACGCTCGGCTTCACCGGCATCAAGCGGCTGGGCACGGCGCAGTTCTACCTGATGGCCAACAAGGACAAGGACGGCAATCCGTTCGACGGCGGCGCTAACTACCGCCTCGTCGTGCCGAAGGATGCGCCGGTCGAGCAGTACTGGTCGGTGACCGCCTACGACCGCGAGACCCATGCGCTGATCCGCAACATGGACAAGGCGAGCGTCGCCTCGATCGGCGAGGGGGTGAAGAAAAATGCCGACGGCTCGGTCGACGTCTATTTCGGCGCCAAGGCGCCTGCGGGCAAGGAGGCGAACTTCGTGCCCGTCGACCCTGCCCGCAAGTTCGAACTGCTTTTCAGGCTCTACGGCCCGGAAAAGCCGCTGTTCGAGAAAAGCTGGAAGCTGCCCGACGTGGAGAAGATGCCGTAGCGCTTGCAAATGCCGTACTTGCAAAGTGACGGTGTTGACGCATTCCGGCGGAGCCATAGCTATGCATGCAGCCGCGGGCGGAAGGAGCCACCATGTGCGGACGCGTCTATCTGAAGACCAATCTGGAGGGGGTGCTGCGCGCCTTCGGCTTTGCCGAGCGTGGCGGCGTCGAGACGATCGCCAACCAGTTTCCGCGCTATAACGGAGCGCCGACGCTCACCTATCCGATCATCATCCGCGACGTGATCCGCGATCCCGATCTCTTCGGGCCGGTCTTCGTCTCGGCCCGCTGGGGCTTGATCCCGAGCTGGACGAAGGATCCGAAGGCGGGCAGGCCGCTCGTCAACGTGCGTTCCGACACGATCGCCAGCAAGTTCCGCTCGTCCTACCAGCGCCGGCGCTGCCTGGTGCCGATCGACGGTTTCTTCGAATGGAAGGACATTCACGGGACCGGCAAGGACAAGCAGCCCTATGCAATCGCCATGAAAACGGGCGAGCCGTTCTGCCTTGCCGGCATCTGGGAGAGCTGGCGGAACCCCGATACCGACGAGGATATCCGCACCTTTGCGATCGTCACCACCGACGCCAACGCGATGATGGCCGACATCCACGACCGCATGCCTGTCATCCTGCATCCCGACGATTACGAGCGCTGGCTTTCGCCGGAGCCGGAAGCCCCTGACCTGATGAAGCCGTTTCCGCCTGAGCTCATGACGATGTGGAAGATCGGCAGCAAGGTCGGCTCGCCGAAGAACGATACGCCGGATATCTTGGATCCGGTGGATTGAAGGGGAAGCGCTTCACTTCGTCCATTGAGCCCAAAGCAATGACGGCACGATCGCAAGTGCCATAACCATCTGAAACACGATGTACGCGATGATGATAAAGGCGATATCGTGAACGATTGTTTTGGCAACCTTCACGATCCTCCCGCTGCAGCTTTGCCGCCTCAAATCGGTGCCTTTACGTCATCGCCGTAGGTGTAGGTCAGACGGCGCTCAGAGATGTTATCGAGAGGCAGCGCCCTGAAATGGGATTTTAGCGGCAACCCGGTTTCCTTGGAAATCCACATTTCGACACGGACATTATAGTCCTTTTGGATCTGTCGCTCATATCGATAGACCGTAGCAGCGATACCCGCGACGTCTTCATGGCGGAGAAGCGCACAGTTCGCCGCTATTTCCGGCTCAGCGGACGCCGGAAGAGGCACGCTGGAGCTTGCGCCCAATGTGAGCAGCTAACGTCCATATGTACCGTTGTGACATCGATGCCTTCCTTGATTGCGGCTGAAACTGAACACGATCCTTTGTGTTGTGCGAGAGGGGTGGCCTGGAAAAGCGTCGTATCGCCTGACGGGAGCGCAAGCTCAGTGCTCGACATTGTCTTGGCGACCTGATCTAGCTGCCTGCGCCAGCCACAGGCTCATGGAAAGGCCAGCTCTTGTTCTATCTTCTCCGCCATGGCGAAACCGTCTGGAACACGCTCGGTCGGTTCCAGGGGCAGCTGGATTCGCCGCTGACGAGGCTTGGCGTCGAGCAGGCAGATGCTGTCGCCAACCTCCTTCGCGCCGAGATTGGTGATGAGGTGCCGTCGTTCGAGATGCATGTCAGCCCGCTCGGACGGACCCGCGAAACCGCCGAAAGGGTGCAGCGGGTGCTGCCGCTTGCGAGCCGCGAGGATGCGCGGTTGATGGAGGTTTCGGTCGGCTGCTGGGATGGCATGACCAAGTTCGAGATCGACATGGAGTATCCGGGCAAACTCGATGGTTCCGATGTCTTCGACTGGTATTTCCGTTCGCCGGATGGGGAGAGTTTCGATGCCGCCTGTGCGCGGGCGGAAAGCTGGCTTGCGGATATCCGGCGGCCGACGGTCGCGATTTCCCATGGGCTGTTCGGCCGGTTGCTGCGCGGCGTCTATGCCGGCCTCTCCAGGCGGGAAATGCTGGAGCTGCCGGTGCCGCAGGATGGATTTTATCGTCTCGGCGAAGGGACGTTCAGCCTCGTCACCGGCATATCGACCGGCCGACAACTGGCGTCCGCTACCGAGTGAAAGCACCAGCGCGGCACCTCGGTCGGCTCCCGGGCTTTTCCAGTGGCCGCCGCGGTGGATCGACGTTTCTTCGCGGTTGGAGGGCTATCGGCCAAAGGCAGACGCGGACTGCGCAAGCATCACGTTTGCATCACCTGCTCCAGAGCGCTCAGCAACGCCCGCGTATCCGCCGGCTTGCCGACATTGACTACCCCCGCCAGAACCTCTCCGCCGACCTGCTCCGGCTTTTCATAGGCGCTGGCAAGCACGAAGGGCACGCTCTGCGCCCGCAGCGCCTCCGCCACCGGCGTCACGGTGCCGTCTTTCAGGGTAACGTCCAGAATGGCCACCGCCGGCTCGGCGCTTCGCAAGAGCTGCAGGGCCTGCTTTACCGTCGCGGCGGGTCCCAAGACATGCCAGCCGTGCCTTTCCAGCAGCAGCTCAAGGTCCATGGCGATCAGGAACTCATCCTCGACGAGAAGCACGGACTTGGACATGAAACCAGTCTCTGTCTTTGGAGACCGGTGACAGGGGCGTAGCGATCTCTGCTGCCAAACCCTTTGGTGCATAGTTCAGTTCCACGCGCGCGCCCAATTCGCTTCTCACGGAGAATTCGATAAGCCTGGTGCCGAAGCCCGCCGTCGTCGGGGGCGTGACCGACGGACCGCCGCTTTCCTGCAAGGCCAGCAGAAGACGCCTCTTAATGGCCTTCTCGATCTTCAAGCGGATGGCGTGCCTGCCGTTCCTACAGGTCCCGCGCGAAAATCTGGCCGGTGAGATCCTTGCCGAAGCTGTGGTGTTGTTCTTCCTCGATCAGCGCGAAGCCGGCCTTCTCGTAGATGTGGCGGGCGGCGTCGAGGCCGGCATTGGTCCACAGGATCATGCGGTGGTAGCCCAGAAGGCGGGCGTGGCGCATGCATTCCTCGACCAGCCGACGGCCGATGCCGAGGCCCCGGGCGGTGGGCTCGACATAGAGCAGGCGCAGCTTCGCCGTCGTTTCATCGTGGCGGACGAGAAATACCGAGCCGACGACCTTGCCGTCTTTTTCGGCGATCCAGCATCGATCCGACTTCGGATCGTAGTCGTGCATGTATTTGACGACGATCTCGGCGACCAGCGCTTCGAACGCGGTGGTCCAGCCATATTCCTGCGCATAGAGCGCGCCCTGCCGGTGGATCACCCAGCCCATGTCGCCCGGCTGCGGATCGCGCAGGATGAAGCCCGGCGTACGCTCCTCGGCAAGCAGGCTTTCGATCTCGCCCATGGCGCCCACCAGCTGCTTCTGTTCCGGCACCGAAAGCTTCTCCAGCATGGCGACGACTTCGCGCTGTGATGCATCTTCCAGGGGCTGGAAGATCACGCGCCCCGCGTCCGTCAGCTCGAGTTGCGTGACCCGGCCGTCGGCCGGCGAACGGGTCTTTTCGATCAGCCCCTTCTTCTCGAAGCCGGTAATGACGCGGCTGAGATATCCCGCATCGAGGCCGAGTTCGCGGCAGAGGTCGCTCGCCGTCAGACCGGAGCGATGCGCCAACTCATAGAGAATGCGGACTTCGGTCAGCGAGAAGGCGCTGGCGAGCAGATGCTCGTGCAGCAGGCCCATCAGTCGGGTGTAAAAGCGGTTGAAGTGCCGCACCGTCTGGGCGCGGTCATCGATTTGCTGCGGAGACATGGGATGCCTTTATGAGTTTGCCTTGATCAGATAATTAGTTGCCTAAGGCAAGTATTGTCAAGCAGGAATGCGCCAAGGCCTGCGGGACCGCCCGCTGCCGAGCGCCGGCGCATGTGCGCCCCCTTTTGGTTTTTGCATTTGCTAATTTAGGTAGGAGATCGTTTCAGGCTGCGATAATATCGGATCGGATATCTCTTAGGTCCGGAAGTCCGGAACGGGCCGCTTTTCAACGTGTTTGGCAAGCCCATGGAGCAGAGATTAGCCGCAGTGCTGGCGGCCGATATGGCCGGCTACTCCAGGCTGATGGAGGCCGACGAAGCGGGCACGCTTGCGCGGCTCCGCACGCACCGCATCGAGCTCATCGATCCCGCGATCGCCAAGAACAAGGGGCGGCTGATCAAGACCACCGGCGACGGGCTGCTGGTGGAATTCCAGAGCGTGACCGATGCGGTCAAATGCGCGGTCGAGATCCAGCAGCGCATGAAGAGGCGGAACTCCGATGTGCCGGAGGACCGGCGGATCGAATTCCGCATCGGCATCAATCTTGGCGACATCATCTTCGAGGACGACGACATCTTCGGCGACGGCGTCAACATTGCCGCGCGCGCCGAGCAGCTGGCCGAGGTCGGTGGCATCTGCGTGACAGCGGCGGTGGCGACACAAGTGGCTGACCGGCTGGAATTGCCGATCGAAGATCTCGGAGAGAAGACGCTGAAGAACATCAGCCGGCCGGTGCGCCTCTACCGCGTCGGTCTCGAGGGTCTGGACCTTCCGGCCTCGACGGGAGGGAGCGAAGCGAAAAAGGGCGTCTGCAAACCGACGATCGTCGTCTTGCCCTTCGACAATATGAGCGGCGATCCCGACCAGGAGTTCTTCGCCGACGGGCTGACCGAGGACATCATTACCGAGCTTTCGCGAAGGCATGAGCTCTTCGTCATCTCGCGCAACTCCTCCTTCGTCTACAAGAACCAGTCGGTCAACGTGCGCGAGGTGGCTGCCAGCCTCGGGGCGCAATATCTGGTGGAAGGCAGCGTGCGCAAGATCGGCGAGCGGGTGCGCGTCACCGTCCAGTTGATCGACGCGGTCAACGACGCACACATCTGGGCCGACAAATACGACCGGCAGCTCGACGACATCTTCGCCATTCAGGACGAGGTGACGGCGGCGATCGCCGCGACCGTGCCCGGTCGGCTGGAGGCCGCCCAGCGCGACCAGCTTTCGCGCACCAAGCCGGCCAACATGGCGGCCTATGAATGTGCGCTTGCCGCCAAGGTGCTGCATCACCGCAGCAGTGCCGACGACAACAGGCAGGCGCAGGCGTTGATCGACCGTGCCGTTTCGCTCGATCCCGGCTATGCCCACGCGCATGCCTGGCGGGCCTGCATCCTCGGGCAATCCTGGGTCTACGGCTGGTGTGCCGACAAGGAGGCGACCTGGGCCGAGGTCAATGCCGAGCTCGAACGGGCGCTTGCGCTCGACGACAACGACGCCGACGTGCATCGCATCCTTGCCGCCGTCAACGTCAACACCAACGAACTGAGACGGCGCGCTATCACCAGGAGCGGGCGCTGTTCCTCAACCCCAATTACGACCTCGTCGTGGTGCAGCAGGGCGAACTCTTGACCTGGCTCGGCCGGCCGGAGGAGGGAGCGGAATGGATCCTGAAGGCGATGCGCCTCAACCCGCACCACCCGGAACGCTTCTGGAGCCACCTCGGCAAGGCGCATTTCGCCGCGCGCCGATATGGCGAGGCGATCGAGGCCTTCATGCACCTGACCTCGATGGACGAGACCCAGCACGCCTTCGTCGCCGCCTGCCACGGCTGGCGCGGTGATGCGATTGCGGCGGGCGCGCATATCGGCAAGGTCAAGGCGCTGGCGCCGAGCTTCGAGATCGAGACCTTTCTGGCGACCATGCACTATGCGCAGGAGGAGGACCTGCAGCATCTGCGCGAGGGGCTGGTGAAGGCGGGGGCGGGGTGAAAAGCGGGCCCGCGCGCTCAAGGCCTGCGCGTGGACGCAAGCACGGATCCGGAGGCGAGGAGGATGCGTTTCCGCCCCTGACAACGCAATTGCGGAGCCTGCTGCACCGTCGGGAGAGGTGGCTATGGAAGCAGTTCGCGCAGAACGGCGGCTGGTGGCCATTCTTGCCGTCGACGTTGTCGGCTACTCGCGGCTGATGGAGGCCGACGAGGCCCGTACGCTCGCAGCCATCAAGGCGTGGCGTTGCGACATCTTCGATCCCCTCATGCAGGACTACCACGGCCGCATCGTCAAACTGATGGGCGACGGTGCGATCGTCGAATTCGGCTCCGTCGTCGATGCCGTCGCCTGTGCGGTCGCGTCGCAAAACAGGGTTGCGGCGCGCCAGGCGGATATCCCGCGCGAGCATCGGCTGCTGCTGCGCATGGGCATCAACCTCGGCGATGTCGTCGTCGAGGGGGATGATCTGCTCGGCGACGGCGTCAACGTCGCAGCCCGCCTCGAGCAGATGTGCGAGCCAGGGGGCCTGTTCGTCTCCGGCACCGCCTTCGACCACCTGCAGGGCAAGTTCGAACTGCCGCTGGAGTTCATTGGCGAGCATCACGTGAAGAACATCCAGCGGCCCGTCCGCGTCTACCGGGTGCAGTTCGACGGAGATCTCAAGAGTCGGCGCTTCACCTTCGAGACCCTTCGCGGCTGGCGCATTGCGGCTGCGCTGGCCGTGATCGTTGCGACCGGCCTTGCCGCGACGTGGCTGGTGCAGAGGCGCGAGAGCGTCGAGCCCGCGTCCGTTGCGCGGAGCGCCTTGCCGCTGCCGCAGACGCCCTCGATCGCGGTGCTGCCTTTCGAAAATCTCAGCTCCGATTCAGCGCAAAGCTACTTCGCCGACGGCATGACCGACGACCTGATCACCGAACTGTCGAAACTGTCGGGCATCTTCGTCATCGCGCGCAACTCGACCTTTGCCTACAAGGGCAAGCCCACCAAGGCGCAGCAGGTGGGGGCGGAACTGGGCGTCCACTATATCCTCGAAGGGAGCGTCCGTCGGGAGGGAAACCAGGTTCGGGTCAATGCCCAATTGATCGACGCGATCGACGGGCACCACCTGTGGGCCGAGCGCTATGATGGGGAAATGAGCGGCGTGTTCGGGCTGCAGGACAAGGTGATCGGACAGATCGTCTCGACGCTCTCCGTGAAGCTGACGAGTGCCGAAAAGAACGTGGCGGCGGTGCCGGAAACGACGAACCCGAAGGCCTACGATACCCTGTTGCGCGGCTGGGAGCATCTTCGCCGCGACAGCGAAGCGGAAACGGTCGCAGCTTCCGCATTTTTCCAGAAGGCGATCGTGCTCGACCCGCACTATAGCCGCGCCTACGCGTCGCTGGCGGCAGCAAACTGGCGGGCGAGCATCCTCTCCTGGGATTATTCCCGCAGGGAGGCCGCGTCCAGGAACCTCGCCAGAAATCTCGCAAAGGCCATGGAGAGGCCGACGCCGCTTGCCTATGCCGTCTCGGCGCAGGTGCTTGCGCAGCAGGGGCGTTACGACGAAGCCTTCGCCGCCATCGACCGAGCGATGACGCTTGCGCCCAACGATCCCGACAACCATGTCGGCATGGCGCGGATCCTCAACGCGACAGGACGCGCGACCGAGGCGGAACAGGAGGCGCGCCTGGCGATGCGGTTCGATCCTCACCCGACGCGGGCAACGCTGCGCATGCTCGCCGTCTCGCTGTTTTCTCAAGGCAAATACGACGAGGCCGCCGCCACCTACGAGCGGGTGCTCGAGAAAAGCTCCGAACTCTTGGGGGATTACGCCACGCTGACTTCGAGCTACGGACATCTCGGCCGCACGGGCGACATTCAGAGGCTGGTCGACCAGTACAACAAACTGGCGACGTCCTCGCTGGGAGATCCGCTCACCGTCCAGGAAAGCGCCTATGACTGGTATGGCAGCGCCTTCAGCTACCACCGGCCCTATATCGCGCGGTTGCAGGAGGGACTTCGCAAGGCCGGATTGCCGGAAGGGGCCGGCACGGACCTTGCCTTCGACGACTATGCCAAGTTCATGACGCTGAAGGGCGAGCTCAGCGTCGAGCGAACGATAAAGGTCGACGTTGCGGAAGTGAAAGCGCTGCTTGCGCGCGGCGTCACCTTCATCGATGTGCGGGCGCCGCTCACCTATGACATTGGCCATCTCCCCAAGGCCGTCAATCTGTCGCTGCTGACCGCGCTATCGAAGGAAAGCCTCGCCAAGGTGGTGGGAAAGGCAGACGAGGTCGCCTTCTATTGTCAGGGCAGAAACTGCACCCATGCCGCCTATGCGTCGGCCAAGGCGATCGCCTGGGGCTACACCCGCGTCTACTATTTCGCCGGCGGATTTCTGGAGTGGGATGACGAGGGCTACCCGCTCGTGATCGAGGTCGGCAAGTAGTTCGGGCTGGGATGTCCCGATCCATTGCTACCGTGGCCCGATGCTGATGAAGATCGACTTCCGGTCGCTGTCCGAGCTGGGGCGCCACTGGCGCGGCATCGGCGTGACGCTCTTCATCAACTGGGCGATCAAGCCATTCTCTATGGCCCTGCTGGCATGGTTGTTCATCGGCTGGCTCTTCCGCCCGTTGCCGCCGCCATCAGCCTGTTCGGCATCCAGTCGGGCGCCGCGCTCGCGACCGTCGTCGGGGTGCTCATCGAGGTGCCGGTGATGCTGTCGGTCGTCTGGATCGTGAACAGGTCCAGGGACTGGTACGAGGTAGCGCCGGCGGTGGCCCGGAATTCCGTCTCGAAAGGCGCATGAGCGATGGAGGCGCGTGTCGCGCTCGCTGGACAACCCTTGATACATGCGCCAATGATGACGGATGGACGAAATCGTCATCCAGGCGCACAAGCATTGCGCCAACCATCGAGCCGAAATCGAAGCGAGCCCGTCCTGCGGATGCTTCTATTGTTGCGAGATCTTTCCGGCGGCCGAGATAAACGAATGGATCGACGATGACACAACGGCGATCTGTCCCCGTTGCGGCATCGATTCCGTCATCGGCAGTGGCTCAGGCTTTCCCGTGACGACGGTCGAATTCCTGGCGCGGATGAGACGCTATTGGTTTTGAGCGTCGCGCCGTCCGCCCTGAAGCGGGGGCGCAACGCCACGTAGACTTCAGCCTGTCGCCATCAAGGCCCAGCTCGCTTGCCGGGCATAGATGACGGCTCCTTGCTGCGATCTTGGTCGGATCAGGCCTCAAGCTCGTGGCAGACAGCCTCGATGTTGTGGCCATCCGGATCGAAAACGAAGGCGGCGTAGTAGTTGGCGTGGTAGCGTGGGCGCAGGCCCGGCGCGCCGTTGTCCCTGCCGCCGGCCGCAAGGGCTGCGCTGTAGAAGGCGTCGACCTGCTCACGGGTCGTGGCCATGAAGGCGAGGTGAAGATGCGCCGGCGTTTCCTCGGTTTGGTAGAGGCACAGCGACGACTTGCCGTCCGTGCTCATCTCCACGCCATGCGCGCCGTGATCGACCACCGAAACGCCGAGCGGTTCGAGCGCCTTCAGGTAGAAGTCGAGGCTTGCCGCATAGTCGCGGACACCGAATTTGACGTGGTCGAACATCGCGTTCTCCTGTGTGCGGGTTTGACGTGCGCTGGCGAGGCGGCGCATTTGCGGCCGGGATTGGGCTGATACCCCGATGGCCTGTTGCAGGCAACCGTAGGTCCTTGGGGGCGCATCGGTATGCGCTCGGGGCCTAGCCTCTTGCCGCGCGGCGCGTCACACGGTGCAGACCTCCCGCACGCAGGCCCGCAACCAGCGGTGCGCCGGGTCGGCGTCGAGGCGGGGGTGCCAGAGCAACGAGATGGTGATTTCGGGCAGGGCGACGGGCAAAGGGAAGGTGACGAGGTTTTCGCGCAAGCTTCCGGTGTAGCGCTCGGGCACGCTGGCGACGAGGTCGGTGGCGCGGACAAGCGCCAGGGCCTCGGAGAAGCTGCCGACGGAAGCGGTGATCTTGCGGCTAAGGCCGAGGACCTGGAGGGCAGTGTCGATCGGGCCGACGTCGTTGCCGCGGCGCGAGACATGGATGTGGTGGCCTTCGGCGTAGCGGGTGGGCGTCACTTCGCCTGATGTCAGCGGATGGCCCGGGCGGACCACGGCGACGAAACGGTCGTGGAAGAGGGCCTGGGCGCGAAGCTCCGGGCCCGTCATGTCGCCGACAACGGCAGTTTCGAGATCGACGGTTCCTTCGCGAAGCGGGCTGCTTTCCCGGTCGAGCTTCTGCACGAAGCGCAGGCGTACGCCGGGCGCCTCTCGCTCGACACGGGCAATCAGTGCAGCGCCGAAGTTTTCGACGAAACCCTCGCGGTTCCTGAGCGTGAAGGTGCGGGAAAGCGTCTTCAGGTCCAGGCTCTCGGCCGGGCGAAGGCAGGCTTCGGCCGCTTCGACGATGGGGCCGATGCGATCGCGCAGTTCCAACGCCCTCGGCGTTGGAACGAGGCCGCGGCCGGCGCGCACCAGCAGCGGATCGCCGGTCGCCTCGCGCAGCCTTGCCAGCGCCCGGCTCATGGCCGAGGGGCTGAGCCGCAGGCGCCTGGCGGCGCGGGCGACGCTGCCTTCCGCAAGCAGCACGTCGAGGGTCACGAGGAGGTTGAGATCCGGTCTGGTCATGCCCATCCATAACACAGTTGGCTCATGATGTGGCGTCAAACGCACGAATGAAGTGCAAATGCTGCGCCTTCCGCCATATGAAGCCGAGGTCTAATTTTTCGGAGAACCGACCTTGGAGGGTTTTCCGATGATCCCATGCCCACTGATGCCCGCCCCGATTTCCCTGTCTGATCGGAAGTCGTTGCCGCATATTTTGAATCATGAAAGCGCGCTATCGCCTTGTTTTCCCGCGATTTCCCGTGCTGCAAAAGATCGGCGCGAAACCTCGCGCGCGGGAGGTGGTCGATGAGCGCGACGAAGACTGCAAACGCTCCCGCCACCGCCTCGGTTCGCTGCGTGCTCACCAGCCTGTCGCTGTCGATGCTGCTCTCCTCGCTTGGCACCAGCAGCGCCAATGTGGCGCTTCCGGCGCTGGCGGACGCTTTTGGTGTCTCGTTCCAGGCGGTGCAATGGGTGGTGCTTGCCTATCTGCTTGCCATCACCACGCTGATCGTCAGCGTCGGGCGGCTTGGCGATATCGTCGGCCGGCGGCGGCTTCTGCTTGCCGGCATCGCGCTCTTTATCGCAGCCTCGGTGCTTTGCGGCCTGACGCCCGCTTTCCCGCTGCTCGTCGCGGCGCGAGCGATGCAGGGCATCGGGGCTGCGATCATGATGGCGCTGACCATGGCGTTTGTCGGCGAGACGGTGGCGAAGGAGAAGACCGGCAGCGCCATGGGCTTGCTCGGCACCATGTCGGCCATCGGCACAGCGCTCGGGCCGTCGCTCGGCGGCGCGCTGATTGCCGGGCCCGGTTGGCGGGCGATCTTTCTCGTCAACGTGCCGTTGGGGCTTCTGGCGCTCGTGCTCGCCCATCGGTATCTGCCGGCGGACAAGGGGTATGAGGGCAGGGAACGCCCACGCTTCGACGTCGCCGGCACCTTGCTGCTTGCGCTTTCGCTGGGCGCCTATGCATTGGCGATGACGGTGGGCCGCGGCAGTTTCGGCGCGCTCAATGTCGCGCTGCTTTCGGCCGCCGTTGTGGGTTCTGCACTGTTCCTGCGGGTCGAGACCAAGGTAGCCTCGCCGCTGATCCGGCCGGCGATGTTGCGTGATCCGGTTTTCAGCCGCGGGCTTTCGACCAATGCGCTGGTCTCGACCGTGATGATGGCGACGCTGGTGGTCGGGCCGTTTTATCTGTCGCGCGGGCTGGGGCTGGATGCGGCGATGGTCGGGCTCGTCCTGTCGGTCGGTCCCGTCATCTCGGCCTTTGGTGGCGTGGTCGCCGGCCGTATCGTCGATCGCCTGGGCGCGGGCTTCGTAGTCACGATCGGTCTTGCCGCGATGGTTGCGGGCTGCGCGGCGCTTGTGCTGCTGCCGGGGCTTTTTGGCGTTGCCGGTTATGTCGCGGCGATCGCGCTTTTGACGCCCGGCTACCAGCTGTTCCAGGCGGCCAACAACACGGCGGTCATGGCGGATGTGAGCGCGGACCGGCGCGGCGTCGTTTCCGGCCTGCTCTACCTTTCGCGCAATCTCGGCCTCGTCACCGGCGCATCGGTCATGGGCGCGGTCTTTGCCTCAGCCGTGGTGGCAAGCGACATGGCCGGGGCGGCGCCAGCCTTGGTCGCCAGGGGCATGCAGGTGACCTTTGCTGTGGCTGGGCTGTTGACCGTGACCGCGCTGGCGATTGCCGTTGCGGGCAGGGCGTTCAGGCGCGCACAACGGGCCGTCGCCGCGGAGCCAGCGGGAGAGTGATGATCCCGCAAGAGACGGACCGCACCGACACGCCGCCGCTCAGCGATCGGCACCCGACCGATTGCGCCACGCCTCTGACGCGAGGCTGTAGCTCTGGTGGAGGATCTCTTCGCCCCTCGAGCGGGAGGCCTTCCGCATGGTTTTCTCAGGGCGAAAGCCGAGCTTGAGCAGGACCTTGCCGGAGGCCGGATTGTCGGCCGCGTGGCCTGATTTCAGCCTCGCGAGCCCGAGCTGCTCGAAGGCGAAGGACACCACTGCCTGCGCTGCCTCGAAGGCATAGCCCTGGCCCCAGCTTGGCTTCTCCAGCCAGTAGCCGAGTTCGCCTTCTTCGCCGTCGATCTCGTCGAGATCGACCAGGCCGATCATGTGGCCTTTGCGCTCGATGGCAAATCGAAAGGCCGTGCCGGCGATCCATTCCTGCCGGTGCACACCGAACCAGCCGGTCATGTCGTCGGGATCGGGTGGAAACTGCGCCATGCGTAGCATGCGCGTGACGTCCCAATCCGACTGGATCTCAAAGGCGCGCTGCGCATCGGCGGGCGTTGTCGGGCGCAGCGCGAGTCGATCGGTCGTCAGCGTGACCGCGGGGCGATTTCCAGTGTTCGCTGCGGATGGGCGCATTGTCAGAGGTTTCCCCATCGATCCGCACTGATCGTCAGACACTACCGCGTTCAGGCGGTCGGCAAACGCTCGAGCCGGGCGCGAAGCGTTTCGAAATCCGGCACGAACCAGATCGAATCACCCTTGTTCGTTTCGCGCACGAAATCGGTCAGCGCCTTGCTGGCTTCGAGCCTGGTGCTGATATCGCCGACGATGGCGAGCCGCATGCGGTAGTTGACGAATTTCTGGAACACCTCGCCGGCGACGCGGGTCGAAAGATCGAGGAAATGGGGACCCAGCCGTTCGACCGGGACTGCCAGCAAGTCGGCCTCATGCGCCCAGCCGTCGCCGAGAAAATCATTGGCGTCGCCCGGTGCCGCAAGCAGAGGGCCATCGACAGCGCATTGCAGCACGCGCGCGGTTCCGATTTCGATCAGCTGTGTCATGCGCCAAGAAGTAGGCTGCAAAGCCCAGGGTTGCAAGGGCTGTTGCCTCGGGTTCTGCCGTCGGGGCAGGTTGCGCTCGCCGCCGGCAGGATTGGTCCCGTATCCGCATGTCCGGTCGGTTCGGCCGAGCGGGCATGAGGCGATGTATTTCTAGAAATATATCGATATTCGCAAAAACTGATTGGCGTCCGCAAGTTATGCCGGAACGACGCGTGAGAATTTCTCGGGAATTCCGGTGCCAGTTTTCTGTCAATTTGACACAGATCAATGACCCCTTCTGTTCGGCATTTACTCTGAGGCACGGTGAAAAGCTGTCATCGGCCGGTCACGGGATTGATTTTTATTTCCGGTGGCGCATCTTACCTTGGATTGTGTTGGGGGACGCAGGAATGCCGGAAGTCGTTCAGGCACAGCCGATCGAAAAGCCGCCGCGCTCGCGACGCGCGGAGCTGATTACCTTCTTCGTGCTCGCCTTCGGCATCTGGCCGATCGTCGCCGTCGGCATTGTCGGCGGCTATGGTTTCCTCGTCTGGATGCTGCAGATCATCTTTGGCCCGCCGGGCCCGCCCGGGCATTGAGGTCGAGCCATGAAGGTCGAACCTCTCTCACGCCGTGAGTTTTTTACCGGCCGCGCTGCCGCAAAGCCCGTCCGCATCCGCCCGCCGGGCGTTTCGGAACTCAGCCTTGCCGCCTGCACCGGTTGCGGCGCCTGTGCGGAGCGATGTCCCACCGCCATAATCCGTCTTTCTGACGGTCTTCCCTTCGTCGACTTTTCGGGCGGCGAATGCACCTTCTGTGGTGCCTGCGAGGAAGCCTGTCCCGAGCCGGTATTCACCGAGAAGGCCGTGCGCCGTTTCCCGCATGTCGCCGCGGTCACCGATACCTGTCTCGCGCGCCGTTACATTGCCTGCCAGTCCTGCGGCGAAAGCTGTCCGGAGCAGGCGATCCGTTTTCGCCCGCGTATCGGCGGGCCGTTTCTGCCTGAGATCAACGAAGACCGATGCACCGGCTGCGGCGCCTGCCTCAGTGGCTGCCCGGTGAGTGCGATTGCAGTGAAGGCATTGGAAGTGGAGGTGGCGCATGTCTGAGGCCGCAGCGGCAAAGGCGGGTACGCCCTATCACATTTCGAGCGCCGTGGTCGCCACGATGCCACAGAGCACCGAAGCGATCCTGGCGACGCTCGCGGGAATGGAAAACGTCGAAATCCATGGCCATGGCGGCGGCAAGATCGTCGTCGTCATCGAAGGCAGAAGCACGGGCGCGCTCGGCGAACGGCTGACTCAGATCTCGCTGCTCGACGGGGTGATCTCGGCCAACATGGTTTTCGAGCATGTGGAAATGGAAGAGGAAGGGCAGGAGCCATGAGCGGAGAACTGACGCGGCGTGACATTCTGAAGGCCCATGCGGCCGGCATCGCCGCCGCCACGGCCGGCATTGCGCTGCCTGCCGCCGCACAGCCGGTGCCGGGCGGCGTCAACGCGCTGGAAATCAAGTGGTCCAAGGCGCCGTGTCGCTTCTGCGGCACGGGCTGCGGCGTGATGGTGGGCGTGAAGGAAGGCCAGGTTGTCGCCACCCACGGCGACATGCAGGCCGAGGTCAACCGCGGTCTCAACTGCATCAAGGGCTATTTCCTTTCCAAGATCATGTACGGCAACGACCGCCTGACGACGCCGCTCTTGAGGAAGCGCGGCGGCACTTACGCCAAGGACGGCGAGTTCGAGCCCGTCAGCTGGGACGAAGCCTTCAACGTCATGGCCGAGCAGGCAAAGAAGGTGCTGAAGGAGAAAGGCCCGACGGCCGTCGGCATGTTCGGCTCCGGTCAATGGACGATCTTCGAGGGTTATGCGGCGACCAAACTGATGCGGGCGGGTTTCCGCTCCAACAATCTCGATCCCAATGCCCGCCACTGCATGGCGTCCGCCGCCGTCGCCTTCATGCGCACCTTCGGCATGGACGAGCCGATGGGCTGCTACGACGACTTCGAGAACGCCGATGCCTTCGTGCTCTGGGGCTCGAACATGGCGGAGATGCACCCGATCCTCTGGACCCGTGTCGCCGACCGGCGTCTCGGCCAGCCGCATGTGCGCGTCGCGGTGCTTTCGACCTTCACCCATCGCAGCATGGACCTGGCCGATATCCCGATCGTCTTCAAGCCAGGCACCGACCTCGTCATCCTCAACTACATCGCCAACCACATCATCACGACCGGCAAGGTCAACGAGGACTTCGTCAACAAGCACACGAAGTTTGCTCGCGGGGTCACCGACATTGGCTATGGTCTCCGGCCCGACAACCCGGTCGAGGTGAATGCCGCCAACTCCAAGGACCCCGGCAAGACCGAGCCGATGGATTTCGAGGCGTTCAAGGAGTTCGTTTCCGAATATACGCTGAAGAAGACCGCCGAGATGACCGGCGTCGATCCGGAGTTCCTGGAGCAGCTGGCCGAGCTTTATGCCGACCCGAGCCGCAAGGTCATGTCGCTCTGGACCATGGGCTTCAACCAGCATGTGCGCGGTGTGTGGGCCAACCAGATGGTCTACAATCTGCATCTTCTGACCGGAAAGATCTCCGAGCCCGGCAACAGCCCGTTCTCGCTGACCGGGCAGCCGTCTGCCTGCGGCACGGCGCGCGAGGTCGGCACCTTCGCCCATCGCCTGCCTGCCGACATGGTGGTGACCAATCCCGAGCACCGCAAGCACGCCGAAGAAATCTGGCGCATTCCGCACGGTATCATTCCGGAAAAGCCCGGCTACCACGCCGTGCAGCAGGACCGGATGCTGAAGGACGGCAAGCTCAATTTCTACTGGGTGCAGGTCAACAACAACGTCCAGGCGGGGCCGAACACCGCCAACGAGACCTGGCAGGGCTATCGCAACCCGGACAATTTCATCGTCGTTTCCGATGCCTATCCGACGATCACGGCGATGAGCGCCGACCTGATCCTGCCCGCCGCCATGTGGGTGGAGAAGGAAGGGGCCTACGGCAATGCCGAGCGGCGCACCCATGTCTGGCACCAGCTGGTGCAAGCGGGCGGCGAAGCGCGCTCGGACCTCTGGCAGATGGTGGAGTTTTCCAAGCGCTTCACCACCGACGAGGTGTGGCCGAAGGAGATCCTCGACGCCAGCCCCGAATATCGCGGCAAGACGCTGTTCGAGGTTCTGTTCAAGAACGGCGAAGTCGATCGTTTCCCGCTGACCGATGTCAGTGCCGAATACGACAACAACGAAGCCAAGGATTTCGGCTTCTACATCCAGAAGGGGCTGTTCGAGGAATATGCCATTTTCGGACGCGGCCATGGTCATGATCTGGCGCCCTACGACACCTATCACGAGGTGCGCGGGCTGCGCTGGCCTGTGGTCAACGGCCAGGAGACGCGCTGGCGCTACCGCGAGGGCTTCGACCCCTATGTGAAGCCGGGCGAGGGCGTGAAGTTCTATGGCAACAAGGACGGCAAGGCGATCATCCTTGCGGTGCCCTACGAGCCGCCGGCCGAATCCCCCGACGACGAATACGATACCTGGCTGGTGACCGGCCGCGTGCTGGAACACTGGCACTCGGGCTCGATGACCATGCGGGTGCCGGAACTCTACAAGGCGTTTCCGGGCGCGCGCGTCTTCATGAACGCGGAGGATGCCCGCAAGCGCGGCATCAACCAGGGCATGGAAGTGCGCATCGTCTCGCGCCGCGGCGAGATCCGCTCGCGCGTCGACATCCGCGGCCGCAACCGCATGCCGCCCGGCGTCGTCTTCGTTCCCTGGTTCGACGCCAGCCAGCTGATCAACAAGGTTACGCTCGACGCTACCGATCCCATCTCCAAACAGACGGATTTCAAAAAATGCGCGGTCAAGATTCTTCCCGTCACCCTCTAGGGTGGTCACGGCTGGTTCGGGCCGTTGCCAAACGGCCCGCATGGATGGCCCTTGCGGCTGGCCTTCTGATGTTCGTCACGACGGCGGCCGTCGCCCAAGTGGCGGAAAAACTGGTGCCGCAGCTCGAAGGGCCGACGCCGCAGATGGCGACGGAAGCGGCGGCACCGCTGCCGAAATGGGTGGTCGATGACAAGCGCAAGATGCGCGCCTATCCCGACCAGCCTCCGGTCATTCCGCATTCGATCGAGGGCTATGAGCTTTCGGTCAATGCCAACCGATGCCTGTCCTGTCACAAGCGCGAGTTCACGCAGGATTCGGGTGCGCCGATGATCAGCGTCACCCACTACATGACGCGCGATGGGCAGATGATCGCCGACGTTTCGCCCCGGCGTTACTTCTGCACCGCCTGCCACGTGCCGCAGGCCGATACCAGCCCGCTGGTGCCGAGCAATTTCAAGGACATGAGCGAACTGGGCTTCAAGCCGGCCGGAAGCGAGTGACGACATGATCGCATGGATCAGGAAAATCATCCTTTGGGCCTGGGGCATCAT
The DNA here is from genome assembly GCF_000697965.2 of Ensifer adhaerens. NCBI lineage: Bacteria > Pseudomonadati > Pseudomonadota > Alphaproteobacteria > Hyphomicrobiales > Rhizobiaceae > Ensifer > Ensifer adhaerens. Next base: position 2,045,904 of record NZ_CP015880.1, on the reverse strand, counting down.
GAAGACGCCGGCCGGCACGCTCGGCCTTGGCTTCCTCACGCTCGGCGGCTTCATCGGCGGCGTCATGTTCTGGGGTGCATTCAACACGGCGCTGGAACTCACCAACACCGAAAAGTTCTGCACCTCGTGCCATGAGATGCACGACAACGTCTATCAGGAGCTGACGCGCACCATTCACTTCTCCAACCGCTCGGGCGTGCGCGCCAGTTGCCCGGACTGCCACGTGCCGCATGAATGGACCGACAAGATCGCCCGCAAGATGCAGGCTTCGAAGGAAGTCTGGGGCAAGATCTTCGGCACGATCAATACCAGGCCGAAATTCCTCGAGAAGCGGCTGGAACTGGCGCAGCACGAATGGGCGCGCATGAAGGCCAATGACAGCCTTGAATGCCGCAACTGCCATTCCTCCGTCGCCATGGACCTGCAGAAGCAGACGCAGCGGGCGGCCGAGATCCACACCCGCTATCTGCTCTCGGGCAAGGCCACCTGCATCGATTGCCATAAGGGCATCGCCCACGAGCTGCCCAACATGGAAGGCATCGATCCAGGCTGGAAGATGCCGCCGGAACTGGAGGGCAAGAAGATGGCCAATCAGACGCCGATCGACGATCTGAGGCAGGCGATGGCGGATCTGCATATGCAGGCGCAGTAAGACGCGCCGGCCCGCCTGAGCCGCATTGAATTCTCCAGGGCCATGCCGGTGCGGTGTGGCCCTCTTTTTTACGGTTCTTGGGCAGTGCGTCCTTCATTCCTGGACCATACTTCCCGCCGTGCCGACGCACGGCTGCTGGATTCCTGTGACGAGCACAGAGATGAGGGTGGGTGGGGGCCGGCCTCGTGCCAAGCCGCCAGATGAGGGGAGTGGCTTGGGGGTTCTTGAGCCAACGGCGCACATTCGGATCTGCGGCGATGGTCTTGTCGAACAGCGCTTTTCTCGCTTCATTTCCCCGCGCCAATCTTTTTTCGGAAAAAATTCGACACCGCTGTCGGCGCCGCCATTTCCCGTTCGTCATTTAGGCAGGGAGGCAATCTGGCTTCCTCCACCGGAGCGGGATAGGAAAAAAATCCGCGCGGGTCTTTCGCCCGCAGCTTGCTCTCACTATTTGGGTTTCACCACGCCGGCACCCCCAGAGGTCACGAGGACCGGGACTGGCGTGACAGAGGAGAATGGACAATGCGCGTAGTGGTTTTTGTAAAGGCGACCAAGGACAGCGAAGCGGGCAACATGCCCTCGACCGAGCTGCTGGAAGCCATGGGCAAGTACAACGAGGAACTGGTCAATGCCGGCATCATGCAGGCGGGCGAGGGGCTGCATCCCTCGTCGCGTGGCGCCCGCGTCGCCTTCGACGGCGCCGACCGCATGGTCATCGATGGCCCCTTTGCCGAGACCAAGGAACTGGTCGCCGGCTTCTGGATCTGGACCGTCAAGGACATGGCCGAGGCAATCGCCTGGGTGAAGCGCTGCCCGAACCCGATGCCGGGCCCGAGCGAAATCGAAATCCGCCCGGTCTTCGAGATGGAAGATTTCGGCGACTTGGTGACGCCGGAGATCGCCGCCCAGGACGAGCGCCTGCGCGAGAAGATCGCCAAGGGGTGAGGGCAAACGGCACCAATTACCTTGTGGCGCTAGGGCGGGAGTAGGACTCCGCCCTAGGTTGCTTCCGTAGATGCTAAAGGATTGTGAAGACTTACGATTTAGCAAGAATGGCGGGTTATGAAGTGAGTCTCGTCAATATTTGCTACGTAGGGTTCCGCAATGACGACTGAAAACAATTCGACGAAGAGCTTACAGATTATCCTGGCGATCATCGCGGCGGTGGGTGGGTTTTTCGCCGGAAATGCCGCGCTGCCGCTTATTGAGCTAGTTACTGGGAAGACGGTTCCTGCAACGAAACTTGAGGAAGTCGAAAAGCGGCTTGAAACCGCACGCAAGAATGTGGCGGATGCAACTACCGCAGCGGATAAAGCCAACGCCGCTTCGAAGGCCGCGCTAGCGATAGCGGATAAAAAATTCGCGGAGGCGAACGACACTATCGCCCGCCTTCAATCCGAGCTCGACAACGTTAATCGCATCATTGAAGAGAATAACCGTTCGCCCCAAGTGGTGAGGATATCGCAGGGCGGAAGCCACTTGTTTGCGGGAACTGACCTGCACCTCACACTGGACATGATATCGGGATCGGGCGACGAGCTAAAAGCGACCGTTGGATATCGTGATAAGACCTTTCAGGTGACGCCGGGTGCGCATGGTAGTGCCACTATTGTAACTGGCGAAGGCCGAAACTGTGATGTGGCAGCGACCGCTGTAGAGCAAAATTATGGGGTCTTTGTTGTGTCTTGCCAAGCTACCCGATAAGCGACCGCTCTCTTTGACGCTCGCCATTGGAGGACTGGTTAAGCCTCTCATACTTCTCTTTCCCGCTCTGAGAGAGGGAAGCGTGCGGCTGTATCTGCAATCGCGCCGATTATGCACAGTAATATGGCGATCACCGGCTATTCGCATACGTCGATCGCGTTAAATATTTCTCGTAGAGATTGTATTAACCGTGTTCGTTTACCTTATTTCCGGGGTTTGAACCGGAGTGGGGCCATGGTCAGGACGAGCAGTTTCGTCATTTTTCTTCTTTCAAGTGTTTCGATCGCGGCGGCTGCCGATATCGATGGTCCGTTGGTGGGGCCGCAGGACGCCTATGAGGTGCCGGTGGAGCAGGCGTCGGGCGGCATCGTCGGCTACGTCGAGACGTCCTACGGCGCGGCCGTGGACTCGCCCGGCGATATCGATGCGGATGCATGGGACCTGCGCGGTGCGGTGAACTTCGACGCCGGCGCCGGCTTCAACCTGCAGGTCGATCTCGGCTACACGCGCGCCTCCTTTGAGGATATCGACACGAACAGCTATGACGGCGCGCTGCACGGCTACTACCGCAATGATCTCTTTGCGGCAGGCGTCTTCGTGCAAGGCGCACGCCTCGACCCGGGCATCGGCCTCGACCTCAACGATTACATGGGTGGCGTCGAAGCGGCCTACTTCCTTGATACCTGGACGCTGCATGGCGCGATCGGCTACGGCCAGGCGAGTGTGGAAGACTTCGACGACATCGATGCCGATCATTACATGGGCTCGCTAGGCGCGCGCATCTACGCGACCGACAACCTGCGCTTCGACGTCGACGGCTCGCTGCATCGCATGAGCGAAAACGACCTGGATTACGACCTGCGCAGCGTCAAGCTGACGGCCAACTACCGGCTGGACGCTTTCCCCGTCACGCTCTTTGCCGGCTACAAATACACCAACGAAGAGCTTTCAGGGCTGAGCGCTTCGGTTTCCGGCGACACCAGCACCCTCTTCGGTGGCCTGCGCTTCTCCTACGGTTCGACGACGCTCAAGGAAGAAGAGCGCCTCGGCCCGGTCTGGTCCAGCAATCGCCTGGCGTTCTGATCGGCTTGGCAGGCGGCAGCATTTTGCGCCGCTGCCAGCCAGGTACAATCATCAAGCAAGAGCATGGTGGCACCGCGCGTCTGAAGAGGCGCGCGGTGTTCTTATGTTATCGCAGGCTCCGGAGATAATTGGCCCGATCGAACGGGTTCGCGCCCAACCGGGGCCGGGAAGGCTGCGTGCCTGCGATCGGCGCGTAGTGATCGAAGCTGTTTTCGAGCACGCCCGCGCCGCTGGTGAGCCCCGGCAACTGCCGCTGGACGCCCTGGACGTTGGCCGATGCGATCGTTCCGGCAAGCCGGGCGACGCCGCCTTCGATGATCGAATCCGTCGTCGACGCGCCTGACTTGGCGAGCAGCGTGTGAATGGCCGTCAGGACGGACGCGGGCGCTTCAAGGCGGAAGCTGTCGATCGGCTCGCAGACGACCGTTCCGGCCGAAGACAACGCCTCGGCGAGCACCAGCGGCGTCAGCCGGCGAAAATCGACGGCGGTGCTGGCCGGCGAGGTCTGGCGCGCCGCTGTCATGGCGACGTGGCAATCGATCACCTGCCAGCCGAAGAGCCCGGCCTTCAGCGTTTCGGCAACGGCCTCTTCGACCGCCCGGTAAAAGCTCGCAGGCATCTGGCCGACATCCACTTCCAAGGCAAAACTGTTGCCCGCTGCCGCCGGCCGCGGTTCGATCCTGAGGCCGACGGTCGCAAGGAAGGGGTTCGGCTCGCGGAAGAGGATCTCGATGCCGGTTCCGGTGCCAAGGGGCCGTTCGACGCAGATGACCGTGCTTTGCTCGAAATGCGCCTCCAGCCCGAAATCGGCCGACAGGGTGGCCTCGATCACCTCCTTCTGCACCTCGCCATAGAGCGAAACGAACATCTCGCTGGCATCGTCGCTGGTGCGCAGGTTGATGAACGGGTCCTGTTCGGCCAGTTGCTGAAGGGCAAGCCACAGCGCCGTGTTGTCCGAAGGGCGCCTCGGCCGCACGAGGGTTTCGAGCGTCGGCGGGGCGAAGTGAAACGCTCCGGCACGCTTTCCGCCGACGCCGATCCAATCACCGATGCGGGCATGGGCAAGCCCGCCCACCTTGGCGATGCGGCCGGCTGTCACCTGGTCCACCTTTTCCAGCCGGCCCTGGTCGAAGAGCTGGATGCTGGTCACCTTCGCCGCGCCGCCGGGAAGGACGAGATAGTCGCGCATGGCGACGGTGCCGGACGTCAGGTTGAGAAAGGCGAGTTTTTCACCGCCCCAGCCGCGCTCGATCTTGAAGATCCGGCCTTCGACCGGTGCATCCGGGGCGGGCGCCTTCGCCGGCAACAGCGTCTCGATCGCGGTGATCAGGCCCGGCACGCCGACGCCGGTCATGGCGATGCCGCAATAGACCGGGTGCAGAAGGCCTTCGGCAAGCTGCGTCGCCAAGGCCTTCCGCAGCCGCTCGACAGTCAGACGCTCCGGTGCCAGCACATAATCGTCGAGCAAGGCTTCATCATTGGCGGCAAGCGCCTCCGAAAGTGCCGAAAAATGCGGTTCCTGCGCAAAGTCGTTCGGCTCGGCTCTCGCGTGTCGGCTGCCGGCCTCGACCGCCGCCGACATGATGACGGGGCGGACCGAGAGTTGGCTGGCGATCTCTTCGACCACTTCGGCGGGACGCGCCCCCAGGCGATCGATCTTGTTGACGAAGAACAGGAAGGGGACGCCGAGGCGGCGCAAGGCGCGCACCAGCACGCGGGTCTGCGCCTGCACGCCTTCCACCGCCGAGACGACCACGACGGCGGCATCGAGCGATTGCAGCACGCGCTCGACCTCGGCGATGAAGTCCGGATGCCCGGGGGTGTCGATGAGGTTTACGACCAGATCGCCAAGCCTGAACGACACGACGGAGGCGGCAATGGTGATGCCACGCTGCCGTTCGAGTTCAAGGCTGTCGGTCTGGGTATTGCCGCTATCGACGCTGCCGAGCCTGTCGATCGCGCCGGTGTCAAAAAGGAGTCTTTCCGTAAGGCTAGTCTTGCCTGCATCCACGTGGGCGAGGATGCCCAGATTCAATGTGCGCATATCCCATCAGCTTCTCAAAAATTCGGATCTGGGTTTCTTGAGAAGTGACTCGGCGCATCGGGGCCTCCAGACTTGAGCTTCTTGCGGATCGCGCAACCCACGGCAGGCGAGGGTGCTCGTGAAATCTAAGGACGCCACAGGAAGGGCGTCAAGCGCCGCCTGACAACTCCGACGCGGTGTTGCAGATTTGCTGGTGTGGCCGGGGCCATCGAAAAATGGCGATGCTCCCTTCAGGCGGTTACGCGAGGACAGGCCGAACACAATGTCTGGTCGTGCTTATTAGTATATGCTAACTTCCTCCCACCAAAGAAAAAGGGGGAGGCAAACATGGACATGACCCGTCGCGCCGTCGCTTTGGGCGGCGCCGGCCTGCTTGCATCAGCATCGTTCTTACCTGCGAACGCGCTGGAATCGCCGCTTTTCGATCCGGTCGAGGCTGCTGATGATTTCTGGCTGGCGGTGGAAGCCTATATCTACGGCTACCCACTGGTGACGACGGAAATGACCCGCCGGGTGGTGACCAATGTGGCCAAGCCCGAAGGCAGCAAGGGGCCGATGGGCCACGTCATCAAGCTGCGTGAATATCCGAACGCATCCTTCAAGGATGTCACCGCGCCGAATGCCGATACGCTGTACACGACAGCCTTCGTCGATGTGGGCAAGGAGCCGTGGGTGCTGTCGATCCCCGACATGAAGGATCGCTTCTTCCTGTTTCCGATGCTCGACGGCTGGACGACGGTGTTTCAGGTGCCGGGCAAGCGCACGACCGGCGGCGGGGCGCAGGCCTATGCCATTACCGGGCCGGGCTGGCAGGGAAGCCTTCCCGACGGCGTGACCGAATACAAATCCTCAACCGGCATCGTCTGGATCCTCGGGCGCATCTATTGTGATGGCACGCCGGAGGACTATGCGGCGGTGCATGCACTTCAGGACGAGTGCAAGCTTTGTCCGCTCAGCGCCTATGGCAAGGACTGGACGCCGCCGGTCGGCAAGGTCGATCCGTCGATCGACATGAAGACGGCGGTGCGCGAGCAGGTCAATCGCATGGATGCGGTCGAATATTTCACGCTTCTTTGCGAGTTGATGAAGACCAATCCGCCGACGGCAGCGGATGGCGAGGCGATCGCCAAATTTGCCGAAATCGGCATCGTGCCGGGCCAGGACTTCGACAAGAGCAAGCTCGATGCCGCCTTCGTCTCGCGCATCCCCATCATGGCGTTCCATCGCATCATGCTGCACTTCAAGTTCAGCGATGGTGACATCCAGAACGTCAACGGCTGGGGCTTCACCACCAAGACCGGCATCTACGGCACCAACTATCTGCAGCGGGCGCTGATCACGGCGATCGGGCTTGGCGCCAATCGTCCGCAGGATGCGATCTATCCGACGTCGCTGAAGTCCAGGGACGGCCTGGTTTCCCGCGCCTATCACGGCTCCAACAAATACGTCGTCACCTTCCCCAAGGGGCAATTGCCGCCGGTGCGCGGCTTCTGGTCGATCACCATGTACGACGAGAACTATTTCTTCGTCGACAATCCGCTCAACCGCTATTCGATCAGCACGCGCGTCAGCCCCAAGGCCAATGCCGACGGTTCGACGGAGATCTACATCCAGAATGAATCACCCGGCAAGGACAAGGAAAACAACTGGTTGCCGGCGCCGAAGGGCAAGTTCATCCTGATGATGCGGCTCTATTGGCCCGACGACAGCCCGCCTTCCATTCTCGACGGGTCGTGGCTCATCCCGCCAGTGAAGAAGGCGGGATGACAGAGGCGAAAGAGTCCCTGCGTCTTCGCGTGAAGGCGCAGGGCGTGGCGATCAGGCTGCGGCTCAGCGCTTCGGCAGCACGAGATCGCCGACCGTATAGATGTGAAACTCGCTGCGGGAGACTTCGTCCAGCTTGCGGAACTTCTCCGCGAACACCGGATCGGAGAAGAACTCATCGACATTTCCGGTGCCCTGGATCGCCTCGACATTGACGACGGTCTCGCCGTCCGTGCTCTTCGACAGGGTGCTCCACAGAAAACCTTCCTTCCGTTCGGCAACGTAGTGCACGACGTCCTGGATGACGGCGAAGGCTTCTTCCTGCTTGCCGGGATGGGCGTGGATGACGTTGACGACGAAGGTCGTCGGAACGGGGGACGCCGAGAAAGTGGGGGTAGGAATCGTTGTCATGCTTCTCTCCATTTAAACGCCGCGGCGTATCGACCGCGACGGCATCTGGATATCGGGAGAGAAATAGCGGATAAACGAGCGCGTATTCTCATCACTTCGGAAAATAATTCCGTAATCGGCGCGCGATGGACAAGCTCGGAACGCTCAGCATTTTCATTCAGGTGGCAGAGGCGGGCAGCTTCGTGGCCGCCGGGCATCGCCTAGGGCTTTCAGGTTCGGCCGTCGGCAAGGCGATCGCGCGGCTCGAAGACGAGATGGGCGCGCGCCTCTTCAACCGGTCGACGAGAAGCATGGCGTTGACCGACGACGGCAGCTTCTTTCTCGACACCTGCCGCCGCATCCAGTCCGAATTCGAAACGGCCCAGGCGCAACTGTCACGCTCGCATGCGACGCCGCGCGGGCAATTGCGCGTCAGCCTGCCGCTCGCCGGCATGCTGCTGATGCCGACCATATCGGACTTCATGCGCGCCTATCCGCTGATCAATCTTGATCTCGATTTCACCGATCGGCTGGTCGATGTGATCGAGGAGGGCTTCGATGCGGTCATCCGCACCGGCGACGTGAAGGATACACGCCTGATGAGCCGCAAGCTCGGGACGTTCCGGCACCGGATCGTCGCTTCGCCGGAATATCTCGCGGCTCATGGGCGGCCGGAGGTGCCGGAGGACCTGCTTGGGCACCGCTGCCTTCATCACCGCTACGCCAATTCCGGCCGCCTTGAACCCTGGCCACTCGTTCGTGACGGGCGTGAGGTGAAGCTGGACCTGCCTGTGACCACGGTGGCGAGTACGCTTGACCCCTTGATCTTTCTTGCGGAGCGCTCCTTCGGCATCACCTGCCTGCCGCCCTTTGCCGTGTCGCCTGAACTGGCGGAAGGCAAGCTGGTCTCGCTGCTGGAAGATTACCTTCGCGAAACCGGCACGTTCCGCGTGCTTTGGCCGACCAATCGCTATCTTTCGCCAAAGGTGCGTGCCTTCGTCGATTTCATGGCGGAGAACCTGTTTGCCGCGTGACGGCCGGGCGGCACGGAACGTTCCCCCGGCGTCGATCCAGCCGTTGCTAAAGTGCTGCAAATGTCCGAAGCTTCGCTGACGCCATCGGGTCATGCGAGCCGGAGCAGATGCGCACCATGACAGACGCCTCTTCCATTCAGCCTGCCGCCAGCCATGACGCCCGCATCTGCCGGGGATGCTGGGACCAGATGCATGTGCCGATCCCGATCCGCGGGCCCTTGGCGCTGCCGTTCCGCGCCTTCGGTATTACCCGCAGCAAGATGAACCCGAACATCTGTACGATCTGCGAGCGCTCCTTCCGTTACGTGAAGAAGCAGAGTCACGTTGCGGCAAGCGCCACAATCCTGTTTGCCGACATCCGCGGATTCACGCATCTTTCGGAGCGGATCGAGCGGGTGCGCTTGAGCCAGATCGTCAGCCTGTTCCAGGATCGCTGCGCCCAGGCGATCTGGGCGCATGACGGCATCGTCAACAAGCAGATGGGCGACGGGCTGATGGCGATCTTCAACTTTCCGATCATCCGGAAAGACCATGCGCAAGCGGCGATCATGGCAGCACGCGATATCCAGCGTCTCTGCGCCGATGCACTCGGCCGCCTCGACCTCGACGACCTCGGCGAACGGCCGCTCGGCGTGGGCGTCGGCATTCATTCGGGCGAGGTCGAGATCGGCGAGTTTTCGACATTCCGCAGCGATTTCACCGCGATCGGCGGCACGGTCAACCTGGCCTCGAGGCTCGAATCCCAGGCCGAGGCGGGGGAGATTCTGCTTTCCCCGGAGACGGCCGCTCAGGCGGCAACGCTGACGGCGGGCGCCGGCACGCGGCTGCTGGTCCTGAAAGGCATCGACCAGCCGGTCGAGGCGAGGGTGCTCGCGACACATTGATCGACGTGAAGCGTTTGCTGATTTCCCTAGTGTCGAGGTGAACCGCTTCAGCTTACTCAGTGGAAACTTGCCTGATAGCTGGTCGCGATGAGCGAGACATGAGCGTCAAGAGGCGGTCGCAGTTCGAAGGCCTGTGGATGGCGTGAGAAATCATAGAGACGGAGGAGGCACCACTCCTCGCGTCGCGTCTGGGCCACCTCAAGTTCGTTGCGCGAAATATGGAATGGCGTTCGTTCCCAGCCGTTGGTGGTCTTTACCTCGATCAAACGCACGCGCCCATCCGGCGTGAAGCTTGCTATGTCATAGCCCGCGCCATCGCCATCTTCCTGCGCCACCCACCGAATCTGGCGGGCCAGATCCTGACGACCGCTCTGGAGTAGCTGCGCGCGTTCGTGCTGGAGTACGCGCTCTTCTCCAGCGCGGCCGAGTGCACGGTTGCGTTCGTCCCGCCCGGCCACATCGAAACGCCGTGCGACCGTCTGCATCTGTGTCAATTCGTCGGGGGGTGGGGCATTGTGGAGAGTGGGCGGGACACCGATGAAGAGCGCCAGTGGCTCGGCCATGCCGAATGTCGGACCGGAACCAAGGACACTGTCCCATTGCGGATGCTGCGCTAACCAACGGGATATTGCCTCGGCCAAGGACATCTGAAAATTGAACCGCGGCTGGTAACCGCTGAGGGTGGGAAGACCAAACCCTCTCGCAGCAGCCGAAATGTTGCAATGTTTGAATTCTATCGAGCCGCGACTTCTTCCGAGCGCTTCTTGCAGAACCCGGTTGTGCAAGGCCTTGTTGTAGGATTGACCAGAAAGTTCGTCGCGAAGCATGGAAAAATAGGCCGCGACGATCGCGTCATTTTCCGTATCTGTCCAATTCCCCAAGCCCATGCTCTCCAGGCTACGCAGCACACCGGAATAAGTCATCCGGAAAAGCAGCGCCTCGCCATGCTTCGTATACCCTCATCCCCGGATATTGAGTATCAGTTCGCCTCAACCGATGCTTGTGTTCACTGGTCACGCCCACAGATCGCGCACGCAGCGGCCATCCGGTGCCAGGTCCTCGAAGGTATCGAAGCCATCGAAATGGTCGATGGGAAGGTTTGCGACCCGGTCCAGCGCGGCCAGTCTGACATTGACGGCGATGCGCCGGCGGCCTCGTGCGTCGAGGTTGAGGCTGCGCCAGGCGACGACGCCGGCGCAGGTCGGGCAGAAGAGGATTTCGAGCGTCGGGTCCTTCTCGTCGGCGCGGGTATAGGCGGTGAGTTCGCCGCTGACTGCGATGCGCTCGCCTTCGTAGTCATAGGCCCAGAGCGTGCCGTAGCGGTGGCAGAGCGTGCAGTTGCAGGCGGTGATCGGGCCGGGGTCGCCTTTGAGCGTCCACTTCGCATTGCCGCAGTGACATGAGCCGTCAAGCATGAGCCGCTCCCGCTATTGTACCGAGGCGGCATAGTGCCCCGATGGCGGGATGTCCGCAATCGGGGCCGGATATCAATCTCGCTCGCGCTTGTGCGCCAAGACAGCGTCGATGAAGGGAGCCTTCGAGGCGAGGTACTCGCCGATGCCATGCTGGTTCGTGGCTTCGAGGTGCAGCTTCAGCGCCTGATAGCGGGCGCTGAGGTCCGGATCCTGCCGCAGAAGATCGCGAAACCGCAGCATTCTTGCAATCTGCCAATGTCCTGACGGGCACACATGGACCTTGTGGGTTCGAACGCCATTGACGTCGCGCCGATAGAAGTGGTGGTCCTGCGAAAGGTCCGTGCCGCGAACATATCCAAGCGATTTCATCCGCTCCGTCACATCGCCCACGTCGCGATGCTCGGACACCTCGACCAGAAGGTCGATTTCCGGCTTCGCGGCGAGACCGGGGACGGCGGTGCTGCCGACATGGTGGATCGTGACGAGCGCATTTGCGAATACGCTGCGGATGCGCTGCTGCTCGGAGAGAAACAGATCGGGCCATCGCGGATCATAGACTGAAATCTGGCTGGTCAGCGGCACGGCGGCTTGCTCCGGGTTCTTGACGGTGGTGTCATGGTAGCACCCGGAACGAATTCATGGACCTTCCCCCGCCTGGACGGAGGAAGGTTGTTTGGTCGGATCGCGCCACCGTCTAGTTGCGGTCGAGCCGCATGACCTTTTCCTCGCCGAGGACCATGCCGGTCTCGCGGAAACCGAAGCGGTGGTAGAGGGCGTGGGCGCGGGTGTTTTCCGGGTAGACGCCGAGATAGATGTCGCCGCATTCAGGGATCTTGGCCATGTGGTCCAGGAGGGCTGCGAGCGCCATGGCGCCATAGCCCTTGCCCTGGTGGCGGGCATCGATCATCAGCCGGTAGATCCAGTGGTTGCCGTCATCGGGGTCGAGCGCATACATGGCGATACCCACCGGCGCGCCTTCGGCCATCACGGCAAAACCGACGCATTCGGGGCGTTCGCCGAGTTCTTCGAGAGATTCGTCGTTGCTGGCGATGAAATCCATCTGGTTTTCGTGAACGTCGAGCCTTCGGATGACATCGGCATCGACGGTATCGACGGGCAGGAGTGTAATCGTCATTCGGTCCTCGTGGTCGACGCTGTGGCCTGGGAGGCAGTCTCTGTCTAATCCCGTCTGCGGTCACCTTCTCCCCGCGGGGCGAGCGGGGAGAAGGGACCTTGCAGCGCTCTCGGCGTCCACATCCTGCGCCTGGGCGCGAGCGGTTCCCTCTGCGGGGCGGGCAGGGGAACCGAAGGGTAGGCGGAGCCGGGCCGCTGCCGTTCCCTTTCCCGATCAGCGGGCGAGGGAGTTGGGGGCAAGGAACCGGAGGGACGGGGACACGCGTCCAGCCTGGCAAAGCGTCAATAACAATCTGATTTATACGTTTTCAGTTTCTGCCGTACCGGCCGGGCCGCTCGAGGCGCCGAAATCCGGAAAGCGAGCCCTTCTCCAACGGGCGCATTACCGCAAAATTGCGATGGCAAGAAAGAAACGCCTTCGCGCCAGCCGCTCAGGTTTCTTCGATGATGCGTGGCTCTGCTTTGCCCGTCCATTCAAAGGTGATGGTGTGGCCCTGGCGGACGTTCTGGATGACCGAGGGGCGGAACACGGCGAGGCACGTGCCCTCGGGATCACGGGCCGACGGATAGATCAGGCCGTTGCCGCCTTCTGCAAGAATGGTGGCGGCGAGCGCCTGGCCGGCGGGGTAGGCGACGGCGGTGTCGGGGGAGAGATAGGCGGCGTCCACTTCGCCGCGCACGTCATGGAAGCGGCAGGTGAAGCCGGCGATCAGTTCGCGGTAGCGACCGATGTCGTGAAAGCTGCCGGCCTCGCGAAGCGCCCGGGTGCGGTGATAGACGATTTCCGCCTGGCAGGTCTGGAGTGCCCGCGGGCCGAAGGCACAGTACCAGGCGCCGCGCTCCTCGCCGTTGAAGCGGTTGCCTGGAGGCCGGGCATGGCAGAAGGCGGCATTGATCAGCGACCAGCCGTAGCCGAAGGTCTCGTTCAGGAGTTCGGCAGGATCGACGCCGATGGGCAGAGCGAGCGGGCTCAGCCGCGCCGAGGTCATCGCCTCCAGCCGGTTGAGGATCTCGATCTCGTCGTCATCGTCGGCGAGCGGCTTGACCGCGGGCTCGCCGATATAGGCGGTCGAGATCAGCCGGACGGTTGCCGGCTCGTTGAAGTCGATTTCCGGCAGCGCGATCATAGGCCGCCGCGCAACCCGTCGAGATAGCGCCTGACCTTCATCATCACGGGAATGCCGCCCTCGATCATCAGGTCGACCGGCGAGCGGCCGGAAAACAGCGGGCCGGTGTTGACCGCCTTCGGCCATTGATAGGTAAGCGGCCCGTTGAAGAACAGCCGCAGGCCCTTGAAGATGCCGACGATCAGGCTCGCGCGCATGCGCTTGTCCTGGTCGAGCCTGCCCTTGAAGTCGCCGGCCTTCATGCGGTTCCAGGTGGCGATCGGCACGTCGAAGAGCTGGGCCGCCTCCCTATTGGTGAGGTTCCAGAGGTCGCAGGCTTTCACCACCGCCTTTACGATCACAGCTTCTTCCTGCCGGGCGGGTGCGAAAGCCGGTTGCGCGAGGGCCATGAATGTCTCCTATGCGGTGACTGAGTGTATCATATGATATGAAATGGCGATGTTGGGCGGAAAGTCAAGGGTTAGCCGGCTGATGCCTGTTTGCACTGCCGAGCGAACGCGCCCGGCTCTGCCCCTCACCCTAACGCTCTGCCCGCCACGCGGGGAGAGGGGACATGGACGACGGGGGCACCGTCACTCGGCGGCTGATCTCACAAACCTAAGGTAGGCCAGGTTTCTGTGGGGGGAGCGGGTGACCACGTCTCCTTCTCGCCGTCGTGACGGGGAGAAGGTCCCGGCAGGGGGTGAGGGGCAGCGCTTTTGCTGCAAAGGGGCCATCCTCACCCCGGTCGGGGCTCTTGCCGCTTGGATCGCCCTTCACCTGACGTGGCGCAGAGGTCGCCGCGCGTTGCGTCGCCACCCGTTGAGATGGCGCGGTCTCCATCACGGCAATTCGATTTTACTCGGTTGGCGGCGGCCGATAGGCTTTTCGGCACAGTTGATGGGAGAGAAAGCCATGAAGCGCGCATTAGCAGCAATCGCATTCGCCTTGGCCTGTTCCGGCGCGGCCTATGCGCAGGACACCAGCATGAGTTTCTTCGTCACCAGCGTGAACCCCGGAAAGGGCGGCGATCTGGGCGGCCTCACGGGGGCGGACGCCTATTGCGATACGCTCGCCAAGGCAGCGGGGGCGACGGGCAAGAGCTGGAAGGCCTATCTTTCCACCGACGCTGAGAACGCCAAGGACCGGATCGGCGCAGGCCCCTGGTACAACGCCAAGGGCGAGAAGATCGCCGATGACGTCGCATCGCTCCACAGCGACAAGAACAACCTGACGAAGCAGACGGCGCTCAATGAAAAGGGCGAGGTGATCAACGGGCGCGGCGATACGCCCAACCGCCACGACATTCTGACGGGCTCGAAAGCCGATGGCACGGCGGCACCGGACACCTGCGGCAACTGGACGATGGGCGGCGCCGACGGCGCGGCGATCGTCGGCCACAGCGACCGCACCGGATTGAACGATTCCGCCGAGGCCAAATCCTGGAACTCTTCGCACGCGACGCGGGGCGGCTGCACCGTCGAGGCCTTCAAGGGCACCGGCGGCGCGGGGCTGTTCTATTGCTTCGCTGCGAAATAGGGCGCTTTCAGCTTATCGTAACGCGCAAGGGACACGCCTTGGTTTCATCCTGACGGCCCGGACACTCGGCCCGGGTCGCAGGTCCGTTCCCACGTGCGTCAGACATGCGGCCCGAGCAACGACAGGTCGGCCTCGCCGAGCCTGTCCCTGGCGGTCCAGAGCTGGTGCCAGTAGGGGTAGATCACCGGCGGTAGGCTGACGGCGTCGAGCAGTTCGCGCTCCTCGTCGGAGAGCTTCAGATTTGCGGCGGCGAGGTTGTCTGAGAACTGCGCCTCGGTCCGCCCGCCGATGATGACGGAAGTTACGCCCCTGCGACCGATCAGCCAGGCGAGCGCAACTTGCGCCGGCGACACGCCGCGCTCGGCGGCGATGGCAACGAGCATGTCGACGATCTTCCAGAGCCGCTCCTCGTCGCGGATCGGCGGCTCCTTCCAGCCGGCAAGCTGGCGGGTGCCTTCCGGTGTCTCGTTTCGCCGGTGCTTGCCGGAGAGAAGTCCGCCGGCAAGCGGGCTCCAGACGAGCACGCCGAGCCCCTGGTCGATGGCGATCGGCATCAGCTCGTATTCAGCCTCGCGGGCCTCGAGCGTGTAGTGGATTTGCTGGCTGATGAAGCGCTGGCGGCCTCCAAGCGCGCTGACGCCGAGCGCCTTCATGATGTGCCAGCCGGAATAGTTGGAGCAGCCGATATAGCGGACCTTGCCGCTGCGAACGAGGCTGTCGAGCGCCTCCATCGTTTCTTCGAGCGGTGTTAGGCCGTCCCATTCATGCACCTGGTAGAGATCTATGACGTCGGTGTTCAGCCGCTTCAGGCTCGCCTCGCAAGCGGCAATCAGGTGCTGGCGCGAGAGCCCGCCGTCGTTCGGCCCCGGCCCCATCGAAAAGCGCGCCTTGGTGGCGACGAGCACACCGCCTTTGCGCTGGCCGCCGAGGACCTCGCCGATGATCTCCTCGCAATGGCCGGTCGAATAGATGTCGGCCGTGTCGATCAGGTTGACGCCGGCATCGAGGCAGAGGTCGACATAGCGGCGCGCCTCCTTCAGCCCGACATTGCCGACCTCGGCGAACTTGCCGCGGCCGCCGATCGTCATTGTGCCCATGGTGATGACAGAGATTTTCAGGCCGGAACGGCCGAGCAGCCGGTATTCCATGGTCTCTGGTCCTTTGCTGGTGGGGAACGGGAACGCAAGCTTCACCGGATGAAAGCCGAAGGCGACAGCGGCGGTCAAGTGGCGCTCAAAGAGGCCGCGTCCGCGGCGCGGGCCCAGTGTGCAGGCCTGCAACACTCTGCAATCGGATGTTGCGGTGGTTGCAGCTCCGGTTTCTTAGGGCTGGCTTGAACACGGCAAAATGTTATCGTTTCGTCGAGAGATTAAGGGGAATCACTCGATGAGCGTTGTAAAGCGTCTGTTGTCCGCATCGGCAACCGTTGCGGGCCTGTGTTGCGTTGCGGCGCCCTTGACGGCGAATGCGGCCGAAAACGGTGCCGGCTTCTATCTGCTCGGCGCACGTGGCCCGATGGCCGGCCTTTTGGCGCCGCCCGGGACCTATTTCCAGAACGACACCTACTTCTATGTGGGCGAGCTCAAGGGCAACAAGCAGCTTCCGCTCGGTGGCGAGATCGTCGGCGAGGTCGATGCGACGCTGATCGGCATCTTCGGCACCGGCCTCTGGGTGATGCCCGAAGAAGTGCTCGGCGGCAATCTCGGCTTCACCGCGATCGTGCCCTTCGGGGGGCCGGATATCGACGCTACGCTTTCGGCGCCAAGGGCCGGTCGCTCGGCCTCGGTCAGCGATTCTATCTTCACTATCGGCGACCCCGTGTTGGGCGCGGTTCTCGGCTGGCACGAGGGCGATTTCCACTGGACGGCGAACGCCTCGGTCAACGTGCCGATCGGCGACTACCAGAAGGGGCAGCTCGCCAATCTCTCGTTCAACCGCTGGGCTGGCGACTTCACGCTCGCCGGCACTTGGTTCAATCCGGAAACGGGCTTCGACATCTCGGGCGCCGCGGGCTTCACCTTCAACGGCGAGAACCCGGCGACGGACTACCGCACAGGTACGGAATTCCACGCGGAATGGGCCGTTACCAAGCACTTCGGCCAGGAGTTCTCCGCCGGCGTTGCAGGCTACTTCTACCAGCAGGTGACCGGCGACAGTGGCGCCGGCGCAAGGCTCGGCCCGTTCAAGGGCCGTATTGCCGCGATCGGCGGCACCATGGGCTACAATTTCAAGATGGCCGAGACGCCGGTATCGCTGACGCTCAAGGTCTTCCAGGAATTTGGCGCCAAGAACCGGCCAGAAGGCACGGCCGGTTTCGTCACCATCGCCTTCCCGATCGGCACGCCGCCGGCCCAGGTGAAGTAGGCTTGAGCCAAGCCTCGCATGCCCCGCCGGCGCCGTTTCGGCCGGCGGAGGCATGGATGACGCGTGACCTTCGTCCGGAAACGACCGATCGCGGCAGGGTTCGCGTGCGGCGACGTTGCTTTATCTCCCGATCGGCGCATACTGCCGCCTTCGCTGGGCAGGATGCGGCTCCGGCGGCTGTAAGATCGTTCGCGTTTTCGTCCCGATACGGGCGGTCGCGGAATGTCTCGGACGGCCAGGCCACAGGCGCTTCTCCTGCACGCAATGGACCGGATCGACCAGGCCTTCGCCGAGATCGGGTGTCCGTGCAACGGCGATTGAGCGGAAGCAAGTGCCACGCGTCACTTCCGCCGCAGCCGGCGGGCATTCGTAAGAGCGTCCGCCCTGAAAGGCACAATTGGTTTCGACCCGCGGTTGGCGGCGTACGCGGATAGCGGCGCGCCGGCCCTTGGCAGCCAGGAGGTTTCAATGCAGGAGTTTGCACGCGAACCGGACGGCCCGATCGGCCCCGACGATCTTGATATGCTGCAACGCACCTTCGACCGGGTCTGCATCTGGTGCGACATCCCGCGCTACGGCAAACGTGCCGACCGGCTGGCCCGCCACATCACGGGCCAGTTCCGCAGGGGCATTGCCGACGAGCGGGTGCTGTTCGAAAACGCCATGTGGTTGGAGCAGCAGGGTGGTTCAACGCGGCATCGCGCCGACAATTGACGCCGGCGGCGCCTGAAGCACATCGCGATTTTCAGATTGAGTTGTCTATCGCAACCCGCTGCGCCCTTTTGCGCGACATTCTCTACATCTCGAAGAACCGCTCCGGCATCAGGTTCCGGTAGGGGAACATATGGAAATACGGACGGGCCTCGGCGAGCACCCGGCGGACGGACGCGCGTTCGAGCAGCCGTTCGAAATAGACCGCAAGATGCGGATGGGTCTCATCGAAGGGCTCGACGATGCCGCCATAAAAGAGAGCCGGGGTGGCGGCGCAATCGGCAAGGCTGAACGTATCGCCCGCGGCAAATTCATGCGTGGCGAAGTGCGCGTCGGCCATGCCATAGGCCAAGCCAAGCGCGGCGCGGGCGTCGGCAACGCCGCGGTGGTCGTTTTCGCCCGGGCCCCGCAGCGTGTCAGTGACGATCTTCTGCATCGGCACGTGGATGTAGTTGTCGAAGAAGCGATCCCAGAGCCGGGCTTTCAGAGCCATATCGGGGTCATCGGGGATCAGCCGCTGGCGTCCCGGATAATGGCGGTCGAGATATTCGATGATGATCGACGTCTCCGGCATCACCACGTCGCGAGCGCTGTCCGTCAAGACCGGCATCTTGCCGACCGGCCACAGCGCCGCGAAGCGGGCCGCTTCTTCCGGGTCGAGCAGGTCGACCAGGCTGCTTTTGAACGGGGTCTCGTTTTCGTAAAGCGCGATGAGCACCTTGTGGCAGAAGGAAGCGAGTGGATGCTGGTAAAGCGTAAGGGACATGCGCGTATTCTCCAGTGCGGAAGGGACGCTTGCGGATCGGTCGTCAGGTCTTTACGTGCCCGTTTATCGCAAAACCGGTCCTGTTTCGCAATCGGTTTTCGGGGTTCATGGCCAAAAGATCGGGGCCCGTGGCGCAGAACGGCGGCAGCCGCGCCGGATAAGCGCCGCTTTTTTTGGGGACGCCATGCTGATCGATTCCAAGCGGTTAGCGCCGGAAAAGGACGCGCACGCGTAAAGACTTGCCGCCATCGTGCCCGGCTACCATTGAAAGCGCAAAAGCTGCCCTAGAATTAATAGAACAAGGGCGTCGCAACGCTCGGCGCCCGTCGTCATCGCGACAGGGGAGGATTGCCGATGCGCTGCTTCACGGTACTTGGGCCCTCGCAGACCGGAAAGACCATGCTGGCAGACAAGCTGGCCGGTCTGGAGGGGGCCTCCAGAAAAGCTGCTTCACCCTACGGATTGAACCTCACGGAATTCGAATTTGGCGGCGAAGCCTGGTGCGCGCTCGACGCACCCGGCGGCACCGAGGCGCTGGGCCACGCCCAGCACGCGCTGATCGCCAGCGACGCCTGCGTGCTCTGCGTTTCGCCGGTGCCGGAGGAGGCGGTGCTGGCCGCGCCCTATCTGAAGGCGATCGAGGCGTCGGGCACGCCCTGCATTCTCTTCATCAACCGCATGGACGAGCCGCAGGGGCGGCTGCGCGACGTGATCGCCGCGCTTCAGGACTATTCCGGCCACATGCTGCTCCTGCGCCAGGTGCCGATCCGCGAAGGCGACAAGATCGTCGGCACCTGCGACCTGATCTCCGAGCGCGCCTGGCGCTACCGCGAGGGACAGACCTCGGCGCTGATCGAAATCCCCGACACGGTGATGGATCGGGAAAAGGAGGCGCGGGCCGAGCTACTCGAGCATTTCTCGGAATTCGACGACTGGCTGCTCGAAGAGCTGATCGAGGACCGGGCGCCGGCCAACGACACGATCTATGCGATCTCCACGCGGCTCTTGAAGGAAAACCGCATCATCCCGGTGCTGGTGGGCGCTGCAAGCCACGCCAACGGCATTCTGCGGCTGATGAAGGCGCTGCGCCACGAGGCGCCTCAGGTCGACGCGCTTCGAAAGAGACTGGCTGAGGCCGGACCGATCGCCGAGACGGCGCTTTCGGCCGTCAGCTTCCACGCCTATCACAAGGCGAATGTCGGCAAGACCGTGCTGGTCAGGGCGCTGACATCCGGTATCAAGCAGGGCGCGACACTCGGCGGCGGCAGCCTCGGCTCGCTGCAGGACCCGGCGACCGGCAAGCCGCTGCCGAATGCCACGCCGGAGGCGGGCGCGATCTTTGCCGCTGTCAAGGCCGACCATCTGCCAGTGCCGGCGCTGCTCGCCGCCAGCAGCACCGCCGAGGCGCCGGACTGGACGCTGCCGCCGACGCCGATGCTGGTGCGCATATTGGTGCCCGACAGCGAGCGCGACGAGACCAAGCTCTCGGGCACGCTTGCCAAGCTCGCCGAGACCGACCGCGCACTCGCGGTCATGCAGGAAGAAGGCAGCGGCGCGCAGCTCGTCTGCGTGCAGGGACCGATGCACCTGCGCGACCTCTGCAAGACGCTCGCCGACGTCTTCCATGTCGGCGTCACCGACAGGCCGCCGAGCCCGACCTATCGCGAGACCGTGCTGAAACCCTCCGACGTGCACTACCGCCACCGCAAGCAGACGGGCGGTGCCGGGCAGTTCGCCGACGTCAAGCTCAGCGTGCACCCGAACGAGCGCGGCGCCGGCTTCTCTTTCGCCGAGACAGTGAAGGGCGGGGCGGTGCCGCGCAACTTCATCCCGGCGATCGAGGCCGGCGCGCGCGAAGCGATGGAGAAGGGGCCGCTCGGCTTTCAGGTGATCGATGTCGGCGTGACCCTGACGGACGGTCAGCACCATGCGGTCGACAGCAACGACTTCGCCTTCCGCGCGGCCGCCAAGATGGGCGTGCGCCAGGCGCTGTCGCAGGCCTCGGCCGTTCTGATGCAGCCGGTCATCCGCGTCGAGATCCACATCCCCTCGATCTATTCCGGCAGCCTGGTGCCGATCGTCTCCACCTACAAGGGCCAGGTGCTCGGCTTCGACCGTGACGAGACGGCCAAGGGCTGGGACATCTTTCGCGCCCTGGTGCCGGGATCGGCGCTCGACGATCTCGCCCGGACACTAAGGGCCGCGACGCAAGGCATCGGTTACTTCTCCAAGAGCTTCGACCATTTCGAGGAGCTCTACGGCAAGGAGGCGGATGCGGTAATCCACGCGCATGGGACGCAGCAGGCGGGGTGATCGTCTATGAGAGCAGCGGCTTGGCGCGATACACCATGACCGCGCCGAGCAATTTTAGTCGCGCATCAACGTCTCTTCGGTGGCGAATTCATTGCCGCGCAATCACGGAGCGTATTTGTCGTATCGATAGGTCTCGCCGATTGCCCGGACCGCCGACGGGCAAGGTCAAGTGCGCGGGTCGCCTTCCGTGAGGTTGTTTTCAAGGCCGTAACCCGGCATCGCCGTTCTGCGGATGCAGTCTCCGACATCACGCTCTCTCAACTTCGTGTAAAGGCGGATCGGCGCGGTAGTCCGCGAGCAACCGCTGATCGGTCCTGGGTTCGGCTGCGTTTTCACTACTTCAGAATGGTGTGCTGGTCATCGAAGATCAGGTCGTGGCGCTGCGCGCATGGGGTGGGGCCGGAGGAGGCGATCCAGCTTTCTGAGGGATCCGACGCGCTTGACAAAGGCGCCGATAAATTATTTATAACCATCTGGTCGGAAATAAATCGGATGGAGCCATGGGCCGGAAACGCGCAATTGATCAACAGCAGGTGCTGGATGCCGCCGAACGGGTCGTCGGTCGTGATGGCGCTGCCAACCTGACTGTCGATGCCGTCGCCAGGGAAGCCGGCGTCAGCAAGGCGAGTGTGCTTTATGACTATAAGTCCAAGCAGGCGCTGATCGAGGCCGTCGTCGACCGGGCGTTTGAGCGCGACAACGCACACCATGCGCAGGTCGAGCAGAAGATCGGAGACATTCAGGATCGAGCGGTCAGGGGGCGCATCGTTGCTGCGGCCGAACCGCCGCCCGAGGAATTCCGGGCGGTGGCACTGAACCTCAGCGCGGCGCTTACGCTCGATGCCGGTTTGCGCCGGAAGATGCAGGCAAGCCAGGATACGACGATCGCGAGAATTCTTCAGAACTCCCAGTCGCCGCGCGGGGCGTTGCTTGCCTATCTCGCGCTCGAGGGTCTCAAGTTCCTCGAATATCTCGACTTTCACCATTTTGCGCGTGCGGACCGCGACGAGGTGCTGCGCGAAATCAACTGGCTCGTGACTGCAACCCCGCAGGCAGCCGATCTTCCGGACGAGCGCTAAGCGTCCAAACCTCATAGGTGCAGTGAAATGAACCAAGCATGCGATGCCACATCCGCCGTGGCCACGGGCGAACGCGCCCCGTTCCGGCGCATCTTCATCACCGGTGGCAGCGGCTATGTCGGCCGCAACCTCATCCGCCATTTCGTCACGACGGGCGTTTCTGTTGTCGCTCTGGCGCGCAGCCAGAAGGCGGCCGACCGCGTCCGCCAACTCGGTGCGACGGCCTTTATGGGCGACCTGCTCAGTCCAGACATCGCCGCGGGAATGGCGGGCTGCGACGCGCTTGTCCATGCGGCGGCCGATACCGATCATGGACCAGGCACGCCGCAGCAGCGCCGGGTGAACGAGGATGGCACACGGATCGTCATGGAGGCGGCCCGCGCCGCCGGTATCCGCAAGGCGATCCATATCAGCACCGAATCCGTGCTTGCCGATGGGCACCCGCTGGTGCAGGTGGACGAGACGGCGCCGTTTCCGCGCCGCCCGGCCGGCAGCTATTCGCGCAGCAAGGCGGCGGCCGAGCGTGTAGCCCTTGCGGCCAGCAGTCCGGCTTTCCCGGTCGTTGCCCTTCGGCCGCGCTTCGTCTGGGGGCGTGACGATACCACGGCGTTGCCGGCACTGGTCGAGGCTGCCCGCTCCGGCAAGCTCGCTTGGATCGCGGGAGGCACCTACCTGACCTCGACCACGCATATCGCCAACCTGTGCCAGGCCGTGGCGCTTGCGCTTGCAAACGGGCGGGGCGGGGAGGTCTATTTCATCACCGATGGCGATGCCGTGCCGTTCAGGACGTTCGTCTCGCAGCTTCTGGAAACGCAAGGGATCGTCCCGCCGGAAAAATCCGTTCCCCGCGCCGTCGTCAGAGCCGTTGCCTGGGGCGGCGATGTGCTCGCTGCCCTCTCCAGGGGGAGGATCAGCGTTCCGCTGACATCACAGGCCTATGCGACGTCGGCCGTCGAGATCTCGCTTGATATCGGCAAGGCAAAGCTGGCGCTGGGCTATGTTCCTGTCATCTCGCGGGAGCAGGGGCTGGACGAGCTTCGGACCGTCAGCACCGGTAGTCCTCCAGTTGCGGCGCCGTGTCCGGCTTGCCTGCCTTGATCCAGTCCACCTTGCCGCGCAGGAACGAGAGAGCCGCGTCCAGCGCGGCCTTCCGCTCTTCTAGTCGCGCGATCTGCGTTTGCAGGATCTCGACCGTTCGTGCGGGCGAATTTTCGCCGGCGCGATAGGCGTCATTGAGGGCCTGAATCTCCCGCAGCGAGTAACCCAGCGTCTGTTGCAGCCGGATCATCCGCGCGGCGGTAACGTCTTCCTGGCTGAACAGCTCATAGGGATTAGAGCCGCCCTTGGCGCTGCGCTCCGGCTTCAGCAGCCCCTTGGAAATGTAAAAGCGGATCGTATCGACCGGCAGTTCCGTGGCCTTCGCAAATTCCGAAATCAGCATGCAGCAAACCCTTGACCATAGAGTATGGTCAATACTTATAAGAGCTGCTTGTCTGGAATTGGAGACCCATGATGACAAGCAAGGAAAAGATTCTACACCGCGTCCAACTCGGCTCGGATGGCCCGCCGATCGGAGCCCAGGGCCTCGGCTGCATGGGCATGAGCGAGTTCTACGGCACGACGGACGAGGCCGAATCTCGCGCCACTCTGGAACGGGCGCTCGAACTCGGCGTCACCCTGTTCGACACGGCGGACATGTACGGTATCGGCGCCAACGAGGCCTTTCTTGCGTCCTTCGTCAGGACGCATCGTGAAGCGGTCCTGATCGCCACCAAGTTCGGCTATGCGCGCACGCCGCAAAGCCCAGAGGACTGGAGCATAGACAACCGGCCCGAGTTCCTTCGTGCTGCCGCTGACCGCTCGCTGAAGCGCCTGGGTGTCGATGTCATCGACCTGTATTACATGCATCGCCGCACTGATGCCGTACCACTCGAAGAATCCATTGGCGCGATGGCCGATTTGGTCGCGGCCGGAAAGGTCCGTTGGCTCGGCCTCTCGGCGGTGACCGCGGCGGAGCTGCGGGCCGCGCATGCCATCCATCCGATTGCAGCGCTGCAGTCGGAATGGTCTGTTTTCACGCGTGAGATCGAGGAAGATGTCGTTCCCGCTGCATTCGAACTCGGCGTGACGCTCGTGCCTTACTCTCCGCTCGGACGTGGCATGCTGACCGGCCAGGCCTTTGCCCAATCCCTGACGGAGGGAGATGCACGCAGGAATTTCCCGCGTTTTGCATCGCAGCACCACCAGGCGAACATGCAGGTGGTGGCAAAGGTCGAGGAAGCCGCGCGTGGCCTCGGCATTACCTCGGCCCAGCTGGCACTAGCCTGGCTGCACATGCAGGGCCGCAAGTTGAATGCGAAGGTGGTGCCAATCCCCGGAACACGCAGGCGCAGCCGCCTTGAGGAGAACGTCGCGGCGGCGTCCATCATCCTCCCCGATGATGTAACGGCCATGCTCGATCCGCTCGCCGGGGCTGTGCAAGGAGCTGCCGTCTAAGGGTGCGACCGCCGTGCGCGACGGGCGTGCGGCGGCCGGTTCTTGTGTTGGGTGGGGAGGAGGGACGCTCGCCGGCCGCCGACGGCTAGCTTGTGCCAGATGTTTGCACTGCCTCTGCGCTCTGCCGCTCGCGCTCCTCGATCTCGGCGATCAGCCAGTTGAGAAAGGCCTTTGTTACCGGCTTGGTGCGCAGGAGGTCTTCCTGGCAGACGAACTGGTAGGTTTCGGGCGGCTCGTAGAAATGGTCGTGGGCCAGGCGAATCTGACCGGATTTGAGTTCGTGTTCGACCATGGTGCGGTCGATCAACGCCACGCCCTGGCCTTCTCTCACCGCTTCGAGAATGATGTGCTGGTCGTCGAAGATCAGGTCCTGGCGGCTGCGCGGAAGGGCGAGGCCGGAGGAGGCGATCCAGCTTTGCCACTCCTGAAGGCCGCGATAGTGCAGCCGGTTGCCGGAAAGCAGTGCCTGCCTGTCGCCCTGCCAGAGGTCGCGGCCGCAGACGGGAACCAGGCGCTCGCGCAAGAGCTTGCGGGTGAAGCGTCCGGGTGGCGGCTGCAGGCAATAGGCGATGGTGACGTCGGCCGGGCCGGTGCCGGCGGTGATCGTTTCGAGGTGGGAGAGGTGGATCTGCACGCCGGGATTGGCGGCGAGAAACTCGGAGATGCGCGGCGCGATCACTTTCATCGAAAAGAACGGGCCGACCCGGACGCGCAGGATCTTGTCGCTCGTGCGTGGGCGGATGTGCTGGACCACGCCTTCGAGATCGTCGAAGGCGCGCTGGCAGGAGGCGTAGAGCAGCCCGCCCTCCGGCGTCAGTTCGACACCGTGCTGTTTTCTGACGAAGACCCGAAGGCCGAGATTGAGTTCCAGATTCCGGATCTGGTGGCTGATCGCACCCTGGCCGATGCAGAGCTCGTCGGCGGCGGCCGTCAGGCTGCCGTTGCGCGCGGCCGCCTCGAAGGCGCGCAAGGATTTGAGGCTCGGCAGGTCACGCATCCGTTGCTCCGGGTCTGGATCGGTTGCAGCCTACATGAATTTTTTCGATAGCTGGAATGATTTCTTTCACATTGCGAAGGCTGGAGACCTCCCGCATTGTCGAAGCATAATAAAGCAAAACGAAAACTGAAATCGGCCGAAAATCCAGATAGTTTCAAGCAAGTTGCTCCTTTGGTCAGGCCAATGGTCACGCTTGCGACCGGAACTTCGTGGGTGGCCGACAGGAAGGACAGAGGGAACGAGATGAAAAAGAAGTTCATGACCGCATCGGTCATCGCCGCGCTGTTTGCGGCCGGCACCGCCAATGCCGAGACGCTGGCGATCGGCACCGAGGGCGATTACGCGCCATTCAACTATGTGACCGCAGCCGGCGAAATCAAAGGCTTCGACTACGATATCGGCCAGGCGGTCTGCGCCGAAATCAAGGTAGACTGTGTCTGGAGCACCAATGAGTGGGCGGGCATCATCCCGGCCCTGCAGGCCAAGAAGTTCGACGTGATGATCGCCTCGATGGCGATCAATCCGGATCGCAAGACGCAGGTCGACTTCACAACCCCTTACTATTTCAACGCCATGCGCTTCGTCGCCCGCAAGGATCTCGGCCTCAAGGACATCTCGCCCGAGGCGCTGAAGGGCAAGGTGATCGGCACGCAGTCCGGCTCGGTCGCGGTCGAGGCGCTGCAGGAGTTTTTTCCCGATAGCGAAGTGAAGCTCTATCCGACGATGAGCGAAGTGTTTCTCGACATGGAAAACGGCCGGCTGGACCTGATCCTCGAAGGGCAGATGGCCTTTACCGAGTGGCTGGCCAAGGAAGAAAGCGGCTGCTGCGCCTTTGTCGGCGAGAGCTTCGTGCTCGACACGGCCGAGGGCAACGCCATGGCGGTACGCAAGGGCGACGAGGCGCTGCTCTCCAAACTCAATGCCGGCCTCAAGACGATCATGGAAAACGGCACCTACGACAAGATCCGCAAGCAGTATTTCGATTTCGACATCATGGCGAAGCCGAAGACCACGAGCGAGTATTTCCGCTGAGGTTTGTGGCTCTACCCCTCATCCGGCCTGCCGGCCACTGTCTCCCCGCCTGCGGGGAGAAGGTTAGGGTGAGGGGCAACTCCTCGAAAGATGCGTGAGGGCGTCTCTTCTAAAGGTGCCGAGAGGGGCCGCCGCGGATCCAAGGTTCAACTCCAACCATCCAGAATTCGCCTGTCGCGCCCTGCGTTCAACGCATCGCGCGGCAGGAGAACAGGCGCGGCGTCGGGGTTTCGCGTTTTCCCCGGCGCCCGTCTTCTCGATTTTTCCAGTCAGCAAAATGAAAGTGCATAGGATGAGCTTCCGGGTCGCCGTTCTCGAATTCAACCAGGAAACCAACACGTTTTCGAAGCTCAAGACCGGGTTCAGGGACTTCGAGGCCTGCCACTATTTCGTTGGCGCCGAGATAGAAACCCATTGCCGCGGCACCAATTCGGAGATCGGCGGCTTCATCGATTGTTGCGACACGTACGGCTGGCAGCCGGTCTATACCGTGGCGGCGCGGGCCGAACCCGGCGGCAGGATCGAGGAGGCGATGCGGCAGCGCTTCGTCGCGGATCTCCAAAGCGCGCTCGACGGCGAAAGGCTCGACGGCGTGTTTATCGTCTTCCATGGGGCTATGTGCACGGAAACGGCTGACGATGCACAGATCCAGCTTCTGGAGGTGGTGCGTGGCATCGTCGGTTCGGAACTTCCCATCGCCGCGACCTTCGACCTGCACGCCAATTCGGCGCCCGAAATGGCCGGCCTGCTCGATATTGCCGTCTCGTTCCGCACCTATCCGCATGTGGACATGGCCGAATGCGCCCACAAGGCGGGCGCGCTGCTCGAGCGCGCCATGCGCGGCGAAATCCGGCCGGCGCTCGCCATCCGCCAGCCGCCGATGCTGAACGGCTGCAACGACGGGCGCACGACCCATGCCTGCGCCATGACCGAGCTGCTCGAAATTGCCGACGGGATCGCGGCGCGCGACGGCATGCTGGCGACCTCGATCAATGCCGGCTTCTACGATGCCGATATCTTCAACACCGGCCCATCGGCGGTCATCTGCTACGACCGCAACCGGGTGGCGGCCGAAGACGCGGAAGCCGAGGCCGAGCGTCTCTGCCGCGAGATCTGGGACCGGCGCGAGCACCAGGATGTGCAGCTGCCGCTCGACGCGCTGCCCGGCATCGTCGCGGCGCATCTTGCGAAAGATGGGGCCGGGCCGTTGGTCATTGCCGACTTCTCCGACAATCCCGGCTGCGGTGCCTACAGCGATTCCACCTGCGTGCTCGCCAGGCTGCTCGATACCGGCGTCCGAAACGCGGCTTTCGGCGCGCTCTGCGATCCGGAAGTCGTGGCCGAGTTGATCGCTGCCGGCATCGGTGCGACACGCGAGGTTACGCTCGGCTGCAAGATCGACCCTGAAGTCGGCGGCGGGCCGATCACGATCAAGGGCAGGGTGGAGGCGATTTCGGACGGCAGGATCGTCTTCGAGGGGCCGATGTTTCAAGGGCTGCCGGCGACGATGGGGCCGAGCGTGCGCTTTCATGTCGAAGGCATCGACATCCTCATCTGCAGCGAACGTCAGCAGATGCTCGATCGCAACCTCTTCCGCGCCGTCGGCATCGAGCCGTCCGACTATCAGATCGTCGTCGTCAAGTCGCAGCAGCATTTCCGCGCCGCCTTCGGTCCGATCGCGTCCGAGATCGTCGAGATCGACGGCACGGGCCTCAGTAGTGCCAATATCGGCGCGCGCAAGTTCCAGCGGGTGCGGCGGCCGGTCTATCCGCTGGATCACGGCGAACTCGGCTGAGGCGGGCTGCCGTTCGCGGGCCAAGGTTCATGCCTGCGCCCTCTAAAGGGGCAGCCGTATGGCGCGGTAACCGTTACGTACTTCCGCAGCGCCCGGCTTTGGGTCTAGCGTCCCCGTCGTGAAGGGGAGCGCAACTTCATGAGTTTTATCGATCTCTTCGCCTGGATCGTGCTGATCGTGCTCGTGGTGAGCACGGTCGCCGTGCTGATCTTTCTCGCCATGCTGCCGGGGTCGATCGCAAAAAGGCGCAATCATCCCTGGAGCGAGGCGGTCAATGTCGCGGGCTGGGTGACGCTGTTCCTCGGCTTCGCGCTGTGGCCGATCGCGCTCGTCTGGGCCTATGTCGACGTGCCGCGCCCGAGCGGCGCGCATCCGGCGGCGACCGCTGCGGGCGAGGTTCATCCGAGCGAGGCGGGCCAGCCATGATCGTCTTTCTCTTCAATGTCTATCTGGCGATTCTCTTCTGCCTGGTGAAATTCAGGATCGTGCCTTTCAACCTGTTCTGGAAGATTTCGCCGGCGATCGTGTTCCTGCTGCTTCTCGTCGGTCTGTTCATCCCGATGAACTGGGGCGCGCCGCAGGGCAAGGCGCTGGTGGTGCGCAATTCGGTGGCGATCGTGCCCGATGTCGCCGGCGAGGTCACGGAGGTGCCGGTCGCCTCCAACAGCCCCCTGAAAGCCGGCGACGTGCTCTTCCGCATCGACCCCGTGCCCTACCAGGCGAAGGTAGACGCGTTGCAGGCGCAGCTTTCGCTGCAGGAGCTGCGGCTTGCGCAGATGACGAAGCTGCAGTCGCGCGATGCCGCAACCGAATTCGACGTGCAGCAACGCCAGGCGGACGTCGACAATCTGAGAGCCCAGATCAGCAATGCCGAGTGGGAACTCGGCAAGACGACGGTGCGGGCGCCTGCCGATGGCTACGTGACCAACCTTGCGCTGCGCAAGGGCGCGCGCGTGACGACGCTGCCGCTGTCGCCGGCCATGGCCTTTATCGACACCTCCGAGACGATCATCGGGGTCGAGATCAACCAGATCGATGCGCGCTACATAGAGCCCGGCCAGATGGTGGAGGCGACCTTCAAGTTTGCGCCCGGTGAGACCTATACCGGTGAGGTCGAGGGCGTGCTGCAGGCGATCGCCTCCGGGCAAGCCCGCGTGTCCGGCACGGCGGTGACCCCGGAGGCAGTCTCCGCCGCGCCCTTCATCGTGCGGGTGAAACTCGACGACCAGGCTTTCGCCGCACGGCTGCCAGCCGGCGCCACGGGGGACGCGGCCATCTTCACCGACCGGGTGAGGGCGGCGCATGTGATCCGCCGGGTGCTTTTGCGCCAGATCGCGATCACCAACTACGTCAATCCGTTCTGATCGGCTGCGCGGCGGGGTGTCACCGGCTGCCCCGCCCGCTGGAAGACGGGCGAGGATAGGACGGTTTCTCGCAATTCCGGACGGAAAATTGCTGCGCGCTTTTCCTGGAATTTCTTGGCCAAATGTCGCAATTCCTGGCGGAAAACCGTTTCACACTTTTCCTGGAATTGCTTAACCGGCAATCGGTAGCGGCGCCTCCGGGTTGACGAGACCGGCTGCCCTCAAGTCCCGCCAGAAGTCGGCCGGCACGGCTTCGTTCAGGGCGGCGCGGTCTTCGGCGATGCGGCTCGGCTGGCTGGCGCCGGGGATGACGGCGGCAACTGCGGGGTTGGCGAGCGAGAACTGCAGGCCGGCCGCCTTCATCGAGATGCCGTGACGGTCGGCGATCGACTTGATACGCGCGACCTTGTCGAGAATTGCCGGCGTGGCCGGGGCATACTCGAAGTTCGGGCCACCGACGAGCGCGCCGGAGCTATAGGGGCCGCCGACGACGATGCCGAGGCCGCGCTTGGTGACCTCGGGCATGACGCGCTGGAGTGCGCGATCATGGTCAAGCAGGGTATAGCGGCCGGCAAGCAGGAAGCCATCGGGACGCGGACCCTCGAGCGCGAGCAGCAATTCGATCGGCTCCACCCGGTTGACGCCGAGCCCCCAGGCCTTGATCACGCCTTCGTCGCGCAGCCGGTCGAGCGCCCTGAAGGCGCCCTTGCGCGCCGTCTCGAAAACGTCGAGCCATTCGTCGCCGTAGAAATCCTGGGCAACGTCGTGAACGAAGGCGATCTCGATCCGGTCGGTCTTCAGGCGCTTGAGGCTGTCCTCGATCGACCGCAGGGTGGCGTCATGGGAGTAGTCGTTGACGATCTTGTTGGGGCGGCCATAGCGGAAGACGTCGCCCTTTTCCCCAAGGTCGCGGGCGCTGACGTCCTCGATCTCGTCGAGGATGACCCGGCCGACCTTGGTGCTGATGACGTATTCGTCACGCGGGCGACCGCCGAGCGCTTCGCCCATGCGGATCTCGGCAAGGCCGGCGCCGTAGAACGGGGCGTTGTCGAAATAGCGGATGCCGTCGTTCCAGGCGGCCTCGACGGTGGCAAGCGCTTCCTTTTCGGGGATTTCGCGGAACATGTTGCCGAGCGGGGCTGCGCCGAAACCGAGCTTGCCGGGCAGAATATCCTTGAGTGTCATGTGTCCTGTCCTTTGCTGATCGATGGGGCAGGTGATGCGGTGCATCGCCGTTGTTTGGAAAAATAGGTCAGCGAGCGGAGTCCCGGTAGCGGGGTACGCTTCGCAGGATATGGGAAACGAATTCACAGATGCGATGTTCGGAGCCGGATAACTGGTTAAGTGTTCCGGGGAAGCCATCGGGCAGACCGTCTGCGACGGATCGGATGGAGAACACCGGTCGTAAACTTCTCGCGTCTCGGGTCTGGTTTGCGTATATTAGACTAGCCTAAATCGGTGGAGATTCAACGATCTGCAGATCATCTACATCGGCGGCGACAACGGCGCGAGCGCCGAGGGCATGCTCAACGGCACGCCGAATGAGTTCACCACATTCAACGGCGTCGACGTTCCGGTGAAGGACCAGTTTCTCTGGTATCCGTTCTGGGGTTCGGAGCGGACATTCCCGCATTTCGCAGCCGGCTGGGCCTGGGCGATGGGGACACCGTTCAAGTGGGTCAAGCAGGTGCCATCGCACTTTGGCGGGACGGCGCAGGGCATGGTCATGTCGTGGCCCGGCCATATCAACGACGCTGGCGGTGTCCGCGCGCAGTTTCACCACTTCATCGACATCGTGCCGACGATCCTGGAGGCGACAGGCATCCCGCAACCGGAGACGATCAACGGCATCAAACAGGAGCCGGTCGAAGGCGTCAGCATGGCCTATACATGGGACAAGGCGAATGCCGCTGCGCCGACCGAACACAAGACCCAGTACTTCGAGATGCTGGGAAACCGCGCGATCTACCACGACGGATGGGTCGCCGCGACGACGCCCGCGACGCTGCCGTGGGAACTCAGCACCAAGACGCCGCCCGACGTGATCACCGGCTACAACTGGGAACTCTACAACGTCGATGAAGACCCGACGCAATTCACCGATCTTGCCGCCAAAATGCCTGACAAACTCAAGGAATTGCAGGACCTCTTCTATGCCGAGGCGAAGAAGTACAACGTGCTGCCGCTCGACAATTCGACGCTCGCACGCTGGAACGCCCCGCGGCCGAACCTGACGGCCGGCCGTACGGAATTCACCTACCGCGGCGAACTGAGTGGTGTGCCGGCCAGCGCTGCGCCGAGCACCTTGAACAAGTCCTATACGATTACGGCCGATGTCGAGATACCCGACGACGGTGCGCAAGGCATGATCGTCACCGAGGGTGGCCGCTTTGGCGGTTACGGCCTCTTCCTCAGCCAGGGCGACTTCGGTGTCGGCAGTGGGAAGGTCGTGTTCCTCTACAATCTCCTCGACCTCAAGCGCACCCTGTGGGAAGGACCGGAACTCGAACCCGGCAAACACAGGATCGTCTTCGACTTCAAGTCGGATGGAAAGGGACTTGGCGCCGGGGGCACCGGCGTTCTGTCGGTGGACGGCAAGGAGGTCGCCAGGAACAGCATCGATCATGGCATCCCGGTCACTTTCCCCGAGGATGAGACCTTCGACGTCGGTCTCGACACGCGCACCGGCGTCGCCCTTCTGGAACACCGCTACGACACGCCCTTCCGCTTTACGGGCAAGATCGACAAACTGACTTTCGAATTGAAGCCAAACGCAACGCCCTAGAGCGCCGTGCGTTCACGTGAACGCACATGGGACGCTCTGGCGACCTTGCATCGCAAGGCCCGGACACAAACGACTGGCAGAGGTGCGTTCCGATGATACGCGTGCTTGATCTCGCCGCCTTCGGGGAGATGGCAACAGGGCTCGCACTGGTGGTGGCGCCTTCGCTCGTGGGGCAGGTGCTGCTTGGCGAGCTACTCACCGGGCCGGCGATCCCGACGGCCCGGGTGGCGGGAATTGCCCTGATCGCACTCGGCGTTGCCTGCTGGAAGAACTCAAGCCTCATCGGCATGCTGATCTACAGTGCGGCCGTCACGCTCTATCTGGCCTGGTTCGGACTGACGGATGGCTCCACCGGCGTCCTTCTGTGGCCTGCGATCGCAGTTCATGCGGTGCTGTCGGTCTTGCTCTGGCGCGGACGTCACACGCCCGGCGCCGGCTAGTTTTCGGATAGGGACGGGGACATTGTGGGGGCGTTATCCGCCCGCAAGTGCAGCTATGGCAAGCAGGATATGAAGGGCCGCCACAGAAGCGACAAGGAAAAGCGCCATTCGCCGCATGAGTTCCAAGGTTTCGGAAGACTCATTGGGCCGACTTTCCGAAAAAAGGGTGTCAATAGGCTGCTCCCGAACGTCGTGCCAGCCGAGCCGCTTGAGATGACGGCGCATCAGATGGTCTTCGCCGCCGTCGTAATCTAGCCAGCCGGCATTTGTCAGATCGTAGTGTCTCTCGCCGAGACCACGTATCGTTGCAAGCGTTCTTGCGGCATCATCCTGCATATATGTACAGGGTTCATCGTCGGGATCCCGCTGCCAAAATCCGTACACGAGCAGACGGTAGAGCGCATTGCATCCTTCCATCGTTACCACTAGGTCTTTTATCTCCCGGCTTTGATAGAGATCGCGGTCGAGGCGCTCGTTGTCGCCGGTGAAGTAGACCTCCGGCAGCGATTGATCGTCCTCAAAAATCACATCGCCTGGCGTGATGATCAGCTTCCCCCAACGCCAGTCGATCGGAATTGCCACGGCCGCGCTGGACCAAGCGCGCTCACGGTCATTGAGCGGCCGCCGCCAATGTTGTCGGCCGATATCCGCGGAGCGAGCCCGGCCGCGTGTTCCGTCAGGTAGGCGGACGCGGTCGGCGGCAAAAGCTATTCCGAAGCGATAGTGGAGAACGGCAACGCCATGCCGCCGACCATAATCGCTCCGTGGTTCATTCGGCCCGCTCTGCTCCGTAGACAGCAAATACCCTTCGGGATATTCGTCGTTCTCGAATGGCCACATGACTATCCAACCTTCCGCGCGCAGCCGCAGGCGGCGGCTGCTCATCCAGGCGATCTCCGGCAACCAGGATGTGGATTGTTCCCGTCTTGATCCCACCGGTTGCGCAACGAGTTACCGGAAAACGGTCAAGCGTTTGCGCATTTGGTTTGGGCAATTTTATCCAATATCGTTTTGCTCGCGTTCAGCCGGACGACATGATGCGCGGGCGGGTGGTGCTACCGGTCGAAGGGAACGGTCGATTTTCTCTCGCGCCTGTCGGCAAGCGTCGCCTCGGTTCGTCTTCACGACGTGCACCAACGGAGAGCCACCGCATGAAGCTCTATTTCAGCCGCAACCCCAATCCGCGCCTGGCGGTCGCCACGGCCCGATTTCTGAAGGCAGAGGTCGCGTTCGAATATGCCGAGCCGCTGGCGCCGGGGCAGGCGGACCGCTATCGGCCGCTCAATCCCAACCTGCTTTTGCCGATCCTGGAGCGTCCCGGCCGGGCGCTGTGGGAGGCGGATGCGATCGCCTGCTTTCTCTCTCGCCAGGTCGGCTCCAACCTCTGGCGAAGGGATGACGACGAGCCGGAGATGGTCCGCTGGATCAGCTGGGGCAAGGAGAACTTCGTGAAGGCCTGTGACATGGTGCATTGGGAGCGCGGCACCAAGCTGCGCTACGGCATCGGCACTTGTGACGAGGCCATGGTGGAGGAGGGGATGAAGGCGTTCCACAAGGCGGCCCGGCTGCTCGATGCCGAACTCTCCGCTCACGCCTGGCTGGTCGGCGAGGCGGTCTCCTACGCCGATTTTCGCATGGCGACATTCCTGCCATACAATGATGTGGCAAGGCTGCGGCTCGCGGACTATCCGGCACTTGCGCGCTGGGCCGGGCAGCTCGAGGCGATCGACGCCTGGCGCGATCCGTTCCGCGGGCTTGATGCGCCCGCGTTGCCTCCGATATCAGGCTGAGCGGCGGCCTTTGCCTGCCGTCGAGCGGCGGCGACGGCCGGTGGTTGTCGCCGCGCATTCGCAGGTTGCGTGATTGTTCTCGCCATCCATTTTCTCCTCTGCTAATACAGTCGCGCTAGCATGCGAACAGCCTCTTCTTGCTCAGAAGGAATTCGTCCGATGCGTTTCACAGTCGCAATCGCAGCAGCAGCATTGATGTCCCTTCCGACAGCAACCCTTGCCAAATCGCCGGCCGATATCGCCGATCTCGTCGGCGCACGCGCGCCTGGCGCCGAGAGCGAGATGCAGTCCAGGGGCTATGTCGACGTCGGCGGCAACAATACCTGGTGGAATGCCGGCACCAAGACCTGCGTCCGGGTGCATGTCTCCCAGGGACACTACTCGGCGATCTCGCAGATCAAGCCCTCGGCTTGCGGCCAAGGGAGCGGCAAGAGCTCGCCATGCCCGCCGGATCTGTCGCAGGCCGATCTCTACAAGCATCCGGGCTGCAGCCTCTAGGGGCAGTCGCGTCCAACTGGTGCTGGGCTGGAACTTTCGCAGTGAAGGCAACGGTGACACGGGCGGTGCCGGCGGCCGCCTCGGCTTCATTGTGCCCCTTCGATCGGCGGGGAAAGCGGTACGAGAGCGCCGCGACCATTGCGCAATGCGATGATCTCTGCTCTCCTTTGAATGGCCTATCGGTGGAGCCGATTGCCCCTGGCGATCGGATCTTGCGGTTGAAAGCGTCGGAAACCGCTTAAAAAAGGCCGATTGCGGCAGATATTTCCCGCCCCAACCATTCCCGCCCAAAACCCGAAAGGTGTTTCGCCTTTTTTAGGAAAGCGAGATTTGCCTACCTTCAGTACCCTTTTGGTTGTCCCGCTGGAGACGGGACATATCGCGAAGGTATGGAGGAGATACCCTTGGCAAGCATTTCAGAGGACACTACGCATACCCAGAATCCGGCGCAAAATCCGGAAGACGAACGGCTGAGCATCGGCGCGAACCTCGCCTATGGCCTGCAGCACGTCTTGACCATGTATGGCGGCATCGTCGCCGTTCCGCTGATCCTTGGCCAGGCGGCGGGCTTGAATTCCGGCGATGTCGGCCTGCTCGTCACCGCCTCGCTTTTCGCCGGTGGCCTCGCCACCATCTTGCAGACGATCGGCGTGCCATTCTTCGGCAGCCGCCTGCCGCTGGTGCAGGGCGTCTCGTTCTCGGGTGTCGCCACGATGATCGCCATTTCCGGCAATGGCGGCATTCCGGCGATCCTTGGTGCGGTCATCGCGGCTTCATTGATCGGCCTTCTGATCACGCCGGTGTTTTCGCGCATCACCCGCTTCTTCCCGCCGCTCGTCACCGGCATCGTCATTACCACCATCGGCCTGACGCTGATGCCGGTTGCGGCATTCTGGGCGATGGGCGGCAACAAGGCGGCGCCGGACTTCGGCAGCACCGCCAATATCCAGCTTGCGGCGGTCACGCTCATCATCGTGCTGCTCTTGAGCAAACTCGGCAACGCTTCGATCTCCAGGCTTTCGATCCTGCTGTCGATCGTTATCGGTACCGGCATTGCCTATGTCGCCGGCATGACCGATTTCTCGCAAGTTGCAAACGGCCCGGTCTTCGCATTGCCGAGGATCTTCCATTTCGGCTATCCGACCTTCGAGCTTGCGGCTGTTATCTCGATGCTGATCGTCATCATGGTGACGCTGGTCGAGACCTCGGCCGACATTCTCGCCGTCGGTGAGATCGTCGAAACCAAGGTGGATTCGCGCCGGCTTGGTGACGGCCTTCGTGCCGACATGCTGTCGAGCATTCTCGCGCCGGTCGTCGGCTCCTTCACCCAGAGCGCCTTTGCCCAGAATGTCGGCCTCGTGGCGGTGACGGGCGTGAAGAGCCGTTATGTGGTGGCAACGGGCGGCCTGTTCCTGGTAACGCTCGGCCTCTTGCCGATCATGGGTCGCGTCGTCGCCTCGGTGCCGACCTCGGTGCTTGGTGGCGCCGGCATCGTGCTTTTCGGCACGGTTGCGGCAAGCGGCATCCGCACGCTGTCCAAGGTCGAGTACAATAACAACATGAACCTGGTGATCGTCGCGACCTCGATCGGCTTCGGCATGATCCCGATTGCGGCACCCGGCTTCTACGAGCATTTCCCGGCCTGGGTCGCCACGATCTTCCATTCGGGCATCTCGTCGGCGGCCGTCATGGCGATCCTGCTCAACCTCCTGTTCAATCACTTCACCGCAGGCAATTCCGACCAGCAGTCGGTCTTCGTGGCTGCAACCGAACGCACGATCCGCTACCAGGACATCGCAAGGCTGCACGACGGCGACTACTTCCTCAACGGCAAGCTCTACGATGCCAAGGGCACCGAGGTGCCGCTGATTGCGGCGGAGGCGCACTGAACCGGCAAGCTCCCTGAAATGATGCAATCCCAGACTGCTTTCCCTGGGGTTGCTTTGAATTACGCAATCCCGGACGAAAAACCGCTTCGCACTTTTTCTGGAGTTGCTTTGAGACACGCAATCCCAGACGAAAAACCGCTCGCACTTTTTCTGGAGTTGCTTGTGAAACCCGCCATTCCGGGCAGGAAACCGCTTCCTGTTTTTCCTGGCGTTGATTGAAAAACCCAACAAAAGGACATTGGGAATGACACGTGAGACCGACAATTACGCGCTGCTCGATGCGCTCCTTCACACGATGGAGAAGGGCATCATTCCGGCCACGGAAGCGGGCGTTGCCGCCGGCAACAAGATCTTCGGCGCGGCGCTGATGCGCAAATCCG
This sequence comes from Ensifer adhaerens, assembly GCF_000697965.2. NCBI lineage: Bacteria > Pseudomonadati > Pseudomonadota > Alphaproteobacteria > Hyphomicrobiales > Rhizobiaceae > Ensifer > Ensifer adhaerens. Next base: position 2,008,456 of record NZ_CP015880.1, on the reverse strand, counting down.
ATCTTTCGACCGTGCTTGTCGAAACCAACAACGAGACGGAAAACCCGCTCTGGCACGGCGAAGTGCACACGCTGAAGCGGTTCTACGAGATCGAGGGCGAGAAGCGGCCGGACAGCCGCGACCTCATCTTCCTCTCGACGCATGAGCCGTGCTCGATGTGCCTTTCGGCGATCACCTGGGCGGGTTTCGACAATTTCTTCTACTTCTTCAGCCACGAGGATTCCCGCGACAGTTTCTCCATTCCGCATGACCTGAAGATCCTGAAGGAGGTCTTCACGCTGGAGCCGGGCGGCTACAACCGCACCAATGCCTTCTGGAAGGGCCAGTCGATCCACGCGCTGATCGACGCTCTGCCCGAGCCGCAACGCCAGGAACTCAAGGCCCGCGCCGAGGCGATCCGGGCGAAATACGACGATCTCTCCTCCGTCTATCAGGACAGCAAGGACGGCAACGCCATTCCGCTGAACTGACGCTCGAAAAGCCGTCACCTGTACCGGGCCATTTCATTCTCTCATCAGAGATTGAAATGGCCTATTTCTTTGAAAGAATATGCATTCCTCCTCGCCAGGGCAGGTGCTAGGGTCGCCTCCATACAGTCGCGTTTCGGGGGAATTGCGTGAACTGGTCCAGGCCTCTCAGGGTGCATCTCAGCGTGCTCGTCGTGGCGCTGCTCATCTTAACGGCGACGCCGATCATCTGGATGGCGTTCAGCCAGGGGCGGCAGGCGGCGATCCTTGCCGGCGAAAAGCACATGCGCGAGATGAGCCTGAGGCTGATCGAGGGCTACAGGAATGCGCTCGAGGGCGGCCACGAGGCGGTCGCGCTTGCGTCCACCGTGCCGCAGCTGGCCGTCGCGCCGCCGGGCGACCTGCAGCCGAAGGAGCAGTTCTTCCTGGAGGTGCTCAGAAGCGTTTCCAACGCGACGAGCGTCTATGCCGGCTATCCTGATGGATCCTACCTGCAGGTGATCAACACGGGGCGGGACTATGTTCGCCAAAGTCTGGCGGCACCGGCAGGCACCGCCTTTGCCGTTCGGTTGCTTGCGCATGCCAAGGACGCGGGCACCGTCTCTACCCTTCGGTTCCTCGATGCTGCGGCGCAGACGATCGGGGAGCGTCCGTTCGAGCGCACCAATTTCGACCCGCGGCAGAGCCCCTGGTATCAGACGGCGTTGCGAGCCGGCGGTCCGGTTTCCGTCGGGCCCTATGTCACCGGAACGCTGAAGGTTCCGACGCTGGCGCTGGCCGTTCCGCTGAAGGGCAAGGAGGGGATCGTGGTCGGCACCAACATCCACCTTCAGACCATCAGCCGCCTTCTCGATGCGCGCGAGATCTCACCGCGGGCCCGGTCCTATGTCATCGGCAGCGACAACAACCTCGTCGCCCATTCCGATCCCGCGGTCATGAGCACAATCCTCGGCGCCTGGTCGGGTGGTGGCGGCGCCGGCATGCGCAGCCTGGATCCCAGCCTCGACGTCGTCGCCGGGCTGCGCAAGGATCCCGCCTATGCGGGCGGTGGTCTTGCCGAAGCCGATTTTGCCGGCGAGCGCTATCTGGTCCAGATGGCACCCGTCAGCGTATCCGGCCTCTTCAAGGGCAGCTCGGTCGCGATCGTCGTGCCGCTGCAGGATCTGGTGGTGCAGGCAAACCGGCTCCTGGTGCGCAACCTCATGATTGCCGCAGCCGTGCTGGTGGCCGGCGTGGTCGGCTCGCTCATGCTGTCCCGCGTGATCAGCCGCAAGCTCTATCACCTCGCCGACGAGGCGCGGCGGATCGGTGACCTGAACTTTGCCGGCACGGACGCCCCGCATTCCTGGATCACCGAGATCAATACGCTTGGCGGCGCGCTTTCCGCCAGCCGGCGCGCTATCGTCCAGTTTGCGCTCTATGTTCCGCGCGAGGTGGTGCGCCGGATCATCGACCCTGAGGGCGGGGCGGCGGTCCGGGGCAGGCGGCAGGAGGTGACGGCGCTTTTCACCGACGTGCGCGACTTCACCACCATCTCCGAACAGCATTCGCCGGAGGAAGTCGTCGATATTCTCTCGGCCTATTTCGAGATGCTGAACACGGTGGCCGAGCAGTACCACGGGACCGTGATCCAGTATCTCGGCGACAGCATCTTCGTCATCTGGAACGCGCCGGTTGCCGATCCGCAGCACATCGAGAATGGCTGTCATTGCGCGCTGGCGATGAAGGCGGCGGTCGATCGCCTGAACGAGACCAACCGCAAAGGCGGCCGGCCGGAGCTGTTCACGCGCTTTGGCGTGCATACGGGGCCGGCGGTCGTCGGCAGCTTCGGCGCGATCGCGCGGCAGCAATACACGGCCATGGGCGACACGATCAACGTCGCCTCGCGGCTCGAGGGGCTGAACAAGGAGTTCAACACGTCGATCCTGGTGAGCGGGGCGGTGCAGTCTGCGGTTGCCGACCTCTTCGACTTCCGCGCGATGGGGATGGTGCACGTGAAGGGGCGCTCGGGAGGCATCGACCTCTGGGAGCTTTTGCGCGCGAACGCCCGTTAGTCCTTGCCGCCGCTACGACCGCCCATCGGGGCGGATCAGCGCTCCGCCAGCAGGCCGGTGGCCATGGCGCGGAAGGCGTCGATCGCCTTCGGCAAGACCGCTTTCGGCTCGTCGCTGGCGGCGACCCAGAGGGCAGCGTTGAGGGCGGCACCGCTCAAGAGCCGCGCGGCCGCTTCCGGATCGACCGGCTTCAGCACGCCCTTGTCCAGCAGTTGCTCTACCGAGCGCTTGGTCGCCAGCAGGCAACTGTTCTGGCTCGGCCATTTCGAGGGGTCGCCGAGCACGGCCGGGCCATCGAGCAGAACGATGCGCTGGACTTCGGGATCGAGCGCCATCTCGATATAGGCGGCCCCTTCGGCAAGCATCGCCTGCCAGTGGTCACCGGCTGCCGCATCTGCGCCGATCGCCTTGGCGCGGGCGGCCATCTCGCCGTCGATCTGCGTTACGACCGCGGCCAGGAGCCCGCGCTTGTCGCCGAAATTGTGATAGAGCGCGCCGCGCGTCAGCCCGACATCGGCGGTCAACTCATCCATCGAGGCCGCCGCATAGCCCTTTTCGGCAAAGGCCTTTCGGCCGGCCGAAATCAGCTTCGCGCGGTTTTCCTCCATCGTTTCCTGGCGGCTTCTGGCCATTCTTGACCTCAAATTCAGATACGACGCGTATATGGATTTGACATACGCGTCGTATTTCGCTATTTCAGATACGTTCCGTATATCAAATGAAGCGGGTTTTGTGAAGTTCTGCCTGAAACGGCAGGGCGCGCCCGTTTGCGCGCCCTCAATTTACGAGAAGGATCAGACCGATGACCAAACGCAACGCAATCTTTCCGGCAAATCGTCATGCGCTCTACGAGGCGCACGGCTACTCCGCGGCCATCCGGTCACAGGACCTGCTGTTCGTCTCGGGGCAGGTGGGGAGCCGTGAGGATGGCACCCCGGAGCCGGATTTCGAACGCCAGGTCGAACGCGCCTTCGACAATCTCGAAGCGACGCTCGCGGCAGCCGGCTGCAGCTTCGACGACATCGTCGATGTGACGACCTTCCACACCGACCCCGAACACCAGTTCGAGACGATCATGGCCGTCAAGAACCGGATCTTCAGCGAAAAGCCCTATCCCAACTGGACCGCCATCGGCGTCAACTGGCTCGCCGGTTTCGATTTCGAGATCAAGGTGATCGCGCGGATTCCGGCCGGCCAACTGGCCGCGTAGGTCATTGGGAACGTGGCAACCCGGGTTCTAGTGCAAATGCACCAGCTTGTCCGGGTTGCGCACGACGTAGATCGCCACGACCTTGCCGTTCTCGATCTCTAGCGCAGTCGTCTGCAGTTCGCCATCGGCCTCCCGGGTGACAAAGCCGGGCAGGCCGTTGATGAAGCCGGCGCGCACGAGCGTCGAGCCGTGCTTGGCAAAGAGGGCGGCCAGTTGCGCGTGCACCTTCATCACAGCGTCGAAGCCGAGGATCGGCTGCAGGGCGGCCGGGCGCTTGCCGCCGCCGTCGGAATGTACGCTGACATCGGCTGCGAGCATGGAGCCGAGCGTTTTCATATCGCCGTGGCGGGAGGCGGCAAAGAAGGCGTTGGCGAGTTCCAGGCCGCGCTGCTGCTCGATCTGGAAGCGGGGGCGTTCCTCGCGCACATGGGTGCGGGCCCGGGCCGCAAGCTGGCGGCAGGCGGCGGCGTCGCGGTCGATCGTTGCCGCTACCTCATCGAAGCTCTGGCCGAAGACGTCGTGCAGCAGGAAGGCGGCGCGCTCCAGCGGCGAGAGCCGTTCGAGTGCCAGCATCAGGGGCAGGGTGACGTCGTCCTCCGGCTCCTCCTCGACGACCGGATCGGGAAGCCAGGGGCCGACATAGGTCTCGCGCTTCAGCCGCGCGGATTTCAACTGGTCGAGGCAGAGCCGCGTGACGGTGCGGCGCAGAAACGCCTCCGGCTCGCGCACGGATGTGCGGTCGGCCCCCATCCAGCGGATGAAGGCCTCCTGCACCATGTCCTCCGCATCGGCGACCGAGCCGAGCATGCGGTAGGCGACGCGGACGAGCTTCGGACGCAGCGGGTCGAAAACCGCCGCTGCGTCCTCATGGGCGCTGTCCACCATCAGGCGGCAGCCTGGGCGGCGGCCTTGGCGGCTGCCGGATCGACCCAGAGGCCGAAGCCGACGGCCAGACGGTTCCAGCCGTTGATGACGTTGATCATCAGCGTGAGCTTCACCTGTTCCTCCTCGGTGAAATGGTCCTTCAGCGCCTGATAGGCCGCTTCATGGCCGTGGCCTTCCGAAAGCCGCGTCAGCGATTCTGTCCAGCCTAGCGCGGCGCGCTCGCGATCGGAATAGCAGGGCGCTTCGCGCCAGGCGGAAAGCAGGTAGATGCGCTGTTCCGTCTCGCCCTTTTCGCGGGCTTCCTGGGTGTGCATGTTGATGCAGTTGGCGCAGCCGTTGATCTGCGAGGCGCGGATTTTCACGAGTTCGATAATAGTGGCGTCAAGGCTCGCGGCAACGGCCATCGAGACACTGGTCCAGCTCTTCATCAGTTGCGGGGCAGCGGCGAAAAGGTCGATCTTGGCAGTCATGGTTCCGTTTCCTTTCGTTGGTTCCGATACCATGACGAGCGAGCGACGGCCGGTGTGACATGGCCGCGAATTTTTTTTGAAAACTCCAGTGTGGATTGTTTTGTGCGGAGCCGGCGCATGCCGCGCCGCACTAACCCGTTTGGATGACTATGCCGCATTCGGCCGATATGTGAGTGTAGCCTGGGGGATCCTTTATTGCAGGTGGTGGTGCCGAGTGCTTCGGGAGGTACTCAATGGCAGACGAATTCAATGCCGCACTCGATATTCCGTACGTCTTCGAGATCACCATTAACGACTTTGCGGCGCTGTGGCGGAAGCTGGAGAGGCGAAGCTTTGCGCTGAAGGCGCTTTTGCCTAACTGGTATGGCCAGCTCCAGGGAGAATTCGCAGCAAGCTTCGGCGCGCTCGATGCCTATGTCGGCCACGGCAGTGCGGTCATTCCCCGAAACGGCATGGAAAAGGCCGCTGTCGAGGCGGTAATCGCGACAATGCTGATGGGCCGACTCGGCATGGCCATTCGCGAGCTGGCCGTCGAGGCGGGCCAGGCCGCGACCCAAGAGGGCGCTCCCATCAAGGGCCGGCTTCACTATGGCAAGGACAACCGGATTATCGGTGTGGACAACGAGTATCTGCGCCGGGTGCTCGATCCGGCCGAGGACTATCAGGCCGCCGGCTGCGTCTTCGAGGTGCTCGGCTATTCGCCGAGCAGTCCCTTTTCCATGACGTCGAGGATCGCCTCGATGATGCTGCTCTTCAACCGTGGCATGGCGCCCTTGAGCGGCCGGCCGGTCGAGTACAACGTCATCCTGAAGACGATGCACGCCTTCATCGCTGCGGAGAACCTCGGCTATGTCATGACCTTCGAGCACCGCAACACCAATGACGACCTGTCGATCTTCACCACCAACGAATTCAACAAGCTGACCATCCAGTCGGCGGAGGGCGACCTTCGCCTCATTCAGAAATACCTGAAGGCCATCGGCTTCTATTTTGGTGATGTCGACAATGCGCTCGGACCGGAGTTCGAGGTCGCTGCCCGAAATTTCGCGCGCGTCTACAGGCTGGACCACTATGCGCACTACAGTGACCGCGAGTTCCTCTACACACTGGCCAATGCCTATGTGCTCCACCGCAGCCAGATGTCGACGGGCGCGCGCTAAAGCTCATCGCGTGAAGCTCTTGTTTTTATGCACGTCGTCGCCGCAAAACCGCTGCGCACATTTGCGCGACCTGCATCGGGACCCACAGATCGCGCGTCCCCCGGTTCTGTCATACCCCTGTAAAAGGGTGGCCCTATCCCTCGGCGCCAGTTTCAACACGAGGGTGTATCCATGAAATCGTTTGTCTCCGTCCTTGCCGGCGCTGTTGTCGCAGGCCTGCTTTCGACCGCGGCCTATGCCGAGAGCCTGGTGCTCTATACCAGCCAGCCGAACGAGGATGCGCAGGCGACGGTCGACGCGTTCCAGGCCGCCAATCCCGGCATCGAGGTGGAATGGGTGCGCGAGGGCACGACCAAGATCATGGCCAAGCTGATGGCAGAGATCGAGGCCGGCAATCCGGTGGCCGACGTGCTGCTCATCGCCGACACCGTGACCATGCAGCGGCTGAAGGAAGCAGGCCATCTCGCCGACTACAAGTCGCCGGAAGCGGCAAGCTACGACGCGGCACTCTATGATGCGGACGGCGCCTATTACTCCACCAAGATGATCACGACCGGCATCGTCTATAACACCTCCGCCGCCATGAAGCCTGAGGGCTGGCAGGATCTCAGCAAGCCGGAGGCCAAGGGCCTCGTCACCATGCCGAGCCCGCTGACCTCGGGTGCGGCTCTCATTCACGCTCAGACCCTGACTGGCATTGATGGCCTCGGCTGGGACTATTACAAGGCGCTCGCGGAGAACGGTGCTACGGCTGCCGGCGGCAATGGCGGCGTCTTGAAGGCGGTTGCGACCGGCGAGAAGGCCTATGGCATGCTCGTCGATTTCATGGCGATCCGCGAGAAGGCCAAGGGCGCGCCGGTGGAATTCGTCTTCCCGGCCGAGGGCGTGTCTGCCGTGACCGAGCCCGTCGGCATCCTGAAGACCGCCAAGAACGTCGAGGCGGCGAAGAAGTTCGTCGACTTCCTGCTGTCCGAGGAAGGCCAGAAGGCGGCGGTGAAGATGGGCTATATCCCGGCCCGCAACGGCGTGGCGCTGCCTGCGGGCTATCCGGCCCGCGAGACGATCAAGGTGCTGCCGGTCAATGCGGCCGAGGCCGTGAAGAACTCCGACGCGGATCTCAAAACCTTCTCCGGCATCTTCGGCACGAACTGATCCCGGGAATGCTTGAACGCAACGATGCGCGCAGCCGGCCCCGCTGGCTGCGCCTTTCCTTTCACGGCCGGACGATGGGCGCGCCCAAGGTGCGGGCAGGGGCGAGCCCCGCCGCCGAGCCGCGCTGGCTGGTGCCCTTCGTTCTCGCCTGCCTGTTTCTCCTCTGCCTGCTGCCGCTCTTCAGCCTGGCGAAGGCCGGCTTTGCCGGGCTTATTTCGGGCCGGTCGATTGGCGTGCTGACGGAACCTGCAACCTTTGCCGCCCTCCGCAACACGCTGATAACCGCGACCGGCGGCATGGTCGTCTCCGTTGTCATCGGCGCGCTCTTCGCCTTCTCGGTGGCGCTGACGGATGTGCGCGGCAAGCTTGCGCTCAGCTTTGCCTTCATGCTGCCGATGATGATCCCGCCGCAGGTGACGGCGCTTGCCTGGGTGGAGATGACCGGGCCGGCGAGCCCGCTGTTAAAGACGCTCGGGATCGCGCCGCCGCTCGGCAGCCCGCAGCCGCTCTATTCGCTGGCAGGCATTTCGCTGCTTCTCGGCGTCCAGCATGCGCCGCTGGTTTTCCTGGCGCTGAAAGCCGGGCTTTCCGCAACGCCGCGCGACGGGGTGGAGGCGGCACGGCTTGCCGGGGCCACGCCATTCCGTGTCTTTCGCGACATCGTCGCGCCGCTGTCGTTGCCGGGACTGATTGCCGGTGCGGCGATCGCCTTCGTCTCCGACGTCGGCAATTTTGGCATTCCGGCGATCCTCGGCATTCCCGCGGGCATCGAGGTGCTGCCGACCCTGATCTATACGCGGCTCGCCAGCTTCGGCGCCGGCACCTTCGGCGAGATCGCGCTGCTCTCCAGCCTCATCGCCATGATCGCGGCTGCCGGGCTGATCCTGCAGCAGAAGGCGCTTGTCGGCAGGGATTACCGCATCATCGGCCTTTCCGGGGCGAATGCCGCCTTTTCGCTCGGCCGCTTCCGCCCGGTCGTCGAGCTGGTCCTCGTGGCGATCTTGCTTCTCGTGCTGGTCGCACCGCTCGCCGCTCTTGTCGCGAGCTCGCTGGTGCCGGCCTATGGCGTGCCGCTTAACCTTCAGACGGTGTCGCTGCGCGCTTACGAAGAAATTCTCTTCCGCCAGTCGATGACGCTGAAGGCGCTTGGCAATTCGATGTTCCTTGCAGCAACGGCCGCATTCGGCCTGCTCGCCGTCTCGGTGCCATCAGCCTATCTCATGACGCGACGCAAAGGGTGGCTTGCCAATACGCTCGGCATCCTCATCGAGATCCCCTATGCGCTGCCGGGCATCGTGTTGGCCGTCGCCTTCATCCTTACCTTTGCCGCACCTCTGCCGATCCTCAAGGTCTCGCTCTATGGCACCATCTGGATCATCCTGGTTGCCTACTTCTCCTCGTTCCTCGCCGTCAGCCTCAAGCCGGTGATGAGTGCTTTCCTGCAGATGGACCCATCGCTGGAAGAGGCGGCGCGTCTCGCCGGTGCTGGCTTCTTCAGGCGGATGTCCGACGTGATCCTGCCCTTGGTAGCGCCGGCCGCGGGTGCGGCGATCATCCTCGTCTTCCTGATTGCCGCCAATGAGCTGACGGTCTCGGCGCTGCTCTGGTCGGCCGGCACCCAGACACTCGGCGTCGCCATCTTCAATCTCGACGACAGCGGCTCGTCGGACCTGGCCGCAGCCCTTTCCGTGCTCGTGGTCGTCATGGTCGTCATGCTGATGGCCGCGCTCGAGGCTCTCGCAAACTATCTCCCGGAAGGCGTGCTGCCGTGGCGCAACTGATCCTCAATCACGTCACCAAGCATTTCGGCGGCGGCCGGCCGGCGGTTTCCGATGTGTCGCTGACCGTGCGGGAAGGCGGCTTCCTGGCGCTGCTCGGGCCTTCCGGCTGCGGCAAGACGACGGTGCTGCGCATGATCGCCGGCTTCGAGCAGCCCAGCGATGGATCGATCGATTTTGGCGAAAGACGGCTTTCGGATGCTGCACGGGCGCTGCCGCCGGAGCGGCGCAACATGGCGATGGTGTTCCAGTCCTATGCGCTCTGGCCGCATATGACGGTGGCCGAAAATGTCGGCTATCCGCTGAAGGTCCGCGGCATTTCGGGCTCGGCGTGGCAAAGGAGCGTCGCCGATGCTCTGGCGCTGGTGAAGCTCACCGACTATGCCGACCGCCGGCCGGCAGCCCTTTCCGGCGGCCAGCGTCAGCGCGTGGCGCTGGCCCGCTGCCTGGTGACCTCACCGGATGTCGTGCTGCTCGACGAGCCGCTCGCCAATCTCGACCAGCACTTACGCAAGTCGATGGAGGAGACCTTCCGCATCTTCCACGAGCGCTCGGGCGCGACGATGATCTATGTGACGCACGACCAGGCGGAAGCCATGGCGCTCGCAACCGATGTCGCCGTCATGTCCGAGGGGCGGCTGATGCAGATGGCGCCGCCGGCCGAGATCTACGCAAGACCCGAAGGCGCCGTCGTCGGCGGCCTGATCGGCCGCGGCTCGGTGCTCAAGCTCGCCGTGCCGGAGGGCGCGCCACGGGCGCTCGAATGGTCGCTGCTGCGGTCAGCGCTTGCCGGCGTCCGCATGGAAGGCGCGGGCGATGGCGCCGTGCGCGACGTCCTCGTGCGCCCGGAACATGTGCGCCACGACGGCGAGGGCATGGCGCTCCGCGTCGTCTCATGCGTGTTCGAAGGCGAGCGTTTTGCCCTGACCTTGGCTTTGCCGGACGGTCAGTCATTGAAGGCCTATGGCGACAGGGCGATCATGCCGGGAGACACGGCGCGCTTCGTGATGAGCCAGGGGTGGCGGCTCTAGGTCGGGTTGGCGTCAGTCGCAATCGGGTTTGTCGAGTTCGACCTCGAACTGGCGCGGGCCGACAACGCCCGGCTTTGCCGGCAGGCCGACGATCCTTGCGATCACCGTGCATTTGCCGGCGACGACGGCATAACGGTCGCGGCCCTGGCTGATGACCTTGTCGATCGGGTGTTTGGGAACGGCGACGGCGACCGCGTTGATGACCGCGTTCAGTTCGCGGGCACGCTGAAAATTCGGCGCAAGGGCGGCAGTGGCCTGACCGGTGGCAAGGACGAGGACGAGGCAGGCGACGGCGGATCGGGCGAACATGGCAAGCTCCTGTTTGAAAGAGGCAAGCATGATCGCCCGGCAGATTCAAGGACAGCGATCGGCCGGGCCGTCGATGGGAACGGTTCGTTGACAGGGGGTGATCCGAAGACGATCCTCGGCCAGCTTCGCCTCCAGCCTCTCGAACGGTCCGATGACATCCGAAACGCCGATACAGGAAACGCCGCTTGCGGGCGGGAACGTCAATGCCGGCGTCGTACGCGTGGGCGATACGGTGCGCCGCGCCACGCGCCCTGAGAGCGCGACCGTTCACCGGCTGCTCCTCCGTCTCGAGGCAAAGGGCTTTGCGGGATCGCCGCGGTTCCTGGGCCTCGACGGCCAGGGACGAGAGATGCTGAGCTTTGTTGAAGGCGATGCCGGTGTCTCTTCCGACATCTGGCTTTGCGAGGATGCGCTGATTGCCGCAGGGCGGCTGCTTCGCGCCTATCATGACGCGACGGCCGAATTCGACTTCGGCGCGGCGGATCGCTGGGCCTTTAGATATCCGGATCGGCGTCGATGGGAGGTCATTTGCCACAATGATTTTGCGCCGTACAATCTCGTTTTTCGGGCCGGCGAACCGGTGGGGATCATCGACTTCGATCTCGCCGGTCCCGGGCCGCGGCTGCGAGACCTTGCCTATCTCGCCTATTGGACCGTGCCGCTTTCCTTCCATTCCGATGACTTGAAGGCCGCGGCGCTGGCGGATCTCGATGATGGCAGCCGGCGGCTGAAACGGCTGTGCGCGACCTACGGTCTTGCCTCGGACGATGCGTTGCTTGGGATGGTCGCCGATGTGCTCGGGCATATGGGCGACGAGGCGGCGATGCTGGCAATGATCGGCGCGGCCGCGACCGAGCGGCTGAAACGGGACGGGCATCTCGATCACTGGCGGCGAGAGCGGGACGCCTTCGAGCGCTATAGGACACTATTGTCCCGAAACCTTGTCTGACGACCGGCGAAGCGGCAGGGCAAGCCGATAGCGCTCGCGAAAAAGAATTTTTGCCTACTGAAATAAACCATTGAGTTAAATGAAACTGGTTGTTATAAACAACCGGTGTTCCGCTTTTATGCGGTTGAGGAGGAACGGGGCGGTCGCCTCATCGACAGGAGGATAAGATGAAGCTTTATCAGGGCATGGGACCGAATTCGTATCGCGTGCGCATCTTCATGGCGGAGAAGGGGATCTCGCTGCCGATGGTGGATGTCGATTTCGCCAAGGGCGAGCACAAGGCGCCGGAGTTTCTCGCGGTCAATTCGCTCGGTCAGATCCCGGTGCTGGAACTCGACGACGGCACTGTTATCACCGAGAGCGTCGCGATCTGCCGCTATCTCGAGGAGACCACGCGCGAGCCGCAACTCTTCGGCCATGACGCCGTCAGCCGCGCCAAGGTGGAGATGTGGAACCGGCGCGCCGAACTGGTGATCCTCGGCACCGTCGGCAATGTGGCGCTGCATTCGGACGCGTTCTTTGCCGAGCGGCTGACGCAGTTTCCGGCCTTTGCCGAGACCGAGCGGGCGGCGGTGCCGCAGAAATGGGGCTGGCTCGACGATGAGCTCTCGGATGGAAGGCCGTTCCTGGCAGGCGACGAATTCTCGATCGCCGACATCACCGCAGGGGTCACCGCCTGGCTCTGCGAGGTCTTCGGCATGGAAATCCCGGCTTCCGCAAAAAACGTCCAGCGCTGGCTGGAGCGGGTGCGTTCGCGGCCGAGTTTTGAGGCCTAAGGGACAGCCTGTGGCAGGGGCGGTTTCGCGCAGTCTTAGGGTGGCGAGATCGGCCCCTCATGCGGCCTGCCGGCCACCTTCTCCCCGTTGTCGCGGGGAGAAGGTGGGACGTGGCGGCCGCTCGTTCCTTCGGCCAATGTGGCAGCCGCGTTGCCCGTCGGCAGGTCTCGACCTGGGAGCCGGCCGTCGTCCGCGTTCCCTCTCCCTGCAGGCGGGGAGAGGGTCAGGGTGAGGGGATGGCATGCGCCATAGCATTGATTATTTTGTAGATTTCCCCATTCTGCAGACGAAACCCAACGACCGAATTCTCGCCTCTGCGCCCCCGCTAAAATTCATATGTGGATAGGCGCGTCGCCCTTTTTGCTTGCCTTCTCCATGGCTTTTTTCAATTCCTAAAATACAAGCTGCCCGATTCGCCGCTGCCGGGCGCCTGCAAGGCGCTGGCTCTAGGAGACAAGCCATGACCGATTTCAAGAAGCCCACGATCACCGAAATGCGCCCGAAGATCACCGTGATCGGGGTCGGCGGCGGTGGCGGCAACGCCATCAACAACATGATCAACGAAGGGCTTCAGGGCGTCGATTTCGTGGTCGCCAACACCGACGCGCAGGCGCTCGCCATGTCGAAGTCGTCGCGCATCATCCAGCTCGGCGCCGCCGTGACCGAAGGCCTCGGCGCGGGCTCGCTGCCGGATGTCGGCCGGGCGGCGGCGGAAGAATCGATCGACGAGATCATGGATCACCTCGGCGGCACGCATATGTGCTTCGTCACCGCCGGCATGGGCGGCGGTACCGGCACGGGCGCGGCCCCAGTAATTGCGGCGGCGGCACGCAAGGCCGGCATCCTTACGGTCGGCGTCGTCACCAAGCCCTTCAGCTTCGAAGGCAAGCGCCGCATGGAAACGGCCGAGCAGGGCATCGAGCGGCTGCGCGAGGCGGCCGATACCGTCATTGTCATCCCCAACCAGAACCTCTTCCGCATCGCTGACGCCAAGACCACCTTTGCCGATGCCTTCGTGATCGCCGACCGGGTGCTCTATTCGGGCGTTGGCTGCATCACCGACCTGATCGTCAAGGAAGGCCTGATCAACCTCGACTTCGCCGACGTGAAATCTGTCATGAAGGGCATGGGCCGGGCGATGATGGGCACCGGCGAGGCGACCGGCGAGGGCCGCGCGCTGAAGGCGGCCGAAGCCGCCATCGCCAACCCGCTGCTCGACGAAGTGTCGATGCGCGGCGCCCGCGGCGTGCTGATCTCGATCTCCGGCGGCATGGACATGACGCTGTTCGAGGTGGACGAAGCCGCGACCCGCATCCGCGAAGAGGTCTATGACGAAGCCGACATCGTCGTCGGTTCGATCTTCGACCGTACGCTCGACGGTACCTTCCGCGTGTCCGTCGTTGCGACCGGCCTCGACGGCGCGCGCTCATCCGCCAACCCGGCCGGTGCCGCCGTCGGCCAGCCGGCGGCTGAACCTGCACCGACCCGCACGCTGCAATAGCATTCGCATCCATCGCCTGCTTCAAGGACCCTCCCGATGTGATGACGCCATATCGGGAGGGTCCTTGCGTTTGGAGGCTCGAATGAGCGACGAGGGTGTGCCCGCCGATGAGGCGGCAAAGCACGCGCCAGCGGCACCAGGCCGTGCGGCGAGAGCGGTGATGGCGGCTGAGGCGGTGCTTGCGGAACGCTTTCCGCAGGCGATCTTTGCGATCGTCGCGGGCTCGATCCTGCGCGGCGAGGGTACGCAGACCTCGGATATCGACCTGGTGGTGCTGCACGAGGCCCTGCCGGCCGCCTGGCGGGAAAGCTTCCATTTCGACGATTTTCCGATCGAGGCCTTCGTGCACGACTTCGAGACGCTCAACTGGTTTGTCGACCAGGATATGGCGGGCGGTTGCCCGGTGCTTGCGGACATGGTGGCGGGCGGCGTTGCTATCGGGCCTGAGCGGGCGCGTGCCGAAGCGCTTCAGGCCGGGGCGCAACAGCGCCTGGAACGAGGGCCGGCGCCGCTGACGCCTGAGATACGCGACCGACTACGCTACCAGATCACCGATCTGGTGGATGATCTGCGCGATGCACGCCCGGCCGCCGAGATCCGCGCCATTGCCGCCGAACTGACGAAGCCGCTCGCCGATCTGATGCTGCTTGGCCGCGGACGATGGTCTGGGCGCGGCAAATGGCTACCGCGGTTGCTCGTCCGGGCGGACGCGTCGCTTGCCGAAAGCTTCGACACGGCATTGCGCCACGCGGGCGCAGGACAGGCAGCAGAGCTGATCCGGCTTGCCGAGCTGGAACTGGCGCCGCATGGCGGGCCGTTGTTTGCCGGGGACCGTCGGACGGCGCCGCCGGATGCCCGGCGTCCTGGTCTTCTCGCGCAGTGAATGCGCCGGCTCGTGGGATGGCCGCCTCCGATGCCTTGGGCGCGGGTGGGGACATGATCTGTTTGCGAGGAACCGCCGGGACGCTTCAACACGAGCGCCGGCGCCCGCAGGGCTGACGGCCAAGTTCTGGGTGAGCCAACAGCTACGGCGAGTGCAGAGGCGAGGCCTTTGGCCTTCACTTGCTGCGCGGAGGGCGTGGCTCCCGGCGCTCAGCCTCCTCGACCACGGAGAATGGAAGCTCCTCGTACATCGAGCGGTTGAACTCGGCGAAGCTCAGCCTGCCATCGATGAACACTTTGAAGTAGCGCCGGCAGACGTCCTCCGCCATTTCTTTCCGGCTGGAATAGGGCGTTCCCTCAAGCGCATTGTCCTTTAGGTCGGGCAGGTACTCCGATACGCATGCCTCTACATATTGCCGCTGCGCGCCCGGGCGCTTGCGCAACGCGGAGATCGTCCACTCATATTTGGAATAGCTCATATATTGCTCGGTTCGCGGCGCGAACAGGACGATGGCGATTGCGCACAGCAGAGCGACAAACATGCCGCCGGCGACGAGACGAAAGTCCATTTATTCAATCGTATAAATTGTTGCTCATGCCTATGTAAGACAACTTTAACGGTTAGCAAGAGGCGCGCTTACGCGTCGAGTGGTTTCACGAAATGTTCCTCCCCCATTTGGGGGAGGAGGCTACGGGAAAACCACTTTCGTGCTTGGACCGTTCTCCGATCGTTCGGTGTCTATTAGAGGTTGCGAAATTGGGCGCTCCCAATTGCGCCCTCAGCCGGAGCGGGGACGGGCGGGCAGGGCACGATCGGTGGCGGGGCTATGTCGCTGCGCCTGCGGGGCAGCTGCCAGAGACGCCTGGGATGGAAACGGTAACGGTCGGCGGGCCACGACCGATGTCCTTCGCGCCAACTGGACAAAGGCAATCCCTGTGGTGGCGCTTCGAGCGCGAGTGCCGTCTTCAGCCAGAGATGGGGAGAATGGAGAGGTGTCGCGCCGGGCCGGAGCATCGTTCTGCTACCGGCAGCGCGATCAGCGGGAGGTTCTTAAAGGGCGGCCAGCTGTTCGGCTGTTGCAACGATCTGCGTGTTGCCAAGCGAATGATCGGCATATTTGAACACCAGGATGCTCATGACTGAGGCGACAAGGGCTACCAGGATGATGCGCATGGCGTTGCTCCGACTTCCTTCTTGCCTGGCCTTGATCCTTCGTTGCGCCGGGCGGTGATCGATCCGGAAGCCCTGTGCTTTCCGGTCAAAGGCCTTCCGGCCTTTTGTTGAACCTGTTCTAGCAAATGGGCGGGGCCGACTATTGTTCCCGTGGGGACAGCGGGAAATCGCGGAGGAATGCAGCTTTTCGGTGTGCTCCAGCCCGTCCTAGGCCGGAGATTTCCCCGGGGAGCTACACGCCGTGTTGAAGCGGTAGCGCGAGAACGACGGATCGGAGTTGCGGCCGGCCACCGAGAAGTTCAACGGGCGGGTGAAGCGGCGCAGCCGTGTGAATTCGGACGCGTGAGGAGCGCTTCGCATCTCCTCGGGCTTCTGGACCTTCGATGTCGATTTGAAGAGATGGCCGCCGAACGGCTCTAGTGGCCGAGGATCCAGAAGACGACGCCGAACAGCACAATGAATGCGCCGACGGCCAGCAGGAAGCGGGCCATGCCGGTGTTGGTGTCCTTCGTGCCGACGAGACAGTACCAGAGGTGATCGTTATCCATTCCTGACGCTCCATCGAAAGGCGCTGCTGCCGCGCCCGCGCGACCCACCATACACGCAAAGGTCGTCGCGGCACCTGGATGATTGCGTGTCCTCGTCGCCGGACCGAGATCGGTGGAGGACGCGTGCCGTTGGCGGACACGGCATGTCCATGCCGCTGTCGCCATCGACTGCCTGCTTATCCCTCCGCCTCCGCCGTTTCGGCCGCTGCCGGCTTTTTCGCCAGCGCCAGGTTGGCGGCGGCCGCTTCCGCCTCGGCTGCACCGGCAGCGCCGGAGCGCACGGTGACGGCGTTGGAGGCGAGGTCGAGGCCGGCTTCGCGCAGCGCCGGCAGCAGGCGCTTCATCGACTCGCGCTGCAGGATACTGGGGTTGCCGGGGCGGGCGGTGAACTTGAGGCGCACGACGAGCGAGTTTTCGGTGACGTCCTGGATACCTTGCATCTTCAAGGGCACCAGGAATTCGCCGCCGATCTCGGGATCCTCCAGCATGGCAAGGCCGACCTTCTTGATGGTCTTGCGGATTTTCTCGGGGTCGGCATCGCGCTCGAATTTCAACTCGAACTTCACCGTGCTCCAGTCGCGGCTGAAATTGGTGACCGCCTGAAGCTGGCCATAGGGGATCGTGTGGATCTGGCCGTTCTGGTGGCGCAGCCGGAGCGAGCGCAGCGAGATGCGCTCGACCGTGCCCTTGAGCTTGCCGGTATCGACATATTCGCCGACGCGGAAGGCATCGTCGGCGATGAAGAAGATGCCGGAGACGACGTCCTTCACCAGCGTCTGCGAGCCGAAGGAAAGGGCGAGGCCCAGCACGCCGAAGCCGGCGATCAGCGGCGCAATATTGATGCCGAGTGCGGAAAGGATGACGAGGCTGGTGACGGCGAAGATACCGCCGAAGATTAGGTTGCGGACGAGCGGCAGGATGGTCGAAATCCGGCTTTGCTGGTGGACCACCGTATCGTCCTCGCTGTCGCCGGGCAAAGCGAGGCGGGCGGTGGGCGCGAAGGCCTCGAAGCTCTTCCAGAGGAAACTGCAGATCACCCAGCTCGCGACCACCGCAAGGCTGATGCGCTCGAGGATGACGATCCAGCCGATGGCACCGGCCGTATCATGCTGGACGAGCACCGGGCGCCAGAGCGTGATAATCAGATGCAGGCCGATCAGCCAGATGGCGCCGGCAAGCGCCGTCTGGACGCTGCCCGAAATCGCCGCGTGCAGCGCGTGGGAGGCCGGCGTGCGCCGGCGCTCGGCGGCACCCCCGCCAGCGAATGGATGCCGAAGGCAAGGATCGGAAGCGCGAGCAGGATGATCTGTGTCGTGCCGCCGGCAAAGCTCCAGGCGGCGCTGTTCGGGCTGCCGGCAACGATGACGCTCATCAGCCAGAGCACGATGGCGCTTGCCGCATAGAATTCGGGCACGCCGAAGGCGATGGCGCGGCGCACCGGGCCTGGGTTTTCACCGGCAAACACCGTGCGGATATCGCCGGCGCCGGCGATGAACCAATAGAGTTTCAACAGCGTCAACAGGGTCACGCCGATCAACAGCCAGCCATCGGTTGCAGCATTCTCCAGTCCGCGCTGGTGGGCAAAGCGCAGGCTGGCGCCGAGGATGGCGCCGATCGCCCCATAGGCGGTCAGCATGTTGGCGTGGAAGCGCGGGTGGGCGATATCGAGCAGGCGGATCTCGGGCCGCGTCGGCGCAAACAGGAAGCGGGCGCCGACTGCATAGACCACGGAGGCGAGGGCGATGGTGATGAGGGCGTGGGCGAGTTCGGCAGAGGCAGTGGCCGGCGTCAGGAACAGGCGGGCAACGGCATGCGCGGCCACGGCGATGATCGCCAGATAGGCGATGTCGAAGCCAAGCCGGATCAGCGAGGCGCGCATGCGGTGGAGCAGATCGACCACTTCGAACGAGGCGCCGAACAGCCGGTGGATGAGGAGCCGGCTGGCAAAGGCGGCGGCAAGGCCGGCTGCGACGGCGAGCAGGGCCACGGCTGTTACCGAAACCACCGACCAGCCCTCGGCGCGGATGCCTGCCGCAACGTCAGCCATCACCCCGGCGATGCCGGACATACCGGCAACGCCCATCTGCAAGCCATTGACAAAACGAGCGGAAAGCGTGTCGAGCGTGTCCGGCTGATCGGGCGAGGACGTTGGTTCAGGCGTCGTGGTTGCGGGTGCAGCCTGATGCGTGGCCGCGCCCCCCGACGCGGGCGCCGGTGCCGCGACGCCAGCGCCAGCGGGCGTCGTCGTTTCGCCCGAGGCCTGCGCCGCAGCGTCGCGCCACTCGACGGTCACCGACCCGCCGGCCTTGGCGGCGGCGCGCAAGGTCTCCTCGATCTCGGCAGCACTCTGGCCGGGTGTAAGGATCACGGTGACCGGCGGAGGCGTCGTCTCGGCGAGTGCGGGCAGGGCGAGGGTCAGGACGAGAACGAGGCCCGCCAGCAGATGGCGGCAGAAGAAGTGGAAACGCAGCATGAAATTCATCCATCAAAATCGGTTGTCCGCCCTGCGGCCTTGTCCATCACATTACATAACGTTCTAAAATTCCAATCGAATTTTGTGGGGCGGGATGGGGACTGGGCCGCGCCAGGGCCGCCGCTCACCAAGGGTTGCCCTGCGCCGAAGCTGCCCCCTCACTGTCCTGCCGGACATCTCTCCCCGCCAAGCGGGGAGAGAGACGCTGGGCGGACGCTCCGGTGCCAGGTCCTCCGGCCTACTTCGTCGTGTAGCCGCCATTCACCAGGATCGTCTGGCCGGTCATCCACCAGCCGTCGGAGACGAGGAAGCGGATGTAGGGGACGATGTCCTCGATGTCGGTGAGGCCGGTCCTGGAGAAGGCCGAAAGGGCCGATGCGGTTTTGTGATAGGCGACGGCGTCGGCGCCTTCGGCCGGGTAGAAGAAGGGCGTATCCATCGGGCCGGGTCCAATCGCGGTCACGGAGATGCCGCGCGCGCCGAACTCCTTGGCTGCTGCCCGGGTGAAGTGCTCCACCGGCGCCTTGGTGCCGGCATAGGCCGCATAGAAGGGCGTGAAGGCGCCGAGCAGCGAGGTGACCAGCGTGCAGACCTTGCCGTTGTCGCTGACATGCCTGCCGGCCTCGCGCAGGAAGAAGAATGCGGACTTCGAATTGACCGCGCTCATCTCGTCGTATTCGGCTTCGGTGATCTCGACGAAGGGCTTTTTCAGCACCTTGCCGACGGTGTTGACGGCGATGTCGATGCTGCCGAGCGCCGCCTTGGCGTCGGCAAAGAGCTTTTCGACATTGGCGGCGCTGGTGAGATCGCCGGAGAAGGCGTGGGCCGCGGCACCGGTCGCCTTGATCGCCGCCACGGTTTCATCGGCTGCCGCCTTCGTTGCCGCGCTGTTGTAATGGATCGCGACGCCACGGGCGCCGTGTGCGGCAAGATCGCGTGCGAGCAGGCCGCCGAGGTTCTTCGCGCCGCCGGCGATGAGGGCGGTTTTGCCGTTGATGCTGTGGTCTGCCATGGGTTTCTCCTGTTGTGCGCCTGATGGCGGATGCTTTCGTTCGGCGGGCCGGGCTACGCATTTGCCCGAGATCGCCCCGCTCTCCAGTACGGGCCGCCTGTGCGACCGCCGCTCGTTGCGGACGTCGTGTCTCTTGCTTCATAGGGTGCGGGCCTTATCGCCGCCGACGTGAGCGGTCGGTGATGCGACCGGCATCGCGACCAGGAGAATATCGTCGGCGCTGCTGGCATAAAGTCCCCGAACGTGACATGACTTGTCAGGAATTACGAACAATGGGAGTGAGGCGTCGCGCGCCGGCATGGACAGGATCGAGCTTTTCCGCATCTTCACCCGTGTCGTCGAAAGCGCGAGTTTTACCCGCGCGGCCGACACGCTGGGCCTGCCGCGCTCCTCGGTTTCGGCGGCGGTGCAGACGCTCGAAACACGGCTCGGCACGCGACTTCTCCATCGTACCACGCGCAAGGTTGCGCCGACGCAGGATGGGGCAGCCTTCTACGAGCGCTGCCTGCGGCTGATTTCCGATATGGACGAGGCGGAGAACCTGTTTCGCCGCGACACCTCCGGCCCGACCGGACGGCTGCGGGTCGACCTGCCGAGCCGCATCGGCCGGCTGATCGTGGCGCCGGCGCTGCCGGAGTTCCTGGCGCGGTACCCCGGCATCGACATCGATCTCGGCATGACCGACCGGGCGGTGCACCTGATCGAGGAAAGCGTCGACTGCGCACTGCGTGTCGGACCGCGCGAGGATTCGAGCCTGATTGCCCGGCCGTTCGGCACGCTCAGGCTGATCAATGTCGCAAGCCCCGACTATCTCGAGCGCCACGGCACGCCGGAGACGCCCGACGATCTCAGCGCCCACGTCGCGGTCAACTACGCTTCACCCTCGAGCGGCCGGGTGGAGGACTGGGAATGGGTGGAGAACGGCGAGGCGCGCACGGTTTCGGTTGCCGGCCGGGTCAGCGTCAACAGCGCCGAAGGCAGCATCGCCTGCTGCCTCGCCGGCCTCGGCCTGATCCAGATCCCGGCCTATGACGTGATCGATCACATCCGAGAGGGCCGGCTGGTCGAGGTGATGCCGCATCACGTCGCCGCGCCGATGCCGATGGCTTTGCTCTACCCGCACCGCCAGCATCTGTCGCGCCGGCTCAAGGTGTTTGCCGACTGGCTGGAGGGGCTGATGCGGGGGGTGATTGCGGCGTGAGGCGGCGATGCGGTTTGGGCTCGCTTTGTTGGCGCGCTCTAGCTGATCGTCTGATGACACCGCCTGCCGTTCCACGGCAGGAACTCGGATCCGCCGGCATTCCACTTGCCGTCGAATTCGGAGAAATCCGGCGTGAAGGTGACGATCAGCTGGCCGTAGCCGTATTTGTCGCGCCACATGAAGCTTCGGGTGAGATCGCTGCCGTCGCCATCGTCGCCGGTTTCGGCGAGTTCACCGTCGACGGACTGGCCCTGATCGGAAAACACGTATTTGCCGACGACCGTACCATCGGCAGCGGTTTCGAAATGCGTCTCGGCGTCCGAGAGCACGCCGGCGGAGGAAAGCTGGCCGCAATAGGTGCCCGAGGGCGCGGTGCTCGTCTCGCCTGCCATCGCCGCAGAGGCGGATGCGGCCACAAGCAGCAGCGCGGCGGTGAAGGAAAGGCTTGCAGGCAACGCGGCACCTTTGGCGTTTCGGGATGTCGCGGTCTCTCGTGATCGCCTGGCAGCAGCGAGTCGCGACGGTTGTCGTCATGGACAGTCATTCGGGATGCAAAATCAAGATGCTCATGCGTCCAGCGCCGGCGCGGTTCTGACGCTGGCGTCGCCGAACAGGCGTCCCTTCTCGGCGACGAGGAAGCAGGCGAGTATCGGAGCGCGATGTGCTTCCACATCGCGCTCCGAGGCATGTCGTCAGGTCAATCAGCTTGCATCAAAGCCCGCGTGAAAGCTGACGCGCCCTGACGGTACCGGACCTTCGAACGCCTTTGCCATGAAGTATTCGGCCGGAACGCCTTCAAGGCGCAGGGCGGCGTGGTTCTCGAAGCCGAAGCGTTTGTAGTAGTCGGGCTCGCCGAGAACGACGCAGCCCTTGGCGCCGGTCTTTGCAAGGCGCGCAAGGCCTTCGCGGATCAGCCTGCCGCCGGTGCCGCTCTTCTGGTGGTCGGGCCTGACGGAGACGGGGCCGAGACCGAACCAGCCCTTGTCCTTCCCGTCGATCGTGACCGGGGAGAAGGCGACGTGACCGATGATTTCGCCCTGGTCGAGGGCGACCAGCGAGATCGTCAAGGCGCCGGCGTTGCGCAGCGCGTCGATGATTTCGGCCTCCGTCTGGCTGCTATAGGCCATCGGCGCAAAAGCGGCCTTGGTGATCTGCCGGATGGTTGCGATGTCAGTCGCTCGTTCGGAGCGTATGTCGATGGTGGTCATTGTCAAAAACCTGTTCTTGAAACCCTTCAGTCGCGCGCTGTCGACCGCGAACGACGGATATCGTTCGCCGGTGGCGCGGTTTCGCGTCTCGACCGATCGAGACGCTCAGTGGGTGAGAACAAGCTCCAGCATCGACAATTCCTCTGCTCAGTTCAGGCGAGCAGGTTCGGTATAGGGCCAGGCCTTTGCCATGGTCAACAGGCGGCTCTGGTAGCGCAACGCGTTCACGCGGCGGCCGGTTGAGGTCCGTTCCCGCTTCGTCGTTCGCGCCTGTTGCCTGCGTCCTAGTTTTCCTGAACCGAAACGCCGTCCTGGCCGATCTTGATCTCGACGCCCGGCTTCGTCTCTTCCTGGTAGACATAGATGCCGAGGCCGACGACGGCGACGGCAAGCAGGGCGATGACGAGATAGAGGCCGTTTCGGTTCATGCGGAACTCCTTTTTCGCGGTTTCGTCAGGGAAATAGGAGCTTCTCAAGGAAAGACAACGGGATAGCGACGAACATGCGCACGGAGGGTGGCCCGGCCAAGCGACTGAGGGGGCCGATTTGACCACTATGCTGGCGTCTGTGTGGCCGCGCAGGGGAACCTCAGCGCGCCCGCAGCGCCTTCTATTCCTGTGGCGTACAAAGGTTGATTTGCCTGCATTGGTTGATTTTCGCTAATTGAGGCAAATAGATTGAACGACGCGAATGACCGAATGCGGATGGTGGCCGGAATAATGGTGCTTGGAAGTTTCTACCGAAAAACCTTCGACATGGACCATTCGGACACGAGCGCCGCGGCGTTCTTCTCACGCGTGATCAAGCTCGTGCTCTCCTTCTGGGCGGCCGAGTTCTTCATGACCGGCGGGCTCTGGGTGGTGCTGGGCGTCAATCCGGTCGACTACGCGCCGATCAAGCTCGTCGTGTCGCTGGTTTGCGTGCTGATCACGCTGATGATTTCGCACATCGTGGCGATGATGCGCGCGCGGAACATCGCAGCCCAGGTTTTCGTGTCGGCCGTCCTGTCCATTCTGGCGTCGACGGTTGCAACCACCATCGACTATCACCTGTTCACCTATGTGAAGCCCGCAGTCGGTGTCGACTATACAATCGAGAACTTCTGCTACACGCTGTTTTACGGCGTCTCGCTGTTCTTCGGCTGGTCCTGCTTCTTCATCGCCTACATGTACAATCTGAAGGTCAGCGCGCAGGAGCGCCGGCTGGCGATCTCGCGCGAAGAGGCGCTGACCGCGAAGATGCAGGCGCTCTACTACCAGATCAATCCGCACTTCCTGTTCAACACGCTGAACTCGATCGTCGGTCTGATCGAGGAGGGCGCCTCCTCTCAGGCGAGCCGCGTGGTGCTTTCGCTGTCGTCGTTTCTGCGAAAGACGCTGGAGATGGATCCTCTGCGGGATCTGGCGCTTTCGGAGGAGCTGGCGCTGCAATCGGAATATCTGGCGATCGAGAAAGAGCGGTTCTCCGATCGCATCAGCGTCACGCTCGACATTCCGCAGGAGCTGAGAACGGCGCTGGTGCCGAGCCTGATCCTGCAGCCGCTCGTCGAGAATGCCGTGAAGCATGGGCTCGGGCGCTCGTCCGGCGATCTGAAGATCACGATCAGCGCGTCGCAGGAGGAGGACCGGCTGCAGCTTTCGGTCGACAACGTGTCCGATGCCGGCGAAGTCCTGCCGATGGTCAATCGATCCGGGCTCGGTGTGGGGCTTGCGAATGTCGAAGAGCGTGTCAAGGCGCGCTTCCCCGAGGGCGGTTCGCTCATCGCCGGACCGGTCTCCCCGGCCCATTTCCGCGTGACCCTGACCATGCCGTTGAGGGCACCCGCCGCCGATCGGCTTGCCGATGCTGCCATCAACGCCGCGCCGGCCGTGACGGCCTGAACGGGGTGCGACAATGGCTGGCGCGCGCCCCTGGGAGGCGCGCGACGGGAGTAACAGGGGTGGCTCGCGTTCAGACCGAACGCGTCAGGCCGCCATCCACCTTCAGGTTCTGGCCGGTGATGTAGGCGGCACCATCAGAGGCGAGGAAGGCGACGGTGGCGGCGATCTCGGCGCTGGTGCCGTAGCGCTTCATCGGCACGGCATCGCGGCGCTCTTCGGTCGCCGGCAGGCTGTCGATCCAGCCGGGCAAAACGTTGTTCATGCGCACATTGTCGGCCGCATAGGTGTCGGCGAAGATCTTGGTGTAGGAGGCAAGACCGGCGCGGAAGACGGCGGAGGTCGGGAACATCGGCGAGGGCTCGAAGGCCCAGGCGGTGGAGATGTTGATGATCGCGCCCGCCTTCTGCTTCTGCATGATCGGCGTGACGAGGCGGACCGGGCGGATGACGTTCATCAGGTAGACGTCGAGGCCGGTGTGCCACTGCTCGTCGGTGATTTCGAGGATCTGGGCGCGCGGGCCATGGCCGGCGCTGTTGACCAGCACGTCGATCCGGCCCCATTTTTCCATGGCCGCATCGACAAGACGCTTCAGGTCGTCGTTCGACTGGTTGGAGCCGGTGATACCGATGCCGCCGAGCTCGGCGGCGAGCGCCTCGCCCTTGCCGGAGGAGGAGAGGATCGCAACCTTGTAGCCGTCGGCTGCCAGACGCCTGGCGCTCTCGGCACCCATGCCTGAGCCGCCGGCGGTGATTACGGCCACTTTTTCTACTGCCATTTTACCAATCTCCTCATCCATATTCGTGGAATGCCGCTTTCGCGGGTGCTGCCATTGAAATACCATCTCCTCCATGCGACGACGAAGCAATTTCGCTTTCATATGGCAGTAGAAAAACTATCCGATGAGTGATGCACCGGGAAAGCTCCCTTCGCTGAATGGGGTGAAAGTGTTCGAGGTGGCCGCGCGCCACCTGAACTTTCGCCTCGCAGCCGAGGAACTGGGCGTGACGCAAGGGGCCGTCGCCCAGCAGATCCGCGGGCTCGAGGCCGAGCTTGGGGTCAAGCTCTTCGAGCGGTTGCCGCGCGCGCTGGCGCTGACCGGCGAGGGGCGCGCCTATATCGCCGATGTCAGGCGGGCGCTGGAGATCATCGCGCGGGCGACCGACGGGCTGAAGCCCCAGCCGGTGCGGCTGACGATCAGCACCACGCCGTCCTTCGCGTCGCGCTGGCTGATCCCGCGCCTGCCGGATTTCACCGCGCGGCATCCGGATCTCGACCTGCATATTCTGGCGACCGACCGCATGTCGAGCTTCCAGGCCGATGGCGTTGATCTCGCCGTGCGCTATGGGCGGCCACCCTTCGGGCCGGGGCTTGCGGTGGAACTGCTGTTCGAGCAGGAGATCGTCGCGGTCTGCAGCCCGATGCTGCTTGCCGGGCGGCCGGCGCCGAAAACCGCCGAGGAACTGGCCAGCTACACGCTGCTGCACGACGCCCATAATTTCTGGCCGGAGTTCATCGAGCGGCATTTCGGCGGCAGCCGGCAGGCCTCGTTCAAGGGCATCAGCTTCAACCAGACCTCGCACGCGATCGAGGCGGCGACGGCAGGCCAGGGGATCGTTCTTGCCAACCGCGATTTCGTCGCGCGCGATCTCGCCGAAGGGCGGCTCATCCGGCTGTTCGAGGGCTCGATGACTGGGCCCTCGGACTTCTATCTGGTCTGGCCGCGCTACCGAAAGTCGCTCAGCCTTCAAACTGTGATCGCCTGGCTCAGTGACGAGGCGAAAAAGGAGCGGGGAGGCCCGACCGATCGGGATCCTGCAAATGGGTGGCGGAGCGAGGGTTCCTGATCCGCGATCAGCGACGCAGCGCCGTGTCGAGCCGGTAGAGCAGGGCGTGAAACGCGCCTTTGCTGGGCTTTCGTCCCGGCAACTTGCCGACGATGCCTCGGATTTCCGTCGATGCGAGCGCGATCAGCTGCCGGAGTTCCGTTTCGGTGGCGGCTGCCTCGTCGGCTGTTCCGATCGACAGCGCCTGGATGGCGTAGGCGGCGGGGCCGAGCACATGGTTGATCTGGTGCGGCGTCTCGATCGGGTGGGTATAGGGCGCACCGGCCGCAGCAATGGCCGCGCGGGCGGCAGCCTTGGCGGCGGGATCGTCAACCGCGCGCGTCGCTGCCTGGGCGCCCCAGGCGGCTTTGCGCAAGACGGCCGTGCGCGGACCACCCTCGGCAAAGGCGACAGCCGCGGCGATCGCCTCGCGCGGCCGGGTATCGCCCGGCACCGCCGCCTCGAAGACCGGCAGCGCGCGCGCGGCGCACAGGACCGCCCAGCGGGTAATATGGCGCAGGTCGTCTTCGGTCAGGAGCGGTGGTGGGGCTTCGTCGGTCATGGGGTGCTCATGGTGAACAGGCCGAATGCATATCATGCGGTCGCCACGTGACAAGCCGATCGGTTGTATAGAGGGCGCAGGTTGCATCCCTTCATAAACGCCATATCTTTCACCGCCGAGCCATTTGCAGCCGCAAACTCAGGAAAAGGGAGGCTCCATGCCGGCCGTCGGTTCCGATTATGGCGATGTCGTTGCCTGGCGGCGCGACATTCATGCCCATCCGGAGTTGGACGGCGGAGTTCGTGCGTTCCAAACTCGCCGCGTTCGGATGCGACGAGGTCGTGACCGGCATCGGTCGGACGGGCGTCGTGGGCGTTATCCACGGCCAGAAGCGGTCGAGCGGCAGGGTGATTGGCCTGCGGGCGGATATGGATGCCTTGCCAATCGAGGAGGCGACCGGGGCCGCCTGGGCGTCAAGGACAACGGGCGTCATGCACGCCTGCGGTCATGACGGCCACACGGCGATGTTGCTGGGGGCCGCGCGGGAATTGGCCGAGGCGCGAGCATTTGACGGCACGGCCGTGGTCGTCTTTCAGCCGGCCGAAGAGGGCGGCGGCGGTGGCAAGGCCATGGTCGACGATGGCCTTATGGAGCGTTTCGGAATCAACGAGATCTATGCCATGCACACGGAGCCCGGTTTGCCGATCGGGCAGTTTGCCACCGCTTGTGGACCTCTGGCCGCTTCCGCCGATGGCTTTAGGATCAGGATCGACGGCAAGGGCGCACATGGCGCTTCCCCGCACGTCAGCGTCGATCCGCTGGTGGTCGGCGCCAATGTACTTCTGGCCTTGCAGACGATCGTCTCCCGCAACGTCCATCCGCGTCAGTGCGCCGTGGTCACGGTCGGCTGGATGGCAGGAGGCAAGGCCGGCAACGTCATCCCCCAATCGGCCGAGATGGGCGGGACGGCCAGGACCTACGATCCCGGCACGAGAGACCTGATAGAGGCGCGCGTTACCTCCATCGCGCAACGGATTGCCGAGGCCTACGGAGCCAGCGCCACGGTCACCTACAAACGCATGTTTCCGCCGACCGTGAACCATGGAAGAGAGACCGCCTTTGCCGTCAGCGTGGCGCGATCCCTGGTCGGAGACGCGCACGTCAACGACGCCCTGGAGCCGCTGATGGGCTCGGAGGACTTTGCCTTCATGCTCGAAGCGCGCCCCGGCAACATCATGCTGATCGGTAATGGCGACAGCGCGTCGGTGCATGACGCGCGGTTCGATTTCAATGACGATGCCATTCCTTTCGGCGTGGCCTATTTCAGGGCCATCGTGGAGGGCAGAATGCCGCTCTGAGCGATCGGCCGGATGTCCATCGCGCTGCGGCTGCAGCGACGACATCAACGAGGTTTCCTGCCCTCAACGCTCCCAGCCCTCGGTAAACGGAAAGCGTTCCGCCCAGAGCGTCGCGAGCTTCGGATCGGTATCGACGCGGCGGACGATGTCGGCAAGGGTCGGGGCGACCTCGTAGAAGCGGCGGCGGCCGGGTGACCAGCGCGAGGCGGTGGCGACGTAGAGGTCGAGGACCGACAGTTCATCGCCGAGAAGGTATTTGCCCGGTTGCAGTTCCGCGCCCATTCGCTGCCAGCAATGGGCGACGCGGTCGAACACGCGGGCCTTGACGGTTGCGTGGTCCTCTTCCCGTTCGGCGATGCGGGACGGGTCGTCGGTGATCCAGTAGAGCGCGTAGATGGCGGCGGATACGAAGGTCATCCATCGGAGAAACGCCGGCCGTTTTGGGTCGGTTATCGCCGGGGCCAGACGGCTCTGAGGGTGTGCGTCGGCAAGCCAGAGCAGGATCGCGGCGCTTTCGGTCATCAGTTCGCCGGTCGGGAGTGCGAGGGCCGGAACCTGGCGCAGGGGATTGATGCGCGCCAGCCTGTCCGCCTCCTGCTTTCCTTCCCAGGGGGCGTGTTCCTCGACGCGGTAGGGCACGCCGATGAGGCTCAAAACGGCCTCGATCGGAACCGATCCTGAGCCTGAGGCTCCGTAGACGACAAACGGCTCGGCCAATTGCTTTTCTCCTCCTGATCGCGCCGCGACGAATCCGGCCGAAGCCTGGTCGCCCTGCGTCGAGACTGGGGCGGGGCGGCTTTTTCGCGTTGCAGCCGCATAGATCCCCGCTTTCGCGATACAATCAAGGCCCTGAGGTGCAATTGGACGTTTCGCCGCAAATCCCGGTTGCAGCGGGCAGGCGGGCCGATTCCGCTTTCCGCGGCAAGGGGCTCCGGCTCCATCTGCCGGAGCGACGGTTCGTCCGCATGCCGACATTTTGACCGTGCCCGGTTGCTGTTGGCGCGGTTCCAGGCTGAAGCAGGACACGAGGATTGATCCGATGTCGCCAGTCACCGCCGCGTCTCCGACGCTCGATCGCGACCTTCTGCTGAAGGCGGCACAGGAGCGTCTGCTGCGCTCGGAATGGTCGCGGGTGCAGTTGCGATCGTTTCAAGGCGGCGCGCTGCAATCCGCCCTGAAGCATGCGGTCAATGCGTCACCCTACTATCGCGAAACCATTGGCGACCGCTTGGCGCAGGGGGCCGCACTCAAGGATCTGCCCGTGCTGACGAAGCGGGCGCTTATGGAGAATTTCGACCGGATCGTTACCGACCCGAGGCTGAGCCGGCAACTGGTCGAGGGGCATCTCGGCGGACAGTCTTCCGGCTCGCTTCTGCTTGGTGAATACAGAGCCGTTGCCACGGGCGGCACGACCGGCGAGCGTGGGGTCGCGGTCTTCGATCCCGCAGCCTGGCTATCGGCCATCGCCAACATGGTGCGTTTCCAGGCGATCGTCGGCATCGACGAGACGACGCGCAGTGTTGCCATATTCGCCTCGTCGCCGGTCCATATTTCCTACCATATCGGCGTGGAGCTTCGGGCGTTGAGGCCGCCGGCGCCCCGGTTCAACGTGCTGATGCCGATCGAGGAGATCGTGGAGGGCCTCAACCTGAACCAGCCCGAGGTGATCTCGACCTATCCGTCCTTCGTGCGTGTCCTGGTGGGCGAGCAGCAGGCGGGGCGGCTGAAGATCAGGCCGCGGCTTTTCCGAACCAGCGCCGAGACGCTGACGGAGGAGGTGCGCGAGCTTGCGGCCGAGACCTGGCAGGCGGCCATCGCCGACAGCTATGTCTGCACCGAGGCGGGACCCATGGGCCACGAATGCTTGCTTGGCGACGGGCTGCATCTCGCCGAGGACAGCTTCGTCTTCGAGGTGGTGGACGGAGACGACCGCCCGGTACCCGACGGCGTGGAGGGCGCGAAGCTGCTGGTGACGACCCTTGCCAATCGCGCGCTGCCGCTGGTGCGCTACGAGATCTCCGACATCGTGGCGATGGCGACCGAGCCGTGCCGCTGCGGCCTGCCGTTCTGGCGGATCGGGTCGATTGCCGGGCGGAGGGAAGAGACGCTGCGGCTGCCCAGGCGTGGTGGTGGGACGGTCAATGTGCACGCCCACCGGCTTCGCTCGCCGCTGACGGGTGCGGCCGGGGTGCGGCAATTCCAGTTCGTGCAACTGCCGGATGGTCTGGAAATCGCGATCGCCGTGTTTGAAGGCGCCGATGCGGCCGCCGTCCACGCTGCCGTCGAACTGGGCGTGCGTGCGGCACTCGAGGCGGTGGAAGCCGAACCCGCGGAGTTCCGTGTGCGGGTGGTGGATGCGATCGCGCGTTCGGGCGGCGGCGCGAAGCAAAAGCTGGTGGTCTCCGGCGGCGACTAGGAGAGGGCAGGATGCACGCGTGGTGCAATCGCGGCCCGGCTTCGGCCACGCGGCAGCAGGTGGACATTCCGGTGGCCGGCGGGCGGGCAAGCGGCTTATAGTGTTGATAGGCCGGTCCGGGGCCGATATGAAGCCGGCCTCTTGCCCGCGATACGGAGTTTTGAAGATTGAGCGTTGCCTTCACCAAGGAAGAAAGTGCCGAAACCGCCGCCGAAACGTTGCTGCCGGACCGGGCGGTTTCGTCGCATCCGAACCTGGTGACAAAGGCGGGGCTGACGGCGCTGGAGGCGCAGATGCAGGAGGCGCGGGTCGCCTATGAAGCGGCAGCCACGATCGACGACGTGAACGAAAAGCGGCGGCAGCAGGCGGGACCCTTGCGGGACGTGCGCTATCTCTCCGAACGGCTGCGCACCGCACAGCTGATGCCCGAACCTGCCTCCAACGAGATCGTCGCCTTTGGCAGCACGGTGACCTTCAGCCGGGACGACGGGCGGGTACAAAAATACCGGATCGTCGGCGAGGACGAGGCAGACCCCAAGGCGGGATCGATCTCCTATGTCTCGCCGGTGGCACGCATCCTCATGGGCAAGGCAGTGGGCGACCTCGTCACGGTCGGCGACCAGGAGCTCGAGGTCGTGGCGATTTCCTGACCTTTAGCGTTTCGGCTTGATCGCGTGGATTCGTGGCCATTATTATCGTATCCGATTTAATAGTGTCATCTTGACATTCCGCTGTTGCTCGGTATTTATATCGCGTCCGATCTAATTTGGCGGTGCCGGATGATCGGAGGCGCTTGCCGGAGGCAGGCGGCCAAGAGGTTTCCTCGGTTCGTCGGTACGGAGAATGGACATGCACAACACTGGTGACGCTACGCCCGTTCGCGCCTATCGCGAGTTTTCCCGCGTGCTCGATCCCGATGTCTACGAGCCGCTGCCGGATGACTGGCTGATCGGCATCACCGACGTCGTGAATTCCACCGGCGCGATCCGGGCCGGGCGCTACGAGGACGTCAACTATGTCGGCGCTTCGGCGATTGCCGCCATCGGCAATGCGCGCGGCGATTTCGATTTTCCCTTCGTGTTTCGCGGCGATGGCGCGGCCTTTGCGCTGGCGCCCGGTGGCGCGGCAATGGCAGCTTCGGCGCTGCGGCAGCTCGCCGCCTTCGCAAGGGACCGGTTTGGTCTCGATTTGCGCGTCGGCCTGCTGACGGTCCGGGATATCAGGGACCATGGCCAGGATGTGCGCATCGCCCGCTATGCCGCATCGGAAAACGCGACCTATGCGATGTTTGCCGGCGGTGGGCTTAAGTGGGCGGAGCGGCAGTTGAAAGAGGGGCGTTACCTGCTTTCGCCGGAAAGCCATGGAGCCGAACCGGATCTGACCGGCCTTGCCTGCGAATGGCGGCCGTTTCCAAGCCGGCAGGGGCAGATCCTGTCGCTGCTGGCCGAACCCGCCGACGACGTGACGCCCGAGCGCTTTGCCGCCGTGGCGCGCGCGGTGATCGCTGTCTTCGATCAAGGGCCGCGGCAGTCGCATCCTCTGCCTGAGGAAATGGGTGTGCCGAAGGACGCGCGGGTGCGGGTTGCGCCCGAGCGCTGGGCGGGAGTGGCCGCCAGTTCCGATTTTCGCAAATATGACGACGGCCTGCGCCTGACGGTGGATTGCACGACGGAGCAGATCGACCGCATCGAGGCGATCCTTGCGGCCGCCAAGGCGCGCGGCGAGGTGATCTTCGGGCTGCACCGGCAGAGCCACGCGCTGATGACCTGCCTTGTGCCGTCGGCGCGACCGGATGCGCACTTGCATTTTCTCGACGGCATGGACGGCGGTTACGCCAAAGCGGCGGAAATGATGGTGCCGCGTGAGCGCTTGAGTGCCTGATCCGGCCAAGCGGCAAGGGCGGCGGAGAGCCGCCCTTGCGCGTGATGCTGGCCGCTCCAATCGCCGTGCCGGCCTTTGCGCGAGCGATAATCGCGGCAGCGGCAGGCGGGCGTTTCAGCGACCTTCACTATTTCCGGTTTCCGGGCTGACCAGCGCCTAGCAGGTTGTCGCGCAGCTTTGCCACCGACCGCTGCACCGTCTCAAAGTCGTCACCGAGGCCGATCACGTCGGTCAGCGCAGCACCCGGCTCGGCATCCACCACCGCCTGGCCGGCCGGCGTCAGCGTCAGCCGCACCTGGCGTTCGTCTGCGGGATCGCGGCGACGCTGAAGGTAACCGTCAGCCTCGAGCTTCTTCAGGATCGGCGTCAGCGTGTTCGATTCCAGAAAGAGCTTTTCACCAAGCGTGCTCACCGTCTGGTCGTCCTCTTCCGACAGCGCCACGAGGGTCACGTATTGGGTATAGGTGAGGCCCAGCTTGTCGAGCAGGGGCTTATAGGCGCGGCCGAAGGCAAGATTTGCCGAGTAGATCGCAAAGCACAGGAAGTTCGAAAGCTTCTTGCCGCCCTTGGCCGATGCAGTGCCAGGGTCCTTGGCAGTCTTGGACGTGGACATGGGAATCTTTTTTCCTTTTCGTTGTCTGCACTTAATATAAATCGTATCCGATTAAATCGCAATGGTGTTGACGGTACTTCACGCTTCATCTATAAACATCGCATCCGATTAAATCGGATCCGATAAAAAATCAAACAGAGAGGAAATGACATGACCGAGAAGCTTCTTTTCACCGGCAAGACCCACAACACCAGCGGCCGCGACGGCGGCACCATCAGCCAAGACGGCACTTTGGAACTCAAGCTCACCCAGCCGCATCCGGCCGCGGAAAACCTGTTCGGCGCCGCCTGGTCGGCCTGTTACCTGGGCGCGATCGAGCTCGCAGCGCTGCAGCGCAAGGTGAAGCTCCCGGCCGGGCCGCAGGTCGATACCGAGATCGATCTCAACGTCAACGACGGCTCCTATTTCCTGCGTGCCCGCCTGAACGTTCGCCTGGATGGTCTCGACCGCGACGTTGCGCACGACATCATCCACGCCGCCCATGATATCTGCCCTTACTCCAAGGCAGTGCGCGGCAACATCGACGTCGAGACCAATCTCCTCTGATTTCGGCTTAAAAAAACCTATTGATATCACCGGGATGTGCCTGAGCTGGTCACCAGCCGCGGCGCATCCCGATTTCGTTTCAGCAGCGCTCGTTCCTCTACGCATGGCGTCCGGCGGCGGCGGCGGAGGGATTTTCCCGACGGGACCTCACAAGAATGTAATTTGGCCGATCGTCCGCCTTGTTGGTATTTTCGCGCCTTCGCATGTACAGGGGAGCGGCCCTGAGGGGCCGATGGTCGCATGCCTTACAACCTCACGGTCAATGGAAAGAGCTATGCCGTCGATGTGGACGGCGATATCCCTCTGCTCTGGGTCCTGCGCGACACGATAGGGCTTACCGGAACCAAATTCGGCTGCGGCATCGCCATGTGCGGCGCCTGCACGGTCCATGTCGACGGGCAGGCGGCGCGCTCCTGCGTGATGCCGGTGTCAGAGGCGGCGGAGAAACCGATCACCACGATCGAGGCCATCGGCGACACGCCAGAGGGCAAACGGGTGCAGCAGGCCTGGCTCGACATCGACGTGGTGCAGTGCGGCTACTGTCAATCCGGGCAGATCATGTCGGCGACCGCGCTCATTGCCGCCAATCCCACGCCGACCGACGACGACATCGATGCGGTCATGGCCGGAAACATCTGTCGATGCGGCACCTATCCGCGCATTCGTGCAGCCATCAAGCTTGCGGCGCGGGGGTGATGCCATGTCCATCTTCGACAGAACGAACCTTTCCTTATCGCGCCGCCAGCTTCTGATCGGCGCATCGCTGACCGGCGCGGGGCTGGTGATCGGCTTCAGGCCGCAGGCGGCCGTCGCAGCGGGCGAGCCCTTTTCGCCGAACGCCTTCATCCGCATTCCCCAGGAAGGCAAGATCACCTTCGTCATGCCCTCGGTGGAAATGGGGCAGGGCATCTATACGGCGGTCGCGATGATGCTTGCCGAAGAGCTGGAGGTCGGGCTCGACCAGGTGGTGCTGGAACATGCGCCGGCCGACCCCAAGCAATATGCCAATCCGCTGCTGGGCGACCAGATCACCGGCGGTTCCTTTGCGATCCGCGGTGTCTACGAGCAGATGCGCAAGGCGGGTGCGGCGGCCCGCATCATGCTCATCGGCGCTGCGGCGCGCGACTGGGGCGTTTCGCCGGACGCCTGCAAGGCCGAGGCGGGACATGTGGTCGAGACCGCCGGCAGCCGGCGCGCCGCCTATGGCAGCCTGATTGCGGCTGCGGCCTCTGAAGTCGCGCCGCAGGAGGTGCCGCTGAAGCCGGCGTCCAGCTACCGGGTGATCGGCAAGCCGATGCATCGTCTCGACAGCCCGGAGAAGGTGAACGGCACGGCGAAATTCGGCATCGATGCCCGCCCGGATGGCGTCTCCTATGCGGCGATCGCGATCTGTCCGCACTTCAACGGCAAGCTGCGCTCAGTCGACGAGGCCCCGGCCATGGCGATCAAGGGCGTCAGCCAGGTGGTCCGCATCGAGGAGGCCGTCGCGGTCGTCGCCAACAATACCGGCGCTGCGCGGAAGGGGCTCGCGGCCCTTTCGATCGAATGGGATCCGGGGCCGAGCGCCTCGGTTTCGCAAGCCGAACTCGAGCACCTCATGGATGCGGCGATCGACGGCAAGGCCCTGCCGCATGTCAGCGAAGGCGATGTCGCCAAGGCCGAGGCCGAGCATGGGCCGGTGCACGAATTCGTCTACCGCATGCCGATCCTGACCCATTCCGCCATGGAGCCGATGAATTGCACCGTGCATGTGCGCCCCGATGGCTGCGAGGTCTGGGTGGGGACGCAGATCATGAGCCGGGCACGGCAGGCGGCGGCCGACGTTACCGGCCTGCCGGTCGAAAAGGTGGTGGTGCACAACCACTTGCTCGGCGGCGGCTTTGGCCGCAGGCTCGATGTCGACGGCGTGATCCTCGCGACGAAGATCGCCAAGCAGGTGAAGGGCCCGGTGAAAGTGACCTGGAGCCGGGAGGAGGACATCCGTCACGACTGCTATCGTTACCTCAACTACAGCAAGGTGACGGCGACGCTCGGGGCCGACGGCATGCCGGTCTCCTGGCGGCACCGGGTCATCGGCCCGTCGGTCATGGCGCGCTGGTTCCCGGGCTTTACCAAGGACGGTGTCGACCTCGACCAGATGGCGGGGGCCGAAACGCCCTATGCGATCGAAAACAGGCAGACCGATTTTGCCCGCCAGGAGGCGCCGGATGGCATGCTCACCGGTAACTGGCGTGGTGTCGGCGCCACCCGCAACATTCCCCCGGTCGAATGCGGAATCGACGAACTGGCGGAACTGGCGGGCATCGATCCGCTCGAATACCGGCGGCGGCTGCTGCAGCACAAGCCGCGGCTGCTCGGCGCGCTCGACCTTGCAGCCGAGAAGGCCGGCTGGTCGACCCCGCTTGCCAAGGGCAGGGGGCGGGGTATCGCGGTTGCCGAGGATTTCGGCAGCTTCGCGGCGATGGTCGCCGAAGTCAGCCTCGACGGGAACGGCAGGTTCAAGACCGAGCGTATCGTCTGCGCGGTCGATTGCGGCCAGGTGATCAACCCGGACACGGTCGAAGCGCAGATCCAGAGCGGCGTCGTCTACGGCCTGAGTGCGGCACTTTACGGGCGCATCACCGTCGAAAACGGCGCGGTGGTCGAAGGGAATTTCGACGATGCGCCTGTCCTGCGCATTCACGAGACGCCGCCGATCGAGGTGCATATCGTGCCGAGCGCCGAGGCGCCCGGCGGCATCGGCGAGGTGGGCACGCCCGGCGTGGCGCCGGCGCTTCTGAACGCGATCTTCATGGCGACCGGCAAGCGGCTCAGAACCCTGCCGATCGACCAGGGCGACCTGAGGAGGGTGTGACCATGAACAGGCCCGCTCTTGCTCTCTCGCTTGCATCCGCGCTCGTGGCCGCAGGTCTCATCGCCACTTTCGAGCCGGTCAACGGTTTTGCCGAAACCGCCAGCGGCGGCGCCTTGAAAGGCGCGGCCGACTTTGCCTCGATCACCGACGCGCGCCAGCGCTCGAAGGCGATCTTTGCCGAGGCAAGCCGGGTGCTCACCCATCCGCGCTGCATCAACTGTCACCCGGCAACGCGCAGCCCGACGCAGGGCGAGGACATGCACCCGCATGTGCCACTGATGATCGCCGCCGACAGTTCGATGGGGCCGGCCGGCCTTGCCTGCAGCACCTGCCACGGCGCGGAGAACCGGGCGATCGTCGGCAGCCGGCTGAAATCCATCCCCGGCAACGCCCATTGGCAGCTGGCGCCCGAAAGCATGGCCTGGCAGGGCCTCACCGTTCGCGAGATCTGCGAACAGGTGAAGGACACCGAGCGTAACGGCAACCGCTCCCATGCCGATCTCAGCAAGCACATGGGCGAGGATCACCTGGTCGGCTGGGCCTGGCATCCGGGTGAGGGCCGCAGTGCGCCGCCCGGTTCGCAACCGGAGTTCGCCGCGCTGATCACAGCCTGGGTGGATACCGGCGCGGAATGTCCGGACTGAGCGCAAGCGCATGTCCGGACTGAGCGGAAGCTCAAGTTTGGGCTAAGCGGATTGGATTGCCGGCGAGCGCTGTATCAGCCTGTCGAAGCGCGTGCCGCGCACGGCGTCATGCAATCTTCAGCAGCCTTCGCCAGGCCTGCTGCAAGATTGGATTTGATGCGGCCAAGTAACTGTAAACAACTGAAAATTGCAAGATCGAGGCGTTGCTGCGACGATCGGGGAGCGCAGGCACGTCGTCGCTAGGAGCGGGTCCTCCTTGACAATGCAGCCGGACTGTTCGACCTTCGCGCTCATGACCTGCCGCCTCGCCAAACTGACGACTGTGAAAAAAGCCCCGCACCCGGGGCTGTCGGTCGTTGCGCGCAGAGCATAGCAAGCACAAGGATCAGATCGACCCCGCCGGTTCGGACGGGGTTTTCGCTTGCGCTCTCCGTCTCCGGTTTTTTCAAGGAGATGGAATTTCATGGAAAGCACAGCTTCAACGCAATCGCCGGGCCTTGGCGGCCTCTGGCTGCCGCTGATCACGCCCTTTCGCCATGGTGAACTGGACGAGCGCTCACTCCGCCGGCTGGTCGTCCACTATGCGGCCGAGCCGATCGATGGCTTCATTCTCGGCGCGACCACGGGCGAGGGCATGGCGCTCGACGAGGCGGAGTGCGAGCGGGTGGTTGCGATCACCAATCAGGCCCTGGCTGGATCCGGCCGGCGCATTCCGGTCTATTTCGGGCTTTCCGGCAGCGATACGCGGAAGTCGGTGAAGGCGCTGGAGCGGATGGCCGCTTGGGGCGTCGATGGCTATCTGATTGCCTGCCCCTATTACACGCGGCCGTCGCAGCGGGGGCTGTTTGCGCATTTCTCGGCCCTTGCTGATGCCACGGACCGGCCGATCCTGATCTACAACATTCCCTACCGGACGGGCGTCAACCTCGGCAACGAGACGATGCTGCAACTGGCGGAACGGAGAAACATCGTCGGCGTCAAGGATTGTTCGGCGGATGCGACGCAATCCTTCGATCTGCTGCGCCACAAGCCGCGCGATTTCGCCGTACTGACCGGCGAGGACCCGTTGTTCTACACGGCGCTGACGCAAGGGGCCGAAGGCGGGATCACGGCGTCCGCCCATGTGCAGACGGCAGCCTTCGCCGATGTTCGCAACAGGCTGCTTGCCGGCGACCAGGCGGGGGCGCTTTCCGCCTGGCAGCGCCTTGCCGACCTGCCGCGGCTGCTCTTTGCCGAGCCGAGCCCCGGACCGATCAAGCACTGGCTGTGGCGCGCGGGGCTGATCGACAGCCCGGAGATGCGCCTACCGATGGTGCCGGTGAGTGATGACCTGGCGCTGAGGATCGAAAGGGCGATGGCGGCGCAGGACGGCCGCCGCTGAGCCTGCGACGGTTCGTCAAGGCGGGGCGATCGGTGAAAGGAAGATCGCCCTGCTTTACGTGATCGTTTGCATCGTATTTTAACAGTTACGTACTTTCGCCGAACGGCTTGTTTCGGCAGGATAGCGGTCCTCACGCGCGGTGTCCGATGGCCCTGTGCGGATCCGTGCTGCTGGGCATTGAAATGCCGCAGTTGAGGAAAAAAAACAGAGAACCATTCTTGCGAGCGATCCGTGTCCTGAACCGTCACGGGTGAGGGCGAAAGGCCGGTTTTCCGGCGCGAGGACGAAGCCGGGCGAGATGGACGGTGTGCCAAAAACGGGGCGCCTGTGCGGGTGCCTTTCGAAAGCTGATTGATCAGGACGCCTGGAGACGATGATGAAAACATCCGGCAGCAATCTTGAAATCACTCGACGCGACATGATGAAAGGCGGGATCGGAGCAGCCTCGCTTGCCGCGATCGGTGCCGGCGCGGCCGTTCCGGCGGCTTTGACCGCCGCCTCGGTCGTTACCTCGGCCACGCCCGCCGAGGCGCAGCAAGCGCTCGGGCCGGGAGCGCCGACGCTGCCGGTG
Organism: Ensifer adhaerens; assembly: GCF_000697965.2. Classification (NCBI taxonomy): domain Bacteria; kingdom Pseudomonadati; phylum Pseudomonadota; class Alphaproteobacteria; order Hyphomicrobiales; family Rhizobiaceae; genus Ensifer; species Ensifer adhaerens. Next base: position 1,969,747 of record NZ_CP015880.1, on the reverse strand, counting down.
ACCGGCGTTGCCATGCATCCAGGCTATGCCCGTACGATCGGGCAGATGGCCTATATCTGGGGCTGGCCGATCGTCAACATGCTGAACCGCAGGGCCAAGGTCACCCAGGCGCCTTATGCGGGTCTGCTCGGTGGCCTTTCGCCGGTGGCCCCGCGCGGCCAGGTGGGCATGCTGCACGACTATATCGAGCCGTCGGAAACCTTCGTCACATGCCCCAACCAGGACGTCGTCTATGGCCTCGGTTTCTTCGAGCTCGACGATGAGCCCGTCGTCGCGCAGGTGCCCGACTTCGGCGACCGCTTCTGGCTCTATTCGCTCTACGATGCCCGCACCGATCAGTTCGGCCAGCTCGGCAAGCCCTATGGCACGCGGCCCGGCTTCTATCTTCTTGTCGGCCCCGACTGGGACGGGCTGAAGCCCGCCGGCATCACCGACATCATCCGCTCCCCGACATCGCTTGCGAGCGCCATTCCCCGCATCTTCCAGACCGACGTGAGCGACGACAACCAGGCGGTCCAGCCGCTGATCAACCAGGTGGTTTTCTATCCGCTGAAAGAGTTTACCGGCGAGGCGAAGACGATCGAATGGGCAAAGCTGACCGACATTCCGGCTCCGCCCTTAAACGGCGGCGCGACCGACGCCGAAACCAAATGGGTGACGCCGGAGACGTTCTTCGACCAGTTCGGCGACGCCATCGCCGCGGTCGATCCGCTGCCGGGGGAGGAGGCGCTTTTTGCCCAGTTCCGCCTGTTGCTCGACGCGGCCGAGCGGGATCCCGAGCTTCGGGGCATGCTCGTCGACACCGCGATCGAGACCGAGAACAAGGTCATCCACCCCTTCTTGGAATGGCAGCGCAACGGGCTGCCGGCCGGCAATGGCTGGAACCGCTCGGTCAACAATGCGCAATGGGGGATCGACTACTTCAACCGGACCGGCACCGCCAAGTCGAACATGTTCAACAACCGGCCGAGCGAGACGCAGTATTTCTATACCGACTTCGACGGCGCCGGCGACCAGCTGACCGGCGTGAAACTCTACGAGATCACCTTTGCGCCCGGCCAGGAACCGCCGGTCAACGGCTTCTGGTCGCTGACCCTTTATGACGACAAGCACCTCTTCCACACCAACGACTTCAAGCGCTATTCGCTGGGCACCAAGAGCGACAGGCTGAAGCGCAATGCGGACGGCTCGCTGACGCTCTACGTGAGCGCCGAGCGCCCCGGCGGGGAAAAGGACAGCAACTGGCTGCCGGCGCCGCACGGAATCTTCTCGCTCTACATTCGCGCCTATTGGGGCAAGGACGCGATCCTCGACGGCACCTGGCAGCCGCCGAAGATCACGGTTGCGGCATGAGGGGGGCCAAGGTGCCGGGATAAACCGACGTCGGTTTGCCCGGCTTGCTCAACGCCAGAAGCGCTTGACGTCGATCACGTCGTCGAGCGCAGCCTGCGCGCGGTCGATGAGCTTGTCCTTGTTGGCCTGAACGACGAGCGTTCCGGCGTCCGGGTGATCTTCGAGGCCGATCTCGCCGAGCACATTCGGCGCCGAAACCAGATCGTTGAGCGTGCCGAGTTCATCCTGCAGTGCGGCCATTGCGGCCGTGAAGCGCTTGTGGCGCCTGGCGCCACGCTTGTCGTCGAACAGTGTCGCAAAGAATTCGGCGGCATAGCGCAGCTTCTTGGCGTCCTTGCGGGCCTCGTGCCGCTCCTCGTCGTTGATCTTGGCGAGCGCGCGGCCGTGCTTCTTCAGCTTCCGGCGCTCGCGGTCGAGCACGGCCTCGGCAAAATCGGTCACGGGCCGATCGTGAAGTTCGGCGGGCGGCGATGAAAGATAGGCGCCGCAGTGCAGCCACTGGTGGAGATCGAGCATGAGGGCGCGGCCGCGACCGTCATCGAGCGCCGCGAACACCTCCCGATAGCGGGCGGCGCGGGCCGTCTTCAGCCACTCGACAAGTTCCGGCTGGGATGCGCGGGCCAGGAGAACGTCGACGTCGCGGGCCTTGCCGAAGACGCCCGCCAGCCACTTCAGCTCGCCTTTCAGGCGCGTACTTTCGTCGTCCTGAAGCAAATCCCTGTAGAGCGAGAAGGCCGATCGCAGGCGCCGAAGGGCAACGCGAGCCTGGTGCAGGGCCTCCGGGTTCTGGCGCACGCGCAGCACGTCTTCGTTCAGGCGGTGGTGGCGAAGACAGGCAAGGGCGACCGTGCGGAAGCTCTTTGCCACCCGCATCTCGCGGTCGAGTTCGACCGGCTCGGCCTTGAAGACCATCTGCTCGGCATCGATGAGACGGAAGCCGCGCTCCGCCTTGGACATGACGCCGAAGCGGATGGGAACGATCGCCTCGATACGGCGGGCGAGCGTGAAGAGCGCCTCGGGCGCGCCGTCCTTGAGCTCAAGTTCGATCTCGCCGATCGCGGTCTGGCGGGTGCCCGCGGTGATCAGGCCGCGGTCGAGCACGACCTCGACGTCGGCGCCATCCTGTTTCACTTTCCAGGTGGTGCGCTCGACATCGACGGCAAAATGCGCCTGCAGATCGCCTGGCTCGAGGTCGAACTGGGCGGCAAGCGGCGTGGTGTGGTCGACCACCGGCTCGTCGCTGTCCAGCGGCTGCTCCCATTCCGGCCGGGCGAAAACCGAGGCGCTCGCTCCCGTCGCCTTGATCGTCTGGGTGCGGGCAGAACCGACCGTGCGGATGCGCAGCGTGAAACCCGACTGGAACAGGTCGCGGGCGCGCGTATCGAAATAGACCGACCGCTGGCTTTCGACGCGCGCCGGCTCACCCAGAAGCCCGGATGCGGCGAAGCGATCGAGATCTTCAGGGAGAAGCTCGAGCTTGATTTCGATTTCCGTGTTCAACCCCATCCTCCAACAAGTGCAAGAGACAACGCGATAATGCCATATGAGCACATTGGTTCGTGTTCTGGATGACATGGATCATATTTGCGGCGGCGGTCCCACGCGATAGGTCGCGCTCGAAGCTGAAGGCCGCCGGGGTGTACGGGTTTTCAATGGATTCCGGACGGACAAGCGCTTCGCACTTTTCCTGGAATTGCTTTTTGAGATGGCGCAATTCCGAACGGAAAACCGTTTCACACTTTTCCTGGAATTGCTTTTTGAGATGGCGCGATTCCGGACGGAAAACCGCTTCGCACTTTTCCTGGAATTGCTTTTTGAGATGGCGCGATTCCGGACGGAAAACCGTTTCACACTTTTCCTGGAATTGCTTTTTGAGATGACGCAATTCCGAACGGAAAACCGTTTCACACTTTTCCTGGAATTGCTTAAGCTCCCCGCATTTCATGCCACGGAATTGATAAATGTCGCTTCGCCTTGCCACCTTCAACATCGAAAACCTTTTGAGCCGCTTCGATTTTTCCGGCTTTCGCAACCAGCTGAAACAGGACCGCGTGCTCCGGCTCTTCGACGTGAAGACGGAAGCCGAGTACCAGCGGCTGGAGGAGGCGCGCACGATTGCGCATACGGACGATACGCGGCAGATGTCGGCGCTGGCGATCGCCGATTGCGATGCCGATATCCTCTGCCTGCAGGAAGCCGACAACATGGCCTCGCTGCAGGCCTTCGAATACAACTACCTTTTTCGCATGGTCGGCAACGGCTATCGCCAGAAGTACCTGATAGAGGGCAATGATTCGCGCGGGATCGACGTCGCCGTGCTGATGCGCGAGGAGACGCGCGACGGCCAGCCGATCGAATGCCTCGACGTGAAGAGCCATGCGGGGCTGACCTATGAGGACCTCGACCTCTTCAACGACAGAATAGCGCTTACCAACCGGCCGGCCGACCGGATCTTCAAGCGCGACTGCCTGGAGCTGGACTTAAGGATCGGCGGGCGGCCGCTGACGCTCTACGTGGTGCATTTCAAGTCGATGGGGCCGGCGCGCGAAGGGCTCGACGGCCGGCAGGCGACGATGCCGCTGCGCGTGGCCGAAGCCTCGGCCGTGCGCCACATCATCGAAAGCCGCTTCGGCCGCGGGAAGACGGCCGACAAGATGTTCGCGATCTGCGGCGACATGAACGATTACCAGGAGAAGGTGAACATCCTCGGCGACCGGCGCACCGGCTACCAGTTCGTGCCGCATGAGGAGGAGACGAGTTCGCTTGACGTCTTCACCCGCGACGGCTTTGTCGAGAACCCGATGCTGCGCCGTCCGGTGATGGATCGCTGGACGCTGTTCCACAGCCGCGGGCCGCAGGAGCGGCATCTCTGCCAGCTCGACTATATCTGGCTTTCGCCGGCGCTTGCCAAGCGCAACGCGCACCAGGTGCCCGAGGTCATTCGCGGCGGCCAGCCGTTCCGCACGATCTTTCCGCCTGATCTGGAGGTGGAGCGCTATCCGCGCACCGGCTGGGACCGGCCGAAGGCGTCCGACCATTGCCCCGTGGCCATCACCCTGGATGTGTGAGCATGAGCGCGCTTGAAAGCAACACGGACGCCTGGCCGGATGAAGGCGTCATCATCCCGATCGATGCGGTGGATGTCCGCGTCACCGGCGCGGCGCATCCGTTTCATCAGGAGCAGGTGGAGCGCGCGCAGGAAAACTGGCAACGGGAGATTACCGCCAACCCGCACCTCTTCGACGGGCGGATGGTGTTGCTCAGGGCGCTTCGCATCGCGGACGGCCGGCTGCGGGGCGAGGGGCATGTGGTGCCCTATTCGACCTTTCTCTGGTGGCGGAAGACGCGAGCAAAGAGTGCCTTTCATCTCTTTGCCATGCCGGCGATCCTTTCTTCCGACGGTGCGCTGATCCTCGTGCGCATGGGCGGGCACACGGCCAATCCGGGCCGGGTCTACAGCCCCTCCGGTTCGCTCGAGCCCGAGGATATCGTCGATGGCGGCTGCGACATCGACGGCAATATCCGCCGCGAGGCGATGGAAGAAACCGGCATAGACCTTTCGCTCGCGACGGTGGAGCCCGGCTATCACCTGCTGCATATGGGCCGCGCCGTGACGCTCATCCGCGTCTATCGCTATCCGGAGAAGGCGGCAGCGCTGGTTGCGCGCGTGGCGGAGCACATTGCCGCGGACCCGGAGCCGGAGATTGACGAGGCGATCGCGGTTTTCGGCCCGGATCCCGTGGCGCACAACTATCCACCCTTCATACCGCCGATCCTCGACTGGCTGTTTCGGCGCGAGAAACCGCTCTGATTTCGAATCAACGGGACGTCGCATCTCCTTGTATTTGTGCGTTTTAGCGGGGGTCGCCACGCGGCCGCGCGGCGGCGGATGCGCGCCGGTTACGGCTGGGAGGGTTTTTGGCCGCGTGAGCGGCGAAGCGTGCTGCCGGAGCCGGAGCTAAAGAAAACGTGATCCGCGCCGAGCTGTGTACCGGCGCTTTTAAGCCTTGCCGCCCGCGTCCCGACGCTGCAAAGTTCGCGCATATTCGCAAGGGGACATGAATGGCGCTCAGCTACGCGATCTACGACGTCTTCACCGACAGGCGACTGGAAGGCAATCCGCTGGCCGTGGTCTTCGGTGCCGACTGGCTCGACGATGAAGCGATGCAGGCGATCGCGCAGGAATTCAACCTGTCGGAGACGGTGTTTATCCGCAGGCCCGGCGGTGCGGCGCACACGGCGAAGCTCCGGATCTTCACGCCTGCCCAGGAACTGCCCTTTGCCGGCCATCCGACCGTCGGTGCGGCAATTGCGATCGCCGAGGCCCAGCGTGGCGCGACCGAGGAAGGCTTCGACCTCGTGCAGGTGCTGGAGGAGAAGGTTGGGCCGGTGCGCTGCGCCGTGCGGCTCAAGCCCGGGCAGGCGAGCTTTGCCGAATTCGACCTGCCGCGAAAATCGGTCAGGCTCGACGCACGCTTCGACCGGCAGGCGATCGCCGATGCGCTAAGCCTGAAACTCTCGCAGATCGGTTTCGAGAATCACGTGCCGTCGTTCTGGAGCGCGGGCGCACCCTTCGTCATGGTGCCGGTGCATGATGTGGCGGCGGCTTCGTCGATCGAGTTCGATTCGCTGCGCTGGGAGCAACTGACGCCGATGGCCGAGGGACGGCTGGCCGCGGCTTACGTCTATTGTCGCGGCGGCGTGAACCACACGGCGCGCTTTCACGCCCGCAAGTTCGGCCCTGGTGCCGGCAATCTGGAGGATCCGGCAACCGGCTCGGCCGTTGCCGCCCTTTCCGGCGCGATCCACTATTTCGACCAGTTCGTCGACGGCCATCATCCGGTGCTGGTCGAGCAGGGCGTGGAAATGGGACGGCCGTCCTTCATCCATCTGCATCTCGACATCTCGGGCGGCGAAATCAGCAACGCCCGCATCGGCGGCCATGCGGTGAAGATTGCGGCCGGCGAACTCTACGTCTGAGGCGTCGGCATAAGACTTGGGAAATTCAGCTTAATCAGCGTCTTAAGAGAAGTTTTGGTGGGTGATCACGGGCTCGAACCGTGGACCCGCTGATTAAGAGTCAGCTGCTCTACCAACTGAGCTAATCACCCATCCGTGGCGTCGCTTTAGCGCACGACCTCATCACACTCAAGAGGGTATTTGCATCTCGCAATGATAAACTCACAGCCGTTTCCGCCGGAGCGGTCAGAAACGGCTAGATTCTTGCCTTCAATCATCCCCGTCGTCAGCGCACGTCGATGAAGTTGCCCCTGAGGTCGAAGCGGCAGTTGAAGAAGGTGACGCCGCGGCCGCCATCGTAGTTGCCCTGCACCCAATAGTAGCGGCCGCTTCGGAAGGCCATATTGACGGTGATCCGGTTGGGACGCACGCCGAAGGCGGCAGACGCTTCGCCCTGGCAGAAGCGCGGCATCATTCTTGCGTCGACACGATCCGGCTGCTGCGTGTCGTCGTATTGCGGCGGGCGTTCCGGGCGTGGCCGTGTGTTGCCGCCGGCAGACGTGACACGGCAGACGCCGTTGCCGGCGCCCCGGCGCGTATAGCTGATTGAAGGCGAACCATCGCGGTTGACGCTGATCGAGATCGTGGTTCGTCCCTGGCTCGCCTCGTAATAATCGCTGCTGAACCGCTTCAGACGGGCCTGGCTGCCATTGATGAAGACGGGACCGCCCTGATCGGCGTGGACCTCGATACGGCCGGGGCAGGTGGCGTTGAAGAACGGCACTTCGGCCTTCGCCTCGGTGGCGAAGCCGGCAAGGATACCGACGAGCATTCCTGTGGCGATCGTGCTGCGCATGGGGATACCTCTCCAATCATCGCTCGTTTCGTGTGCCCGCTTCACTGCAGTATGCCGAGCATGCGCCTCGCGTCAAACGGGTCTTTCGTCGCGTTTCCCCTGTGGCCTGTACCCGAAGGGAGGCGCGAGGGGTGGCCGGAACGCGCCCGGTTGATAGCGGGCGAGTTCTCCACAGGGGGTGCTCTAGCCCCACGAGATTTTTCAAAAGATTTTCACAAAGGCGCTGGACAACCAAACCGAACGCCTTTATACGCCCCCTCACGACAGCAGCGGGACACACCGCAGCGGTCGCGGATGGGTGATTAGCTCAGTTGGTAGAGCAGCTGACTCTTAATCAGCGGGTCCACGGTTCGAGCCCGTGATCACCCACCAAAACTTCTCCTAAAGCGCTGATTAGATTACAATTCCTATATTTACGTCGATCGCATGTGTCCGGGCTTCTGGGCAGAAGTCACGGCCCGTTTCCGTTGCAAAATCTACCGTTTCGATGTTGCGACCCCAGTGGGTGGCGCGCATTCCGCTGACCCGTGGGACGGGCGGCGGATGAGGATCGCAAAGACAGGGCTGGGCCAGCATGATCGGTCTTCCGGCGATCAGTCGCCAAGCACGCGCGACGGCCGGGCCGCCGTCGCGCCGTGTCTTGCAGGGCTCGTGAATCACTTGGCCGGAAAATATCGCAGGGTTCCGGCGAGCCGGGGGCCGGTTGAGCCCTTGGTGTCCATCGGATGATTGATGCCGTCGTTGACCGGCAAATCTTCAAAATCAAAGGGGCTCACGCCCTCCAGACAGGCTGCGTTGACGCCGTAGAAATCGGGGTTGGAGCGCGGCTTGTGAAAGGTGTAGATGCCGCATTTCGAGCAAAAGAAGTGTTCTGCTGCATTTGTGTTGAACTGATACTTGGTCAGCGCCTCGCCGCCCGAAAGCACAGTCACGCCGTCTTTGGCCGCCGAGACGGCAACCGCGCCCTTCAGCTGGCAGTATGAGCAGGTGCAGCGGCGGGCCGTATGGAGGCCATTCTTCAGCCGAACATTGAAGCGAACCGTTTTGCAGTGGCAGGCGCCGTTGAGGTCCTGAACGTCGAAATTCATGGAAACATCCGTCTGGTCTGAGCCGAATTGATGTCTGTTCCATAAGGGCTGGATCACCGATCCTCAAGTGCGGGCCACAAGGCGTCGCGGCCGGCGCGACCGACCCTCGGCCGGTTGTGCCGCCGGCACCGTTCGGCGTCGGCCGCCCCTATGTTTTCGAGATCAGCAGGCTCCGTTCAATTGACGGTGCAATTGGGATCGTTTCCGTTGATGACGGTCACGCCCGAACCAGGGGTGGTCGAAAGGCTCACAAAGCCCGCCGCATTGCTGGTGTTGCCGTCATGCAACAGGCGCATCTTCAATCCTGCGTCTGCAGATTGTCCTCTTGCCGACAAAGTAATCCTGTGTAATTTTCCCCAAATCGGAGCTCAAACTAGAGGAGGCATACGATGAATATCAATTTTGTTCAGATGCGCGCCTCTGGTGGAATGGTTCACCCGTCACGACGAGTGTGCCGTAATCCTGTGTATTACTTCGGCGCATAATTGCGTCCTGAGTTCCGCCTTTTCGTATCTTCCATTTTGACTTGATGTGACCGGCTTCCGGAACGTAGTTCCGTGTCCGCGCGCATCCATAATCTAGAGGACCCGACCGCTTTGCGCGGCGGGAAAAATCATGCGCGAATTGCAACTGACCACCGCTGGCGCCTTGCCGGCGATCATGGACGACCTTTTTCGAACGTTCGGCTTCCGCCGCACGGTCGGCGCTTTCCTGCTTGCTGCCTGGAGGCGTCAGCGGACGCTCAACCAGCTCAGCCACCTCTCCGACCGTATGCTGCGCGATATCGGCGCAGAGACGGGAGAGGGCGTGAAGAAGCCGGAGATCGCCGACATCTCGCTCTGGCAGATGCCGGTCGGCTATCCGGTGACGAGACACAACTGAGGCCCGCGTCAAGCGGGCCTCTTTTCCCGCAGCAACCGGTGGCCGATGAACAACGGCTCAGAGGGCAATCGGCTCACTGGGGGACTGGCGCGGCGAGCTTGGCCGCGCAGTCATGCTTGATCATCGCCGCGGCAAGGTTTTCCCGCCCTTTGCCTGTCGCCTTCGCCCTTGCTGCCGCCATCTCCCTGCACCAGCCGGCGTCGAGAACGTCCTCCGGGATGTGCGGTATGCAGGATGAAAGAAAGAGCAGCGAAGAGAGGAAGACGACGCGCATTCGGGGCTCCGTGGGGGCAAGGGCTCATTCATAGCACTGGTTGCGGGAAGGCTGGGTATCGAAAACGTCACTCATGTCCTGATCACAAACCTTCTATTCTGGCGTGTGAACGCCGCCTCCCGTCTGCTACCCGGGCCGGTTTTCCCTGATTATATCGACGAGCGCGCTTGCCCGGTTTGCTCAATTAGCTATGACGGTGACGAGGTCGGGACATCCGGCATTTGAAACCGCGGGTGGAAGTGCAGTAGCGATGACGGACACCAGGAATATTATTGACGCGCGTGCGTGCAGCGACGAGGCCCTGCAGGCGATCGGTTCCGATGTGCTGATTGTTGGGTCGGGGGCTGCGGCCTGCGCCATGGCGACGCGGCTCTTGGCGGAGGGCTTGAAGGTCACGTTGCTTGAAACCGGCGACAACCTCGTCAACTCCGACAGCTCGCCCTTCTTCGAGATCGCCAACCAGGAGCCGTTCGGGCTTTCATTCCAGATCGGCGGCGCGACCAATCTTTGGTCCGGGCGTGTCGCGCCGCTGGAAGATGTCGACCTGACGTCCGGCAACGACTGGCCGCTGGAGCGCGCTGAACTCGATGGATATTACCAGCAGGCGATCGAACTCCTGCAGCTGAAGCCGATCGGCGCCATCGACCAGGTGCCAGCCTATGACGGCGGCTCGGCGCCTTGGCGGGATTTTGTCTCCGACCCGGCCGTCTCGGTCAAGCGGTTCCAGTGGAGCCGTCCGGCCTTCAACGGTCAGGATTATCTGAAGGCGCTTGCGGGCAAGAACCCTGATCTCACCATCGTCTATAATTGCCGCGTGCTGCAGGTGATCCCGACCGCCGCCGGCGATCGCGTCGGTGCGGTGCGGGCGGCGATCGGCGAGGGGCGAACCGTGGAGCTTTCCGCCCCGGAATTCGTGCTTTGCGCGGGGGGGCTCGAAAACCCGCGCATCATGCTGAACAGCCGCCAAGGCGGGTTTTTGGTAAACGACAATATCGGCCGCTTCTTTTCCACCCATCCGAAGGCGAATGTCGGGCGCATTCACCTGTTCAAGACGGTGAAGACGGCAGGGCCGCTGTTCAGCGATCACAAGAGCGGCAGCAGCTCGCTGCGCTTCGGTGTCGGCGTGCGCAAGGGTCAGAAGAGAGAGCAGCTGAACCATTATGTTCAGTTTTCGCCGCGCTTTGAATCAATCGGGCTCAAGCTCCTCGAACATGCGCAGCACGTGGTGGCTGCCGGCGAGGGCGGCGATCGCCCGCAATCGACCTTGCGTCGTCGCCTGACCTCGGCTCTGGCGGTTGTCGGCCAGGTCGCCTTCAACGTCATCGGCAAGATGGGGTTGCTCGGGCCGGGCGGCTCGATCCTCGTGGTGCGCGGCTTCTTCGACCAACATCCCAATGCCGAGCACAGGGTCGAGTTGAGCGAGGCGCGCGATCCCCATGGGCTGCCGAAGGGCGTCGTGCGCTGGTCGCTGACAGAAGATGACCAGGCGTCGATCCGCGAATTTCTGGACGAGCTTTCCGGGCTGCTGCTGCGCCACAATATCGGCAAGCTGATCTCGACGCTGCCGCCGGCAGGCAAGCCCTGGGACATCACCGGCATCCATTCCCATTTCATGGGCACGACGCGTATGGGCCGCTCGGCCGACATGTCCGTCATCGATCGCGATGGCCGGGTGCACGGGGTCGACAACCTCTACGCGGCAGGCGCGTCGGTCTTCACCTCCTACGGCTACGCCAATCCAGTACTGACAGTCATGGCGCTTGCAATGCTTACCGCCGATAAGATATGCCAGCGCCACAAAACAAAGGCGGGTAATCCATGACGGAAATGACTTCCCCGGAACTTAGCGGCAAGGAACAGCGGGCGAAACGCACGCGCTGGCAAAAGCTCTCGCGAAAGAACTACTTCGGGGGCAAGCTTTCGACGAAGAACCTGGTCCGGCTATGCCAGGAAAATGCTTCGAACAAGCGCACGATCATCGTTCACACCGAAGACGTTGACTATACTGAGTTTTTCCCGAACTCGTTCCTGGTCTCGAAGTCCGATCGCAAGAAGGCCGATCTCGTCGTCGACACGCATTACCATCTCGATGCCATCGAGAGCGAAAGCTACGACATCGTGCTCTGCACCGGCCTGCTCGAACATGTTCCCGATCCGCAGCGGCTGATCGACGACATGCGCCGCATCCTGAAGCCGAACGGCAAGCTGATCATCTCCGCCTCGGCGGTGTTCTCCTTCCACGAGGGGCCCGAGAACTATTTCCACTTCACGCCCTTCTCCTTCAAGATGCTGTTCAAGGACTGGAGCGAGATCGAGGACCTGCGTGGCTCGAGCATGCCGTTCGAAACGATCGGCATTCTGATGCAGCGCATTCTGCTGCAGTGCGACGTGTTTCCGCTGGCGCGCCCGTTCATCGAACTCATGGCGCGCTCGGCCCGGTTCTTCGACGTCTTCATTACCCAGCAGTACGATACGACGTGGAAATACACCGACGATCACAAGATCGATTCGATGATGCCTTCCAATATCCAGGCCGTGGTGAGGAAATAGCGCGGGCCCGCCCGCGGCTTGGGCGACGTCCGTCGCCGCTTCGCCTTTAAAATTCCGATGAAGGATCACCCACGGGCGACGCCCGTGGGTGATTGCGTTTTTGGCGCCGGGTGCTCGCGGGCGTTTACGGGGTCGTCGCGGGCTGCGTCGTGGCCGGCTGCGTGGTTGTTGCTGGCGGCGTCGCCGACTGGTCTGTCGTTGCGGGCTGCTGGGTCGTTGCTGGCTGCTCGGTCGTTGCCGGCTGTGTCGTCGTCGTTGTCGGCGCTGTCTCGGTTGCCTGCTGGTTCGCCCCCGGTTTCAGGAACATCACAGCAAGTACAATGAGCACGACCACAACCACGATACCGATGATGGTGTTTCGATTCATCAAGGCTTCTCCTCAGGTTAAGTGCCTTGAAGCTGTAAATGGAGCGGTTGGTCGAATTATCAACGGGCCGGTTCGCGGGTCGGTTGAAAAACACATGCCAAACGTGGCGTGGGGCGGCTGTGACCGCCCCGACGTGTGCGGCTGTCCCTGAAGTGTAAACATGAGCCGGGTGGTTTTCCCCATCGACAGCCGGCTAAGCGAAAGCGCGAACCGACAAACCCGCCTTAGCGGGTGCCTTCGTCGGGAGCCTTCGGGACCGCGGTAATGAAGCCGAGCCGCAGCAATTGCTTCGATCCGTCGAACTTCATCGAAGACTCGGAAAAGAGCTGCAGGGCGCCAGTGCTGGAGAGTGCATCCGTCATCTTGGCGTAGGCCGCCGAGCCGTCGAAATATTGCCCATCGGCCACCGCGTCGTTGATGACCTTCTGGTAGTCGGCAAAGAACTTGAAGTGCAGCAGCGTGCCAAGAATAGACGAGAAATTGCGCTGATAGGGGAGCGGCTGGTGGATGCTAGGGCCGAAGCGACAGTCTTCGTCCCAATAGATCAGCGGGTACTTGATCATTTCCAGGTCCGAGTCGAACTCGCGGTGGCGAGCGCCGCCCTTGATGGTGATCGCCCGCTTCGTCGTCGTCAGCGTGTAGCCGCGGCTGTCGAAATGATCGGCGACTTCCCAGGGGGCACTGGTCTGCAACTGGTCGATGTCGGCGGCCCCGAGATCGACCGGATACATGTCCAGCATCGGTGCCGGGAGGCGCGAGATCTTCAGGCCCTCGAGCGCGTGGATGACCGACCAGAGCGTGCGGTTTTCGCAATCGTCATAGATCAGGAATTCGTCGGAATCGACGTTCACGTACCAGCGTTCGCCACCATACAGTGCGAACAGCGACTCTCTCCAGGCGCGTCCGCGCCGCGCATCCTTGTAGCGGACCGAGGATGCCCACAGGTCGACATCCGGCTGACAGAGCAGATATTCGCGGGTGCCGTCGGTCGAGGCATCGTCGACGCAGATGAAGCGGGTGATCCCGAGTGACCGGTAATGGGCGAGGAAGCCCGGCATGAGCTTGGCGTCGTTGCGGGTCAGGAAGATCAGCGGCAGGTCATCGGGATAGAGCGACGTCTGCCCTTGGGGGCTGACGCAGCGCAGATCGACCGCGTGGTTCATCCTGCGCTCGCGCCGCTCGACCTTGGTCGTCTCGTACCAGGTCGCGATGCGATCAAACAAGCTTCGATCCGTGATCGACTCGGCATCGGATCGATTCTTGAAGGGATACGCGATATCCGTCATGCTCATTCCGACATTTGTCATAAACAATATGAACCCGGACTAAATCAAAAGCACAGGCGTGGCAATCCATACGATCGCACGGATATGGGGAGCGAAAATCGCTGTGTCGAGTGGCTCGCACACGTGGAGTGCGCCCGGCTGCTACAGTTTCTGCGGGTATCCTTCAATCGCAAAAGGCGGCATTCAAGCGGGTCGGCACTGGTGCGCAGCCTGACGTCAAAGCGTTTTCTGCGAAACTTTTTGGCCGCTATCCTGTTTCTCCTTCATCCACGTTCGCGCTGATGCGCCAAGAAGTGGAGGAGGCAGACATGACAAGCGTGATGAGCAAGCTATTGATGGCGGCCCTGGTGGCCGCGGGATCGGTCACTGCAATGCCGGCCGTCTCGCCGGCGCAATCACTCGACCTCTATATCGGCCGGGACCGGGATTATTACGGCGACGACTTCCGTCGCGAGCGGCGCTATGACGACGAAGATTACGTTCGCCCGCGCGGCTGCAGCACCGGTCAGGCGTTGCGCCGGGCCTATCGCGCCGGGCTGCGCGATCCAGAAATTGCCGCCATGAGCCGCAACCGGATCGTCGTTGAAGGCGAAACCCGGCGCGGCCAATATGCCCGGATCTATCTGGCGAACCGCAGCGGCTGTCCGCGCATCGGATAACGGCTGGGCGGTCGCATGACGATCGCGATCGTTCTCTCACATAGGCCGGCGTCGGCAATCGTTCGGCGTCGGCGGTCGGGTAACGTCGAAGTTTTGCGGGTTTCCTTGCGGCCGGGCACGGTGATAGACCTCGCCGCATGACCGCACTTTCCGATTTCAACGCCACCCCGCTCGCCGAGCGCGCCTGCGGCACCTGCACGCTCTGCTGCCGCCTGCCGGATATCGATGCGCTGGAGAAGCCGGCCAATGCCTGGTGTCGGCATTGCACGGGTGCGGGATGCCGGATCTATGAGGACCGGCCGCAGCTTTGCCGTGACTTTCTCTGTCTCTGGCGTACGGACGAGAAGTTGGGCGAGGCGTGGGATCCGGCGCGTTCGCATATGATGATCTATCGTCAGGGACCGCAGGTCACGGTTCTCGTCGATCCGGATCATCCGGACGCCTGGAAGCGCGCACCCTATGCAGCGGTGCTGCAGGGCTGGGCGCGTGAGGGTGAGGGCGGACAATATGTCATCGTCTTCGTCGGCGACGCAGTGTTCAAGGTTGATTGAGACCGGTTGGTAACGACCCGGCAGGCCCCTAGAAAGAAAGAGCCCCGCACGAGGGCGGGGCAAGCAGGCACCCAAAATGGCTCGGGGTGCGGGGAAGCGCAGTCCAGAAAGAACGTACTGCGCGGTACGGAAGCTAACGTGCATCCGCCGGAGCGGGAAAGGCCGGATTCGCTGATTCTGGTACGGTTGCCAAAATAAAGTGGCCCGCGCACGGGCGGGCAGGCGCGCCCCTGTGGTCGCTTCACGGGTCGGTTTTCAAGGCTATCGATTGACTTTGCCGGTCGGAGCTTCATTTCCGATTGGGGAAAAGACGGAGACGATCATGTCAAAGGCGATGCTGACGTTCCTGTGCCTGGCGGTGCTTGTGCTTTCGGCTTGCGCCAACACGGCGCGCGGCTTTCGGCAGGACGGTGTCGAAACCGGCCATGCGCTGGACGATGCGACCCATCGCGTGCTGAAATCGACATCGAAGTGACGCGATACGAGGTGCCCCGGGCTGCAGCGGCCTACCTACCGCGATGGGGCGGTGCTGGCGCGCGCGGGACTTTCAGCGCTGCTGAAGATCACCACGGCAAATAGCAGCACGCCGAGGAAGGCGACGATCGACGCGGCGGCAACGATGGGCTCGATCTCGGGCCTGCCTGTCGTCATCAGATAGAGCGAGGGCACGAGCACCGCGACGCCTGACGTGTAGACATAATACTGGATCAGCGCGAGCCGCCGCTCGGCCTTGGCCGGGTTGAGCGCGTAATAGATGCCGAAGATCGCCATCGTCACCCAGCCGAGCAGGTTCGTATGGGCATGGGCCGGCGTTGCTGCATGGTCCTGGCTGATCGCCATGTGCAGGCCCATGCAGAGGCCGATGATCAGAAAGATGATTGCGGTCTTGAAATAGAGTTGCGCAAGCCTTGGCATGGACTGTCTCCTCCGCGATGCCTTTGCTGTCTATTAGCATGTTCGCAAATTTGCCAATATTGGGCGTGTGGGGGCGTCCGGGCAGGCGAAGGTCAGGCGGGCCGGGCGGTGGTGGCGGCGAGCGTGGCGCGTTTGCGCGTCGCCATGCCGTCGAAGGTGGTGAGCCCCTGGCGCTGCAGGTAAGCCGAAATCGCCGCCTCGATGCCGCGATCGTTGCCGCCTTCGGTTTCCCAGAAGGCTTCGATGGCTGCAAAGAGGGCGGATCTGTCGAGCGTGACGGTCATCGCAGGCTGGTTCCGAACTGCTGGCGGTGGTTGAGGGTGCCGTGGGCGGTTTGGCCGAAAGGCGCGCACTGCGCGCTGAAATCGGCGCACCAGCGTTCCCATGCCTGCGACGTTCGCACGAAAGCGGGCAGTCTGTGTTCCTGCTCGGGGCTCTGCTCGAAACCGTTCAGCCAGGCATCGGCGACGGTCTCGGTAACATCTTCGCCGTGAAGCGCGTCGAGATCGAAGCGGATTAGCCGCTCCACATGCTCGCCGTCATGCACATCGAGCCAGTCGGCTGCGGTTCGGTAGGTGGTGCCCGTCGTGTCGGTCTCGTTGCAGAAGGTGCCGGCACCGAGCGTCATCATGGCGAGAATGATTTCTCGGCGCTTTAGAAAGGGTGCTGCGCTCATCGCCGTTGCGGCGTCCACGGAGATCGCATCCGACATCGTTCACCTCGTCTGTTCGAGGTGCGCACTGGAACACCCTTCGCGGGTTCCCTGTCGGCCCCTCCGGCTGTGTTTCTGATGTAGATATAGGAAAAATCCTATCTGCCAGTCAATAGGAAAAACACTGCCGGCAGGAATTGCCTTGTTCAAGTTGTCGATGACGCCCTGTTTGTTCTTGTTTTGTTCGCGTGATTGCGCCACTGTGGGGCCGCCATTCCAGGTGGCGGAAAAGGAGCATGGGATGATCACCTACTTCGTCGTTCAGAGCTTCACACTGGGGAGCCGCGGCGCATTTCTCGCCGACGATCCGGTGCAGGCGACCGGACCCGAGCATGCCCAGCGGCTGGCCGAAAGGCTCGCGGCGACCAAGGTGGGGGTGATTGCCTTCAGCCGCTCGGGCGACCTGGCGACCGGTGAGTTCGAGGATGCCAGGGTGCTCTTTACGATCGGCGACCTGCCCACGGAGATCGAGGAGGCGATGGCGGCGTGACGGCTGTCGCCGGGCAGGGGTGGCCCGTAACGGTCACATCCGTGAGCGGTCGAGAAGGCGCTCACCGCTTGGGCGCCACTCAATGTTCATTGGTTACGAGCCGGGTGCGCCGTGGTAATGTCGTCGCGCAACGTTGGGAGGCGTGAAATGATGTCCGTCGACAGTCGTGCAAGCGGCGAGCCGTCTACCGGTCAATATTGGTCTTCGCCCATTCCGGTTGACGAGGCCGAGTTGAGCCCCGTTCTCCTGCGACAGATCAATTTTTGCGACGACAGGCGCGGATTTCGGGCCTATGTCGTGCAGGTGTTTGCCGATCCTGCCGGGCCTCCGGAGGCCATGTTCGAGCTTGCGTACAATCGCAGGAGCAAGCGCGCCTGCGCCATTTTCGAGGCGGTTCGGGCGGCTGACCTTGGTGGTTCCGGTGATAGGGTCGTCGCTGCGGCCGATCCGATCTGGGTGGTCGCAACCAGCCCTCGGACAGCGGTTGACGCTGCTTTTCAGGCCTTGGTCGATCGGTGTTCCGACTAAGGCAACTCGCTTATTTGTGCTGTTTGCGGCGGCGATGGGCGAGAAATCAAAGACTTAAAGCGCGACGAGCGGGCTGAAAAATTGCGGCGTACCTAAGCGGCGGCTGCTCGGCGATCCCGACCGGATTGCCGCTCAATCTCTTTAAAATCCTGTGATTGTTTGTGGTGCTCGCCCCGCTTACCGCGCGCTGTATTTGCCGACGACACGGTGGCAGAAGGACCATTCGACCCGGCTTTCGGTGAACTCCAGGAAGGGGTTGTATTGCCTCAGCGTCCATTCGCGGTCGTTGAACGAGACGAGCCGCTTGATGATTGCCTCGGCATCGTTGGCGGGGGGAACGTGGTAGAGCACCACGTCCTTGTCGCGCGTAGGTGGCAGGTGCGGGTGGACGAGCGCCATGTCGCCCGGCTCATAGGCCGGGATCATCGAGCTGCCGGTGAGGTAGATACCGTAGGCGCCCTTGACGCCCTCGAGCACGGACGGGCGCTTGACATATTCGACCGCATCGAAGGTGACGATCACATGGCCGTCGCCGCCTTGCGCGGCCGCAAAGATCGGCAGGTCGCGATGGCCGACGAGCTGCTCGCCGGGCACGATCTGCGGCGCAAAACCCGGCGCGCGTCTGGGCGCGGCTTCGCCGGCGGCGGCAGCCCCCTGGATCAGCTCGACGATCGCGCGGGCGTCGCGCTCGCGCAGTTCCCGCGGCGTCTCCCGCTCCACGAACTGCTGGATATAGGCATGGTTCTTCCCGATCGCGATCGACAGATCCTTGTAGGTCGTCTTCTTCGCGTCGACTGCTTCCCGGATGAGGTGGCGCAATTCGTCCATGGCACTGGCATCCCAGATTCCGTTTCCGTCGTCCAATAGGATTTTTCCTCTTGATGGCAATAAGAAATCCTACTATGAATAGGATGTCAACGGAAATGAGCGGCAGAAACCGCTGCAGCAACCGTCACGGCGCCCAGTGGGCCAGCAAGCGGACTGGATGCGGATGATCGATCCGTCTCAGCCGATGCCGACCAGGGGGCGCATTCAGCATCGATCGCCGCATCTTGTGCGGTGGTCCAGGCGAGAGGCCGTCGTTTCCTCCCCGGCGACCTCTCGCTTTTCCAATCGATGCCGGCGCGCCGGCGCATGGTTGCCACGCGGGCCGATGACGGTCCGTGGTCGGTGACGTGCGCCACGTCGGTGGAGAGCAGCCGGCGCGCAGCCAGTGCGTGCCGGCGGCGCCAAGGTCACGGGTTTCGGCCGTTGCAGTGCCTCCTTCGGCGGAGGCGTGGCCCCCCTGACACCGGGAGGGGACGGCGAAGGCGACCGGCTGCTTGCCTGACGGTGGGCGGCGAGGCGACTGGCCGGTGACGGGAAGAACAATCGGAAGCGGGCGCGCGGCAGGCGCGACGAATGGCCGTGCCAATGGGCACGGCCAAAGGGGAAGGCATGGGAAGCTGCATGGCTGACAATGATTTGACAGGGAAGGCGCCGGGAGGGCGCGGGGTTTTGCCGACGCGCGAAACTCCGGGGCGGCTGGCGACCGGGGACGTCGGTTCCAAGGCCGGGCTTCGTCGTCCAAGCCGGGTGGCGGGCGTCTTCTCCCGCCAGGTGGTGCGTTCTCCTTTCCCCCGGCCGGCGAGGGCTTGAGCGCATGCGCATTACCGCAATCGTCGAAGCCCTGGTTCAATCGGGCGCGTCGCCCGAGATAATCCTTTCTGCCGTGCGCGCTGCCGAGGCGGGGCACGTATCCGAGATCGAGCGCCGCCGGGCGGGCGACCGCGAAAGGCAGCAGCGCCGTCGGGCCCGCGTGACGTCACGCGATGTCACGGTGACGGCCGACGGTGCCCTCTCTGATAAAGAAAGCTCCCCCACACCCCCTAAAGAAACTAACTCTCCCGACCCGAATCCGGGTGGGGACGCCGACCGGCCGGTTCCGGCTGCAGCCGTTCCGGATGCGGCAGGCTCGCGGCGCAACGGGAGCGGCCGGGCGATGCGGCTGCCTGAAGATTTCGAGCCCGACTGGGACTTTGCCGCCGGCCTCGGCTTCGGCCGGGCCGAGGCCGGCGTCGAGTTCGACAAGTTCCGCGACTACTGGCGCGCCAAATCCGGACGCGATGCGACCAAGCTCGACTGGGCCGCCACCTGGCGAAACTGGATGCGCAATGCCGGCGGCCGCGGGTTGCGCGGTGGCGGACAGGCCCGTCGCGGCCATCACCCCCAAGCGCCGCCACACGAGACCGCCTTTGCCCGCCATCAGCGGGAATGCAGGCAGACAATCGAAAACCAACTGAACGGAAACGAGAACAATGACCTATTCAGAGATGATGATTTCGCCGGCGGAGGCCCGGCTTTCGACCTTGGGCCGGGAGATTACCGCGCTCACTGAGCGGCTGGCTTGCGTCAACGAGGCGGCGGTGCTGCGCAGCCTCGATGCGATGCAGACGGCCGGCATGACCATGCCCCCGACGATCGAGCCGAGGAAGATCATTGCGGTCTACCACTACGCGCTTTCGGGCGTGCCGGCCTCGGGGCTTTCGGCGGCGACGCAGAAACTGATCCGCGGCGACTATGCCGCCAATCCCAACGTGCTTCTCGGCACGATACCCAAGCCGCCGGTGCTGGCAGCGCTCGCCAAGGCGGAGGCGCTGGGTCTCAGGGCGGATCTTGCCCGCAAACGCGAGATGGTTGCGGCGCTGACGCCGCGCGATCGGCGATCGCCGGCAAGCCGCAGCCGGGTGCGGGCGATGGTCGAAAGCTTCCGTCAGGCGCATGCGGCAGCGAAGGCCGGGCGGGATGCAGTTTCCTCCGACGGGCGGGCGCAAGGCGCGAACGTCCCGACCGAAAGCGCAGCTGATAGGCAGCCGGATGATACGGCCCCGCAAAATCCGGCGGCGCGGAATGCGTTTCGCGACTGGCTCGTGTCCGGCGTCGAGCGTGCAAATCTCAATCCAGCCGTTTCGAGGGAGGCTTTCCATGCGGTCTGAAGGCACTGAATTGACGACAGGACAGGCACCGGGCCGCGCAGCGGAAGGGTCGGCGGAAAGGATGCTCTCGGGGGACGAAGCGGGGAGCGCGGCTGCAAAACCGGCGACGCTCGACGATCTCGTCGGCATCGTCGCCGTTCAGGTGCGGGCGCAGGCGAGCCGGATCCAGGAGTTGGAACTGGCGCTCGCCGATGCCGAGGCGCGCATCCTCTCGCAGGCGCGGCTGATCTGCGGTGCCACGGCCGCGGCAAACAGCGATCTGTTCAACCGCCGGCCGGTGCGGGCGATCATCGAGGAGGTGCTTGGCGCCTATCCTGGGATCAGCTTCGAGGACATCATCGGGGTTGGCCGCGAGCGACGGCTGGTCGAGCCGCGGCACCGCTGCATGACCGCTGTTTACGACGAGCGTCCGGATCTATCGCTGCCGGCGCTCGGGCGGATCTTTCGGCGCGACCACACCTCGGTGCTGCACGCCGTCAACAAGCGCGAGCCCGGCAATGCGCGGCGGCGCGGACGGACCCAGCAGCCGGGCCGCTTGCCCGCGAATGCCGGTGCCGACGGGATCGGCGCGCCGGCATTTTGATTTTCCGACGAATTTCAGTCCCGCCCGCGGCCGCAGACACATGCAGCGGGCGAGGGCACATGCAGATTGCAAAAGGAGAAGAGACCATGAAATCCAAGGCAGAGCGCATCCGCATCAAGCGCGCCAGCCGGGCGGGCAGGCCGCGCAAGGCCAATGTGGCGCGCTATCCGGGCGGGCAGATCAAGCATGGCGAAAGCGAGCGCGAGGTCTGCTCCGTGGCGCTGGACGCGCGCCGGCGCATGCATTTTTCCGGCCGACGCGACGCCGATGTTGCCAGCCCCTTTGCCGGCTACACGCTCGGTCGCATGTTCCTCGACGGCAAGCTGACGGCGCATGAGCGCGAGGCGGGCGACGAATACAGCCGGCAGATGGCGCGTTACTACAGCCTCACCGGCATTCCTTTCCCGAGCGTGCGGGCCCAATCGCTGTTCGACGTGAAGGGTTTTGCCGGCGAGACGAGCGCCGAGCGCGCCCGCGGCGCCCGCCAGGCGGCGAACCGGATGATGGAGCTGGAAGGCGTGCTCTTGAAACTGCCGGACGGGCCGCAGGTGAAGACCACTGTCTTCAACGTCTGCATCATGGACTACGAGATGCTACGCACCATGCCGGAACCGCAGCTCGCCTGGCTGAAGCGCGGGCTGATGGAGCTGCACTGGCAGCTGGGGCTTTCGCGGGAGAAGGAAGGGGCGTGAAAGCGAGCGGCGCGGATCGGCCGCTGCCAGTGGCGCGGTTTCAAGCCGGCTCGCGCTTCGCCGCGCCGCTTGCCGCGATGGCGGGTTCGAATGCCTTCGCGTCAGCGCGGCTGCGCACCGCGACGAGCGTCGCATGTTCGGCTGAACACGCGACGCTCGAACCGGCCTGAGGGGCGGGCGGACGCGACCGGAGCCGTGTGGATGGGGCGCGCGGCGGTCTCTCAGGCACGGTAACGATTATCCGCGGAAGGCTCTTCCCTCGGTCGTGGCGGCCACCTCCGGTTCGTAGGAAAACATCATGCAGGTGAGCGCTGAACGTTTCGCCGCTCGCAATTGCCGTGTCGCTTTAGACTTTTGACCACGAATGTACTGGCACTGGTGTAAGAGCGATGATGAGGAAGGTCGGTGCGATTTCGCCCCGGGCTTTTTCGTTGACCGCATGCCAGACTTTCGGGTCATTGATGCGGCCGATTGCTTCGTCAGCGGTCGCCAGCCGACTGCGCCCGGGTATCCAGGCCACGAAGGGTCTGCCTCATCTTGGCCTTGAATAGACCTCAATTGACGCGCACCCTGATTAAATCGATTTAAGCCTGCTTGGCTTCTCGCGGCGTCAGAACCTCGACCCGCCATTTCCCCCTTAGATCGCCGCGTCGTAGCGCTGCCGCACGCAGCGGTATCAAACGAGATCGCGTGCCGGCGACTGCCGGTATCGGGAGGAGATGTCATGTTCGACCGAACGATTCACCGGACAATCCATTTCGACCGACCGTTCAGATTGCCGGGCGTCGATGAGACGATCGTCGCCGGCGCCTACGAAATCGATGACGACGAGGTGCCGATCGAAGGGCTTTCCTGGCTCGCCTACCGCCGTGTTGCCACCTTCATCAAGTTGCCCGCGACAGTCGAGAACCACTACCGAATGCGGTTGATACAAATCGAACCCGACGAGTTGGCGCGTTTGGTCGCGCTCAGCGGCGCCGAGATATCAGATGCGCCCGGACAGTGAGGATAAAACCATGTCCCAACATCGCTATCCCGTCGGGCTGTCCGTTCGCCTGCGAGACCGTCATAACCTCTCACCGAGAACCGCCGAAACCTATCGCATCACCGCAAAGATGCCGCTACGCGACAACGCCCCTCAATATCGAATTCGCAACGATGAACTCGGACAGGAGCGGGTCAGCGCTGAAAGCAATCTGGAACCGATCGACTGGGGAATGACCCGCAGCCACTGAGGAATGCCATGCGCTATGTCGAAACATTGAAGCGACTATTCCGGGTTAAACCTGAAATCCGTCACGTTGGTCTTGTGCTGACAGTCGCAAAGCCGGCCAGTCAAAAGGCACGCGAAAGGCCGCAGGAACGTCATGACAGCTCCGGCATATTGAAGCGCAGCCGGGATACGCAGGAGCGCCACCGGCTTTTGTAGAGCAACTGATCTGCGTCAAGACAAGGAGATAGACGCCGATGAAACCGCTCCATCGCACACATCAGATTGGCCTTACGCTTTGGCTGCGAAACGGTGGGGCAACCGGCAACACGGGCGAACTCGATCAATATGGCAGGCGTGTGGAACGTGACGGGTCCTGGACGGGAGCGCGGTTGTATATCGGCTCCTGGACTATGGCCGGCCTCGACCAGCAATTTGGCCTCCGCTGTGCTTCTCAACGCACCACAGCGGGCCTGAAGAAGACGAGGTAAACGCCCGTGTCTGACGCGAATGGAAATGTCTTGATGAGCGTCGCGGAAATCGAGCTGCTGCGGTGTGTGTTCGAGGCGACCTGCGCGGAGCACCAGATACCGCGGGAGGGAAGCTGCGCCGAACATCTTGCCCGGTTTCTTATGTTCGAGTTCAATTTGTCTACCTCAACCGAAAGCTCTCTCCTGGCAGCCGTCGATGAGGTCTATCTCCGACGCGCTCCGCCCCACGAGGAAAGCTAAGCAACGCGCAGCCGGCCGAATAACATCGCCTATCCTACCCTACGAGGCTCCTCGCAACCTTCCGTTCGCGCAGGATGCGAGCGTCGAGTTCCTTCAGCCGGTGCGTGAGGGCGGGATCGCCGGGCAGGAGGGCGAGAGCCTTCGCCAGCATATTGCGTGCGGTGACGAGATCGCCGTCGCGGATGTGGCGATTGGCGCGGTGATAAAGGAAGTTGACCCGCTCCGTTGGCGCAAAACGGTCGCCGAAGCGGGCGTCGAGCGCGTCGGACCAGGCGGGATGCCGGGCCATGGCGGCGACGGCGACCTGATAGGGACGCATGGGCGCATCGACCCGGGCGGCGCGGGCAAGACCCCGTAGGCGCGAAACGTCATGGGTTCTGCAGGCGGCGATCAGCGAAAGGGCACGCTCGGTGCCGGTAAAGACACGGACGGTGCCGTGGCCGGTCATGTGAACGCGCACGAGATGCGTTTCGGCCTGAAGTGCTGCGATGCGCTCGGCGTGGCGGCGATCTATCGCGTGGAAGGGATCATAAAAAATGAAGGCGCGGCCGGCGGCCTGATCGGCCGAAATGCCCATATTGGCGTGCAGATCGGGCGAAAAATGCCGGAGGAAGCGATTGTCGTAGGGGACGGATTTCGGGTCGATCGAGACCTGCGGGCAAAAGGCGATGGCCGTGGTGGCATTGAAGCGCCGGCGATAGCGAAGCGCCGCATAACCACCCTGCGAATGGCCGTACAGAATGCGCTCGGGAGCTGCATTCAGAATGGGTGCTGCGGCTTCGACCGCCTTGACCACGCTTGCCGCCGGAAACCAGTTGGGCCGCCTACTGATGAAGCCGAGGGCTGAGATGTCGGCCTTCTCGCAAAAGCGCTGGCCCCAGTAGCGGCTGCCGTTTGCCTGGATCTCCATCTCGTTGAAGGTCACCAGCAGATAGGGGGATGAACCCGGTCGATGGATGACTTCAAGATTTTCGTCCGAGTAGATCAGCACGGTTACTCCAAAACAATTTCAATTCTTGCAGCAATATTATTTGAAAGTTCGAGAATGATTTGCGGTCACCTCGGATTTCTTCAGTATTGCGTATTTGTATCAGATTTCCAGTGCCTGGATCTTTCTGCAAGGCAAATCCAATAATGAGGTCGCGGCTCAAGGGAGGCTCGTTTCCGGTCGATTTCGGCCCGATGCGGTCACTGCGCCACCGGTTGAGCGCCCACGTTTATGGCGTTCGTTACAGTTACGTACTTGATTGCCCGCGCGAAAGGAGCAGCATGCCCGCGCAGACGGCAACGGCCTTTCGCAATCGGTCGTGAGTTGCCGTTTTGGCAGCCGAAATTTGTTTGAAAATTCAGGCATGGCTTTGCGCGTCGAACCTCAATGGAGACGTGCTTCTTCCCAGATCAGTTTTTCGCGCGATGGCTCATCGCAGGAAGGAACCTGACAATGATAAAGGCATCTGATCATTCAACTTCGTCCCGCTGCGTGTCGAGGACTTTTCCGATGAAACTTCTGGCGTCGTGCGTGGCAGGGCTGAGCATTGTCGCTGGCCTGTCAACCCCGGCGCGTGCGCAGCAAGCAACACCAAAACCCAACATCCTTCTGATCGTTTCCGATGACACCGGCTACGGAGACCTCGGCCCCTATGGCGGCGGTGAAGGACGAGGCATGCCGACACCCAACATCGACAAGCTGGCCGAACAGGGCATGCTGTTTTATGATTTCTATGCCCAGCCGAGTTGCACGCCGGGTCGCGCCGCCATGATCACCGGGCGTATTCCCAACCGCAGCGGCATGACGACGGTTGCATTCCAGGGGGAAGGCGGCGGTCTTCCGGCGGCCGAATGGACGCTCGCCTCCGTCTTGAAGCTCGGCGGGTACCAGACCTATTTCACCGGCAAATGGCATTTGGGCGAGGCGGACTATGCCTTGCCGAACGCCCATGGCTTCGACGTCATGAAGTATTGCGGCCTTTACCACCTCAACGCCTACACCTACGCCGACCCGACCTGGTTCCCGGATATGGACCCCAAGCTCAGGGCCATGTTCCAGAAGGTCACCAAGGGCGCGCTCTCCGGTAAGGCCGGCGAAACGGCGGTCGAGGACTTCAAGATCAACGGCCAGTATATCGACACGCCCACGGTCAATGGCGCGGCAGGGGTCGTCGGCATCCCCTATTTCGACAGCTACGTCGAAAAGGCGGCCATCGAGTTTCTCGACGACGCGGCGAAATCCGACAAGCCGTTCTTCATCGACGTCAACTTCATGAAGGTGCACCAGCCGAACATGCCGGCGCCCGAGTTCGAGCATAAATCGCTGTCGAAGTCGAAATATGCCGACAGCATCGTGGAGCTGGACACCCGCATCGGCCGCATCATGGACAAGCTGCGCGAGACCGGCCTCGACAAGAATACGCTGGTCTTCTACACGACGGACAATGGCGCCTGGCAGGATGTCTATCCCGACGCCGGCTATACGCCGTTTCGTGGCACCAAGGGCACGGTGCGCGAGGGTGGCAACCGCGTTCCCGCCATCGCCGTCTGGCCGGGCAAGATCAAGGCCGGCTCCAAGAACCATGACATCGTCGGCGGCCTCGACCTGATGGCGACATTTGCTTCGGTTGCCGGTGTCGCTCTGCCGGACAAGGACCGCGAGGGCCAGCCGATCATCTTCGACAGCTTCGACATGTCGCCGGTCCTGCTTGGAACCGGCAAGTCGGAACGGAACTCATGGTTCTATTTCACCGAGAACGAACTGTCTCCCGGCGCTGCCCGCGTCGGCAATTACAAGGCGGTGTTCAACCTGCGTGGCGACAATGGACAGGCGACCGGCGGCCTTGCCGTCGACAGCAATCAGGGCTGGAAGGGTCCGAACAAATATGTGGCGACGGTGCCGCAGATCTTCGACCTCTGGCAGGACCCGCAGGAGCGCTACGACATCTTCATGAACAACTACACCGAGCGCACCTGGACGATGGTGACCATCAGCGACTCCATCAAGCAATTGATGATGACCTACGTCAAATATCCACCGCGCAAGCTTCAAAGCGGGACCTATACCGGTCCGATCGAAATCTCGAAGTATCAGCAGTTCCAGTGGCTGCGCGATGAGCTCGGCAAGGAAGGCTTCAGTCTGCCGATGCCGACCGGCAACTGAACCGGAAAATGAGAAGCGGCGCTGTCTGATCACGGCAGCGCCGCTCGACCGTCGGGCTTTCGAGGCGCCGGTCAGATCCGCTCGAGGAAGGCAAGTACCCGTTTCATCGCCAGCGCAGTTGCCGCCGCGTCATAGGAGGGCAGCGAGCTGTCGGCGAAGTAGTGCTGGTCGCCCGGATAGAGGAACAGTTCGGCGTCCTCTGCCTTCTCGACGATCTCGCGGGCGGCGTCGATATCGCCTTCGCCGACGAAGATCGGGTCGTTGTCCATGCCGTGGATTTGAACGGGTACGCCTGCCGGCCAGGGGCCGAAGGACCACTGGCCACTGATCGGGATGCAGGAGTAAAAGAGCAGGGCGCCGCGGGCGCCGGGGCGGGTCTGGGCGAGTTTCTGAGCCGGCAGGACACCGAAGGAGAAGCCGGCATAGACGAGGTTTTCGGGGAGGGCATCGGCGAGGCGCACGCCGCGCTCGCGCATCTCTTCAAAGCCGACCGCCTCGATATGGGCAACGCCCTCCTCGATGCTCGCAAATGTACGTCCTTCGAAGAGATCGGGCAGGTGGACGACGTGCCCGGCCGCGCGCAGGTCGTCGGCAAAAGCGTGCACGCCGGGTGTCAGCCCCTGGGCATGGTGGAATACGAGGACTTCGGCCATCGGCAGCTTCTCCTTCAAACCAGTGTTCGCGCATCAATTGTATTTCGTTCGGCGGAATTCAAGCGGCAAGGCTGCCCTTAAGGAAAATATTCCTCCCGCGCTGATGCCGCGTCTCTCGACCTTTTCTTGCCATCTTCGCTCGCTTGGTTGCGCACGATGCACCACGATTCTGGAGGGAAAAGGATCATGACAGGTAAGTTGCGCATTGCCGTGCTGTTCGGTGGCCGGTCGGCGGAGCATGAGGTTTCGCTGATGTCGGCGCGCAACGCCGTCGCGGCGCTCGATCGGACGCGCTACGAGATCGTGCCGATCGGGATCGCCAGGGATGGCCGCTGGATGCTGGTCGATCTCGAAGACGGGGAACTGCCGAAGGCGATCCCCGTGTCGGGAACGCAGGTGGCGCTGATCCCCGGCGGACGGGGGCGGGCGGTCACCATCGCGGCCGACGGCCGCCAAGGGTTGCTGCCGGCGATCGACCTGATCTTTCCGGTTCTGCATGGTCCCTTCGGCGAAGACGGGACGGTGCAAGGCTATGCGGAAACTGCCGATGTCGCCTATGTCGGCTGCGGTGTCGCGGCTTCGGCGGTCGCCATGGACAAGGCGCTCGCCAAGCGCCTGCTGGTCGCCGAAGGCATTGCCGTTGCGCGGGCGATCGGCCTTCATGCGGGCGACGCCTATTCAAGCGAGACCATCCTCGAAAGCCTGGGACTGCCGGTTTTCGTCAAGCCGGCGCGGCAGGGATCTTCCGTCGGCGTCAGCCGCGTCGACAGTCTGGACGCGCTTCAGGCGGCGCTTAACGAGGCGTTCCGGCACGACGACAAGGTGCTGATCGAGGAGTTCGTCCAGGCCCGCGAGATCGAGTGCTCGGTGCTGGAGGATGCGAAGGGACAGCTCACCGTCTCGCGACCGGGCGAAATCATTCCGGCTGCGAGCCACGGCTTCTACAGCTACGACGCCAAATATGTCGATGCCGGCGGCGCAGTCGTCGAGGCGCCCGCCAAACTCTCCGAGGAGGTGATCGCAGAGGCCAAGGACATGGCCGCGCGGGCATTCCGGGCGCTTGACTGCGCGGGGATGGCGCGGGTGGACTTCTTCCTGCGCGCCGATGGAAGCCTCATGATCAACGAAATCAACACCATTCCCGGCTTCACCAATATCAGCATGTATGCCAAGGCGCTGGCAGCCGACGGCATCGCCTACGGCCAGGTGGTGGAGACGCTGATCGCCCATGCGCTGAAGCTGCGCGGCAAGGCGGGCGCGCGCACCTGAGGGGATGACAGGGGCAACCCGGGTATGGCAGGCCATCGCCGGGGATGGCGGGCTTGCCGGGCGGCAGTGTCACCCTGGAGTATTGCGATGCTACCTATGAGTTGCGGTCCATATTAGGATTGTCGCATTCATTGTGGGTTCACGTCGCCCCGGCCAAAACTCGCACCTGTTACAAACGGACAGGTGATGAAATGAAGAAGATTGGCATCGTCGTGCTTGCGGCGATAACGGCTCTTTCGGGCATCACGCCGGCAAACGCCCTGCCGGCTGTTGCCATCGAGCGGGTGCAGAAGAGCGACGTTCAACTGGTGCAGCACCGGGAATGGAACGGCGGTCACCATCGCCGGCGTCCGCCGGGCTGGCACGGCGGCTATCGCCCGCGCCCCGGCTGGGATGGCGGTTACCGCCCGCGGCCAGGCTGGCATGGCGGCTATCGTCCGCGTCCGGGTTGGGACGGCGGCTACCGCTATGGCTACTATAACGGCCACCGCGGCTATCGCTACGAGCGCTACGGCTATCGCCGCCACAATGACGGCTGGTGGTATCCGCTGGCGGCCTTCGGCACCGGAGTCATCATCGGTGGCGCGATCGCCGCTCCGCCAGCGCGTCGCTACGAGACCGGCGTCAACCCGCGCCATGCCGACTGGTGCTATGCGCGCTATCGCTCCTACCGCGCCTGGGACAACTCGTTCCAACCCTATGGTGGCCCGCGCCAGCAGTGCTATTCGCCCTACTTCTGAGGCGAGCGTGTTTTAAGGAGGCCGCCGGTCGCTGACCGGCGGGCCTCTTTTTTGTTTTCTGGCATTCACATGCGCTGAGGGAACGCGGCCCGGCATGGGTGGGAACGCAGCCTCTATCGACTGCTGCGCGGCATCTCCTCGTCGAAGCGGGTTTTCTCGCGCCCCGGATCATCCTCGAGGATTTTCTCTTCGCGGTCGTCAGGCAGTGCATCGTCCGGATCGACATTGGCTTCGTCGCGGCTCGGAACGGGCGACACGCGACCCTGATCGACCGGCGTCGGATGGTCTCCCGCGGGAAGCTGGTCGACGGGGAGCGGCGGGATCTTACCGATCGGCACTGCGCGTGTTTCGCCAGACGGGGGCACGTCTTCCGGTGTCTCTCGGTCGCGGGATTTCGGGTTTGCCTTGTTCATCGTCGCATCTCCTTGCTGGCGGTTTGCCAGGAATAAGCCGAGGCGAGCGGAAAAGGTTCCGGTCTGGACGTTCAAGATCTCAAGATTGAAGGTGGATCAATGACGGGGCGTGGCCGTGCGGATTGGGGGACATCGCATCCGGCTCCTGTCGTTTTCCAAGTCTTGGTCCGCGATGCAATCGGCATCCCAAGCACGCGCTATCGAGCCAGACATCCTGTCGATGATATCGGGGCGAACTCTGCCGCGTCGCGCGTTTGCAGGGGAGGCGTCTGCTAGGAATCGCTCATTGCGGCAACCCCGCGAAGAGGCAGACAAGCGGAGCGGCCGCGGACCGGCGAGGTCGGAAAAGCCCGGTCTTCTAGAACTTCAACGTCTTCTAGAACTTCAACCGGGCGTCGTCATGTTCGGGAGGGCGGTGCGCGTCCTTGCGACGAAACCCGTAGGCGAGCGCGAGCCCCAGGATTGCGGAGCCGACGACGATGGCGGCGAGTGCGAAGAAATTCTCCATGGCATTTTCCTCCCAAGGGGAAGCTTAACACAGAATGCGCGCAAACAAATGGCGCGGCAGCGAGAATGCGCGTCATGGTTACTCAACGCATGTCGGCCCAAGATGTTCAATCCGATTGGCTTCGGTGCGCGGTGCGTTCGGCCGAGGCTTTGCACGGGAGCGACACTGCGGGCGGGCGATCTGGACAACGTCGAGCCCCGCCAGCTTCGCCGTCTACGAAGCATCAGCGACCTCAATAACCGCCAGCACCGCCGCCGCCCTGACTCATGCCCTGGACGCCTTGCATGCCCTGGTAACTGGGGCTCGGAGCAGGAGTGCTGGTGCGGCTCGCCTGGTCGGTGGTGCAGCCGGCAGCCGCAAGAAGCGCCGCGCAAAGAGCGGCGATCAGGTATTGTCGTGTCATGGGTATCTCCCGTGGTCGTGGGAGCGGCATCAACCGCTTCCGCATCGAAACGGATCAACCATGCCGCCTCCGGCCCCGGATCCGTTGAGGAAGGAGACATGGCGCCAGCGGCCTTGCATGGCGCTCGCGATTGTACCACCGATCGCGCACATGGGCTGGCAAAGAGGCGGGGCGGGGGTAAAGGAAAAAACGAACAAAACGGAAACAAATTTTGGCAAAGGGGCTTGCCAAGCGACCGGAAGCGGGCTAAGGATATTACAGGCTGGCCGTTTCGTCATTGAAGCGGCCTTTTTGATTCCGGCGGATTGGCGCGGCCTTGCCTGGGCGCTGATGCCGATATCCAAAAAAGTCAAATCCGCGCCGGCGCCGGCTGCGACCGCTGAGACGCGGGTGACGACGGCCGCTACGGCGTCACGGCGCTTCGCGATTTTTCGGATCCGAACTTGGGCTTCACGTCTTCGGCGCCCGCATGCTGCTGTCGCAAGATCGCCGCATGTTCTGGTGCGAAAGCCCTAAAGCTGGTCGCGTGGAAAGGGCTCACGCGACAGGCTTTAAGATCTTGTTTTTATGCATGTCGTTGCGGCAATACCGCTGCCCACTTTTACGCGAAAAGCCTTAGGCTTCCTGCTTGGCGATCTTGCCGGTGACGGAGGCGCCGGTCTCATGTCGCGGGCGGGGCTGCCCGATGCTGCGCAGCCAGCGCGAGGCTTCCTTCGGATCGCGCTCGACGCCGAGGCCTCTCTGATAGATGGTCACGAGGCGGGCCTGGGCAGCCGGATGACCCTGGCGGGCGGCCTGGCGGTTCCAATGAAGCGAGGCGGCATAGTGTTCCGCGCCGCCATCGTTGAAATAGATTTCGGCGAGTTTCGCCTGGGCATCGACATTTCCTGACGTCGCCAGTTCAAGCAACCTGGGCGAGATATTCGTTGCGGACGGCCGCGGGGTGAAAATGGTCTTCAACTTGCTGAACGTGTTGCGGATCATCTGGCACCTGTTGCATTCATTGCATGGTTCCCGCGGCTGGACTGCTAGGCTGAAAAACTGCTTAAAATCTTGAACTAATTCGACTTTTCCCTGGCCACTGCCGGTAGAGCAGGAGCGCTTGCGATGCATTGCGCCAGAAGCACCCGATGTGGGGCAACCCGGTGAGCGGTATTGATGACCGAATGCAACCTGAAGTCAAGGTTGCAAGCGTGACATCCGGCGTGACACACGCATTTTTCTGTGATCGGCTGTCACGCTTGCTAGCTTGAACAGCCGCGGCGACACGATGGTGCCTCCCGCAGGCATTGGCGTTCCCAGCTTGGGCGCCGAGACCTTCGGAGATGTCGGCTCGTCGACTTCGGCCAGGGCCGGAGCCGGCCTCGCGAACATGCCAAGCAGTTTCGTCCACAAACGCCGGATCACCTGCGATCGCCTCCAAATCCCGCCGCTACCGGTCGGCTTTGATGGCAGAATGCAACTTTTGGTCAAGCGGCGGCCGATCCAACGTGCGCAGGAGGAGCAATCGCCTCGTGCCCCGGAGCAAATCCCATGACAGTGAAACCCGCAAAGGACCCGAAGACCGGGCGCTTTCTGCCGCGCGCCGGAGGGGATGGGGCCGTCCCCCGGACGCGCACGCGCAAGGCGGTCCGCACCAAGCTCGGCGAACTCTTTCTCGAAGACATGCTTTCGGCCTGGGAGAGCCGAGGGGCGGCCGCGATCCACGCGCTGATCGAGAAGAACCCAAACGACTTCCTGAAGACGATAGCGGCGCTGATGCCGAAGGACGTGACCATCAATCCAAACCAGATGGGCGAGATGACGGATGAACAACTCCTCGAGCGGATCCGCAAGCTCGACCAGACCATCAGGCCTTTCCTTGCTGCTTCGGGAGCGGATGGAACTGACGATGGAGATCGGGCGGCGGCAGAAAACCAATAGGCTCGCCTATTACCGTCCCTATGCGAAACAGACCGAGTTTCATGCGGCGGGGGCCAGCTTTCGCGAGCGGCTGTTCATGGCCGGTAACCAGCTCGGCAAGACGCTTGCCGGCGCCGCGGAAGCGGCGATGCATCTGACAGGCGACTATCCCTCTTGGTGGGCGGGCCGACGGTTCGACCGGCCGATCACGATGATCGGCGGCTCGGAATCGCACGAGCTGACACGCGATGGCGTGCAGCGGCTGCTCGTCGGCCCGCCAATGAGCGAGGAGGACTGGGGCACCGGCTATCTGCCGAAAGCGGCGCTTGTCGGCTGGACACGACGATCGAGCGCTTCCGGCGCGCTCGACAGCGTGACCGTGCGGCACACTTCGGGCGGCACCTCGACGCTGCTCTTGAAGGCTTACGAGCAGGGCCGGGCGAAATGGCAGGCCAACACCGTGGACTATCTCTGGTTCGACGAGGAGCCGCCGGAAGACGTCTATTTCGAAGGCATCACCCGCACCAATGCGACCGGTGGCTCGGTCGCCGTGACGTTTACGCCGCTGAAAGGCATGAGCTCGGTCGTCAGCCGCTATCTGCTGGAACCATCAGACGACCGGACCGTGGTGACGACGACGATCGACGATGCCGAACATTATACGCCGCAGGAGCGCGCGAAGATCATCGCCAGCTACCCCGCGCATGAGAAGGAAGCGCGCACCAAGGGGGTGCCGACGCTCGGGTCGGGAAGAATCTTCCCGGTGACGGAAGAGCAGATCCGGGTCGAGCCATTCGAGGTTCCCAGGCACTGGGTGCAGATCGGCGGGCTCGATTTCGGCTGGGATCACCCCTTTGCCGCAGCGCTCTGCGCCTGGGACCGCGATGCGGATGTCTTTTACGTGACCCGCTGCTACCGCGAGCGCGAGGCGACGCCGATCATCCATGCCGCAAGCCTGAAACCCTGGGGACCCTGGCTGCCCTGGGCCTGGCCGCACGACGGGCTGCAGCACGACAAGGGCTCGGGCGAGCAGCTTGCGGCGCAATATCGCGGGCAGGGGCTCGTGATGCTGCCCGAGCGCGCGACCTTCGACGACGGCACCAACGGTGTCGAGGCGGGGGTCTCCGACATGCTGCAGCGCATGCAGACCGGTCGCTTCAAGGTGTTTTCGACCTGTGGCGACTGGTTCGAGGAGTTCAGGCTCTACCACCGCAAGGACGGCCGGATCGTCAAGGAACGCGACGACGTGATTTCGGCCAGCCGCTACGCGCTGATGATGAAACGCTTTGCCCGGGTGAAGGCGGATAACGCCGCCTGGGCCTTTACCGATCGGAAGGTTCTCTAGCCGCGGTGGTGAAACCTAACGCCAGCGAGGCCCGTCGCGGCCTCGAGGCCCGAACCGCGGGCCGGCGAACGAAAATCGATCAGACCTTCCAGGAGCCTGCTTCCACGACCGTGGAACGGGGCCCGTTGCCTTCAATATCAACAGTAGGAGTCGTCATGGTTACCAGCGTTGTCACCACATCTGGAAACACGACATGCATGGATTTCAGCACGAACCAGTGGCACGGCTACGTTGGCGGTAACACGCCCTATGGCCTGTGGGTGGACGGTCCCTTGCATCCGTGGCGCGACGCCAATGGAACGCCGACCTTCATCACCGGCCATTCCGAAGGGTATCGCTACAACGTCCTCTCCGATTGGCACAACGGCCACACCTGGACCAACTGGAATGCCGGCCGGCACTGGAACTCGCCGCGCGACACCGTTGAAGGGCACTATGCCAACCGCCACTGGATCGTGTCACCGTTCGCGCGCGGCTCTCTGGTCGTCGGCCTGACCCACCACGAATTCTATCAATCGTCGACGACGATCGGCGGGGTCAAAGGCTTCAATTCCCACGCCCACGGCTTCAATACCCGCTGGGTCAACGGCATCGGCTATGTGCGCTCTACCAATGACGGTCAGGCCTGGACAGTCCCCAATCCCGGGGATTTCGGCCAGAACCATCACAATGTGCGCTGCGTGCTGATCCCGGAGCCGTGGTCCTACCAGTCTATCGACACGGCCTATGGCTTCCTGCATCCGTCGAACATCGTGCAAGAGGGCAACTACTATTATGCCTTCATCGAGGTCCGCAATCTGCCGGGCAACACCACGCTGCTCGACAACGGCTTCACCATCATCCGAACATCGAACCTCGACGCGTCGGTCGGCTGGCAGTTCTACAACAACGCCAACCAGTGGGAGACGGTGAACCACCAGTACTACCAGGGCAACATCGCGCCGCAGCAGCCGAAAATCTTCTTCAAGGTGGCGGGCTACAACCCCTACACCATGTATGACCAGAACGGCCGCATGGCGCAGAGCATCCGCTACCACGTGCCCACACAGAAATGGGTTCTGTTCGGCTACACTGGCCTGCAGACGCCCGGCTTCTGCTACTGCGTTTCGGATACGCTCGCCAATCCGCAGTTCGAGGCGAACGGGCACCGTTTGGTGAGCCTTGCCGGCGGCGGCGCCACGAACGAATACCACAGCAACCACTACATCAGCGTCTTCGATCCGAACTCTCAGGATCAGAACTACAAGACGATCCTCGGTGACAGCGCGGTCGTGATAACGGCCGACGAAGGCGTGCGCTACAAGATCGGCACGATCCGGATCACCTGATTTCACAAGCAAAACAACGTGATGACGCTCTTTCGGTCGTTATGAGCCGATTGACGGAACGCTGTGCCCGGGCAGGCCATTCATGCCGCCTGGGCCTTTACCGATCGGAAGGTTCTCCAGATGGCAGCGATGACGAAACCGGAACTGACGGAGCTCGTGGGCCAGCTCGTCAGGGATTGCGAGGATTATCGCGACCAGCTTTCCGCGGCGCGTATCAGGGCGATGGAATATTACGACGGCGTGATGGCCGACGTGCCGGCGGAAGCAAACCGCTCCAAGGTGGTTTCGCGCGATGTGCGGGCGGCGGTGAAGAAGGTGCTGCCTTCGCTCATCCGCACCGTGCTCGGCAATGACAAGGTGGTGGAATACCAGCCGGTCAACCAGGGCGACGAGGCCGGCGCCGAGCAGGCGACCGACTATATCAACTACATCGTCTTTCCCGAAAGCGACGGCTACGACGCGGTGCAGGATGCCGCGCACGACGCGCTGAAGCTCGGCAACGGGGTGATCCGCTGGTGGTACGAGAAGAGAAAAAGCGTCGAGGTTTCGACCCATAGCGGGCTCGACGAGGCAGCCCTGGTGCAGCTCATTGCCGACGACACGGTGGAGGTGCTGGAACAGGCGCAATCGGTCGAGCGGATCGAGCTGCCGACGGGATCTGTCGAGCAGCCGGTCTTTGCCGTGAAGATCCGCCGCACGGCGGAGCGCGGGGCGACAAGGCTGGCCGCCGTGCCGCTCGAAGAATTCCTCGTTCATCCGGACGCGATCGCGATCGACGACAGCCCGATTGCCGGGATCAAGCGGCGGATGCGC
The DNA here is from genome assembly GCF_000697965.2 of Ensifer adhaerens. Taxonomy (NCBI): domain Bacteria; kingdom Pseudomonadati; phylum Pseudomonadota; class Alphaproteobacteria; order Hyphomicrobiales; family Rhizobiaceae; genus Ensifer; species Ensifer adhaerens. Next base: position 1,933,561 of record NZ_CP015880.1, on the reverse strand, counting down.
CGCTCCGATCTGATCGCCATGGGCTATGACCGTGATCTCGTCGAAGGCTTTGCCCTTGCCGGCAATACCGACGGCGAGGACGAGGAATTTGCCCGAAGGCGTGGCATCTTCGGCGATGGCGAGGAGACGGCAAAGGCGCTGCAGGAGGTCGACTACTACGAGCTCTATGTGAAGGTGGATGCGGACGATGACGGCATTGCGGAGCTGCGCCGCCTGATCTTTGCCGGCGGCACCGGGGCCGACAACCTGCTTGAGGATGCGGAATGGGACGAGGTGCCTTTTGCCGATCTCATCACCGAGCGGCGGCCGCACCAGCGCGAGGGCAATGCGATCACCGACGACATGGCGGAGATCCAGCGGGTGAAGACCGTGCTCCTGCGCCAGACGCTCGACAATCTCTACTGGCAGAACAACCAGCAGCCGATTGTGCAGGAAGGGATGATCCAGAACCCGGAGTCGGTGCTGAACCCAAAATTCGGCCAGCCGATCCGCGTCGGCCAGGGCGTCGATGTGCGCGGCGCCGTCGGCTATACGGCGGTGCCGTTCGTGGCGCGCGAATCCTTCTCCATGCTCGGCTATCTCGACCAGGAGGCGACTGACCGGACCGGGATTTCCGATGCGTCGAGCGGCATGGCGCCGGATGCGCTGCAGAACATGACGGCGAAGGCGACCGCACTCGTCGAACAGGCGGGCATCGGCCAGACGGAACTGATGGTGCGCACCTTTGCGCAGGGGCTGAGGCGGGTGTTCAAGGGGGTGCTCGGGCTTACCATCAAGCATCAGGACCGGCCGCGGGCGGTGCGTCTGCGCGGCAAATGGGTGACCTTCGACCCGCGCCACTGGAACGCCGGCATGGATGCGACCGTCAACACCGGGCTCGGTGCGGGCACCCGCGAGCGCGACATGCTGATGATCCAGATGATCCAGCAATTGCAGGAAAAGCTGCTGACGACGCTCGGGCCGGACAACCCTTACGTCTCGCCCGACAACCTCTACAACGGCATTGCCAAGACCGTGGAGGCGGCGGGGCTGAAATCGCCTGACCTCTACTTCACCAAGCCGACGCCCGAGGACATCCAGAGGCGGATGGTGGACATTACTTCACTGGTGGCATCATCGGCGTAGGCGCGACGTTTTCAAGCAACGTGTCGGCACTCAATTTCGTTGCTTCGGGGGGGGGCGGCGGCGCAATGTACATCTTGTCCAACAGCGATAGAGTGCTTGCATTCCAGTCGGCAGCGTCGGTAACTCGCGGCACGATCGTTTCGAGCCAAGCGAACGCTGCGATGCAGATCGGCGTGTGGAACACTTCCGGTGTGTTTCAGCAGCTGGCGAGTTGGCACGAAACTGGTCTTTATTCGTGGTCTGGCCACATCGCACGACTTGGAGGCAACGGATCATCCGGCGAAATCCAACTGCTCACCAACAACAACGGTCACAGCTATCGTATGATTGGGGTGAACGACGGCGGCTTGTATATTCAACGGTCCAGCGACCGTTTCGTATCAAATGCACCGACGCTGCTTTCTTGGAGCGGGATCAGTGAAGCTACGTTCCCGAGCAACGTATATGCCCCTCGGTTTATAGCAACCGCGAATGGTGATGGCCAAGCCATCAAGGTCGGCGACGATGTGTGGCTCGGTGACATCAACCAAGCAGACACACTCTCCGTTCGCGGTCAGACCAACTTGGCCAACGGTTGGATACAGTTCGGCTATGGAGGCAACAAGCTCGGCGTCAACGGCTCCGTCGGCGATCGTCTATACTGGGGCGGTGGCTTCTTTATCCAGTCGGACGGCAATATGTACATGCCAATGTGGGGGGACTATCTCGGCAACGTCGTGAACGGTAAGGCCGGCATCTACACCGGCTCAAACCGCGATGAAACCAATTTCCCAATCGGACATACCATCCTGGTCGAAACGGGTAATGGGGACATCAAAGAGAGGAATTCCGCCCATGCGATTTATCTTAGTTCCAGTTACGGCTACGCCTTTGGCGGGGCTGGGGCGCAACTTGCTGGAACTTGGCGTGCTCGAGGCGGCTACGATTCGCCCGGGTCGGGTGCATGGACCTATTGCTTCGTGAGGACGGCATAATGACATCGATGTCACTTAATATGGTTTATGCCGTTCGAGCTACTCAAGAGGCTGACGTCTACAACATCCGTTGCAACATCACGGATTATCTCGGCGCGTCCTACGACACCGACTACTGCAGTCGTCCGGATGACACCGTCGGCGTCAATCCCCTGATCCGCCAGTGGTTGCTCGATAATCCCGGCTTCCAGATCGAGCCATACATCCCCCCCGATCCGCCGACGGAAGACGAATTGCGGCAGCGGATGCCCAGTCTGACCGCCCGCCAATTCCGCCTGGGACTGGTGAATGCCGACATCTCGCCGTCGACCGTGACCGCAGCGATCGCGGGGATGCCCGTTGGCTCGGATCAGGACAAGGCTCAGATCGAGTGGGAGTATGCAACCACGTTCAACCGGTTGCACCCGCTGATCGGGACGGTTGGTACGGCGCTTGGTCTTTCTGACACCCAGATCGATGCCCTGTGGGTGGCGGCCGCCGCGCTTTAACCGGAAAATCTCCAAAAGGTGAATCCATGAACAGAGCAGCGTTTTACGCGGCCCTGCGCGATCCCGCGTCGGGTGTATTCAAGTCCTATTCTGCAAAGCAGTTTGAAAGCCTGGACGCGGTCGTCCTGGAGGGGCGCCGGCGTGCGGTAGGCCTCTGCCATCTGGCCGCAATTCTCGCCGAGGTCCATCACGAAACCGGCGGCACAATGCGGCCGGTCGAGGAGAATCTGAACTACTCGGCAAGGCGGCTCATGCAAGTATGGCCGGCGCGATTTCCGACGCTTGCTAGCGCGGAACCCTACGCGGGCAATCCGCGCAAGCTTGCGAACCGGGTCTATGGCGGGCGGCTTGGCAATGTCGAAGACGACGACGGGTGGGTCTTTCGCGGGCGAGGGCTGGCGCAAATTACCGGTCGCGCGAACTATGGCAAGTTTGGTCTGGTGGAGATGCCGGATCGTGCCTGTGATCCGGCGACGGCCATTCGCATTCTTTTCGACGGCATGGTGCACGGGCTTTTCACGGGCAAGCGACTGACTGATTTCGACACGGACGATAGCCGTTCGGCGGCGGCGACCGGCTATCGTTATGCCGCCTCACGCGCGATTATCAACGGCGATATCAGGCAGAACGGGCCGAAGATCGAGGCCTACGGCCGCGCCTTCGAGGCGGCGCTGCGTGCGGCCGGATATGGTCGCGAGAGCGCTTCGGCCGATCCCTCCGTTGTTGTCGTGCTGCGGCCAGGCTCGGTCGAAAGGGCGCCCGACATGGAAAGCGTCAACGCTTCGCACGGGGCCAAATTCAATCGCCTGCGCCGTCTCATTGAGGCGGTTGCCGGGTTTCTTGCGCGGTGGACGAAATGAGTGCTGTCGTCATCCGTATCCTGCTGCGCTACGGCGCGGGGCTGCTCGTGGCTAAAGGGCTGCTGGCGCCGGAGGCGGGGCTGGTGCTTGCCGATGATCCCGACGTGCAGATGCTGATGGAGGTGGGTATCGGCCTTGGTGCGGGCATTCTCTCGGAGTGCTGGTACGTGCTGGCGCGACGCCTTGGTTGGGCGAAATGATGTTTGCCTGGCCGAAGCTTCTCATCGCCGGCCTCATCGTCTCGGGTCTCGTCTGGCTCATTCATGAAATCCGCGCAGACGGCGCACGATCCTACGCCAATGCCATCGAAAGGCAGAACAATGACGCTCATAGCCGCGCTCGTGGGAAGCGCCTTGATTACGATTCCTGCCTTGATGCTGGCAGGGTGTGGGACTTCGCGTCCGGCCAGTGCTCCCGGGCTGCGCGCCGTGGTCGGAACTGATCTTGTCGGCGCGCGCGGAGCATCGCCAGCGGATCAGCGCCGGATCGATCGCACGGTCGTCGGCCTTTGTGCCGCGGATATCTGGACGAAGGCCGAATGCGCGAAGCACGGGGGAGGCCATCATGTCGCTGGCTGAAATCGATATCGTTGTTCATCGCCAGTTGGGAGAACTGGTTGCCGGCATGCGCGGCCTGCAGGAGTCCATTCATCGGATCGAGGATGGCGCGAGGCGGGCGGAGGATAAATCTGCCGCCAGTCAAGCCAGCGTTCACCGGCGCATGGATGAACTCGCTGAGCGGGTCAACGAACTGGAAGCGTCGGCTTCCGCTATCGGTGCCGAAATCTCCGATATGAAGCCGGTGACCGATGACGTCAGGCGGTGGAAGCTCATGGGTATTGGCGCACTAGGAGTGACGGGAATTGCTGCGATGGCTCTCGGTGTCAGTTTTGCCGAAGCGATCCGGCGGATCGTGTTCGTGATTGCCGGAAGAGCCTAGCGCTCAGGGCTGCTTGACCTACGTCTTTTAATCAAAGCGCCGCGCACCCGAAAGGGTGCGCGGCGCTTTTTGCGTTTGGTGCTCTAAAGGGTTTCGCCCGTCGATGATCACACGGCCGGTATCGGATTTGCCGGAGCGCCCAAAGTGCGGACGCTCTCCGAAACCGAGAAGCGAAGGCGATACTCCTTCGGTGAGAGACCCAGGATCTTGCGGAAGATCTTGCGATAGGCGTTGGTGTCGTCATAGCCGCTTTGCCAGGCAACCTGCTCGATCGAGAGATGTGAGCGCTCCAGCAGATCGCGGGATTTGGCGATCCGTAGCCGCTGGCAATATTCGGTCGGGTTGAAGCCGGTCGCCTTCTGGAAACGGCGCAGGAAGGTGCGGTCGCCGAGACCGGCGCGGTCGGCCATCATCTGCAGCGTCACGCCCTTGGTGTTGGCGCCGTGCAGCCAGTGCTGGATCTTCAGGATGATCGTGTCGCCGTGATCGAGCTTCGGGGCGAAGACGCTGTAATAGCTCTGCTCGCGCGCGCCGGGGTCGATGATCATGTAGCGTGCGGTTGCCAGCATGACGTCGGTTCCGAGGAACCGGTCGACGAGTTTCAGGCCGAGGTCGATCCAGGCCATCATGCCGCCGGCGGTGATGATGTCGCCTTCGTCGATCAGCAGCCTGTCGGTGTCGACGCGGATGTCGCTGTAGCGGTTGGAGATCAGGTCCTGATGCGACCAATGGGTGGTGATGGTGCGACCGGTGGCGAGGCCGGACTCTGCCAGCAGATAGGCGCCGCCGCAGACGGAGCAGATCGTCGCGCCGCGTTGATGCTGTTCGCGCACGAAGGCGGGCAGGGCACCGATGCGATCGCCGACCGGCAGATCGGAGAGCGTCGGCGGCAGGATCAGGGCCACAAGGCCCGAGGAGGGGCCTTCGTGGGTGTCGCGCGATTTCGACACCGAGCCATCTTCCTGAAGTTTCCAGTGGCTGATGCGGATTTGCGGCGCGTCTCTGCCGCTTTGCTCCACCGACTGCATGCTCGCCACCTGGAACATGTCGGTCAGCCCATGGATCGCCGACATCAGGGCGCGGGGATAGACGACGATGCCGATCTCCGCCGGCTCGTTTTCGGGTCGTTTTGTCACTTCTGCCCCCATCGTTGTCAGCTTTGCCGGTCGAGAGGTTAGGCCCACCGATTTATCAATTCAACCATCGCTTCCGCCGAATGGAAGCCCGAGCAACAGAGATCAAAGAGGTGAGGACAATGACACAGGCAAAAGCAGTTTCCGCAAGCGTTTCCAACGGCATCTCCCGCCGCACGGTTCTCTCGGCCGCCTTTGGCGCTGCCGCGACGGTAGCCGCGGTCAATGCCATGAACACGCCGGCCAAGGCCGCATCCAACACCGCAACAACCGCCGGCGCGTCCGGCACTAAGGGAGCAAACACCATGGGCAGCCGCATCATCACCCGCGATGGCGTCGAGATCTATTACAAGGACTGGGGTCCGAAGGATGGCCCGGTCGTCGTGCTCAGCCACGGCTGGCCGCTGTCGTCAGACAGCTGGGAAGCGCAGGCCTTCCACCTTGCCGCCAACGGCTTCCGCGTCGTCACCCATGACCGCCGCGGCCACGGCCGCTCGTCGCAGCCCTGGGACGGCAACGACATGGACCACTATGCCGACGACCTCGCGGATCTGATCAACGCGCTCGATCTGAAGGGGATCTTCCTTGCCGGGTTTTCGACTGGCGGCGGTGAGATCAGCCGCTATATCGGCCGCCACGGCACCAGCCGGATCGCCAGGGCCGGTTTGATCTCGGCCGTGCCGCCGCTGATGGTCAAGACCGACAAGAACCCCGGCGGCCTGCCGAAGGAAGTCTTCGATGGCCTGCAGGCGGCAAGCCTGAAGGATCGCTCGAAGCTCTACCGCGACATCGCGTCCGGTCCGTTCTTCGGCTTCAACCGCCCGGGCGCGGTCGCCTCTCAGGGCATGATCGACAGCTTCTGGCTGCAGGGCATGATGGGGGGACACAAGAACACCTATGACTCGATCGTCGCCTTCTCGCAGACCGACTTTACCGAGGACCTGAAGAAGTTCGACGTGCCGACGCTGATCATCCATGGCGACGACGACCAGATCGTGCCGATCGATGCGGCTGCACGGGCCTCGAAGACGCTGGTGCCGCATGCGGAGCTCAAGGTCTATGCCGGCGCACCGCACGGCATCACCGACACCCACAAGGACCAGCTCAACGCCGACCTGCTCGCCTTCGCCAAGGCCTGATGGTTGTTCGCCGGTGCCACCTCACAGGTGGCGCCGGCACCCTATGTCAAACGCTTCAGCCAAGGATCAGAGCCATGACCTCTTCCCACAATCCCACCGACGTCTCCGGCCCCGGCCGTCGTGAATTCCTTGCAGGCACCAGTGCGCTTGCAGCCTCCGCCCTGCTGCCGAAAGGTGCCTATGCCGCAGATATCAAACGTTTCCGGCATGGCGGCTTCGATATTTCCGTCGTCAGCGACGGCTTCATCATGCTGCCGGTCAGCATCGTGCTGCCGGATGCAACGGCGGAAGAGCGGCCGGAGATCATGCGCCGGCTTGGCGGCACTCCCGAAAAGGCGCCGTTTCACACCAATATTCCGGTCATTCGCACTGGCGACGATCTGATCGTGGTCGACGACGGCTCGGGCACACGTTTCCAGGAGAGCGCCGGCAAGCTTCACGCCAATCTGCTTGCGGCCGGCATCGACCCGAGTGCGGTGACGAAGGTGGTGCTGACGCATGCCCATCCTGACCATGCGGGCGGCACCGTTGGCGCCGACGGCACGCTCGCCTTTCCGAATGCGCAGTACTTCGTTTCGGAGGGGGAATGGCGGTTCTGGACCGATCCCAACTTCGAAAAGACCATGCCGCAGGTGCTTCATGGCTTTGCCAAGGGTGCGCAGCGCGATCTCTTTGCGGTCAAGGACCGGCTGACCCTGGTGAAGCCCGGCGACGAAATCGTCAGCGGCATGCAGGTGCTCGACACGCGGGGCCACACACCCGGTCATATCTCGCTTCAGCTTTCCGGCGGTGACGGCGCCGGACATGAGGGCTTGGTGATCACGGGCGATGCGGTCACCAGCAACATCGTCTTCTTTGAGCACCCCGACTGGCATTTCGGCTTCGACACGGATGCGGAGCTGGCCTTGAAGAACCGCAAGGCCCTGATCGACCGGGCCGCGTCGGAGCGGCTGGCGCTGCTTGGCTATCATTGGGCCTATCCGGGGATCGGGCGGGCGGAGCGCAACGGGGCGGCCTATCGCTTCGTGGCGGCGGGGTGACCGCCTGGAGCCGGCAATCACTAGGACAGTTGACGGGCGCGCCTCCTGCGGGGCGCGCCCGTTTCTCTGCATTCAGAGAGCCAGTTCGCTGTCCTTGATATCGCTGATCGGCGCAAGGAACGGCAGGTCGAACGGACGCAGAGCGGTGCGTTTCGCGGTGAGCTGTGGCCAGTCGGGATTGACGAGCGCGCCGCGGCCAAGCGCGATCATGTCGGCACCGGCTTCCATCACCTCCTCGGCGCGGTCAAGATCGTGCAGGCTGCCGTTGGCGATGATGAACAGGCGCGGCGCGTGGCGGCGGGCGAGGGAAACGAGCGAGGCGTCGCCGCCCTCGAAGGCCGGCTTCCAGGCTTCGAACTCGGTCACGTGCACGAAGTCTGCCGGGCTTTCGGCGAGCGCCTCGAACACGCGGGCTGCACCTTGTTCGCGTTCTGCCCATTTGTGCCTGAAGTCGTTGACCTTACTCTGGGAGAGCCGCAGCCCCAACGGGACGTCGGGGCCGATCGCCACGCGCACTGCCTTCAGCACTTCGAGTGACAGGCCGAGCCGCTCAACGATATCTCCACCCCAGCGATCCGCCCGCCGGTTCGAAAAGTCCGTGAAGAACTGATCGAGCAGATAGCCGTTGGCGCCGTGGATCTCGATGCCGTCGAAACCGGCAACCTCGATTGCAAGCCGGGCGGCACAGGCGAAGCCTTCGATCGCCTCGGCGATTTCGGCATCGCTGATCTCGCGCGGCAGGGCATAGGGGCCGTCGCCGTGATAACCGGTCAACTGGCTGCCCTTCGGCCGGACGGCGGAGGGGCCTACCGTCTCGGGCCTGTGCGGGTTACCCTGCGCCAGCGCGCCGCCATGCATGAGCTGCGCGAAGATGCGCCCGCCTTCCGCATGAACGGCCTCGACGATCGGTCGCCAGGCGAGAGCCTGTTCCCGATCGGTCAGGCCCGGCTGGTCCTTGTAGGTTTGGGAATAGGCCTTGTCGGTGTAGATGCCCTCGGTCGTGATCAGGCTGAAGCCGCCGCGGGCGAAGCGCTGGTAATAGTGCTGCATGCGCTCGCCGGGCGCGCCGGCCGCCGTGGCGCTGATGCGGGTCATCGGCGCCACGGACAGGCGATTGGCGAAATCAAGCCCCTTGAGACGGGTGCCGGTGAAGGCGGGGGACGCGATGCCAAACGGTGCGTTCATGTCACTTGCCTCCATCGAGCGCGATCGCTTCGATCTCGATCAGCGCGTCTGGCGAATAGAGCGAGGAGACCTCGATGATGCTGTCGGCGGGATAGGGGGCGGAAAACCACGTGCGGCGCAGCTCGATGATCTTGGCGAAATTCTCCATGGAGCGCAGGAAGATCGTGACCTTGACGATCTTGTCTAACCCAGAGTCCGCCGCCTTGAGCGCCCGCTCGAGATTGCGGAACGCCTGTTCGGCCTGGCGGTCGAAGTCACCGACGCCGACGAGCTTGCCGTCGTCGCCGATTGCCGCCTGACCGGAGACGAAGACGAAGCCATTGGCCTTGATCGCCTGGGAAAGCAGGAAGGGCGCGTAGGGATCCGGCTGGGTGACGACCTGTTCGAGAGACATAAGATGTCCTTTCATGCTTTAGATTTTCTCAGCTTGGCGCTGTTGCCTTCACTGTTGATCTCAATATGCTGGGCCATTCGGCGGCTGACAAAGAGTGATTTCTCAGCCGACAGATGAGCTGAGTTCATCCATTGAGGAAATCATGAGGAAGTTGCCGCCGCTCGGCGCACTCAGGGTCTTTGAAGCGGCCGCCCGGCGGATGAGCTTCAAGCTGGCGGCCGAGGAACTGAACGTCTCGGCCACTGCCGTCAGCCACCAGATCCGCCAGCTGGAGGAGATGCTGGAGACCAAGCTCTTCGAACGAGGGACGCGGCAGGTCCGGCTGACCACTGCGGGACAGGTGCTCTTTCCGGTGCTGCGTGATGGCCTCGACCGTTTCGAGCAGGCGATCGCCGACATGCGCCGGCAGGAGGCGAGCAAGGTGGCGCGGTTGACGTCCACCGTCGCCTTCGTCGCCAAGCGCCTGGCGCCGCTTGCCGGTTCCTTCCGCGAAGCCTATCCCGAGTGGACGCTGAGGCTGGACGCCTCCCACCGGATGGTCGATCTGGAGGTGGATGCGGATGCTGCGATCCGCCTTGGCGGCGGTGATTATCCGGGCCTCGTCACCGAACCGCTGTTCGCCGATCGTTTCGCCCCGGTTTGCGTGCCGCGACTGGCGCCGGCCAGTGCCGCGGACCTCAAGCACGCGACGCTCATCCACTACGATTGGGGCACGCTGCGCCGCCACGATGCGCGCGCGCCGGTCTGGCGGCAATGGCTGGAACGGGCTGGCGCCACCGATGTCGAGGCCGGCGCGGGGCTTTCCTTTACCGACGAGATCCATGCCGTGCAGTCGGCCATCGCCGGGCAGGGAATTGCCCTCTTGAGCCTCACGCTGGTCGCCGAGGAGCTTGCCTCCGGCATTCTCGTCCAGCCGTTCGACCTGACGCTGGAAAGCGACCGATACGACCTGGTCTACAGTCCGCGCATGGCGGACCGGCCAGCGACCCGCGTGCTTCGCGATTGGGTGCACGCGCAGTTCAGCGGCGATGCCTGATCTGTGAGGTGATCTCGTTCAGTCGTCGAAGCCGAGGAAGTCCGGCGCCCAACGGCGACTGGTGAGGCGCAACGAACGGTCAGGCTCGATGATATAGGTCTCGTAGACCTTGCGGCCGTAGGAATCGATGAACTGGTGCGGGACGATGCTGCCGACGGGTGCCTTCTTCAGCTTGGTGCGCGGTTGCCCGCCATAGGTGATGCTGCCAGGAATCGGTTGCATGTTCGGCGAGTAACCGTAGCTGATGTCGGGGCCGGTGGTCGCCGTGCAGCCACTGAGCAGCAGCACGACGGAGAGGGCGGCAAAAGCGTGTTTCATGTCGGCGATCCTCAGAATGGCTGAGCCTGGCCCACACGGCGTCAAGCGTCAGGCGGAAACGCCTTGGACGATCGTTGCCGGTGCGGTCCAGCACTCTCTTCTAAAGTGTAGCGCTTAAACGGAAATTTCCAAGTTCTGTCATGCGGATTCCGGCAAGCAATGCTTGCAAATGTTCACGGCTTGTCCCAGTTGTGGAATGCCTGATCGCGACAGTTGCGGCGGGCTTGTGCGCAACCCAGCGTTCGGGTGCGTTCCGAGCTTTTTTGGACGCGCCTTTGGGGGCGAAATGGCAGCGTGGCACTATGTGATCGGGTCGAGCGACACGGGCCCGTGAGCGACAACATTTTGCTGGTGATGATCGCGCGGGACGAGCTTTCACCTGCTGGTTTGGCGGCAGGGACACGGGGAGCGGATCCCGGCCTGCGACATGGCCTAAATCAAAGCGGCCTCCGCCGCGCGACGCCAGGACCCGGACCGTCCGCCGACGTGCCGCCGCCAGTGCCCGGATATCCGCTTGCCCGGCCATGGCCCCGTTTTCTGGCGCGCATTTTCGACATGCTGCTGCTTTACATACCGGCTGCCTTGGTGGCCCGCCGCCCCCGATGCAGACCTTCGTCAAACCGGTGATAAGCTGGCAGACGACGTTCGAGGCCGCCTGGCACGTCGAGGATCCCGCGCGCGACAACATGCTCTTCGCGATCAGCGCGGACCAAGCAAGCGGCGGGCACGAGCAGGTCCCGGCAACAATGAACGAACGGCCATATGCCGAGGTGCTCGCCGAACTGCAGGCGAGGGCGGGATACGAGGCGAGCGCGGACTGGACGCCGGTTATGATCAACGGCCAAGGGGCGCCTGGCGATGAAGTCGCTCAAGGAACCGGACGCCACCGCCGAGATAACCATTGCGCTGCGCGGGCGAGACGCCTGGCGGATGGTTAGATTTCTGATGAAGGGCAAGAAGCGGGGCGAGGCGATCGATACGCTGAAGACGGCCGTATTCGGGACCATCGAGTAGCGGGCGGCAGGGGCTGTCGCCTCGCCGCCGGGCGCGGCCGGCGGTCCATGCGCTTCGCACTCATGCCCAGATTTGTCGCTGAGATGAATTCCGATTTGCCGAAACATGGGTTACGTCTTGTGTGAACTTCTGCGCGGATTGCGCGTTTCGGCTTGTGTCGGCCGCACGTTCCGTCCCGCCCAGTCTCTTTGCTGAACCCGGATATTGCATGACCGCCGAACAGTCTCTCGCGTTTCTCGTCATCGGCGCCATGATGGTCTTCTTTATCTGGGGGCGGTTTCGATACGACGTGATCGCCTGTTCGGCGCTGATGCTGGCGGTCGCCGTCGGCATCGTGCCTTACGATCATGCCTTCGATGGTTTCAGCGACGACATCGTCATCATCGTCGGCAGCGCCCTGATCGTCAGCGCCGGGGTGGCGCGCTCGGGGATCGTCGACGCCGCCATCCAGCGGTTCCTGCCGAACATCTCGTCGGTCCGGGCCCAGCTCGCACTGCTGGTCATCACGGTGACAGTGCTTTCCGCCTTCATCAAGAACATCGGGGCGCTGGCAATCATGCTGCCGGTCGCCTTCCAGTTTGCCCGGCGGTCGAATGTCCAGCCTTCGGTCTTCCTGATGCCGATGGCCTTCGGCTCGTTGATCGGTGGGCTGATGACCCAGGTCGGCACGTCGCCGAACATCGTCGTCTCACGGGTGCGCCAGGAGCTGACCGGCGAGAGCTTCACGATGTTCGACTTCACGCCCGTCGGCGCGACGCTGGCGCTGGTCGGCTGCATCTTCCTGCTCTTTGCCTACAAGCTGGTGCCGCAGCGCTCCAGCAGCCAGGTCTCCGTCCATTCGGCGATCGAGATCACCGATTATACGTCCGAGGCGGTTGTTGCCGCCGGTTCGCCGGCGATCGGCAAGGCGCTCAGCAATCTGGTGAAACTGGGCGACGGCGGCGCCGTCGTCATCGCCATCTTTCGCCGCGGCCTGCATCTGGCGCCGCTTCCCGACGTTACCCTCGAAGCCGAGGACATCCTGATTTTTGAAGGCGGTCCGGGAGCGCTCGATCGCATCGTCTCGCAAGGCAAGCTGAAGATTGCCGGCGACCGCGCGCCGCATGGGCGGGAAAAGGCCGGGGACGAGATCGAGGCGATCGAAGCTGTCGTCGGCAGCGGTTCGCCGCTCGAGGGCATGTCGGCACAGCGCCTGGCGCTGTTCAACACCCACAACATCAACCTGCTCGCCGTCAGCCGCCAGGGCGAGAGGCTGAAGCAGCGGCTCGGCAGCATTCGCTTGAGGGCAGGCGACATCATTGTGCTGCAGGGCGCGCGGCGCGAACTGACGCTCTTCCTGCAGGAGTTCGGCTGCCTGCCGCTGGCGCAGCGCGAGATCCTGCTTGGCACGACGCGAAAGGCACCGCTGCCGCTTCTGGTTCTGGCGGCCGCGATGGGCTCAACGGCAGTTGGACTTGTGCCGGTGCCGATCGCCTTTTTCGCGGCGGCCCTCGCCATGGTCGTCTTCCGCATCATCCCCTTGCGCGATTTTTATCGCTCGGTCGATGGGCCGATCCTGGTGATGCTGGCGGCGCTGATCCCGGTGAGCGATTCCTTGCGCACGACCGGGGGCACCGATGTCATTGCGGCCTGGCTCGGCACGGTTGCCGCAGGCCTGCCGCCGGCCGGCGCGCTGACGATCATCCTGCTTGCCGCCATGGCGGTGACGCCGTTCCTCAACAATGCCGCCACCGTGCTCGTTATGGCGCCGATCGCCGCGAGTTTCGCCGGCGCGCTCGGCTACAAGCCGGAAGCCTTCCTGATGGCAGTTGCCATCGGCGCCGGCTGCGATTTCCTCACGCCCATCGGCCACCAGTGCAACACGCTGGTCATGGGGCCGGGCGGCTACAAGTTCAGCGACTATCCGCGCCTCGGCCTTCCGCTGTCGGTGGTGATCGTGATCGTCAGCATCCCGACACTGATGCTGGTGTGGCCGCTGCGCTAGGTGTGGTGCGAGTGGCGCCTCGCCGGCAGGGATGCTCGCATAAATAGCCGCTACCGTGTACAGGTAGACGCGCGGTAGCGCCCGCCACAGATTTGCCTATCCGTGAGCGACAACAGGGAGAAGATGGCATGAGCCCCAAGCCCACCGGCCACGTCAGTGGCAATGACCTGATCCTGACGCGCACGTTTCATGCACCCGTCGCCGACGTCTGGACGAGCGTGACAAAGTCCGAGAGCACCGCGCTCTGGTTCGGCCGCTGGGAAGGCGTAGCGGGGCCCGGCAAGACCGTGCGGCTGCAACTGCTCCATGAGAAAAGCCAGCCATGGACGGATGTCCTGATCGAGGAGTGCGCCGCGCCGCACCGCCTGGTCGTGGTGATGAAGGATGACGCCGGCGAGTGGCGCATCGCGTTGACGTTTACGCAGACGGGCGACACGACGGAGCTGCGCCTGGTTCAACATCTGAGCGACCCGAAACTCGCAGGCGACGTCGGGCCGGGCTGGGAATATTACCTCGATATGCTGGTCGCCGCGCGCGCCGGCAAGGCTTTGCCGTCATTTTCAGACTATTATCCGGCGCAGAAAGCGCACTTTCTGGAAGGCGTCTAGCCCCTGGAGGTCGTCAGTCGGACGGGCGCGTTCGAAACAATTTGCGGGCGCTGCCGCTGTGGGCCGCGCGTTCTTGTGTCGTAACGAGAGGGCGCGCCGCGGCGGGGTTGTCCGGTCGGCTGGCCCCCTCGCAACCGCACCTTCTCGCAGTTCGACACCGAGCGGAGCCTCGCTGCGCTACGCCAGAACGGTGACGAGCACGGCGCCCCAGAGCGCCAGCAGCACGTTGCCGATCGCGTAGCCGAGACCGTAGCCGAGTGTCGGGACCTTGCTTCCGGCCGCCTCCTGCACGGCGGCAAGCGCCGGGGCTGAGGTTCCTGCCCCACAGCAGGTGCCGGCGAGCACGCCTTCGTTCATGCCGAAGACCCAGCGGCCGAGCGCAAGTGCGGCCAGATGCGAGATCAGGCAGATCAGCAGACTGGCGATGACCAGCGCCGGGCCGGACTGGACGAGGCCGGCGACAAAGCTCGGGCCGGCCGAGATTCCGACGCAGGCGATGAAGGCGCACAGCCCGACGCTGTCGAAGAACCAGAGGGTTGCCTCCGGCACGAAACCGAAGGTGCGCCGGACCGAGCGCAGCCAGCCGGCGCAAAGGCCAGCGATCAGCACGCCGACGGCGACGCCGAGGCCGATTTCGAGCGCGCCGAGTTTCAGGGCAGGGATGCCGATGAGGCCGCCGAGGAAGATGAAGACGCCGACAAAGACCATGTCGGTTGCGGTGGTCTCACGGTCGGCATAGCCGAGCAGCTTCGCCACCTCCTCGACATGGCGTCTGGCGCCGGCAATCGACATCACGTCGCCACGGCGGACGGTGAGGCCAGGAAAGATCGGGATCGGCTGGCCGGCGCGCAGGATGCCGCGCAGGAACACCGAGCGCGCTTCCGGCTGCTGCCTCAGCTGCCACAGGCGTTTTCCCGCAACCTCCTTGTTCGTCACCACGATATCGAGCACTTCAACCGGGATATCGAGCAGCGTGCGGTCGTCGATCTCGGTGCCGATCCGACTGGAATATTCGACGAGGAAGCCGCGAAGACCGGCAACGGCGATGATGTCTCCAGCCTGCAGGCGCTCCTTGGGCGTTGGGGTGATGATCTCCTCGCCCCGGCGGATCTGCTCGATATAGGCCTTCTGGTTTTCGGGAACGCGCGCTTCGGCTTCCGCGACCGTCAGCCCCACGAGGGCGTCGGCGATGACGAAGGCGCGCGCCTCGATTTCGCGCCGTGCGGTGTCGCCGCTCGTCTGCGGCGCGATCTTCAGTTCGGCTTCTAGCTCGGCGCAGGCCTCCTTGAGGCTGCGGCCAAACATCCGCGGCGCCAGTTGCGACTGGACGAGGATGGCGGTCACGACACCGACGAGATAGGCGACGGCAAAGCCGGTCGCCACGGCGGATTCGAACTGGCTCGCCGCTTCCGGCGTCGGTGCCGTCTTGCGGAAGGTGTCGATCGCCACGCCGACGGTCGCCGATTCCGTCGCGCCGCCGGCGAGCACCCCGGCTGCCGTTCCAAGATCGAAGCCGAAGAGCATCGAGAGCACGATCGCAACGGCAAGCGCGACGACGCAGAGCGTGACGGTGACGGCGATCTGCGGCAGCGCGTCGGCGTTGAGGCTCTGGAAGAATTGCGGGCCGGTGCGGTAGCCGATAGCAAAGAGGAAGAGCAGGAAGAACGCCTGCTTGACGTCGTTGGAGAGCACAGCACCGGTCTGGCCGATCAGCACGCCCGCCAGCAGGCAGCCGGTGACGGCGCCGATGGTGACGCCGAAGATGGTGATCTTGCCGACCGCGTAGCCGATGCCGAGCGCGAGGAACAGGGCAAGCTCCGGATGCGCCCGCAGGATGCTGAACAGGTGGTCGATCACGCGGCGGTTCCTCCCGGTGCCAAGCCGAAGAAAGCCGCTTCAGCTGGATGATGCGCTGGTCGCTGAGCCGGCGGAAAGAAAGTCGCCAGCCGGAGATGCGGGGATGCTTGTCGGCCGAGGGAAACACTGGCCAGGCGTTGGGGAAGGGCGGCCGGCATGGCTGCCGGCCGCCCGATCGGCTAGCTGATCTTCAGGCCTTTGGCGGCCTGGTAGGTCTGGACGTAACCGCGCGCCACCGAGCGCACGGCGCGGCCGATCTGCGAATAGGCTTCGTCATTGAGGTTGGCGAAGGAGACGCGTGCCGACCAGCTCGGCGCATCGAAACCCGAGCCGTTGAGCAGCACGATGCCGTGGTCCTCGGCAAGCCGGAAGGGAATGTCGAGCGGGTGGATGTTGTCCTTCACCCAGGTGACGACATCCTCGCCGACATATTTGCGCAGCCAGAACTCGAAGTCGATGATGCCGTAATAGTGGTCGAAATAGATGCCCGGATTGGACTCGACCCCCATGCCCTCGATCAGGTTCCAGAAGCGCTTGGTGCAGATGGCGATGCAGGCCTTCTGGTAAGCCTTCTCGACGTCCATCAGCTCGACCAGGCCGAAGAGCGTCATCATCACCTGCTGGGGCAGCGACAGGCCGGCGGTGTGGTTCAGCGCCACGTCGCGGCTGTCGGCGACGATGCGGTCGATGAACTTCACCTCGCGCGGCTTCGGCGTCATCGCCTTGTAGCGTTTTTCGAGGAGCTTCTGGATCGGTTCGCCATGGGCCTTGATCTTCTCGTCGAAGATGTTGTCCTCGGCGACGGCAATGACGCCGAGGCGCCAGCCGGTGCAGCCGAAGTACTTCGAATAGGAGTAGACGCCGATCGTGTTGCGCGGCAGATGCCCAAGCAGCGACTGGAAGCCCGGAACGAAGGTGCCGTAGACGTCGTCCGTCAGCACGATCAGGTCGGGGCGCTTCTTGTTGACGAGGTCGACAAGGCGCTTGATCGAATCCGGATCCATCGCCACTGCGGACGGGTTGCCAGGGTTGACCAGGAACAACGCCTTCACCTTGGGGTTCTCCAGCGCCTTGATGTCTTCGTCGGTGAACTGGAACCGGTCCTCCTGCTCGGCGCTGACGTTGATGGTCTTGAGATCGTAGTCCTCCAGCTCCGGCATTTCGAGATAGGGCGTGAAGATCGGCGTTCCGAGCGCGATCGTGTCGCCGGCGTTAAGCAGGCGGGCGTTCTTCAGTGCCTTGAAGATGTAGCACATGGCGGCGGTGCCGCCTTCGACCGGGTAAAGGTCGAACTTTGCCTTCGGTCGGTGGCCGGCGCACATCGCCCACATCAGGTATTCGTGGGTGATGATCTCGTTGTGGTGCAGCGCCCGATCGGGAACCGGATAGTTGTCGCCGATGATCGAGTCCGTGAGCTCGTGCACGAAGGCGTCCGCATCGAAGCGGAAGGTGGTGATGGCGTAGTTGACGGCGTCGGAAAGCGTCTTTGCCGGCGGGATGCCTTCATCCTCTTCGTCCCAGTCGGCCGTGTTTTGCAGCAGCTTCTTCGTCCACTTTTCGAACCGCGCGTGGGCGCCGTCCTTCGGCGGCATGCCGGCCACACCGGCCTTCGGGTCGTAATAGGCGCGCTTGGCTTCCGTCAGCGCAAACTGGCCGAGCAGGAAGAAGGCTTCGCGAGCGCGTGTCGCCGTCCAGTTCGGGTTGCCGCGGCCGGCATTGAGGAAAGCCTTGGCGGATTTCTGTGAGCTCGACTTGGCGAGCTTGATCAGTTCGTCCTTGATTTCGAACGGGCTGAGATCGGAAAGGCTGTCGTAGAAATTTCTGTCCAACATGGTCCACACTCCCTGTGATCTATGCATTTTGAACGATGGTCGGCTTCGCCCGTTCGCCTCAGGCGAGCATGATGACGATGACGAGGCCGAAGATGGTCAGCAGCGTGTTTCCGATGGCGTAGGGCATGCCGTAGCCGAGCGCCGGCACCTTGCTCTTGGCCGCCTCCTGGATCATGCCGAGCGCTGCCGTCGTCGTTCGCACACCGGCGCAGGCGCCAAACAGGATCGCCGGGTGGAACTTGAAGACATAGTGGCCGAGGAGCACCGAGGCGATCATCGGGATCGATGTGGCGACCACGCCCCAGATGAACAGCGAAATGCCGACCTCCTGCAGGCCTGCGACAAAGCCCGGGCCGGCGCCGATCCCGACGACGGCGATGAAGATGTTGAGGCCGAGCGTGTTCATCAGCCACAGCGCCGGTGACGGGATGCGGCCGAAGGCGGGGTAGGTGGTGCGCAGCCAGCCGAGCACGAGGCCCGCCAGAAGCGCGCCGCCGGAGGTCGAAAGGCCGATCGGGATGCCGCCGATCGTGATCGTCAGCGCACCGATCATCGCGCCGATGAAAAGCCCCCAGCCGAGAAAGGCGATGTCGGTCGTCTCGACAGGCCGGTCGGCAAAGCCGAGCGCCTTGATCGCCGCTTCGACATGGCGTTTCGCGCCACCGATGGTGACGATGTCGCCGCGCTCGACCGTCGTCCCGGGCAGCACCGGGATCTCAACCAGCGAGCGGATGATCTTGCGAGCATAGACGCCGCGCGCCCAATCCATGGTGCTGACTTCCGCCAGCGTCTTGCCGGCGAGCGCCTTGCTGGTCACGTAGACATCGAGGACTTCGGCTTCCGCGTTGAGCAGCTCCTTGTCCTCGACCTCGAGCAGCTTGTTGTCGAGGTTTTCGACGAGCAGCGAACGCCGGCCCGAAAAGGCGACGACGTCGCCCGGCTGCAGCACGGTGTTGCCATCGGCCTCGATGATCTGGTCGCCGCGCCGCAGGCGCTCGACGAAGACGCGGATCCCGGGAAGGATGTCCTTGACCGGTTTTCCGGTGAGCCCGCTTGCCGCGTCGACGCGATAGGCCCGGAGGCCGAAGTCGTGATAGGCGCGGGTAATGCCGGGCTCGCTGCTTTCGCTGCCACCGCCGAGCTTGGCCTCGTATTCGCGGCAGGCCGCCGGAAGGTCGATGCCAAGAAGCTTGGGACCGAGCTGGGCGAGGATGATCGCCGAGCCGATCGTGCCCCAGATATAGGTCACCGCATAGGCGATCGGGATCTGGTCGGCAAAGGTCTTGGCCTGCTCCGGCGTCAGCCCGAGCGAATTGATCTGGTCGGTCGCAACCCCGATTGCAGCCGAGATCGTCTGCGAGCCGGCATACATGCCGGCGCCATAGCCGAGCGGCAGCCCGGCAATCAGCGCGCAGAGATAGGGAACGACGAGGCACAGCACCAGCACGGAGAGCGCAAAGGCGATCTGTTTCGGTCCATCGGTGCTCAAGCCCCGCACGAATTGCGGCCCGACGCCGTAGCCGACGGCGAAGAGGAAAATCAAAAACAGGGTGGATTTCAGGTCGCCGGAAACCTGGATACCCAGCTGTCCGATGAGAACGCCCGCAAGCAGCGTGGCGGTGACATTTCCAAGGTTGAACCCCGCGACCTTGATCGGACCGATGAGGAAGCCGATGCCGAGGGCGAGGAAGACGGCGACAGGCGGATAGGTCCGAAGCGTGTCGACGAAGAAATCAATGGGATTCACTGATGCTATTCCCTTCTGAAAGTTGAGTTGCCGTCACTTCATTTCGGGATCTGCGCGGCTAAGTTGAGCTTGTTTCCGAGGCTTGTCGATGCCCAATCTTAATCCCGGCAATTGTCGCTTCGGTTGTCGAAATTCTCAACGGGCATAGGGTTACGTGAGCGTAACGTATGTTACATTTCAGCGTTTTTACTTGGGGTTGGGGATCGAGGCCGCCGCGATGTGTCGGTCGCATTCGATCGCAAGACCGCGGCACTGGCCCGGATCGCGATGGCACTTCAACTCTGGTGTTGTAATTCGTAACGTTATCTCCCAACGTGAGGCATGAGGCGTTTTCTCTTGGTTATGCTTGGAAAAGTTGCTGGGCACGGAACGGCGCGTCTTGCTGCTTGCGATAGGGGCGGCAGAATTTCGTGGGCTTGAGAAAAAAGCGGTGTCGTCTCCGCAAGGCGGCCGGTTCGTAAGGTGACGAGGAGGGGAAGCAATGATGGACGAGGTTATCCGAAGGCTCGGCGCACTTGGCGTTCAGCTCCCGACGCCGCCGAGGCCGCTCGGCGCCTATCGCGCGGTGATCGAGGCGGGTGAGATGCTTCATGTTTCGATGCAGGGGCCATTGCTGGACGGGCGCTTCGTGCATACGGGGCTGCTCGGGCGCGATGTGACCATCGACGAGGGGCGCAAGGCCGCAGAGTTGGCAGTGCTCAACGCGCTGGCGCAGATCCATGAGCATCTCGGCCGTTTCGAGCGTATTCGCCAGATCGTCCGGCTGGAGGGACATGTCGCCTGCACTGAGGATTTCCTGGAGCACCCGAAGGTACTCGACGGTGCTTCCGAGCTTCTGGCGGCCGCCTTTGGCGAAAGGGCTGGCCATGTTCGCTCCGTCTGCGGCGTGCGCAACCTGCCGGGCAACGCCTCTGTCGCGGTGACGCTGACGGCCGAACTCTTGCCGCCGGAGTTCTGAGGTAGCACGGCACGTCTTTTAGCGTGGTCGCTATCGCGGGCGTCGGATTGTGTCCGGCGCCCAATTTTCGACTTGCGCTACGTAATGTTATTTTATAACAAATCTCGCATGACGAAACGCCGCATGTTGATAGATCCCTCCCGCCTGTGTCGTGCGGTTGTCTCATCCGCCGATTCATGCGAGGAAGGCGTTGATGGTGCTGCGTCCGCGACAATGCGGAAGCGGCTGAAAAGGGAACACGGAACGGACGACCCTGATGGGGCCGAGACCGTGGCTGCCCCCGCAACTGTGAGCGGAAAGCGCATTCACACCATGTCACTGGTCGAAGACCGGGAAGACGTGGATGCGCCACGACCCGCGAGCCAGGAGACCTGCCATCGAACCGATCAACCACAACGGACGGGGTGTTCCGATGGAAAAGAACTGGCTTTCATACGACGGTTTTCCGTCCTCTTGCCGTTTCGCCATCTCTTGCCGTCAGTCCGGCGGAGGGCAGGAATGGCTGAGCCGAATTTCCGACAGCACAAGATAACGGTCTGCACCGATTGCCGCTTCACCGGCGGCCCATGCGTGCCCGGTGCCGAGCTGATCAAGCGGCTCAACCTGAGCATCGCAGCGCTCGGCGCACCGCTCGATCGCGATTTCTCGATCGCCGGAACGGTCTGCATGGCGGCCTGCACGCGGCCCTGCACCATCGCCTTCCAGGCGACGGGGAAGGCGACCTATCTCTTCGGCGACGTCTCGCCGGAAGAGGACATCGACGATCTCGTGCGCTTTGCCACAACCTATGCCGAGCGTGGCGATGGCATGACGCGGGCGGCGGAACGGCCGCGCGGGCTGAAAGGCAAGACGCTTGCCCGCATTCCCGCGGCGATGCTCGTCTCCGAAGATCTCGGCGGGCACTTCCAATGAGGTCGCGCAGAGGAACGAACCCATGAGCTGCAACGCAACGGGTGCAGCCCTCACGGTCGAGGGCCTTCGCTGGGGGCCGCGTTCGGGCCTGACGCTGGTCAACGACATCGGCTTTGCGATCGCGGCCGGCAGCCGGCTTGCGATCCTCGGGCCGAATGGCGCCGGCAAGACCTCGCTTCTGCGCTGCCTCTACCGGGCGGTGCAGCCGAATGCCGGCCGTGTTTCGGTCGATGGCGTCGATCTCTGGTCGATCTCGGCCCGCGAGGCGGCAAGGACAATCGCCGTCGTCTTGCAGGAGATGCCCGGCGATTTTCCCTTCAGCGTGCGCGACGTCGTGATGATGGGACGCATTCCGCGGCGGGAGGGCTTGAGCGGCTGGAACGATTTCGACCGCGAGCGGGTGCAGCACGCGCTCGCGCATCTCGATCTCGCCCATCTTGCCGGTCGCCAGTTCTCGACGCTTTCGGGCGGTGAGAAGCAGCGGGTGCTGATCGCCCGCGCGCTGGCACAGGAACCGCGCATCATCATCCTCGACGAGCCGACGAACCATCTCGACATCCGCCACCAGCTCGAAATCCTCGAGCTCTTGCAAACGCTGAAACTGACAATCGTCTCGACGCTGCACGACATCAACCTCGCCGCCGAGTTTGCGACAGATGTCGCGATCTTGACCGCCGGGCGGCTGACGGCCTTCGGCCCGCCCGAAGAGGTGCTCAGCCCCAGCGAGCTTTCGGCCGCCTTCGGCGTCACCGCCACCGTTCACAATGCCGCTGCCGGCGGCGCCCGCTTTTCCTTTTCACTTCCTCGACAGGGATCGATTTCATGAAGATCAATATTGCCCCATTTTCCCTTCTTTTCGTGCTTGCCGCCGCCACGCCGGCGCTCGCCTATCCGGTCACCGTCAAGAGCTGCAACCGCGAGGTGACCTTCGACGCGGCGCCGAAGCGGGCGATCGCCAACGACGTCAACCTGGTGGAGATGATGCTGGCGCTGAGGCTCCAGGACCGCATGGTCGGCTATACCGGCGTTTCCGGCTGGAAGACGCTGGACGAGAAGCTGCGCGAAGGCGTCAAGGAACTGCCGGAGCTTTCGGAGAAATATCCGACCAAGGAAGTGCTGCTCAACGCCGATGCCGATTTCCTCTTTGCCGGCTGGAACTACGGCATGAAGGTCGGCGGCGAGGTCACGCCCGAGACATTGGCGCCCTTCAAGATCGGCGTCTACGAGCTGACCGAATCCTGCATCCACGTGATGGCCAAGCAGAAGCCTGATATGAACGACATGTTCGTCGATCTTCTCAATCTCGGCCGCATCTTCGGCGTCGAGGATCGCGCCGAGACGCTGGTTGACGGCTATCGCCGCCAGCTTGCCGAGATCACCAAGGCGAACGCCGGCAAGGCTAACCCGACGCGGGTCTTCGTCTATGATTCCGGCGAGGAGAAGCCGTTTACTTCCGGTCGCTTCGGCATTCCGACGGCGATGATCGAGGCCGCCGGCGGCGCCAACATCATGGACGACGTGGAAAAGAGCTGGGTGGAAATCTCCTGGGAACCGGTGATCGAGCGCAACCCGGAAGTGGTGGTCATCGTCAACTACGGCGAGGTGAAGGCCGAGGACAAGATCGCCTTCATGAAGAACAATGCGGCCTTCAAGAATGTCGATGCCGTCAAGAACGATCGCTTCGTCGTGCTCGATTATGTCGAAGCGACGCCAGGCCCGCGCAACATCGACGCCATTGCCAGGCTTGCCAAGGCCTTTCAGGGCGAGGGCCTGTAAGCGATGCTGGCTGAGGATGCGTCGCCTGGTCCCGTCGCCGTTTCACGCCTAGCGCCGGCACGGGCGCTGAAGGCGGGTGCCGGTCTCATGGCGGCGCTTTTGCTGCTGGCCTTGACCGTCACGGCCGGCGTATCGCTCGGCTCGGCGCCGATCCCGGTTGCGACCGTCTGGTCGATCATCGCCAGCAAGATTTCTCTGGGCAGCGTCGAGGCTTTCTGGTCGGCGGGGCGCGAGAGCATCGTCTGGGACGTGCGCCTGCCGCGCGTCATGCTGGCGGGCCTCGTCGGCGCCGGGCTGGGGCTGACTGGCGCCGTGCTGCAGGCGGTCACGCGCAATCCACTTGCCGATCCGCATCTGCTCGGCGTTTCCTCCGGCGGCGCGCTCGGCGCGATCGTGGCGCTGCTGCACACCGGCATGATCCTCGGTCTTGCCACGGTGCCGCTCTTTGCCTTTGCCGGCGCGCTGCTCGCAACCGTGCTCGTCGCCTTCGTCTCCCGCGTGCTCGGGAGCAGCGCCGACCGTCTCGTGCTGGCCGGCGTCGCGGTCGCCTTCGTCTTGACATCCGTCGGCAACCTCATGATTTTCCTTGGGGACCCGAGGGCGACCCATACGGTCATCTTCTGGATGCTCGGCGGTCTTGGCCTGGCGCAATGGTCGCAGCTCGTCTATCCCGGCGTGGTGCTTTTCGCGTCCCTCGGCTGGCTGATGATCCGGGCGCGCGAAATCAATGCGCTCGCCATGGGCGACGAAACCGCGATGACGCTCGGCATTCCCGTGCGCCGCTTCCGGCTGACGCTGTTCGTCGTCACCGCACTTTTGACCGGGGTGATGGTCGCCTTTTCCGGCGCGATCGGTTTCGTCGGGCTGATGGTGCCGCATTTCGTGCGGCTTCTGGCCGGCAGCGACAACGTGCGGGTCATTCCGCTCTCGGCCTTCTTCGGGGCGCTGACGCTCATCCTTGCGGATCTGGCCGCCCGCGTCATCATGGCGCCGGAGGACATGCCGATCGGCGTCGTCACCGGGCTCGTCGGCGGCATCGCCTTCATTGCCATCCTGAAGCGACGCGCGTAAGGCGGGTAGGAACACGTTATGGACAAGGGCCGGTTCCGGCCTATGTGTTAGCGCAGCCGAGGGATCGGCGATTGGCCCGCATGAGGAGCATATGGCGAACGAAGCTGACATCTGCACGCCGCAGGACGTTCTGAATTTCTGGTTTGGCGAACTCACCTATGACGACTGGTTCGGGACGAGCCACGAACTCGACCAGGCCTGTATCCGCCGCTTCCAGGCGTCGCACCTGGCGCTGGCGCGTGGTGTCGACGAGATCTGGCGCGCGAGCCCGGAAAACCGGCTGGCGGCGATCGTGCTTTTGGACCAGATGCCGCGCAACATGTTTCGCGGCACGCCGCTCGCCTTTGCCACCGATTGCCTGGCACTGCACGAGGCCAAGCTCGCCGTTGGCGCCGGTGCCGACATGGCGATCAAGCCGGAATGGCGCGCCTTCGTCTATCTGCCCTTCGAGCATTCGGAAAACCTTACCGACCAGACCATGTCGGTGAAGCTCTTTACCGAGCTCGGCGATGCCGATTATCTCGACTATGCCATACGGCACCGCGAGGTGATCGAGCAGTTCGGTCGTTTCCCGCATCGCAACGCCTTCCTGGCGCGGCCGTCGACGGAGGCCGAACTTGCCTATCTGGCGCAGCCCGGCGCCGGTTTTTAACGGGAAAGCGGGCGCTGACGGGGATTTATCGCCGTTCTTTGCATCTTTCCGCCGTCTTTCGTATTCACATCGAAACGTGAAGACGGCCGGAGCGATTCCGGACCACGGTCTCAATCTGCAAGGATCATGAAATTGCGTTCTGTCGGAAAACTGCCCGCCATTCTCGTCTGCCTGCTGGCGCTTGCCGTGGGCGGCCCGGTCATGGCCCAGAAGGCGGCGCAGCCGACACAGGCGACCGCGCAGAATGGAGCCCAGCCGGGTCAGAAGTCGGGGCCGTCCGCGCAGCCAGCGCAATCGACCCAGACCCCCTCTCAGCCGGCTGGCAAGCCGGTGACCGAGGAGGGCGCTCAGCCAGCTGCTGCCGGCACGACGCCGGATTCCGCCGCACCGGCGGCAACCGCAACCCAACCGGCACAGGGCACGCCGGCCCCGGCGCAGGATGCCGCTCAGGCCGAGGCGACGCCGCCGGCCGAAAACCAGACGGCGGAGCAGCTTGCCAAGGCCGGCGTGGAACTGAATAGGCTGACGGACCAGGTCGCGAAGGCCAAGGACGACGACATAGCGCTTGCCGAACTGAAGGTGCAGGTAGATGCGCTCGCCAAGCAGATCATCGGCGTCTCGGTCTCGACCCGCCCGCGCCTCGACGAGATCAAGGCGCGGTTGACCGAACTTGGCGATCCGCCGGCCGAGGGACAGCCGCCGGAAGCCGACATCGTGACCGCCGAGCGCAAGCGGCTGATGGCCGAGCGCGGCGCGATCAACGCGCTGACCGGCGAGGCCGAAGGCCTGTCGGTGCAGGCGACGAAGCTGTCCAACGCCATTACCGCGACAAGGCGCGCGCTGTTTTCCAATACGCTCCTGAAGAATACCGAAGTGTCGACCGGAATGTTCGACGACGCGCTGACGGCGACGGCGGACGAGACCCGGGTGCTGTCGCGCAGCGTCGGGAGCTGGCTGAGCTTTGCCTGGAACTACAAGCGCGTGCCGCTCCTGACGGCGCTATTCCTGTCGCTGCTGGCGGCGCTCGTGTTCCTTTCCGGCAGCCGCAGGCTCTTTCGCCCGCTGATCGAGCATGACATTACCGATGAGGAGCCGAGCTACTTCCGGCGGCTCTCCGTCGCATTCTGGTCGACACTGATCCCGACCATCGCGTCGGCAGCCTTCGCGGTCTCGAGCTTCCTGTTCCTGCGCGGCTTCAACGTGCTGCGTTCCGATATCGCACCGATCATTGCAATCACGCTCGGGGTCGCCGTCGTCGTCTTCTTCGTGACGAGGCTCGCTCAGGCCGTGTTGTCGCCGCGCGATTCGCGCTGGCGGCTCGTCCGGGTTTCCGATCGCGGCGCGCGGATGCTGATGATCGCGATCTTCGCCATGGCGCTGGTCAACGGCCTCGACTACCTCTTCGGCGGCGTCAGCGAGGCGCTCGGTTCGCCTGTCGTCCTGACCGTCGTCAAGAGCTACATTGCCTCCATCGTCATCGGCCTGATCATCATGGCTTCGGCCTGGATCAAGCCGACGCTCAGGAAGGATGAATCCTTCGACGCCCATGGCCGCGCCTGGCCGCGGGTGGTGTCTTTCGCGCTGCTCGCGACCGGCGCCTTGCTCATCATTGCCGCTGTGTCGGGCTATGTCGGTCTTGCCCGCTTCATCGCCACGCAGATCATCATTACGGGCGCGATCCTTGTCACGATGTATATCGGCATCCTCACCGGCCGGGCGGTTGCCAAGCAGGGCGCCTTTGCGGAGACCGCCGCCGGGCGTTATCTCGAGCGGCGCTATAATCTCGAACAGGTGGCGCTCGACCAGATCGGCCTTGCCGCGGGCCTCAGCATCTACGCGCTGGTCGTGATGTTCTTCATCCCGCTGATCCTCTTGCAGTGGGGCTTCCAGGTCGCCGACATCGAGTCCTGGGCCTACCGGATGGTGACCGAGATCAAGATCGGCTCGATCACGATTTCGCTGGTTGGCATCCTCGCCGGCATCCTGTTCTTCGCGCTCGGCTACGCCGTCACCCGTTTCGTGCAGCGCTGGATCGACGGCAACATCATGGCACGCAGCCGGGTCGATGCGGGCGTGCGCAACTCGATCCGCACCGGCATCGGCTATACCGGCGTCGGGCTTGCGGGGCTGATCGGCCTGTCGGCGGCCGGCATCGACCTCTCCAACCTCGCGCTCGTTGCCGGTGCTCTCTCGCTCGGTGTCGGTTTCGGCCTGCAGAACATCGTCTCGAACTTCGTTTCGGGGCTCATCCTGCTCGTCGAGCGCCCGTTCAAAGTGGGGGATTGGATCGTCAGCGGCACGACCGAAGGTTTCGTCAAGCGCATCTCTGTCCGCGCGACCGAGATCGAGACCTTCCAGCACCAGTCGATCATGATGCCGAACTCGCTGCTCATCAACGCCTCGGTCGGCAACTGGACGCACCGCAACAAGCTCGGCCGCTCCGAAATCGCCATCACCGTCACCTATGCCAGCGAGCCGCGCCGGATCATGGAGCTGCTCGCCGAGATCGCGGCCGCCCATCCCATGGTCTTGAAGAACCCGTCGCCGAGCGTCGGCTTCACCGCCTTTGGCGATGACCGCATGACCTTCGAATTGCGCATCTACGTGGCCGACGTCCTGACCGGCGGCGGCGTGCGCAACGACCTGCGTGTCTCGATCTACGAACGCTTCCGCGACGAGGGCATCGGTGCGCCGTTCCCGGTCAAGATCGAGGACGTGCCGGTCGAGGACCAGACCGGCATCGAAAGCCACCACCCGGAAGAGGTCGGCGAGCCGAAGGGCGCCACCTCCGCCGAGGAAAGGGCCGCAGCCAAGTCTGCCGCTTCGGACAAGAAAACTGCCGCTGCGGCGCCGCTCGATGAGGAGCGCGAAGTGGAGGGGGCAAGCAGCCGCCGGAGCGCCAGCCGCCGGGCAAACCCAAACCGCTGATAAACGGACCGTTCAGCCACTATTCAGCCGGCCTGCCATAAAAAGCATGCAATTCTTCTGGTGACCGACTACGCTGGTCATCGGCTGAAGAGGTGGCCGGCGCAGCGTCGCGTAACCGACGGGGCGGCCGGCTCGGCAAGAGGGCGGCGCGTCTGGCGTCGATGGGCGATGAAGAAATTTGTGATTGCTTTGCTTTCCGGTTTGCTGATGGCAGGCGCGCCGATGGCCGGTGCTGCCAGTGCCGCGACTGTCACGAACAAGGACAGCGAGACCGCCGTTCTGATCGTCGTCGAGGGTGAAAGCCGTGTGGAAGTGGCGATCGCATCCGGAGCGACCGAAATGATCTGCCCCAGCGGCTGTTTCGTCACCGCGCCGAGCGGTGACCGCATCGGCCTGCAGGGCGACGAGAACGTCGAGATCGTCAACGGCAACGTCGTCGTCAAGTAACCTTTCATTCCGCGACGGCGGTGCGGCAGGCGCGCCGCTGTCGGGCGGCACTCCATTCGCTCGATAGGTCGGCAGGTGCCGTCGCTGATGGCGCCGGCAGCCCCTTTAGTAACGGTCGCGGTGCTCTCTTCGCTCGAAGCCTAATCCCAAGGGATGGGCGAGGGCGCCGAAGCTCTCATTCGTTCGGGCGGGCAAGCCCGCGTCGGGCCTGCCGGACACTCTCCTTGCATTGACAGGCTGCATTGCCGGTAGCACGCTTGGGCGTTGGGGTGACGCGCGTGGTCGCGATCATCCGCGCATTGCCGGGGGGAGCCATGCCATTCCTTCGCATCGCCTTGTCCGTTCTGCTGGTGCTTTTCGCATCGGAGGCGCTGGCCGAAAAGCGTGTGGCGCTGGTCATCGGCAATTCCGCCTATCAGCATGTGGCCACCTTGCCCAATCCCGGCAATGACGCGCGCGACATGGCGGCAAAGCTCGAAGGGCTGGGCTTCGAGGTGGTGACCGGCGCTGATCTCGACCTCTCGGGTGTGCGCCGGGCGGTGCGGGACTTCGTCGGCCGGCTCGACGGCGCCGACCTCGCGCTGTTCTTCTATGCCGGCCACGGCCTGCAGGTGAACGGCGAAAACTATCTCGCCCCCGTCGATGCCACGCTCGCTTCCTCTGTCGATCTCGAATTCGAGGCAGTGCCGATGAACCTGATCCTGCCGGCGATGGAGCGCAGTACGCGGGTCAATATCATCCTGCTCGACGCCTGCCGCGACAATCCGCTAGCGGTCAATCTCGCCCGCTCGATGGGCACGCGCTCCGCCTCGGTCGGCCGCGGCCTGGCCAAGGTCGGCACCGGCATCGGCACGCTGATCGCTTTCTCCACCCAGCCCGGCAATGTTGCCCTCGACGGATCGGGGCGCAATTCGCCGTTCACATCGGCGCTCTTGAAACATCTCGGCCAGCCGGGGCGCGACATCACCCGCGAACTGATCGACGTGCGCCGCGACGTGCTGGCGGCAACCGGCGGCAAGCAGGTGCCCTGGGACAATTCCTCGCTGACCGGCGAAGTGGTGCTGAAGCCCGCCGTTGACGGCAAGCCGGCGCCGGCCGAGGCGCCCGCGACGGGTGAGGCCGCCGAGCTTGCCTATTGGGAAACGATCAAGGATGCGACCGACCGCGACCTCTTCGACGCCTATCTGCAGCAATATCCCGACGGTGCGTTCGCATCGCTCGCCAAGGCAAAGATCAAGATCATCGAGCGGGCTTCAGTGCCTACATCCGAAGGCGTGCCCGGCGGATCGGGTGGCCAGGCCGTGGCGGCCATCGATCCGGCGCTGGCCGCGCCCAATGCCGACGACACGACATTGGCCCGTTCCGTACAGGTTGAGCTCAACCGGCTGGGCTGTCGCGCCGGCAGCGAGGATGGCGTCTGGGGTGCCGGCAGTCGCAAGGCGCTCGAAGCTTTCGGCAAGTTCGCAAAGGTCGACCTTGCGACGCTCGAACCCTCCAGCGACGTGCTCGGTCGCCTGAAGTCGGAGAAGGTGCGGATCTGCCCGCTTGCTTGCGGCCGTAACGAAGAGGCGAAGGACGGGCGCTGCGTCACGATCCGGCGCGAGGCGAAGCTACCGCAACCAGGCGAGACGCAAGGCACGATCAAGGCACCGCAGAAAAACACCGGCACCCGCGCGATCAGCCCACCGGCCGAACTGCAGAAAAAGAGCTTTGCCAATTGCCCCGCAAATGCCGATGTCGCGTTCCGGCAGATGTTTGCCCGCGGCTCGGGCCGGGGCCGCATGACGATTTCCGCCACCCATTCCTGCGGCCGGGCCTTTGCCTGTCATCGCACCGCAAGGGGCCAGCCGTGGGATTGCGGCTGGCGGTAAAGCGGACAGCGCATGCTGGCGCCATCGAACGGGGTTGGCGTGAAGGGCGGCGGCGTTTCTCAACCCTCGCGCGTCATTTCAGGGCTTGATTTCGCTGCCGCATGCGCAAGGATCGCCGCGATGGTCAAGGCCGGTTCCGGCAAGGGAGGACACCCCATGAAGCTCCAGCTTATCCGCAATGCGACACTCAAGCTCGACTATGCCGGTCACACGGTGCTGATCGATCCCTTTCTCGGGCCGAAGGACAGCCTGCCGTCCTTTGCGGGGCGGGCGCCCAATCCGCTGGTCGGGCTGCCGTTCGACACCGATACCATTCTTGCCGGGGTCGAACTCGTCATTATCTCGCATCTGCACGAGGACCACTTCGACGACACCGCCAAGCATCGCTTGCCGAAGGGGCTGCCGATCTTCTGCCAGCCGGGCGACGAGGAGGCGATCCGTGGCGCTGGTTTTCGCGACGTCACGCCCCTTCTCGGCAAGGCGCAGTGGCAGGGCCTGAAGCTCACCCGACGTGACGGCAGCCACGGCCTTGGTCCTGTCGTTCAGGACATGGGGCCGGTCATGGGTTTCAGCCTTGAGGCCAAGGGCGAGCCGACGGTTTACTGGGCCGGCGACACGGTGCTCTATCCGGCCATCGAAAAGACCATCCACGATACGAAGCCGGATGTGATCGTCACCCATTCCTGCGGCGCACGCTGGGACGGCGCCCTGATCGTGATGGATGCGGCGCAGACGATCGCGGTCTGCGAGGCCTCCAAGAAGAGCATCGTGGTTGCAACGCACATGGAGGCGCTCGACCATGCGACGGTCAGCCGAGGTGATCTCCGCGCCGCCGCCAGCGCCCACGGCATCGCCTTGCCCAGGCTGCTCATTCCGGATGATGGCGACGTGTTGACCTTGATACCGCCCGTGGTCTAGGCGGCCGACAGGTCGCAGCAGACAAGCTGTTACGCGGCACGGCTGCCGGGGGCCCTTCTTGACCGGCTGCGGTCTTGATCCGCTCTCGCTTGCCACAGGTATCTGTGAATATTCGAAAATTCGCGCATATTAAACACAACGAAATCCTCCGCCGCAGGAGCGGTCACCGTTGTGGATCGAAAGCTCGCAGCCATCCTTGCGGCCGATGTCGCCGGCTTCAGTCGCCTCGCAGCGCTCGACGAAGAGAACACGCTTCGCGCGCTCGACCTTTGCCGGGGGCGGATTGCCGAATTGGTGGATGACCATGGCGGCCGCATCTTCGGCAGTGCCGGCGATGGTCTCGTCGCCGAGTTTCCAAGCGCTGTTCAGGCCGTCCGCTGCGCGGTGGAAATCCAGCGCGGTCTTCTCGATGCGCAGGAACTGCCCCCCGAACGTCACCTGCAGTTTCGCATCGGTGTCAATCTCGGCGACATCGTCGTGTCGGGAGACGATCTGCTTGGCGACGGAGTCAATATCGCCGCGCGCCTGCAGGAGATCGCCGTCCCGTCGGGCATCTGTATTTCCGGGGCGGTGCGCGAACATCTCGACGGCAAGGTGCCCTTCGCGCTGACCAGCCTCGGAGAGCGGAACCTGAAGAACATCCCCCGGCCCATTCTGGTTTTCCGGGTCGACTGGCAAGACGAGATCGCTGTCGGAGGTGGCGTCCTCAACGGGGCGCCGCTGGCCGGTCGCAGCAAGGACCAGCCGTCGCTCGTCGTCATGCCCTTCGACAATCTGAGCGGTCCAGGCGACGAGTACTTCGTCGACGGTGTCGTGGAGGAGATCACTGCAGCGCTCTCGCGCGTCCGGGATTTCTTCGTCATCGCGCGCCAGTCCGCCTTCACCTACAAGGGGCGCTTCGTCGACGTGCGTGACGTCGGCAGGGAGCTCGGTGTCACCTATGTGGTTGAAGGCACCGTGCGCCGCGGTGGCGACCGGCTGCGCATTTCCGTGCAACTGGTCGACGCCGAGACGCGGACCCAATCCTGGTCGGATCGCTACGAGGGCGCAATCGAGGATATTTTCGAGTTCCAGGATCGGATCGCCGCGCAGGTGGCAGGCGCCATTCATCCGGCCATCCGCGATGCCGAGATCGAGCTTGCCAAGCGCAAGCCGCCGGCCAGTCTGCGCGCCTATGATTTCGTCATGCGCGCCTTCCCCAATCTATGGGGGCGCCGCAGGGATAGCAACAACCAGGCGATCGAACTGCTTCGGCAGGCGATCCTGGTCGATCCCGGCTACGGCCGCGCGCATGCGCTTCTGGCGTGGTGCCATGCCTCGAGCGCCTCCTACCTATGGACCGACCGGCCGGAGCAGGAACTGGATCAGGCGCGTTCAGCGATCGAAGGTGCAGGCTCGATCAGCGACGATCCGACCGCTTTGACTGCGGCTGGCGCGGCAATGAGCATCTGCGGCGATCAGGATCGCGCCGCCACCTTTATCGAAAAGGCGCTGGCGCTTGATCCGAACAATGCCTGGGCATGGGCTCGGCTCGGCTGGATCGCGATCTTCACGGACGATCCCGCACGCGCAACGGAGCGGTTCCGGCGTGGGATGACGCTGAGCCCGAGAGACCCGCTCGCATTCAACATGAAACTGGGGATGGCTTTTTCCATGGCCATGCAAGGGGCTCTCTCCGAAGCCATCGCGATCGCCCAGGACGTCGTCAACAACTATCCTGACGTGACCTGGTCCTATCGCCACCTCGCGGCCTGGTCGGCGATGACCGGGGACATGGAGACCGCCCGATGGGCGGCGCAGAAGCTGCTGGCAGCAGAGCCGGGGTTCACGATCGAGCGGTATCGGGCACTGCCCTGGTTTCAGAGGATACCGCAGTGGCAGCATCAGATGGCCGAGGCGCTACGGCAAGCCGGCTTGCCCGAACGCTGATCGCCACTCGCGGGATATGGGCGTTCCGTTCCCGGCCAGCCTCACGGGATCGAGAAAATGCTGATCTCGTTCGTGATGCCTCTGAGCGCGACATTGTGCGATTGCGGGTTGAGGCCGCGATCGCTGAGCAGGCTCGAGGCGCGAGGATCGTCGAGCACCGAACCGGTCGCAAAGATTTCGCGCGAGCTGGCGAGGTGTTGGACCCGAGAGGCGATGTTGACCGTCTGGCCGAAATAGTCCTGCCGCTCGTTGAGGCTGACGGCGATGCACGGTCCCTCGTGGATGCCGATTTTCAGCAGCAGGTCTTCCGAGCCGCGGTCCTCGTTCAGCTGTCGCATGGCGTCTCGCATGCGCATGGCGGCCGCAACCGCCCGGTCCGGCGTCGGGAAGGTGGCCATGACGGCGTCGCCGATCGTCTTGACCACCGCGCCGGCCTCCGCCGCGACGATCTCGTTGACGACACTAAAATGGGTCTTCACCAGATCGAAGGCGGCGAGGTCGCCGACCCGCTCGTAGAGCTCGGTCGAGCCGCGCAGGTCGGAGAAGAGAAAGGTGAGGCTGGTGATCTTCAGCCGCTGGTCTACGTCGATCGTGTCGGTGCGGTAGATGTCGCGGAAGGTCTGGTTGGAGAGCAGCCGCTTGGCGGTCAGGAACGGCCGGCGGCGGCCGAGGATATCGTGCAGCGCGTCGTTGGCGATGCAGACCGAGGGCAGGGTGCGGACATCCGTGTGGTTTTCCACCTGGATGCGCAAGGGACCGGGTTGCATGGTCAGCGCTTCGTCGTGGCGATGGCCGCGGTCGAAGACGAGCGACAGCGTGCGCCGCTCCTTGGTCGGCTCGCCCTTGACGTCGATGAACTGCGCAGCATGGGTCACCGGCTCGAAGATGATGATGAATTCCGCCGGCATCTGCAGCGAGATCACCGCCTTTTCGCCGGGCGGCAATTCCAGTGCCTCGATCATGAAATCGTCGACCTGGGCCTCGTAGCCCTCCTCGGGCAACTCAATGCCGGAGCCCCAGTAGATCTGCCGGAAATATTCGAGCGGCGTCAGTTCATGCGGGCTGTGGGCCTCGATGTGGCGTATGCGCGGGTTCACGGTGAAGGTCACCTCCACCATCTCGTCCAGCGTCGGCTCATAGCCGGCGGCGCAGAGAGAGCAGGTATAGGTGTCGCTCTGCACGGTCTTCAGCGAGGTGTTGGCATCGAGTACGCCGCCGCAGCCGGGGCAAAGCACATTCCAGGAAAGCTCGAAAAGCCCGAGGCGGGAAGCATGCAGGAAGGCGGCGATCGCCTTCTCCTCGTCGAGCCCGTGCTCGGCGGCAAAGGCGAGTGCGTTGATGCGGCCGAGTTTGCGGTCCGGCGCTTCCCGGACAAATCGCTCCAATACGCCGGCGATTTCAGGCTGCACGGTCTGGCGCAGCATATCGAACAGAGGCTGGGCTTCACTCATGCCGGCATCCTACACCGAAAACGGGCGCCGGGGCAGACGGTTTATCGGTGAGGATTGGTCGAGGGGAAAGCGGCCGACCGCCTTCCCGTCATTCGCTACGCTCTACCTCGCCAGCACTCCTCAGGCTACCTTGCGGTCGCGACCGAAGGGATCGCCAAGCACGGACTCCGTGTGCAGACAGGCCTGCCAACCGCTGTTCTCGCGTATCCAGGTGGTGGCGTCGGCGGCTTTCAGTGTCAAAGGCTGCCCGTCCACATCCATCTCTTCCGTCACCGTATAGGCGATGACGGCGACGTCCTCGCGCGGAAAGACCACGCTGACGTCGTCGAGGCGGAACGACTTGAGCTTCCAGGAACGCTCGGCCTGTTCTGCCATTCTGCGATAGTCGTCCGGCGTGAGCACCGCTGCGCCTTGCGCGCCGACGACAATCGAGCGTTCGGGCAGCATGGCCACGGATGCCTCGGTGTCCTTCTCCAGAATGGTTCGCCAGAATTCCTGTTCGAGGTCGATAATCTCCTGTTCGTCGGCATGTGCCATGGTTCGTACCTCCGTTTGGCATACCGGCAGAAGGCGTCAAACCGCGAAAGGTTCCGCCAAGACAGTCGGGTTCAGGCGATCTCAGAGCGCATCTTGATGCCGGCAACAAGCGTGGGAACCGAACAACCGACCACGTCGTTTCCCTGGTCTGGCATCACGGTTGGGACAGGGGGTAGGAACATGACGGCGCTATCGGGAAAATGCCTTTGCGGTCGGGTCGCGCTCTCGGTGCGCGGCGAACCGATCCGGGTCGGCATCTGCCATTGCATGGACTGCCGCAAGGAGAGCGGATCCGCCTTCACCTTCTATGGCATCTGGCCCGCGGAACAGTTTGAATATTCGGGCGAAATTTCGGATTTCCAGGGCCGGTGCTTCTGTTCGCATTGCGGCTCGCGTGTCTTTTCAGTCGACGCGCGCGAGGCGGAGGTCAAGCTCGGCATCCTGTCCCAGGCGCCGACGACGCTGAAGCCGAGCTACGAACTCTGGGTCAAGCGCCGGGAGCCTTGGCTGCGGCCAGTGGAGGGTGCCGCGCAGTACCAGGAAGATCGCGAACGCACAGGCGACGAGGAGCCGTCCGACACCCGCTACTAGGCCTGTTTCGCTACAAATTCGAATCCCCTTAAATGAGCATCGATTCATGCAGTGAATTGTGCTTTAGATCAAAGCGTTGCCGCCCCCGTCCGGCCGAGGCGTCGTCGGCGAGCGGACGCTGGGGGAGTGAATGTCGGCACGGCCTTCCTTACGAATTTCCACGCCGCTCAACGGACTGCTGGCAGCGCTCGGCCTTGCCGCCGTCGCGGCGCTGACCACGCGCAATATCGGCGCGACGGCGCGGCTCTCGCTGGAGCTGGTGCTTGGCGGCCTCTGGCTTTTCTATGTGCTGCAGCTGGCCGATACGCTCGCCGCCTGGCCCACGGCGGATCGTCGCGCGCTGATGCCGCATCTCGTCATTGATATGGTGGCCGTCGTCGTTCCGCTGGCCGCCTTCCTGTTCGCCGATCCGCGCGACCAGAGCCTTTATTGCGGAGTCTGGCTCTTGAAGCCCTTGCGCCATTCCACCTTCTTCCGGCTGCTCGGCCGGGTGGTGGCGCGCGCCGCGCCCAATCTCGTCGGCGTCACCTCGCTCTTCGGCATCGTGCTCTTCGGCGCATCGCTGGTCGCCTATCTGATCGAGCGCGACATCCAGCCGGACAAGTTTGGCAGCATTCCGCAGGCCATGTGGTGGGCGGTGGTGACGCTGTCGACCACCGGCTATGGCGACGAGATCCCGCAGACGCTGGCCGGCCGGGTGCTTGCCGGTCTGGTGATGATGAGCGGTATCGGCATCTTTGCGCTCTGGGCTGGCATTCTCGCCACCGGGTTTTTCGAAGAAGTGCGCCGCCAGGATTTCGTGCGCAACTGGCAGCTGGTCGCGGCGGTGCCGCTGTTCGAAAAGCTCGGCTCGGCCGCCTTCGTCGAGATCGTCAGGGCATTGCGGCCGCGGGCGGTGCCGGCAGGTAGCATCATCTGCCGCAAGGGCGAGCCGGGCGACCAGATGTACTTCATCGTCGAGGGGCGCGTGACGATTGCAACGCCGTCACCGACGCCGGTCGAGCTCGGCCCCGGCAGCTTCTTCGGCGAGATGGCGCTGATATCGGGTGAGCCGCGCTCTGCGACCGTCACGGCTGCCACAGAAGTCTCTTTGCTGTCGCTCTATTCGGAGGATTTCCAGATGCTGTCGAGCAGCAATCCGGAGATCGCCGAGGTCATCCGCCGGACCGCCGAGACGCGGCGTGGCCGAGCCCCGGAGGCATGAGAAAAGCCGGCGTCACGGCGGCCGGACGTCTCAAGCCGGCACGCCGGTCTCGTTAATTCGCCGGCCGCTTATTAACACCGAAGAAAGCCTTTCTCCTCTAGCATGGCGCCTGCAAGTTACAGCGACTAGGCGGGCATGAAGAACGCGCGGAGCTGTAGGGGGACACTCTTTCACATAGGCGTTCAATGTCATTTTTTGGCGTTTCCGGAATGTATTATTCCGGCGAATCCCTTGCCGAGCACCGCATCGTGCTTGCCGAGGACTCCAACCTCTTTTCCTCGATGGTCTCGAAGCGGCTGAAAGAGCTGTTCGACATCGATGTCATCGTCTGCCGTGACTATGACGATCTGCAGTTCGCCGTCGAAAACGCGACATTCCCGGCCTCGCTCGCCATCTCCAACATCAACCTGCCGGGGGCGGAAAACGGCGAGGCGCTCAACTACCTGATCGAGATGAGCGTGCCGACGGTCGTCTTCACCGGCTCGTTCCAGGAATCGACGCGCGAGAAGATTCTGGCCAAGGAGATCGTCGACTACGTCATCAAGGACAGCGTCTTTGCCGTCGACATGCTGGCAGAATCGGTCTGCCGGTTCCTCACCAACCACAAGCACCATGTGCTGATCGTCGACGACAGTCCGACCGCACGCGCGCTGCTGACGACGCAGCTCAAGCGCTACAACTTCCGCACCAGCTCGGCCGAAAACGGCGCGATGGCGCTGGAGCTCCTCAAGAACAATCCGGACATCGGCCTCGTCATCACCGACTACAACATGCCTGATATCGACGGCTTCGAGCTGACGCGGCGCATTCGCAGTTCCTACGGGCCGCACCAGCTGCGCATCATCGGTGTTTCGTCGTCGACCAACCGCCTTCTGTCGGCGCGCTTCCTCAAGGCCGGCGGCAACGACTTCGTCGTTCGTCCCTTCGTCAACGAGGAATTCTACTGCCGCGTCAACCAGAACCTGGATACGCTGACCAAGATCCGCACACTCAGTGAAAAAGTTAGGGTTCCTGCTTAACCATCAAAGCAGGATGGGTAAAAACCCCTAAGAATTATTGGGTGGGTGCACCAAAAACGCCGCGCACAGGTTGCCGTATTAACGAAATTGCAATCCGAACGGTCTTCAATCCGCCGCAGCAGGAGCGGGGAACCCGGTCACACGGATCACGCCGGCCGAAAGGCCAGGCGCGGCAAGTGGCCGGGTTGAAGATTTCGGGAGCCAGCGTCACCCCTTGAGGGAAGCACGCCTGTGGCTCGAGAGGGGTTGCAGGGACGTGAGATTGCGCCGCACGCCAGGCCGGGTGAATTCTGTGCAGAAGCACAGTGACAAGCGCATGCTGCTTGTCGAAGATTCCCGGATGTTTGCGACGGCGCTGAAGTACGGGCTTGAGTCCGTCCACGGCATTCGCGTTACCCATTGCAACTCGCTGGCGGCGCTGAAGGAAGCGCTGGAGCAGGCGCCGGAGAGCTTCTCGCTCGCCGTTCTCGATCTCAACCTGCCGGATGCGCCCAATTGCGAGGCGCTCGAATTCATCCTCGACAACCAGGTGCCGGCCGTCGTCTTCACCGCGGCCTTCAACGACCATACGCGCGAGGAAATCCTCAGGCGCGGCGCGCTCGATTGTGTCATCAAGCACCAGCCGGAATCGATCAATCTCTTGATTGGCGCCGTTGATCGGGCGCTGACCAACGGCAAGACGACGGTGTTGCTTGCTGATTCCGATGCCGCCTCGCGCAGCGAACTGGCCGGCATCTTGAGGCGCAAGCGGATTTCCGTCTGCGAGGTCGCATCTGCCGCCGATGCGCTGCAGGTGCTCGACAGCGGCGAGGCCGTCGATCTCGTCGTCACCGACCTTGATCTCTCCGACATGTCCGGCGCAGCGCTGCTTGCCGAGGTGGAACGGCGGCGGGGCGACGGTGCGGTGCCGGTCATCGGTCTCTCCGACAGCGGCGACCGGCGTGCCGGCGCCCGTTTCCTCGAAGCGGGCGGTACGGATTTCATTCAGAAGCCCTTCCTCGAAGCGGAGTTCAATGGGCGCATTGCGCAGGCGGCCGGCGTGCAGAAGCGGCTGCAGACGCTGCAGCGGCAGGCGGCCAGCGACTACCTCACCGACCTCTACAACCGCCGACACTTCTTCGTGGCGGGGCCGCGGCTGGTCGAGCAGTGCCTCAGGCGCGGCGAGCCGACGGCGATCGCCGTGCTTGATATCGATCATTTCAAGCGCCTCAACGACACCTATGGCCACGAGATCGGCGACATCGTGCTGAAGCATGTGGCCAAGCGCCTCTCCGTGCTCGTTGGCGAGGACCATCTGCTCGCCCGCCTCGGCGGCGAGGAGTTCGGCATCCTCTTCAACGGCTGCGACGTGCGGCGCGCCTTCGCCTTTTGCGACGCGCTGCGCCTGGAACTCGCAAAATCCCGCATCGTCGCCGACGACGAGGAGCTGACGATTACCGTCTCGATCGGGCTTGCCACGATCGAGACCTCGGAGGCCTTCGAGAACTACCTGCATGCCGCCGACCAGTTTCTCTACATGGCCAAGCATGCCGGCCGGAACCGGGTGATTTCCGAGTTGGCGCTGCTCGACGCGCTGGCCTCGTAAACTGCCGGGCCAGACCGGCAGGCCCACCCTCGGAAATAATGATCCGTCACCTGTCGGCTTGGAACGAAGTCGATCGTCCTTCGGTTACCGCCCATGATCAGGCGGCACGAGGAGGACCAAATCATGACCAATGTCGTTTCAAATCTCTGGTTTGCGAAGGAGGCGCGCCAGGCCGTCGACTTCTATGTTTCGCTCGTTCCCAATTCGGCAATCATCCGCGTCACCACCTTGCCGGCGGAAAGCCCGAGCGGACCGCCCGGCAGCGTGACGACCATCGAGTTCACGCTCGGCAACCAGGAATTCCTGGCGCTCGAAGCCGGGCCCCTCGATCCGTTCAACCATTCCTTCTCGATCATGATCCAGTGCGATACCCAGGAGGAGATCGACCGGATTTGGAACGCGATCAGCGAAAACGGTGGACAGATCGAACAATGCGGCTGGATCCGCGACCGCTGGGGGTTGTGCTGGCAGATCGTGCCAAGGGTGCTCGGCGACATGGTCGCCCATTCCGACCGTGCGCGCGCCAAGCGCGTCACGGAGGCGATGCTCGGTATGATCAAGCTCGATATCGCCGAACTGGAGCGGGCGTTTCACGGCTAGAAGCCGGTTGTCTCGTGGGTGCAGGACCCGCAAGTTATGGAAGCGGCAGGCGGGCCATGCCCCGCCTCCAGCGACGCTCGAGATGCCAGGCACAAGGCCGCCTGCCTGTGCAACCATGGGGCGCTTTTTGGCGCGAAGACATCTACCCGTTTATGAGGGAACCTTTTATCGGATGACAAGGCTGGCCGGCGCGGGGGCACTTGGAAGCGCACTGGCTGTTGGGGGGAGACGACGTGAATTTACAGATGTTTACGAGTGTTGATGGCCGTATCGGACGTCAGGCCTGGTGGTTGGCGCAGATCGTTATCTGCATTGCGGCGATAGCCGCGATGTTCGCCGGCGGGGCGTTGTTGGCGCTTTCGGGCGTCGACAATTATGCCGCGGGCTTCAGCCTTATGCATATGCTTGTCATCCTCATCATCGCCGCGAGTTTCTATTTCGGCTTCACGGTCAACACCGAGCGCTGGCACGACCATGGCCGTTCCGGGTGGTGGAACCTTGCGCTGTTCGTCCCGGTCGTCGGGCCGCTCTTGGGCCTCGTCATGTTGGGCTACCTCGCGAGCGAGGAGGGTGACAACCGCTTTGGTCCGCCGGTCCTACGCTTCGTCGGAGGTGGTGCCGCGCGCTTCGGCCGCGCCGGTCAGTGACGCCGGGCTGTAAGTCAAAGGGCTAAGGCGACGTTTGTGTGCGTCCGACAGAACGAGTGTCGCCTTCGGCGTTCATTTTTCGCCCCTGCACGTGCCAAGCGCGTGACGGTGGAGATGCCGGGCATGATCAAGCCGGATATTGCCAAGATTGAGCGTGCAAACAGCTTTGGGCCCCCGGCCGTCGGGCGTCGAGCCTTGCCGGTGCCGGATCGGTCTCGGGCTATGCCGGTCCGCCAGGACGAAGGCCGACCTTTCGGTCGTGCCCCTCAATCGCTTTACTTGCTCTTCTGCGGATAGATCGTTTCGCCGCGCTTCAGCATCTCGACGAAGGTCTCGATCTTCTTTTTGCGCCCGGCTTCGGTCTTCATGTTGTGGGTGCGGAAGGCGAGCGCGAAGCGGTTCTGTGCGCTGAGCTTGCCAAGCATTTCGCGGGCTTCGGGCTCAGCGTCGATCGCCGCCTGCAGGTCGTCGGGGATCTGCATGTCCTTGCCGCTGGCATAGGCGCGGTCCCAGCGGCCGTCGGCCTTGGCGGCATCGACCTGTTTGAGCCCGTGCTCGGTCATACGGCCCTCGGCAATCAGGCGCGAGACATTGTCGACATTGATCTGGCTCCAGATGCTCTTCTTGCCGCGCGGCGAATAGCGCTGGAGGAAACTCCTGTCGTCGTGCCCCTTGCGCACGCCGTCGATCCAACCCCAGCAGAGCACCGCGTCGATCGCCTCCTTGGGCGTGACCGAGGCGAGGCCGGAGCTGACCTTGTGGGTCTTGATCCACACTTCGGTTTCGCTCTGGTGGTGGGTGGCGAGCCAGTCGTAAAAGCTCTGGAAGTCCTTGAATTCATGAACCTTGGCGGGATCGATCTCCACGGGGGCCATCGTTTGGCGTGCTCCTCGCTCTCCTGAAACGCCGACCATTCAATCCAAAACAGCGGCGCGTGCAAGCGCCAGGACGGCACAAGCGGAAAGTGTCACCAACGAAAAAGGGCGGAGAAGCTCCGCCCTTGTCTGATCCATCTGATCTGCCGCTTATCGCGCCATCTGCAGCGTCAGCTTGCGGTCGGCGCGCTCCTGCTGCGGCGAGCGGTTGTAGAGTTCGCGATAACACTTGGAGAAGTGCGAGGCGGAGACGAAGCCGCAGGCTACGGCCACTTCGACCACCGGCATCGACGACTGGATCAAGAGGTGCCTTGCGCGATCGAGGCGGATTTCGAGATAGTAGCGTGCAGGCGAGCGGCCCATTTCCTGGCGGAAGAGGCGCTCGATCTGGCGGCGGGAGAGATCGGCGCCCTCGGCGATTTCGAGCAGCGAAAGCGGCTCGGCGAGGTTTGCCTCCATCAGTTCGATGATGGACAGCACCTTGGCGTTCTGCACGCCGAGACGGGCGCGCAGCGGCAGGCGCTGGCGGTCATGGGGCCCGCGCACGCGATCGGTCAGCGCCTGTTCGCAGACGCGGTTGACGAGGCTCTCGCCGAAATCCTGGTCGATCAGGTTCAGCATCATGTCGAGCGAGGCGGTGCCGCCGGCGCAGGTGTAGATGTTGCTGTCGATTTCGTAGAGGTCGGCATAGACGTCGACCTGCGGGAAGCTTTCGGAAAAGCCCGGCAGGTTTTCCCAGTGGATGGCGCAGCGCTTGCCGGTCAGAAGACCGGCCGACGCCAGCACATGGGCGCCGGTACAGAGGCTGCCGACGGCGACGCCGCGATTGTAGACCTCGCGCAGCCAGGCATTGACCGACTTGTTGTTGAAGTCCTCGACATAGATGCCGGAACAGACCAGCACCATCGAGGGGCGGTTTTCGCCGCCGAGAAACTTGCGCTCGTCTGCAAGCGACGAGTTGACCTCGAGCGCGATACCGCTCGACGACAGGACCTTTTCGCCGTCGGACGATGCGAGGCGCCAGGAATAGGCCTCGTAGCCGAGCATGCGGTTGGCGATGCGGAGCGTTTCGATCGCCGCCGAAAAGGGCAGCATGGAAAAGTTCGGCACCAGGAAGAAGACGAGAGAACGCTTTTTGGTCAGTGGCTTGTTCATGAGGCTTCCCATGCTTGGCGATGCGGTATATTCGTCGCTTGGAAGATACTCTTCGGCTTGTCTGTTTGCGACATTCGCATGGATAGCAGCGACCGCAAAGAGATTTCGCATTGCGACATCGCGCGGTGAAAGGCGGCTCGGCCCCGCTTTCAGGCTTTTGTAAGGAAAGCGGCAGTTTTTACAGCGCTGTTGACGCTATCGGACAAGAACTGCCAGAGATACGCAACATTCGCAAAGCGCTCTCCAGGGTTGTGTTTGCCGATTGCG
This sequence comes from Ensifer adhaerens, assembly GCF_000697965.2. NCBI lineage: Bacteria > Pseudomonadati > Pseudomonadota > Alphaproteobacteria > Hyphomicrobiales > Rhizobiaceae > Ensifer > Ensifer adhaerens. The sequence continues at coordinate 1,890,495 of NZ_CP015880.1, read as the reverse complement.
ACGCTTCACACGGCTGGTGCGGGTGTCGGTAAAAGACAAGTGGACCTCGTGGGATCGATCGCTAGCCTGATTAACGGCACTGCGAGTAGAGGTGCGAGCCAAATCGGCCGATGATCACACACCATTGGCGGCGCGTGCTTTCGACATTACATGCGATGCGGCGGTCTCTTTGGAAGGGTACTTTGCGTGGGGCAGAATCAGCCAACAGCTCTGAGGCGCGCCGTTTCGCTGCTGAAGGCCCTGTGGACTGTTTCGGTCATCGTCGCGACAACCGCCATCGGTGCCCACGCCGGATGGTTGGGCCACGGCATCGTGGGGTCGTTGGCGCTCGGGTTCGTGGGGCTTGTCGCCGGCTGTTTCCTCAGTCGGCCGTCGCTTCTCGCAGAGTTGCTGACCTAGGCCGCATTGCGTTTCGGATTGCGCGACGACACGTTCGAACGCAAAGGAAAAGGGCACCGCCTTGTCGGCGATGCCCTTCGATTCATCCGGATCGTGACGCCCTCAGAAGGGACAGATCACGCCGTCATTCATTGTTCGGTCTTATGCACCGCATCGTCCACCGACGGGAAGCCGATGTCCTTCAGCGTGTCATAGGACAGGTTCTCGAGGGCCCGTTCCTGGCGATAACGCTTCCATACTGCCCAGGCACGAACCTGCAGATTGAAGAGACCCGGAAGGGACGAGTGGGAGGATGCCCGTTCCGAGGCCGATGAAAACTGAGTGTTGGACATTTCATGGCTCCTTCTGAGTGTCTCAGCCGGTCGCGACCATGATGGTATTTATGGCCTAACCTGACTTATCATTCCAACGAATATGTTTGATGCCTTTCATCAAACATGGTGATTGATTAGCGGGTCCGCAAACATCACGTCGTCACGGACTCTCTGTGGCAGTTTGGCGAGTTCGCGCCGGGCTTCCACCCGATTCCGCGCGATCTGTTTTTCGCGTCGTTGCCTTGCAACACCGTCGAGGACGGCGATCATTTGATTGAGGGCGTTGAGGACCATGTCGTTGCTCCTGCTATGCTCTTTTTTTACCACTGCCTGCGGCAGGCGGCTGTTACGGAGGGAACTCTTCGAAGCGGCGATAACAAGGGCTGCGGTGGACATGCGTTTCTCCTTCCTGCGTCGTCCTTGAGCTTGACTATCGGCCATTGCTGATGTTCAATCAAACGAAATGAAGTGAAGCTATCTTTCAGTTTTTTTGAATGAGGTTGACGCCATGAACATGCTGATGCGCCATGCGCTTCCGCTTCTCGAAATGGACGTGCTGAAGACTTTCATCGCGATTGCCGAGACCGGCAACTTCACCACCGCCGCCGAAACCGTCTACCGCACGCCGTCGGCTGTCTCGATGCAGATCAAGAAGCTCGAAGAGATGCTCGGCTGTACGCTGTTCCTGCGAGACGCCCGCTCGGTCACCTTGACGCCGAAGGGCGAGTTGCTGCTCGGCTTTGCCCGCCGCCTGCTGTCGCTCAACAACGAAACGGTTTCCCGCTTTCTCTTGCCGGATATGAACGGCGTCGTGCGCGTCGGCGCGCCTGAGGACGTTGGCGAGCGCATCCTGCCCGAGGTGCTGAAGCGTTTCGCCGAATCCTATCCGAACGTCACGGTCGATGTGTCGATCGGCATGAGCAACGCCATGCGCAAGAAGGTGGACGAGCACCGGCTCGATATCGCCATCTTCAACAGCCTGACCGAGGGAACGCCCCGCAATGGCGAAATTCTGATGCAGGAAAAGCTGGTCTGGGCCGGCGCAAAGTGCGGCAGCGCGCATCTGAAGGATCCGCTGCCGGTGTCGATGTGGGAGGACGGCTGCGTCTGGCGGGCGGATGCGGTAGAGAAACTCGCGCGCGCCGGCCGCAAGTTCCGCATTGCGTTCCTCAGCGCCTATACCACCGGGCAGCGCGCCGCCGTGCTTGCCGGTCTCGCGATCGCGCCGCTGCCGCGTTACCTCGTCCAGGGGGAAATGGTGCAACTCGGCGAGCGCGACGGCCTGCCGGATCTCGGCCACTACAATATCGGCCTGCAGGTGATCAGCGATGCGCCGGCGCCTGTACTGGCGGTCGCCGACCATGTGCGCGACGCGTTCGCCGATCTGCAGGTCCAGTAAGGGGAGATATCGCGGTTGCGCTCTTCCCGGTCGCTGCCCACCGCCTTCCTGTCGTCCTGGCCACTTTCGTCGAGTGCCCGGCCATGAGCGAACGGTCGCGCGTTCTCGATCCGATCGACCGCCTGTCGGAGATCATCTTCGGCCTCTTGATGGCGCTGTCCTTCACGGGAACCATGAGCACGGTCACGGCCGGCGAGGGCGGTGTCAATGCCGTGCTCGTCGCCGCCCTCGGCTGCAACATCGCCTGGGGCATCGTCGACGGCGTCATGTATGTGCTGACGACGGTGGTGGAGCGCGTGCGACGGCGCGGTTTTCTCGACAGGCTCAGGTCTGAGCGGCTCGATCGCGCCCGCGAACTGTTTCTCGAAAGCCTGCCGGACGATGTGCGCCGCGTCTCTTCGCCCAAGGAAACGGAAGCGCTGCTTGTCCGGGTGAGGGCCCTTTCCGCCGATCCCAGGCACAGGGTGGTGACTGCGCACGACCTTAAGGCAGCCGCCGCGATCTTCCTGCTGGTCGTCGCCTCGACGTTGCCGCCAAGCATTCCCTTCCTGCTGACGGACAATGTCGCGCTCGCCATGCGCGCCTCCAACGCCATTGCGCTCGTCATGCTCTTCGTCATCGGCGCGCGCCTCGGCCGCTACATGGGCCGAAGCCCCTGGCCGATGGCCTTTGCGATGGCTGCGATCGGCGCGGTTCTGGTGGCGGTGACGATCCTCTTTGGCGGATAACTTTCGCCCTTGAGCGACGAGGGTTCGCTCACACCTTGATCGGTGCCTGGCGGATGTGGATTTCGATCAGCCGTTTCAGTTCGGGCAGATCCCGGGCTTCCAGCGCGTCGACCATCAGGTGGTGCTCGCGGGCCGATTGCTCGATGCGGGCGCGGGTGCGCCATTGCGATACCGGGGCCGATACGGTGCGCTGGCGGATTTCGGCAACGACGTCGACGAGTTCGGAATTGCCCGAGAGCATGAGAAGCGCGCGGTGGAAGGCGAGGTTGGCGTCATAGTGCTCCATGATGGAGCCGCGAAACGACATCTCGTCGAACTGCCGGGCGAGTTGCCGCAGTTCGGCGATGGTGGCGGGCGTTGCATTGGCAACCATGCGGTCGGCGACGCCGGTTTCGAGAATCACGCGGATATCGCTGATTTCCTGCGTGCGCTGGTCGTCGAGTTCATAGACCTGGTAGCCGCGGTTGGGATTGTGCTGCACCAGCCTGCGCTGCGACAGCCGGTCGAGCGCCCGGCGCACCTCCGGCCGCGTGCAGTCGTAGCGGCGCTCCAGGTCGATCTGCTTCAGCCAGGCGCCGGCCGGCAGGGTCCCGGTCAGGATGTCGTGCAGCAGGAGGTCGGTAACGTCCTTCTTGTCCTCGGGCTTTTCCTCGGGCGCCAGCATTTCCGTCAGATCGTCGCTCATTCCTGCCTTACACTCTCTTTCCGCCTGTCACCGGCCTCTGACGCACGTTGCTGGTGCATGTCCCAAGTCCCCGGCGCGTGCCTCGCGTCGCCCGCCGCAGCGGAATTGGCTCCATTTTTGGAGAAACTATGATGCTGTCGTGAACAATTCAATGCGGGAGAGCGGCGTTGCCTGCCTGCCTCTCGCCGTTGTGCACATCGCTCGAAATGTTTCAGGACCCTCTTGTGTATCCAAAAATGTTATCATAAATTGGCGCCAATTCTGGTTACTATTGTTGCGGAAGTCAAGAAACGATGAAAAATGCCGATGCCGTCTGGGACCTCCTCGAAGCCAAGCGCGAACGGTTCTTCGTGCTCAGCGACCGGGTCTGGGATACGCCGGAAACCAATTACGAGGAGTTTTCCTCGTCGGCCGAACACGCCGCGCTGCTGGAGGCCGAAGGTTTCCGTGTGTCGCGCGGCATCGCCGGCATGCCGACGGCGGTCATGGGCGACGCGGGCGAGGGCGGACCGGTCATTGCCATTCTCGGCGAGTTCGATGCGCTGCCGGGCCTCAGCCAGGAGGCCGGCATTGCCGAGGAACGGCCTCTGGTCGACGGCGGCAATGGCCATGGCTGCGGCCACAATCTGCTCGGCGCCGGCGCGATGATGGCGGCGACCGCCGTCAAGGATTACCTCGCGGCCAGCGGCATCAAGGGGCGGGTGCGCTATTACGGGTGCCCGGCGGAAGAGGGCGGCTCGTCCAAGGGCTTCATGGTGCGCGCTGGCGTGTTCGACGATGTAGATATCGCGATTTCCTGGCACCCCGCACCCTTTGCCGGCGTCAACAACCCCATTTCGCTTGCCTGCAACGAGCTCGACTTCCGCTTCAGCGGCCGGGCGTCGCATGCATCGGCTGCCCCCCATCTCGGCCGCAGCGCGCTCGATGCGCTCGAACTGATGAATGTCGGCGTCAACTATCTTCGCGAACACATGCCATCGTCGGCGCGCATCCACTATGCGGTGACGGACACCGGCGGCAACGCGCCGAACGTGGTGCAGGCCCGCGCCAAGGCGCGCTATCTCGTGCGCGCCCGCAGCCTGCCGGAACTGCTCGATCTCGTGGAACGTGTCCGCAGCGTTGCCAAGGGCGCGGCGCTGATGACCGGCACCACGGTCACGGACGAGATCGTCAGCGGCGACGCCAACCTCGTCGGAAACACCCCGCTCGAAGCGCTGATGCACCGCCAGCTTGAGCATCTGGGACCGCCGCAGTTCGACGAGGACGATCGGCGGACGGCGGCAAAGTTCCAGGAGACCTTTACCGGCGAGGATATCGCCTCTGCCTTCGAGCGTTTCGGGCTCAAGCTGCGACGGGGCGTTTCGCTCTGCGACACGATCTTTCCGCCGGAAAACGGCGCCGGCACGCTTGTCGGCTCCACCGATGTCGGAACGGTGAGCTGGGTGGTGCCGACCGTGCAGATGCGCGGCGCGACCTACGCGATCGGCACGCCCGGCCATTCCTGGCAGCTGGTGGCGCAAGGCAAGCTGCCGGCCGCCCACAAGGGCATGGAGCACGCGGCCAAGGTGATGGCGAGCACGGCGGTGGAGCTGATCCTCGATCCCGCGCTCATTGCCGCCGCCAAGGCCGACCATGCCGTAAGGCTCGAGGGCACGCCCTTCGTCAATCCCATTCCTGACGATGTCGACCCGCCGATCCCCGGGGTGAGCCATGGTTAAGTCATCGATCGACAAGCGAAGGGAGGCGCTGCGATGACTGAGCCCGGTTTCCTCGACATCATCAGCTTCGGGCCGGACGGCTGGGGCCCGGCGCTTGCCGCCGGCGCCTGGATGACGATCCTGATCGCGATTGCCGGTTTTGCGATCGGCGGCCTCATCGGCACCTTCGGCGCCTGGGCGAAGATCTCCGGCGGCCCGGTCGTCCGTGGCTGCGCCGAGGCCTACACGACGGTCCTTCGCGGCATTCCCGACCTCCTGGTCATCTATCTCTTCTATTTCGGCGGCAGCGCCGTGGTGACGGCCGTCGGCCAATTGTTCGGTGCGGAGGGTTTCGTCAGCTTCCCCGGCTTCATCGCCGGTGCGCTTGCGGTCGGCATCACCTCAGGCGCCCAGCAGACCGAGGTCTATCGCGGCGCCTTCCGCGCCGTGCATCCGGGCGAGTTGGAGGCGGCAACCGCCTGCGGCATGGGCCGGCTCCTCAAGTCTCGCCGCATCATTGCACCCTTGACGCTGCGTTATGCGCTGCCCGGTCTCGGCAATGTCTGGCAGGTGGTGTTGAAGGAGTCAGCACTGGTCTCGGTCACGGGTGTCGTCGAACTCTTGCGTCAGGCTCAGATCGGCGCCGGATCGACCAGCCGTCCCTTCGACTTCTTCTTCATTGCAGCCATGATCTATCTCGCGATTTCGACCGTGTCGGGCCTGGTTCTTCAGGTTACCGAGCGCCGGTTCTCGCGCGGCGTCAGGAGGGGCTGATGGATATCAAATTTGCCATCGAAACCTTCTGGAGCTTGGCGACGGCGCTGCCGCTGACGCTGGAGCTTGCCGCGACATCGATCGCGCTTGGTTCGGTGCTGGCTCTTGGGCTGGCGCTCTCCCGTCTGTCGGGCATTCTTGCGCTCGATCTCTTTGCCCGCACTTACGTGTTCCTGTTTCGCGGAACGCCGCTGCTCGTGCAGATCTTCCTGATCTATTACGGCCTCAGCCAGTTTCCCGCCGTTCGCCACAGCATCTTCTGGCCGCTTCTGCGCGAACCCTACTGGTGCGCCGTGCTGGCGCTGATGCTGAACACGGCCGCCTATGCGAGCGAAATCATCCGCGGCGGCCTCCTTTCGGTTCCGCACGGCCAGGTCGAGGCAGCGCGGGCCTGCGGCATGGGGCGCGTCATGATCTTTCGGCGCATCGTCATGCCGCAGGCGCTGCGCCAGGCATTGCCCGGTTACGGCAACGAGATGATCTCCATGGTCAAGGCGACCTCGCTCGCCTCGATCATCACGCTGATGGAAATCACCGGCGTCGCCGCCAAGCTGATCTCGGAGAGCTACCGGGTGATCGAGGTCTTCGTCGTCGCCGGTCTCATCTATCTCGCCATCAACTTCGCGCTGACCCGGCTCGTTGCGTTTGCCGAACACCGGTTTAACCCGCAGCTGCGCGCGCCATTGCCGATCTCCGCCGAACTCAAGGGAGAAGCCCATTGAACATGTCCGCCGCCGTCACCGCACCGGTCGCGATCCGCGTGCACGACCTTCACAAGAGTTTCGGCCCGGTCGAGGTGCTGAAAGGCGTGTCGCTCGACGCGCGCGAGGGTGAGGTGATTTCCATCCTCGGATCCTCCGGCTCCGGCAAGTCGACGCTGCTTCGCTGCATCAACATGCTGGAGGTTCCGAATTCGGGCACGATCGAGGTCGCCGGCGAGGCGATCCGGCTGAAGACATCGAACGATGGGCGCAGCCGCCCGGCCGACCAGAAACAGGTGGACCGCATCCGCTCCGAACTCGGCATGGTGTTTCAGAGCTTCAATCTCTGGTCCCACAAGACCGTGCTTGAAAACGTCATCGAGGCGCCGGTGCATGTGCTGAAGCGCCCGCGCGTCGAGGCGATCGAGGAGGCCGAAGCCCTGCTTGCCAAGGTCGGCATCGCCGACAAGCGCAACCATTATCCCTCGCATCTCTCCGGCGGCCAGCAGCAGCGCGCCGCGATCGCCCGTGCGCTTGCCATGCGCCCGAAGGCGATGCTCTTCGACGAACCGACCTCGGCGCTCGACCCGGAACTGGTCGGCGAGGTGCTGCGCGTCATGCGCGGTCTGGCGGAGGAGGGGCGCACCATGCTGGTCGTCACCCACGAGATGGGCTTTGCCCGCGACGTCTCGAGCCGCGTCGTCTTCGTACACAAGGGCACGATCGAGGAGGAGGGGCCGCCGCACGAGGTCTTCACCCATTCGAAGTCCGAACGCTTCCGCCAGTTCATCAAGAGTTGAAGCCTGTCGTGATCGGCGGGCCGAAAAACAAAGCAATCAACATCCACAAAAGGGGAATGCTGCAATGAAAAAGACCACCGCAATCATGGCATCGGCGCTTGCCGTTGCCGCGGGGCTGATGTCCATGCCGGCGCAGGCCGAAGACAAGAAGTGGACGAAGGTGACGATCGCCACCGAAGGTGCCTTTCCGCCCTATAACCTGACCAAGGCGGACGGCACGCTCGACGGCTACGAGATCGAGCTCAGCAAGATCCTCTGCGACCACATGAAGGTCGAATGCACCGTCATCGCGCAGTCCTTCGATGGCATGATCCCAGCGCTCAACGCCGGCAAGTTCGACGCGATCATGGCCGGCATGTCGGCCACCGAGAAGCGCAAGGAAGTCATCGACTTCTCGATGTCCTACGGCAGCACCGGCCAGGCCTTCGCGACGCTGAAGGGCGGTGATCTCGAAACCCTGCCGATGAAGGGCGAGCTCTTCTCGCTTGCCTCAAACGAGGCCGGCGCGCGCAAGGCGGTCGACGAGCTGAAGCCGCTGATCGAAGGCAAGACCATCGGCGTCCAGACCGCCTCGATCGCGGCGCGCTTCATCGACGAATATCTGAAGGACGTCGTCGAGGTGCGCGAATACAAGACGACCGAGCAGCACGATCTCGATCTCGTCGCCGGCCGCGTCGATTTCGTCATGGCGTCCATGGGCTACCTGAAGACGACCGTCGAAAAGCCCGCCAACAGCGACATGGTCATCACCGGCCCCCGCTTCCAGGGTGGCTTCCTCGGCGCCGGCAGCTCCGTTGGCCTGCGCAAGAGCGACCCCGAATTGAAGGCGCTGTTCGACGACGCAATTGCCGCTGCCAAGGCCGATGGTACCATCAAGCGCCTGTCGGAGAAGTGGTTCGGCTTCGACCTGACGCCGCAGTAATCCGGGTCGGTTCGCCCTCTCAACCAAAGCACCGCGCGTTCCGTCGAACGCGCGGTGTTTTCTGTGTTTGGAATGCCCCGCGCTTCCTCGCGCGCTTGCGAGGCGGTTGGCAGGGCTGTTTATTTAATAGCGACGCGCAGCGCGTGTGGACATCTTTCGAACACAATCGCTTCGTATAAGCCCATCTGTCGACATTTGCTTATGAGCGCTGAATGTGTTCGCCGCTCGCAACTGTCGCGTCGCTTTAGACTTTTGACCACGGATGTACTGGCACTGGTGTAAGAGCGATGATGAGGAAGGTCGGTGCGGTTTCGCCCCGGCCTTTTTTATTGCCGGATGATCACTTCAGCGTTTTCGACGCGAGCACAAAGTCGATCAGGTCGCCGACCGTGACGAGCTTTTCGACAGAGTCGTCGGTCAGATAGATCTCGAACTCTTCCTCCACCAACATCGCCAATTGAGACACTTCGAGCGAGTCGGCGCCCAGATCCTCTTCGATCTCGGCATCGTCTTTCACTTCGGAAGCCTTCACGCCGAGCAGCTCGACGAGGATCGCCTTTACGCGTTCGGAAACATCGGATCGTGTGGGTGCCATGGATCTACTCCCTCCCTTAAAGCATAACACAAAGGGGCACCTCGGCGAACTCCTGCGATATGTCGGCGAACGCGTCGATCGGGGTGCCGCCGAGCGATCTGAAACCCTGAAGATCGACTACAGGCCGCGCTATACGCCCCTGTTGCGCGCGCTTGCCGCCGGCGCCGAGACCGTCACCGAGATCACCAGCAACAGCAGTCTCACCCAGGGCGCGATCAGCCAGACGGTCAGCCTGATGCTGAAGGGCGGGCTCCTTGCCCGGCGCGGCCCCGACGACGGCAGGAAGACCGGCCTGCGGCTGACGAAAAAGGGCGTCGCCCTCCTGACAACTCTGGAGCCGCACCGGCAGATGACATTCCTGGCGATCCGGTGCCTCGAGCTGGAAATCGGATATCCGGTTCTTGCGGTGCTACAGGCGCTCGGGGCGGCGCTGGAGCGGGAAGGGTTCGCGAGCCGCCTGAAGGCCGCCCCCATCGTCAGGAGAAGGAGGCTTCCGGTGGCCGCTGAAGTCGGGACCAGAAACTGGTTCGATGCCGCAGCCACCGCCTATGCCCTGTTCCGGCCGGACTATGGTCGGTTCATGGAACGGCTTAAGGAAAAGCCTTCCTCGATCCAGCCTTGAGGGAGGCGCGGCAGCCACCGCGCCAAGCCCAATCCGGCGCGGCAAAGCCGCCCCGGTCACCTTCCAACGATGCCCTATTTCGTCGGAGCAGGCGTCGGCCGCACCAGCGAGACGACGCGCGGCTTCGAGGGGGCGTCCAGCCACTCGATCCACTTGTCCCGTTCCTCGGTCGTGTCGAAGAACCGCCAGAGCTTGTAGTCTTCTTCGGTGGTCTGCAGCATTTCGCCGATCGAAACGAGCTCCATCGGCAATTCCACCTCGTTGCCGTCGTAGCGAATGAAGTAGATCCCCTCGGCGGCAAGCCGGATGATCTGACCGGTGCCATAGGTGCCATCGGGATCGTCGACGGTGAAGTACATGCCGGTCAGGGTATCGAGAATTTTGTCGTTCATGGGTTCTGGATGCCAGTTTAAGGAATAGGTTTCATCAGACCGTCGCCCGCCGCCGGAATTAAGGCAAGCTGAAATCTCCGGTGTCCACATTCACCAAACAGCATAATAGCCCGATGCGCGACCAAACGAGGACTTTCGCCTGTGCGGTCGGCCGCCACGTTCATGGCGAGAGGGCGGCTGGTGCCGCCCTTCGTTTGCGTCAACCAAAGTACGAGGTTTTGCCGCGCGTGAGGTTGGACCTGCCCGTGCCTGGCGTCGTGTTGGGTTTCCCGCTACCGCCCGCCAACTCGATTGCTTCAATGGCTTTGGCAGCCGGCTGATTTTCAGCGGCCCCCAGCGAACTCACTGCGAAGGCGGAGCCGGCAAATGCAAGCGATGCCGCGACTGCGATGATGATTTTCATTGGTCTCTCCTTGGTGCAAAGCACGCGCAAAAGCGCGCCAACCTCGGCGTAGACCTGCTGTGAGAACGAAGACATACGGCGGTTGTCGTATTTCGACACGGCAGAGACTTGTGAGAGCTCGGAATGGTTACCGGACTACTCCCGGCTCCTCCTCCTCCGCCGTCCGCCGCCTTCACCGTCATCGCTACTCACCTTGCGCTCCGGCAAGGTGACCACGGTCGAAAGCTTCGGGAAGCTGTCGACCTTGTTCGGCATCGCCATGGCGTTGACGAAATGCTCCTGAAATTTTGATTCAAGCGCCGTCTCTATCTTCTCGATTTTGCTGACAGTTTGCTCGATCTCGCGGCGGTGGCCGCGGTTCAAGAGCGCCATCAGCGCGCCGGTACCGGCGGCGTTGCCGACGGCCTTTACGTCGTCGAGATCGCAGTCCGGGATGAGGCCCAGCACCATCGCATACTTGGGATCGATGAAGGAGCCGAAGGCGCCGGCAAAGCGGATGGTGTCGACGTGGTCGACGCCCTGCTTTTCCATGAGCAGCTTGATGCCGGCATAGAGCGCTGCCTTGGCGAGCTGGATGGCGCGGATGTCGTTCTGCGTCACGGTGATGCGCTGCTCACCCTCGTGCAGGAGGTAGGAGAAGGTGCGGCCGTTCGGGATGATGCGCGGGCTTTTTGCCGCCATGGCACCATCGACGACACCGTCCTCGGAGATGATGCCGGAAAGATACATCTCGGCGACGATCTCGATGATCGCCGAGCCGCAGATGCCGGTGACGCCGACTGATGCGGCCGCCTCGGCAAAGCCTTCCTCGTCAGACCACTTTTCGACGCCGATGACGCGGAAGCGCGGCTCCAGCGTTACGGGATCGATGCGCACGCGCTCGATCGCGCCGGGGGCGGCGCGCTGGCCCGACGAAATTTCCGCACCTTCGAAGGCCGGGCCCGTGGGCGAGGAAGCGGCGACGACGCGGTCCTTGTTGCCGAGCACGATTTCGGCATTGGTGCCGACATCGACGAGCAGCATCATCTTGTCCTGGCGATAGGGCCCTTCGGCGAGGGTTGCGCCCGCCGCATCGGCGCCCACATGGCCGGCGATGCAGGGCAGCATGTAGAGGCGCGCGCCGCGATTGACGTCGATATCGATCTCATGCGCCCAATATTGCAGCGCGCCTGACACGGCGAGCGCGAACGGCGCCTGGCCGAGTTCCGTCGGGTCGATGCCGAGGAAGAGGTGGTGCATGATCGGGTTCGCGACGAAGACCATGTCGAGAATGTCGTGGCGGTCGACTTCACCCTCGGCGCAGACCTTGCCGATGAGACCATTGACCGCCTCGCGCACGGCCTTGGTCATCGCCTCGCGGCCATCAGGATTCATCATCACATAGGAGACGCGGCTCATCAGGTCTTCGCCGAAGCGGATCTGCGGGTTGGAGGCGCCGGACGAGGCGGCGATACGACCCGAGAGCAGCGACACGAGATGCATGGCGATCGTCGTCGAGCCGATGTCGCAGGCAACGCCGTAGGCCTCGTTCTTGAGGCCCGGCCACAGGCCGACGATGAAGGGGCGCGAACTATCCATGTCGCGGTGGATGGCGGCGGTGACGGCCCAGTTGCCCTTGCGCAGGATGCCTTGCACCTGCGGGATCAGGTGCGGCGCAATCAGCAGATCCTTCCAGCCCCAGTCCTTCTCCAGCATCACCTTCAGCCGGTCGAGATCGCCGAGCGGCTTGTGCATGTCGGGCTCGTCCACCTCGACATAGCAGAGCTGAACGGCGGCATTGCGCTCGATCACCCGGTCGGTTGCGGCCTTGCGCACGACCTGGGCGTTGATGACGGTATCCTGCGGCACGTCGATGACGAGATCGCCGAGGATCTGGGCGGAACAGGAGAGGCGGCGGCCGTCGGGCAGGCCGCGGATCTTCTCGTAGCGATCTTCCTTGGCGCCCTTTTCAGAAATGTGGTCGTTGGACGAGACGATCTTGTGCTTGGCGAAGTTGCCTTCTTGCACCACGATCTGACAGCGTCCGCAGGTGGCGCGCCCGCCGCACACGCTTTCGACATAGACGCCGAGCTTGCGCGCCGCATCGAGAACCGGCGTGCCGACCGGGAAGCGGCCGCGCTTGCCCGAAGGCATGAACAGCACGAGAGGGTCCTTTTGCGCGGCTTCGGTCATGTTGGTCTCGATCTCGGAGGTACCTTCAATGCGCATGCTCTGTGGTCTTTCGTCAGGTCCGCTTCAATGGGTCAAGCGAAGCACGGGTAAACGGTTTCAGACTGCACCGGAACGGCGCCCGATAGTTGTCCAATCCCGACATGGAAGCTTCTGTTTCAAACAGTTAGGTGTGGGGCACGGCGGCGCGTCAGGCTTACTTGCGCGACAGCCGCCGGGCGTTGCTGCGCACGCGCTTGCCATAGGGCCTGAGGGCTGCGGACGCAATCGCCGTTCCGTGGCCAGACGCCGTGCCGCCGGTCATCAGGCGCAAGGTGTTGTCGAAGGCGGCCTTCCAGATGGCCATGTTCACGGCCATGACGCTTTCGGCCGTGGCGGCGATCTTCTCGGAGACCATGCGATGAAGCTCGGTCACGTCCTGGGTCTTGCCGGTGAGCGCCGCCATCTGCATCTCCTGCAGTCGGACGGCGATGACGAAGGGGGCCTCGAACCAGAGGGTGGCGGCATCCAGGCGTAGGCTGCGTGTCATGGTGATCTCCACTTTGCGTTGGCGGATGGATGAACCGACGTGCGTTGCTACGGCGCCCCGGCAAGTTTTACGACTGCGAATGTATAGGCAAGAGTCGCGGCCAGCACGGCCGAGCTGCCCCAGAGGCAAGCCTTGATCACCTGCTCCTGCGGACCGAGATAGACCTTCCTGGTGACGGTGGCGATCATTATTGTTCCAAGTACGGCAGCCGTCACGATGATCACGGGCGCACCATAGGTGCGGAGCGCGGCGTAGAACCGCTGAAACTCGGCCGCATCGTCAAACAGTGTGTACCTGGCGATAACGACCAGAGGGAGAACGACGGCAAGGAGGCGCAACTGGCTTCTCATCGTCCTTCTCCCTCGAGCGCATCAGCGCCGATCCAGGAACTACTCGCTGGCAGCCGCACCACCCGTGCGGGCCGCGCGGCCACCGCGACGTCCGCCACCGGCGGCTGCCACTGGTGCTGCCGCAACCACATGGCCACCTTCGGCCGGCTTGTGGTCGCGGTAGGTCTTGATCCAGTGGGTGCAGTTCGGGTCGGTGCCGTTCAGCACGTTTGCCGCACGCACGGCTTCCATTTCCTGCGGGCGGCAGGGGTTCATGATTGCCGACGTCATGCCGGCGCCGATGACCATCGGAATGAAGCCGGCATTGATGCCGTGGCGGTGCGGCAGGCCGAAGGAGATGTTGGACAGGCCGCAGGTGGTGTTGACCTTCAACTCTTCGCGCAGACGCCGCAGAAGTGCGAAGACCTGCTGGCCGGCGGTGCCCATGGCGCCGATCGGCATGACCAGCGGGTCGACGACGATGTCGTGCGGCTTGATGCCGAAGTCGGCGGCGCGCTCGACGATCTTCTTGGCGACGGCAAAACGCACATCCGGATCTTCGGAAATGCCGGTTTCGTCGTTGGAGATGGCAACGACCGGAACGTCATACTTCTTGCAGAGCGGCAGGATCGCTTCGAGCTTTTCCTCTTCGCCGGTCACGGAGTTGACCAGCGGGCGGCCCTTGGCGACGCGCAGTGCCGCCTCGATCGCGGCCGTCACCGAACTGTCGATCGACAGCGGCACGTCGACGAGGCCCTGGACGATTTCGAGTGTCTTGACCAAGAGCGGCGGCTCGGTCTCGTTCGGATTGACGGCGGTCACGCCGGCGTTGACGTCGAGCATCGTCGCCCCGGCGGCGACCTGTTCCAGCGCATCCTTGATGACGGTGTCGAAGTTGCCCTCGATCATTTCGGCGGCCAGCTTCTTGCGGCCGGTCGGGTTGATGCGTTCGCCGATGACGCAGAACGGCTGGTCGAAGCCGATGATGATCTCGCGGGTGGCGGAAGCGACGATGGTCCGGGTCATGCAGGGTCCTTTGTCATTTGGCGTCTATGTAATCACGCCCGTGAAGTCGATGATAGGCGCCTTGTGGCCGGCGCCAGTTTTGTCTGCGGTCAGTGCGGGTGATGGGCCGCGGCTTCGGCCATCTGTTGCTGGTTCTCTTCCTTGCCCTCGCGAATGTGCTCCAGGCGCTCGGCAACCATCGCATCCTCCGGCAGCGTCTCGTGCTTCCAGGGGCGGCGGCCCTTCAGGACGCCCGATTCATGCACGATTTCTGCGACATATTCTTCCTGGCGGTAGGCCATGACGTGAATGCCGGAGACGCCTTCGATCTCCTTCACCTCGTTGATGATGTCGATGCAGAGCTGCTTGCCTTCCTTCTTCTGGTCCTGCGCGCCCTCAAGGCGGGTAATCACGCTGTCCGGAATATGGATGCCCGGCACGTTGGAGCGGATCCAGCGGGCGGTCTTGGCCGATGCCATCGGCCCGACGCCGACAAGGATATAGCACTTCTCGTGCAGACCGAGGTCGCGCACCTTCTTCATGTATTCGCGGAACATCGGCACGTCGAAGCAGTACTGGCTCTGCACGAACTGGGCGCCGGCCTCGATCTTCTTGGCGAGACGATAGGGGCGGAAATCATAGGGCGGCGCAAAGGGGTTGATCGCAGCGCCGAGGAATACCTGCGGTGGTGTCGTCAGCTTGCGGCCCGAGAGGAACTTCGAGTTGTCGCGCATGATGCGGACGGTTTCGAGCAGCGACATGCAGTCGAGGTCGAAGACGGGCTTGGCGCCTGGCTGGTCGCCGGCCTGCACGCCGTCGCCGGTCAGGCACATGATGTTCTGAACGCCCATGGCAGAGGCGCCGAGCACGTCGCCCTGGATGGCGATGCGGTTCTTGTCGCGGCAGGCGATCTGCATAATCGGGGCGTAGCCCATGCGGGTCAAAAGCGCGCAGATGCCGACCGAGGACATGTGGCAGTTGGCGCCGGAGGCATCGACCGCGTTGATGCCGTCGACCCAGCCGTCGAAGATCGCGGCGCGCTCGTAGACATCCTGCGGGTTTGCGCTGTCAGGCGGGTTGAGTTCGGCGGTGACGGCGAACTCGCCGCGGCGCAAAACCCGCTCAAGACGGCCGCGGGAGGAATGGCCGGGCAGGGGCTCGAGCGGCGCGCCGGGATCGAAGGGATTGATGTCGGGGCTCATGCCTGGCCTTCCTTGGATGCCGCTTCACGGCGCGCTGCGGCTTCCGCCGTCACGCGCAGCCAGGACGAGGTTTCGCGCAGCGACTGGTTGACCGGCTTCTGCACGTTCATGATGGCGTTGCCCTTCTCCATGTTCTGCGAGCCCTTCCAGGCCTGCACCCAGACGCAGGGCATGTCCGGCTCGACCTCGCAATTGCCGTTGGCGCGCACGCCGCCGCAGGGGCCGTTGCGTAGCTGCTTCGGACAGTTCATCGGGCAGGACATGCCCGTCGACGACAGCGCGCACTGGCCGCACATGCGACAGTCGAAGAGGAAGCCTTTCACGTGGCGCTCGACGAAGGTCACCGGACGCTCGACCCGGCCATAACCGATGGCGTTCCACAGCGGGTGAAGCAGCAGGAACAGATCGGCGAAGCGGTGGTAGAACCATTCGAGGAAGCGGGAGTTGCGGACCGCCCAGAGGCGGACCGTATATTTGTGGCGCGAGCGGCGGCTCGGCGAAACGCCAGACGGCGTAAACGCGCCGGTTGCGGCCTTGGCGGCCGGGGCGGCGTTGCCCTTCATCACCTTCGGCTCGCTCGGCGGTTTGGCGTCAGCCATTGTCGCGGCCTCCGGCTTTGACGAGGGCGACGAGGCGTTCGCGGTCATAGGCGGCTTCGAGCTCGGCGGCGGCCTGGTCGGCTTCCGTTTCCAGATTGTCGGAGACCGGCACCGGATCGGCCTTGCGCCATTCGGCGAGGTAGTCGTCGGTTTCAGCCGCACCGGTGCGCATGGCGCACATGTCGATCGCTTCGGTGAAGCGCAGAGACAGCTCGCGCTTCGCCGTCGTACGGCCCTTCTTGATGATGACCTGGGCCGGAATGTCGCGCCAGTAGACGATAATGCGATCTGCCATGGGGTGTTGTTCTCCTCGTTCTGCGACAATGCGCATGTACCGGCGTCCGGGCTCATCTCGCCACGACGTCGGATATGTCCAAAAACGACGCTGGCGCGGATGCCATATCAGACGTCTTGGCGGTGATGCGCAAGTCGCAGTTGAGGCGCTTCTTGCAGCCAGGAACCATCGGCAAGGATTACCCGCAGTTTCAGGCTTTTAGCCGATGTCGGAAGGAGGTAAGGGCGGCTTGTCAGCCTACCAGATGCCGCGCTTCAGGCCGTTCCATATCCAGGTCCAGATCGGCGGATGATACCATTGCCGTGACGGGCCTGCGACATCGATGACCTGCAGCTTTCCGGCGAGCGCATCGCCGACGGCGGCAATCGCAATGTCCGTGGAAGCCGCCGTCTGCAGCAGCGGATAGGTGTGCATCGTATCGTGAGGGGCAGGCTTCTGGCGCGACTGGTAGAGCACGCCGCCGGTATCGACGCCCGCATCGACCAGATGCACGGTCGCTCCGAAGTTTTCGAGGTCGTTGTTGACCTGCGCCCAGTAACCGCCCATCAGGCCGCGATAGGCCGGGTTGATGCCGGCGTGGAAGTTGAGGACCGGGCAGGGGAAGGCGGCCAGCGTTTCGGCCTTCAGCATGCGGCAGCTGATGAGGAAGACGACATCGGGTTTGAGCGCGCGCACTTGGGCGATGGCGTCCGTGTCGTTGATGGAGGCGATGGATTTGACCGGGATCGACGGATCGGGTTTTCCCGAGACTTTGTAGGTCGCGAAGATCTCGTCCGCGCGCTTGCGGGTAAAACGCTTGCCGAAGCGCGAGGCGATCATGGTCGCAAGCTGCCCCAGCGCCGTCAGCCAGCCGAGCTTGCGTGCGCGGCGGCGCAGGAACAGGCCCTTCGATTCCGGCTGCTCCTCGACGACTGCAACGTCGGCGAAATGCGCGGAGAACGCGTTGATCATGATCCAGGGGTTCTCGCCGCCCGCGGTCACCACGACGACGCGGCCGGGGCGTCCGCCTGCGGCTTGATTTTGGCTGGCGATGTCGGTCATGGCGGCCCCGCGGATGAACAGGGCCGAGTTATGAAGGCTTGCCCGTTACCGCCGGCTTAACTGGTTCCAGTACCATTCGGCGACACCGCCACCGAGCACGACGAGGGCGACGGATTCGACCATCTTCACGTCATCCGAGAGGCTGCAGACCGCGCCGACGACCAGCGACAGCAGCAGCCCGGCGGCGCAGCCGATGGCGTAGGGCAGATAGTCGAGGATTTTCACTGGCGCCTCCCGTCCCAAGACGCAGCAGTCGCGCACTGAGATGTAACGCAGGGTAGCGCAGATATAGGGATTAGGAAGAGCTTATTTTTCGTTGTCGGAGCGAGCGCTCACGTAAGCCGCTGCGCTTCGGTCAGCATCGGTGGACGAGGCTAGCCGGAGTTCTTGCAAACCGGATTGCCCCTCACCCTAACCCTCTCCACGCAGGCGGGGAGAGGGGACGTGGCCCGATCTTAGTTTCGCCGAGCGGAGCCGCAGCGAGGCGGAAATCGTGGTGTTTATTGTTGGCGGAGTGGGTGCCGCGAATTTCCTCCGCCCCGCTTGCGGGGAGAAAGGTGGCCGGCAGGCCGGATGAGGGGCTTTTCCGTTGCGCCAGTGGCTCACGACGCTGCGGTAATCCGCCGGTGGATGCCGCCGAGACTTTCCCTGAATTTTTCGAAGGTGCCGTGCTCCGTCAACTCCCGCAGCACCTGCTCATTGATGCCGCCGCGTGTCGCGTAGTCCTGCGCCAGATGGGCGAAGCTCGCGTCCGGGGTCGTTTCCGGCGCCTGGCCGAGCGCACCAAACAGGCTGGCGATATAGGCGCGGCCCTTGGCTTCGTCGACGCCATTGTCCTTTAGCCAGCTATGGATCGTTTCCAGGTACTTGAAGTAGCTGGCATAGGTGGCGGTCGCCACACTTAGCGCATCGAATTCGCTCTCGCTTGTTACTTCGATCGCCGTGCCGAGCCGGCCGAAAAACGCCGCCATATCCGGATCCGGCGGGAAGATGATCGTCGGGCCCTGGCGGATCGCGATCATCGGCATCGGCAAGGCCTTGGTCACGCGCTTCACTTGGCCGACCATGGCGGCGATCTCGGCGCAGGAGAAGGTCGCAATCAGGCTGACGACGTGGTGATCCGGGCGAAAGCGCAGGGTCGGCAGCACGTCGCGGGCGATCTGCGGGCGGACGCCGAGCATGACCGTGTCTGAGGCGTCGAGCACCGCCTGATTGTCGGCAGCGACAGTCACGTCAGGAAAGCGGGCGGCAAGGCCCGCAGCGATCTCTTCGTTGCGCGGCGAAAGGACGACGGTGGTGATCTCGCCGGGAAGCGTCTTGAGGCCGGTGACGATCGCCGAGGAGAGTGCGCCGGTGCCGATGAATCCAAGTTTCATGAAAGTTCTGTCGCCTGGTGATTTCAGAAGGTCCGTGAAACTGCCGGGTGTGGCATGCACGGGTACGGGTTTGGAATTGGCGGAATAATAATAGCAAAGGCGCCGGCGACAAGCGCTCGCCATGGCGTCGCCCACAGGAGAGCAGGACGCATTTCAACAGTGCGGTTGAGATTGCCACGCCCTTTCGGCCGCTGCGGGGCGCGTTGCGCATAAGGCGGAGACCCCTGCTAGGCCAAGGGGTGTTAGTCGAACGGGTGCTGCGTTTTGGCCCGGGACCTAGCGAAAGTCATCGGCGGTGAGGACATAGATCGTCCGGCGCCCCTTGGCATAGGCTGCCGTCGCGGCCTCGTGGATTGCGTTGCGCGCGGCATCGAAGGCCAGCAAGCAGGCTGCTTCGGTCGTCCGGGTGGGCGCGCCACGGGAGAGGGCGGCCGCCTCAACGTAGAAGGGCACTTCGAACATGCCATCGTGGCCAAGGAAACGTACGGCCTTGCGCGCTTCATCGAAGCTTCGGCATGGGTTCGGAAAGGTCAGCGGCATGGTCGTAATCCTTTTGGCGGTAAGCCAGGCCGGCCAGAGACGGGCCGTCACAGGATCCGCCCGAAAAGGATCGTGGTCACGACGACGGCGACCGCCAGCGAAAGGGCGATCCAGGCAAGCAGGCCGCGGTAGTCGAATAGATAGATCTGAGCCGGTATGTGGTACTTCATGATCGCCTCCTGCAGCTGATCTGTTAGGAAGATGGTTTGGATCTAAAGGGCGTGTCTGGACTTGAAGGCCCGTTCGGCCAGGGCCATTCGCTCATCGGCGGGACGAATCAGTTCGAGATTGCCTTCATCGGTCACGCGCTCATGGCATTCGTCGCTGCTGCGTATGCGGTACTGGAGCGCATTGTCGCGGATGGGGAGCGTGGCGGTTATGCGGTAGGTGTCCCCGATGGTCGACTCTCTGGTCAGCGCTCCCTTCGAGCGAACAAGCTGGCCGACCTGGAAGCGGTGAACCGGCGACTGGTCGCGGGGGCCGCGGATGATGCGTTTCGTAAAAGATAAAGCGTTCATAGTGGTCTCAGTCCTTTTAGGTGTGGGCAGGCACGGTCGGTCGGCTGCGATGAGCCGGTTATCGACCGATCAACCAAGGTTCGGGGAACGAACAGACGTTACAATGCGCGATGTGCTTCGAGGCGAAGCATGGACCAAGCACTGGATCCGAAGCTTGCGTGTCGTTCGAAAATTTAGGAGAATAGGTGCGGTTAGAAATTCTGATACCGCGAAAGCCACATCGGCCAAATTTACTTGGATATACTATTGCGCGTCGATTGAGTTTCAATTGAGGCGCGTGTGTCGGCCGGCGCAGATTTAAAGTGTTTTTGGCGCGACGCCGGTGTTTCTCCCGAGTTCCTCGCTGCTCGCGTGATAAAAGCCACGTGCCGATCGAGGATGTGTTAAGCTCGTCGCTTGGAACTGGAGACTGTCATGTCCGAGCCGAACAAACTCTACCAGAGCGAAATCATCACCCTGCACAAGGCGCCGCTGATCGGCACTCTCTGCCTGGAATGCGACGACGGCCAGATCGAGGTCGCGCTGAACCGAGCGGCTGCCGAGACCCTGCAGAAGGTTATTGCGCGCTTTCTTTCCCCAGCCGCGTGACACCCCCCAGCCGCGATGGCCTCATTCGATGAAGGAGAGGCGCGATGTCCTCCCGTTTGGTCTTCTCACTGTTTCTGGTCGCCCTGTCGGTTTTTCTTGTCTGGGCCTTCAGGCCACCTCAGGGCAATGCGAGCGATCGCCCCGCCATGCCGCATGTGGCTGAGCAAGGGCAGGCGGTAAACCCCGATTACGGACTGGGCTGATGACAACACTAAGGTACGGTCTCAAGGTCGAAGCCAACAATGTTTGGGCGGTTGTCGATGTCTTCACCGGGCAACCGGTTGTTGTTGACGGTTATCTGATGTCCAACTTGCCGCGCGACGAAGCGGATGATCTTCTCGATATTCTCAATCTCAAAGACCGCATACGCAGGGGCACGATCCAGCTTCCGCCCCGGCCGCCGGAAGATAGGGGTTAGATGGGTGGGCTGGAAACCCACGATGGTGGCTCAGCGGGGCACGCTGCCGGTCTTTCGATCAACTGCAGCCTGTCTGAATTGCTCATAAGGCGCCGGACGGGAAGGGGCCCTCGGAAACTCCGCGGCAGTGCCCGGCTCGGCCAGCGCCGCCTCCGGAGTGGCGTGGCTGTCGACGCCGCTTTCAAGTGCCGCAATCAGGAAGCGCGTGGCGGCAAGCCGTCCGCCCGGGTCTGCCGTCGTGGTCGTTCCGTAGTAGCCGGCAGCGGCGAGTACCTCGACCAGAAGGCTGAGGTCGTCGGAGTGAAGATAATGTTCTGGATTGCTGGAAGACATTGCGTCCTCCTTTGGTTGGGGCCCAGGCACGAAGGCCCGTAGGCGACGGCGCCCGCTTCAATCGCCGTCGATAAAGCACCCTGCACGCGTTGTCGCGCCAGCGCAACGAACTTCACTCAAGCACCGGGAGGTTGTTTTGGCCGAGCGCGCGTTTCGCTTCGTCGCCCGTCGCCCGTCGCTGTGCTTTGCGCATCCGTCGCATGCGCCAGATCGAGCCTGCGCGGGCCGACTTTTGCGAAGATGTCGCGCGCTGCCAGCGGTGCCAAGTGATAGGCCAGAATGAATTCTTCGAGATCGTAGACCGCATCCCAGCCATGAAGCAGTCTCTTTTTGTCGTGCGTAAAATTCTTGGTCATGGGACGCTCCCGCGTTCTGGCTCCGTGCTTGGCGCAAAGACGGCCAATTGTCAGGCGGCTGAGGAAGCGTCAGGGATGAGTCACGCCAGCTAAACGGGCTGGCGCGAACATGGTTTCAAATTGAGAGTTCAGACGGCGAAGGAGGGGACCTGCTGGCAATGAGGGGGCCCGGGCGGAAGCCGGATCGTCGGCCTCTGACGGAACGTGATCACCGACGATCAGTTGCCGCCGGAAGCGTGCGGCCGGCAGGACTTCGCGGTCAATCTGTGAGCTGGCAGAAAGCATGACCGGTCGCCATCGCCGAGCACAGCATGGTTCTCGGCGGCAACGGTGACCTTGGCAAAGTGCGCGGCAGCGACGCTATTTCAGGTAGGCGCGCACCACATCCACCAGTTCGGCCGCCGCTTCCTCCCGGTCCTTCTGCGACAGCTCGGCTGCGGCGACATGCATGTGGATATGGTCTTCGACCACTTCCGCCATCAGCCCGTTGACCGCGCCGCGTATGCCGGCGATCACCTGCATGACCTCGGCGCAGCCCTTCTCCTCCTCCAGCATCCGCTCGACCGCCTCCATCTGGCCGCGCAGGCGCCGTACCCTGTTGATGAGCTTCTGCTTCTCGCGGATGGTATGGGTCATCGCAAACTCCGGTTTCGGGCGCCGCCGCTATGCGGCCCGTGGTTCCACCTCCACGGTCACATGCGACAAATCGTGAATGGCGGCAAGCTTTTCGCGATAATAGGACGGTGCCCGCGGGTTGTCGGCGACGAGCGAGACGATTGCACCGTGGTGGCCGGGCCCGAGTTGCCAGACGTGCAGATCGACGATCTCGGCGTCTTCCCTGGCGACGATCTCGCCGATCTCGTCCGGCAGGTCTTCGCCATCGGGGATATAGTCGAGCAATGTCGCGCCTGTATCGCGAATGAGGCCGAAGGACCAGCGCGCAATGACAAGTGCGCCGACGATGCCCATGGCGGGATCGAGCCACAGCCAGCCATAGATTGCGCCGAGACCAAGGGCGACGATGGCGAGGACCGAGGTCAGCGCGTCGGCAAGCACGTGTAGATAGGCGGCGCGCAGGTTACGATCCTGCCCACCATGGTGCCCATGGTGGTGGCGGTGATGATCGTGGTGATGATGGCCGTGATCGTCCTTCAAGAGCCAGGCGCAGACGAGATTGACGATGAGGCCGGCAACAGCGACGAGGATCGCCTCGCTGAAATCGATCGTCACCGGAGCGTGGAGGCGGCGCAGGCTCTCCCAGCCGATCAGAAGCGCGATCAGGGCCAGCACGATGGCGCTCGAAAAGCCGGCGAGGTCCCCGAGCTTTCCCGTGCCGAAGGTAAAGCGGCGATTGTTCGAATGCTTGCGTGCATAGAGATAGGCAAGCGCTGCGATCAGCATCGCGGCCGCATGGGTCGACATGTGCCAGCCATCGGCAACCAGCGCCATCGAGCCGAAGATCTGACCTGCTGCGATCTCGATCACCATCATCGTTGCGGTCACCGCGATGACAATCCAGGTCCGCCGCTCGTTGCGCTCGTGATTGCCGCCGAGGAAGACGTGATCATGGCTGGCCGCGAGCACGCGCGCGTCGTCATGCGAATGCCCGTGGTGTCCGTGGTGGTGATGATGGTCGCGGTCGTGATTGCCCATGTCGATGCCTCCAATATTATATAGGGGGGTACCCTATATTGGATTCGACGTAAAGTCTCTGTTTCGGGTCTGCGATTTCAGCTTGATGATGTCGCTAATTCACGCCGTCAGCAGCGACCCCGTCAGATCGCCGTAACCGGTAAAGCGATATTCGTATTCGAGCCCGAGCCGCTCGGCGGCCTTCCTCGCCTTCTCCTGCAAGCCTTCATCCTCCTGCTGCGAGAGATAGACGAGCTTGCGGTAGTGGCCGAAATACATGTCCCGGAGCTCCGGGTGCCGGTTGAGGCCGAGCGGTTCGATGACGAAGGCCTCGAACTGGCGGGCGAGAAAGTCGGTGAGGAAGAAGGCGGTGAGGTCGTCGTCCCAACGGCGGGCGAAATCATCGTTGCCGGCAAAGAAGGAGTAACAGTGCGGACCGGGGATACGCTCGACCTTTTCCTCCTCCAGAAGTCGGTCGAGCTGGCCGCCGGTGCCGCAGTCGGCATAGGCGACGAAGATGCGCTCGAAGCCTTCGGCGCGGGCCTTGGCAATGGCGTCGCGAATTCCCGGGGTGATCTTGTCGGGCGTGTTGTGCCAGATGGCGGGCAGACAGTTGAGGTCGATATGGCCAAGCCCGTTCGCCTCGCAGATCGCCAGGATTTCGCGGGCGATGGCGCCGCAACCGATCACGTGAACTTTTTCCGGTTGTGCACGTTCTATTGCGGGCGATACTTTTTCCATCTTGATTCCATGTGGCTATCAGCGGGAAGGACCCTGACCATGACAGTAAAGACCCTTGCAACCGTCGGCGCCGTTCTCGTCGCCCTTTCGACGCTTACCGCCTGCGGCAACACCATCCGCGGGATCGGACAGGATACCGCAAACACGGTCAACGCGACACAGTCGGCCGGCAAGAAGGTGGCAAACTCCGTCAACTAACCCGGCAAACCTGCCAGGCACGCTCGCCAGACATAGGAAAGCCGGCCGCGGATTTCACCCACGCGGCCGGCTTTGTCATTTCGGACTGTCCAAAGCTCAGCCGGCCAGGCGGTTGTGCTTGCGCTTCATGAAGTCCTTGGCGGTTTCGACCGCAATCGCCGCATCGCGGCAATAGGCATCGGCACCGACGGCCTTGCCGAATTCCTCGTTCAGCGGCGCACCGCCGACGAGAACGACGTAGTCGTCGCGCAGGCCCTTTTCCTTGAGCGTGTCGATGACGACCTTCATGTAGGGCATGGTGGTGGTCAGAAGCGCGGACATGCCGAGAATATCCGGCTGCTCGCGCTCGATCGCTTCGAGATAGTTTTCGACCGGGTTGTTGATGCCGAGGTCGACGACGTCGAAGCCCGCACCTTCCATCATCATGCCGACGAGGTTCTTGCCGATGTCGTGAATGTCGCCCTTGACGGTGCCGATCACCATCTTGCCGAGCTTCGGCGCGCCGGTTTCGGCGAGAAGCGGGCGCAGGATGGTCATGCCGGCCTTCATGGCGTTGGCCGAGAGCAGCACTTCCGGCACGAACAGGATGCCATCGCGGAAGTCGATGCCGACGATGCGCATGCCTTCGACCAGCGCCTGGGTCAGGACGTCGTAAGGCGTCCAGCCGCGCTTGAGCAGGATGTTGGTCCCGTCCTCGATTTCCTCCTTCAGGCCGTCATAGAGGTCGTCGTGCATCTGCTGCACGAGTTCTTCGTCGGAAAG
This sequence comes from Ensifer adhaerens, assembly GCF_000697965.2. Taxonomy (NCBI): domain Bacteria; kingdom Pseudomonadati; phylum Pseudomonadota; class Alphaproteobacteria; order Hyphomicrobiales; family Rhizobiaceae; genus Ensifer; species Ensifer adhaerens. The sequence continues at coordinate 1,865,433 of NZ_CP015880.1, read as the reverse complement.
GTCCTCGAGAATGATTTCATCGTCTGCCATATTGGGGTTCCTCGGTTCCTGGCACGGTCGCGCGAAATTTTCGGACGCGTCCATCAATCCATAGCGGTCGATGTCTAAAAATCTGTTTTCGAAAGCGACGTCGCATATGACAAAAAGCGACGGGAGGGCGGCTTCTTTTGCCGCCTGTATATTCTTAACAAAAACAATATATTCGCGCCACGCGGTTTTTGCGCCCCCTTGTCGCCGCTCGGCAGTGTTCGAGTTGCGCCATGCCTTGGCGCATTGAGACCCGCAAGGCCCCCGATGCTTGGTAGCATTAAGGTCAAATGATGCTTGAAGGCGCAAAAAGTGATGCGCGGGAGAGGAAAAGCGAATGAGCGACGTGACAGATCAGGGCGCGGTTGAAGGCGGCGGTCGCCGCGCACGCGGCGAGGGACGGGGAGCAGCAGCAAGGCGCGCATCGCGCACCGGCGGCGGCCCGGGGCCGTCTTTGCCCTATATCCAGCGCAAGATTCGCGAATACGAGGTGCTCGACGAGGAAGGCCTGCAGCTGATCGAGCGCAATGCCGATACGATCCTCGAGGAAATCGGCATCGAGTTCCGTGACGACGCCGAGGCGCTCGAACTCTGGAAGCAGGCCGGCGCCGACGTGCGCGGCCAGCGCGTGCATTTCCCCAAGGGTCTCTGCCGCGAGCTTCTGAAAACGGCACCCTCCGAATTCACCTGGCATGCCCGCAACCCGGAGCGCAGCGCCCAGGTCGGCGGCAAGGCGACGATCTTCGCGCCGGTCTACGGCCCGCCCTTCGTGCGCGATCTGGAAGGCAACCGCCGCTATGCGACGATCGAGGATTTCCGCAACTTCGTGAAGCTCGCCTATATGGCGCCGTCGATGCACTCGTCCGGCGGCACGGTCTGCGAGCCGGTCGACATCCCCGTCAACAAGCGCCACCTCGATATGGTCTACAGCCATATCAAATATTCCGACAAACCCTTCATGGGCTCGGTGACGGCGCCGGAGCGGGCGGAAGACACGATCGCCATGGCGAAGATCGTCTTCGGCGACGACTTCGTCGAAAACAACTGCGTTACGCTGAACCTCATCAACGCCAACTCGCCGATGGTCTTCGACGAGACGATGGTGGGGGCGCTGAAGGTCTATGCGCGCCATAACCAGGCCTGCGTGCTCTCGCCCTTCATCCTGTCGGGCGCCATGAGCCCGGTGACGGTTGCCGGCACGCTGACGCAGATTCTCGCCGAAGTTCTCGCCGGCGCCTCCTTCACCCAGCTGATCCGCAAGGGCGCGCCGGTGCTGTTCGGCACCTTCGCCGCCTCGATCTCGATGCAGTCGGGCGCGCCGACCTTCGGTACGCCGGAGCCGTCGCTGGTCTCCTACGGTGCCGCCCAGCTCGCCCGTCGCCTGAAGCTTCCCTTCCGCACCGGCGGCTCGCTCTGCGGCTCCAAGGTTCCGGACGCCCAGGCAGCGCACGAATCGGCCAATACGCTGAACATGACGCTTCTTGCCGGCACCAATTTCGTGCTGCATGCGGCAGGCTGGCTCGAAGGCGGTCTGATCTCGTCCTACGAGAAGTTCATGATCGACCAGGACCAGCTCGGCATGATGCAGAAGATGGCCGAAGGCGTTGACCTCTCGGAAAACGCCCAGGCGCTCGACGCGATCCGCGAAGTCGGCCCGGGCAGCCACTATCTCGGCTGCGCCCACACCCAGGCCAACTTCCAGACGGCCTTCTACCGTTCGCCGCTTGCCGACAACAATTCCTTCGAACAGTGGGAGGTGGAAGGCGAAAAGCGCATCGAGCAGCGCGCCAATGCGCTTTGCCGCAGTTGGCTGGAGCATTACGAGGCGCCTTACCTCGATCCCGAGATCGACGAAAAGCTGAAGGCGTTCATCGCCAGCCGCAAGGACTCGATGCCGGACGCTTTCACCTGAAAGGGTCCCGAGCGAGCCAGGGAGCAAGGCGGCGCGGCGCAGGTGGCCGACATGATCCAGAAGGAGGTCTGGCGCCCGCATTACGAACACCAGGGGCCGAAACCGAAATGACGGCGCCCTCCGCGACAGCGGACAAGACAATCGAAACGATCCGTGCGGCGCTGGCGCCGCACGGTCTTTTTTTGCGCGGAACCGTGAATTTCGCCTCCGGTGAGGTCGCACCGCTGCTCGTCGATGGCCGCCTGGCGGCAAGCGTGGTGCTGATTGGCAATATCGGCGGTTCGCTGTGGCAGCCGTTCAGCGCGTGGCGGCAAGCCCGGTCGGATGGCGGCGGCGCCGATCCGCTCGACAATTGGTCGAAGGCCGTCATCAATCCGGTCGCCGGCGAGCAGGGGGCGACCGCCTTCTTTCCGTCGGATCCCCCGTGGCAGCCGTTCCAGCAGTGGGCGATGAGGGCCGAAGGCCTGAAACCGTCGCCGCTGGGCATTCTCATCCATTCGCGTTTCGGCCTGTGGCACGGTTACCGCGGCGCACTTGCTTTCGGTATCCCGCTTGGCGAGACAGGTGAAGCGAGCGCCAGCCACCCTTGCGACCACTGTCTCGAAAAGCCGTGCATCTCGGGCTGTCCGGCGTCGGCGCTTGCAGGGGAACGCTTCGATGTCGGGCGTTGTCGCGGCCACCTGCGCACGGACGCGGGCAGGGCGGGCTGCCTTGCGAATGGCTGTCTGTCGCGCGCTGCCTGTCCCGTCGGGAGCCAATATCGCTACCCGCCCGAGCAGTTGCGCTTCCATATGTCTGCGCTTGAAGTGTGAGCGCCGGTCTCCACTCTGGCGCGCAAAGATGGTGCAAATCTCCAAAATGACTAAAATTGGAGGTGTCGTGGAAAGGTAATATTATCGAATTTATAACGATCTGGACGGCGTGGCGTTGGAGTCCATCGTATGAGAGGTAGCCCAGTCGTATCCGTGAGCAACTATCCTCCGCACCTGTCGCGCGAGGACGTGCAAGCGCAGATATCTCGGCTTGACAGTATTCACGCGGCCAACAGCCAGGTTTTGGGGGACGCTTTCAAGCGCCTGCTGGCGATCGGCGCCGGCCATGCGGCCGTCATCACCGCCTGCATTGCCGGCTTCGATGCGCTGGTGGACCGCTCGGTTCTCACCGGCGATCTTCTGCCCGATGCCATCGACATCCTCAGAAAATTTGCGCTGACCGTCAGCGCGCTCGGCCTGTTCCTCACGTTCTGGGCGATCGGCAACAATTACGGCGAGGTCCAGAAAGAAGCGAGGCGCCATGCGGTGAAGGTGGCAACGACGCTCAGAGAGAAGCGGCTGCTTTTGTCGCTGTCGCAGGATGTGCTGAACCGCGATCCCAAATCCTATCTGCTTGCAGGCGTCGGCGGCTTTGCCTGCCTTTGCGCGATCTTCGGCCTTGCAAGTCTCGCCGGCATCGCCGGTCTCGTCACCACCATGGCGGCGATCGTCGGCGGCTAGTCGCCAAGCGTATAATTTCGCCTGTGCCCGCGCCAGAATAAGCCGCAATCTCAGGCATGCTTGGCGGCTGATTCGATTGGACCTTTCGCCATGCCGCTTTTTCCAAAACCCTTTCTCGTCGGTGCCGTTCTTTCGGCCGGTCTTGCCGGGCCTGCGCTCGCCGCCTGCCGCGATGTCAGCCATCTTGGCCAGGACTATGTCGCCTGCAGCTTCGATCCGGCGACAACCGATATCCGCCTCTACAACAAGGACCAGGCGGGCGTGCCCTTCCGCTCCTTCCGGGCGCTGTCGCTCGAACTGCGCCATCGCGAAGAATACATGAGCTTCGCCATGAACGGCGGCATGTATCACGACGATCTGTCGCCGGTCGGCCTGCATATCGAGGAGGGGCGCGAGCAGGCGCCGCTCAACACCAATTCCGGCTGGGGCAATTTCCACCTTTTGCCGAACGGGGTGTTTTATGTCGACGACGGCAAAGCGGGGGTAATGGCGGCGGACGCCTATCGCGACGCCAGGCTCACGCCGCGATTTGCCACGCAATCCGGGCCGATGCTGGTCATCGACGGCAAGCTGCATCCGCGCTTCCTGCCCGACAGCACCAGTTACAAGACCCGCAACGGCGTCGGCGTGACGGCCGAGGGCGAGGTGGTTTTCGTCGTCTCGAAGCGGCCGGTGCGGTTCCACGATTTCGCGACGCTGTTTCGCGATACATTGGATTGCCCCAATGCGCTCTTCCTCGACGGCACGATTTCGAGCGTCTATGCGCCTGATATCAACCGCCACGATCGGCTGTTTCCGATGGGGCCGATCATCGCCGTCGTCGGAAAATTTCCACGCTGACTTTCCTTGGGCGCGGGATTCGGGCGGAAAACCGCACACTTTTCCTCCTCCCCCGAAAAAAATGTGCCGCCCACCCAAGGAACGGGCAGCCTGCAACGTCTAAGGTTCAAATGAGGTGAGGGCGGGCACGGATTTGGACGCTGAACTCGTCGAAAAGGCGGTGGATGGAGACCGACAGGCTTTTGGCCAGCTGGTCGAGCGACACTATGATTTTGTCCATGCGGTCGCCTGGCGATGGTCCGGAAACGTCTCTGACGCAGAGGACATCGCCCAGGATGTCTGCCTGAGGCTGGGTGCCGCCATTCGCGGCTTTCGCGGCACCAGCCGGTTTCGCACCTGGCTCTATACGCTGACGTTGAACGCCGCGCGCGACCATAGGCGGCGGCAGGTACGCGATAACAGCCGCCTGCAGGCCTATGCCAGCGAGCAGGCGACGGCAGCGCCCCCTCAGGATCCCGACGAAGAGCAGCGCGAGGCGCTCTGGGCCGCGGTCCGGGAACTGCCGGAAAAGCAGTGCGATGCGGTGCTGCTCGTTTATGCCGAAGGCTTGAGCCATGCGGCGGCCGCCGACGTGCTTGGCTGTTCGGAGGCAACCATATCCTGGCATGTGCATGAAGCGCGCAAGCGCCTGAAGACATTGCTCGGCAAGGAGGCAGTGTGACCATGAGCGACGATTTCGAAAAGCTTGGCCGGATGAACCCGCCGAAGGCTTCTGCGGAAGCGCGCGCCCGTGCGCTCGCCTTGGCCATGCAGGCCTTCGACGAGCCGCAAGAAAATTCGAATGCCACCCAAGGATCGGTTCGGCCGGTTCGTCAAAGCTCCATCTTCAACCGGATATGGAGCCCCATCATGAACCGGAAACTGCTTGCAGGATCGGCACTGGCAACCCTTTTCGTCGTGCCCGCCGCCGCTTTCCTGACGTTTGAACTCACGCGCGACGGTGCGCCCTTCGGCGAGCGGGCGCAGGAGGTTGCGCTGAAGGGTGAACTCACCAAGGAAGAGGCGCGGCAAAAGCCGGAGCCCCAGGTCGCCGCCAGGAAGGCGGCCGCCGACGAACGCGCGCGCCAGCAGGAAGCGAAAACCGTGGAGGTGCCCGCGACCGTAGAGGCCGAGAGCGAGGCTGCGGCTCCTGCCGCGCAGGCCGATGCGATGGCCAACAGTGTTGCGCGCGACAGCGTCGCTCCGCTCTCGGCCGTCGGCGGTGCGCAGCCGCAGATGACATACCTGCCAGCGCCCACGATTCAGGATGAGATGCAGCCGGCACCCGTGGAAAACCGCGAGCGCTTCGGCAAGGCCGACAGCAATCCGGTGAAGAGCGTTGCGACCGATCCGGTCTCGACCTTCTCGGTCGACGTCGACACGGCATCCTATGCTTTCGTGCGCCGTTCGTTGATGGAAGGGCAGATGCCCGAGCGCGACGCCGTGCGGGTCGAGGAGATGGTCAACTACTTTCCCTATGACTGGCCGAGGCCGGCAAGCGCTGCCGAACCCTTCAAGGCGACGGTGACGCTGACGCCGACGCCGTGGAATGGTGGCACGCGGCTGATGCATGTGGCGATCAAGGGTTACGACGTCGTGCCGGCGGAAGCGCCGAAGGCGAACCTCGTCTTCCTGATCGACGTATCGGGCTCGATGGACGAGCCCGACAAGCTGCCGCTCTTGAAAGGCGCTTTCCGGCTGCTGGTCGAGAAGCTGAAGCCCGAGGATACGGTCTCGATCGTCACCTATGCCGGCAACGCCGGAACAGTACTGGAGCCGACATCGGTCAAGGACAAGGCGAAGATCCTCCAGGCGATTGACACCTTGCAGCCCGGCGGCTCGACCGCCGGTGCGGAAGGGATCGACGCGGCCTACGGGCTTGCCGAGAAGGCCTTCGTCAAGGGCGGGGTCAACCGCATCATGCTGGCGACGGATGGTGACTTCAATGTCGGCCCGTCGAGCGACGAGGACCTGAAGCGGCTGATCGAGGAGAAGCGCAAGAGCGGCATCTTCCTCTCCGTGCTCGGCTTCGGCCGCGGCAATTATAACGACGCGCTGATGCAGACGATCGCCCAGAACGGCAACGGCACGGCCGCCTATATCGATACTCTGGCCGAGGCGCAGAAGACGCTGGTGGAGGAGGCGGGGTCCTCGCTCTTCCCGATCGCCAAGGACGTCAAGCTGCAGGTGGAGTTCAATCCGGCCGCGATCGCCGAATACCGGCTGATCGGCTACGAGACACGCGCCTTGAAGCGCGAGGACTTCAACAACGACAAGGTGGACGCCGGCGACATCGGTTCCGGTCACAGCGTGACGGCGATCTACGAGGTGACGCCGAAGGGCAGCCCGGCGGTGCTCAACGACGACCTGCGCTATGCAGAGGCGGAAAAGTCGGTGGCAGAGGCAAGCCCGAACAGCGGCGAACTTGCCTTCCTGAAGATCCGCTACAAGAAGCCGGACGGCGACAAGAGCGAGTTGATCACCACGCCGGTGACCGAGTCGAATGCGGTGCCGTCGCTCGCCGAGGCGTCCAATGACGTGCGCTTCTCGGTGGCAGTGGCGGCCTTCGGGCAGAAGCTTGCAGGCGTGACGGCGCTCGGCGACTATTCCTATGACGCAGTCATCGATCTCGCCGCAGCCGCCAAGGGCGCCGATCCGTTCGGCTATCGCAGCGAATTCGTCAATCTGGTGCGGCTCTCCAAGGGGCTCGGCGGTTCCGGCAAGTGATGTCGACGGGGGCAGCCCTCATCCGCGCGGTGAGGGGGTGCCCCTCATCTACGCGGTGAGGATGCCCCTCATCCGCGCGTGGTCAGGGTTTGCCCCTCATCCGCCTGCCGGCACCTCTCCCCGTTATGACGGGGAGAGGCGAACAAGTGGCAACCGTTTCGCCCATCGTGAAGGCTGAGATTGTCGCTGACGTTGAGGCCTGGCACCGGAGGGTGCGCCTAGCGGCTCTCTCCCCGCCTGCGGGGAGAGATGTCCGGCAGGACAGTGAGGGGGCACCCGTCACGCGCGAGCGTCGATCCCCTGTCGCCTCAAGCCTTCGGAAAGGCGCGTTCCAGCCCACCCGCCTTCGACAGGCCCGCCTTGAACGCCTGGTAGGCCGCATGCTGGCTGGAGCGGCCGGCTTCCATCAGGCGCATTTGCAGCCGCGCCGGTGCATGGCTGCCGAGCCACTGGCCGAGCTTTTCGAGTTTCAGCGAATTCAGGAACTTCGCCTCCGAGGCGATGTCGAGGTGGCGGTAGAGGCCGTCCATCAGGCGCTCGTCCTGCTCGGGGTTTTCCATCAGCAGGCGCAGGAAGGACTGGTCGGCTTCGCTGAAACTCCCGAATTTTTCGGCGACCGTGTCCCGGTCGGGAAAGGAGGCTGGGCCGGCGTTCATGTCACTGTCTCCCGTCTGCGGCCGCGCGGTGCGTTCTGCGGGACGCAAAGGCGCGGTGTGGCACGTTGAACCGCTGCAAAGCAGCGAATCTCTCTTTCATCGGGGATAGGCCAGCGGTCACGGGTGCGCAAGCGGTGGCGAATATGCAGATATTGAACATATAGTCCAATATTGACAATTAATCCAACTATGGGCATATGCGAGCCATGACCATAGCACCCGCCTTCACCTCGATCCTTGCAACGCACGCGCCGACGGCGGCTGCGATCAGCGCGCTTCTTTATCCGCATGGGGAGGTTGTGCTGCATGATCTCCGAACCGGTACGATCGCGGGGATCTGGAACTGTTTCTCCGGTCGCGCGGTCGGCGAAGATTCGCTGATCGAAGAGGAATTTTCAGCCCTCGGCAGCACTGAAGCGGTGCTCGGGCCCTATGAGAAGACCGGTGCGGATGGCCGGCGCTTCAAGTCGATCTCAGCCGTTCTGCGCGACGGGACGGGCGACGCGGTCGGCCTGCTTTGCATCAATCTCGACATGTCGATGATCGATCAGGCGGTGAAGCTGCTCTCGGCTTTCGCCGGCGCCGAGCAGCCGAAGCCGCAGGCGCTGTTTTCGCGCGACTGGCGCGAGGAGATCAACGCGACCCTGCATGGCTGGCTGAAGGAGCGGGGGCTGGCGCTCTCGGCGCTCAAGCGCGGCGATCGCGTGGCGCTGGTGGCAGCGCTCGACGAACGCGGTCTCTTCCAGACGCGCAACGCGGTCGATCACCTTGCCAGCCTCATCGGCGCCTCGCGCGCGTCGATCTACAACTATCTCGCTGCGGCCCGCGGCGAGGCGCCCTGATTGCTGCGCGCAATATTTCGGACAGAGACCGCTTCGCGGCTCTTCGGATTTGCCTGACCCATAACCGTTCGCGTGCGCCTCAGCCGCGAGAGGAGGAAATATCCATGACGACCTTGCCCGATTTCCGGCTCGAAACCCATTTCTCCCGCTGGGAGTTCAGCGCCCGCCACCATATGACCGCAAGCGACAGCCAGACGACCAGCATGAGCGATCTTCTGGCGCTTGCCGACGCGGAGGACCGCGCCGCCTGGGACAACATCACGCTCGGCTATACCGAGACCTATGGCGCACCGGCGCTGAGGGCAGCGATCGCTGCGACCTATGAAGGGCTGACGGCTGCCGATATCCTCTGCTTTGCCGGCGCGGAGGAGGGGCTTTATTGCGCCATGCTGGCGCTGCTCGGGCCGGCCGACCACGCGATCGTGACGGTGCCGAACTACCAGTCGATGGAGACCCTGCCGGTGACGATCGCCGGCGCGGTGACCGGCGTGCCGCTTCGCCCCGAAAACAATTGGCGGCTGGATATCGCCGACGTGCGCGCGGCGTTGAAACCCAACACGAAGCTGATCTGTGTGAATTTCCCCAACAATCCGACCGGCGCCATTGCCGACCAGGAAGCCTTCGCGGCGCTCGCCAAGCTCTGCGCGGAGCGCGGCATTCATCTCTTCAGCGACGAGGTCTATCGCGGGCTGGAGCGTGACGCCTCGCTGCGCCTGCCGCAGGCGGCCGAACTTTTTGACCGTGGAATCTCGCTGAATGTCATGTCCAAGGCCTATGGCCTGCCGGGCCTGAGGATCGGCTGGATCGCCTGCCGCGACCATGCGCTTCTCGAACGCATGGAGAAGATGAAGCACTATCTGTCGATCTGCAATTCGCGGCCGTCGGAAGTGCTGGCGACAATCGCGCTCAAGGGGCGTGCCGTTATCCTCGATCGCAACCGGGCGCTCGTTGCCGCCAATCTCGAGAGGCTCGGCGCCTTCTTTGCGGAATTCCCGGATCTCTATGAGTGGCGGGCACCTGACGGGGGCTGCGTCGGCTTTGCCCGCTATCTCGGTGCCGATGGCGTCGAGAGCCATTGCCGGGGGCTGGTGGAGGAGGCTGGCGTGCTGCTCTTGCCGTCGAGCCTCTTTGTATCCGATCTGCTGCCGGTCGCCACCGATCGCTTCCGCGTCGGTTTCGGCCGCAAGGATATCGAGGTCGGGCTCGATGCCTGGCGCCGGCATATTCGGCGATAGCCCCAGTGTCGCCATCTTCGGCCTGCTAGTTACCCGCAGGTCCCGCTCCCGGGCGTATGCCCCGGGAGCCTTGGAACGCACGCATGTGGATACGGACCGCGCGACAATGGTTCCATTGTCAAGATTGTGTTAACGAGCGGCCCCCGCCACCGAGTGTTTCCTCTGCTGATGCAATATAGACCCGAAATCGATGGACTGCGCGCGCTTGCCGTCGTCCCGGTCCTCCTGTTCCATGCCGGTTTCGGCCTTGTCTCTGGCGGCTTTGCCGGCGTCGATGTCTTCTTCGTCATCAGCGGCTACCTCATCACCGCGATCATCCACCGCGAGATCAGCGACGGGAACTTCAGCATCGTGCACTTCTACGAGCGGCGTGCCCGTCGGCTCGCACCGGCGCTGCTCCTGGTCTGCGCCGTCTCTATTCCCTTCGCGCTGATGTGGATGCTGCCGGAGGAGCTCAACAGCTTCGGCAAGAGCCTCTATTCGGTGAACCTGTTCGCCTCGAACTTCTTCTTCTGGGACCAGACCGGCTATTTCGCGCCGAGCACGGCGCTGCTGCCGCTGCTGCACACCTGGTCGCTGGCGGTCGAAGAACAGTTCTATCTGGTCTTCCCGCTGCTGCTTTTGCTGCTTCACCGCTTCTCGCGGGCAACCCTGTTGAGGGTGGTGGCGGCGCTCGTGCTCCTGAGTTTTGCGGCGACCCAGGTCTTTGCGAACCTGGACCCGGCCGCGAATTTCTACCTGCTGCCAAGCCGGTTCTGGGAACTCGGCGTCGGTGCGCTGCTTGCGCTCGTCGGCGTCGAAAAGCTCGATCTTTCGAAAGGCAGCCGCGAGCTTCTGTCAGCCCTCGGTCTGCTGGCGATCGTCGCGAGTTATTTGTTCGTGGTGGAATCGGCCTTCTATCCCGGCTGGACGACCGTGCCGGTGGTGCTGGGCACGGCGCTGGTTCTCGCCTTCGGTCGCAGCGATACCGTCGTCGGCCGGCTGCTGTCGCTGAAGCCGCTGGTCGCGATCGGGCTCATCAGCTACAGCCTCTACCTCTGGCATCAGCCGGTCTTTGCCTTCGCGCGCTTGCGGTCGATCGAGGACATTCCGGCCGAAGGCTACGCGCTCCTGATCGCGCTCTGCTTCGTACTCGCCTATCTCAGTTGGCGTCTCGTCGAGCAGCCCTTTCGCAAGCCGGGCCGCTTCAGCCGTCGCGCGGTGTTTGGCGCCACGCTCGCTGCCGGATCGGCGGCGATCGCATTCGGCTTCACGCTCGACGGTTCGGACGGTCTCGCCGCCCGGAACCGCGAGCTTGCGCAGCTTTCGGAGCCGAGCGTCGGCCTCGGCAAGAAATGCGATGCCGTCGCCGACCTGCGCTGCGCCTCTAACCCGAAACCCGAGGTCGCGGTCTGGGGGGATTCCTTCGCCCGGCACCTCGTCGACGGCATTATCGCGTCGAAGCCGGACGTGCGACTGGTGCAGCTTGCCAAGAATAATTGCGGGCCGTTTTTGAACCTGTCGCCGATCATGCCGCGGCTCGGTCGCGACTGGTCCGACGATTGCGCCCGCTACAACGAAGAGGTCCGCCGTTTCCTGCTTGCCAACCGGTCGATCCGCTACGTCGTTCTGTCCTCGCAGCTCAGCCAGTACCTGAAGGAGGAGAAGGTGCTGGTCGATGGCCGCAGCGAGGTGACGACCGAGACGAAGCTTCTCATCGACGGCCTGCGGGCAACCTTTGCCTGGCTGCGCTCGAACGGCTTCGAACCCGTCTTCGTCGCGCCGACGCCGCATGATGGCCGCGATACCGGGCTCTGCGTTGCAAGAGCGCGTCTGCTCGGCCTGCCGGACCGGCACTGCGAGCCGGTGCTAAAGACCGTTCGCGAATATGACCGCGATGTCCTGAACGTGGTTGCGGATATCGCCGACGAGTATCCCGTCGTCAGCTTCATGGACTATCTCTGCGACGACGACAGCTGCAAGATCGAGGACAAGGGCGTCGCGCTCTTCGAGGACTTCGGGCACTTCTCCAAGGAAGGGTCCCGCCAGATGGGACGCGCCTTCGATTTCTACCGAGCTTTCATCGAGGCGGCGAAGGGCAGGCCCGTGGCTGAGCGGGCGACGGACGCCAAGGCCTTCGACAACGCCGCGCTTTAAGACAGCCGCCACATCGACGCATAAACGAAAACGCCCCGGATCTTTCGATGCCGGGGCGTTTGCTTGTCGATTTGCCTTGCCTGGCTTGATCAGGCGCGGCGGCTGCGGCGCTCGCGGGCAGGCGCGGCCGCCGTTTCGTTGGCGGTCTTGTTGCGCAGCGGGCCGATCTTTTCGATGATCAGGTCGAGCGTCGGGCGTTCGCGGCGCACATGTTCGTCGAGTGCGACGCGCATGGCGGCGAGGTGGTCGCAGGTGGTGCCGCAGCAGCCGCCGATGATCTTGGCGCCGGCATCGGCCGCAAGGCGCACATATTCGGCCATCAGCGGCGGCGTGCCGGAATAGTGAATCTCCGAGCCGCGGAATTCCGGGATGCCGCAATTGCCCTTGACGATCACCGTTGCCTCGGGTGCTGCCTCCGTCATGTCGAGCAGCGAGGAGAGAATGTCGGAAGCACCTACGCCGCAATTGGCGCCAACGGCGACCGGGCCGTCGCCGAACTCGGTGGCAACGCCATGGATATCCTTCGGGTGCAGCCCCATCATCGTCTTGCCGGCGGTATCGAACGAGCCGGTATAGACGTAGGGAAGGCCGACCTTGGCGGCCGCTTCGGCGGCCGCACGGATCTCGTCCGGCGAGGACATGGTCTCGATCCAGGCGACTTCGGCGCCGCCCGCCTTCAGCCCCTCGATCTGCTCGACGAAGGCGGTAACTGCATCTTCATAGGAAAGTGCGCCAAGGGGGATCAGCAGTTCGCCGGTCGGGCCGACGGAGCCGGCGGTGATGACCTTGCGCGATGCCTTGTCGGCAACCGCACGGGCGATCTCGGCGGCGCGCTTGTTCAGCGCATGCACGCGGTCGTCGGCCTGGTGCAGTTTCAGCCGGTGACGGGTGCCGCCAAAGGTGTTGGTGAGGATGATGTCGGCGCCGGCGTCGACGAAATCCTGGTGCAGCTTGGTGATGTTCTCCGGCTTCGTTTCGTTCCAGAGTTCCGGCGCTTCGCCTGCTTCGAGGCCCATGGCGAAGAGCGATGTGCCGGTGGCGCCGTCGGCGAGAAGAACGCCTTTTTCGGCGATGAGAGCGGAGAGGGCATTGGAGGCTGCGGTCATCGGTTTTTCCCGGCTAGAATAGATTGCAACAAGATATAAAGATATCTTTATGTCTTGGCAAGCGTTCAGCGACGGGAGGCTTCCGGTTCGGCGCGCATGCTCATGCGGCCGGCGAGCCCAAGGCCGAAGACGGCAAGTGCCGTCAGCAGCCACATCGGATCGGCGCGATTGAGGAAGAAGCTTTCGAGCATGGCGTTGTAGGTCATGAAGATCACCACCATGACGCAGAAATCGGCGAAGATGCGGCCCTGCGGTCGGCGATAGGCCCGTGCGTAGTCGAAGAGCGGTTTGACGAAAAGCAGGGTGGTCATGAGGATGCCGCCGGGCAGGCCGAACATCAGCACCGCGTCGAGATAGCTGTTGTGGCCGGTGACGATGCCGCGCACGTCCCAGCTCGCCTCGAAATTCGCCTCCATGCCCATGATCACGGGCGACAGCCAGAAACTCGCATAGCCCTGGCCGAGCCAGGGGCGCTCGGCGATGCTGGCGCTCGCGAATTTCCAGATGTCGTCGCGGCCCGTGAAGGTCGCATCGTCGATCAGCCCCTTGGTGATCGAAAGCAGCGTGTCGGAATAGATGGTACCGAGCGTCAGGCCGAAGACCAGCACTGACATGGCGAGATGGGCAAGGATCATCAGCCCGGGGCTGCGCACCGCGCGGCCGGCAAAGACGAGGCCGATCGCGATCGGCAGGAATCCGATCGTCGTCTTCGATCCCGTGTGCAGCACGAAATTGGCCGCCAGCAGCGTGATCGCCCAGCCGCGAAGCGGCGCGCCGGCGCGCAGGCAATAAATGCCGAACATGCAGAGGATGGAAAAGACCGGCGCCGAGACGTTCTTGTGCAGGAGGTGGCCGCGCCAGAAACCGGCATGCCAGGGCTCGTCGCCGAAGGCCGAATGGATGGCGCGGTCGGGTGCCACGAAGAGAGCGGCGTAGTCGATCAGGATCAGAAGTAGGATCGCATTGGCGCCGGCGTTGACGAAGTCCTTCTCGCTCTTCGGCAGCACCAGCACGCCCGCCACCATGATCATGGCGACGAGGCTCAGCGTCAGGCCGCGGGCGGAGGCGGCCGGGTCATAGGACTGCAGGCAGGAGAGGTAGGCGATGGCGAAGATCGCGATCCAGGCCGGAGAGACGAGGCGGGCGAGCACCCGCCGGTCGACGGTGAGCAGCATGGCGAAGAGATAGACCGCGCCGAGCACCAGGTAGCCGACCTGGTTGATGATGTTGCCTTCGTTCGCCGCGTTCGGATCCGTCGTCACCGCGCCCTGAAACGGGATCAGCGTGAAGACGATGAGGAACAGACCAAGGCCCGAAAGCAGCGCGGCAAGGCCATTGACGAGTTCCGCCAGCCCGGCATCGAACGCCTCCGGCACGCGCTGGCGCGCGGTGGAGGTGTCTGCCGTGGCTGTGTTCGGGTGCATGGCGGCTTAAAAAACGAATGACTGGGACGCTGTTCGGCATCGGTGATCATGACCCCGGGCGGTCCTGCCGTTCGGACAGGGCCGGCCTTGGGAGATCCGCACCTTGGCGCAATCAGGTTAAACCTCGGTGAAACGGTGGACGGGCCGCCCGGGCGGGATCGGCAGGCGCGGCATTACCGGTCCCGATATTTGCGCGCCGATTGCCGCAGGTGCTTGCCGCCCGGTCGCCATGCCCTTAAAAGGCTAGGGTATATTGGCCGTGTGGAAATCGCGGCCCTTGCCGTATTTCGCGGTCCGTCTTCCATAATTCGATCTCGATTTTCGTTCCGAGGTCGTTCGATAGCGTTGAAACGAGAAAACACGATATGCAGTCCCTTATCCGTATGGTCGCGTCCGCGGCGGTCTCCGTCAGCCTGCTGCTTGGCAGCGCATCCTTTGCCGCCGCCGGGCAGGCTCATTTTGTCGTCAACGCCGACACCGGCTCGATCCTGGAGGCCGACAATGCCGACGAGCTGAACTTCCCGGCGTCGCTGACGAAGATGATGACGATCTATCTCGCCTTCGAAGCGCTGCGCAGCGGCACCCTGCAATGGGACCAGAAGCTGACGGTTTCCGAGCACGCCAACAGCCTGGAGCCGTTCAAGCTTGCCGTCGGCGCCGGTCGCCAGATCACCGTGCGCGAAGCGGTCATGGGCATGGTCGTGCTTTCGGCCAATGACGCAGCCGTCGTTATCGGTGAGACGCTCGCCGGCAACGAGACCGCCTTTGGCCAGATGATGACCCGCAAGGCGAGGACACTCGGCATGACCAGCACCGTGTTCAAGAACGCCAACGGCCTGCCGGACCCGGCCCAGGTAACCACGGCGCGCGACATGGCGACGCTCGGCCTCGCGCTGATGCGCGACTTTCCGCAGGAATTCCAGCTCTTCGCCAACAAGACGATCGAGTTTCGCGGCATGAAGCTGCGCGGCCACAACGGCGTGATGAAGCGCTACGAAGGCGTCGACGGCATCAAGACCGGCTACACCGACGCCTCCGGCTACAATCTCGTGACCTCGGCCAAGCGCGGCGACACCCGCCTCGTCGCCGTCGTCATGGGTGGCAAGACGGCGCAGTCGCGCGACGACGACATGATCGCGCTGCTCGACAAGTTCCTGCCGCCGAAGGAAGACGCAAGCGCTGCCAGCGTCACTGAACCGGCTGCTTCAGCGGCGACGACCACCACGAACTGATCTCTCCGACCACTTTCTGAGGTTTGCCCCTCACCCTAACCCTCTCCCCGCAGGCGGGGCGAGGGGACGAGGGCTGACGTTCGCCGTCCGTTGCTTGGCCGCCGCCAGAGGCGGCCATAATGAGGTCGGGAAAACGATAGGATGTCGTCGGGCACTGACCGCCGGGCAGGCCTGTCAGAGATTGGGAGCGTGGCATCGCCGCAAATACCTTCTCCCCGCGGGCGGGGAGAAGGTGCCGGTAGGCGGATGAGGGGCCGCGTCGGTCGCTGCCCCAATCATCGCTTGTCTCAAGCCGCAGCGCGATCCTCGTGGCTGACCGGCGTGACCATCGCGGCGATGACCGTCGAAAGGTCGAGGGCGCCGATCGGGCGGCCGTTTTCATCGACCACGTGGGCGGTTCCCACACGGGCGGCGGTCATCGTGCGCGCCGCCGATTCCAGTACCGTGCCGGTTGCAAGCGCCACGCCTTCGGCATTGCCGGAGATCGGCCGCATGATGGTCTCGACATTGATCACCCGGCCGCGGTTCACTTCCTTGACGAAGGCGGTGATGTAGTCGTCGGCCGGCGACAGCACGATTTCCTGGCCGGTACCCTGCTGCACCACGCGGCCATCGCGCAGGATCGCGATCTTGTCGCCGAGGCGCAGCGCCTCGTCGAGGTCGTGGGTGATGAAGACGACGGTCTTCTTCAGTTCCTTCTGCAGGTCGAGAAGCACCGTCTGCATGTCGACGCGGATCAGCGGGTCGAGCGCCGAATAGGCTTCGTCCATCAAGAGAATGTCGGCATCGTTGGTCAGCGCGCGGGCGAGACCGACGCGCTGCTGCATGCCGCCCGACAGCTGGTTCGGATAGTGGTTCTCGAAGCCCTTGAGACCGACGCGCTCGATCCAGCCGCGGGCGCGCTTCTCGCTCTCCTTGCGTTCCACACCCTGAATTTCGAGACCGTAGACCGTGTTGTCGAGCACGGTGCGGTGCGGCAGCAGCGCGAACTTCTGGAACACCATCGCCGTCTTGTGGCGGCGGAATTCGCGCAGATCGTTGTCGTTCATCTTGCAGACGTCGACGCCGTCATAGAGCACTTCGCCGGCGGTCGGGTCGATCAGCCGGTTGATGTGGCGGATCAGCGTCGACTTGCCGGAGCCAGAGAGACCCATGACCACCATGACGCTGCCGGCGGGCATGGAAATGTTGATGTCCTGCAGGCCGAGCACGTGGCCGTGCTGCTCGTTGAGCTCGGCCTTGCCCATGCCTTTCTTGACTGCATCGACGAAGTCGACGCCGCGGGGGCCGAAGATCTTGTAGAGGTTCTTCACCTCGATCGCGTGACTAGCCATGGATAACCTCCGAGTGCTTTTGCAGCCGCTTGCCGAAGGCCTGGCTGGTACGGTCGAAAATGATGGCGATACCGACAAGGGCAAAGCCGTTGAGGAAGCCGACGGTGAAGAACTGGTTGGCGATCGCCTGCAGCACGTTCTTGCCGAGGCCGCCGACGCCGATCATCGATGCGACGACGACCATCGCCAGCGACATCATGATCGTCTGGTTGATGCCGGCCATGATGGTCGGCAACGCCAGCGGCATCTGCACGTTCTTCAGCTTCTGCCAGGTCGAGGAGCCGAAGGCGTCGGCCGCTTCCAGCACTTCCTTGTCGACGAGGCGGATGCCGAGATTGGTGAGCCTGATCATCGGCGGCACCGCGTAGATGACGACGGCGATCAGCCCCGGCACCTTGCCGATGCCGAAGATCATGACGACCGGGATCAGGTAGACGAAGCTCGGCATCGTCTGCATGACGTCGAGGATCGGATTGACGAAGGACTGCACCCGGTCCGAGCGCGCCATCAGGATACCGATCGGAATGCCGATGAGGATGGAGATCAGTGTGCAGACGGTGACCATGGCGAGCGTGACCATGGTGTCATTCCAAAGCCCGACAAGACCGATGGCGATCATCGACAGCGCGGTGCCGATGGTGACGTTGATGTTGCGGCTGCCGAAATAGACGATCGCGGTCATCGCCGCCAGGATCACGATCCAGGGGGAGCCGACGAACAGGCTTTCGAGGTAGTTCAGGAACCATTGAAGCGGCTGGACCACCGTGTCGATGGCGTTACCATAGGATCGCACGAAGCCCTTGAAGCTATCATCGACAGCCTTGCGGGCGAGCCGGATCGTGCTCTCGTCAATGGCAGGGAACTTGCAGAGTAACGCTGGCAAGACACTGCAGATGGAGGCCATTTGTTTCCCCTTCTTGGCCGGAAGTTTTTTTTAAGCCGGCCGCGTCTCGGCATCGAAAGGCTCGATGACGGCGCACACTTGGGTGACCTCTTTGGGTCCCGGCACTTAAACTGTGGCAGCGAAATGTGTCGCCCGCTTACCTGATAGCGACGCGAAGGCTCCCGGTTCGCCGCCTCTGAGACGATGAACGTTCAACGAAACCCGCAAGGACGCCCCATCGTTCCCTGTCCCGGCATTAAAACCGGAACGGGCAGGCGGCCGATTCCACGGTCCGCCTGCCGTCATTTTCGGTCAGAGCGCTGCCTTGACCTTTTCGGCCACTTCCGGGCTCACCCACTGTGTCCACATATCCGGGAACTCGGCGAGGAAGTGCTTGGCGCCGTCCTCGTTGGTGCCCTGGTTCTGGTCCATCCAGGCGAGAACCTTGTTGACGGTGCCATTGTCCCACTTGCGCGCCTTGACGTAGTCCATGGCGACGCTCGCCTTGTCGGCGAAGGACTTGGTCACGACGGTGTAAACGTCGGAAACCGGGTAGGAATTGACTTTCGGGCTCGGGCAATCCGGCACGGCGGTGCAGGCGTCCCAATCGGCCTTGTCGTGATCGACGCCGAAGGAGAGGCGGGTCATCTCGTATTTGCCGAGGATGGCGGTCGGTGCCCAGTAGTAGCCGAGCCAGCCGGTCTTCTTTTCGAACGCGTTGGCGATCGAGCCGTCGAGGCCGGCAGCCGAGCCGGTATCAACCAGCAGGAAGCCGTCCTTCTCCGCGTTCAGCGCGCGATAGAGATTGGCGGTCGAGACCTGGCAGTTCCAGCCGGACGGGCAATTGTGAACGGCGGCCTTCGACGAGTCTTCCGGTGCCGGGAAGAGTTCCGGGTGCTTCAGCGCGTCCTGCACCGTCTTGATGTCCGGGTGCGCGTCGGCGAGGAATTTCGGGATCCACCATCCTTCGACGCCGCCTTCGCTCAGGATCTTGGCGGCTTCGATGAGACGGCCTTCCTTGATCGCAGCGTCGAGCGGCGTGCGCACGGCGTTGACCCAGAGTTCCGGCGCCATGTCGGGCTGCGCCTTTTCATTCATGGAAGCGAAGGTCGGCATGGTGTCGCCGGTGACCAGCGTCACCGTGCAGCCGTAGCCGTTCTCCAGAATGAACTTGTCCACCTGGGCGGCGACGCCGGCAGAAGCCCAGTTCATTTCGGCAATGCTGACTTCACCGCATTCCGCGGCCTGCGCGGAACCCGCCATCGCATAGAGGCCAGCGGCGAGAATGGTGGAAGCGAGGAGTTTCTTCATGTTGCAAGACCTCCCAGTCTTATTTTGCAGCCAAGATCCAAACGGGAATCCACGGCGGACGCGACATCCTCCGTCACCCGAAACAACGATGCAGCCGGGGGTTCGGCATCAAACAAGCCAAGGTTCACCCTTGCTGCGGACGGTGCGGGAGTTCGTATTCAGCCCTGGCCGCGGAACCCTGTCGCCAGCCAATCTCCTCTTATACCGCAAACCAAGCCTAAGGTTTCTCGCTGAGAAATCAACCTCTTCAATCGGTTGACCGGGAAGGACGGGGTCTCGTGCGTTCTGTCTGCGACATCGCCGAAGCGCGTATTTTGTGCGTGAGAGACCCCGAATTTAAGCAATAGCGACAATTCTTGCCGCAAAAAATGGCGCTGGGCGCCACGGACCTCAGAACCCTGTCGAGATCCTGACGTTTCCTGTCGTGATTGCGTCACGCCAAATGGCGCGCATGTCGCGAAAAATTTACAAAAAAGTCCGGAATTCATCTTTGGTTAAATCCTCAATAACCATCCGGTAACGATGTCCAGCTAATTGTTCTTCTCGCGGCGGGGGACTGCCGCCGGTCCGGATCAGGTTTGTGCGTCCCGGACTTTGAGCGAACCTTCGGTGTGTTTTTCCGAAGTGACCAGGCGTTTTTTGGCGGCCGCATCCCTCTTGAAGAGGTTGATGCGGCCTTCGCATTTCAGGGCCAATGCCGGACATAAAAAAAACCGCCCCGAAGGGGCGGTGGAGGAGGCTCTGGGAGGAGAGCTCGAAGGGGCTTCCGCCCCGATCGCTGGCGTTAGCCGACGTTCGACGTGCGGATGACGCCGAGCGGGCCGAAGGGCGCGTCGACGACGAGGTTGCGTACGCGCGACTGGCTGGACGGAACCTTCGAGTTCCAGGCGATCTGAACGAAATTGGGCTTGCTGAAAATATACAGCATGGACATGAACCTTGAGAGGCCGGAGGCCTATCCTCCGGGGCGTGTTGCTATGCCGCTGATATAGGTGTGCGCTGCAAAAAATTGAATGCCAAACTCGCCACGCCATGTCGCATTCTGGCTATCGGCCGCGACATTTTCGACAAGCCTTGCGAAAGCGCGAAACAATGCGTGAAAGGGCTTTGTCAATTGCGGCGAAATCGTGTCGAAACAGACCTTTGCCGCTGCCCGTTTCAGTGTTACCGATGGCCGCATGACACGCAGGATCATGTTGCAGGGAACCGGCTCGGATGTCGGAAAATCGGTATTGGTGGCGGGGCTCTGCCGGCTTGCCGCCAATCAGGGCCTGAAGGTCCGGCCGTTCAAGCCGCAGAACATGTCGAACAACGCCGCCGTTTCCGACGACGGCGGCGAGATCGGCCGCGCGCAATGGCTGCAGGCGCTGGCCGCGCGCGTGCCGTCGTCGGTGCACATGAACCCGGTGCTCCTGAAGCCGCAGTCGGACGTGGGCAGCCAGATCGTCGTTCAGGGCAAGGTCGCCGGGCAGGCCAGGGGGCGGGAATATCAGGCGCTCAAGCCCAAGCTGCTGGGCGCCGTCATGGAGAGTTTCGAACAAATATCGGCCGGTGCCGATCTCGTGGTGGTCGAAGGCGCCGGCTCGCCGGCCGAAATCAACCTCAGGCCCGGCGACATCGCCAATATGGGCTTTGCGACACGGGCCAATGTGCCGGTCGTGCTGGTCGGCGACATCGACCGCGGGGGGGTGATCGCCTCGCTGGTCGGCACGCATGCGATCCTGCCCGAGGAAGACCGGCGCATGGTGACCGGCTATCTCATCAACAAGTTCCGCGGCGACGTCACGCTGTTCGACGACGGCATTGCTGCCGTCAACCGCTACACCGGCTGGCCCTGCTTCGGCGTCGTGCCGTGGCTGAAGGCGGCGGCACGCCTGCCGGCGGAAGATTCCGTCGTGCTGGAGAAGCTGACGCGCGGCGAGGGGCGGGCGCTGAAGGTTGCCGTCCCGGTACTGTCGCGCATCGCCAATTTCGACGACCTCGATCCGCTCGCCGCCGAACCGGAGATTGATCTCGTCTTCGTGCGGCCTGGCAGTCCCATTCCGGTCGACGCTGGCCTCGTCGTCATTCCCGGGTCGAAATCGACCATCGGCGACCTCATCGATTTCCGTGCGCAAGGGTGGGACCGTGACCTCGAACGTCATGTGCGCCGGGGCGGCCGGGTCATCGGCATCTGCGGCGGCTACCAGATGCTCGGCCGGCGCGTCACCGATCCGCTCGGCATCGAGGGCGGCGAACGTGCGGTCGAGGGCCTCGGGCTGCTCGAGGTCGAGACCGAGATGGCGCCGGAAAAGACGGTGCGCAACAGCCGCGCCTGGTCGCTGGAGCATGATGTGGTGCTCGAAGGCTACGAAATCCATCTTGGCAAGACGCAAGGTGCGGACTGTGGCCGGCCGTCGGTGCGCATCGACAATCGCGCCGACGGCGCCCTTTCGGCCGATGGCCGCGTGATGGGCACCTACCTGCATGGGCTCTTCACCAGCGACGCCTATCGCGGCGCGCTGCTCAAGAGTTTCGGCATCGAAGGCGGCGCCAACAACTACCGCCAATCGGTCGATGCGGCGCTCGACGATGTCGCGAACGAACTGGAGGCTGTGCTCGATCGTCGCTGGCTGGACGAGTTGCTCAGGCACTAGGGACGCGGCAACGGTCAGCCAGCAGGTCCGGTACGTCGGGCCCAACAGGAGCAACGAGCTTATCCGACGGAACTACGCTGCGACATCGTGCTCCTCGCTTGCGGCTTCCCAGACTTCCCGCGCGGCATCCAGGTTCATCAGGGCAATCCCCAGGCCGACGATCAGGTCCGGCCAGGCCGACTGCCACAGATAGGCTGTCGCCAGACCCGCGGCGATGATGGCCACATTGGCGAAGGCATCGTTGCGGGCCGAGAGAAATGCTGCCCGCGTGAGGCTGCCGCTCGTGTGACGGTAGGCGACGAGCAGATAGGCGCAGAAGAGGTTGACCACCAGCGCCCCAAGTCCGGTCAGGGACAGGGCAAAGGGCTCTGGCGGGACCGGATCCATGAACTTCGCCCAGGCCGTCCAAAGGAAGGCCAGCGCCGGTACCAGTAGAATGAACGCCATCGCCATGCCGACCCGCGCGCGGGTTCGCGCCGTCCAGGCCAGAGCAAAGAAAATCAGCATGTTGACGGAGGCGTCTTCGAGGAAGTCGACGCTGTCGGCCATGAGGGACACCGAGCCGATCGAAAGCGCGACAAGGAGTTCGACCCCGAAATAGCCAAGGTTCAACAGGGAGACGATGAGGACGACGCGGCGCAGGTCGGTATCCACTCGAAAGGTTCCCTTTCTGGCGAGATTCGCCCTCGGCACTTTTTTTGGCGAGATTCGCCCTCGGCACTTTGGCACAGGTGTTAGCAGCAGTTTGCTATCCATAGCACTAGGTTTCGACATCGGTTCCGTTCACACTGCCGTCGTGCCTGACGCCCGACAAATCGTCGCGTGGCGCAACTCGGCCGGGGAGGCGTCGCATGCGTCGATTGACTTTGGGCTGCCCGCTTCCTAATCATCAGGTGTTGGATGGTTCCCCCTTGTCGTGGCGATCTGGGGGAATAATTGGGAATGTGACGGATGGACCCAAATCGGGCATCCTTATCGCAGCCGACCCCGCGACTGTAGAACGGTCAGGGTTCGCCATCGGGATTGGTGCCGGGCTGTCGGCCGGTTGCATGGGCAATCGGGGCAGGTCGGGGATCAAGCCGGAAAAGCCACTGGCGTGGCATCGTGATCAGCCGGGTTTGGACGCCTCTTCTTCTACGAATCGTCCGCCTTTCACGATGTCCCTCACAGCGCCCATGCGTCGGAGACGACGCGCAAAGGTTCGCTGTGGCACCGGAAAGACGCCGGGAAGGTGAGGCGGGCCGCTCGGGCCCTGACATCGGAACCTTGCCGTTTAAGGGCGAGGCGATGTTCGGCCCGTGACGCCGTGAGCCAGGAGACCTGCCATCCGGCATGGGCATTCCGCCCGAGGGGACTTTTGTCTCCAACGCCATCACGGAGGTTGTTTTGGCTCGCAGATGTTTTCAAGAACGCGCCCGTGGCGCGTCCGATGGCTTTTGCCACCGACGGCTGATTTGGGAATGTTGAGGCAGCCACGATGAGCAGTCTCAGCGCCGGGCCCGTGCTGGTCCTTGGCGGCGCCCGTTCCGGCAAGTCCAGCTTTTCCGAGAGGCTCGTCGAAGCGTCCGGCTTCACCATGCATTATGTCGCCACGGGCCGCGCCTGGGACGACGAAATGCGCGAGCGCATCGACCATCACCGGACGCGCCGCGGCGAGGGCTGGACGACGCATGAGGAGCCGCTCGATCTCGTCGGCATCCTCAGACGCATCGATGATCCCAGCCATGTGGTCCTGATCGACTGCCTGACGCTATGGGTCACCAATCTCATGCTGGAAGAGCGCGACATGACGGCGGAGTTCGCCGCCCTTGTTGCGTATCTGCCCGAGGCGCGGGCGCGCCTCGTCTTTGTTTCCAATGAGGTCGGCCTCGGCATCGTGCCCGAGAACCGCATGGCCCGCGAGTTTCGCGACCATGCCGGCCGGCTTCACCAGATCGTTGCGGAGAAATCCGCTGAAGTTTACTTTGTCGCGGCCGGTTTGCCGCTGAAAATGAAGGGTTGATCCATGACCACTGCGAGAGCCAACCAGGGCAAGATCCCGGCGACCGTCATCACCGGCTTCCTCGGCGCCGGCAAGACGACGATGATCCGCAACCTGCTGCAGAACGCCGACGGCAAGCGCATCGCGCTGATCATCAACGAGTTCGGCGATCTTGGCGTCGACGGCGATGTCTTGAAGGGCTGCGGTGCCGAGGCCTGCACCGAGGACGACATCATCGAGCTCACCAATGGCTGCATCTGCTGCACCGTGGCTGACGATTTCATCCCGACCATGACGAAGCTGCTCGAGCGTGAAAACCGTCCTGACCACATCATCATCGAAACCTCGGGCCTTGCCCTGCCGCAGCCGCTGATCGCCGCTTTCAACTGGCCGGATATCCGCAGCGAAGTGACCGTCGATGGCGTCGTCACCGTGGTCGACAGCGCCGCCGTTGCCGCTGGCCGCTTTGCCGACGACCACGACAAGGTCGATGCGCTGCGCGTCGAGGACGACAATCTCGATCACGAAAGCCCGATCGAGGAGCTGTTCGAGGATCAACTGACGGCTGCCGATCTCATCGTTCTCAACAAGACCGATCTGATCGATGCCTCCGGCCTCAAGGCCGTGCGCGACGAGGTGTCTTCGCGCACCAGCCGCAAGCCCACGATGATCGAGGCGAAAAACGGCGAAGTCGCCGCTGCCATCCTGCTTGGCCTCGGTGTCGGCACGGAAAGCGATATCGCCAACCGCAAGTCGCATCACGAGATGGAGCACGAGGCAGGTGAGGAGCACGATCACGACGAGTTCGACAGCTTCGTCGTCGAGCTCGGTTCGATCGCCGATCCGGCCGCCTTCATCGATCGCCTGAAGGGCGTAATCGCGGAGCACGACGTTCTGCGCCTCAAGGGTTTTGCAGACGTGCCCGGCAAGCCGATGCGCCTCCTGATCCAGGCGGTCGGCGCCCGCATCGACCAATATTACGACCGCGCCTGGGGCGCTGGCGAAAAGCGCGGTACGCGCCTCGTCGTCATCGGCCTGCACGACATGGACGAGGCGGCGGTGCGCGCCGCGATCACCGCGCTCGTGTAGATCGTTCTTTGAATGAAATGATCTAACGCATTGAAATGATGCAGTTCCGGATGGAGAACGCTTTTAGCGTTTTCGTTCGGAATTGCCCCAACGGACAAGACGAATGCATCTGCTTCTCGCCCAGAAAGGAACGATCGCCGACGGCAACGAGGCGATCGACCTTGGGCAAACGCCGGCCGATATCCTTTTCCTATCGGCCGCCGACACCGAGCTCTCCTCGATCGCCGCGGCTCACGGCCGACGCGACGGAGGCTTGAGCCTGCGCATCGCCAGCCTGATGAGCCTGATGCACCCGATGTCGGTCGACACTTACGTCGAGCGCACGGCGCGTCACGCCAAGCTGATCGTCGTCCGGCCGCTCGGTGGCGCCAGCTATTTCCGTTATCTGCTGGAAGCCCTGCATGCGGCTGCCGTCACCCATCGTTTCGAGATCGCGGTTCTGCCGGGTGACGACAAGCCGGATCCGGGGCTGGAGCCTTTCTCCACCGTCGCAGCCGACGACCGCCAGCGCCTTTGGGCTTACTTCACCGAAGGCGGCTCGGACAATGCCGGGCTGTTTCTCGACTATGCGGCCGCACTGGTCACAGGTGCGGAGAAGCCGCAGCCGGCAAAGCCCCTGTTGAAGGCCGGCATCTGGTGGCCGGGTGCTGGTGTGATCGGCGTCAGCGAATGGCAGTCCCTTGTTCAGGGACGGATGGTAGCGAGGGAGGGATTCGAACCCCCGACGGTCGGGATCTGCTTTTACCGCGCGCTCGTGCAGAGTGGCGAGACACGGCCTGTGGAGGCGCTGATCGATGCGCTGGAGGCTGAAGGTGTGCGGGCACTGCCGGTGTTTGTCTCAAGCCTCAAGGATGCCGTTTCCGTCGGCACGCTGCAGGCGATTTTTTCCGAGGCCGCACCCGACGTGGTGATGAACGCCACTGGCTTTGCGGTCTCGTCGCCCGGTGCCGACCGTCAGCCGACGGTGCTGGAATCGACCGGTGCGCCGGTGCTGCAGGTGATTTTCTCCGGCTCGTCGCGGGCGCAATGGGAAACGTCGCCGCAGGGGCTGATGGCGCGCGACCTCGCCATGAACGTGGCACTCCCCGAAGTCGATGGCCGCATCCTTGCGCGCGCCGTCTCCTTCAAGGCGGCGTCGATCTATGACGCCAAGGTGGAGGCCAATATCGTCGGCCATGAGCCGCTCGAAGGCCGGGTGCGCTTTGCCGCTGATCTTGCCGTCAACTGGGCGAAGCTGCGCCGGGCAGAGCCCGCCGAGCGCCGTATTGCCATCGTCATGGCCAACTATCCGAACCGCGACGGTCGCCTCGGCAACGGTGTCGGGCTCGACACGCCGGCCGGTACCGTCGAGGTGCTTAGCGCCATGGCGCGGGAAGGCTATGCGGTCGGTGAGGTTCCCGCCGATGGCGACGCGCTGATCCGCTTTCTGATGGCCGGGCCGACCAATGCGGCGAGCCATGACCGTGAAATCCGCGAGCGTATTTCGCTGAACGATTACAAAACGTTCTTCGATTCGCTTCCGAAACAGATAAAGGATGAAGTTGCCGGTCGCTGGGGCGTGCCGGAGGCCGATCCCTTTTTCCTCGATGGCGCCTTCGCGCTGCCGCTCGCCCGCTTCGGCGAGGTGATCGTCGGCATCCAACCGGCGCGCGGCTACAACATCGATCCGAAGGAAAGCTACCATTCCCCGGACCTCGTGCCGCCGCATGGCTATCTCGCCTTCTACGCCTTCCTGCGCCAGCAGTTCGGAGCGCAGGCGATCGTCCACATGGGCAAGCACGGCAATCTCGAATGGCTGCCGGGCAAGGCGCTGGCGCTGTCGGAAACCTGCTATCCCGAAGCGATCTTCGGGCCGCTGCCGCACATCTATCCCTTCATCGTCAACGATCCGGGCGAAGGTACGCAGGCCAAGCGCCGCACCAGCGCCGTCATCATCGACCACCTGACCCCGCCCTTGACGCGCGCCGAATCCTACGGCCCGCTCAAGGATCTGGAAGCGCTCGTCGACGAATATTACGACGCCGCCGGCGGTGATCCGCGCCGCCTCAGGCTGCTCAGCCGCCAGATCCTCGATCTCGTGCGCGACATCGGCCTCGACAGCGACGCAGGCATCGACAGGGGCGACAGCGACGACAAGGCGCTGGAAAAGCTCGACGCCTATCTCTGCGACCTCAAGGAAATGCAGATCCGCGACGGCCTGCACATCTTCGGCGTTGCGCCGGAAGGGCGGTTGTTGACGGACCTCACCGTAGCGCTGGCGCGCGTGCCCCGAGGTCTCGGCGAGGGCGGCGACCAGAGCCTGCAGCGGGCGATCGCAGCGGATGCGGGGCTGCGTGGGTTTGCTATTCCCACCTCGGCGGGGGGCAACCCCGCACGCGACGCCCAACCCTTCGACCCGCTCGACTGCGTCATGTCCGACACCTGGACAGGCCCGAAACCGTCCATCCTCGCTGACCTCTCGGACGCCCCCTGGCGCACCGCCGGCGATACGGTCGAGCGCATCGAGTTGCTTGCCGCAAATCTCGTGTCGGGTGAACTGGCTTGCCCGGACCACTGGGCCAACACCCGCGCCGTGCTCGGCGAAATCGAAACGCGCCTGAAGCCGTCGATTTCAAACTCGGGTGCCGCCGAGATGACCGGCTTCCTCACCGGTCTCAGCGGCCGCTTCGTCGCCCCCGGTCCATCGGGCGCGCCGACGCGCGGCCGGCCGGATGTGTTGCCGACGGGGCGCAATTTCTACTCGGTCGACAGCCGCGCCGTGCCGACGCCGGCGGCTTACGAGCTTGGCAAGAAATCGGCCGAGCTTCTGATCCGCCGCTACCTGCAGGACCATGGCGAATGGCCGTCCTCCTTTGGCCTGACCGCCTGGGGCACGGCGAACATGCGCACCGGCGGCGACGACATCGCCCAGGCCCTGGCGCTGATCGGCGCCAAGCCCACCTGGGACATGGTCTCTCGCCGGGTGATGGGCTACGAGATCGTGCCGCTCGCAGTCCTCGGCCGCCCACGCGTCGACGTGACCTTGCGCATTTCCGGCTTCTTCCGCGATGCCTTCCCGGACCAGATCGCGCTCTTCGACAAGGCGATCCGCGCCGTCGGCGCGCTGGAGGAAGACGATGCCGACAACATGATCGCCGCACGCATGCGGGCGGAAAGCCGGCGGCTGGAGGCCGAAGGCGTGGAAGCCGCCGAGGCCGCGCGTCGCGCCTCCTACCGCGTCTTTGGCGCAAAGCCCGGTGCCTATGGCGCCGGCCTGCAGGCGCTGATCGACGAGAAGGGCTGGGAAACCAAAGCAGATCTCGCCGAGGCCTATCTTACCTGGGGCGCCTATGCCTATGGCGCCGGCGAGGAGGGCAAGGCCGAGCGCGATCTTTTCGAGGAGCGCCTGCGCACGATAGAGGCGGTGGTGCAGAACCAGGACAACCGCGAGCACGATCTGCTCGACAGCGACGACTACTACCAGTTCGAAGGCGGCATGAGCGCTGCCGCCGAACAGCTCGGCGGTCACCGTCCGGCGATCTACCACAACGACCATTCCCGTCCGGAAAAGCCTGTGATCCGGTCGCTCGAAGAAGAGATCGGCCGCGTGGTCCGGGCCCGCGTCGTCAATCCCAAGTGGATCGATGGCGTCATGCGCCACGGATACAAGGGCGCCTTCGAGATCGCTGCCACGGTCGACTACATGTTCGCCTTTGCCGCGACCACGGGTGCGGTGCGCGACCATCATTTCGAGGCCGCTTATCAGGCGTTCATTGTCGACGAGCGCGTGGCTGACTTCATGCGCGACAAGAACCCGGCCGCCTTTGCCGAGCTTGCCGAACGCCTGCTTGAAGCAATCGACCGCAATCTCTGGACGCCGCGCTCGAATTCGGCGCGGTTTGAACTTGCCGGCATCGGCACGGCAGCAACCCGGCTTCGTGCCGGCAATGAATAGAGCGGTTCCGGGCTGGCGGTTATCCGTCCGGAATTGCTTGGAAACAAAGACCTGGTTCCGTTTCGCTGCTCAGTGAAGTGCGAAAAGGAACCGAAGCGGGACGAGGGCGTCTGCCCATCCCGAACTTGAGAACTGAGGGAGTGATCATGAGCGACGAGACGACAGTAGGCGGCGAAGCCCCGGCCGAGAAGGACGATGCCCGCCACGCCATGAAGATGGCGAAGAAGAAGGCAGCACGCGAAAAGATCATGGCGACGAAGACCGACGAGAAGGGTCTGATCATCGTCAACACCGGCAAAGGCAAGGGCAAGTCGACCGCCGGCTTCGGCATGATCTTCCGCCATATCGCCCACGGCATGCCCTGCGCCGTCGTGCAGTTCATCAAGGGTGCGATGGCAACCGGCGAGCGCGAGTTGATCGAGAAGCATTTCGGCGATGTCTGCCAGTTCTACACGCTCGGCGAGGGCTTCACCTGGGAAACGCAGGATCGCGCCCGCGATGTTGCGATGGCTGAAAAGGCCTGGGAGAAGGCGAAGGAACTGATCCGTGACGAGCGCAACTCGATGGTGCTGCTCGACGAGATCAACATTGCTCTGCGCTACGACTACATCGACGTCGCCGAAGTGGTGCGCTTCCTGAAGGAAGAAAAGCCGCACATGACGCATGTGGTGCTCACCGGCCGCAACGCGAAAGAAGACCTGATCGAAGTCGCCGATCTCGTCACTGAGATGGAGCTGATCAAGCATCCGTTCCGTTCCGGCATCAAGGCGCAGCAGGGCGTGGAGTTCTGATGAGCCAGAGCTGGCAGTTCTGGGCGCTGCTTTCGGCCGCCTTCGCTGCGCTCACGGCGGTGTTTGCCAAGGTCGGGGTTGCGCAGATCAACTCCGACTTCGCAACGCTGATCCGCACCGTCGTCATCCTCTGCGTGATCGCCGCCATCGTGGCGGCGACAGGGCAGTGGCAGAAGCCATCGGAAATCCCGGGCCGCACCTGGCTGTTCCTGGCGCTGTCAGGGCTTGCGACTGGCGCTTCCTGGCTTGCCTATTTCCGCGCGCTGAAGCTCGGCGACGCCGCCCGCGTGGCGCCGCTCGACAAGCTCTCGATCGTCATGGTCGCGATCTTCGGCGTGCTCTTCCTCGGTGAAAAGCTCAACCTGATGAACTGGCTCGGCGTCGCCTTCATTGCCGCCGGGGCGCTGTTGCTGGCGGTGTTTTGAGCGCGCCTGCTCTGGTGCCTGTTCACTGAATGCTCGCCTCAATCAATCCGTAATCCCGACACATGCAGTGGTTGTGACGAGCGGGAGGACGGCATGCAGATTGAAGGCAATTGGAGCGAGCGCCTTCCTGATCCGTCGGGCCACGTCGCGCAGTTCGGCAGACGCTGGAAGCGTCGCAGCCTGAGGGTGAGCCCTGCTTCAGACCCACCGGCGGACACGCCTGCAATAGGCACCGTAGGCGTCGCCGAAGACCTTGGCGAGGTGGGTTTCCTCCATGCGGATCTGGTAGGAAATCGAGATCCAGGCGGAGAGCGCCAGCGCCACCGAGATGACGTTGGGCACCGCCATCACCGTGCCGATCAGCGCGGTCACCATGCCGACATAGATCGGGTTGCGCGAGAAGGCATAGAGGCCTGAGGTCACAAGCGGCGCGTCCTGCTTTTCAGGGATGCCGATCTTCCAGGAATGACGCATCGCCCATTGCGACAGCATCGTCAGCCCGCCGCCGAGCGTCATCAGCGCCAGGCCGACGGCGTGAAGGATGGGCGTGTCGAGCGCCGGGATCCGGCCGAGGGCAGCATCGACGGAGGCCGGGAGCATGGCGACCGCCAGCAGGTGGATCACCAGCGCTGCGACGATCAGGCGGAAAAGCCTGCCCGCAAACCCTTCCGCATCGTCGCCATAGGTTAGCACGACCGGCGAGCGGCCGGATTGCACGCGGCGGAGGATCGCCAGCGCGAGCGTGGACAATCCCACGACGAGCATCAGGATGGTGGGAAGGGTGGTGGACATGGAAACCTCTGGAGCGAGCTGACAAGACAGGAGCGCACGACGGGTAGGCGGCCCATATGAGCGTCTACCCGGCGAAGCATTCTGATCACCTTGCAATCTCTAGTAACTAGAGGTTCAAGCGTCGGACCTGTCCGACTTTCGTCGTGGTTACCGGATCTTATTGCCAAGCGTTGGAGGCTGTCATCGTCGCCCCCGCCGTGTCGGAAGGTCGGCAAAATTCGTCTCTTGACGGCTGCTCCTTCCGTCGAGCGATTGCATAGGCAGGAGGCCGCACCCATGTTAGACCGTCGACAGGCTAAATACGGGTGAACCTTGAAGAATACTCTCAGAGCTGCGGTTGGTGTCGCATCGGTCTTGCTGTTCTTGTCATCAGGTGTGGCGGGGCAGGCGCAAACCGTGAAGAGCGGGGCGTCACGAGCTCAAGAAACGACGACCACCCAGAAGGCGAAACCGAAAACTAAAACGACGCGCAAGCAAAGGGCTGCGGATGAAGCCAAGGCCAAGGCGCTCGCCGAAGCGCGCCGTCCACGGATTTGCAAGACGCGGGAGAGCGAATGCAGCTATGGCGCAGGTCCGGTCGGAGAGCAGTGCTCGTGCTGGTCGAAATCCGGTGCGCCTGATCTTGGCATAACTGTCAGGCGTTGACCGCCCGCGACCTTCGCGCGGGCAGGCAAGCGTGCGTCGCTCGAAGCGACGCCTGACGCGATAGAAATCACGGGTCGCCTGGTTCGTTCTGAAAGCTTGGGATTGGGTTTAGGTGATGGAAGCCGGCGTTGAACGCAAAATAATGATCGATCTCGAGAACAGCGCGCTCCAGTTTGCAACCCGAGCACACGGCGAACAGAAGCGTAAGTATGACGGTCGGCCCTATATCGTTCATCCGATTGCGGTGGCGGAGATTGTTCGAAGCGTGCCCCATACGCCCGAAATGATCGCCGCAGCGCTGCTTCACGATACGGTCGAAGATACCGACGCGACGCTGCTGGAGATCAAGGAAGCGTTCGGCCCCAAGGTCGCAACACTGGTTGCGTGGCTCACCGACATATCCACTCCGTTCCACGGCAACCGACAGGTGCGCAAGGAACTGGATCGCCAGCACCTCGCATCGGCGCCCGCCGCGGCGAAAACCGTCAAGCTCGCCGACCTGATCGACAATGCGATAGCGATCAAAGCCGGCGATCCGAATTTCTGGAAAGTGTTCGGCGCCGAGATGAAACGCTTGCTGGAGGTCTTGGGCGACGGCGACGAGACCCTTCTCGCAAAGGCCCGTGCATTAGCGCCGGAATGAGAGTGCCGCCGTTTATCGGCAAGCATGTCTGCGCCATGTCGACCCGGTCAACCGGTCATCCAAGATCGCAGAACGGACATGCATTTGCGGTTTTGCCCGCCGGTGTGGCCCAGCCACGCCTCACAGGCTGCGCGGTTGCGGCCGTTAGGACAGCGCAGAATTTGCCGACCGCGCCGCGCCTCAATGCCCCAGCCAGATCCGCAAGGGATGCGTCGGATCTGCGAGCAGCCGGATCGCGAGCGCGATCGAGACGATGACGAGCAGCGGCTTGATGATCTTGGCGCCCTTGGCCATGGCATAGCGCGAGCCGACCTGGGCGCCGAGGAACTGGCCGAGGCCCATCAACAGGCCGACCTTCCAGAGAACGGCGCCGAAGAAGAGGAAGACGCCGAAGGCGCCGACGTTGGAGCCAAAGTTGAGGAACTTCGTGTGCGCCGTCGCCTTCAACACGCCGAAGCCGGCGAGGGTAACGAAGCCGAGCATGAAGAACGAGCCGGTGCCGGGGCCGAAGACGCCGTCATAAAAGCCGATTAGCGGCACCAGTGTCAGCGTGAAGACGAAGGGGGTGACGCGGCTGTGCTGGTCGACGTCGCCCATGTTCGGCTTCAGGCCGAAATAAAGCGCAATGGCGATCAGCAGAAAGGGCAGGATCGCCTTCAGCACGTCGCCGGGAACGATGGTTGCGAGCAGGGCGCCGAGCACGGCGCCGGCGGCCGACATCAGCGCCATCGGCAGCTGCTCTTTCAGGTTCACGTGGCCGCGCCGGGCATAGGACAGCGTGGCCGAGCCGGAGCCGAACAATCCCTGCAGCTTGTTGGTGCCGAGCGTCTGCAAGGGCGGGATGCCCGCAATGAGCATGGCCGGAATGGTGATCATGCCACCGCCGCCGGCGATCGAATCGATGAAGCCTGCGATGAAGGCGGCGACGAACAGGAAGGCGAGCAGGTGGAAGGCGAGATCTTGCACGGCGGGGACTCGAGAGGAGAGCTGTCAGGCGGGATTTTCCGCCTTGTGTCAGAGCCCGGCGCGATTTGCAAAGCCTTCTGTCGCGGTGTTGCTGTCCATGCAGGTGTCGAAATTGAAAAACCGACAAAGATTCAAAGCCTTGTTCCAGCTCGCTGTCTTTCTGGATGGAGGCGCTCTCGCCCGCATGGTGCCGAAGAAGGGCTGTCCTTGCGATACGGTAGGCGGATGACGATCTTCCTCAAACGCGACATGGCGATGGCGCAATCCGGTTTGACCGGCCTTCCGCGCTCCGGTAAAAATGAAGGATATGCGACGGCGTCCGCTTTGGCGGACTGAAAGAGCGTCCGGTGCGGCCGACCCAGTCAGGGGGCCATCAGCCGGTGCTGTCCAGATCGGCCGGGACGGATCGTCCCAGCCGGCGCTTCGTTAAGGAGAACAACGAAGGGAGCCGGCCGCCGATGCCATCGGGCCAACACTCTGCACAGACGACGAAAGCAGGAGCCGGGCTGGTGCTCGGGCTCGGCTGCGAGCGTCGCACGCCGGCCGAAGAGGTGATCGCCCTTGCCGAGCGTGCGCTTGCCGATGCCGGTGTTGCGCCCGGCGATCTGCGGCTGGTCGCCTCGCTCGATGCTCGCGCCGAGGAGCCGGCGATCCTGGCGGCCGCTCAGCATTTCGCGGTTCCGGCCGCGTTCTACGATGCCGCCACGCTCGAAGCCGAAGCTTCCCGGCTCGCCAACCCGTCCGAGATCGTCTTTGCCTACACGGGTTGTCATGGCGTTGCCGAGGGTGCAGCGCTCGTCGGCGCCGGTCGCGAAGCCGTGCTGATTGTGCAGAAGATCGTCTCCGCCCATGCGACGGCCGCACTTGCCGGGCCGGCGACCTTGCGCGCCGAAAAGCGCATCCAGGCGGCGGAGGCTGTCTGATGCATTCTTATGTTGTTGAATTGAATCAATCTTTTGCCCGGGGTTTCTCTCAAGTGGAATCCGGTTCTTTAGAGAGCGCGTCAGGCGTGCCGTTGGGTGGCGCCGAAATACAGGTGGGACAGCACGCATGATCGACGACCTCTTTGCCGGATTGCCGGCGCTCGAAAAAGGTTCGGTCTGGCTGGTCGGCGCCGGCCCCGGCGATCCCGGCCTGTTGACGCTGCATGCGGCCAATGCGCTGCGCCAGGCGGATGTGATCGTGCATGATGCGCTGGTCAACGAGGATTGCCTGAAGCTCGCGCGGCCGGGCGCCGTGCTGGAGTTTGCGGGCAAGCGTGGCGGCAAGCCGTCGCCGAAGCAGCGCGACATCTCGCTTCGCCTCGTCGAACTCGCGCGCGCCGGCAACCGGGTGCTGCGCCTCAAAGGCGGCGATCCCTTCGTCTTCGGTCGCGGTGGCGAGGAGGCGCTGACGCTGGTCGAACACCAGGTGCCGTTCCGAATCGTGCCCGGCATCACCGCCGGTATCGGCGGGCTTGCCTATGCCGGCATTCCCGTGACCCATCGCGAGGTCAACCACGCGGTCACTTTCCTGACTGGCCATGATTCCTCCGGCCTGGTGCCGGATCGCATCAACTGGCAGGGCATCGCCAGCGGCTCGCCTGTCATCGTCATGTACATGGCGATGAAACATATCGGCGCGATCACCGCCAACCTCATTGCCGGCGGCCGCTCGCCGGACGAACCGGTCGCCTTCGTCTGCAACGCCGCGACGCCGCAGCAGGCGGTGCTGGAAACGACGCTTGCGCGTGCAGAGGCCGATGTTGCGGCGGCAGGGCTGGAGCCGCCGGCGATCGTCGTCGTCGGCGAGGTGGTGCGGCTGCGCGCAGCGCTCGACTGGATCGGCGCGCTGGACGGGCGCAAGCTTGCCGCCGACCCGTTCGCCAATCGCATTCTCAGGAACCCGGCATGAGCGGATTGCTGATTGCCGCACCCGCGTCCGGCTCCGGCAAGACGACGGTGACGCTCGGGCTGATGCGCGCCCTGAAGAGGCGCGGCGTGGCGATCGCGCCCGGCAAGGCGGGGCCGGACTATATCGATCCCGCTTTCCACGCGGCAGCGACCGGCGAGCCCTGCTTCAACTACGACCCCTGGGCGATGCGCCCGGAACTGCTGCTTGCCAATGCGTCGCATGTGGCCTCCGGCGGGCGCACATTGATCGTCGAGGCGATGATGGGACTGCATGACGGTGCTGCCGACGGCTCGGGAACGCCAGCGGACCTCGCCGCGACGCTGAACCTTGCGGTCATTCTGGTGGTCGATTGCGCCCGCATGTCCCAGTCGGTTGCCGCCCTCGTGCGCGGCTATGCGGATCATCGCGACGATATCCGGGTGGTTGGCGTCATCCTCAACAAGGTCGGCAGCGATCGGCATGAAATGATGCTGCGCGATGCGCTCGGCAAGGTGCGCATGCCTGTCTTCGGCGTGCTCCGGCAGGACAGCGCATTGCAACTGCCGGAGCGCCATCTCGGGCTCGTGCAGGCGGGCGAACACTCAGCGCTTGAGGGCTTCATCGAGGCGGCGGCCGCGCGGGTCGAGGCTGCCTGCGATCTCGACGCCATCCGCCTGATCGCGACGATTTTCCCGCAGGTGCCCGCGGCGGCCGATGCCGAGCGTTTGCGGCCGCTCGGTCAGCGCATCGCGGTCGCGCGCGATATCGCCTTTGCCTTCTGCTACGAGCACCTGCTTTACGGCTGGCGGCAAGGCGGCGCGGAGATTTCCTTCTTCTCGCCGCTCGCCGACGAGGGGCCGGATGCGGCAGCCGATGCCGTCTATCTTCCGGGGGGTTATCCGGAGCTGCATGCGGGGCAGCTGAGCGCCGCCGCCCGATTCCGTTCCGGCATGCATTCCGCGGCGGAACGCGGCGCCCGCATCTTCGGCGAGTGCGGCGGCTATATGGTGCTCGGCGAAGGGCTTGTCGCTGCCGATGGCACACGCTACGACATGCTCGGCCTGCTGCCGCTCGTAACCAGTTTTGCCGAGCGCAGGCGGCACCTCGGCTATCGCCGCGTCGTGCCTGTCGACAACGCCTTCTTCGATGGACCCATGACGGCGCACGAATTCCACTATGCGACCATCGTCGCCGAAGGGGCGGCCGATCGGCTGTTTGCGGTCAGCGACGCCGCCGGCGAGGATCTCGGCCAGGCGGGCCTCCGGCGCGGCCCTGTCGCCGGTTCCTTCATGCATCTGATCGACGTCGCAGGTGCTGCATGAGCGCACCGATCGTTCATGGTGGCGGCATCACCGAGGCCGCAGCGCGCTATGGCGGCCGGCCTGAAGACTGGCTCGATCTGTCGACCGGCATCAATCCATGCCCCGTCGCCTTGCCCGCGGTCCCTGAGCGCGCCTGGCACCGGCTGCCGGATCGGCAGACGGTAGATGATGCGCGGAGCGCCGCCGCCGACTACTACCGCACCAACGGCGTGCTGCCTTTGCCGGTGCCGGGCACCCAGTCGGTGATCCAGCTCCTGCCACGTCTTGCTCCGGCCAACAGGCACGTCGCGATTTTCGGGCCGACCTATGGCGAGTATGCCCGCGTGCTTGAAGCGGCCGGCTTTGCTGTCGATCGCGTCGCGGATGCCGACGCGCTCACGGCCGAACATGGGCTTGTCATCGTCGTCAACCCCAACAACCCGACCGGCCGCGCCTTGGCGCCGGCGGAGCTTCTGGCGATCGCCGCAAGGCAGAAGGCGAGCGGCGGACTGCTGCTGGTCGATGAGGCCTTCGGCGATCTTGAGCCGCAACTGAGTGTCGCTGGTCACGCGTCAGGGCAAGGCAACCTCATCGTCTTCCGCTCCTTCGGCAAGTTCTTCGGCCTTGCGGGCCTGCGCCTCGGCTTCGTCGTTGCGACCGAGCCAGTGCTTGCATCCTTTGCCGATTGGCTCGGTCCCTGGGCTGTCTCCGGCCCGGCGTTGACGATCTCGAAAGCGCTGATGCAGGGCGATACGAAGGCGATCGCGGCGGGCATCCTCGAGCGTCGCGCCGGCCTCGATGCGGCTCTCGATGGGGCAGGGCTCAACCGTATCGGCGGCACGGGGCTATTCGTGCTGGTCGAGCATCCCAGGGCAGCTCTGCTGCAGGAGCGGCTCTGCGAGGCCCATATTCTCACGCGCAAGTTCGACTATGCCCCGACCTGGCTCAGGGTCGGTCTTGCGCCTGACGCGGCTGGTGACCGACGGCTGGCGGACGCGCTTGCCCGCATGGAGCTCTGAGGTGTCGGAGACGATCCTGCTCATTCTCGCGCTGGCGCTGGTGATCGACCGCGTTGTCGGCGATCCGGACTGGCTCTGGGCGCGCGTGCCGCATCCGGTCGTGTTTTTCGGCAAGGCCATCGGCTTTTTCGACGCGCGGCTGAACCGGGAGGACCTCGAGGATAGCGCGCGCAAATTTCGTGGCGTCGTCGCGATCCTTTTGTTGCTTGGCATCAGCGCCTGGTTCGGCCATCTGCTGCATCGCCTGTTCGCCGTCCTCGGACCGCTCGGCTTTCTGCTCGAGGCGGTTCTGGTCGCGGTCTTCCTGGCACAGAAGAGCCTCGCCGATCACGTGCGTCGCGTGGCCGGGGGCTTGCGACAGGGCGGGCTGGAAGGCGGGCGTGCCGCCGTGTCGATGATCGTTGGTCGCGATCCAAAGACGCTCGACGAGCCGGCGGTCTGCCGTGCCGCGATCGAAAGCCTTGCCGAGAATTTCTCCGACGGCGTCGTGGCGCCGGCCTTCTGGTACGCGGTTGCCGGCCTGCCGGGGCTTCTTGCCTACAAGATGCTGAACACCGCCGATTCGATGATCGGCCACAAGTCGCCGAAATATCTGCACTTCGGCTGGGCCTCGGCCCGACTCGACGATCTCGCCAACCTGCCGGCAGCGAGGCTCTCGATCCTTTTGATCTCAGCCGGTGCGCTGATCCATCGTGGCGCCAGCGCCGCCAAGGATGCGCTGACCGTGGCCCTTCGCGACCATGGCCTGCACCGCTCGCCGAACTCCGGCTGGCCGGAAGCGGCCATGGCCGGCGCGCTCGATCTGCAGCTTGCCGGTCCGCGGATCTATGGCGGCGTCAAGGTCAGCGAACCTATGATCAACGGTCCGGGCCGAGCGGTTGCAACAAGCGAAGACATCGACGCCGGTATTGCTGTATTTTATGGCGCCTGTACGGTCATGGCCGGGTTTGTTCTTGCAATCGCAATGATTTGATCGCGGAAGTTGACCTTCGCATTAAGACTCTGCTTTCCATATGTATTAAGATCGTATCATATTCTATCAGTTATTCTCCTGGAACGTTTGGTTCCACCGGTACGTGTTCGTCTTCCCGGAGAGAGAAGCATGCGCAAAAGCTTTCTGACTGCGCTGATTGCCGCTCTGCTGCAGTTTGCCGTTCAACCCGCGAACGCCGCCAATCTCATTGCCGATATCAGCCTGTCGTCGCAGACGATGACCGTGCGGCAATACGGCGTCGTCATGTATCGCTGGAAGGTGTCGACGGCGCGCAAGGGCTATGTGACGCCACGCGGCAGCTGGAGCGCCAAATGGCTCTCTCGCAATCACCGTTCACGCAAATACGACGACGCGCCGATGCCATATGCCGTGTTCTTCAACGGCGGCTACGCCATCCACGCCACCTACGACATCAAACGCCTCGGCCGCCCGGCATCGCACGGCTGCGTGCGGCTCCATCCAAACAACGCGGCGGAGTTTTTTGCGCTGACGCGGGAACATGGGCTGAAGAACACGCGGATCGTAATTACGCGGTGACGCCTGCCTAGCCAGCCCCTCATCCCCCTGCCGGGACCTTCTCTCTGTTTTGAAGGGGAGAAGGGATCCGAGGCACCGTTTCCGCTTCATCTTCGACCGTTTCGTAAGAAGTGAACGGTAGAATGCGCGTCCCCATCTTCAACGTGACTGCTTGGCTTTCCTCGGGGTAAACCCGAGGAGAGGGCAATTCTGTCGGGCACTTGATGAGGCAGCTAAGAGCCGCTGGCGACCGTCAGTCGATGCCTGCCACATGCATCAGCCGGTCGAGGCTCGGCACGGTGACGTGGCGGCTGTTTTCGATGCGGATGACATTCTCCTTGCGGAGCTTGGTGATCTGGCGGCTGACGGTCTCGATGGTCAGGCCGAGATAGTCGGCGATGTCGGCGCGCGACAGCGGCAGGTCGAACACGTTCGAGGTGCCGTTTTCCGGGTCGATGTGAGTTGCGATGATGTAGAGGAAGCTTGCGACCTTCTCCTGCGCGGTCTTGCGGCCAAGGGTGAGCATCCAGTCGCGCGCTTCGTCCAGTTCCTTCAGCGCCTGCTCGTGCAGCCGGTGTTCCAGCCCGGGAGCCTCGGAGACCAGCCGCTCGATGACGTTGCGCGGGAAGCAACAGATGTCGGTGTCGACAGCCGCTTCCGCCGTCAGCGCGCTTTCGCGGGTGAAGGGCCGGCCCATGAAATCAGGGGCGAACTGCAGGCCGACGATCTGCTGGCGGCCGTCGGCCAGCACCTTGCTGAGCTTGACGACGCCGGAGATGATATTTGCGTAGCTGTCGGTGGTTTCTCCCTGGCCGATGACCTCGCGGCCGGGCTCGATGCTGCGGCGGGTGGAGTGACGGCTGAGGTCGAGAAGCTGATCCGGAGAGAGCGTACCGCAAACGCCGCCATGGCGCGCCTCGCAGGCGGAGCAGACGGCTGGAACGTCCGAATTATGGATATCCTTGCGGCGATGTTCGTTCACGATCTGCAATTCTTTCTACCTGCATTCCATTGCTCCCTGGATGACCAAAGAGGATGCGGGTCGTTAAATCAAGAGTTGACAGGTGCTAATTCCGAAAGCGCGAAACAATGTCTCATGCTGGCTTGAGCATTGTCAATTTTAACGTGTTAATTCGCCGACTTGATCAAAATCAAAGGCCTCATTGCCGATCCGTCCTAAGCCGTTTTCATGACAGCGGAGAGACTGATGGACGACGCGCTAATCCTCAAGCATGCGAACCCCGTGCCACGCTACACCAGCTACCCGACCGCGCCGCATTTTTCCGAAGCGGTGGGGCCGGTTGACTATCAAAGCTGGCTCGGGGCGATCGGTCCGGATGAGGCGATCTCGCTCTATGCTCACGTGCCCTATTGCGACCGGCTCTGTTGGTTCTGTGCTTGCCATACCAAGCAGACGCTGCGGTATGATCCGGTGGCAACCTACCTCACGGGCCTGCATCGGGAGATTGCAGAGATCGGCGGGCGGGTGAGCCGCGAAGCCAAGGTAACGGCCCTGCATTTCGGCGGCGGCTCGCCGACGCTCGTCAGGCCCGACGACCTGATCGCGCTGAAACGCGCCTTTACCGATCACTTCACCTTCGCGGCTGATTGCGAGATCAGCGTCGAGATGGATCCGAACGATCTCGACGAAGCGCGCCATGATGCGCTGGCGGGGATCGGTATGACGCGGGCGAGCTTCGGCATCCAGGATTTCGACCCCGTCGTGCAGAAGGCGATCAACCGCATCCAGACCTTCGAGCAGACGCGTGACGCGATCGAGGCATCACGGGTAAGGGGCGTGCATTCGGTCAATTGCGACGTGCTCTATGGTTTGCCCTATCAGAGCCTCCAGTCGCTTGAGCGCACCATGGAGGCAGTGCTTTCGCTCGACCCCGATCGCGTCGCACTCTTCGGCTACGCCCATGTGCCGTGGATGAAGACGCATCAGAAGATGATCCCGGACGAAAGCCTGCCCGGCATCGTCGAGCGCTTCGCGCAGATGAGCCGCGCGGCCGAAATGCTGGCTGCCGCCGGCTACGAGTCCATCGGCATCGACCATTTCGCGAAGCCCGACGACAGCCTGGCGCGGGCCAGCCGGGAAGGGCGTCTCCGTCGCAATTTCCAGGGCTATACCGACGATGCCGCCGAAACGCTCGTCGGGCTTGGCGCCTCCGCGATCGGCCAGTTTCGTCAAGGTTATGTCCAGAACATGCCGGCGACCGGTGAGTATCTGCGCCATGTTGAAAACACGGGGCTCGCTGCGGTCCGCGGTTATCGCTTCACACCGGACGACACTTTGAGAGCAAAAGTGATTGCCGACGTCATGTGCCGTTTTGCCTTCTCCTTTGCTGAGGTTGAGGAAGCGTTTCCCGGGCTGGCAGGGGCTGTGATCGAGGAGGCACGGCTGTTTCGGGCGCGCGACGTGGATGGGCTGACGACGATCGAAAACGGGGTTTTCCGCCTGACTGAACGCGGCAGGCCCTTTGCCCGCTCGGTTGCAGCCACCTTCGACGCCTATCTCGGCAACGGCCGGGGCCGGCATTCGGTGGCCGTCTGACCCCATGCTCTGTCGCAACACCGTTTTCCAATTCGAAAGCCTTTGCCATCAAGGCCATTGGCTTTTGCGGCGCATTTACCTATAGGATCGCCGAGACTCGACTTAAAATATTAGAGGTATGCGCGTGACAGCTACATTCGACAAGGTTGCCGACATTATCGCGGAAACGAGCGAGATCGATCGCGAGACGATTACGCCGGAAAGCCACACGATCGACGATCTCGGCATCGACAGCCTGGACTTCCTCGACATCGTGTTTGCGATCGACAAGGAATTCGGCATCAAGATTCCGCTCGAGCAGTGGACGCAGGAAGTCAACGAAGGCAAGGTTTCGACCGAAGAATACTTCGTTCTGAAGAACCTCTGCGCCAAGATCGACGAACTGCGGGCTGCCAAGGGCTGATCGGGCTTTCGCCCGAGCCTTGCCACTCGATTTCCAATGCCGCCCGTCGCGCCCCGCGCTTGACAGGCGGCATTGGCGTTTTTACTTGAGCCCGAAACCAACAGGGTGAGCCTCAATGCTCCTTGAATACTTCCAGATGATCGACCGTGTCGAAACGGTCGATCTTTCGGCTGGCCGGCTGACGGCGCGGTCCGTCGTGCCGGAGAAGAGCCCGGTGTTCGAAGGCCATTTCCCAGGCTACCCGCTGGTGCCCGGCGTGCTTCTGATCGAGACCATGGCGCAGGCCTCCGGTTTCCTGGTGCTCGCCGCCACCAATTTCGCCGCCATGCCCTTCCTGATGTCGGTCGACGGCGCCAAGATGCGGACCTTCGTCGAGCCCTCGGCCGAACTCGAGATCGAGGCTTTCCTCGAGCATGAAGGTTCGGGCTTTGCCGTCACCAAGGCGAAGATCACCTCTGGCGGCAAGAAGGTCTGCGATGCCCAGCTGAAACTGAGAACGATGCCGTTCGATCAGGTTCCGCTCGGCGATATCGTGCGCAAGCGGGCTGGAGAAGTGGGTCTGATGGCGGCGCTTTCGGCGGCAGCCGGTTCGGAGAAGTAAGATGAGCAAATCTGCAAACGACGTTGTCATTACCGGCGTCGGTATCGTCACCAGCCAGGGCGTCGGCGTCGAGCCGCATCTGGCGCTGCTTACCGCCGGCACGTCGCCGGCCGTGCGCGTCGAGACCGAAAAGTTCAGCCCCTATCCGGTGCACCCGCTGCCGGAGATCGACTGGTCGCAGCAGATCGCCAAGCGTGGCGACCAGCGGCAGATGGAAAACTGGCAGCGTCTCGGCGTTTTTTCCGCGGGCCTGGCGCTCGATGACGCCGGTCTCAAGGACAATCTCGAAGCCTGCGGCAGCATGGACATGATCGTCGCTGCCGGCGGCGGCGAGCGTGACATCAACGTCGATTCGCTGATCGTCGACGAGGCGCTGAAGCGCAACGACCGCGAACAGCTCCTCAATGAAAAGCTGACGACCGAACTGCGCCCGACGCTGTTCCTGGCCCAGCTTTCGAACCTGCTCGCCGGCAACATCTCGATCGTGCACAAGGTCACCGGTTCGTCGCGCACCTTCATGGGCGAGGAAGCGGCCGGCATCTCGGCGATCGAAACCGCCTTTGCCCGGATCAAGGCCGGCCAGTCGACGCATACGCTCGTCGGCGGCGCGTTTTCGGCCGAGCGCCTGGACATCATGCTGATGATCGAGGCGATCCAGGGCCAGGCGACCGGTGACTGGCACCCGATCTGGTCGCGCAGCCGCGACAACGGCGGCGGCATGATCCCCGGGTCGGTCGGAGCCTTCCTGGTGCTGGAATCACGCGAGTACGCCGAAGCCCGTGGCGCCCGTATCTATGCGACGATCGACGCGATCGGCAGCGACCGCGGCAGCCGCGCTGACGGCAAGCTCGAAGCCCGCCTTGCGGACCTTGCGAAACCGGCCGAAAAGCTCGACCCTGCAGGCACCGTGGTCTTTTCCGGCACGTCAGGCTTTCATGATCTCGTCGCCAGCGAAAAGGCGTTCCTGCAGGCCAATCTGGCCGGCGCGCCGGTGCGTGCCTATGGCGGCATCGTCGGGCACAGCATCGAGGCGCAGTTTCCGGCGGGCCTCGCGCTTGCTGCACTCACGCTCGGCCACGGCGCCAAGGTACCGGCCTTCGACGGCAGCTTCGAAAAGCCGATGACGGCGGCTGCCCGGTCGGCGGTCGTGACCACCGTCGGTCATTCACGCGGCGAAGGCGTCGCGGTCCTTTCGGCCGAATAAGAGGAACGATTGATGAGCAACGCTTACAAGGATCATCTCGGTCGTCCGATCGTCGCCGTCACTGGCATGGGCGTCATCACCTCGCTCGGCCAGGGGCTCGAGGACAACTGGTCGGCGCTGACCGGCGGCGTCTCCGGCATCCGCAAGATCACCCGTTTCCCGACGGAGGGTCTCAACACCCGCATCTCCGGCATGGTCGATTTCATCGAGGTGCCGGCGGCCAACTCCGTCGAGCGCTCCTACGCCATGGCGCGCGAGACGACGCTGGAAGCGCTGGCGCAGGCGGGGCTTTCCGGCGACTTCAACGGTCCGCTGTTTCTGGCCGCCCCGCCGATCGAGCCTGAATGGAGCGCGCGCTTCGAGCTTGCCGACCGCTCGCCGCCTTCCGAACAGCCGGGCGATGCGTACAACCGTTTCCTCGCCGCGATGCGCCAGAAGGCCGATCCGGTGTTCCATGAGGCCGTGCTCTTCGGCTCGATCTCCGAGCGCCTTGCCGATCGCTTCGGCACGCGCGGCCTGCCGGTGACGCTCTCGACGGCCTGTGCCTCGGGCGCGACCGCGATCCAGCTCGGCGTCGAGGCGATCCGCCAGGGCCGCACCGATCGTGCGCTGACGGTAGCGACCGATGGTTCGGTCAGCGCCGAAGCACTCATCCGCTTTGCGCTGCTTTCCGCGCTCTCCACCCAGAACGATCCGCCGGAGAAGGCCTCCAAGCCCTTCACAAAGGATCGGGACGGCTTCGTCATCGCCGAAGGCGCTGCGACCCTGGTCCTGGAATCGCTTGAATCTGCCGTTGCCCGCGGCGCCCGTGTCTACGGCATCCTGAAGGGCTGCGGCGAGAAGGCCGATCTCTTCCACCGCACGCGCTCGTCGCCCGACGGCGGCCCGGCGATTGCGACGATCCGCGCGGCCCTTGCCGACGCCGGCATCGACGAAGGCGGCATCGGCTACATCAACGCGCACGGCACCTCGACGCCCGAGAACGACAAGATGGAATATCTGTCGATGTCTGCCGTCTTCGGTGAGCATCTGCCGTCGATCCCGGTCTCGTCGAACAAGTCGATGATCGGCCACACCCTGACGGCCGCCGGCGCGGTCGAGGCGGTGTTCTCGATTCTGACGATGCTGACGGGCACGCTGCCGCCGACGATCAACTACCAGAACCCCGATCCGGCGATCGTGCTCGACGT
Organism: Ensifer adhaerens; assembly: GCF_000697965.2. NCBI lineage: Bacteria > Pseudomonadati > Pseudomonadota > Alphaproteobacteria > Hyphomicrobiales > Rhizobiaceae > Ensifer > Ensifer adhaerens. The sequence continues at coordinate 1,820,737 of NZ_CP015880.1, read as the reverse complement.
GGTGCCGAACGTGAAACGCAGCCAGCAGGTGTCTGCGGTGCTGTCGAACTCCTTCGGTTTCGGCGGCCAGAACGCCAGCCTGGTGATGACGGCCGAGCCGGCTTGAGCCGGACCTGGTGAAACGAAATACCCCCCTCTGGCCTGCCGGCCATCTCCCCCAACAAGGGGGAGATCGACGCGCGGCCGGCCGATCGCTCCAATAACAAGGCCCGATTTCGGTGCTTTTCGTGAAGGGCAAAGGGGTGCCACATCCAATCTCCCCCCTTGTGGAGGAGATGCCCGGCAGGGCAGAGGGGGCTAACGCGCCGCTCTCTGTAGAATGGCGACATGCCCACAAGACGTGTATATGCCGCCTGTCGATCTGAACATTTAAAGGAAGAACCATGCGCGCCCTGCAACTGCTCGATGACCGCAAGCTCGAAATCACCGACATTCCGGAACCGGAAGCACCCGGCCCGGGCGAGGTGACGTTGCGCGTCAAGGCGGTTGCGCTCAACCATATCGACGTCTGGGGCTGGCGCGGCATGGCATTCGCCAAGCGCAAGATGCCGCTCGTCATCGGCGCCGAGGCAGCAGGCGTCGTCGACAGCATCGGTCCCGGTGTTTCAAGCGTGCTTCCGGGCCAGCTCGTCTCGATCTACGGCGCGCGCACCTGCGGCCTCTGCCGTCCGTGCAAGGAAGGCCGCGACAACCTCTGCGAACATGTCGGCGGCGTTCACGGCTTCCACCTCGACGGCTTCGCGCAGGAAAAGATCAACCTGCCGGCGCGCCTGCTGGTACCGGCACCTCCGGGCGTCGACGCGGTCGCTGCAGCCCTTGCTCCGGTCACCTTCGGTACCGTCGAGCACATGCTGTTCGACAACGCCAAGCTTGAGCCCGGCGAAACCATCCTCGTGCATGCTGGCGGTTCCGGCATCGGCTCGGCGGCGATCCAGCTTGCCAAGAAGATCGGCTGCACCGTGATCACCACCGTCGGCTCCGACGACAAGATCGAGAAGGCCAAGGCGCTCGGCGCCGATCACGTCATCAACTACCGCACCGACCGCTTCGAGGGCGTGGTGCGCAAGCTTACCAAGAAGAAGGGCGTCGACGTCGTGTTCGAACACGTCGGCAAGGACACCTGGGCGGGCTCGATGCTCTGCATGAAGCGCGGCGGCCGCTTGGTCACCTGCGGCTCGACCTCGGGCGTGTCCACCGACATGAACCTGATGATGCTGTTCCAGCAGCAGCTGAAGCTGCTCGGCTCCTTCGGCTGCCGCATGGAAAACATGGCGAACGCCATGCAGAAGATGGCGCGCGGCCTCGTACATCCGGTCATCGACACCGAAATCGGCCTCGACGAGATCGACCGCGCGCTGGAGCGCATGGAATCGCGCCAGATCTTCGGCAAGATCATCCTGAAGATGGATTGATCGACGTGCGCATGCTGATCACACGGCTGGTGCTGGCGGCGGATCGTTTCCGCCAGTGGCTGATTGCGCAGTTCGTGTTTCTGCTTCTGACGATCCTGAAGATGTTTCCCGCTGACGGCGCGATCAACTTCATGGATCGCGCCCTGCGGTTCATCGGCCCGAAGACCAGCCGTCAGAAGCTGACGCTGACGAACCTGCGCAATGCATTCCCGGAAAAGAGCGAAGCGGAGATCGAGCAGATCGCGCTCGAAAGTTGGGGCAACATGGGCCGCATGGCGGCCGAATACGTGTTCCTCGACCGTCTCTTCGATTTCGACCCGGAGCGCACGACGCCCGGGCGCATCGAAGTCTCGGGCATTCCCTTGTTCCTCGAGCTTCGCGACAATCCGCGCCCCTTCATCGTCTTTACCGCGCATAGCGGCAATTTCGAAATGCTGCCGGTCGCCGGCTCAGCCTTCGGGCTCGACGTGACGGTGCTGTTCCGGCCGCCGAACAACCCATACGTGGCCGAGAAGGTCTTCAACTTCCGCGCAGAACGCATGGGCAAGCTCGTGCCGTCGCATGCGGGCTCGTCCTTTGCGCTCGCCCGCCAGCTGGAGCGCGGCCAGGGCGTCGGGGTTCTCGTCGACCAGAAATTCCGCAAGGGTCTAAAGACCAAGTTCTTCGGCCAGGATGTGCAGACCAACCCGCTGCTCGCCAAGCTCGTCCGCCAGTTCAACTGCGAGGTCTATCCGGCCCGCTGCATCCGCTTGCCGGGTGGCCGTTTCCGCCTGGAGATCGAACCGGCGATCGCCATCCCACGCAAGGCCGACGGCAGCGTCGACGTGACCGCTACGGCGCAGGTTCTGAACGACAAGGTGGAAAGCTGGGTGAGGGAGTATCCCGGCCAATGGCTCTGGTATCACGACCGCTGGCACATCAAGCGCTACCTGAAAGACTGATTCTCCTTCGCCCGCGACCCCAGCCAGATTGCGTCTTGCGCAAGCAGGCTTGATCTTCCTGCAAGCCCGGCACCCCGTGTGCCGGGCTTTGCGTTTTGCCAAGTACGCGGGGGCATCGGCGCCGATCTTCCCTCGAAAACGTGCGTAAACGTTAAGTTTTTCTTTCTGCTGTTGAACGCTATCGCAATGAGTGTAAACTTATGCCTGTCGCGTGAGAAAATGCCTGCAAGCGCTTTGGATGACCCGAGCAGTGCGGTTTTACGCGGAAGTGGTGGGGGAAACGTCAAGAACCAGATCAGTGTCCTGAGCATCTACGCCTGTTTTGTAAGTGCATCGAAGCGGTTTTGCCGTGGGGGAATTGGGGTTTCGAATTGAACGCACTGATTGAGCTGTTCTGGTTCAAATATTCGCAGCTGCAGTATGCCGTTCGTACGGCAGACGAGCATTTGATCAGCATTCTGGATCGCGAATTGGATCCGATCTTGAGATCCGTCTACGACGAGAAGGCGGTGAGCGTCGAAGATGCCCGGCTTCAGTTTCAGTTCCTGATCGACATTCTGCGCGTCGAAGCCGACGACATTTCCTGCGTGCTGCGCCATTCGCAGTTGCTGCAATCGCTGATCAATCGCTACTTCGCGGCGACCGGTGCGGAGAACCTCGCCGACCTGCAACTGGAGCGCCTGCCGGCGCAGCCGAACAAGGGCAGGGCGGACGAAGGATTGCTCAACGAGGCGATCCTCGACAGCTTCCCGGACCGGCTTGCGGTGATCACGCCCGACTACCGCTATCTTTACACCAATCCGCGCAATGCCGAGCATCTGGAAAGCCGCCCGATGGACCTGATCGGCCGGCATATCGTCGAGTTCATCGGCATCCAGCGGTTCGAGCTCCGGGTGAAATCCTATCTCGACCGGTGTTTCGCCGGCGAAGTGGTGGACTACACCTTCGCCAAGACGGTCGACGCGCGCACGGTCGTCGTGCGCTGCCGGCTGACGCCGTGCATGTCGAGCACCGGCAAGCTCATCGGCGCTATTCTAGTGATCCAGGAACATGCCGACCGCCGCCGCGCGATCGCGGCCTGAGGCGCCGGTTCCGGCGGTATCAATCGAAAATGCATGAGGGGAGCGCGGCCGGGTAACGGCCGCCTTGCATGTCCACCTGCCGCGAAGGCCGGTTCACCCGACCGGCGCGGTGATGCTGCGCAGACATTCCTGCTCGAAGCCGACGTGCCGCCTGAGGCTCGTGAAGAAGCCGCGCAGCATGTAGCCGGCGGTCTCGGCATTGACCGTCTGGTCGGCAGCGCCGAGGCGCTCCAGCATTTCGGTCAGCTCCTCGGCGAAGCACTCGTCCTCGCAATGTTCGTATTTCAGCCGCTCCAGCGTCGCGCCGAGCGTCGGATCGCCGCGGTAGGTGCGTTCGATCCAGGAGAAGACGAGGTTTTCTTCGCCCGAGTGCATCTCGCGGATCAGCGGCTCCAGCACCTTTGCGGCATAGAGGCATTTCTGCCGGTCGATTTCCGCAGGCAGGCTGTCGGCGATTTCCTCCAGGCAATTGCAGAGCGCAAGCTGCTCCTCGTGGGCGCGGGCAAGCCAGGCAAACGGCTCGGCCACGGACTCCCGCCGGGGGGCCGGGTCCAGCCGGCTGCGGATTCGTCCGTCTTCAAAAGTCTTTTTCATCGGCTTCAGACGCCAGCTCCCACGGCGCTCCCTATTGTTTGCCGAGGATGATCCAAACGAGGTGACAAAGCCTTGATCTGAATCAAGGCCGGGCTGCCCCGATTCTGACACTTTCGGGCAAGCTGCGGTGACACCCCTCGTTTCGGGGTGTTGTCGCGTGCGTTCGGATAAAGTTGGGGACCCAACCATGAAATACACATTCGAGATGATCCTGCTCGGGGTCGGTGCATTCCTGGCGCTTGTCGGCGCCGGGTTTGCCCAGGACCGGCACTTCGAAGCCCATATGTGGGTGCTGTTCTTCACGCTTCTTGCCGGCACCATCCTCCTGATGCGCCGCATCGAGTTCAGCCCGGCTTCCGCGGGCAGGGCGTCACCGCCGCCACCCCAGTCGGAGTATTTTGACGAGGTGGTCAAGTACGGCGTGATCGCCACCGTCTTTTGGGGCGTCGTCGGCTTTCTCGTCGGTGTCGTGGTTGCACTCCAGCTTGCCTTCCCGGACCTCAACATCGAGCCCTGGTTCAACTTCGGCCGCATGCGGCCGTTGCACACCTCGGCGGTCATCTTCGCCTTCGGCGGCAACGCGCTGATCGCAACGTCCTTCTACATCGTCCAGCGCACCAGCCGTGCCCGCCTCTTCGGCGGCAATCTCGGCTGGTTCGTGTTCTGGGGCTACCAGCTCTTCATCATCATGGCCGCCACCGGCTATCTGCTGGGCATCACCCAGTCGAAGGAATACGCGGAGCCGGAATGGTATGTGGACCTGTGGCTGACGATCGTCTGGGTCGCCTATCTCGCCGTCTTTCTCGGCACGCTGCTGACGCGCAAGGAGCCGCATATCTATGTGGCCAACTGGTTCTACCTCGCCTTCATCGTCACGATCGCGATGCTGCACATCGTCAACAACCTGGCGGTTCCGGTCTCCTTCCTCGGCTCCAAGAGCTACTCGGCCTTTGCCGGGGTGCAGGATGCGCTGACGCAATGGTGGTACGGGCATAATGCCGTCGGCTTCTTCCTGACGGCCGGCTTCCTCGGCATGATGTATTACTTCATTCCGAAGCAGGCCAATCGCCCTGTTTACTCCTACCGCCTGTCGATCATCCACTTCTGGTCGCTGATCTTCATGTACATCTGGGCGGGTCCGCACCACCTCCACTACACCGCGCTGCCCGACTGGGCGCAGACGCTCGGCATGGTGTTCTCGGTCATGCTCTGGATGCCCTCCTGGGGCGGCATGATCAACGGCCTGATGACGCTTTCGGGCGCCTGGGACAAGATCCGTACCGACCCGATCATCCGCATGATGGTCATGGCCGTTGCCTTCTACGGCATGGCGACCTTCGAAGGTCCGATGATGTCGATCAAGACGGTCAACTCGCTCAGCCACTACACCGACTGGACCATCGGCCACGTGCATTCCGGCGCGCTCGGCTGGAACGGCCTCATCACCTTCGGCGCGATCTACTATCTCGTTCCGAAGCTGTGGAACCGCGAGCGCCTCTACAGCGTGCGCATGGTCAACTGGCACTTCTGGCTCGCCACCCTCGGCATCGTCGTCTACGCGGCGGTCATGTGGGTTGCCGGCATCCAGCAGGGCCTGATGTGGCGCGAGTACGACGACCAGGGCTTCCTCGTCTATTCCTTCGCGGAATCGGTCGCGGCCATGGTTCCCTACTACGTGCTGCGTGCCCTTGGCGGCGCACTCTTCCTCGCCGGAGCTCTGCTCATGGCCTTCAACGTAACCATGACCATCCTCGGCCGCGTGCGCGATGAAGCCCCGATCTTCGGTGCGACGCCCGCGCTCAAGGCTGCGGAATAGGAGGGCATAGAGAATGTCCATTCTCGACAAACACGCGACGCTCGAACGCAACGCGACCCTGCTGCTCGTCGGCTCGCTGCTCGTCGTCTCTGTCGGCGGCATCGTGGAAATCGCGCCGCTCTTCTACCTCGAAAACACCATCGAGAAGGTGGAGGGCATGCGTCCCTATTCGCCGCTGGAGCTTGCCGGCCGCGACATCTATGTGCGTGAAGGCTGCTATGTCTGTCACAGCCAGATGATCCGCCCGTTCCGCGACGAAGTGGAGCGCTACGGTCACTACTCGCTGGCGGCGGAATCCATGTACGACCATCCGTTCCAGTGGGGCTCCAAGCGCACTGGGCCGGACCTGGCGCGCGTCGGCGACCGCTACTCCAACGAGTGGCACGTGCAGCACATGATCGAGCCGCGCTCGGTGGTGCCGGAATCGGTGATGCCGAGCTACGCCTTCCTCAAGGCGACGCCGCTCGATGTGAACAACATCGCCGCGAACCTCAAGGCCAACAAGGCGGTCGGCGTGCCCTACACGGACGAGATGATCGACAACGCGCTTGCCGACATCAAGGCGCAGGCAGATCCGAACGCCGACACGTCCGGCGTCGAGGGCCGCTATCCGAAGGCCAAGCTCGGCGACTTCGACGGCGATCCGCAGAAGCTGACGGAGATGGACGCGCTCATCGCTTATCTGCAGATGCTCGGCACGCTGGTCGACTTCTCCACCTATGACGACACCACCGGCTATCGCTAAGGAGACCGCACCATGGAAACCTACACGGCCATGCGCCAGTTCGCCGATAGCTGGGCGCTCCTTGCCATGACGCTCTTTTTCCTGGGCGTCGTCGCCTTCATCTTCCGGCCCGGCGCCAAGAAGGCCGCCGATGATGCCGCAGCCATCCCCCTGAAGGAGGATTAATAGAATGGCGGACAAACACGTCGACGAAATCAGCGGCGTCGAGACCACCGGCCACGAATGGGACGGTATCCGCGAGCTTAACAATCCGATGCCGCGCTGGTGGGTCTATACCTTCTACGCGACCATCGTCTGGGCGGTCGGCTACATGATCGTCTATCCGGCCGTGCCGCTTCTGACCGACGCCACCAAGGGCGTGCTCGGCTATTCGAGCCGCGCCGAGGTGAGTGCGGAGCTTGCCAGCGCCAAGGCAGCGCAGGCCGGCAACATCGAGAAGATCGCGTCGAGCTCGCTCGCCGACATCATGGCCGATCCGCAGCTGCAGCACTTCGCCGTTTCCGGCGGTGCCTCGGCCTTCAAGGTCAACTGCGCCCAGTGCCACGGCTCGGGTGCGGCCGGTTCTGCCGGCTTCCCGAACCTGAACGACGACGACTGGCTCTGGGGTGGGAAGCCCGAAGAGATCTACCAGACGATCGCCCACGGCATCCGCTATAACGGCGACGACGACACCCGCGTCTCGGAAATGCCGTCCTTCGCGGAAATCCTGCAGCCGGAAGAGATCAAGCAGACGGCGGCCTATGTCGTCAGCCTCACCGGCACGCCGTCGGATGCCTCCATGGTAGAGCCGGGCAAGGCGCTGTTTGAGGCAAACTGCGCCTCCTGCCACGGTGCCGACGCCAAGGGCAACCGCGAGTTCGGCGCGCCCAACCTTGCCGATGCGCTGTGGCTCAACGGCTCGAGCGAACAGGCGATCGTCGCCCAGATGAAGGCGCCCAAGCACGGCGTCATGCCCGCCTGGCTACCACGCCTCGGCGACACCACCGTCAAGCAGCTCGCCATCTTCGTGCATTCGCTGGGTGGCGGCGAGTAAGAGGAACGAGGGGCTTGCGGACCTGCCACTCATCCGTAGGTGATGGTGGCGCCCCTCATTCGCCTGCTGGCCCTTCTCCCCGCCGGGCGGGGAGAAGGGCGTAAGCCGCGCTGGCCTCGCCAGGTTAAACGTAAGGTTGGCGATGGAGCCGCCCATCACGTTCTTGAGTGGGCTACCGCTCAGGCTTTTCAGGCTTGATGCCGGGCGGGTGCCCCAGCGTTTCTCTCCCCGCCAGGCGGGGAGAGATGTCCGGCAGGACAGTGAGGGGCAGCTCTCATCCATCCAGTCGAGAAGGCCGCGCCAAATGGCGCGGCCTTTTTCATCTGGAGCGTTTCGTCATTGAGGGAAGATGTCAATGAATTGGCCGACGTGTCCTCTCAAGATCTCGCCTTTTCGCCGACACGCCTTCGCAACGAAACCACGGCAAGCGTCGCCATGATCGCGATGGCGACGGCGCAAACGGCGGCGGCTGCGTTGAAGCCGGTCATGAAGGCGGCCTGGGCTTGCTCCAGCATGCCCGCCGGTAGCTCGGTCGCGACGGATACGGCGCCGGCGAGGCTGTCCGACAGCCTGTCGCCGATCTCGCCGGGGATCAGCGTCTGGCCGGCCATTTCGATGCGGTAGACGGCGGTGGTCAGGCTGCCGAGCGTGGCGATGCCGACGGCAAGGCCGAGTTCCTGCACCACTTCGGAGAGGGCCGAGGCCGTTCCGGCCTTTTCGGCGGGCGCTGCGCTGACGACGAGATCGGTGCCAAGCGCGGCAATGGTTCCAAGGCCGAGATAGACGAGCGCAAATGCGGCGGTTACCAGCCCGACCCCGTATGGCGTATGGCCGAGCTGGGCGAGCAGGAGGTAGCCGACCACGGAGAGCGCCAGCGCCGCTGCGATCACGGGGCCGGGGCCGAAGCGCCTGGCGATGAGCGGTGCGGTGATGCCGGCCAAAAGCATGGCGAGCGCCGAGGGGCCCATTCTCAGGCCCGCCGACAGCGGAGAAAGCCCGACGACAAGCTGCAGATACTGGGTGATGAGCAGCATCGTGCCGCCGACAGCCGTCAGGCCGATCAGGAGGATCAACAGCGCGGTGCGGAAGGCGCGGTCGGAGAAGAGCTCGAGGTCGATCAGCGGGCTTCGAAGCCGGCGTTGTCGCCGGATGAAGAGGAGCGTGGCGACGAGGCCGACGGTCAGGCCGAGGGTGGCGCCGAGCCCAAGGCCATCCTTGGCGATCTGCTTGATGCCGTAGACGATGGGCAGCAGCCCCGCCAGCGACAGCGCCACACTGGCCATGTCCAGGCGGTCCGATTGCGGGGCACGATATTCCGGCAGCAGAAACGGCGCGACGATGAGCAGCAGCCCGACGATCGGCAGTGCGACGAGGAAGGCAGCCCCCCACCAGTAACGTTCGAGCAGGATGCCGCCGACGATCGGCCCCGCGGCCATGCCGAGCGCGAACATGGTCGCCCAGACGCCGATCGCAAGCGCGCGCTGGTGCGGGTTCAGGAACATGTTGCTGATCAGCGCCAGGGTCGGCGGCATCAGCGTTGCGCCGGCAACGCCGAGTGCCGCGCGTGCACTGATCAGCATGGTGGCGCTGGTGGAATAGGCCGAAAGCACCGAGGCGACGCCGAAGGCGGCCGCGCCCAGCATCAGGAGCTTGCGGCGACCGATGCGATCGCCGAGCGTTCCCATCATGATCAGAAAGCCCGCGATCATGAAGCCGTAGGCGTCGACGATCCAGAGCGCCTGGGTGCTGGTGGGCTTCAGATCCGCCGCGAGCGCCGGCAAAGCGAGATGCAGCAGCGTCAGGTCGAGCCCGAGCAGGATGGTGGGGAGCGCGAGCAGGGCGAGCCCGGCCCATTCTCGCAGGCCCGCGCGCGTTTCACCCGGATCGGCATGGTCGGTGAGGTGGGATGGTCGGTCGCTGAGAATTGTCAAAAGTGGCCTCCGTCTTCGCTTGGGCTGGTTGCGGAGACCACATCTTCAGGGCACAGTCATCCTGTTACAATTTAAGTAGTTATCCTATTACTGAGAGCAATAGCGTGAACGAACGAAGTCTTGAGCGAAGCAAGAACGAGCTGTCGGAGTTTTTGACGAGACACAGGGCGAAGCTGACGCCGGCCGATGCCGGCCTTGCCTTCACCGGGCGGCGGCGCACCCCGGGCCTCAGGCGGGAGGAGGTGGCAGCGCTCGCCGGTGTCGGGCTCACCTGGTACACGTGGTTCGAGCAAGGGCGCGACATCAAAGTGTCGGAGGCGTTCCTGCTGAATGTGGCGCGAGCGCTGAAGCTCGACGACGCCGAATGCAGCCATCTGTTCCTGCTTGCCCACAAGCGGCCGCCACCGCCGGAGGCACATCATCGCGTCACCGTTTCGCCGCTGATCCAGACGTTGCTGGACGAGCTCACGGTCCGGCCGGCCCATGTGATCAACCTGCGCTGGGATGTCGTTGCCTGGAACGCTGCGGCAGACGCTCTGTTCGGCTTTAGCGCCCGGCAGCCGGAGCTTGGCAATATCCTGCAAATGGTGTTTGCCGATCCCGAGATACGGAGGCGCATGCCCGCCTGGCGCGAGGACGCGCCGAAGCTGCTTGCCCAGTTCCGATACGATTTTGCCGTGGCGCCGGATGATCCGTCGATGCTGGCCCTGGTCGAAAGCCTGAAGGACCTGTCGGCCGATTTCAGGCGCTGGTGGGCAGCGCCTGGCATTGACGAGGTCCGTCGCGGGATCGGGTCCCTGATCGATGCCGGGAGCGGGCGCCTGCGTTTCCGCCACGAGACGTTGGTTGTGGACGAGCACCGGCATCTGCGGATGGTGGTTTACTTCGCCGAACCGGCGCTTGCCTGACGGCGACGCCCGAAGCAGCAGGCGCCGGGCCTTCTTATTCGAGGGCTGCGGCGATGGTGGCGCCGACCACGACGCTCGATAGCGCCGTGCCGAGCAGCAGCGAGGTGTTGACCGGCTTTCTCACGACCGTGCCGAAGTTGAAAAGGTTCATCGGCAGGAGGTGAAAACCGCCGCTTTCCGGCTTGCTCGACGGCGCTTCCATGAAGCATTCGTCGTCGAACCAGATCCAGTCGTCGCGCCAGGTCCAGCAGCCGTGCTGGCGATAAATGTTTGCCACCTGCTCGGCGAAGCCCTTGTCGGCGGGCAGACGGATATAGTCTTGCGGCCTGCGGCTGAAATACTGCATGGCGAGCGGCATGGAGCGCTCGGTGCAATAGTTCGACATCCAGAGCTTGAAGCCGATCTCGTCGCGCAGCCGGTCCAGCACCCGGAAGACCTGGACGTGATCCTCATGGCCGTATTCGCCCCAGGGATTGTGGCTGAAGACGTTCATGTCGGGCTTCAGGAGCGGCAGCAGCGTGCGATAGAGCGTTTCGTAATTGTCCCGGTAAGCCTGGGCGATCGGCCGGGTGGAGTGGCGGAAGCTGCCGGGCATGATCTGCGACAGCGATTTCTTGACGATGCGCTTGGCTTCGCGGCGTGTGCCTTCGGTGCCGAACTCCATTCCGAAGGGACCGGGCTTCGGGTTCGTCCAGTCGGCGCAATCGAAGGAGCCGGTTTCTTCCATTTCCAGAAAGCGCACGTTGCCGCGGGGGTAGGCCTTGATCGCAGCGGCGCGTGCGTCGCCCATCTGCGGCTCCGACCAGATATCGCGGTAAAGGATGATCACCTCGTCGACTTTTCGGAGGATCGAGGTGAACCACAGCAACTCGTCATCGGGATGGGCGCCGATGATGACCGAGTTCTTCAGAAAATCATGCGTGTCGGCCATGCTCTTGCGCGCCCTCGTGTTCGTCGCGCGCAATTCTGACGTGTAGAGATTAAACCGGCGTAAAGCGGGAGCGCGTGTCCACAGGGAATCGGTGCGGTTGCAATGGACCGACTAGCTGCTGGTCAGCCAATGTGACGGCCTCACCAACATCTCCCTCATTTCTGTGCTCGTCACAGAAATCCGGTCGCGCCGCGTCGGCGGCGCGAGAAGGGCGGGTGCCGGCATTTTTATTTGGCATCTCTGCCCTGCAGACGCACGGCCGCTTGATCTCTGTGACGAGCACAGAGATGAGGGACGAGAGGGGAGCGGCCGTTCGCCAGTGTCTAAGGGTCGTTTCAGTGCCGCGCCTTCATGGGCCTGCTTACTGCGCAGACCAGACCGCCAGTTCGTAACCATCCGGGTCGGCGAAATGAAAGCGCCTTCCGCCAGGGAAGGTGAAGATCGGCTTGACGATCCTGCCTCCGGCCTTTTCGACGCGGGCGAGCATATCCTCGAGCTTGTCGGCATAGAGGATGATCAGCGGTCCGCCGCTGCCGACGGGGCCGGTGGTGGTAAAGCCGCCGGTCAGTCGGCCGTCCTGGAATTCGCAATATTCCGGGCCGTAGTCGGTGAAGGTCCAGCCGAAGGCGCTGCCGTAGAAGGCCTTGGTGGCGGCGATGTCGGAGACATTGAACTCGACATAGTCGATGCGGCTGTCGTTGCCCTTGTTACCCATTTTTCTACCTGTCTTCTCCGGATTCCATGATCGATTTCAAGGTGGCGAGATCCTTCGCCACCCAGCCGGCATCGCCGGCAAATTGTTCGGCGCTCATGCCCGGCTGCCGCAGCAGCGTGAACATCACCTCCGCGCCGTCGCCGTTCGGCACGACGCGCAGCGCATTGTGGACCTCTGTGCCGTCTTCCAGCGTGACGAGATGATCGGTGACGCCGAAGGCGTTGTCAGGCGCAAAGCGCACGCGGGCATTACCGAGCGGACCCGGCGCCAGCCAGTGATCACCCTCGCGGGTCAAGCCCGACGACAGGCCGGACGCCCAGCGCGGCATGTTCTCGGGCTTTGCCATGAAGGCATAGACGTCGCGCCAGTCGCGGTCGATGGTGGTGTGAACGATCTTTGCTTCAAGTGTTGACATGCTTTGTTCTCCTGCATGACGGAGTAGCACGGGTCGCCCGACCGGTCTTGAACGAAACGGCCAGTCAGGCCGCCCGCCGGTCACCGACGAGCTGGCGGCGGATTTCGGCGGGTGAGAGCGAGGTCAGCTGCCTGGCCTCGCGCGACAGATGCGCCTGGTCGGCATAGCCGGCATCGAGCGCAAGCAGGCCGAGCGTGGCGGAGGGGTCCCTTTGGCAAGCCCCGAGGAAGCGCTGCAGGCGCAGGATGCGGTCGAGCGTCTTGGCGCCGTAGCCGAAATGCTCGTGGCAGCGGCGCCTCAGCGTCCTTTCACTGGTGCCGGTGATGGTAGCGAGGGCGCGGATGGGGTTGTTGTCGGACGAGCCATGGCTCTGCCGCAGATGGGCGAGGGTGGCGGCGATATCGCCTGATGGCGGCGAGACGGCCGGCAGGCGCTCAAGCACCGCTTCCGTGAGCATCTCGGCGCGGTGGACCGCATCGGGCGCGTCCTCAATCCTGGTTTCGAGTTTGCGCGCGGCTGGACCCCAGAAGGCGTCGAGCGGAACGACCGCGCCGATGATCTGCGAAAGCGATGTGTGCAGGAAGGATGCCGCGATGCCCGGGCGGAAGCGCAGGCCGATGATGTCGGTGCCCGGCGCGAAGACGGGGAAAGCGGCCACCCGGTCAGGCCCGGCAACCGCCAGGCCGTGCCTGGACCAGAGGATATCGACACAGCCGTCGGGCACGACCGCGATGGGTGCGGCCGTCCCCTCCGGCAATTGGTGGCGCCAGAGGCATTCGACATGGCCGACGAGTGCGCCGGGCGCGGCATACTCTCGATAGATACCGCGCCGCTTGGCCAGTGTCGGCTCTGCCGGAGCCGGCTCCGTCTGTCTCAGCGGCCCGTGGGCGCCGTCCATGCCTTGTCCTCCACGCTTCGGACCGTGCCGGCCGCCTCTTGGCGCGACCAGATCTCGCCGTCGATCTGGCCCTGCAGCTCCGGATAGTCGGCCGCATGGAACACCGGGTCGAGACCCTGCCGGCGCTGGGCGAAATAGTCCTTCGTCAGTTTGGCAATGGTACCGGAGAGGAGCACGATGGCAATGAGGTTGATCGTTGCCATCAGCCCCATCGAGGCGTCTGCCGCGTCGAACACGGTGGTGATGCTTTCGGACGCGCCCCAGACGACCATGACGAGCACGGCGCAGCGCATGACCAGAACGCCGACGCGATTGGCGCCGCCGAGATAGGTGAGCGCATTCTCCGCATAGGAATAGTTGCCGATGATCGAGGTGAAGGCGAAGAAGAAGATCGCGACGGCGATGAAGTAGCTGCCGCCCCAGCCGATATGCACGTTCATGGCCGCTTGCGTCAGCTGCGTTCCGGTGACGCCGGAACCGGGTTCCAAGGTGCCCGACAGCAGGATCATGACCGAGGTCGCGGTGCAGATCAGGATCGTATCGATGAAGACGCCGAGCGACTGCACAAAGCCTTGCGATGCCGGGTGATGCGGCACGGGCGTGGCGACGGCCGCGATGTTCGGGGCCGAGCCCATCCCGGCTTCGTTGGAAAACAAGCCACGCTTGACGCCGTTCATCATCGCAGCCGTGACGCCGCCGGCGACACCGCCTGCCGCTTCCTGCAGGCCAAAGGCGCTGGAGATGATCGTCCACAGCACGCTCGGCACGATCGACGCGTTGACGACGAGCACGTAGATCGCGGTCAGGAGATAGGCGATCGCCATGAAGGGCACGACGATTTCGGCGACGCGGGCGATCTGGCGGATGCCGCCGAAGATGACGATGCCGGAGATGGTCGCAACCGCGATACCGACGGCGATCTTGGGCACACCGAACGCACCCTGGACGGCGTCCGCGATGGAATTGGCCTGCACGGCGTTGAAGACGAGGCCGAAGGAGAGGATCAGGCAGACGGAGAAGATCGTCGCCGCCCAGGGCGCGTTGAGGCCGCGGGCGATGTAGAAGGCGGGACCGCCGCGATATTGACCGTTTTCGTTGCGCACCTTGTAGAGCTGCGCCAGCGCGCTTTCCGCATAGGCCGTCGCCATGCCGACGAGCGCCACCATCCACATCCAGAAGGTGGCACCGGGACCACCGAGATAGAGCGCAACGGCAACGCCGGCGAGGTTGCCGGTGCCGACGCGCGAGGCGAGGCTGACGGTCAGCGCCTGGAACGGGCTGATACCGGCCGCATCCTTCGAGCCGCCGCTGCTTAAGACCCGGAACATCTCGCCGAAATGCACGATCTGTGGAAAGCCGAGCCGCAGGGTGAAGTAGATGCCGACGGCGAGCAGGCCGTAGATCAGCACGTAGCCCCAAAAGATCGTGTTCAGAAAGCCGATGATCGTGTCCATGCGGTTCCTCATTGGTATTGCAAGGTGTGGTGATGTGGCGAACCGCGGTGCGGATCGAATGGGAAAGGCCGTTTACTACTTTTGAGCCTGGCATCTCTTTCGAGCGCCTGGACCTTTCGCCGCATGCTGGCGCTTTAGCCCGCAAACTTGACACAGATCAACGTTTTCGGCCGCCAAATCAGGCAAAACGTGGTGCAATACATGACATATCCGGGGATTTCCC
This sequence comes from Ensifer adhaerens, assembly GCF_000697965.2. Classification (NCBI taxonomy): domain Bacteria; kingdom Pseudomonadati; phylum Pseudomonadota; class Alphaproteobacteria; order Hyphomicrobiales; family Rhizobiaceae; genus Ensifer; species Ensifer adhaerens. The sequence goes on along the minus strand of NZ_CP015880.1, from coordinate 1,805,639 downwards.
ACAAATGAGCCCACAATCCGCCGCAAATCCAGCCTCCGTCGAACGTCACGAGGCCGAACCGGTCAATGCGGCGCATGTGCGCAAGCCGCTCTACGAAAAGCGCAAGAAGATCTTCCCGAAGCGTGCCGAAGGCAGCTTCCGCCGCTTCAAGTGGCTGGTGATGCTGGTGACCCTCGGCATCTACTACCTGACGCCCTGGATCCGCTGGGACCGTGGCGAGCATGCGCCGGACCAGGCTGTGCTCGTCGATATCGCCGCCCGGCGCTTCTATTTCTTCTTCATCGAGATCTGGCCGCAGGAGTTCTTCTTCGTCGCAGGCCTGCTCGTCATGGCCGGCTTCGGCCTGTTCCTGGTGACGTCTGCCGTCGGCCGCGCCTGGTGCGGCTATACCTGTCCGCAGACGGTATGGGTCGATCTCTTCCTGGTGGTCGAACGCTATATCGAAGGCGACCGCAATGCCCGCATGAAGCTCGATGCCGGTCCCTGGACGTTCGACAAGATCGTCAAGCGGGTGTCGAAGCACTCGATCTGGATCATGATCGGCATCGCCACGGGCGGCGCCTGGATCTTTTATTTCGCCGATGCGCCGACGCTTTTGAAAAGCTTCGTTTCGCTGGAAGCGCCCATGGTCGCCTACATGACCGTCGCGATTCTCACGGCGACGACCTATGTCTTCGGTGGACTGATGCGCGAGCAGGTCTGCACCTATATGTGCCCGTGGCCGCGCATCCAGGCGGCAATGCTCGACGAAAACTCGCTGGTCGTGACCTATAACGACTGGCGCGGCGAGCCGCGCTCGCGCCACCAGAAAAAGGCCGTCGCTGCCGGGGAGGCCGTCGGCGATTGCGTCGATTGCAACGCCTGCGTCGTCGTCTGTCCGATGGGCATCGACATTCGCGACGGCCAGCAACTCGAATGCATCACCTGCGCGCTCTGCATCGATGCCTGCGACGGTGTCATGGACAAGCTCGGCCGTGAACGCGGGCTGATTTCCTATGCGACGCTCAACGACTATGCCGCCAACATGGCGCTGGCCACCAATGGCGGTACGGCGGCGATCGATCCGGGTCGGGTGCGCAACGCCGACGGCGCATTTTCGGACAAGGTTCGCCACTTCAACTGGAAGATCGTCTTCCGGCCCCGTGTGCTCGTCTATCTCGGCGTCTGGACGCTGGTCGGTATCGGTCTGCTCTATGCGCTCCTGTCGCGCGACCGGCTGGAACTCAACGTGCTGCACGACCGCAACCCGCAGTTCGTCGTCGAATCCGATGGTTCGGTGCGCAACGGCTACATGGTCAAGCTCTTGAACATGATCCCCGAACAACGCACGATCACGCTCGCAATCGACGGGATGCCCTCTGCGACCATGCGCATCGCCGGCCAGGCGGCGGGCGACGGCCGGACCTTCGCCCTCGGCGTCGATCCGGACAAGGTGACGGCAGTCAAGGTGTTCGTGACGCTGCCAAAGGACAAGCTCGGCGAGGCGGACGACGGTTTCAGCCTGATCGTCGAGGATCCGTCGAGCCATGAGCGCGATGTCTACAAGGCCAACTTCAACAGCCCGGGAGCCGCAAAATGACGATAAACCAGGCAGGGGCAAAACAGGCAAAGGCACCGCGGCCCTTCACCGGCTGGCACATGCTCGGCGTCATGGTGCTGTTCTTCGGCACGATCATCACCGTCAATCTGATCATGGCCTGGAACGCCAGCCATAGCTGGAGCGGATTGGTGGTGCAAAACACCTATGTCGCGAGCCAGCAGTTCAACGGCAAGGTGAAGGAAGCGAAGGCCTTTGTCGCCGATGGCCTCGACGGCAAGCTCAGCGTCGAAAACGAGGCGCTGCGCTACACGTTGACGCGCCGGGGCAACCCGGAGATGACTGCCGACAAGGTGGTGGCTGTGCTGAAACGCCCGGTCGAGGAGCATGAGGACGTCACGGTCGAGATGGCGCATCAGGGCGAGGGCGTCTTCGTTGCCGCAACCGCGCTGAAGCGCGGCCAGTGGATCGCCGATATCACCGCAACCTCCGGCGAGACCGTCGTCTACCGCCAGGCCATCCGCTTCATGGTGCCGGGAGCTGCGAAATGAGCTGCTGTGCTCCCGGAACCGAAATGGCTCTGGAGGTCGACAGGGCCGGGCAGGGACTGCCGACAACGGAAGAGCTGTGGTTGATGAGCCGGTCGCTCGGCGGCGGCCTGCGCCAGACGGATTTGAGCGTGCCCGGCGTGCATTGCGGCGCCTGCATTACTACGCTCGAGGGCGCTTTGAAGACACGGCCGGAGGTTGACCGGGCGCGCGTGAACCTTTCGTCCCGGCGCGTGTCGATCATCTGGAAGGAAGAGGTAAATGGCGCCCGTACCGATCCGCGGGAACTGGCGCGGGCCATCCGTTCGCGCGGCTACGAGACCCATCTTTTCGCGCCGGGCGAGGAAGACGGCGATCAGACGCTGAAGAAGCTCGTGCGCGCCGTTGCCGTCTCGGGTTTTGCCTCGGCCAACATCATGCTGCTTTCGGTCTCGGTGTGGTCGGGGGCGGAGGCGGCGACCCGCGATCTCTTTCACTGGATCTCGGCGCTGATTGCCGCCCCGACGCTGATCTATGCCGGACGCTTCTTCTATGCGTCCGCCTGGAACGCGCTGAAGCACGGCCGTACCAACATGGACGTGCCGATTGCGCTGGCGATAACGCTCTCCTATTCGATCTCGCTCTACGAGACGATCACTCACGGCACCCATGCCTGGTTCGACGGCACGGTGATGCTGCTCTTCTTCCTGCTGATCGGCCGCACGCTCGACCACATGATGCGCGGGCGCGCCCGCTCGGCGATCAGCAGCCTGGCGAGGCTTTCGCCGCGCGGCGCCATGGTGGTGGATGCTGACGGCGGACGCGAGTATCGCCCTGTCGACGAGATCAAGCCAGGCGAGAAACTGGCGATCGCTGCCGGCGAGCGCATCCCCGTTGATGGCCGCATCCTCATGGGCACCAGCGATCTCGATCGCTCGATCGTCAATGGGGAGAGCGCGCCGGCGCCGGTCAAGGTCGGCGACGCCGTCGAGGCGGGTACGCTCAACCTCACCGGACCGCTGACGATCGAGGCGATGGCGGCGGCACGCGACTCGCTGCTTGCCGAGATCATGGGGCTGATGGAAGCCGCCGAAGGGGGCAGGGCGCGCTACCGCCGCATCGCCGACCGCGCGGCACAATATTATTCGCCGGCGGTGCATTTGCTGGCTCTGGTCAGCTTCATCGGCTGGATGTTCGTCAACGGCGATTTCCATCATGCGATGCTGGTCGCCGTCGCGGTGCTGATCATCACCTGCCCCTGCGCACTCGGGCTTGCGGTACCTGTCGTGCAGGTGATTGCCGCCGGACGGCTCTTCCAGAACGGCGTCATGGTCAAGGACGGCTCGGCGATGGAGCGGCTTGCCGAGATCGATACGGTGCTGCTCGACAAGACCGGAACACTCACGGTTGGCGAGCCGCGGCTCGTCAATGGCGGGGACATTCAGCCATCGATCCTCGCGACGGCGGCGGGGCTCGCCGTGCATTCGCGCCATCCGCTGGCGATGGCCATTCATGATGCGGCGGCGATCGCGCCCGTCGTCAATGGCGACATCCGCGAAATCCCCGGTGCCGGCATTGAAGCTCAGACGCAAGCCGGTCTCTACCGGCTTGGCAGCCGCGCCTTTGCCTGCGGCGATGCCGGCGAGGCGACCGGCCAGTCGGAAGTGATCCTGTCGCTCGATGGCCGCGAACTCGCCTGCTTCCGCTTCGAGGACCGGCTCAGGCCGTTCGCCCGCGAGAGCATCGAGGAACTTGGACGGCTCGGTCTTTCGACGGGCATTCTTTCGGGCGACCGGGCGCCGGTCGTCTCCGCCCTCGCCAAGCGGGCCGGCATCGAGCGCTTCAAGGCGGAACTGACGCCGCGCGGCAAGGTCGATGAATGTGCGGCCGCCGCTGAGGGCGGTCACCGGGTGCTGATGGTCGGCGACGGCATCAACGACGCGCCGGCGCTGCGCGCCGCGCACGTCTCGATGGCGCCGGCAACGGCCGCCGATGTTGGCCGCCAGGCGGCAGACTTCGTCTTCCTGCACCAGGGGCTGAACGCCGTGCCGATGGCGATCGATACGTCGCGCCGGGCCGGGCGGCTGATCCGCCAGAACTTTGCCCTGGCGATCGGCTACAACGTCATCGCCGTCCCGATCGCGATCCTCGGCTATGCCACGCCGCTGATCGCGGCCGTCGCCATGTCGACCTCGTCGGTGATCGTCGTTGCCAACGCCTTGCGCCTGCGCGCGGCGACCGGCAATGTCACGGAGGTCGCCGAACAGAAGGCACCTGTCACGCTGCGGCCGGTCGGGAGCGCCTCATGAACACGCTGATCTATCTCATTCCCATAGCGCTGTTTCTCGGTGGGATTGGCCTCGCCGCCTTCCTTTGGGCACTGAAGAGCGGCCAATACGAAGACCTCGAAGGCGCCTCCTGGCGGGTGCTCGACGATGGCGATGGCAAGCCTGAAAAGAAGTGATTTCGTCAGTAATCACTTGTCCTTAATCGATTTGAATGCCAAAACAACCTCCGCCGTCGCTTCTCGCGCCTGGGCCTTCGACAGAGCCCCGCGCGAGGGGGCGAAGTTCAATTCGAAGGGCCGGCACAGACGCGTTTATCCCGATCGCGCCCGGCACTTCTGTCCAATGGAGGCAATCACGTGTCACAGGCGGAAATCGGCCTAATCGGTCTCGGCGTCATGGGCTCGAACCTGGCGCTCAACATCGCTGAAAAAGGCAACAAGATCGCGGTGTTCAACCGCACCGTCGAAGCGACGCACAAATTCTACGCGGAGGCCGGCGACCTCCAGGGCCAGATCGTGCCCTGCGACACCATTGAAGAGTTTGTCGCCGCCATCCGCCCGCCGCGCCCGATCATCATCATGATCAAGGCCGGTGAGCCGGTCGACCAGCAGATGGAAATCCTGAAGCCGTATCTCGCCAAGGGCGACATCATGATCGATGCCGGCAACGCCAACTTCCGCGACACGATGCGCCGCTTCGAGGCGCTGAAGGATTCGGGTCTTACCTTCATCGGCATGGGTGTTTCCGGCGGTGAGGAAGGTGCGCGCCACGGTCCGTCGATCATGGTCGGCGGCAAGGAAGAGTCCTGGAAGCGCGTCGAGACCGTGCTGACCTCGATCGCCGCCAAGTATGACAACGTGCCTTGCGTCGCCTGGCTCGGCGAAAACGGCGCCGGCCACTTCGTCAAGACCATCCACAACGGCATCGAATATGCCGACATGCAGATGATCGCCGAAATCTACGGCATCCTGCGCGACGGCTTGAAGATGTCGGCGAGCGAGATTGGCGAAGTCTTCGGCACCTGGAACAAGGGCCGCCTCAACTCCTACCTGATCGAGATCACCGAGAAGGTGCTGAAGGCTGCCGATCCTTTGACCGGCAAGCCGATCGTCGACCTGATCCTCGACAAGGCTGGCCAGAAGGGCACCGGCAAGTGGTCGGTGATCGAGGCGCAGAACATGGGCGTGCCGGCAACCGGCATCGAGGCGGCGGTTGCAGCCCGCAGCATCTCCTCGATGAAGGACGAGCGCGAAGCGGCCGAAAAGATCCTTGGCCTTCCCCAAGTCGGCGAGTTCAAGGTCGCCGACAAGGCAGCCTTCATCAAGGATCTCGAAAGCGCGCTGCTTGCCGCCAAGATCGGCGCCTATGCGCAAGGCTTTGCCGTGATGTCGGCGGCGTCCAAGGAGTTCAACTGGAACCTGCCGATGCCGACGATCGCCAAGATCTGGCGCGCCGGCTGCATCATCCGTTCGCAGTTCCTGGACGAGATCACCACCGCCTTCACCAAGGCGCCTGACGCCGCCAACCTGATCGTGACGCCGGCCTTTGCCGCCATGGTGAAGGACACCGACGGGGCACTGCGCCGCGTCGTCTCGGCCGCAGTACTCGGCGGTCTGCCGGTTCCGGCACTCGCTTCCGCACTCGGCTACTTCGACAGCTACCGCCGCGGCCGCGGCACGGCCAATGTCATCCAGGCGCAGCGCGACTTCTTCGGCGCCCATGGCTTTGACCGCGTCGACGGTGCCGACAGCCATCATGGCCCGTGGGGCAGCGGCCTCAACGCCTGACCGTTCGGGTAATCAGATCAATGCGGGGCGGCCTTCGGGTCGCCCCGTTTTCGTTTGGGCCTCGTTTTGCGTGGACGGGGTGCTAGCCTGTCATCGAGACGGGTACAGATCGTTCTGTGGTTCCCCCGCCGCCTGACGCGGTGGGATTGGAACAGGACTTGATCGGCAGGACGGTGAAAAGCGAGGCAATCATCAGCACAACGATGATCAGCACCAGCCTGTCGGTGAAGGCGGCGCGAAAGATTTGCAGCACGTAGTGTTTCGTCTTCATCGTGCCCACGCGCTTTCATCGCCATCTCATGCTGGATGGCTTGGCTGCACCGTGGACGTCATGCGTCCGTTCATGGGAATGTACGTCAGACGGAAAGCGGCCGAAAGGGCCGATTGTTGCGGGCTGAGGCTTGTGCACCGCGTGACGCCAGTTGTCCTAAAGACCCCTGGCGGGCGCGGCTAGCGCCGAGAAGCGTGGCGGTCGTCGCGGATTCGGCTGCGTTCGCCAGGGCGCTGCGAACCCCGCATCGTTTCGCGCTCATCCGCTCGACGCGGGAATGGCGTAACCGTGTTTGCCGGTGACGAGCTGCGGCGCCGTTGCCGCAGCCTACCCAGCCTCATTGGCGGATCGACAAAGATCACCAGCAGAAAGCCGATGGCCATAAGCAGATAGGCCGGGACACCGGTCGTTGCGCTGCCGACGAAGGCGCAAAGCATGGCGAACGCAAGATAGATGCCGATGGTCAAGGGATTGGACAGGAAGGCCCACGCGCGGTCAGTCAGCCTGTCTTTCCATGCAATTCTCGATGTCATGCCGAACATCACCTGTCTGAAGTGATTGGCAGCTTTTTTGTTTGCTGCGATGGCGCCCCAGCCCGTGCAATATGTGACCGGTGCATGGCGCGGCAATGACACTCAGACCTTTGGCAGCAAGAGTCGGACCAAAGTCCCATCGATTTCACGGCGCGATAAGTTAGGATCGGTGGGCGTTGCCACGGCAGCGCCACAAGAACCTAGTTTTTTCAGTACCGATTTAGAGCAGGGTCGCGTTATGCGTTTGGGTTCTGCTTGCAGGTCCTCGGTCCCGCCGAGGAAGGCGGTGACTGCGAAATGCTGGGCGCCGGCGCGCGACGCCCAGCTTGCTTTGCTTCAGCTGCGAAGACCCGGCGCTTCCTGGCCGGTCCGCTCGACATATTCCGTGTAACCGCCGCCATACTGATGGATGCCCTCGGGCGTCAGCTCCAGCACACGGTTGGAAAGGGCTGCGAGGAAGTGGCGGTCGTGCGAAACGAACAGCATCGTGCCTTCGTAGTCCGCGAGCGCCTTGATCAGCATTTCCTTGGTGTCGAGGTCGAGGTGGTTGGTCGGTTCGTCGAGAACAAGCAAATTCGGCGGGTCGAACAGCATGATCGCCATCACCAGGCGCGCCTTCTCGCCGCCGGAAAGCACCCGGCACTTCTTCTCGACATCGTCCCCGGAAAAGCCGAAGCAGCCGGCAAGCGCGCGCAGCGGCGCCTGGCCCGCCTGCGGGAAGGTGTCTTCGAGCTGCTGCAGCACCGTGCGGTCGCCATCGAGCACGTCCATGGCGTGCTGGGCGAAGTAGCCCATCTTGACGCTGGCGCCGAGCGCGACATTGCCTTCGTCCGGCTCGGTGGAACCGGCGACGAGCTTCAGAAGCGTCGACTTGCCGGCACCATTGATGCCCATGATGCACCAGCGCTCGCGGCGGCGCACCATGAAGTCGAGACCTTCATAGATGCTGCGGCTGCCGTATTTCTTGTGCACGCCTTTGATGTTGATGACGTCTTCGCCGGAACGCGGCGCCGGGCGGAATTCGAAGGCGACGGTCTGGCGGCGCTTCGGCGGCTCGACCCGGTCGATCTTTTCGAGCTTCTTTACCCGGCTCTGCACCTGGGAGGCGTGCGAGGCGCGCGCCTTGAAGCGCTCGATGAACTTGATTTCCTTGGCGAGCATCGCCTGCTGGCGCTCGAACTGCGCCTGCTGCTGCTTCTCGTTCTGAGCGCGCTGCTGCTCGTAGAAGCCGTAGTCGCCCGAGTAGGCATTGAGCTGACCGCCGTCGATCTCGATGATCTTGGTGATGATGCGGTTCATGAACTCGCGGTCGTGCGAGGTCATCATCAGCGCGCCGTCATAGTTCTTGAGGAAGTCTTCGAGCCAGATCAGGCTTTCGAGATCCAGGTGGTTGCTCGGTTCGTCGAGCAGCATCACGTCCGGCCGCATCAGGAGAATGCGGGCAAGCGCCACGCGCATCTTCCAGCCGCCCGAGAGCTTGCCGACGTCACCGTCCATCATTTCCTGGGAAAAGCTCAGGCCCGCCAGCACTTCGCGGGCGCGGCCTTCCAGCGCGTAGCCGTCAAGCTCTTCATAGCGTGCCTGCACCTCGCCGTAGCGCTCGATGATCGCGTCCATCTCGTCGAGGCGATCCGGATCGACCATGGCGGCTTCGAGCTCGCGCAGCTCGGCGGCGACTTCGCTCACCGGTCCGGCGCCGTTCATCACTTCGGAAACAGCGCTGTTGCCGGACATCTCGCCGACGTCCTGGTTGAAGTAGCCGATGGTGACGCCCTTATCGACGGCGACCTGGCCTTCGTCCGGTATTTCCTCGCCGGTGATCATGCGAAAGAGCGAGGACTTGCCGGCGCCGTTCGGGCCGACGAGGCCGACCTTTTCACCGCGGTTAAGCGCGGCGGAGGCTTCGATGAAAAGGATGCGGTGGCTGAGCTGCTTGCTGATGTTTTCGATACGGATCATGTCTGCGGTAGCCTGAAGGGAGGAGCGGGGCGCAGTCGCGCCCAATTGTTGCCCCGGCCTGTCGCAGGTTTCTGCGTCACAAGCAAGACTTGAGGGCTGTTTTCAGCCGTTCCTAGGCGCGCAAGCCACGCGTGATCGGCGGCTGGAACTCGGGCTGGCTGAGGCTCTGCAGCGTTTCTGGCGGCTGGCCGTCGATGTGGCCGATGACTGCCTTGGCCAGTTCCCGACCGGCCACGCGGATGTCCTCGTACATGGTCATGACTTCCGGGCGCAGCCAGCGCAGGAAGTCGCTCGGTGACTTCGAGACCATGTCGCAGTCTTCGCCGAGCTTCTTCTTGGCCATTTCCAGGCCGGCAATCAAAGCGATCGCACCGGAGCCGCTGCCCGAAACGATGCCGTCGGGCGCGTCCGCCGAGCGCATCAGGGGCTCGAAGGCGTCGCGGATCTCGACCAGCGAATGGTCAATGTTGGTCTGGTGGAAGCCGACTGCATCCGCCTGGAAATCGCGAAGCCCACGCTCGAAACCGGCGCGCATGTGTGAATAGAAGGTGAGGTGCGGCGGCGGCTCGAGCAGCACCAGCTTCCGCCGGCCGCGCGCCACCAGTTTGCGTACCGCCTCGTAGGCGAAACGCTCGTTGTCGAAGTCGTGATAGGGGTGAACGATCCCCATTTCGGTGCGGCCGTGCGTGACGAAGGGCAGTCCGCGTTCGGTGAGCAGCGCCACGCGCGGATCGTGCGGCTCGGTGCGCGAAATGATCACGCCGTCTGCGGCACCCGTGTCGAGGATATAGCGGATCGGCGCCAGCGCGTCCTTGACGGCGCTATAGGGGGTGACGACCAGGTGGTAGGGCGTGCCGGCAAGGATCTCGGTGATGCCGACGACCATCGGGCTGGTGATGCCCATGATCTCTTCTTCCAGCGTCAATACGAGACTGATGACATTGGTCTTGCCGGTTCTCAGGCGCACGCCGGCGCGGTTCGGCTGGTAGCCGATCTGTTTGGCGACGAGCCGCACACGCTCCTTGGTTTCCGCACCGATATCGGGCGCATCCTTCAACGCCCGCGAAACCGTAGTGATGCCGAGCCCGGTCATGAAGGCGATCGTCTTCAGTGTCGGACGGGCTCCATCCGGCAGTCTCTGCGGCCTGTTTTTCGTCTTGTTGTCCATTGCCGTCACCCGCCCACTCTCTTGCCGCCCGCCGCCAGATTGCCCATCCGGCAGCGAAACGCGTCGGTTCAGTTCCATCCGCCGCGCCGTCGCCCTGTCACGTCATCGCGTTATATACGAAAAGTCGGTGGCGGCTATGCTGCTTTGGATGGATCAAATTGCTTCAAATCTGTAACGATACAGTTGCGATGTCGAGCGTTTTCGTTGCTGCGCTGCGAAAGATGGAGCGGACTGGTTGAATCGGAAGTTTTGGCGCATGTTTTTTGCGCTTGCGAGATGGCGCCTCCGATGCCGGTGCGCCATTGTTGCGGAAAATATATGTATTTCAGCGCGATGAAAGGGATTCCTGCTGGCCGCGTGGGTGCCGCCATTGCGCACAAAGCGCTTTGGAACGCGGCTGCCGTATGCACGCAATGGGTGTTTTTTAAGATTCTGTTTAAATCGATTGTGGTGGGTGTTGCGTCCTGTAATCGATTGCACTAAGTTTTTTACGGTAACGTTACAGTGAGGGAGGAGACTCATGAATTTACGTTCTTTCGCCGCCGTGCTTTCAGCCGCCGTGGCCCTGCCGCTCAGCGCAGCCAACGCTGTCGATCTTGAAGTGACCCATTGGTGGACCTCGGGCGGCGAAGCTGCCGCGGTCGCGGAACTCGCCAAGGCCTTCGATGCGACGGGCAATCACTGGGTCGACGGCGCGATCGCCGGTTCTGGCGGCACCGCCCGTCCGATCATGATCAGCCGCATCACCGGTGGCGACCCGATGGGCGCCACGCAGTTCAACCATGGTCGCCAGGCCGAGGAACTGGTTCAGGCCGGGCTGATGCGTGATCTCACCGATGTCGCAACCCTCGAGAAGTGGAAGGACATCATCAAGCCGGTGAGCCTGCTCGATTCCTGCACGATCGACGGCAAGATCTATTGCGCCCCGGTCAACATCCACTCCTGGCAGTGGCTGTGGCTGTCGAATGCGGCCTTCAAGACGGCCGGCGTCGAGGTTCCGAAGAACTGGGATGAATTCGTAGCCGCGGCGCCCGCGCTCGAAAAGGCAGGCATCGTGCCGCTCGCCGTCGGCGGTCAGCCGTGGCAGGCAGCCGGCGCCTTCGACGTGCTGATGGTGGCGATCGCCGGCAAGGACACCTTCCAGAAGGTGTTCGGCGACAAGGACGAGGAAGTGGCCGCAGGCCCCGAGATCGCCAAGGTCTTCAAGGCTGCCGACGATGCCCGCCGCATGTCGAAGGGCTCCAACGTCCAGGACTGGAACCAGGCGACCAATATGGTCATCACCGGCAAGGCCGGCGGCCAGATCATGGGCGACTGGGCGCAGGGTGAATTCGCGCTTGCCGGCCAGAAGGCCGGAACCGACTACACCTGCCTGCCGGGCCTCGGCGTCAACGAGATCATCTCGACCGGTGGCGACGCCTTCTACTTCCCGCTTCTGAAGGACGAGGAAAAGTCGAAGGCGCAGGAAGCGCTGGCCTCGACGCTGCTCGATCCGAAGACGCAGGTCGCCTTCAACCTCAAGAAGGGTTCGCTGCCGGTGCGCGGCGACGTCGATCTGGCGGCTGCCAACGACTGCATGAAGAAGGGGCTGGACATTCTTGCCAAGGGCAACGTGATCCAGGGTACCGACCAGCTGCTTTCGGCCGACAGCCAGAAGCAGAAGGAAGACCTGTTCTCCGAATTCTTCGCCAACCCGTCGATCACGCCGGAAGACGCGCAGAAGCGCTTCGCCGACATCATCGCGAACGCGGAATAACCGCAACTGCCTTGGCCGGCCTCTTTGAAAACGAGGCCGGTCAAAGCCTCCCATTCGGCAGGATGTGCCGGTCGTCCGCGCGTGATGCGTTTGCGGGCCCCATGGGAGTGGTTGTCGCCCTGATGTGGCAGAGCGCTGCGCGCTGAGTGCGCGGGGCTGCCCATCGTCCGAAACCCAATGCAGTTCCGGAGGAACGAAACATGGCGGGTTACACACAAGGTTCGGGCCGACCGAACCAGTGGCTGCGGAACCTGAACGCGAAGATTGCCTCCGTCCCGATGATTCTGACGGCCGTGGTGATCTTCCTCGGCGGCACGATCTGGACGGTCGTCTATTCCTTCACCAATTCCAAGCTGTTGCCGCGGCTCTCATTCGTCGGCCTCGATCAGTACGAGCGCCTCTGGGCGGCGCCGCGCTGGCTGATTTCGGTGCAGAATCTGGCAATCTACGGCATCTTCTCGCTGATCTTCAGCCTGCTGATCGGCTTCGTGCTGGCCGCATTGATGGACCAGAAGATCCGCTTCGAAAATACCTTCCGCACCATCATGCTCTATCCCTTCGCCCTGTCCTTCATCGTGACGGGCTTGGTCTGGCAATGGCTGCTCAATCCGGAATTCGGCATCCAGTCGGTGGTGCGCTCGCTCGGCTGGGAAAGCTTCACCTTCGACCCGCTCTATAATGCCGACATCGTTATCTACGGCATCCTGATCGCAGCCCTCTGGCAGGGCACCGGGCTCGTCATGTGCCTGATGCTCGCAGGTCTTCGCGGCATCGACGAGGACATCTGGAAGGCCGCGCGCGTCGACGGCATACCCATGTGGAAGACCTACATCTTCGTCGTCATTCCGATGATGCGCGGCGTCTTCATCACCACGCTGGTGATCATCGCCAGCGGCATCGTCAAGGTTTACGACCTGGTGGTGGCGCAGACGAGCGGCGGTCCCGGCATCGCGTCGGAAGTGCCTGCAAAATATGTCTACGACTACATGTTCCAGGCGCAGAACCTCGGTCAGGGCTTTGCCGCCTCGACGATGATGCTCATCACCGTCGCCATCATCATCGTGCCTTGGGCCTATCTGGAATTCGGGGGAGGGCGCAAGCGTGTCTGATATCGTTGCTTTCAATTCGGTGACTGAAGAGGCCGCACTGCAGGCGCAGACAAACCGGGTCGTCGCCGGCCCCCGCGGCGCCAAGCCCCGCCGGGCGTTGTCTGGCCGCAACATCATGATCTACGGCACGCTGATTGTCGTGGCGCTGTACTACCTGCTGCCGCTCTACGTGATGGTCATGACTTCGCTCAAGGGCATGCCGGAAATCCGGCTCGGCAACATCTTTGCCCCGCCGGTTGAAATCACCTTCGAGCCTTGGGCAAAGGCCTGGGCGAGCGCCTGCACGGGGCTCAACTGCGACGGCCTTTCGCGCGGCTTTTGGAACTCGGTGCGCATCACCGTTCCTTCGACGATCGTCTCGATCGCGATCGCCTCGGTCAACGGTTATGCGCTCGCCAACTGGCGCTTCAAGGGGGCGGAGCTGTTCTTCACCATCCTGATCGTCGGCGCCTTCATTCCCTATCAGGTGATGATCTATCCGATCGTCATCGTACTGCGGGAAATGGGCATCTACGGCACGCTCACCGGCCTCATCCTCGTGCACACCATCTTCGGCATGCCGATCCTGACGCTGCTCTTCCGCAACTATTTCGCCGGCCTGCCGGAGGAACTGTTCAAGGCCGCGCGCGTCGATGGCGCCGGCTTCTGGACGATCTATTTCAAGATCATGCTGCCGATGTCACTGCCGATCTTCGTCGTGGCGATGATCCTGCAGGTCACCGGCATCTGGAACGACTTCCTGTTCGGCGTCGTGTTCACCCGGCCGGAATACTACCCGATGACGGTTCAGCTCAACAACATCGTCAATTCGGTCCAGGGCGTGAAGGAATACAACGTCAACATGGCGGCGACGATCCTGACCGGGGCGGTTCCGCTCTTCGTCTACTTCGTCTCCGGACGGCTTTTTGTCCGCGGCATCGCCGCCGGCGCAGTGAAAGGGTAACAACATGCAAAACGTCAGCGTATCGGTCAAAGACCTGTCGTTGAGCTTCGGTGCCGTCACTGTGCTCGACACGCTCAACCTCGACATCAAGGACGGCGAGTTCCTGGTGCTGCTCGGCTCGTCCGGCTGCGGCAAATCGACCTTGCTGAACTGCATCGCCGGGCTGCTCGATGTCAGCGACGGGCAGATCTTCATCAAGAACAAGAACGTCACCTGGGAGGAGCCCAAGGACCGCGGCATCGGCATGGTGTTCCAGTCCTACGCGCTCTATCCGCAGATGTCGGTGGAGAAGAACCTCTCCTTCGGCCTGCAGGTCGCCAAGGTGCCGAAGGAAGAGATCGACAAGCGCGTCAGCCGCGCCGCCGAGATCCTGCAGATCCAGCCGCTCTTGAAGCGCAAGCCTTCGGAACTCTCGGGCGGCCAGCGCCAGCGTGTGGCGATCGGCCGGGCGCTGGTGCGCGATGTCGACGTGTTCCTGTTCGACGAGCCGCTCTCCAACCTCGACGCCAAGCTGCGCTCGGAACTGCGCGTCGAGATCAAGCGGCTGCACCAGTCGCTGAAGAACACGATGATCTACGTCACCCATGACCAGATCGAGGCCTTGACGCTTGCCGACCGCATCGCGGTCATGAAGAGCGGCGTGATCCAGCAGCTTGCCGATCCGATGACGATCTACAACGCGCCGGAAAACCTGTTCGTCGCCGGCTTCATCGGCTCGCCGTCGATGAACTTCTTTCGCGGCGAACTGCAGCTGCGCGACCAGCGCGCCTACGTCCACGCCAACGGCGTCGATTTCGACGTGTCGGCCTATCCGTCGCGCGCGCCCTTCGTGCATGGCCAGAAGGTGGTGCTGGGCTTGAGGCCCGAGCATGTGCGCGTCGACGAAGCGGCAAGTGGCGCGCCGGCCTCGCACCGGGCGGTCGTCGATATCGAGGAGCCGATGGGCGCCGACAATCTGCTGTGGCTGAAGCTTGCCGGACAGTCGATGTCGGTTCGTATCGCCGGCCAGCGGCGCTACGCGCCGGGCACGGCGGTCACGCTTTCCTTCGACATGGGCGTCGCCTCGATCTTCGATGCGACAAGCGAGAACCGACTCTGAAATAAGGGGATGCGGGGCGGCCACCGCTGCCCGGCACCTCCCAGCAATGACTGTGCCGGCGTGGCCGGTCGATCTATGGAACCATGCGCATGCTCTCTGAGGATTTCACCCGCACCGCCATTCGTCTCGATCTCGCAGGGGATTGGCAACTTTCTTCCGTCGACAATAGCCATGCGCTGGCAATGGAGTTGCCGGGCGATGTGCATTCGGCGCTGCTGAAGGCCGGCGTGATCGACGACCCGTATGTGGGGCGCAACGAGAACGACGTGCAGTGGGTGGCGCACAAGGACTGGGTGATCGAGCGCACGGTCACGGTCGGTGCCGACGACATTGCCGGCTACTGGTATCTCGACCTTGAATACCTCGACACGGTTGCCTCGGTGTT
Source organism: Ensifer adhaerens (assembly GCF_000697965.2). NCBI lineage: Bacteria > Pseudomonadati > Pseudomonadota > Alphaproteobacteria > Hyphomicrobiales > Rhizobiaceae > Ensifer > Ensifer adhaerens. The sequence goes on along the minus strand of NZ_CP015880.1, from coordinate 1,790,277 downwards.
CGTCAATGACAAGCTGGTGCTTGAAGCGGAGAATTGCTTCCGCCGCTATCGCCCGGATGTCTCGAAGACGCTGGTTGCAGGCGAGAACCGCATCCGCATCGTGTTGCATTCCTCGATTGCCGAAGGCGCGCGGCGGCAGGCGGAGCAGCCCTTCTACGTGCCCTATCACCCTGGCAATTCACCGATCGCCAACGGCAATATGCTGCGCAAACCCCAGTGCCATTTCGGCTGGGACTGGAACCTCGCGATCGCGCCGCTCGGCGTCTACGGAGAGATCGCCCTTTGCCGGCTGGAGATCGCCCGCATCGAGCATGTGACGAGCAAGCAGGTCTGGCTGGAGGATGGCAGCGTCGATCTGGTGGTGACGCTGACGCTCTTTGCCGATGGGCCGGGCATTGTGCCGGTGCACTTCTCGCTCGATGAGGACCGCGAACGGCTCGATTGCGCCGTCGGCAAGGGCGAGACCCGCATCACCCATGTCTTCACCATGAGCGAGCCCAAGCGCTGGTGGCCGGCTGGAAGCGGCGAGCAGCATCTGTCGCGGCTGACCGTCGAGGTGCCGCAGGAGCAGGTGACGCGTCAGATCGGTTTCCGCACCGTCGAGCTTCTGACCGACAAGGACGAGGCCGGCAGCCGCTTCGCCTTCCGCGTCAACGGCCGCGAGATCTTCTGCAAGGGCGCCAACTGGATCCCGGCCGATGCGCTGGCGTCGCGGGTGACGCGCGAAGGCGTCGAAGACCTTTTGACCTCGGCTGTCGATGCCAACATGAACATGATCCGCGTCTGGGGCGGCGGCTTCTACGAGCCGGACTGGTTCTACGATCTGTGCGACCGACTGGGCCTCATGGTCTGGCAGGACTTCATGTTCGCCTGCAACCTCTATCCTTCGACGCCGGATTTCCTGGAGAATGTCGCAGCCGAGGTGGACTACCAGGCCAAGCGCCTGTCGTCGCATCCGTCGATCGCGGTCTGGTGTGGCGACAACGAGCTCGTCGGCGCGCTCACCTGGTTCGATGAGCCGCGCAAGGATCGCGACCGTTATCTCGTCTCCTATGACCGGCTGAACCGCACCATCGAGGTGGCGCTGAAGGCGGCGCTGCCCGAAGCGATCTGGTGGCCGTCGAGCCCGGCGTCGGGATATCTCGACTTCGGCGACGCCTGGCATGCCGATGGTTCCGGCGACATGCACTACTGGTCGGTCTGGCACGAAAACAAGTCCTTCGACAATTACCGCACCGTGCGGCCGCGCTTCTGCTCGGAGTTCGGCTTCCAGTCCTATACGTCGATGCCGGTCATCCGGCAGTTTTCGGCCGAGAAGGACCTCAATATCGCGTCGCCCGTGATCGAGAGCCACCAGAAGAATGTCGGCGGCAACGAGCGCATCGCCGGCACGATGTTCCGCTACTTCCGCTTCCCCAAGGATTTTCCGGCCTTCGTCTATCTCAGCCAGGTGCAGCAGGGGCTGGCGATCCGCACGGCCGTCGACTACTGGCGCTCGCTGAAGCCCCATTGCATGGGCACGCTCTACTGGCAGCTCAACGACACCTGGCCAGTCGCCTCCTGGTCGAGCCTCGACTATGGCGGCAGCTGGAAGGCGATGCACTACATGGTCCGTCGCTTCTTCCAGCCGGTCTCGGTCGCAGCGATCCCATCGGCAGATGGAAAGGAAATCGCCTTCTCGATGGTCAACGATACGGCAGAGCCGGTGACCGTCGAGCTGCAGACCTTCCTGGTTTCGCTCGATGGCCAGCGCACGCCGCTCGCGGCGGTCGCCGGTACCTGCAGCCCGGACCGGGCGGCAACGCTGGCGACGATCGCGGCTTTCGACATTCCGGAAGGCGACCTGCTGTTCTGGTCGTTCGAGGCATCGAACGGCATGCGCGGTGAGGGGCACCACGTCAACGGCACCTACAAGGCGCTCGACCTCAAGCCGTCCGGCCTGACACTCGATGTCGCGCCCGCAGGCGAAGGCGCCTTCGACGTCACGGTCAAGGCGAGCGGCTTGGCGCTGCATGTGATGATCGAGGCGGATGTGGCCGGGCGCTATTCCGACAACGCCTTCGACCTCTTGGCCGGCGAGACGAAGGTCATCCGTTTTACCCCGAAGGTGCCGTTTGACGCAGGTGAGCTGCCGCGCTTTTCCGCCTTCGATCTCGAATCCTGCCAGGGAAAGGGTTGACCGCCATGAAACGCAGCCACGTCAACGACATCATCGCCGAGAGCGATGCCTTCATGAAGAGCTTCGGCTTCACCCTGCCACCCTTTGCCTACTGGTCGCCGGAGCAACTGAAGGCGCGCGTCGCTTCCGACAGTCCGACGATCTTTGATGCCCGGCTCGGCTGGGACATTACCGACTATGGCAAGGGCCGCTTCGAGGAGTTCGGGCTGGTGCTCTTCACGCTGCGCAACGGCAATGCCGCCAATCTGAAGACCGGGCAGGGCATGGTTTACGCCGAGAAGCTGATGATCACCGCCAAGGACCAGGTCAACCCGCTGCACCGTCACGCGGTCAAGACCGAGGACATCATCAACCGTGGCGGCGGTTCGCTGGTGCTGCAGATGTACAATTCCAAACCGGACGGCTCGGTTGACGAGGAGAGCGACGTCGTTGTCGCGACCGATGCACGGCTGCGCACGCTGAAAGCTGGCGACCTGCTGAAGCTCAAGGCCGGTGAAAGCGTCACGCTTCTCCCTGGCAACTGGCACGCCTTCTGGGCCGAGGGCGCCGACGTGCTGATGGGCGAAGTATCGACCGTCAACGACGATCTCACCGACAACTATTTCCGCGAGCCGGTCGGTCGCTTCTCGGCGATCGAGGAGGACGCAGGCCCCGCCCACCTCTTGGTGTCGGACTACGATACCTGGCTCAGGTGATACCGAGACCCCAACAACCCCAAGATCCCACTATCCCAAGACCCCCAGGACGAAATCGAGGAGGATTTCATGAAGGACGTCAGTTTCCAGCTTTATAGCGCTCGCAATTTCCCGCCTTTCGCCAATGTGCTGAAAGCACTCGGCGACGCCGGCTACAGCCAGGTCGAAGGTTACGGCGCGCTTTACGCAGCGCTCAGCGACGCCGAGATCGCCAGCTTCAAGGAAGGTCTCGACGACAATGGCCTCGCCATGCCGACCGCGCACTTTGGCCTGGACATGCTCGAAAGCGATCCGGCCCGCGTGCTCGAAATCGCCAAGGCGCTCGGCATCAAGGCGATCTATTGCCCCTACCTGATGCCCGACCAGCGCCCGACCGATGCCGCCGGCTGGCGCGCCTTCGGCGAGCGGCTGCAGAAGGCCGGCAAGCCCTATCGTGATGCCGGGCTGATCTTCGGCTGGCACAACCACGACTTCGAGTTCGCGGCCCTTCCGGATGGCAGTATTCCGCAGGACCTGATCTTTGCGGGCGGACCGGATCTCTCCTGGGAGGCCGATATCGCCTGGATCATCCGCGGCGGCGCCGATCCGATCGCCTGGATCAAGAAGTATGGCGACCGCATCACCGCCGTGCATGTGAAGGACATCGCGCCGACAGGCGAGAAGAAGGACGAGGACGGCTGGGCCGATGTCGGCGAGGGCACGGTCGACTGGAAAGGCCTGTTTGCGGCACTTTCCGGCACGAAGGCCCGCTACTTCATCGCCGAGCACGACAACCCGAGTGATTTCAAGCGCTTCGCCAAGCGTTCGCTCGCCTCCATCCAATCCTATTGAGAAGCAGGTTTATCCATGACCAAGGAACTTGGCGTCGGCATCATCGGATGCGGCAACATCTCCACCACCTACTTCAAGCTTGCCCCGCTTTTCCGGGGCATCAAGGTTGTCGCCTGCGCCGACATCAACCCGGCGGCAGCCGAGGCGCGGGCGGCCGAATACGGCGTTAAAGCTGAGAGCATCGAGGCGCTGCTCGCCAATCCCGATGTCGACATCGTCGTCAACCTGACCATTCCGGACGCGCACTATCCGGTCTCCAAGGCAATCCTCGAAGCCGGCAAACACGTCTATTCGGAAAAGCCGCTGGTGCTCTCCCTGGAGCAGGGCGAGGAGTTGAGGGCGATCGCCAAGGCGAAGGGCCTTTCCGTCGGCTGCGCGCCGGACACCTTCCTCGGCGGCGCGCATCAGCTTGCCCGTAGCTATGTTGACGCGGGCAAGATCGGCCGGGTGACCTCGGGCACCTGCCACGTCATGAACCCGGGCATGGAGATGTGGCATCCGAACCCGGACTTCTTCTTCCTGCCCGGCGGCGGCCCGATCCTCGATCTCGGTCCCTACTACATCGCCAACCTGATCAACCTGATCGGTCCGGTGAAGCGCGTGGCGGCGCTCGCCACCATGGCCAACCCGACCCGCACGATCACCAGCGAACCGCGCAAGGGCGAGGTGATCCCGGTCAGGACGCCCACCAACATCCACGCGCTGCTCGAATTTGAGAACGGCGCGACGATCACGCTGTCGGCCAGCTGGGATGTCTGGTCGCACCGCCATGCCAACATGGAGCTTTACGGCACCGAAGGCTCGCTCTACGTGCCCGACCCGAACTTCTTCGGCGGCACGGTGGAAGCAAGCGGCCGCGACAAGAAAATCGAGCCGCTGGAGCCCTGGGATCATCCTTTCGGTGTTGCCAACCAGGAGCATCCGCAGGGGCCGATGGCGAATTACCGCACCGCCGGCCTTGCCGACATGGCGCTCGCCATCCTCGAAGGCCGCGATGCCCGCTGCTCGCTCGACCGCGCGCTGCACGGCGTCGACGTCATGGTGTCGATCCTGAAATCTGGCGAGGAGGGACGTTTCGTCGAACTCTCCACCACCTGCACCCAGCCGGCCGCCCTCGGCATCGAGGAAGCTCGGGCACTCTTGCGCGAGACCGAAGAAGAAATGTCGGGAAATCGCGTCGCTGCCGCTTCATAGCGACACCGGAGAGGTTTAGACCTTTGTGAACTGAGGTTTCCGTAGCGGCCAACCGCTACGGAAACCGTTTCATTTTTGAGGGTGGCGGACGAGTTCGCCATCCGGAGATCGATCGCGGAGGATTGTGCGATGACCTGGCTACCGGCGGAAAACCGCTACGACACCATGAAATATAACCGTCTCGGCCGTTCCGGCCTGAAGCTGCCGGCGATCTCGCTGGGGCTTTGGCACAATTTCGGTGGCGACACACCGCATGACCGCAAGGTCGACATGTGCCGCACGGCGTTCGATCTGGGCATCACCCATTTCGACCTCGCCAACAATTACGGCCCGCCTCCGGGCTCGGCCGAGACTGCCTTCGGCGAAATCATGCGCACGGACTTCGCGCACTTGCGCGACGAACTGATCATCTCGTCCAAGGCTGGCTACGACATGTGGGCCGGCCCTTACGGCGAATGGGGCAGCCGCAAATACATGATCGCATCCTGCGACCAGAGCCTGAAGCGCATGGGCCTCGACTATGTCGACATCTTCTATTCGCACCGTTTCGACCCTGAGACGCCGCTCGAAGAAACCTGCGGTGCGCTCGACCATATCGTGCGTTCGGGCCGGGCGCTCTATGTGGGGATTTCCTCCTACAACTCGCAGCGCACCCGCGAAGCCGCCGCGATCCTTAAGGATCTCGGCACGCCTTGCCTCATCCACCAGCCGAGCTACTCCATGCTCAACCGCTGGATCGAGGACGATGGGCTGATCCATACGCTCGAAGATCTCGGCATCGGCTCGATCGTTTTCTCGCCGCTCGCCCAGGGCATGCTGACGACGAAGTATCTTGGCGGCATCCCGTCTGATAGCCGCGCGGCGCAGAACCACTTCCTGAAGAAGGACTTCATCCGCCCCGAGATCATCGACAACATCCGCAAGCTGAACGGTATCGCCGAAAAGCGCGGCCAGACGCTGGCGCAGATGGCGCTTGCCTGGGTGCTGCGCAACGGCCGGATCACCTCGGCACTGATCGGCGCCAGCCGCTCCGAGCAGATCGTCGATTGCGTCAAGGCGCTCGAAAACGACACGTTCACGGCCGACGAACTGGCCGAGATCGATCTCTATGCGCGCGAGGCGGACATCAACCTCTGGGCCAAGTCGGCCGAGCTCTGATTTCGACCGAAAATATTGATTTGCCTGCATTTTAGGCAAAGGACATCGCTTTCCGGCGTATTAGACAAAAGTCGAATAAACGCCGGAAAGCGGCTTCTGGACATGGTCCGGTGTTTCTGTAAGGTGCGACAATGCCTGCCGGTTGCGCTGCTGATCTCAGTCGCTTTCGGCGGGTAACGAGGAGGAGAGCCACCGTTTGTCCGGGAAGGGGCAGGGTGGATTGATGGGTAGAGGCGCGCTGCGCCCGCCCTTTGGCGAGAACTAGGGGAGGAACCATGGATCGCCGTTCATTCATTAAAAACGCAAGCCTCGGCGGCTTGGCGGCCGCAGGTGCAGCCGCGCTTGCGACACCGGCCATCGCGCAGGCAAACCCGAAGGTGAACTGGCGCCTGGCGTCGTCGTTCCCGAAGTCGCTCGACACGATCTATGGCGGCGGCGAAGTGCTGTCGAAATACGTCTCGGAGGCAACCGACGGTGCTTTCCAGATCCAGGTCTTCGCTGCCGGCGAAATCGTTCCAGGCCTGCAGGCCGCTGACGCGGCTGCTGCCGGTACGGTCGAAGCCTGCCACACGGTCGCATACTATTACTGGGGCAAGGACCCAACCTGGGCGCTCGGTGCAGCCGTTCCCTTCGCGCTCAACGCGCGCGGGATGAACGCCTGGCACTACCATGGCGGCGGTATCGACCTCTTCAACGAGTTCCTCGGCACGCAAGGCCTCGTCGGCTTCCCGGGCGGCAACACCGGTGTGCAGATGGGCGGCTGGTTCCGCAAGGAAATCAAGACGGTTGCCGACATGCAGGGCCTGAAGATGCGCATCGGTGGTTTCGCCGGCAAGGTCGTCGAGAAGCTCGGCGTCGTGCCGCAGCAGATCGCCGGCGGCGACATCTACCCGGCGCTGGAAAAGGGCACCATCGACGCTGCCGAATGGGTCGGCCCCTATGACGACGAGAAGCTTGGCTTCTACAAGGTTGCGCCCTACTACTACTATCCCGGCTGGTGGGAAGGTGGTCCGACGGTCCACGCCATGTTCAACAAGGCGGCCTTCGAAGGCTTGCCGAAGAACTACCAGTCGCTGCTGCGCACCGCCTGCCACGCCACTGACGCGAACATGCTGCAGAAGTACGATTACCTGAACCCCTCGGCGATCAAGCGCCTGGTGGCTTCGGGTGCCAAGCTCAGCCCGTTCAGCGCCGAAATCCTGTCAGCCTGCTTCGACAAGGCCAACGAGGTCTACGCGGAGATGGAAGCCTCGAACCCGACCTTCAAGAAGATCTGGGACTCGATCAAGGCTTTCCGCGGCGAGTACTACCTCAACGCCCAGATCGCCGAATACAATTACGACACCTTCATGATGATCCAGCAGCGCGGCGGCAAGCTCTAAGCTTTTCCCTCATTGCCGATTGAAACGAGCCGTTCGCGATATCCGTTGCGGGCGGCTTTTTCGTTGCCGCGCGCACGGCGTATTGCTGCGCGCCGTACTGAACGCATTTCGTGGTAGGGTTGCTGCCTCAACAGGACGGAGGAAGAACTATGCCAAGCGAAGGCCAATCGGTCGTGCTCGGTCCCGACGAGGGCCGCCGCTACGACATGGGCGCCATCCAGGCCGTCTTCAAAGCCGATGGCGCTGAAACCGCTGGTCGATTTTCGGTCTCGGAATGGTGGCTCGAGGCCAGGCACGAGGGACCGGGCGCCCACAAGCACGACGACAACGACGAGATCTTCTACGTGATCGAGGGCACGGCGAGCGTGCTCGTCGGCGACATCTGGCACCAGAAGCCGAAGGGCTCGCTGTTCGTCATCCCGCGCGGGACGATGCATGACTTCAAGAACGAGAGCGAAGCGCGCATCGGGCTGCTCAACGTTTATGTCGGCGGTCCATTCGAGGAGGCGATGCCGATGATCGTCGACTGGTACCGCGACAATCCGGCCAAGCGGCTGGATTGAACGAGTTCGGTCGTCGTCTCAGCGATTGTAGAAATGGAAAGGGCGGCTTATCGGCCGCCCTTTGCTTTTCTGTCTGCCAGCGGTCCTACTTGAACGACGGCGGCTGGCTGAGGTCGTTTGAGGGGGCCGGCTGTGGCTGGGCACCCGGGCTGCCAAACGACGGAGGCTGGCTGAGGTCGTTCGACGGAGCGGTCTGCGGCTGGGCGCCACCCTGATCGGCCGGCTTTTGGTCGAGCGGGCTACCACCTGGAAGCTGCAGGCCGCCGGGCAGGCCGAGACCGCCACCGCCGGCGCCGAAGCCGGGCACCTCGATCTTGATGGTGTTCGGATCGACGCCCGTTCCGGTTCCCTTGTAGTGCATGACCATCTGCGGGAACATGATCGTCAGGCCCACCATCACGATCTGGATACCGACGAAGGGTACGGCACCCCAGTAGATCTGGCCGGTCGTAACGGGCTGGATCGACTTGCCGGTGATCTTGTCGAGATAGGGCACCTTGGCCGCGACCGAGCGCAGGTAAAAGAGCGCGAAGCCGAAGGGCGGGTGCATGAAGCTCGTCTGCATGTTGATGCCGAGGAGCACGCCGAACCAGATGAGGTCGATGCCAAGCTTGTCGGCAGCGGGCGCAAGCAGCGGCACGATGATGAAGGCGAGCTCGAAGAAATCGAGGAAGAACGCCAGGAAGAAGACGAGCAGGTTGACGGCAATCAGGAAACCGGTCTCGCCGCCCGGCATCGCCGTCAGCAGGTGCTCGACCCAGATATGGCCGTTGACGCCGTAGAAGGTGAGCGAGAAGACGCGCGCACCGATCAGGATGAACAGCACAAAGGCGGAAAGCCTTGTCGTTGCCGTCAGTGCGCCGCGCACGACGTCCAGATTGAGACGACCCTTGGCGGCCGCCATGATCAGCGCGCCGACTGCACCCATGGCGCCGCCTTCGGTCGGCGTTGCGATGCCGAGGAAGATGGTGCCGAGGACGAGGAAGATCAGCGCCAGCGGCGGGATCAGCACGATGATGACCTGCTGGGCAAGCCTCGACATCGCATTGATCTTCAGGCCGCGGTCGAGCAGGGCGACGATATAGATGAAGGCAACGCCCACTGTGCCGCCGAGGATGTCGGCGTTCTCGCCCTGGGTCGGGTAGAGATAGACGTGGGCGGCATAGGCAATGCCGGCTGCGACCGCGAGCGCGATGAACAGCGAGGTAACGCCGGAGCCCAGCGTGCGGGCTTCCAGCGGCAGGGCCGGCATGGAGTCACGCTTCAGGATCGTCATGATCAGGATGTAGACCATGTACAGTCCGGTCAGCACCAGGCCCGGGATCAGCGCGCCGGCATACATGTCGCCGACCGAACGGCCGAGCTGGTCGGCAAGAACGATGAGCACGAGTGACGGCGGGATGATCTGGGCGAGCGTGCCGGAAGCCGCGATGACGCCCGAGGCGACTTTCCGGTCATAGCCGTAGCGCAACATGATCGGCAGCGAGATCAGGCCCATGGCGATGACCGAGGCGGCAACGACGCCTGTCGTGGCTGCAAGCAGCGCGCCGACGAAGATGACCGCATAGGCAAGACCGCCGCGGATCGGGCCGAAGAGCTGGCCGATCGTGTCGAGCAGGTCTTCCGCCATGCCCGATTTCTCGAGCACAATCCCCATGAAGGTAAAGAAGGGGATGGCAAGCAATGTGTCGTTCGACATCACCCCCCAGAACCGGTCAGGCAGCGCGTTGAGCAGGGGCCAGGAGAGGTTGATCGAATCCGACAGCGGCGCAAGTTCGACGCCGATGATGAAGAACAGCAGGCCGTTGGCGGCGAGCGAGAAGGCGACCGGGTATCCCAAAAGCAGGAACACGATCAGTGACGCGAACATGATCGGCGCCAGGTTTTCAGCAATGAATTCGATCATGGACGGGTCTCCGGAGACACGACATCGTCAAGCGGCGCATGGGTCGGCACATAGGGTGTCGGGTCTTCCATGTTTCCGGTCATGATCGCGATTTTCTTGATGATCTCCGACACGCCCTGGAAGGCCAGCAGCAGGAAGCCGAAGAGCAGGATGGCCTTGGCCGGCCAGATGATCAGGCCGCCGGCGGATGATGAGACCTCGCCCGAGACGTAGGACATCTTCACATAGGGGAAGAGGTAATAGAGCACGAGCAGCACGAAGGGCATCAGGAAGAGGAGGTGCCCAAGAAGGTCGATCCAATGCTGCACGCGGCGCGAGAACTGACCGTAGACCACGTCGATGCGGATGTGCTCGTTCTGGCTCAGGGTATAGGCGGCCGCAAACATGAACGCGGCGCCGAATAGATACCATTGCGCCTCGAGCCAGGCATTCGACGACATGTTGAAGATCTTGCGGATCACTGCGTTGCCGGCGCTGACGAGAACAGCGGCCAGGATCAGCCATGAAACGCTCTTTCCGATAAATTCCGTGATCGTGTCTATAAGTCGGCTAAAGCCGAGCAAAGCTCTCATCGATTTCCTCCCCGCGATGGCTTTTATGGTTCTTGTGCCAAGCATAGCCAGAGTGCCGATTTCAAGCGCACGTTCAAGTCTGAGGTGCGATTTTCCCGTGTAGTTCGGCCGCCTCCGACTAAAGTAGAATAGGGTGATCCAGCGCTTTGCCCATTGTTTGTGCAATCCGGTTGCAGACGGCGAGGCACGGCGATCGTCAGCCGCCTTAAGGTGCACATCGCCAAGCGAATCGATGCGGAAAGCCGGGCACAGGCGATACGACGCGCGAATTACTGCAACGTTGCAGGCTTGAATTTGTATGATTTTTGAGGTCGGATGGCGCCGCCAAGGGAGGACGCCTGAACCATGACTGCCATGATCCGAAACCCCATTCTGCCGGGCTTCAACCCGGACCCTTCGATCTGCCGTGTCGGAGACGACTACTACATCGCGACCTCCACCTTCGAATGGTACCCGGGTGTGCAGATCCACCATTCGCGGGATCTGGTGAACTGGCGACTCGTCCGCCGGCCGCTGGAGCGGGCAAGCCAGCTCGACATGCGCGGCAACCCGGATAGCTGCGGCGTATGGGCGCCGTGTCTTTCCTATGACGATGGTCTGTTCTGGCTGGTGTACACCGACGTCAAGCGCTTCGACGGCAACTTCAAGGACGCGCACAACTACATCGTCACGGCTGAGGCGATCGAGGCGACCTGGTCGGATCCGGTCTACGTCAATTCCTCCGGCTTCGACCCGTCGCTCTTCCATGATGACGACGGCCGCAAGTGGTTCCTCAATATGCAGTGGAACCACCGCACCGAAAGCTTCGGCGGCTCGCCGAAACATCCGGCCTTTGACGGCATCCTGCTGCAGGAATGGGACGAACGGACACGCAGGCTCGTCGGCCCCGTGAAGAACATCTTTGCCGGCTCACCACTCGGCCTCGTCGAGGGGCCGCATCTGTTCAAGCGAAACGGCTGGTATTATCTGACGACGGCGGAAGGCGGAACCGGCTACGACCACGCCGTCACCATGGCCCGCTCACGCGCGATCTACGGCCCCTATGAGATGCATCCGGATATCTATCTGATCACGTCGAAGGACCACCCCGAAGCGCCGTTGCAGCGCGCGGGCCACGGCCAATATGTCGAGACGCCAGATGGGCAGGCCTATCATACGCATCTGACCGGCCGACCGCTGCCTCCCGGACGCCGCTGTACGCTCGGTCGCGAGACGGCCCTGCAAAAATGTGTCTGGCGCGATGATGGCTGGCTCTATCTCGAAAACGGCGGCCCGGTGCCGGAGGTGCTCGTGCCGGCGCCGGGACCGGCGGGGCAGGTGGCGACACCGGTGGTTACGGAAACGCATTTCGACGGCCAGGCATTGCCCGTCGAGTTCCAATGGCTGCGTACGCCGGAACCGGAGCGGATCTTCTCGCTCGAATGGCGGCCGGGCCACCTCAGGCTGTTCGGCAGAGAGAGCATCGGCAGCTGGTTCGAGCAGGCGCTGGTCGCGCGGCGGCAGGAGCATCATTCCTTCCGCGCCGAGACGACGGTCGATTTCACGGCCGTAACCTACCAACAGGTTGCAGGTGTGACGCATTACTACAATCGCCACAAGTTCCATGCGCTCGGCATCACCTGGCACGAAACGTTGGGCCGGGCGCTGACGATCCTCTCATGCCCCGGCGATTTTCCGCACGGCCGGCTGCAGTTCCCCGTCGGCAGCGGCATCGCCATTCCCGATGGTCCGATCGACCTTGCCATGGACGTTCGCGACAATGACCTGCAGTTCTTCTGGCGGGCGAACGCAGCGGTGGATTGGCAGCCGATCGGCCCGGTTCTCGATGCGGGCGTGGTCTCCGACGAGGGCGGCCGCGGCGAGCATGGATCCTTCACCGGGGCCTTCGCCGGCATGTTCGCCTTCGACACCTCAGGCGCGGGCAAGGCTGCCGATTTCGACCGCTTCCGCTACGTCAGCCTTGCGGCAAGTTGATCCGTAAACATTAGAATTATGGAATAAGTGATGGATATCATTACGCATTTGTAATGTAGAGTTTCATATTCGGTTCAGGAAGCGGGGTCTAATTTTCGGGTGCAGACAAAGAAAGGACACCCGAATGAAACGTCTCCTGATCGCGCTCGTCGCCAGCTCCGTTCTGATTACGCCGGTCGCAGCCCTTGCCCAGCCGGCAGGATCCTTCGAGGTGGCGCAGAACTATGATCGTTCGCGTCGACCCGTCGATCGCGATTACGATCGTCACATGGACCGCCGCGTGGATCGTCACGTCGACAAGCACGTCACGATCGAAAAGCGGGTGATCGTCAAGAAGAAGGAGCGCTGGGCGCGCGGCCATCGCCTGTCGCCGGCCGAGCGCCGCCACATGGCGCAGGTGCGCGACTACCGTTACTACAAGCTTCGCCAGCCGCCGCGCGGCCAGCAATGGGTACGGTCCGGCAACGACTTCCTGCTGATCAGCCTTGCCACCGGCGTCATTGTCGGCCTGGCGGCAGCACGCTGATAAGGCACTCTGGGTTCAGCGAAGGGGCGGCGTTTTCACGCCGCCCCTTCGCCTTTTCGGTAACCGGCGCATGGGTTTTGCCGGTCGCCAAAAAGCAGGAGTTCGATAGCGCCTGCCGCTTCCGGCGCGTCCTCATCTGCGGGTTCATCTCCCAGAAACGGATCGAACATCGGCACCGGCCGCCCGGCGGCGTTGAGCGCCATGCAGGTGAAGCGTGGTCGGCGCGGTGCGCGCGCGGGGTCTGCCATCAGGCGGCCCGTGGCGACCAGCTGGCGAAGGGGTCGGCAAGATCGCGCCAACGTTCCGGACGAAAGCGCTCGTCGGCGATCAGGCAGGCATCGAGTTCGGCACGAAGCTCCGCCTCGTCCATCGGGTCGGCGCCGATGAAGACGATCTCCTGGCGACGATCACCCCAGACCGGGTCCAGGTAGGGACCGACCGCCTTCAGGAAACCTGGTTCGCGCGGCCATTGCTCCTGAGGCACGGCCGACCACCACAGCCCCATCTTGCCGGTCCGCACAAGCGGGCCGGCCTGGCTGATCTCGCCGACATAATGCGGTCGGGTGGCGAGCCAGAAGAAGCCCTTGGCGCGAAGCACGCCCGGCCAGGAACGGTTGAGGAAGGCCTGGAAGCGCATGGGATCGAGCGGACGTCGAGCGCGATAGACGAAGGAGCGGATGCCGTATTCCTCGGTCTCCGGGATATGATCCTTGAAGCCGTGCAGTTCCTTGTACCAGAGCGGATGTTCTTCGGCCTTGGCGAGATCGAAGCGGCCGGTTCCAAGCACCTCGCGCAGGTTCACCTTGCCGAAATCGGTCTCGATCAGCCGCGCATCGGGATTGAGCCCGACGATGATCTTGCGCGCGGCATCCACCTGCTCGGGCGTCGCAGTGCCGACCTTGTTCAAGACCACCACGTCGGCGAACTCGATCTGCTCGACCAGGAGGTCGACGAGGGTGCGTGTATCGCCTTCGCCCGCCGTTTCGCCACGGTCGGCGAGGAAATCGAGCGAGGAATAGTCGGCCAGCAGGTTCGCGGCATCGACCACCGTCACCATCGTGTCGAGCCGCGCGACATCGGCCAGGCTTTCACCGTCCTCGTCGCGAAAATCGAAGGTGGTGGCGACGGGCAGGGGCTCGGAAATGCCGCTCGATTCGATCAGCAGATAGTCGAAGCGGTTCTGTTCGGCGAGGTTGCGGACTTCCTTCAGGAGATCGTCGCGCAGCGTGCAACAGATGCAGCCATTGGTCATTTCCACCAGTTGCTCTTCCGTGCGCGACAGACCGGCACCGCCATCACGCACCAGTGCCGCATCGATGTTGACCTCACTCATGTCGTTGACGATGACGGCGACGCGCAGCCCGTCGCGGTTCGAAAGCACGTGGTTGAGCAGTGTCGTCTTGCCGGCGCCAAGAAAGCCGGAGAGAACGGTGACAGGGAGCTTTTCCATCGATTGGTTCCTGTATGTTATATCGTTACGAATAATGCCGGAAAGAAAGGCGAGCGCGATTGCTCGCCTGATACGAGTGCGAAGTTTGGCACCGGACCTCTGGGCTGAACCCAACTTGCCGGCAGGTCGTCGTTCCAATCTCTCGGTCGCCTGTGGCTAGTCTTTCCGTCAATCCCCCTTGACCCGAGGTTCCAGCAGGCGGCCCGGTTCCGCACCATCTCGCCGAGGATGGCCATTCCCGAGAATGATAGAGAGGGGCGGGCGCCCGTATAGCCGAGCCAGGCGAGCGCCCACCGATACCGCCTTGGGAGGACGGGTCAGCTTGCCGAGGCGAGGCAGGTCTTCAGCGAGGTGCCGATCCCTTCCATCATCTGGAAATAGAGATCCGGGCCGGCCTCCAGCGTGCCGGCTTCCGGGTCCAGCGTACCGGATTTCGCCGGCGTTCCCTCGATCACCACATTGATCAGCTTCGGCTCGAACTGCGGCTCGGCAAAGACGCAGGTGGCACCGAGTTCCTTGATCTTGGCATGGATCTGCGACACCCGATCCGCGCCAGGCAGGACCTCAGGGCTGACGGTGATCGAGCCGGCGACGCGAACCTTATAGCGGTGCTCGAAATACTGGTAGGCGTCGTGGAAGACGACGAAGGGCTTGTCCTTCACCGGTGCCACGGTTTCCGTGAGCTTGGCGTCAAGCGCATCCAGGCGCTTGTTCAGGGCGTCCAGATTGGCCTTGTAGGCGCCCGCATTGGCAGGATCGGCCTCAGTGAGCGTCTTTTCGATCTCGGCGGCCATCGCCTTGGCATTCATGGGATCGAGCCACATGTGCAGATCGGCATCGCCGTGGCCGTGATCGTGGTCATGGCCGTGATCGTGCCCCGCTTCGCCCTCGGCATGCTTGTGGCCTTCCTCGCTCTGGCCTTCTTCACTGTGGCCTTCGTCGCCGTGGTCATGCGCCTCGAATGCACCGCCTTCGCGGAATTTCAGCTTCTCGATGCCGGGCGCTTCGCTGAGCTCCACCACCTTTGCGCCGCTGCTCAAGGCGTCGAGCGGCTTGTCGAGGAAGGCTTCGAGGCCGGGACCGACCCAGAAGACCACCTTTGCCGCCTGCAGGGCCGAGGCGTTCGAAGGCTTCATGTTGTAGGTGTGCGGCGAGGCGGCGCCCTCGACGATTAGCGACGGCTCGCCCACACCCTGCATGATCGAGGCGACAAGGGAGTGGATCGGCTTGATCGAAACCACCACATTGGGACTGTCCGCTGCGGCGGGTGCCGCAAGAAGCATGGTAGAGGCAAAGAGCAGGGCGGATGTCGATTTCATCGGGTTCTCCGGGCTTGATTGGCGTGCCTGCCACATCGGCCAAGCGCGCTTCGGGCATGCAAAACTGTTACTCCAACGGGCCGTTGCCGGCCTTGAAGTCGTCATGTAATGTTATTACATCAATTGCGTTATGCTATAACGTGTGCGATAGCCAGTGGCAACCATGCAATCCGGAATTTTTTCATGCTGAATTTCCGTTCCCCAGAAGCGCTGCCACTGGTCAATCTCAGCAATGCCGGCGTGCGCCGCAACGGTCGCTGGCTGGTGCGTGGCGTCGAATTCTCGATCAGCCCGGGCGAGATCGTCACGCTGATCGGCCCGAACGGCTCGGGCAAATCGACGACCGCGAAGACGGCGATCGGAGTGCTGAAACCGGACGAGGGCTATGTCGAGCGCAAGCCGGGCCTGAAAGTAGGCTACGTGCCGCAGAAGCTTGCCGTCGACTGGACGCTGCCTTTGACGGTCGAGCGACTGATGACGCTGACCGGCCCCTTGAAGGGGCGGGAGATCGAGGAGGCGCTGTCGGCGACCGGCGTGCTGCATCTGGCGAAATCCGAGGTGCAGCATCTCTCCGGCGGCGAGTTCCAGCGCGCGCTGCTCGCCCGCGCGATTGCCCGCAAGCCGGACCTGCTGGTGCTCGACGAGCCGGTGCAGGGCGTCGATTTCAGCGGCGAGATTGCGCTCTACGAACTGATCAAGCAGATCCGCAACCGCACAGGCTGCGGCATTCTCCTGATCTCGCACGACCTACATATCGTCATGGCCGAGACCGATACGGTCGTTTGTCTCAACGGCCATGTCTGCTGCCGCGGCACGCCGCAGGCGGTCAGCCAGAGCCCGGAATACCAGAAGCTTTTCGGCAGGCGGGCCGCCAATACGCTTGCGGTCTACAGTCACCACCACGACCACACCCATTTGCCCGACGGCCGGGTGCTGCATGCGGACGGTTCGATCACCGAACATTGCTACCCCGGTGACGGCCATCACCACGACGACGAGGAAAACGTGCACGATCACGGCGAGGATTGCGGCTGCGGCCATCATTCGCGACTGCACGGCTATGACGTGAAGGAGAAGCGCGATGCTTGACGATTTCTTCGTGCGCGCGCTGATCGCCGGCATCGGCATTGCCGTCATGGCCGGGCCGCTCGGCTGCTTCGTCATCTGGCGGCGCATGGCCTATTTCGGCGACACCATGGCCCATTCGGCGCTGCTCGGCGTGGCGCTGTCGCTGCTGCTCGAGCTCAACCTGATGCTCAGCGTCTTCATCGTCGCGGCCGTGGTCTCGGTACTGCTTCTCTTCCTGCAGCGGCGCGGGGCGCTGTCGACGGATGCGCTGCTCGGCATCCTCTCCCATTCAGCACTTTCCTTCGGCCTCGTCATCGTTGCCTTCATGACCTGGGTGCGCATCGATCTCGTCGGCTTCCTCTTCGGCGACATTCTGGCGGTCTCCGAGTCCGACATCGACATCATCTGGGGTGGCGGCATCCTCGTCATATTCGCGATTGTCTATCTCTGGCGGCCGCTCTTGGCCTCCACCGTCAATCCGGAACTGGCGGAAGCCGAGGGGCTGAAGCCCGAACGCACGCGGCTCTTTTTCATGCTCTTGATGGCGCTGGTGATTGCGATCGCCATGAAGATCGTCGGCATTCTGCTCATCACCTCGCTGCTGATCATCCCGGCGGCAACGGCACGGCGCTTCTCGACCTCGCCGGAAGTGATGGCGGTACTCGCATCGGTCATCGGCGCGCTCGCCGTCACCGGCGGACTTTTCGGCTCGCTTCACTGGGATACCCCGTCGGGACCGTCTATCGTTGTTGCCGCGGTTGGGCTTTTCGTTCTGAGTCTGCTACCGATCGGCCGCCGCCCGCTCGAGGCGGCGCATCATTCCACGCCTGGAGGGCACCACTAATGGCTACGCCGCAACTGACCAAGAACCAGACGTTGGTGATGGATGCGCTCAGCCACTCCGAAGGGCCGATGAGCGCCTACACCATTCTCGACAAGCTGCGCGATCACGGCTTCCGCGCCCCGCTGCAGGTTTACCGCGCACTCGACAAACTGCTCGAATATGGCCTCGTGCATCGGCTGGAAAGCCTGAATGCCTTCGTCGCCTGTTCTTGCCCGCATGACCACGAACACGATCACGGCGTCACCGCCTTCACCATCTGCGAAGGCTGTGGCCAGGTGACCGAGTTTCATGACGAGGCGATCGAGCAGCGGCTTTCGACGCTGACGCGGGCGCAGAACTTCAAGACCGAGAAGACGACGATCGAGATCCGCGGCCATTGCCAGAGCTGCGCATAAGGGCAACTCCTTCAGGGCCCGTGGAAAGCTTACCTTGAGGTGTTTGGCGCTCAGTCCAGCCGGGTGAGGTCGGCGGCGTAACGCCGCCAGTTCTTGACGTAATGCGCTGCCGAGCGTTTCAAGCCTTCGACCGCCGCATCATCCAGCGTGCGGATCGCCTTGGCCGGCGCGCCGACGATCAACGAATTATCCGGAAATTCCTTGCCTTCGGTGACGAGCGCATTGGCGCCGACCAGGCAGTTGCGGCCGATCTTGGCGCCGTTAAGCACGGTCGCGCCCATGCCGATCAGCGAGTTTTCGCCGATGGTGCAGCCATGGATGATGGCGCCGTGCCCGATGGTGCAGCCTTCGCCGATCGTCACCGGGAAACCGGGATCGACATGGATGACGACGTTTTCCTGGATGTTGGTGCGCGCCCCGAGCCGGATGGGCTCGTTGTCGCCGCGCAGGGTTACGCCGAACCAGATGCCGACCTCTTCGCCGATCTCGATCTGGCCGATGACATTGGCGTCCGGGGCCACCCAATAGCTGCCCTTCGGCGGCGTCTGTGGGCGAAGTGATCCAAGGGCGTAAAGCGGCATCCATTCTGTCCTTTCGCAACATGGCCGATCGGGGCCGGTCGGCAGGCGGCGGGCCGCCTGCCGGAAGTGAGCAGGTTAGACGACGCTGACGGCGAGCGCCGCAACCCCATCGACGCCGCAGGTGACCTCGTCACCGCGCGCGACCGGTCCGACGCCCGAGGGCGTGCCGGTCATGATGACGTCGCCGGGGGCCAGCGTGAAGAGTTTGGAGAGTTCGGCGATGATCTCCGGCACTTTCCAGATCATCTGGTCGAGATCGCCCTGCTGGCGGAGTTCGCCGTTGACCTTCAGCCAGATATTGCCGTTGAGCGGATGGCCGATCGTTTCGGCAGATGCGATCGCCGAGAGCGGGGCGGAATGCTCGAACGCCTTGGCTGCAGCCCAGGGCTTGCCAGCCTTCTTCGCCTCCGCCTGCAGGTCGCGGCGGGTGAAATCGATGCCGACGGCATAGCCGTAGACGCAATCGAGCGCGTCCTCGACGGCGATGTTGCTGCCGCCACGCTTCAGCGCGACGACCAGTTCGACCTCGTGATGAACGTCGTTGGTCAAGGGCGGGTAGGGGAAGGCGCTACCGGCTGCAAGCAGGTTGTCCGGGTTCTTCTGGAAGAAGAACGGCGGCTCGCGGTCCGGGTCGTGGCCCATTTCGATCGCGTGGGCGGCATAGTTGCGGCCGACGCAATAGACCCGGCGAACCGGAAAGCCGACGAGGCTGCCGGAAATCGGCAGCAGCACGGGAAGCGGTGGGGGGATGATTGTTTCCATGATCGTCCGGTCTTGGGCGTCCGCCTGTCGCAACCGACAGGAAGAGCACCGCGCGTTTGTTGGGCGTTCGCCGTTGGCCGATTTCGGTTGAGGCGAGGCAAGAGAGAATCCGGACGTTACTGCATAAATCCGCGAATCGGAATCGATCCGCAGAAAAATTAAGAACAAGGATTGGGGACGAAGATTTTGATTAAGGCGCGCCCACCAGGGCGCGCGCGATCACGGCATCCGAAAGGATGCCATCATCGGCAAAGTCAGGCGCAATGAGCGTAGGCCTGAAGCTGGTCTCGGGTCAGGAACCGACCGTCCGAACGCGAGTTGAGTTCAGGATGGCTGTATTCGAGGCTGGGGACCTGGGGAAGCTCAAGGGCCTGGCGCACGGTCATGATGCCGAGATCACGACGGCCACCTTCACGCTTCACGGTGACTTCAACGATGCGATAGAGATTGCTCTCGCTCATATGTTCTCTCCCGTATATCGTTTTTCTTGAATTCCCTTAATGGGACTAAGGCGCTCCGAAATTGGTTTTTGTGAGGCACCTCAGAATATAGTAGAAAGAAATGAATGCTTCACGACAGAAATCGGGCCATTTCTGGAAAAATCACCCGAGATTGGGCAGTAATGTGCTGAAATGATGCGTTTGCTGGGCGAATGCCCGGAGCCTGAATAATCGTCCGCGGCCGTCAAAGGCCGAAGCTTTCAATCAAAAAAGTCATCGTGTCGCTTGCCCGATGGCAAACGCTCGCCGCCTTCCAGCGGCACCTTTCGTTCAGCGCCGGTAGGCGGGTTAGTGCGTAGGCAACTCGGCTTCTTCGGCGGCCGAGATGAACAGCGATCGGGCCTCTTCTGCGGTGCGACGGCCGTCGATGGCGGCGCGGCAGGCACTGCGGGCGGCCACATAGAATGGTCCGCGGCGAGGCCAATGGTCTGCAAGGCAGGCGAGGGCGTCTGAGGGGCCTTTGACGGTGCGGCAATCGCCGCTAACGAAGTCGAGTTCGATCGGCTGTTTCCAGACTAATTGCATGCGTCTCCTCCTCGAGATCATCTCAATGAACATCGGCATTTGCGACCGCCGGCCTCTGGCTCCTCTCGAGAAGGTCGGCAGTCGATCTTGCTAATGTAGCGCAGGAGTTCGCTTTTGTAAGCAGCTTTTCGGTTATGGCAGGACAGGCTGCCGCCGGCGGCCGCTCCGCCTGGCGCGAGTGCCGCGATTGGCGTTATCTGGGGATGCCACGCTGCAAGCTTTCGGCGAAGGCGCGACCGGCAATAAGCAGGCGTCCTTCGCTGGTATTGCCTGCGAGATAGTCGTCGATCAGCATCCTGGCATGCCGCCGCGCAGGCTCACCGTCTCGCGCCCAGCCCTGTTCGATGCAAAGCGCGTCAAAGACGCGCTGCAACCGCTCCATGTCGGCCTTCGACAGCGCCAGGCATTGTGTCGCTCGCAATGGGGCCACCCGTCCCTCCCACAAGGCCGCATTCCCGCGCGCACTATGGCAGAAGGCCGGCGAATTGAACCCCTCGGGAATGAGGGGTTATACGGGCACGCCCGTTGCCGTCGGGATTGTCAGGCCGCCGGGACGACGCGGTCCACCTTGGTTCGGCGACCGCCTTCCTCGATCCGGTAATAGTCGGAGCCGATCTGCGCATACTGGTCGCAGCGCCGGCCGCCATCCTCGAAGGTGATGCAGACCTCGTCGCCGGTGATCGTGTAGCTGCCGCCATCGCGCACCTCGTAGTCGCGATAGCCGTAGCGGCCGTCGGGGAAGAAGGTGGAGTTGACGCCGTTGAGATTGTACCGCAGCGTCTTGCCGACGAGGAAGGCCTGGAGCGCATCGCCCGAAAGCGTCGGAACGGCCGGGGCGGTCGGCCGGGGCTTCGCGATTTCAGGCGCCTCCAACTCCATCGATTGGCACCCGGCCAAGAGAAGCGTGAGAAGTGCCGCGATCGCGCGTTTCATGCCGTCTGTCCTTATTCCTGTGACCGGTAACGATACAGGAACGCTGCCCTAGTCCTGTCCGCGGTCGCCGTCAACCCCGTGCTGTGCGTAGCGGCGGGGCTGAGGCGAGCTGATCATCTGCCTTCTTTCCGTTGGCAATTGCGAGTTTCGTCCTTTGTGAAACGAAGGCGCAAAAAGCGCCTGTCGCTCAAAAAAGGCTCGTGCCAACCGCGGCAGCGACCGTGGCCGCCAGCGCCAGCAGCAGAAATGCGGCGCCGATGACGGTCGCTATTGTCCGTCGGCGCCGTTCGCCGCTCCAATCGTAGCTCATGTTTCGCTCCGATGACGATCCAGTCGAGGCGGCAAGATGTGCGATTCTTCTTAACAAAGTGGAAACCATGCCCGGCGCGGAGCCGCCGTCGGCAGGAGGCTATCGGCGGAGGCCGTGTTGCCGGCACCTTGTTGGTTGCCCCGTTAGTGCCGTATCGCGAGGAGTTCAGGGGAGTTGTTGTAACGCAGGCGCTTGTCGCTACAGCGCTGATCGTTGTGACGCGGTGCGATCCGTGGTAGCTCGTCGCGCAGTTGTACGAATCCCGATGATGCGTTCGGTTACCCTGCCGTTGATTTCGGAGCGTTTTTTCGCAGTTCCTTGGATCGGGCGCGATAGGCTGACCAAGCGGCGTGCGCTTTCGGCCCACACACGTCAAGATGGAAGGAAGCAAGGGGTATCCATGCGCTGCCTGGTGATCAATCTCGACCGTTCCCCTGAGCGACTGATCCACATCGGAAGCCAGTTTTCCACCTTCGGCCTGAATTTTGAGCGCGTGGCTGCCGTTGACGGGCGAGAGCTCGATGACGCCGTGTTGGCGATGCAGCCGGTGTCGAAGCAGTGGAAGAGGATGAACAAGGCTGAAATCGCCTGCTTCATGAGCCATCGGAAGTGCTGGGCCATCATCGCGGAAGGGAGCGATGCCTATGGCGCGGTGATCGAGGACGATGTCTTCTTTTCCCCGAGCGCAACCCAGGCGCTGTCGTCATCGGATTGGATCCCGGCCGAAGTGGGCCTGCTGAAGATCGAAACTTTCCGGCAGAAGGTGTTTCTCAGCCGTGCCCGTGTGCTCGCCGATGCCGGGCGTACGATCCATGCATTGCGGGGATGCCATGTCGGCACGGGCGGCTATGTCATCTCTCGGGACTATGCAAAAAGACTGCTTGAGCTTTCGGAAGGGGCGTTTCCATGCCCTGTCGATCATTTCATGTTCGACGATGAGGTGCCGCGGCCGGACGACTGCCGCATTCATCAGCTCTATCCGGCCGTCTGCATCCAGGGCATGCTTCTCGACAGCGCCGACCCGGCGCACGGAAGCACGATCCGCAAGCCGGCCGGAGCAGCGGCTCGCGTGAAGCTGAAGCTCAAGATACATCAGAAGCTCTGGCGCGAGTGCAAGCGACTGTCACTGCAGGTGGCGGCGTTGCCGCCGTTCCTCTTGCGCAGCATTCGCTACCGCTGGACGACCGTTCCCTTTGGGTGACGGGTCGCGTTGCTGAGGCCTCCTCGTTGCCTCTCATTGCCGTAGGTGTCTAAAGCTCGCTTTCTTCGGCGTCGCGTTATATAAGCCCGGCAACACTAGATAATGCCTGCTGGCGGCATGCGCGAATTTTCGGCGCTGCCCTTGCCGCGGCCATTGAACAAGAGACGCACGAAAGATGACTGAGACCGCAGGAAAAGCTGCGCGCACTAAGGCGTATTTCAACGCACCGGTCTTCGCCGTTGCGCCCATGATCGACTGGACGGACAGGCACTATCGGTTTTTCGCGCGGCAGCTATCGAAGCATGCGCTGCTCTATACGGAAATGATCGTCGCCGAGGCGATCCTGCGGGGGGACAGGCAGAGGCTGCTCGGCTTTGACGTATCCGAGCATCCGGTGGCGCTGCAGCTCGGCGGTAACGATCCGGCGAAGATGGCGGAGGCGGCACGGATCGCCGAAGGCTTCGGCTATGACGAGATCAACATGAATGTCGGCTGCCCGTCGGACCGGGTGCAATCCGGCACGTTTGGCGCCTGTCTGATGCAGGAGCCGCAAACGGTGGCCGCCTGCGTGGCGGCGATGAAGGCGGCGGTAAAAATCCCGGTTACGGTCAAGTGCCGTATCGGGGTGGACGACCAGGATCCGGAAGTGGCGTTGCGCACGCTCGTCGCGCAGGTGATCGATGCCGGCACGGACGCCGTCTGGGTGCATGCCCGCAAAGCCTGGCTACAGGGCCTGAGCCCCAAGGAGAACCGCGAGGTCCCGCCGCTCGACTATGGCCTCGTGTATCGGCTGAAGCAGGAAAATCCCAATCTTTTCATCGGTATCAACGGCGGTCTTCAGACCCTGAATCAGGCGCGTGAGCAGCTTCCGCATCTGGACGGCGTCATGCTCGGCCGCGCTGCCTATCACGACAGCGCCATGCTGACAGCGGCCGATCGCCATTTCTCGCATCCGCTGACTGGCGCCAAGCCAATCGTCGAAGACGGCGCCACCTTCTCAGAGCGCGGCCATCGTCTCGATCTTGATTTCTGGGCGGAGGTCCGCGACGCCATGGCCGATTACGCCGCCGCGCATATCGCCAATGGCGGCCGGCTGATCCATGTGACCCGCCACATGGTCGGCCTGTTCCAGGGCTGGGCGGGTGCGCGACGCTATCGCCAGATCCTGTCCTCCGATGCGACCCGCCAGGGCGCGGGGCCGGACGTAATCCACGCGGCCTTCGACGCGGTCTTCGAGGCGACGGCGGCGAAGCAGGCGGCGGAGTAGGCGGTCGCCGAGTGTGCGGGCGCCCGCGGGGCGTTCGAGGGTAAGTGCCGCAGACCTCTCGGTTTGTCGTCCTCGAGTTCGCCCGAGCGCTCATTGGGCCGCGCGTTCGGCGCAGGCTTTGCTGCGTCGGGAGAAGATAGCGCCTCTCCTCGGGTCGAGCGCAAGCCCCAAACGAAAACGGCGCCCCTTGCGGAGCGCCGTTTCCAAATGAATGTCCGACTGGACGATCCGGCTTAGGCAGCCTGGATGTTGACGGCCTTCGGGCCCTTGCCCATGCGATCCGGCTCGGTGTCGAAGGTGACCTGCTGGCCGTCCTTGAGCGTAGCGAGGCCAGCGGCCTGAACGGCGGAGATGTGTACGAACACGTCCTTCGCGCCGCCATCCGGCGTGATGAAGCCGAAGCCCTTGTCCTGGTTGAAGAATTTTACGATGCCCTTGGTGGCCATGGAAGAAGTCCTTTTCCTTCAGTCAATTTGCGTTGCCCGCGCCCCCTGGGGGATGTGGGCATCTCGTCTTCCGCTTGCAAGCGGAAAGGCGTCGAGTGGTCACGATATCGGGGAAAAGACGTCTACGGTGCCGCTGCCGGCGGTCCCGACACAAGGCCGGGCGCAGTTGAAAGTCCAGTCTCCGGGATAGAAATCGCCCGAACGGGGCAAGAAGTGACAGGATTTGCAGAAAAAGGCAAGCGCCTTGTGCGCCGCGGGAAGCCGTCCAGCCTCTGTCTTTGCAGGGCTTTGGCCCGTTCTCGACCGTCGCTTTCCGGGCAGGGAGAAAAATCGGGGACGGCCGGTTTCCGGACACAATTTCGTCCCGACCGCGACCGAACGTGCGCGCCGCCAACGGGCGTTTGCGTTTTGGGGGCGGACTGCCGGGGGGAAGGCTTGCACCTCTCCATAACACTTGCGCATCCCCGGGATAACGCGCAGGTTTTACTGAAGGTTGGTTCCGTCTTGGCCGCCGATGGCGTAGCCAGTGGCGCAGACGGGCGGCCGCGAGGACGGACGAAGTATCGCCGTGCGGGCGAAGTATCGCCGGGGCTGAATTGGTGAGAGTGCGCCGGCCAGGTCTTGCTGGTGGCGAGAGTGACATACGGAGAGGGACAGCGTGATCGACCCTTACGAACTGCTTGGACTGGAACGCGACGCCGACAATCAGGCGATCCGCAACGCCTATCGCAAGGCGGCGAAATCCGCGCATCCGGATTCCGGCGGCGATCCTGAACAGTTCGCGCGACTGCAGGTGGCCTATGAGCTGCTCAAGGATCCGGTGCGCCGCAAGGTCTATGACGACACCGGTTACGATCCGCAGCTGGCCGACGCGCGCGATCTCAAGGGCCTGATGATGCTGGAAACGCTGGTCAACGAGTTCATCCTCGACGAGCGCGAGCCCGGCAGCTTCGATCCTGTCGCCGCGATGCGGCGCAAGCTTTCGGACGATATCGTCAAGAGCCGCTTCCATATCCTCGAACTCGAGCGCCACCGGGCCCGCGTGCGCAAGCACCTCGACCGCCTCGGCCGCCGGCCGGAGACCGACGTGCTCGGCTCGATGCTGCGCGCCCGCTCGCGCTCGATCGCCGAGGCGATCAAGAGCACCGACGAGCAGATCAAGACGATCGAGCAGGCCTATGAAATGCTGGAGGGGTATTCCTACGAGCTTGAGGCGCTGGAGGTGAAGGCGCACGCGGCGGAGTAGGCGGCGCCGTCTCGACTTTGCCTGTGGTAAGTACGCCGGGACGACGACGACACCCGTGATCCGGACACCTGGCTGTCGGCCGGCGCGATCGGCGGCGTTGATATCACCGACGTTCGCCTTTGTGGCACCGCTGTGCAGTCGCCTCCATCGGTGCCATAGTCTTCGTCTGTGTCCGATAGCCGGGACTCTGCCATCGTCTGGAGCGAAGGAGAGTGGCATGAGCCGCTCACACATGCGTGCAGCCGTTTTCCTGCTGGCGACCATGCTCGCCGCCTATCTCGCGGTCAGCTATTTTCTCGTCCCGGAACTCTGGGTCTTCCGTGATTCCAGGCGCAGGGTTCCGCTCAATCCCATGGTAACGTCCACGGAGCAGGGTATTCCCGGCGACCCGATCAATGTCGGGCTGGTCGGCTCCAAGGAGCAGATCATCCGCGCCTTCGCCGCGGCCGGATGGGACGCCGCCGACAAGGTGACGCTCAGGTCCTCGGTCGATATCGGCCTCAGCGTCGTGCTCGACCGGCCGGATCTCGACGCGCCCGTCAGTCCGCTGTTCTATGAGGGGCGCAAGCAGGACCTGGCCTTCGAGAAGCCGGTCGGCCACAGCGCCGACCAGCGCAACCATGTGCGCTTTTGGCAGACGACCAAGCCTGTGGAGGGCAGCGGCCCGCTCTGGCTCGGTTCGGCCAGCTTCGACCGCGGCGTCGGCCTCAGCCACGATACCGGCCAGATCACCCACCACATCGGCCCCGATCTCGATGCCGAACGCAATCTGGTCATCGACGACCTCGACAAGGCCGGGCAGGTGGCATCGACCTATGAGATCCCCGGCGTCGGCGCCACCACATCGGGTCGCAACGGCGGCGGCGATCCTTACTTCACCGACGGCAAGACCTTGGTCGGAGTACTCAAGCCGGCAGGCGAAGGGGGCGGTGCGGAGGCCGCGAAGTGAGTGCGCACCGCCGCACGCGGAGCAAGGACGCGGCAGGCGCAGAACGCGGCGATGGATCAAAGGCTTAAAGCGCAAATCTGAAAGATTGTGGCGCGGGGCGGCACAGCGGACGGCGCGCGCCCCGTCACCTACGCGTTACGGACGCCCCATGAACAGCGACAACGATGCAAAATCGTCGTGCAGGTGGCCGGCGTCGATGGCACGGCGGAAGATCGCCTCGTAGCCGTCGGTGATCGTCCGGTCGATGCCGCGGGCGGCCATCAGCTCGACCAGATGGTGGAAGGCGCCATAGTGCGGCGAGACCGAGGAAAGCGTCTTGTCGTCGGCCGCATAGCGCCCGGCGGCGCTGCGCTTGATCAGGTCGGCGACGAGGCCATCGATGACAGGCGCCGTCGCCGACCATTGCTTGCCAAGCGTTTCGAGATCGATCGCCTCGGCGCGGCAGACGGCGATCGATTGCAGCGCGCCGAACAGCGCGCCCCACATCAGGGCGAGCACCGCGCTGTCGAGCGCGTTGGCAAGGCCCGGATCAGCGCCGATATGCTGCACATTGCCGGCGAGCGCGCCGAGCACTGCGCGGCTTTCCTCAAACGCCGCGGCCGGGCCGGAGATGAGCAGCGTGCCCGCTTCGGTGCCGATGAAATCGGGCGTCGCCAGGATCGCACCGTCGAGGTAGCGGATGCCATGCCGCCCGGCCCAAGCCTGCACCTCGCGGGCGCCATCGGGCGTGCCGGAGGTCAGCTCGATGATCAGCTTGCCCTTGAGGGTGCCAGTGACGTCAGGGTCGCGCAGCAGGCTCTGCGTCGCCTGGTAGTCGCTGACATTGACGATGACGATGTCGGAGGCTGCGACGGCGTTGCGTACGCTGGCCGCCACTTCGGCTCCGGCTGCGGCGAGCGGCGCGGCCTTTGCCGGCGTACGGTTCCACACCGTCGTCGGGTGCCCGGCCTTGAGCAGCGCATGCGCCAATGCCGACCCCATCCGCCCCATTCCCAAAACGCTGATTGCAGGTTGCATATCCAGTCTCCATATCCTTGGTGCGGGATCGGCGCTCGCTACGCGCATCCCGCTTCGCTTGTTCGAGGCGACGCATTTGTCGTCGCGGCTGAGACGTAAGACGGGACAATCGGGTCGCAATACGCACGCGCGGGTAAGTGGTTACCCCGGCGTAAGGGAGGATGACGTGACGGATGCCATGGAAAACTGCGGTTTCATGACCGCGCTGCGGGCGATCGAGGGCAAGTGGAAGGTCGATATTCTCTGCGAACTCGGCAAGGCCGCGCGCCGCTTCGGCCGCCTGCGTCAGGCGATGCCCGCCATCAGCGAGAAGATGCTGGCGCAGCAACTGCGCGAACTGGAAGCCGATGGCCTCGTCAGCCGCACCACCTATCCGGAAACGCCGCCAAAGGTGGTCTATTCGTTGACCAAACGCGGTGCCGCGCTGAACGTGGCGGCGGATGCGCTCTGCAAGTGGGGCGAGGAGTTTGGCGACGACGCAGGGCAGGTCGAGGCGAGGGCGGTTGCGGTGGGCTGGTCGCCGCGACGTCGGCGTGGCCGTGGGCGGGCTCACTTTCGAGCGGCGTTGGCGCCACGATGCCGCCCGCCACAGCCCCGATGTGTTGTCCGGGCCGTTGGAGCCGCGATCTTGGCGGCTGCAGCCCCGTCCATCTCTGCTCGTCACAGGGATCCCGTACCAATGCGGCCGCACGGCGGAAAACTGCGGCGGCTCGTTCCGGCAAACTTTTTGGCAGTAGGCCCTTCGCGCCGCAGACGCGGCGCTGCTGGACTCCTGTGACAGGCACAGGAATGAGGGCGGTCGGGTAATCCCGGCACTTCTTCGGCCAAGGTGGTTCGCTGCGAGCCGATTTCATAAGAGCGCCGCCGGTTACCGTCGTCACGCCCAAGCCACGATTTCTGCGGCTGCATCATCTCCACCCTCATCTCTGTGCGCGTCACAGAGATCCAGCTGCCGCGCGTCGGCGCGGCAGGAGATGCCGAGCCAGCGCACACAGGCGCTTTGGTTTGCCGACGCATCCCCCGCGCCGCAGATGTGGCGCGAGGAGGGTCCAAAACAAGCGCCGGGTCGAGGGCGGTGAGGCTGTGGTCGTAGCGGAGAACCGCTACTTCACCACCACATGGCGCTTCTTGCCGAGCGAGAGCCGCAGCGGGCGCCCGGCGACGGTCAGCAGTCCGTCGCCATCCTCGACGACCTCGCCGTCGATGCGGACGCCGCGCCCTGAGATCGCCCGCCGCGCTTCGCTCTTCGATGCCGCCAGCCCGGCCCGGACGAGCAGGTCGATCAGCATCACGCCGGCAGTGCGCTCGGCGTCGTCGAGTTCGACGGTCGGCAAGCCCGCGGCGGCTTCGCCTTGCCCGAAAGCCTGCCGCGCCGTCTGCTGTGCATGATCGGCCGCTTGCCGCCCATGCACCAGTGCCGTCGCCTCGTTGGCAAGCCGCTCCTTCACCGCATTCAGTTCCGCACCCTCGGCGCGACCGAGCCTTTCGATCTCGTCGATCGGCAGTTCGGTGAAGAGTTTGAGGAAGCGCACCACGTCGGCATCCTCGGCGTTGCGCCAGAACTGCCAGTAGTCGTAGGGCGACAGGCGGTCTTCGTTGACCCAGACCGCGCCGGCCGCTGTCTTGCCCATCTTGACGCCCGAGGCGGTGGTCAGGAGCGGCGTGGTCATGCCGAAGACTTCCGCGCCCTCGATCCGGCGCAAGAGATCGACGCCGCCGACGATATTGCCCCACTGGTCGCCGCCACCGAGCTGCAGCCGGCAACCGGTGCGGCGAAACAGCTCGAGGAAATCGACCGCCTGCAGGATCATGTAGTTGAATTCGAGGAAGCTCAGGTTCTCCTGTTGCTCCAGCCGCGTTTTCACGCTGTCAAAGGAAAGCATGCGGTTGACAGAGAAATGTTTGCCGACGTCCCGGAGCATGTCGATCCAGGCCATCCGGTCCAGCCAGTCGGCATTGTTGACCATGACCGCGTCGGACGGCCCGTCGCCAAAGGTCAGCAGCCGCTCGAACACTTTGCGGATGCCGGCGACATTGGCCGCAATCTCGTCTTCTGACAGCATCGGCCGTGCCGCCGAACGGAAGCTGGGATCGCCGATCCGGGTGGTGCCGCCGCCAATCAGAACGATCGGCTTGTGGCCGGCCTGCTGCAGACGCCGAAGCGCCATGATCGGCATGAGATGGCCGACATGCAGACTGTCCGCCGTCGCATCGAAACCGGCATAGACAGGCACGACGCCGGCCGCAAAGGCGCCGTCGACGCCCGCAAGATCGGTCACCTGGTTGACATAACCGCGCTCAACCAGCGTCCAGGTGATCGCGGAACGCGGCTCAAAGGCATCGGTTGGATTGTCGGAATGGGTCATCGGTACTCTCCACGGCTATGCCGCCAGGGAGCACTGAACAAAACAAAGCCGCCTGACGGCGGCTTGTTTCAAGGCATGATCGAAACGCGCCGCTCCCTATGGAGACGTCGCATAATAGTTGGCAGCGATGAGCGCGGTCTTGATCATGAGGGTGGTTGTAGCGGGGAATGGGGGAGGCGGCAAGGCCAAGGTTCCCTGCGCCACCGCGAGTACGTCGGAGTTGGCCGGGGCGCTCTCCGAGAGTTTTGAAGATCGCGGACTATTGTGCCCGGCCGACCGTCATCTCAATCAACTTTTTCTAAAGCTTCCACCGGCCGCCGAAGTGAGCGACAACGAACAACAGGCTGAGCTGCATCGTCTTGAAGGCGCCATAACCTAGCGCCGAGATTATCAAATAAAACAGGATTTGGTGTTCGGCGACGGTAAGCGTGTGGTGGCCGGGCAGTTCACCTGCAATGAAACGCGATATCACAATGCCGGCGAAGACTGGCCCGATTGACAACATGCCGACAACGGCAGCGGCGCTTCCCCATCGATCAGTTCGCGGAGATTGATCCGGCTTGCTCAGCGTTCGTCATGCAAACCACTCCATCGAAGTTCTACCTCACCGCCCCGGCCGCCCCGTCTTGCCCTTCGTCCGCCCCTTCTGCCGCTTCTGATCCACCGGATCCTCATAGGAGCCGACACCCGGTTTCGCCCGCGTGACGATCGGTTTTTCCGGGACGTGGCCGATGACTGGCTTTTCGGTGCGGCCGACGGTCATTTCGTCCAGCGTGTTCCGGCGGAACAGCGATTTGTCCGCGCCGGCGGGTGTCGCGACGTCGCGGCCCATTTCGTCGAGGTCGGGCTTGCGGAACAGTGGGGTCTCCGTGTCCGTGCCTGGGCCCATGTCGTCGAGGGACGGCTTCTGAAATAGGGATTTGTCGTCGGTGGATTTGGATCCTCGGGTCGAGCCCGAAGATGACGTCGAGGAGCCGGACCGCTTGCCACCCTCCTGCGACCGTGCCTCTTCCCGCGCCATCGGGTCGTCCATCGCGGCGAGTTCGGCGGCCTTGAGGCGTTTGATCTCGTCGCGCAGGCGCGCGGCCTTTTCGAAGTCGAGGTCGCCGGCGGCGTCGCGCATCTGTTTTTCCAGCGCGTTGAGGTGCGCCTGCAGGTTGTTGCCGACGAGGTGGCCGCCGTCGGCGAAACCCTTGCCGGCGACGCCGGAAATGTCGGCGCGGACGTGGTCCTTCTCGTAGACGCTATCGAGGATGTCGGAGATCTTCGCCTTCACCGATTCCGGGGTGATGCCGTTGGCCTCGTTATAGGCCATCTGCTTTTCGCGGCGGCGGCTGGTTTCGTCCATGGCGCGCTGCATGGAGCCGGTGATCTGGTCGGCATAGAGGATGACCTTGCCGTCGACGTTGCGGGCGGCGCGGCCGATGGTCTGCACCAGCGAGGTCTCGGAGCGCAGGAAGCCTTCCTTGTCGGCGTCGAGAATGGCGACGAAGCCGCATTCGGGGATGTCGAGGCCTTCGCGCAGAAGGTTGATGCCGACGAGCACGTCGAATGCGCCGAGACGCAGGTCGCGGATGATCTCGATGCGCTCCAGCGTGTCGATGTCGGAGTGCATGTAGCGCACGCGAATGCCCTGTTCGTGCAGGTATTCGGTGAGGTCTTCTGCCATGCGCTTGGTGAGCACGGTAACGAGCGTGCGGTAGCCGGCGGCGGCCGTCTCGCGGATTTCGCCGAGCACGTCGTCGACCTGGGTTTTCGCCGAGCGCACTTCCACCGGCGGATCGATCAGGCCGGTCGGGCGGATGACCTGTTCGGCAAAGACGCCGCCGGATTGCTCCAACTCCCAGCTGCCGGGCGTCGCCGAAACGGCGATCGTGTCGGGGCGCATCGCGTCCCATTCCTCGAAGCGCAAGGGGCGATTGTCCATGCAGGAGGGCAGGCGGAAGCCGTATTCGGCAAGCGTCGCCTTGCGGCGGAAGTCGCCTCGATACATGCCGCCGATCTGGCTCACGGAGACGTGGCTCTCGTCGATGAACAGCAGCGCATTGTCGGGGATATATTCGAACAGCGTCGGCGGCGGCTCGCCGGGATTGCGGCCGGTGAGGTAACGCGAATAGTTCTCGATGCCGGCGCAGGAGCCTGTCGCCTCGAGCATCTCGATGTCGTAGCGGGTGCGTTGCTCCAGTCGCTGGGCTTCGAGCAGGCGGCCGCCTTTTTCGAGTTCCGCGAGGCGATGCACCAACTCTTCCTTGATCGCCTTGATGGCGCCGTTCAGCGTCGGGCGCGGGGTGACATAGTGCGAGTTGGCGTAGATTTTCACCGACTTCAGGTCGCCGGTCTTCTGGCCGGTGAGCGGATCGAACTCGGTGATGGCGTCGATCTCGTCGCCGAACATGGAGATGCGCCAGGCGGCATCCTCCAGGTGGGCCGGGAAGATCTCGATCGTATCCCCGCGCACCCGAAACGAGCCGCGCTGGAAGTCCATGTCGCGGCGCTTGTACTGCTGCGCCACCAGGTCGGCGAGAAGCTGGCGCTGGTCGAGCCGGTCGCCGACGCTCATCTGGAAGGTCATGGCGGTGTAGGTCTCGACCGAGCCGATACCGTAGATGCAGGAGACCGAGGCGACGATGATGCAGTCGTCGCGCTCCAGCAGCGAGCGGGTGGCCGAGTGGCGCATGCGGTCGATCTGTTCGTTGATCGAGGATTCCTTCTCGATAAACGTGTCCGAGCGCGGCACGTAGGCTTCCGGCTGGTAATAGTCGTAGTAGGAGACGAAGTACTCGACCGCGTTGTCCGGGAAGAAGTTCTTGAACTCGGAATAGAGCTGGGCGGCGAGCGTCTTGTTGGGCGCGAGGATCACGGCGGGGCGCTGCGTCGCCTCGATCACCTTGGCCATGGTGAAGGTCTTGCCCGAGCCGGTGACGCCGAGCAGCACCTGGCTGCGCTCGCCGGAGTTCAGGCCCTCGACCAGATCGGCGATCGCCGTTGGCTGGTCGCCGGCCGGCTGGTAGTCCGACGCCATGCGGATTTCGACGCCGCCCTCGGATTTCGGTGGGCGGGCAGGGCGATGCGGCGTCCAGAGCTTGCCGTCCTTGAACAGCGGGTTGCCGCTCTCGATCAGCGCCGAAAGCGCCTCGACGGTGGCGGTGACGCCCGAGGTGGAGGTCAGCTTGGCGGCATCTTCCAGCGAGACGTCGAGGCCGGCCACCGGATTGAGGCCGGCGGCGGCGCGGGTCTTCGGGTCGGTCGAACCGCCCATGGAGGTGCCGCGCGCCGACTTGCTGCCAACGATCTCGACCTTGCCTTTCTTGCCCGCCTTCTTCGGCTGCGCCTCGTCATCGGCGCCCGCTGCCTTGCGCGCCGCCTTGGAGGCGGCGATCTCCACCGTCTTGCGGTGCTTGCCGGCCTTGGAGGCGATCTGGCGTTGGGTTTCGAAGGCCGAGGCTTCCGCGTCCGCCTCAAGCTGCTTCACCCAGTCGGAAACATTGCCGGAAAGCGGCGTGCCTGACAAAGGCGCCTGCGGCGCTTCTTCGAAACCGGACGGGGTGGAGGGCTTCGGCGGGGCATTCTTCGGAGCTTTGGTCATGGCGGGGAATATGGAGAGAGTCCGGCCGAAAGTGAAGGGGCGAGGGAGTACAAAAGGGCAACATTTCGCCCCGGTTGCCGAAGTCGATTCCGGCGCCGTTTGCGCCTTGAATCGCGGGCTTCAACCAAGGCGGGTCGGATTCCTGTCGCATTGTAACCCTTACGGTTGCGGGCCTGACGCAGCGTTACCCCGATTGGGCGAGAAGACAGCCAAGCCTGCCGCGTGATAACAATAGTTCTTTGGAGGGTGCCATGTTCTGCTTGCGTGGTGCCGCACTTGGGCTTTGTGCCGTGGTCCTTGGTCCGATGTCCCTGTTTGCCGCCGAACCGGTCGGCAAGGCAGTGGAGATCCGGACAGCGGTCAACGGTGCGCGGGGTGCGATTGCGGTCAGAGACCCTGTCTACAAGAACGAACGGATATCGACATCGAAGTCCGGGCTCGGGCAGTTCGTCTTCGAGGACGGCACCAAGCTTGCCGTCGGCTGGGGGTCTTCCGTCGTCATCGACAAGTTCGTCTATGACGACAAGAAGTCGGTGAAGAAGCTGACCATCATGGCCGCCAAGGGCACGTTCCGCTGGATCAGCGGCAAATCCGGCCATTCCGCCTATGAAATCGTCACGCCGGCCGGCACCATCGGGGTGCGCGGCACCGCCTTCGACTTCTTTGTCGGCCCGGATGGCACCACCGCCGTGGTGCTGCTCAGCGGCGCGGCGGATTTCTGCGGTCCAGGCGGCTGCCGGCAGCTGACGCAGCGCTGCGATTGCGTCGTCGCCAAGCCTGGCCGGAGGGCCACCGAACCGAAACGGGTAAGCCGCACGACGTTGAAATCCCTCGGCAATGCCCAGGCGCTGCCGTTCCTCTCCGGAGGTCAACGCCTGTCCGGAGCGATCGGCTGGGTGGGCGGCGGTTGCGGGCTGCGCGCGGCGCAGTTCGAGGGCACCACCCGTACCATCCCAGAGCAACCGGCTCGCGTCGAAGAAAAGCCGCGTGAAGAGAAGCCGCCGCCGGAAGAAAAGCCCCGGGATCCGGGCCCGCAGCCGGAGAACCCCGGCGATCCCGGACCGCAGCCCCAGAACCCGGGCGATCCCGGCCCGCAGCCGCAAAACCCGGGTGATCCCGGGCCGCAGCCGCAAAACCCGGGTGATCCCGGGCCGCAGCCGAACAACCCCGGCGACCCAGGACCGCAAGACGGCGGTGGCGGCGATCAACCGAGCCAGGATCAGGGGACGCAGGATCAGGCCCCAAGCCACGATTGAAGGGGCGGCGAAGGCTTTGCTGGCGCGCGCCTGATCTCAAAGCCGAGCCGGTGCGCCTTGCCGCCTTCCTCTGGCGAGCCGTGTTTCTTGAAAACTGCACTAAATCAGTAGGCTGCGGTCGTTTCCGCATGTGCTCTGCGAGGTGGCTTTCGGCTGCCGTGGGCAAGATCATTCGGCAGGACGCTTGGTATTCTCGTCGGTGGTCTGCGCGAAATGGTCGGCGCGGCGGCCGATCCGGGCGTAGAAACCGGCGAGTGCCGGCGTCAGCGCCGCTGCCTTCAGCTTGGCGGCGTTGACGATGCTGCGGCTGGTCTGCGTCCGAGCGCCGAGTGCGGCGACCAGCCGATCGTGCAGGCCGCGCAGATCCGCGAAGGCGGGCGAGGCAGCGAGGTTTTCGTCGCCGGCGACGGCATAGACCCGCGTTCGCGTCGTCTTGCCCTTGAGCCCGAGGGAGCCGGCGTCGAGCATGGCATGGTCCGGCAGAGCCTGGGCGGTCGCCTCGGACACCAGAATGTCGATGTTGACGTCCTTGCAGGCCGCTTCGATGCGCGCGGCGATGTTCACGGTGTCGCCGACGGCGGAATAGTTGAACCGCGTCTCGGCGCCCATGTTGCCGACGCAGGCAAGCCCGGTATGGATGCCGATGCCGATGCGCACTTCCTGATCGGCGCCGAAGCCGAAGGCATTGTCGGCGTTCAGCCGCGCCAGCGTCTCGCGCATGCCAAGCGCTGCACGCACTGCCTTTTGCGGATGGTTGGCGACGTCGACCGGCGCATTCCAGAAGGCCATGATCGAATCGCCGA
This sequence comes from Ensifer adhaerens, assembly GCF_000697965.2. NCBI lineage: Bacteria > Pseudomonadati > Pseudomonadota > Alphaproteobacteria > Hyphomicrobiales > Rhizobiaceae > Ensifer > Ensifer adhaerens. Next base: position 1,754,473 of record NZ_CP015880.1, on the reverse strand, counting down.
TGAACTTGTCGAGCGTGCCCTCGTTGGCCAGCACATGCCGGCTCAGCGCATCGAGCAGCGTGTTGAGAAAGGCGACGACCTCGGTCGGCGTCATGCGCTCGCTCATTTCGGTGAAGCTGCGCACGTCGACGAACATCACGGTGAGCTCGCGATCGTCGCCGCCGAGGCTGAGGGCATTGCGCGTATGCTCGATGCGGTAGAGCAGCGACGGCGAGAGATAGCGGCCGAAGGCCTGCCGCACCTCGCGGCGTTCGCGATCGGTCACCAGGAAGCGGTAGGCAGTGGCCGCGAAATGGGTGATCGAGGCGGCGAGGATCGGCGCCAGCGGATCGAAAAGCCGTCCGCCATAGTAGAAGGCGATCCAGGAGGCGACGAGCGCCAGCGCCGTCACTGCCATGCCGCAGACGAGTGCGACCACGGGGCTGACGAAGGTGGTGAGCAGCACCAGCAACGTTCCGGCGAGCGCGATCGAGAGGATTTCGAGCCCGTTCGCCCAATCCGGGCGCGAAAGATAGCGACCCGACAGGATCTGCTCGACGATCTGCGCGTGGATCGAAACACCGGGCACGTTCTGGCCGAGCGCGGTGGTGCGCACATCCTGCAGTCCGGCCGCCGAAGTGCCGATAAAGACGATGCTGCCTTCGATGCCGGCGCGGATATCCGGCGAAGGCTCGCCGTCGGCGAGAATGCGGCGCGCCGAGATATAGCGTTCCGTCGTGTCCGGCGTGACAAAGAGCCAGACCTCGCCGGTCGACATCAGCGGTACGACGAAGTCGCCGATCTTGACGGCGGTCAGCGTGTTGGCGACGTCTGGTGCGGCCGCCAGGACATAGGTCGAAGCACCCTGGGCCACCCGCAGGGCCTCCATGGCCAGGCTCGGATAGAACTGCTGGCCGTCGCTCAGGAATAGCGGGGCGGTGCGCACCACCGCCGAGGACGAGCCGGGATTGAGGCTGATGTGGCCGAGGCCGGCGGCATTGGCCTCGAGCTGCGGCCTGAGCGGCGTCGCGGCCCGCAGGCGCGGCGGCGCTTCGTTGGCGCTTTCGCCGGTCAGGGCAAAGCCGGCCTTGACCGGCGGCAGGTAGCTGCCCTCGTTGGTCAGGCCGAAGCCGAGAACCACGGGCTTGTCGCGGATCGCCTCGGCGAAGATCTCGTCATTGTCCGGCAGGGCGGCAAGGAAGGACGGATCGACGCCGCCGACATCGCGCACCACCGTGCGCGGCGACAATCTGTCCGGCTCGGCAAAGAGCACGTCGAAGGCGATCGCGGCCGCACCCATCTCGCTCAAGCGGTCGGTCAGCTTCGCCAGCCGATCGCGCGGCCAGGGCCATTGGCCGAGCTCGCGCAGCGACGCCTCGTCGATGTCGATAATCTTGACCGGCATGGGCTCGAAGCGGCGCGGCGCAATGCGCTGGTATTCGTCGAAGGTGACGTCGCGCGCCTGGCGCAGCAACTGCGGATCTTGGGCGCGCAGAATGGTGAAGAACGCCACCACCGTCATGCCGATCAGAACCCCGAACAGTTGCGATCGTGTCATGGCGGCCTACGGAACCATGGGCAGGCCCGCCTTGACGAGCCCGTCGTTGAAATGCGCGTGGTCGGCAGGATCGACATAGGCGGTAAAGAAGCGCCAGTAGCGCGGCACGTCGCTCGGTGCGTTGGCGATCGCTTCCGGAAGAAGCTTGCGCGCCTCATCGATGCGGTCGAGCTGGCCGAGACAGGTGATCAGCATCACCAGGTTGAAATAGGTGCGGCGCAAGAGCAGCGCCCGTTCGGCGCAGCGCAGGGCTTCGTCGTAGTTGCCGAGATGGTAGTGGGCGAGCGCCATGCGGTTGAGGAAGAGATAGGTGAGCGGATCGTGCGGGCTCAGCCGCAGCGCCTTGTGCAGCGGGTCCAGCGACTCGGCGAAGCGGCCGATATAGATGCGCGCCCAGCCGAGCGCCATGTGGGCGAGCGCGAAGTTGGAGTTGATGTCGATCGCCTGTTGCGCTTCCTCGACCGCGGCGTGCGGCCGCTGGGCCGCGAAGTTGGCGAGACACATGACATAGTGACAATAGGGGTCGTGATCGTCGATCACCACCGCGCGCGCGGCCTCCGCCTGCAACTCGGCGCTGTCGCGGTCGATGTCCTTGCTGAAGCCGAAGAAGCAGCGGGCAAACAGCGAGCGGGCGAGCATCATGTGCGCGCGGCCGAATTCCGGATCGAGGGCGATGGCGCGGCGCTGCCATTCGATCGCCTCGTCGAAATGCACGGCGGAATCCTGCGCGTTGTGCAGCAGGGTGCCGCGCATGTGGCATTCATAGGCGCCGAGATTGTCGGTGCCCCGCAATTGCGCGCGCCGGTTTTCGCCGATCAGGATCTCCGGCTCGATTGCCGCGACCACATGCTGGGTGATTTCGTCCTGAATGGCGAAGAGGTCGGCGAATTCACGCTCGTAGCGCTGCGCCCAGAGGTGGTTGCCGGTCTCGGCCTCGATCAGCTGGCCGGTAACGCGCACCCGCGAGCCGGACCGGCGCACGCTGCCTTCGACGATGTAGCGCACGCCGAGATCCCGGCCGATCTGTTTGACGTCGACGGCGCGGCCCTTGTAGGCGAAGGAAGAGTTGCGCGCGATGACGAAGAACCAGCGGTAAAGCGACAGTGCGGTGATGATGTCCTCAGTCAGTCCGTCGGCGAAGAAATCCTGCTCGGGATCGCCGGACATGTTGACGAAGGGCAGCACCGCAATCGATGGCTTGTCGGGCAGGGAAAGCGGCATGCCGGGCAAGTCGCCGCCCGCCGGGTTCTCGCGCCACTCGACGCGGTGGACCAGGACCGGACGCGGTATGTTCTTCAGCGCGCGCTCGCCGAGGCGCTGCATCGGAAACTCGAGCTTGCCTTCGATCTGGTCGTGGAGCGCGCCGGAAATGCAGATGTCGTTCGGCTGCGCCACCTGCTGGAGCCGGGCGGCGACATTGACCCCGTCGCCGAGCAGATTGCCGCCGTTGACAACCACGTCGCCGAGATTGAGGCCGATGCGGAACTCCATGCGCCTTTCTGGCGGTAGGTCGGCATTGCGGCGCTGAAGGGTTCGCTGGATGGCGACCGCCGCCCGCACGGCCTGCACGGCGCTCTGGAATTCCGCGACCAAGCTGTCGCCGGCCGCGCCGAAGACGCGGCCCCCGTGCTCCGCAGCAAGGCCGGAAATCGTCTCGCAGTAGGTGGCCAGGGTCGCAAGCGTGCCTTCCTCGTCGGTCGCGACAAGGCGACTGTAACCAGCGACATCGGCAGCAAGGATCACGGCGAGCTTCCGTTCCAAGGCGGCGGGCCCCTCCTGCGGCATCTGGTCAGAAGGAAATTAAGCGTAACTTAAATTAGAAAGTCCGAGAAGCGTAAATCGCCCTGATCGGGCCTGAAGACGCTGCTCAAAGCGTAAAAATGCTCCACGCGGCTTCTACGCGAGATTGTACTCGCCGGTGCTTCCGCGGAGCGGCCGATTGTGCAAGGTTCGCGGCCTTCATGCCGCCGCGCTTGGTTCAGGCCGGCAACCTCTATCGCGCTCGGGATCAACAGTGATGGCGCCTTTTTCCATTCGCCGGCTCACCTCCAGTGATGCCGAGGCCTATCGGGCAGTTCGGCTAGACGGCCTGCTGAAGCATCCTGAAGCCTTCGGTTCATCTTACGAGGATGAGGCCAGCCGGCCGATCGAGGTCACAGCGGAACGGCTTGATAGCGGCTTCGTCCTCGGCGCCTTCGATAGCGATGAAAAGCTCATGGGTGTTGCTGGCCTCGCGATCCAGACGGCGACAAAGGCAAAGCACAAGGGGACCCTCTGGGGCATGTATGTCTTGCCAGAGGCACGAGGAACCGGGCTATCGCGTTTGCTCGTCGACGGGATTATCGCCGAAGCGCGGGGCAAGGTGGAGCGGCTGTTGCTGACTGTCGTCTCGTCGAACGCTGCTGCCCTCAACCTCTACCGGAAGGCGGGATTTGTCGAATACGGCCTGGAACAGCGCGCGCTGCGGGTTGACGATGCCTATTTCGACGAGATGTTGATGGCGTTGCCGCTTTAAGCGGCGTGGTGGTCAGCCAGGGAACACGCAGCGGGGTCGACGCGGCGCAGTGCGGCGGTAGGATGGCGCCATCATGCCGCTGATTCGACCCACACGCGAAAGCGACCTTTCTCTTCTGCCCGCCATCGAGCGCTCCTCGGGCGAGGTGTTCCGCACCGTCCCCGAGCTTGCCTGGATTGCCGATGACGACGTGCAATCGGCAGAAGCTCATCGCGAATTCCTGCGCACCGGACTATCGGTGGTAATGGTCGACGCCTCCGATCGGCCGATCGCTTTTCTTTGCGCTACGGTTGCCGACGATGCCATGCACATCTGGCAGCTTGCCGTCGAGGCGGAACGTCAGGGGCAGGGGCTTGGGCGCACGCTGATGCTGGCGGCAATCGCGCATGCGCGCGTGACGTCACGCGCCGCCGTCACGCTGACGACGTTCCGCGATCTTGCCTGGAACGAGCACTTCTATTGCAAGCTCGGCTTTGTGACGCTCGATGCGGGCGAACTCGATCCGCGTCTTGCCGAAATCCTTGCCAACGAGGCGGCGCACGGGCTGCCGGCAGAGCGGCGCTGTGCCATGCGGCTGAAGCTCGCTTGAGGGCGCAAGCCAGCATTCCGGAAAGCCGGCGCTGAAAGAAGCTCGCTCGGGCGCGGTTGTGGCCGCGCTACCGTCTGATGGCGACCACCTGGCCGCGTGCGAACTGCGAGACCCTGACGCCGCCGGACTGGTTGCCGCCGATCAGCTGGGCCGTCGATTTCGACAGCATGGACAGGATGCCGACGTGATAGCCGCGGCCGGTGCGCACGACGACGACGTCGCCGGGACGGGCATAGGAGAGCTTCACGGGCGCGCCAAAACGCAGCCAGGAACGGGCGATGCCGAAGCTCTGCGGCGGACTGCGCCCGGCCTTGCGGGCGACCATGCCCATGAAGTGGCCGCACCAGGGGGTGCGGGCCGGGTTGATGCCGAGCGCTGCACGAAGGGTCTTGTTGTTCTTGACCTCGTGCAGGCCCTTGTATTGCTGCGCCTGGGCAAGCATGCCCGCATTGGCGAAATCAGGTGTCAGTAGCGCGACATAGGCAGCCGCAAGAAACGCCAGGACCTTCATGGTCAGGTCTCCTTGACAAGTTGCTTGGTGCGAACGGTCGGGGCGGCCTGGCAATCGCCGGCATGGCACCCGGTTGCTCAACGGTTTCCAATGTTGGGCGGGGAGATATCAGCGGACGCGCGCGTGCAGGCGTTGAAAACGCCGCATCAGGCACGCCGGCGAACCGCGGCAGAACGCGGAGCCAGCTTCACGGCAACTGCCGTTTCGAAGTGTGGTATTCCCCTGTCTGCCCCGTCGGGCAGCAAAGCTTCATTCACCATGCGCCGGTGCAAAATTGTGGCAAAACCCGTAAAATATTAGGGCAGGGATTGCTAATCGCCGAAATAGCTGATGCGAAACGGCGATTCGCCGCGTCAGACATCAAAAAAATAGTGGGTCGGTGCCTTCCAAGGCAGGTCTTTACGCCGGAGAAGCGGCGGCACTTGCGCGCTTACGGGGCGGCGGCGCATCGTCTCAACGTGATTCGCACGCCGAGGTTCTTCATGTCGTTCACCCTTTCTCCGGCCTATCTCTGGCCCGTTCTTCTGCTCCTGATCTCCAACGTCTTCATGACCTTTGCCTGGTACGGGCACCTGAAGTACACGTCGTCGCCGCTTTACATGGCGATCGTCGCCAGCTGGGGCATTGCCTTCTTCGAATATTGCCTGGCGGTGCCGGCAAACCGCATCGGCCACCAGGTCTATTCGGCGGCCCAGTTGAAGACGATGCAGGAGGTGATCACGCTGATCGTCTTTGCAGCCTTCTCCGTCTTCTGGCTGAAGGAGTCGATCGGCTGGAACCATCTGGTCGGCTTCGCGCTGATCGCGGCCGGTGCTTCCTTCATCTTCAAGGGCTGACGCACCCCCAACGGACACAAAGAAAAAGGCAGGGCGTAAACCCTGCCTTTTCAGCGAAAAGCGGTTTGTCGTCGGCGTTGCGGTAACTACATCACCGCCGCCACGGCCGGGGCCAGATGCGGCCAGACCTCGACTGCGCCGCGATAGATCATGTCGAGCGCGACATAGAGGATGATCACGAGACCGATATAGGCGATCCAGTGATAGCGGTTGAGCAGCCGGGCGATAAAGCCGGCGGCGATGCCCATCATGGCGATCGAAAGCGCAAGGCCGATTACCAGGATCGTCGGATGTTCGCGGGCAGCGCCGGCAACAGCGAGCACGTTGTCGAGCGACATCGAGACGTCGGCGACGACTATCTGGATGGCCGCCTGCATGAAGGTTTTCCTGGGCGCCTCGGAGCCTTGTCCGCTTTCGCCCGCAGCGTTTGCTGCCTGCTGTTCGCGAATTTCTCGCCACATCTTCCAGCAGACCCAAAGCAGCAGGATGCCGCCGGCGAGCAGCAGGCCGATGATTTCGAGCAGTTGCACCGTGACGCTGGCGAGCGCGATGCGCAGCACCGTGGCGGCGATGATGCCGACGAGAATGACCTTCTTGCGTTGGTCCGTCGGCAGGCCAGCGGCGGCAAGACCAATCACGACGGCGTTGTCGCCGGCGAGAACGAGGTCAATGACGATGACTTGAAGAAGCGCCGCCAGGCCGGCAGCGGTAAAGATTTCCATGATGCAACAGTCCCCCGACCTGCATATGCGAGATATAGATATGACTAACGGATAAAGCACTGCCGTGCCGCTGGATCAAGACCAATGGACGGAAATCCTCAACGACGGCCCTGCCGCGTCTCAATCGAGAAGATCGAAAGCCCGGTACATCCAGACGAGCTGGTAGGCGACGGCTGCGACGACGAAGACCGCGTGAAAACGGCGGTTCGGGGTCCAGGCGGCGGCAATGCAGAGCAGGATGTAGGCGGTGTTGCGCGCCGGGTACTCAAAGCCGTAGGACGCGAAATAGGCCTTTCCCTTCAACGCGGTGTCGACGAGATCGACGGCAAAGGCAAGCGCCAGGGCACCAAAGAACCAGGCCCGGCGCGACATGAAATAGTGTTCGTAGTCGCTGTAGTCGTCGAGCGTCGTTGGAAACAGCATGACGCAGAGAAAGAAGAAGACGCAGCAATAGAGGACGACGAAGAGGTAGACGCTGACATCGATCACCGCCAGCGAATGCAGGTGGAACTCCCACCACCAGAAGTGCACGAGGAAGACGAACATGAACAGGACCCAGCCGAGGTGGATCCAGTAGACGCGCGTCTTGCCGGGATGCTGGACGAAGAGTGCAATGCCGCTCAAGAGCCGAGCGAGGCTCAGGCTGACGATCATGCCCATGACGACGCGGATATGCGAGAAGATCTCCGGGTCGGTATGGGCAGGCTCCATACGCCGCGCTCCTATTCTTCCGCCGGCACCGGCTTCGGTTTGCCGTTCTCGTCGAGCGCGACCATCACGAAGATCGCGTCCGTCACCTTTTCCATCAGATGCGAGAGATAACGCTGCGCCCAGGCTTCGACCTTGAGCGTCATCGAGGTGCGGCCAACCTTGAGCACGTCCGTATAGATGCAGAGCGTGTCGCCGATCTTGACGGGCAGCGCGAAGGCCATTTCCTTGACAGCCGCCGTCACGACGCGGCCGCGGGCGCGTTCTGCCGCGCGGATGCCGCAGGACAGGTCCATCTGCGCCATCACCCAGCCGCCGAAGATGTCGCCCGCCGCATTGGCATCGCCCGGCATGGCGAGCGTGCGCAAGGTGAGTTCGCCGGTCGGTCTCGTCTGTTCGGTCATGCAGCCTGTCTCCCTGTTGGAGACAAGATGTAACCCGAGCGCACTTGTGGAGGGAAGACCCCGCTGCCGCACAAATGCCGGCAACGTCCTTGAGGTGCCGGCTCGTTATACTTTCGAAGGGGGTGAATGAGGAATGCCAAATTTAGGGGTTCCTCGTTAGGAGCTTTGCAAAGACCTCATCCTAACCTGCAGGCTCTGGGAGTGCCTGCCGGCTATGCCGCGGCGCCAGGATTTGGGGCGGCGCGGGGAGCGCCGAGGGGCAGGGGATTGGCAATGAAGAAATTCAGGATTTCGGCGCGTCTCTACGCGCTGGTGGCATTCGCGCTTTTGACCATGGCGGCGGCGCTGACCTTCGGTCTGTTGCAGGCGCAGGAAAAGCTCGTCGGCGAACGAAAGGCGATGCTTGCGGCGATGGACGAGAACGCGATCGCCGTGTTCGACGCCTATCACAAGCTGGAAGTGGCCGGCACGCTGCCGCGCGAGGAGGCGCAGAAGCGCGCGCTCGAAGCGATCAAGGCGATGCGCTACCAGGGCAGCGGCTATTTCTGGGTCAACGACATGCATCCGACCATGATCATGCATCCGATCAAGCCGGAGCTCGACGGCAAGGACCTCACCGAAAACAAGGATCCCAACGGCAAGCAGCTCTTCGTAGAGTTCGTAAAGACCGTCGAAAAGAGCGGCCAGGGTTTCGTCGACTATTACTGGCCGAAGCCCGGTGCCGACGCGCCGGTGCTGAAGTATTCGCACGTTGCCGGCTTCAAGCCCTGGGGCTGGGTGGTCGGGACCGGCGTCTATGCCGACGACCTGGCGGCGATGTTCCGCGACCGCGCCTGGCAGGTTGCCGGCATTCTTGCCGCCGCCGCTCTTGCCATCCTGATGGCGGCACTGGCGATCGTGCGCAGCGTCGTCAAGCCGGTCGAAAAGCTGAAGGCCTCGATGCGGGCGATCGCCGACGAAGATCTGTCTTCGGAGGTGCCGGAAACCGACCGTGGCGACGAGATCGGCCAGATGGCCAAGGTCCTCGTTGTCCTGCGTGACTCGGTGCGCGAACGGCTGGTGTTGCGCTCGCGTGAGGCAGAACAGCAGGAGCGACTGAGTTCCGAGCGGCGCGGCAACGAGCAGCGCCAGCGGGCGACGGCTGAGGCGCAGGCCGAGACGATGGAAACCGTTGGTGCGGCGCTCGAACTCCTGGCGAGTGGCGACCTCACCGCCGAGATCAGCCATATCGCGCCGGAATACGGCAAGCTGCGGGACGACTTCAACACGGCCGTCGCAGCCCTTCGTGATGTCATCGGCTCGATCTCGCATTCGACCGAGATCGTCACCGCCAGCGCCGGCGATATTTCCGAAGCGGCAAACAATCTTTCCCGCCGGACGGAGCAGCAGGCAGCCGCCCTTGAAGAGACGGCCGCGGCATTGGACGAAATCACCTCGACGGTTCGCCATGCCTCCGAACGGGCAAACGAAGCGCGTGAGATGGTCGACCGGACCAGGACCAGCGCCGCAAAGTCCGGCGGCATCGTGCGCAATGCCATCGACGCCATGGGGCGGATCGAAAGCTCGTCCGGTCGCATCGGCCAGATCATCGGCGTCATCGACGAGATCGCCTTCCAAACGAATCTGCTGGCGCTCAACGCCGGGGTCGAGGCAGCGCGCGCCGGCGAGGCGGGCCGCGGCTTTGCCGTCGTCGCACAGGAAGTGCGCGAGTTGGCGCAGCGTTCGGCCGGAGCCGCCAAGGAGATCAAGGAACTGATCGGCGCCTCGGTGCGCGAGGTCGGCGCCGGCGTCGATCTGGTTCGCTCCACAGGCGAGGCGCTCGCGGAGATCGAGGCGCAGGTCAACCGGGTCAACGAGCAGGTGGCCTCGATCGCCACGGCCGCGCGGGAGCAGGCGACCGGGCTGCAGGAGGTCAATGTCGCCGTCAACAGCATGGACCAGATGACCCAGCAGAACGCGGCGATGGTGGAGGAAACCACGGCGGCGAGCCAGACGCTGGCGGCCGAAAGCCGCGAGCTGAAGTCGCTGCTGACGAAGTTCCGGCTGCAGCCTTCAGGCTCGCACGCGGGTTACGGCCGCGCCGCCTGACGCCACAGGTTTATCGATTGCGACCCGCGCGCTACGCCGCGCGGGTTTTTCATTCGGGGTCGGCCGCAATGCTGTCGCAAGGATACGCGTTTAGGTGCCGCCGTCGTCACACCGGTTGTCGTGCACGGAGACATTCTCCGTCTTGACCTCAGCACCGCCGGGGATAGATACGCGAGAAGCGGGAGGTGTTCGACGGGGCGTCGCTCCGGTTGCCGGCCGCTGCACCAGAGGGGACACCATGGCACTTCTCAAACTACTTCTGACCCGGCCGATCGCGCTCATGATGCTGGCGCTCGGGTTTCTTTCCGCCTGTACCGTCGTCGTCGACGAGCCGCGGCCGGGGCCGAGGCCCACGCGCCCGCAGGCCTGCACGATGGAATATGCGCCGGTTTGTGGCGAGCGCGGCAATCGTATGCGCAGCTTCCCGAACTCCTGCCAGGCGCGCGCCGACGGCTTCAACGTCATCCACCGCGGCGAGTGCCGTCCGGACTATCGCCCGCCGGATCGCGAGCCGCAGGCCTGCACGATGGAATACAATCCGGTGTGTGGCCAGCGCGGCCGCCGCACGCAGACCTTCTCGAACGCCTGCCAGGCGCGTTCCGAGGGCTTCCAGGTGATCGGCCGCGGCGAATGCCGCAGGGAGGACGACCGTCCATCCGAGGGCCAGTTCTGCACCCGCGAATATGCCCCGGTCTGCGGCCAGCGTGGCAGCCGCATCGAAACCTTCTCCAACGCCTGCGAGGCGGGTGGTGCCGGTTTCCAGATCGTCCATCGCGGCGAGTGCCGCTAAGGCCTAAGCGATCAAGCCTTCAGCATGCGAGCCCGCGTCCGACGAGGACGCGGGCTCTTTTTTTGTCGGTATGGATGGACCATTCGCAGCGCGGACACCCCATTTCCAGCGGTTGGCGCGCAAGCCTTCGTTTACCGTATTTGAATAAAATGCCAGGCAAATCAGGCTTTTTGTCCGCTGTGCCCGGTTTGCGACACAGGCAAAAGGCAGCAATTGCAGGTGCTGTAGCAACCATTGCGTGCCAATTGAACGCGGTGGCGGCGGCAGGGGCAGCGGGGCGATGACGGTGGTCTTTTTCGGGCCGCCTGGAGGAAGGCGCAGTTCGGTATGGCCTATGTTACTCGTCTCCATCGCCCGCTGACGGCGCTCGTTCTTTCGTTTTCGCTCGTCACCTGCTCGACCGATGACGCGCTTTCGCCGCCCGGCCGCATCGATGGCGGGGCGCGGGTCGGGTCGATCGGGCCGGTTCCTGTCGATGCCGTGCCGGCACAGGAGGTGGCCGCCTATCCGGCCGCCACGCAGCGTTCGACCTTCCAGACCAATCCGCAGCACGCGGCGCCTCAGCAGACGCGCCGCGCGCTTCCGATGCTCGATAGCGACGAGGCGGTGGCGACGGGCGCGCAGCCGGCAAGCGCCGGCTCGAGCGCTATTCCCCAAGAGGGCGTCAACATGGATGCGATGCTCGGCGTGGAGCAGCCGGTGGTGGGGCTTGCGGAGGAGCAGAGCAACGACATTGCCGAGGGCAATGCCAGCCAGCCGGTGGTCGGCGGCATTGGTGACGAGAATGTGCGCCAACTCGGCGGCGCAAACAGCGCCGCGCCGGCCGAAGCGAACCTTGGCTATGACCCGGATCTGCCGCCGCTGTCGCCGGACAAGATGGCCGGCGAACAGGCGCAGCGCGCCCGCGCCATGGAACAGCAGCGCCTTCAGCGCACGCAGGAGCCGCAGCAGGTCGCCTTCCTGCCGCGCGCCAACAATCCGATGTCGACGCCCGAATATACCGGCGCGATGCCCGGTTCCGAGATTGCTTGCCGCCAGCGCCTGAAAAAGCTCGGCGTCACCTTCCGCGACATTCCGCGCATCAGCAACGGTCCGTCCTGCGGCATCGACTATCCGATCGAACTCAGCGGGCTGTCCGGCGGCATCGGTGTGAAGCCGGCGGTCAAGCTCAATTGCGAGGTGACCGAGGCTTTCGCGAAGTGGGTGAAGTACGAACTCGCCCCGTCGTCACGCTACCGCTACTGGTCCGGCATCAAGACGATCAAACCGCTTGGCGGCTACTCCTGCCGTACGATGAATTCGCGTCGCGGCAATCCGATGTCGGAACATGCGCGCGGCAACGCCATCGATGTCGGCAAGTTCGTGCTGAAGAACGGCAAGGAAATCGACGTGCGCAAGAAGGGCTTCTTCGCCTTCCGCGAGAAGGCGTTGCTGAAGGCCGTGCGTTCCGACAGCTGCAAGTACTTCAACACCGTACTCGGCCCGGGCAGCGACCCGTTCCACAAGGACCATTTCCACTTCGACCTGAGGACGCGCAAGACCGGTTATCGGCACTGCGATTAGGTGTTCAGCCGGTTGGCACCTGTGGTTTCCAGATGCCGGCTATCGAAGCTCGGAAGCCGGCAAAAAAAAGAGGCCGGCGGGGAGGCCGGCCCAACGACCGGAGCAAAAGGGGGAGGCTCCGGCCTGCAAATCACGAGCGCAAATCAAAGGGCGATGTTGCGGCCCGCGCGTTGCAAACTGATCGAAGAGCGTCACGGTTTCGTGACAACTGGGCGTAATTGCTGTGGTCGGCCGAGCAAATCCTGCGCCGGCTTTCGTTCGAGTGCGTTCCTGGCCGGCTGTCGGCGAAGATCTGCAAATCGACCTGATTCCGTAAATAAGTAGTATTATACTTTAGGTTTTACTCGTCCGGGTCGCGTTCCGAACGGTTGCCCCAAATATGGCGATTCCCGGCATTTTCGGATCCAATTGTAACAGACTGAATTTTCTATATGTTTTTCTGCATATGAGAAAACCTCGGGTTGGCGAGGCCGTGCCGATCTCTCCGTTTCGTCTGGTTTTGTAATAAGTAATACGATATTATATTATTTCGTATAACAATCTTGGATAGTGTCTGGTTGGCCGCTACAAGCATTGGGGGCCCTACTCACTCCTTGACGCCACAGGAGGACGAAATGGGAACGGTCATGCAATTTCCGGGGATGCGCAGCGATATGGCTGTGCATGCCGCCGAAGTTTCTAAAATCCTCAGGACACTTGCCAACCGCAACAGGTTGCTGATCGTGAGCGCGCTGCTCGAAGGCGAGCATTCTGTCGCGGCGCTCGAGGAAATGCTGGGCATTCGCCAGCCCACGCTTTCACAGCAATTGACGGTGTTGCGGGATGCCGGCATTGTCGCGACCCGTCGGCAGGCCAAGCAGGTTTTCTATCGGCTCAGCCACGACAAGGTGGCGCGCCTCGTCGGCTCGCTCTATCAGATTTTCTGTCGGGATGGTTCAAAAGCATGAATGAATACGGGAATGCGCTGGTAGGCGGGCTGTTGATTGGCCTGTCGGCGGCGATCCTGATGGTGGCCAATGGCCGGGTGGCCGGCATCAGTGGCATCGCAGGGCGGCTGCTGCAGGGCGTACAGGCTTCGTCGGGCGCATTGTTCGTACTGGGGCTGATTGCCGGACCGGCGTTGTACCGCCTCATTTTCGATGCCTGGCCGTCGGTGACTGTGACGGCCTCCTGGCCGCTTCTCGTGGTTGGGGGCCTGCTGGTGGGCTTCGGTTCGCGCATGGGCTCGGGCTGCACCAGCGGTCATGGCGTTGTCGGGCTTGCAAGGCTGTCGCGCCGCTCGATCGCCGCGGTCGCCACTTTCATGGGAGCGGCGATCGTCACGGTCTTCCTTGCGGGTTTCTTCGCATGAACAGCGCCTTGCTCCGCCTTGCCGCGACGCTCGTCTCCGGCGTCGTATTCGGGTTCGGTCTTTCGCTGTCGGGAATGCTCGATCCGGCCCGCGTGCGGGCTTTTCTTGACATAACCGGCAACTGGAACCCAAGCCTTGCCGTCGTGCTCGGCGGCGCTGTCTTCGTTTCGGCGCTCGGAGTTCTGGCGACGCGCCGGTTGAAACATCCGCTGTTCGACGGGGCCTTTCATCTGCCCAACAATCAGGTCATCGACCGGCGACTGATCGTCGGCTCGGCGATCTTCGGCGTCGGCTGGGGGTTGGTCGGGCTTTGCCCGGGCCCGGCGCTCGCCTCGCTGTCGCTTGGCTTGCCGGCAACGGTCCTCTTCGTGGTGGCAATGCTGGCCGGTATGCTGGTCCATGACCGGCTGGTTGACCGCAAGCTCCCGAGGCAGACATCGGCCGGAGCGGGCGCCGATACGCGACTGTCTCAGCCTCGTTGACGCACAGTCATCTTGTTTTTTCATTCCAGCCGGCTGCAAATCGGAATGAATTGTCCCATATAGGGCGGGACCTCAAGACTCTGCCCCTCCTTCCGGATCAGTTTTCATGGCGCCAATCGTTTCCGTTTCCAATCTGTCGAAGACTTATGCCTCCGGCTTCAAGGCGCTGAAGGGCGTCAGCCTCGATATCGAGGAAGGCGAGATCCTGGCGTTGCTCGGGCCGAACGGCGCCGGCAAGACGACGCTGATCTCGATCATCTGCGGCATCGTCAATCCGAGCGGCGGAACGGTGATGGTCGGGGGGCACGACGTGGTGCGCGATTTCCGCGAGACCCGCGCGATGATCGGGCTCGTGCCGCAGGAGCTGACCACCGACGCTTTCGAAACCGTCTGGAACACGGTCACCTTCTCCCGCGGGCTGCACGGCAAGAAGCCGAACCCCGCCCATATCGAAAAGGTGCTGAAGGACCTGTCGCTCTGGGACAAGAAGGACAACATGTTGCGCGAGCTTTCGGGCGGCATGAAGCGGCGCGTGCTGATCGCCAAGGCGCTGTCGCATGAGCCGCGGGTCCTCTTCCTCGACGAGCCGACGGCCGGCGTCGACGTCAACCTGCGCAAGAGCATGTGGGACGTGGTCGAGCGGCTGCGCGCCTCGGGCGTGACGATCATCCTGACGACGCACTACATCGAAGAGGCGGAAGAAATCGCCGACCGCATCGGCGTCATCAACGGCGGCGAGATCCTGCTGGTCGAAGACAAGGCGGCGCTGATGTCGAAGCTCGGGCGCAAGCAGTTGCGCGTCGATCTCGCCCATCCGCTGGACGGCGTGCCTGACGTGCTCTCGGGTTACAACCTGACGCTCGAAGGCGACGGCCATTGTCTGATCTACGATTATGACACCAGCGCCGAGCGGACCGGGATCACCACCTTGCTCGCCGCCTTGGCCGAAGCCGGCATCAGGCTCAAGGACATTTCCACGCGACAGAGCTCGTTGGAAGACATTTTCGTCGAAATCGTGGGGGCAGGGCGATGAACATCGAAGCGATCAAATCGATTTATTTCTTCGAGATGGCCCGCACACGCCGCACACTTCTGCAGAGCGTGGTGTCGCCCGTTATCTCCACGTCGCTCTATTTCATCGTCTTCGGCGCGGCGATCGGCGGCCGCATCCAGGAGATCGACGGCGTTTCCTATGGCGCCTTCATCACGCCCGGCCTGATGATGCTGACGCTTCTGACCCAGTGCATCGGCAACGGGTCCTTCGGCATCTATTTCCCGAAATTCACCGGCACGATCTACGAGGTGCTTTCCTCGCCGGTCTCGATGGTGGAGATCGTGCTCGGCTATGTCGGCGCCGCGGCGACCAAGGGGATGATGATCGGCACGATCATTCTCCTGACGGCATCGCTCTTCGTCGATCTGACGATCGCTCATCCCTTCGTCATGGTCTTCTTCTTCGTGCTGACGGCGATTTCCTTCAGCCTGTTCGGCTTCATCATCGGCATCTGGGCCAAGGATTTCGAGCAACTGAACCTGATCCCCATGCTGGTGATCCCGCCGCTCGTCTTCCTCGGCGGCAGCTTCTATTCGGTGAAGATGCTGCCGCCCTTCTGGCAGGCCGTCAGCCATTTCAACCCGGTGCTGTACCTCATCAGCGGTTTCCGCTGGAGCTTCTTCGAGGTGTCGGACGTCAACCCGATCTTCAGCGCGGTGATCATCATTGCCTTCCTGACTGTCTGCATGTCGGTGCTCGCCTGGATCTTCCGCACCGGCTACCGCCTGCGTAACTGACTTCCATCGGTCGTCAGGGTACTAGCGCCGGCACGGCTCCGCTGGCATAGGCGATGATCGTGCTGGCGACGGCCATCGCGAGCAGCGCCTGAAGAATCGTGACCACGACGTGGAGGAGCGACCGCACGGCGGAGAGCCCGAGGTCGGCCATGAACCAGCGCGTTTCGGCAACGATGTACCAGACGATCGAAGCGACCACGAAGGCGGCGCCGACGGTGGTGAAGGCGTTGTGCCCGGCCAAGAGCAATTGGCCACCGAGGCTGATGGCAAAAGCGAAGGGTGCCGTGACGTAGCACTGGCTGAAGAAGGGCGGACGCAGCGTCTCGCGTGTCAGCTTGGCACCCTTGTTGCGCAAGAGCTTCACGGCCATCAGCAGAGGCAGAATACTGAAGGCGACAGCCCGAAACATCAGCAGGTTGGAGTCGGAGGCAAGCAGCGACGTCGGCGCCCAGGGAACTGCGCGGCTGACGAGGCCGAGCTCCAGCCCATGCGCCAAGAGCAGCGTGATCAGCAGAAAAAGCGGCGGGCTCAGCGCATCCGAATACTGCTCCGGCAGGTCGTCGCCGAGCTCGACGTCGGCATAGCGCATCATCGCCTGCGGGTGGCGCAGCGTGCGCCACAGGGTGAGCGGATAAAACAGCAGCCAGCAGACGAGCTCATAGAGCAGTTCCTCGATCGACTTCAGCAGTCGCATGAAATCCATGCCGTGCTCCCCTTGCTTCTATGCGTGGCACGACCGCGCGCCGGGGCCGATGCCGGTCAGTCGCGCAGACGCAGCTCGTCGGTACGCATCTGCAGCATCTCCAGCGTCGACAGGAAGCTCATGCCGAGCAGGCTCTGATCGAGCTTGCCCTTGGCTGCGACCGTTGCGCCGATGTTGCGGCGGGTGATCGGGCCGATCGAGATCTCCTGAAGCATCACGGGGGCTGCCTGGGCCCGGCCATTGGCTGTCATGACCGTGACGATAAAGTTGAGGTTGGCCGGGTCGAGGCCGATCTTTTCCGCATCTTCATAGGTGAGCGCGATGTTGCTGGCGCCGGTATCGACCAGCATGCTGATGTCCTTGCCGTCGACCGTCGCAGTGGTCTCGAAATGACCGTTCAGCATCTTCTGCAGCACCACTTCCTGCTGTCCCTCGCTGTCAGTGATGATGGTGGCGCGGCCGGGGATGAGGCCGGCGAGCAGGCGGTTACCGAAGCCCTCCAACTCGAAGCGGTAGACATAGGCCGAGACCAGCGCCAGAACGACGAAGAGCCAGATGGCGATCTGACGCAGGCCTTCGCCGAAGCGGTGGCGGCTCTGCAGGATGCCGGCGCCGATCAGCGTGGCGATGGCGCCGAGCGAGACCAGTTGCCCGAACTGGTCATTGGCAAGCCCCATGGTGCGGCCGGTGTCGTGGTTGATGATCAGCAGGATGAGGCCGATGGCCAGGATCGAGAGCAGGATGGCAAGACGGGTCATGCTTCGCCGCGTTCCCTCGCCATGCGCGTGCGTCGGGTTTCGCGCCGCGGCTTGCGTTCGACGGTCTCAAGCCGTGCAGGCAACGCGCTCATGATCGCGCGGCGTTCGGCATCGGTATAGAGCGTCCAGCGTCCGACTTCGTCGCGGGTACGGCCGCAGCCGAAACAGTAGCCGGTCTTGTCATCGATCGAACAGACGAGAATGCAGGGAGATTCCATGGGCGTGCTCAGTTTTCCCTTGATATATCGATGTTTCAAACCGTCAGCGCAAGGGCACCGAGCACGGCGATTTCGGTCAGTTGCTGCGTCGCCCCGATCGTGTCGCCCGTTTGTCCGCCGATCTTGCGCATCGCCAGCCGAGCGAAGCCCTTGACCGTGGCAAGGAATGCGACGAGCGCCGCGATGACGCCGAGCGCCGGGACCTGCGCGAGATAGAAGAGCAGCATTGCGACAAGAAGTCCGAAGGCAAGCGCGAAGCGCGTGGCCGCCGGTTCCGGCTCGCCAGCCGAGGCCGCGACGCCGCTGCTGCGCGCCGGCGGAAGCGACGACCAGTGCCAGACCATGGCGGCGCGGCTGAGGCACGCTGCGCCAAGGATCGCCATGGCGGCGCCCAGCGGCGAAAAGAGCGGCAGGATCGAGGCGAACGCCGAGACGCGCAGGCCGAAGGAGAGGATGAGGGCGACGGCCGCATAGGTGCCGATGCGGCTGTCCTTCATGATCGCAAGCGCCGCTTCGCGGTCGCGACCGCCGCCAAAGCCATCGGCCGTGTCGCCAAGCCCGTCTTCGTGCAGTGCGCCGGTGACAAGCGCCTGGATGGCGACGACGACAAAGGCGGCAAAGAGCGAGCTCACCTGCAGCGCCATGAGGGCCATGGCGACGGCCGCCGATGGCAGTGCGATCGCCAGGCCGGCGAACGGGAAGGCGCGCACGGCACGGCTCAAGCGCCCGTCATAACCTTCGAAATGACGCGCAGGCATCGGGATGCGGCTGAGAAAGCCGATCGACCGCGCCACATCGTCACAGAAATCGCCAACGAAGCCCATGGCTCCTCCAAGGTTGCGGCCATTGACCCGGCCGCTGCCAAACTCGCCGACTGCGGCGAGTCTCGCAAGCCGGGCGGGCGCACCCGCGAGGGCCGCGCACACTTTTCCCAGACCTTTCATAGGCCGTCTGCGACCGCTCGCGGATCGAGACGGCGACGCCGATTGGCGCAAATGTCGTTGCCCGAATTTTCGGCGCCCTCTATGAGGGGCGTAGATAGAGCTTCACGATGATGCAAGGATTCCTCCCATGAGTGCCAGCGGCCTGCCGTTTGATGATTTTCGCGAATTGTTGCGCAACCTGCCGGGCCCGGATGCGGCAGCCCTCGTTGCCGCGCGGGAGCGGGACGCCCAGCTGACGAAGCCGCCGGGCGCGCTCGGCCGCCTCGAGGAAATCGCCTTCTGGCTCGCCGCCTGGACGGGCAAGGCGCCGGTGGTCAACCGGCCGCTGGTGGCGATCTTTGCCGGCAACCACGGCGTCACCCGCCAGGGGGTGACCCCGTTCCCGTCATCCGTCACCGCACAGATGGTCGAGAATTTTGCCGCCGGTGGCGCTGCGATCAACCAGATCTGCGTCAGCCACGACCTCGGGCTGAAGGTCTTCGACCTCGCACTCGAATACCCGACCGGTGATATCACCGAGGAAGCCGCGCTGTCCGAGCGCGATTGCGCCGCGACCATGGCCTTTGGCATGGAGGCGATTGCCGGCGGCACGGATCTTCTGTGCATCGGCGAAATGGGCATCGGCAACACCACGATCGCGGCCGCGATCAATCTCGGCCTTTATGGTGGCACGGCCGAAGAATGGGTCGGTCCGGGTACCGGCTCCGAGGGCGAGGTGCTGAAGCGCAAGATCGCCGCGGTCGAAAAGGCCGTGGCGCTGCATCGCGATCACCTGTCCGATCCGCTCGAACTGATGCGTCGCCTCGGCGGTCGTGAGATCGCGGCCATGGCTGGCGCCATCCTGGCCGCCCGCGTCCAGAAGGTACCTGTCATCATCGACGGCTACGTGGCGACCGCTGCGGCTTCGATCCTGAAGGCGGCCAACCCGTCGGCCCTCGACCATTGCCTGATCGGCCATGTTTCGGGCGAACCGGGGCATCTGCGCGCGATCGAGAAGCTCGGCAAGACGCCGCTGCTGGCACTCGGCATGCGGCTTGGCGAAGGCACGGGCGCGGCCCTTGCCGCCGGTATCGTCAAGGCGGCGGCCGCTTGCCACAGCGGCATGGCGACCTTTGCCCAGGCCGGCGTCAGCAACAAGGAATAGTGAAGTTCCGGCCGGGCTTTGCAGGAAGGCCGGCCGGTTTCTGTCCAAGGCCTGTCACGGGCGCGAAGCTGTCGCGTGCCGGGCCTTGATGGATGCGTCCTTCTCGCCTATCCAAAGCGCAAATGCGCGCCCTAGCTATAGTCTTGGGTGCCTGCAACCGAGACCGCCTTGCATTCGCCTCAATCACGATGTCGAAGCAAGCACAGTTTCAAGCCCTGTCGAGACGAAATGGACGCCAAGAACACCACGCACCGCATTGGACAGACGGGTCCTGTCGAGAAGCAGACCGGCATTCGGCATCTCTTTGCCGCTGCGAGCTATTCGCTCGGCGGCGCCAAGCGGCTGATCGGCGAGGCTGCCTTTCGCCACGAGCTGATCGCCTTTGCCGCCGCGATGATCGCTTTCATCATCGTCGGCGCAACCTTCTTCCAATATGTGGCGATGGCGATCCTGTTCCTGCTGATGATGGCCTTCGAGGCGATCAACACGGCAATCGAGGAAATTGTCGATCGCGTTTCTCCCGAAATCTCGGAAATGGGTAAGAACGCCAAGGATCTCGGCTCCTTCGCCTGCCTCTGCCTGATTGTCGCCAACGGTGTCTATGCCGCCTATGTCGTGATCTTCGACGGCTTCATGAACTGACCGGCTAGCGGGCCGGCGCCTTCACCCGATAAAGCACATGCGGACGCAGCGGGTTGCCCCCGGGTACCGTGACGTCGTCGAAATCATCAGCCGGATCCGAGCGCATGCCCAATCTTTCCATCAGCGCCCGCGAAGGCTGGTTGATGCGCGAGGTATAGCCGATAACCTCGGCAAGGCCGAGTGTGCGCCATGCATGGTCCAGGCAGGCGCTCGCCGCTTCCAGCGCGTATCCTTGCCGCCAGTACGGGCGGGCAAGGATCCAGCCGATTTCGACATGCGGTCCGCCGGGGATTTCGTCTCCAGCCTCAGAAAGGCCGAGACCGCCGATCAGCGCACCATCGGATTTGCGTTCAACGGCGAGGAAGCCGAATCCGCGATCGGCGAGATGGCGGGCGCAGTCGGCAATCATCGTTGCCGTTTCGTTGCGCGTCAGAATGGCCGGATAATAGTAGCGCCGGACTTCGGGATCGGCATTGGCAAGAGCGAAAGGCGCGATATCGCGTCCTTCCCAGGCCCGAAGCCTGAGGCGCTGCGTTTCGATGTGCATGGATCAGGCGAAGCTCTTGCGGCGGCGAACCGGGGCTGCGACATCCTCGATCGCCGGCAGGCTTTCGAGCACGCGGCGCGCCGGCAGGATGGCGATCGCCTCTGTACCTTCGCGCAGCTTCGAGCGCAGGATGAATTCGCCATTGTGCTTGGCGAGGATGGCCTGGACGATCGGCAGGCCGAGGCCCGTGCCCTGTTCGGCACTCTTGATGGCGATCGAGCCCTGGCCGAAGGCCGAGAGCACGATCGGGATTTCTTCCTCGGGAATGCCGGGGCCGTTGTCCTTGATCGAGAGATACTGGCCGCCGCCCGCGGTCCAGCCGACCTTGAAGGTGACTTCGCCGCCGGTATTGGTGAACTTCACGGCATTCGACAGCAGATTGAGAATGACCTGGCGCATCGACTTTTCGTCGATCCAGACCGAGGGCATGCCGTGTTCGAACTGCTGGTGGATGGTGATGTTCTTGGCGCGGGCCTTCAGTTGCACCATGCCGATGCAATCCTCGGCAATATCGACCAGGCTGACCGAATCCTCGTTGAGGTCGTAGCGGCCGGCCTCGATGCGCGACAGGTCGAGGATCTCGTTGATGAGGTTCAGCAGGTGCTCGCCAGAGCGGTGGATGTCGTTGGTGTATTCCTTGTAGGTCGGGTTGCTGAGCGGGCCCAGAACCTCTGTCGACATCACCTCGGAGAAGCCGAGAATGGCGTTCAGCGGCGTGCGCAGCTCGTGCGACATGGATGCGAGGAAGCGCGACTTGGCGAGGTTTGCCTCTTCGGCACGCCGGCGGGCTTCGTCGGACATCGACTTTGCAACTTCGAGTTCCGCGATCAGGTCGTCCTTTTCCGATTGAACGGAGAGGATGTGCACGCTTGCGCGGTTCATGCGATCCGTCATCAGCACCAGAAAGAGCAGCGACAGCGAGATGACGCCGGTGAGCCCCATATAGATCACGTCGCCGGTCGTGAGCGATGCAAAGGCGAGGGCTGCCACGACCGGGGCGAAAGTGTAAAGGAGCGCATTGCGCAGCAGGAACGTGCCCATGGCGGTCGCAGCAAGCGCGACCAGCAGCACCGTGCCCTCGAAGAAGCCGAAGCGCACGTTGCCGCAGCTCGCGCAATCCTGTGTGACGAAGGTCGCCCAGCAGAGGCCCATCAGCACCTGGCCGAGCAGGAAGCGGCGGCGCCAGACCGGAACCTTCTCGGCGCTGATGTCTTCCCGGCGTGCCTTGCGCGCAAAGAAGAGCGTGACGGCATGGGCCGAGAGCGTCATGACCGCCCAGAGGACGAAACCGAGATTGCCGGAGAGATAGATGCCGACCGCCGCAATCAGCGTAACAAGCACCGGAATGGCGATCGCGCCATGCAGAGCACTGTCGATGTAGAGATTGAGCATCTCGCGCTCGAAGCCCGAGGGCACCGACGAGCCTGTCTGCAGCCGCTCACGCGTCGCGCGGACCGTCCTCGAAACGGCCTTGTTTCGATGGCTACGCGATTTGTCGACGATAATCTTATCGGTCGATGTGCTGGCAGCGATACTCATGCTCATATGCGACGGTTGCGATTGCGTTGCAGTCTAGTGAGCAATCCTTAAGAAGTTGCTGCGGTGCGTGAAGGATTCGACAACCATTGTGGCGCAGCCGTGTTCAGGTCGTGATGGATCGCGCTGCGTGTGAGGTTCCTTCTCTAATCTTTTGGAATCGACCATGTTTATGACGCGCTGGTCTGCGAGGCAGTCCCGCGGCAATCGAGGTTAGGGCAGGCGTGAAATTCGGACGGACGACATATCGGTTTCCCAAGGGCCGCGGCAGGTCCCGCGGTCATGCGCCGTCCGGCGGACGTGGCGGCATGGCCGGCGGATGGATCATTCTCATCCTCTTGGCGATCGGCGCCTTTGTCGCCGACAGGCTGCCCGTCGGAGAGCGATCTGCGACCGGTTCGGCACGGGGCGCGGCGATCGCGAGCGACGGCGACAGCCTGCGGATCGACGGTAAACGCGTCCGCATCGAGGGTATCGACGCGCCGGAGCTCGACCAGACCTGCAGGCGCGACGGCGTCGCCTGGGACTGCGGCCGCGAGGCGCGCGACAGATTGCGGGCGCTCGTCTCGGCAGGTGATGTGCGCTGTCGGTTTCACGGCCGGGACAAATACGGCCGCGAGCTCGGCGTTTGCGATGCTGCCCACCGCGATGTCGGGCGCGAGATGGTGCTTTCGGGCTATGCGGTGAGCTACGGGCGCTATGAGGCTGAGGAGGCAAGGGCAGAACGGGAGCAGCGCGGGCTCTGGGCCGGCGAGTTCGTGAAACCGCAGGAGTGGCGCCGGACGAACGGTCATCCCGACGAGGGGCCGCACCTCATCGATGGCTGGCTTGCGGCGATCCGCAGCTGGCTGCTCGAACGCCTGACCGCACTTTTTTCCGGTATCGCCGATGCCTGACGACCGCATTGCTCACCTCGAACGGTTGCGGGCGGAAATTGCGGCCTGTCGCATCTGTCGCGACAGCCCGCTGCGTGGCGAGGCCGACCGGCTGCCGCACGAGCCGCGGCCGGTGGCGGTGATCTCCACCGCGGCGCGCATCCTGATCGCCGGGCAGGCGCCCGGACTGCGCGTGCATGACAGCGGTCTGCCGTTCAACGATGCGTCCGGCGATCGGCTGCGGCAATGGCTGGCTGTCGATCGCGAGAGCTTCTACGATCCGGAGAAATTCGCGATCGTGCCGATGGGTTTTTGCTTTCCGGGCTATGACGCGCATGGCAGCGACTTGCCTCCGCGGCGCGAATGCGCGCCGCTTTGGCGCCACCGGGTGATGGAGCAGATGCCGCAGGTGGAGCTGGTGCTGGCGATCGGCCACTATGCGCAACGCTGGCATATCGGCCCGGACTGTCCGAAATCGATGACCGAGACGGTGAAGAACTGGCGGCGCTACGCGATGCGCAACGCCGTGCCGGCGATCCTGCCGTTGCCGCATCCGAGCTGGCGCAACACCGGCTGGCTGAAGCGAAATCCCTGGTTCGAAGCGGACGTACTGCCCTTCTTGCGCGAACGTGTTTTCGTTCTCACGAACTGAAACAATTTTCTTTATCTTCATCAATTTCGCGCTATAGAGGGAAAAATAATTCGAGAGGGACTTTTATGGATCGCCTAGACCGCAAAATCCTGCGCCTGCTGCAGGAGGATTCCACGCTGGCCGTTGCCGACCTTGCCAAGAAGGTCGGGCTTTCGACCACGCCGTGCTGGCGGCGTATCCAGAAGATGGAAGAGGACGGCGTCATCCGCCGCCGCGTCGCGCTGCTCGATCCGGTGAAGATCAACACCAAGGTCACGGTCTTCGTGTCGATCCGTACGAACTCCCATTCGATGGAGTGGTTGCGCCGCTTCTCCGAGGTAGTGTCCGAATTTCCGGAAGTCGTCGAGTTCTACCGCATGAGTGGCGACGTGGACTATCTGCTGCGTGTCGTCGTGCCTGACATCGCCGCTTATGACGCCTTCTACAAGCGCATGATCGCCAAGATCGAGATCCGCGACGTTTCCTCCGTCTTCGCCATGGAGCAGATCAAGTATACGACCGAGCTGCCGCTCGACTACATGATGATCGACCAGGCGAAGTCCAGCGAGGACTGACCTCAGCTAGCAGACTCAGGCGAGGCCAAGCCTTGCCAGGATCTTGTCGTTCGACAGTTCGCGAACCGCGTCCTTGCCCGTCCAGCGGGCGGCGCGGTTCGAGCTTTCCGCCAGTCGCTTCGCAAGCGCAAGGGCCGGGCCGTGGCAGGCGGCGTTGCGCTTGCCGATCTGCCGGAGCGCCCAGTTGACCGCTTTCTTCACGAAGTTGCGCTCGTCGCCGGAATGCTGCTCGATCAACGGCAGCCAGCCGAGAAGCGCTGCGTCCGGTTCTTTCTTCAGGTGAACCGCAGCCGTCGCGATCATCGCAAAGGCGATGCGGCGGACGAATTCCCGTTCGTCGGCGGCAAATTCCGGAATCAGTTCGCGCTCGAAGCGCGCGGCAATAAAAAGGTCGGCGACGGTATCGACCACTTCCCAGGAATTGCAATCTTCCGCCCAAAGGCGCGCCTCGTCGAGCGTCAGTACTTTCGGATCGGCGGTGAAGGCGGCCAGGATGCGCGCCTCGCGAATGCCGGTTTGCCAGAGCGCCAGCGCCCGGCGGTGATCGGTCTTCACCAGCCGGGTGATCTTGTGAAGCTCGACGTTGGAAAGCCCGATGGCGGCGTCGGTGACGATACCGAAACGCGCCATGCCGGCGAGATTGTCTTCAGAGCCGAGAGACCGCAGGTGAGCGATGATCTCGCCCGCGGTCGAGGACGGGCTAAGGCTCACTTTTCGAGGCGGGCGAGCAGCGAGGACGTATCCCAACGGTTGCCGCCCATTTCCTGCACATCGCCGTAGAACTGGTCGACCAGCGCGGTCACCGGCAGCTTGGCGCCGTTGCGGCGGGCTTCGGCGAGCACGATGTCGAGGTCCTTGCGCATCCAGTCGACGGCGAAGCCGAAGTCGTACTTGCCGGCATTCATCGTCTTGTGACGGTTTTCCATCTGCCAGGAGCCGGCTGCCCCCTTGGAGATGACGTCGACGACCTTCTCGATGTCGAGACCCGCCTTCTTGCCGAAGTGGATGCCTTCGGCGAGCCCCTGGACGAGGCCGGCAATGCAGATCTGGTTGATCATCTTGGTGATCTGGCCGGCACCGGCCGGACCCATCAGGCCGACCATGCGGGCAAAGGCTTCAATGACCGGCTTGGCGCGATCGAAGGCGGCTTCGTCGCCGCCGCACATCACCGTCAGAACGCCGTTTTCGGCGCCTGCCTGGCCGCCGGAGACCGGGGCATCGACGAAGTGGGCATTGCGGGCCTTGGCCGCTTCGTAGAGTTCGCGGGCGACCTCAGCGGAGGCCGTGGTGTTGTCGATGAAGACGGCGTTGGCCTCCAGCTTTTCGAAGGCGCCGTCCTTGGCCGTCGTTACAGAGCGCAGGTCGTCGTCGTTGCCGACGCAGCAGAAGACGAAATCGGCGCCATCGGCGGCCTCTGCCGGGGTACGCGCCGCGCGACCACCGAACTCGGCCGCCCACTTTTCGGCCTTGGCGAAGGTGCGGTTATAGACCGTCAGCTCGTGACCGCCGCGGACCTTGAGGTGACCGGCCATGGGGTAGCCCATGACGCCGAGACCGATGAATGCAACCTTTGCCATTTTCCGAATACTCCCATTGCTTTCGCCTTGGTGTAGCCGATGGCGCGGGTGCGGAAAAGAGAGAAGGGAGCATCGTGCGATGCTCCCTTCTCATGATGCTGTCATGGCCCGATCAGGGCTTGAAGCGTGCGACCACCAGATGTCCGGCGATCGGCTCACCTTCTTCCAGGCGCACCGTGATGTCGCCGACTTCGACGATCTCGAAGCCGGTGGCGGCGAGACGGTCGCGCAGGTAGCTCTCGGCATGGGCAAAGCGCTGGTGCGGGCCGACCATGAAATTGCGGCCGGCGAAGGTCTCTGCGGGCAGGGTTTCGCTGGAGAAGATCAGCAGGCCGCCCGGGACGAGGTTGTCGACCGCGCCGAAAAACAGCGCTTCGAGCGCGCCCATATAGGGAAGCACGTCGGTGGCGACGATCAGGTCGAAGGGCTCGTCGTCATTGTCGTCGAGAAAGTCGACCGCCTCTGCAACATAAAGCGTCTCGTAGAGGTCTTTTTCGTGGGCGATCTCGACCATGTTTTCGGAGAGGTCGACGCCGGTGATGTCTTCAGCCATGTCGCGGAGCGCGCCGCCGGTCAGGCCCGTGCCACAGCCGAGATCCAGCACCCGGTCGAAGGGCCCGAGTTCAAGCGCCTGCAGGCGCTGGCGGACGAGGAGCGGCACGCAGTAGCCGAGCTGGTCGACGAGCACGTTGTCGAAGACTTCGGCATGCTGGTCGAAGAGCGTGGCGACATAGGCATCGGGCGCCTTCACCGGCGTTTCGCCGCGTCCCATCGAAGCCAGTCGCACGGCAGCGCCGCCGTGGTCTTCCGGATCGAGCGCCAGCACTTCGGCATAGGCTTGCGCCGCGGCATCGAACTTGCCGGACTTTTCCAGGGAGAGGGCGCGGTTATAGGCCTCGGCCAGCGCTTCCTCGTCGATTTTCGTGCTTTTCTGGGTCATGGGCGCTTCTTACGTCCGCAGCCGGTTTTTGGCAATCGCCGTCGGCGAAAGGTTTGCGGGCGTGGATCTGGCGTTTTGGCGGTCAGTGGCAGGATTTCCTTGGCCTTCCGGACGAAAAACGTCGCCATGCGGCGCCATCGGGATTTATCGGCGACAGGAAAGGAGTCATCATCGCAAGCATAAGAAAAGACGGGAGGAATGCCGATGTCCGCCGAGCTTGGGCCGCTGATCTTGAGCGCCGAAACGAAGGAGCCGAAAGGCCCGCCCTTGCCGCAGACGTCGCAGGAGCAGATCAACGCGGTGGTACACTATTATCGCGGCGAAATGGGGCGCATGGCCGGCTGGCGCGACCGCATCGACCGGACCTCCAACTGGGCAATCACCGTCGTTGCGGCGCTGCTCTCGGTCTCGCTGTCCACACCGTCGTCGCATCATGGCGTGCTGCTCTTCGCCATGCTGCTGATTACGCTCTTGCTCCTGATCGAAGCCCGGCGCTATCGCTTCTTCGACGTCTATCGCGCCCGGGTACGGCAATTGGAGCGCGGCTACTTCGCCCAGATCCTGGCGCCCGATGGCACGCCGAACCTCAATTGGGCGGCGTCGATCGCCAAGAGCCTGCGCAAGCCCGCTTTCCTGATGAGCTACCGCGAGGCGCTTTGCCGCCGGCTGCAGCGCAATTACTGCTGGATGTACCTGATCCTGCTGCTTGCCTGGGCGCTGAAGATTTCCTCGCCGAAGATCTCCACCAATGGCGAGCCCTTCGGCCACGTGCGCTCCTGGATGGACGTCGCCCAGAATGCGGCCCTCGGTCCCTTGCCCGGCTGGCCGGTGATTGTTGGTGTCATCGTGTTTTACGGGCTGGTGCTCTACGGCTCGCTGCACAAGGAGCCGCGCGAAGGCGAACTCGCGCATGGGGAGGTGCATGTCTGAGGGCGCCGGGCGTCACGCCGATCCAGGGTTCCTGGTGACAGAGAGCGGTCGCCGTCGGCGGCTCTCAGTGCAGAATGAGCTCGCCCTTCAGTGCGCGCCATTCGGTGGCCGAGATCAGCTTGCGGTGCACGTAGCGCACCGAATGCAGCGGCCCGTCCAGTTTCTCTTCCCAGAATTTCAGGAAGCTGCGCATTTCGGGGAAGTCCGGCGCAATGTCGTAGTGCTGCCAGATATAGGTTTGCAGGAAGGCCGGATGGTCGGGCAGGTGATAGAGGATCTGCGCCGTCGTCAGTCCGTAGCCCTTGAGCTGAAGTTCCATCTCGTTCGTCATGTGGACCTCACTTCTCGCAAAGGTTGGTCCCTATGATGAAACGCCTGATTTGTTAATCAAGGGCTAATATTTGTCCCGAAGTGAAACTTTCTCGTGAAATAACAAAAGCTTGGCAGCCTCTCTTAGGGAGTGCTGCCAAGCTTGTTCGAAACCGACGTAGAAACCCTATCGCTTCAGATGGCGGGTCAGCCGCGCTTCCAGCAGGCTCCAGATGTTGCGCAGGATCTCGACCATGATGAGGTAGAGAATGGCTGCCCAGATATACATCTGGAAGTCGAAGGTACGCGAGAAGGCATAGCGGGTTTCGCCCATGAGATCGAAGACGGTGACGATCGCGACGATCGCCGAGCCCTTGATCATCAGGATGATCTCGTTGCCGTAGGGGCGCAGCGCCACGATCATTGCCTGCGGCAGGATGATCTTCCAGAAGGCGACGCGCTGGGGAAGGCCAAGCGCGTCAGCGCCTTCGCGCTGGCCGCGCGGCACGCTCTCGATCGCGCCGCGCAGGATTTCCGCCTGGTAGGCCGCAGTGTTGAGCGTGAAAGCGAAGATCGCGCAGTTCCACGCGTCGCGGAAGAACCACCACAGGCCGACCGCTTCCAGCTGCGGGCGAAAGCTGCCGAGGCCGTAGTAGATGAGGAAGAGCTGTGCCAGAAGCGGCGTGCCGCGGAAGAAGTAGACGTATCCGTAGGCGAACCACGACAGGACCTTGTTCATCGACATGCGGGCAAACGCGATCGGCAGCGACAGGATGGCGCCCATGACGATCGAAAGGCCGACCAGCATCAACGTGACGCCGAGGCCGTTGATGAAGCGCGGGCCGTATTTGGCAAACTTGTCCGGATCCCAGCCGCCGACCACGGTCAGGAAGATACCGACGCCGAGTGCCAGCCAGATGCCGAGCGCAACGCTGCCGACGAAGCGGGTGAGCGTGTAGGGCTTCGGCGGAACCGGCGGCGGCGCCTGCGGCGGGATCATCGTTGCAACGACACTCATCGGCCCATCTCCGCACGTTTGGTTCGCCGTTCAATGTAGGAGAAGACGATCGAGGAAATCATCGCGAGGATCAGGAAGAGCACGCAGGCAACACCGTAGAATTCGAAGGCCTGCTTGGTCACGCGGGCGGCAATGCCGGTCTGGCGCAGGATGTCGGTCAGGCCGACGACCGAAACGAGGGCAGTATCCTTGAGCAGCGCCATCCAGAGATTGCCGAGACCGGGCAGGGCGATGCGCACGAGCTGCGGCAGGATGATGAGGCGCATGGTGCGGCCGCGATGCAAGCCAAGGGCGTCACCGGCTTCGTATTGTCCATGCGGGATGGCCTTGAAGGCTGACAGCAGCACTTCCGAGCAATAGGCGGAGAAGACGACGCCGAGTGCGATCATGCCGGCGAAGAAGGCATTGATCTCGACCGGACCGTCGTAGCCGAGCGATGCCAGCAGTTGTTGAACGAGGATCTGCAAGCCGTAATAGACGATGAAGAGCGTCAGCAGTTCGGGCAGGCCGCGGAAGATCGTCGTGTAAATGTTCGACGCGAGCCGAACCGTGCGCTCTTCGGACTGCTTGCCCAGCGCGATGAAGAAGCCGATCAACAGGCCGACGGGCAGCGTTGCGATGGCAAGGCTCGCGGTAATGACGAAGCCGTGGGCGATATCGTCGCCCCATCCGGTGTCACCGCAGGCGAGAAGCGTGCCAGGTGCGAGCCAGGTAAAGACCCCGACCGGGCCGCAGAATGGATCGACGATCGATCCGATCCAGGAGAGGATGGAATAGAAGCCGGCAAACAACCCGCTCATGTCAGAGATTTCCCCTTTTGCGCTGTTTTTATGCGTATCGATCGCGCTTTGTTTTAGGCACTTGTCAAACAAAAACGGCGGAAGGGCAAGCCATCCGCCGTTGCAATTTTCGCATCAACCGACGTTTTTCCGGCATGATTCACTAGGAAATCGCACCGGAAACCGTCAATCAGCTGCCATAAACGTCGAATGGGAAGTACTTTTCGTTGATTTCCTTGTACTTGCCGTTGGCGCGGATCGCTTCGATCGCCTTGTTGAACTTCTCGCGCAGCGCATCGTCGCCCTTGCGGACCGCGATACCGGCGCCGTCGCCGTTGATGACAGGGTCGATCGGCAAGGTGCCGAGCAGCTTGCAGCAGGCGCCGTCAGCGGTCTTCAGCCATTCCGAGAGCACGACGACGTCGTCGATGACCGCATCGATACGGCCGTTGGCGATGTCGAGCTTGTACTCATCAGCCGTCGGATAAAGCTTGATTTCGGCACCCTTCATATGCGCTTCGGCATAGTTGGAATGGGTGGTCGAGCCTTGCGCGCCGAGCGCCTTGCCCTGAAGGGCGGCTGCGGTTGCCTCGGTGATCGGCGAATCCTTCGGCACGACGATTGCCGGCGGGGTGTTGTAGTACTTGTTGGTGAAGTCGACCTTTTCCTTGCGCTCGGCGGTGATCGACATGGACGCGATGATGGCGTCGAACTTCTTCGCGATGAGCGCCGGAATGATGCCGTCCCAGTCCTGCGTCACGAAAGTGCACTCGGCCTTCATTTCCACGCACAGCGCCTTGGCGATGTCGATGTCGAAGCCCGTCAGCGTGCCGTCCGCTTCCAGGTTGTTGAAGGGCGGGTAAGCGCCTTCCGTGCCGATCACGACCTTTTCGCCGTCGGCCATGGCCGAGCCTGCCATGAGCACGAAAACGGCAGCCGATGCGGCGGCTGCCAGCCGCTTGGAAATACGCATGATAGTCCTCTCTGTTGGTCGACATCCGGCATTGTTGTTTTTCGCGGATGCCAATTTCAGCCGGGGCGTCTGCCGCCGGTTGTGGCGATATTCGTACTCTTTTCCACTAAAAATCAACAGGAAAGCGAAGGCGCTCAACGGGAATCAAGTTTCGACCGATGATTGTGGTTTTCCGCGCGGGAGAAACATGAACGGGGCGTTCAGCGGCGGTTAATCTTGCCTCCGCTAGCCCTTGTCAAGGAACCGGTTCGCGGTTTGGGCGTTGCATTGGACCGCGCGTCTCGCGGCCAACACAAAAAAGCCGAAACCTTGGGTCAAGGCCCCGTAAGTATTCGTGTTCGCATTCTCTTCTTCAGCGTGTCACAGGTTGACGAGAGGATGCGGGCCAGGACCTCCCAGGAAGAGGAAGGAAGACAAAATGTCGATTCGATCCAAGCTGTTCGCGACCGTCGCGCTGCCGGTGCTGTCGGTGTCCGTGGCGGTTCCGCCCGCGGTGGCCGACAGCCTGATGAAGCCATTCGAGGTTGCACAGGAGGGCGGTGGCCAATCCGACGAGGAACTGCTGCTGCAGAAGCAGCGCCAGGCGGAAGAAGAAGCCGCGCGCCAGGCTGCCGAACAGCAGCGCGCCGCTGAAGAAGAAGCTGCACGCCAAGCTGCCGAGCAGCAGCGTGCTGCTGAGGAAGAGGCTGCCCGTCAGGCCGCCGAGCAGCAGCGTGCCGCTGAAGAAGAGGCAGCGCGCCAGGCCGCCGAGCAGCAGAAGGCCGCTGAGGAAGAAGCTGCGCGCCAGGCTGCCGAACAGCAGAAGGCTGCTGAAGAAGAAGCCGCACGCCAAGCTGCCGAACAGCAGAAGGCTGCTGAAGAAGAAGCGGCACGTCAGGCTGCCGAGCAGCAGAAGGCTGCTGAGGAAGAGGCTGCCCGCAAGGCTGCTGAAGAGCAGAAGGCGGCCGAAGAGCAGAAGGCTGCAGAGGAACAGAAGGCCGCCGACGAGCAGAAGGCCGCTGACGAACAGAAGGCTGCCGAAGAGCAGAAGGCCGCCGAAGAGCAGAAGGCCGCTGAAGAGCAGAAGGCCGCTGAAGAGCAGAAGGCCGCCGACGAGCAGAAGGCCGCTGAAGAGCAGAAGGCCGCTGACGAACAGAAGGCTGCTGACGAACAGAAGGCCGCTGACGAGCAGAAGGCTGCTGACGAGCAGAAGGCTGCCGAAGAGCAGAAGGCTGCCGAAGAGCCGAAGGCTGGTGGCGAAACCGCTCCCGCCGTCGAGCCGCAGCCGCAGACTGGCGAGGGCCAGCCGGTGCCTGGTGCAGAACAGCCGCAGACGGGCGAGGGACAGCCGGTGCCTGGTGCCGAACAGCCACAGACGGGCGAGGGACAGCCGGTCCCGGGTACCGAGCAGCCGCAGACCGGCGAAGGTCAGCCCGTGCCCGGCACGGAGCAGCCGGTAACGGCCGAGCAGCCACAGGTGCAGCAGCCGGCTCCGGAAGTGGTCGACACCCGCACGGAAGAAGAGAAGGTGAAGATCGCCGATGATCCGGCCGCGACCGACGAAACCGTCGTGCTGCCGGTCGAAAACGGTGCTGCCGTGCTCGACAGCGACAAGGACGCCGACAATGCCGGCGGCAACCAGGCGCGCGAAGAGCGCCAGAAGCTGCGTGAGGAACTGCGCGCCAAGGAAGAGGACGCCCCTCCGCCGGCCGACGATGCCGCAGCGCAGGCTGCGATTGCTGCCGAGATGCCGGCCGACCTACCGCAGAAGATCGAAGCGAACCTCAACGAAAAGGGGACGCGCGTCGATGAGGCTCCGGTCTTCGTGGTTCCGGAGACGACCAACATCGTCAACAACACTGTTATCAACAACACGGTGATCAACAACAACACGACGGTCAACAACATCACCAACAACATCACCGAGGTAAAGATCGTCGAGCAGGTCGACAACCGGGTGATCCTCGGTGTCGGCGACCAGATCTTCGTGCGTGGCGACGACCGTCCGCGCCTGCGTTACGATGCGGAAGAGACTTACTACGATCAGCTTCCGCGCGGTCGTACCCGCGAAACCATCGTGCGTCCGGGCGGCTACCGGATCGTCACCGTCTACAACCGTTACGGCGACATCCTGCAGCGCTCGCGTGTCGACCGCGACGGCAACGAATACCTGATGATCTATGCGCCCGAGCGTGACGAGGGTCCGCGTCCGGCGATCATCGACGTCGGCTACGAACTGCCGCCGATGCGCCTGCGCATCCCGGTTCGTGACTACATCGCCGACGTTTCCGACGATCCGGATCGCGACTACTACGAGTTCCTGGCCGAGCCGCCGGTCGAGCGTGTCGAGCGCGTCTACACCATGGACGAAGTCCGCCACTCCGCCCGCCTGCGTGACAAGGTGCGCCGCGTCGACCTCGACACGATCACCTTCCCGACGGGCAGCGCCGAAGTGTCGATGTCGCAGGCCAAGACCATGCGCAAGGTCGCAGCCGCGATGGAGAAGATCCTCGCCAAGGATCCGGGTGAAACCTTCTTCATCGAAGGCCACACCGATGCCGTCGGCTCGGACCGCTCAAACCTGGTGCTCTCCGACAAGCGCGCCGAATCGGTTGCCTCGCTGCTGACCGAGGTCTACGGCATTCCGCCGGAAAACCTGGCGACCCAGGGCTATGGCGAGCGCTTCCTGAAGGTTCGCACCCAGGACGCCGAACAGCAGAACCGTCGCGTCACCATTCGCCGTGTGACCCCGCTGGTTCGCCCGGTCGCACAGCGCTAACAGGGCTTCGCGCAGCGCTAACAAGGCGCGCGCAGCGCCAAAATGATTGGCGCTGCGCGGATCAAGCTTCGGGCAGGACTGCCCGGATAAGAGCAGGAAACCCGCCTCGCAAAAGGCGGGTTTCTGTCGTTTGACATTCCTTCCCAGATTTTTCTTCCTCGGATTGCCATGAAAGCCTTCGTTCTCGCGCTTGTTGCCGCCACCACGCTCGCCCATTCGGCCATCGCCGCGCCCGGGCTCGTCGAGCCGGATCTGCGTCTGCCCGCCAATCCCGAGGGAAAGGGCGGAGCGCCGCGGGTGGCGCTGACGCTTGACGCCTGCAGCGGCGCCACCGACATGCGCATCCTCGGCACACTGATCGAAAACCGCATCCCCGCCACGATCTTCGTCACCGCGCGCTGGCTGAAGCGCAACGGCCTCGTCGTCGAGGTGATGAAGGCGCATCCGGATCTATTCGAGATCGAGGACCACGGCGCCATGCACGTGCCGCCGATCGACGTGAAGATTTCCGTCTATGGCATCGCGGCAGCCGGCTCCGAGGCGGCAGTCGCCGCCGAAGTCGATGGCGGTGCTGTCGCAATCAAGGCGCATGGCCTGCCGGCGCCGAAGTGGTTTCGCGGCGCGACGGCCAAATACACCCATTCGTCGATGAGCCAGATCCGCGCCATGGGCTACCGCATCGCCGGCTACTCGGTGAACGGTGATGGTGGCTCGCTGCTGGGTGCGGCGATGGCGGAGAAGCGCATTCGCGCCGCCAAGGACGGCGACGTCATCATCGCCCATATCAACCAACCGACCCATTCCGCCGGCGCCGGCGTTGCCCGCGGCATCCTCGACCTCAAGGCGAAGGGCTACAGCTTCGTGCGACTGAACGACACTCCGGACGAAATGACCGTCGGCGCGACGAACTGACCGCCAGCAACGGCTGATACCGGAAAATATCCGCACGCCGAGGCCGTTGGCGTAAGCCGCAAGTGTGGGCCGTGAATGCGGCGCGCCCTCCGCGGCGGTTCATGTCTCGTCGGCCACGAGGCCGCTGCTCGACGCAAAGTAGCGGCCCGTCGAAATCCGTTTTCCGTTGCCGGTTCCTCCCCCTAGGCTTCTCTCCCTATGCGACTGGTTCTGGAGGGGTGGGATGAAACGTGTCGTCTTCGGGCTCGTTATCGCACTGCTCGTGGAGGCTTCCTTGCCTACGCGTGCCTATGGCGCAGGCACGGCTCTGCCACCATTCGAGCAGGTGCTGGAGCGCGCCGAGGCCGGTGACGTTGAGGCCGAGGTCGATCTCGGCATGCGCTACCAGACCGGCGAAGGTGTTGCCCACGATGTCATGAAAGCCATCGGCTGGTACGGGAGGGCTGCAGCGAAGGGCAACGCGAAAGCCCAGTTCCTGCTCGGCTCGATCTACTTCAACGGTGCCGAAGGTGTGAAGCAGAACTATGTCGAGGCGCTTCGCTGGTTTCGGCTTTCAGCCGATCAGAAGACGCCGGCCGCCCAGTACAATATCGGCGTTCACTACGAACAGGGATTGGGTGTCGCCAAGGATGACGCGCAGGCCGTTGCCTACTACCGGCTGGCAGCGGAGCAGGGCTATGCCGCGGCCCAATACAATTTCGGCTACATGTTTCAGGAGGGGCGCGGAACGACGCGCGATCCGGCCGCGGCCTTCGAATGGTATCGGAAGGCTGCGGACCAGGGGCTGGTTGCGGCCATGCACAATCTTGCCGTCGCCTATTTGCGGGGCAACGGTACGCTGAGGAATGACGCGGAGGCCTATCGCTGGGAGTCGCGCGCCGCGATCGGCGGGGAACCCCGCGCCCAGTACAATCTCGGCGTTATGTATGAGAGAGGCACCGGTGTCGAACGCAGCGTTCCCGAGGCGCTCAACTGGTATGTGCGAGCAGCCGAGCAGGGAAACATCGAAGGGCAGGTGAATGCCGGCAGGCTCTATTTCAACAGCGAGGCGGGGCGGGTCGATACCAAGGAGGGTGATCGCTGGCTGCGGCTTGCTGCGAATGCCGGAAACGGGCAGGCACAAAATCTCCTCTGCACGATCTACGTGCGCGCCTTCGGCGTCGGGCGCGACGATCGGGAGGCGGTGAAGTGGTGCCGGATGGCGGCGGACCGGGGCATGGTCTCGGCGCAGGTGGATCTGGCAATCTTCTACATGCTGGGTCGCGGTGTCGAGAAGGACGAGGCTCAGGCATTCGAGCTGTTCCTGAAGGCGGCAGAACAGGGAAACCCGCAAGCGCAGATGAATGTCGGCGCCATGTACCTGACGGGTGCCGGCGTCGATGAAAACTACGCCGAGGCGCACCGCTGGTTCCTGATGCTTGCCGATCGCGGAGATCCCAAAGGGCAATTCAACCTGGCGGTCATGTATGCGAATGGCCAAGGTATCGAGAAGAACGCGAAGGAGGCGGCGCGGCTCTACAAGCTTTCGGCTGACCAGGGTTATGCCTTGGCGCAGTTCAATCTCGCCATCGCCTATCTCAATGGCATCGGCGTGGAGATTGACGCTCCGGCTGCCGTCAGGTGGTTCCGCAAGGCGGCGGAGCAAGGAAATGCGGACGCCCAATTCTTTCTCGGTATCGCCTATGCGAGAGGCGATGGGGTGGAGCAGGATCTTTCAGCCGCGGCCGAGTGGTATGCCAAGGCGGCCGCGCAAGGGATGCAGAAAGCGCAGGAGTTGCTGGCGAAGCTGCCTGAAGAGTATCGCCGTGCCTCACAGCGTTGAGCCTGCAGCGCCTTCGCGCATTTCAGACGCCTTTGCGCTGTAGCCCTGTGACCTTCTCGACGAAATCGGCAATTGCCGCCGTGTCGTCGAGCTCGAACACTGGCAGATCGGAGCCTTCTACCGGATGATCGGCAGCGATTGCGCAGATGTGGGGGTCGGTGGGCGCCAGCGGCTCGCGGTTCGCTGACTCCAGACGACGAGCCTCGACCTTCGGGATCGGTTCGCGCTTGTAGCCTTCGATGAGGACGAGATCGCAAGGCGCGAGCCGCGCCAGGATCTCCTTGAAGCTTGGCTCCGGGGCGCCGCGCAATTCGTGCATGATGGCAAATCGCGTGCCGGAGACGATCGTCACCTCATGGGCGCCGGCCTCGCGGTGACGGTAGCTGTCGGCCCCGACCTTGTCGATATCGAAGTCGTGGTGGGCGTGCTTGACGGTGGAGACGATGTAGCCGCGCCGCGTTAGCTCGGTGACGAGCCGTACCATCAGGCCGGTCTTGCCCGAATTCTTCCAGCCGGCGATGCCGAAGATCTTCATGGCGCTCATGTTTTGTCATCCTCGAAGAAACGCAACCATTGCTCCGCGTCGGTCAGATCCTCGGGCGTGTTGACGTTGAAGAACGTATCGAATGCGCCTTCTGCCGTCGCGATAAGCGGAAAATCGACCGTTACCGAAGGGTGGCGTTCGATGAAGGCGCGGACGCGGCGCTTCGGGTCACTTGTCAGAAAGGTCTCAAGCTCGTCCGCAAGGGCGACCGGCCAGAGCCCGAACAACGGATGCATCTGCCCGTTGGATGCCGCAACGGCAATCTGCTGGTGCTCTGTCAGGCCGGCAATCATTCGGGTGACGAGATCATCCGGAAAGAACGGCGTATCGGTCGGAACAACGACGACGTGGCTTGCTGCCGGATTGGTCGCCGCGACATGGCGCATGGCTGTCAGCACGCCGGCAAGCGGGCCGAGAAAACCGGGGACTGTGTCGGCGATGACGAGCACGCCTCTGTCGATGGCGCCGGCCGGATCGACGTTGAGGTTGACGGCGACGCTCGTCACCTGAGGCCGGAGCCGGACGACGATGCGCGTCAACATCGTCTGGCCGCCCAGCTGAAGGCCGAACTTCGGGCTGCCCATACGGCGCGACAATCCGCCGCCAAGCACGACGGCGGGCAGGGGTGCGCTGATCAGGGGCGAGGGACGGCTTCCGGGCATTGTCGGCTCCTATTCCAGTGGGCCGGTCAGCGAGCGCTGGGCGACGGCTTTGCGACCGCGCAGCGTCTCGCGATAGAAGGTGTAGAGACCCGAACCGATGATGATCGCGACGCCGACCAGCATCCAGTGATCCGGCACCTCGGCAAAGAAGAAGATGCCGATCGCAATCGACCAGATCAGGCTGGTGTAGCGGAAGGGGGCGATCACCGAAATGTCGCCGGCCCGCATCGCCAGCACGATCGTCTGGTAGCCGAGCATCAGCAGAACGCTTGCCGCAGCGATATGGCTGATGGTCGTCGTCGACATCGGCTGCCAGCCGCCCATCGGCTGGATGAGCAAGGCGCCGACGAGGGTGGTGACGAGCGAAGTCGATACGGTGATGTAGAGCGCCGGCACGTCGTGGCCGATGCGGCGGGTACAGAGGTCGCGGGTGGCGGTGACGAAGACGCACCCAACCACGGTCAGCGCCGCCGGCGTGAAGCCCTCGGGGCCCGGCCGGAGCACGATCAGCACGCCGATGAAGCCGGCGATGATCGCGGTCCAGCGGCGCCAGCCGACCGGTTCGCCGAGGAAGAGCGCGGCGCCGAGCGTGACGGCCAGGGGAAGCGCCTGCATGATTGCCGAGGCGTTGGCGAGCGGGATCTGGCCGAGGGCCGAGATATAGGTGACCGAGGCCAGCGCCTCCATGGCGATGCGCAAGAGGATCACCGGCCGCATCAGCGTTCCGATCGGCCGGAAGGCGCGAAAATGCCAGGCCGCGAGCACGACCATCAGCGTCGTCAGCAAACCGCGCACGAAGATGATCTGCCCCACATTCATTGCGCCGGTGACGGATTTGACGAGCGCGTCGTTGCACGAGAACGTGACCATCGCCAGGCACATGAAAAGAATGCCGCGGAAATTGGTGAAGGCTTGCATGCTGGCTGTCCTGCGACGCCGGGCAAGCGGCCTGCGCTGCCGGCGGATGGGGAGGCGAATCCGTGAATGGATCGCCTAATGTTTAAGCATTGGCTGCCGGGTTGTGCAAACGGGATCGCATGCCGCTCCGACTTTTCTTGTCCGACAAGTAGAAGGATTGCCTTCGAGGGAGAACCATTGCCGGAAAGACTGTCGCATGCCGGTAAAGCCGGTGTGCTCGAACATAAGCTTATTCGCGGAATCTTAAGTTTCGCTGCCTATCGTCGCGGCAATTCCGCATCCATTCGCATGACGCGATCGGCGGGGTGGCGCCGCAATAAACCTTGCAGGGTGGCCATTCCAGGGACGTTTGCTTGAGGCTTGGGAGAGCCTCCGGCCGATGGCCCATCGGTGTTTCCACCAAGAAAAACCGCCGCGCGGGCCTGCTTCCCATAAGAATAATCAGGGGTGCGCAATGTCTTTCATCGATCGCTTGCTGCAACGGCTGCGTATCGTCACCAAGGTGCTGCTTTTCGTGGTTCCGCTCGTGGCGCTTATCGCCGGCATTGGTCTCATCGGCTTCTTCACTGCCCGCACGCTCAACGGCCATATGACCGTGACGCGGGAAACCATCAACAATCTCTCGGATTTCCAGGCGCTGCGCGGCGCGCTGCAGGCTTTTGCTGATGCGCCGAGCGAGGAGACGCGCACGGCACTGTCGGCCCAGATCGACGAACAGGAAAGCGGCGTGAAGACGCTCGACGGCCTGTTGACCCGTGCCGAGGACAAGGCGGAAATCGCTTCGGTGCTTACGCTTGGTCAAGCCATGCGCAGCCAGACGGACAAGCTCTGGGCGACCAAGCTCGAGCGCGACCAGGTAACAGCGTCACTCGACAAGGCGCTTGCCGACATGACCGAACAGGGCAATGGCGCCTACAAGCAGATCGACATCATCCGCAAGGAATCGGGTGAGAAGGAAGCTTTTGCCAAGGCGTTGCTGTTCGATGCCGCCGCCTATCAGGGCCTTGCGGAGCGCATCAAGAAATTCCGCCTGCCGGTAACCATGGCCGTCAACCCCGACGCCAAGATCGACCAGGCGAACAAGCTTCTGCCGCATCTCATGAAGCAGATCGAAGAGGCGGAAAAGATCGCCTCGGAAAAGGTGCAGGCGCCGATTGCCGAACTGAAGGATCAGGCAACGAAGGTGCAGGCGACCCTTGCCGGCGGCGATGACAACGAGGCGAAGAAGAACGCGCTGGTGCCGATCCTCAGCAAGTTCTCGAAATACGAAGCGGACTTTGCCAAGGAGGCCGCAAAGAATTCCGACACGGCCGCCAAGCGCTTCGTCGGCATGGATGCCGAGATCTCGCAGCTGAAGACCCTGATCGCGCTGATGGGCGACACCTTCAAGGGCCTCGACAGCACGCGGCTGCACATCAGCGAACTGCATCGCAAGCTCGATGCCGCCGGCCGCG
The DNA here is from genome assembly GCF_000697965.2 of Ensifer adhaerens. Lineage (NCBI taxonomy): Bacteria > Pseudomonadati > Pseudomonadota > Alphaproteobacteria > Hyphomicrobiales > Rhizobiaceae > Ensifer > Ensifer adhaerens. The sequence goes on along the minus strand of NZ_CP015880.1, from coordinate 1,714,417 downwards.
AGCCGGTCATGGCCGACATCCTGGCGGTTCGCGAAACCTCAGCCAAGCTCGGCGAACTCGGCGGCAAGAACGCTGCCCTTCGCGACCTTCCGGGTAAGCTCGGCCCGTCGCTCGACAACATCGACAAGGACACCGCTGCATTGATCGACGTCGGCGGCCGCTGGCAAACGGCAAAGAGCGAAGCGGCGACGATGGTCGCAGCCGCCAGCACGACGCTCGAAAGCTTCGTCAGCAGCGCCCAGGAGGCCGGCAAGGTCGACAGCCAGCGTTCGGCCGACGTTTCGATCGTGGCGATGATCGCCGGCACGCTGCTCGCCATCATCGGTGGCCTGATGCTGGTCGAGACGCTGCGCGGTCCGCTGAAGCGCGTGACCGAAACGATGACGCGGCTTGCCAATGGTGACCTCGACGTTGCCATCGAAGGCCGCAACCGCGGCGACGAGATCGGCGACATGGTGCGCTCGGTTGCCGTCTTCCGCGACAATGCGGTCGAGAATGTCCGGCTTGGTCGTGAGGCCGAGGCCGCGCGCGCGCTTTCTGCAGAAGAGGAAACGCGCCGGGCTGCTGAGCGCGCCCGCATCGAGGCCGAGCAGATGCAGGCGCTGAACGCGCTCTCCGACGTGCTCGCAGCACTTGCCGATGGCGATCTCGAAGAGGGCATGTCCGAGGATCTGCCCGCCGATTACGTGATCATGGCCCGCACCTACAACAATGCGGTCGAGGCGCTGCGGGCGACGCTTGCCGACGTGCGCGTTGTCACCGGCGAGATCACCGGCGGCACCGGCAATCTCGCCGCGTCGGCTGACGATCTGGCGCGCCGGACCGAGCAGCAGGCGGCAGCCCTCGAGGAAAGCTCGCGGGCCCTGCGTCAATTGACCGATATCGTCCGCGCGACGGCCGAAAGCGCCCGCAAGACAACGGTTTCGGTCGGTGAAACCAACTCCTACGCCAAGCATTCCGGCGAAGTGGTCGCCAAGGCGATCGATGCCATGGCCGAGATCAACCGCTCCTCGGAGAAGATCAGCACGATCATCGGCGTCATCGACGAGATCGCGTTCCAAACGAACCTGCTTGCGCTCAACGCCGGCGTCGAGGCGGCGCGGGCAGGCGAGGCGGGCCGCGGCTTTGCGGTGGTGGCGCAGGAGGTGCGCGAACTCGCCCAGCGCTGTGCCGGGGCTGCCCGCGAGATCAAGGGGCTGATTTCCGAAAGCTCGGCACAGGTGAGAAGCGGCGTCGCTCTCGTCCAGGAAACCGGCGACGCGCTGACAGTGATCAACAGCCACATAGGCACGATCCACGACCTCGTCAGCAACATCGAGGCTTCGGCCGCCGACCAGTACACCGGTCTCAACGAGGTGAACTCGGCGGTGCATCAGGTCGAGATGATCACCCAGCAGAACGCCGCGATGGTCGAGGAAAACACCGCCGAGATCCATGGCCTGCGCCGGCAGGTGGAAGCGCTCAACGACAAGATCGAACGCTTCCGTACCGGGACGGACGGTATCGGCGCCCGCGGACAGGGGCATCGAAGCTACGCGGCTTGAGTGTCCGGGCGGGCGGCTTGGGCACCCGCTGACCAAACCTCTCCCCGCAGGCGGGGCGAGGGAACGTGCCGGACGGTCAAGCGCGCCCATACAGGCGCTATCCACTTACACGCGGAATACGTGGGGACACGAAGATGTGCCCCACATTCCCTTCTCCCCACCTGCGCGGAGAAGGTGCCGGCAGGCGGTTGAGGGGCCGCCTGCCGGTTGTTCTTCCAAATTGGTATCCTGATGAAAGATCAGCCGCCGGTGACGCTCATGTGGCGGGCAACCGCCGGGCGGTTGTGCTCGCGGTCGATGATGAAGTCGTGGCCCTTCGGCTTGCGGCCGATCGCCTCGTCGATCACCTGGCTGAGATAGGCATCGTCTTCGGAAGCGCGCAGCGCTGTGCGCAGGTCGGCCGCGTCGTTCTGCCCGAGGCACATATAGAGCGTGCCGGTGCAGGTGAGACGGACGCGGTTGCAGCTCTCGCAGAAATTATGCGTCATCGGCGTGATCAGGCCGAGCCTTCCGCCGGTTTCCGCCACCTCGAGGTAACGGGCAGGGCCGCCGGTGCGATAGGGAATCTCCGAGAAGGTGAACTGCTCTTCCAGTTGCCGGCGCATTTCCGACAGCGGCATGTAGTGGTCGGTCCGGTCTTCTTCGATCTCGCCCATCGGCATGGTCTCGATCAAGGTCAGGTCCATGCCGCGGCCATGGGCCCAGCGCATGAGATCGGGAATCTCTGCGTCGTTGAAGCCTTTCAACGCAACGGCATTGATCTTGATCTTCAGGCCGGCGGCCTGGGCTGCGTCGATGCCTTCCAGAACCTTGGAGAGATCGCCCCAGCGGGTGATCTGATGAAACTTTGCCGGGTCGAGCGTGTCGAGCGAGACGTTGATGCGCTTGACGCCGCAGTCTGCAAGCTCGGCGGCATATTTCGCAAGCTGCGAGCCGTTGGTCGTCAGCGTCAGCTCGTCGAGCCGGCCGGCCTCGATCTCGCGACCGAGTTCGCGCACCAGAAACATGATGTTCTTGCGCACCAGCGGCTCGCCGCCGGTGAGCCTGAGCTTGCGGACACCCTTCTCGATGAAGGCGGAACAGAGACGCTGCAATTCTTCGAGCGTCAGCAGATCCTTCTTCGGCAGGAAGGTCATGTGCTCGGCCATGCAATAGGTGCAGCGGAAATCGCAGCGGTCGGTAACGGACACGCGCAGATAGGTGATCGCCCGGCCGAAGGGGTCGATCATCGGGGCTGTCTTCTGCTCCAGCGGCAGAGCGCCAGATCTGTCTATCGTTGCTGTGTTCAAGCGTCTTTCTCCCAGCCCCTTCAATGTCGTCGTCGAAGATCGTCGCGTCAAGGCGCATACTGTCGCAAAGTGTTGATCGGAAGAGACGGGTAATTCTCGCGCGCCGATTTCTGCGCTAGTGCATTGTTGTCCTTCAGAGCAATGCCGCATCGGGGGACGCAGATTACGGCGAATGGCCGGCATCCGGTTTGTCGTACGCGAAAGGAAGCAGCGAAATGAGCGAAGTCTGGCCGACGGAATTGCGAGTGTCGAAGGATCGCCACCGGCTTGTGGTGACGTTCAACGACGGAGCCTCCTTCGATCTCTCGGCCGAGATGCTGCGGGTGCTTTCGCCGTCGGCCGAAGTGCAGGGCCATGGTCCCGGTCAGCGGGTGACCGTGCCCGGCAAGCGCAACGTGCAGATCATTTCGGTGCAGCCGACCGGCAACTATGCGGTGCGCATCGGCTTTGACGACTTCCACGACACCGGCATCTTCACCTGGAACTACCTGCGCGAACTCGGCGAAAAGGGTGCGGAGCTGTTTGCCGGCTACGAGCAGGAGCTCGTGGAGAAGGGCATGTCACGGGACAAGGCCGAGAAGCCGCGCTGACGACGGCCGTGCGCTCTCGCGTGGTTTCATGCATGCGGCGCCCGCGTGGCGCCCACCTCAGGCCAATTCGCCTTCCTCCCGCAAGAGCAGGCCGATCAGCCGCTCCATGGAGCGGGTGACCACCAAGCAGTCATCGATCGACTCATCGTCGAGCAATCTTTCGATCAGCGCCGTGTGGATCTCCATCGCGGCCTCCGTCAGCGTGCGGCCCTCGGGCGTCAGCGATAGCCTGAGCACCCGTTTGTCCTTCTCGTCACCGCGACGCAGGATCAGGCCGCGTTTTTCCAGATGCGGCAGCAGCATGCTCATGTTGGAGCGGCCGACCAGCAGCTTGCGTGCCAGTTCCTGCTGCGAGATGCCGTCGAACCGGTAGAGATTGATCAGGATGTCGAGATGCGGGGGCTTGATATCGAGATGGGCGATCTCGCGGGTTACCGTCTGCTGCATCAATTGGCAGGCACGGGCAACCGCGATCCAGCTGCGGAAGCGGGGGTGGTCCCAGGGAAAATGATGTTCTGTGGTCACTTGATTTTTGTTCATCGTTGTACAATTATGTTCAGCATTGAACATTTTTAGAGATTCCCACTATGGCATCCTTTGCGATCAAGGTCATCCGCAACGCGCTGAAAGGCGTCGACGCGTTTTCACCCGAGGCGGCCGGGCGGCTCGCTTTCAGGCTGTTCACCCTCACGCCCGGCAGAAGGCCGAAGAATGCCAAGGAAAGGGCGGCGCTTGCGGCTGCAGCCCCGGTGATCGCCAGGGGGCAGCCGGTGACGCTCTCCTATGCCGGCGGCTGGGTGCTGGCGCGCAAGTTCGCCGCACCGCGCGAGGCTGCCAACACCAAGCGCATTCTCCTCGTGCACGGCTGGGGATCGCGCAGCGACTATCTGGCGGCGATGATCGACGGCCTGGTCAAGGGCGGCGCCGAGGTGGTGACGCTCGATTGGCCAGGGCACGGCGCTTCGCCGGGGCGCACGCTGACGATGCCGGCGGCGGTTCGAGCGATCGACGCGGCCTGGCGGCATTTCGGCAATTTCGACGTCTGTGTCGGCCATTCCTTCGGCGGCGGCAGCCTGGCCTGTGCGGCCGGCGGCATCGTCTGCGACGTGCACAGCCATATGCCGAGAAAGCTGGTGCTGATCGGCGCGCCGAGCGAGATGACCTGGCTTTTCAAAGGGTTCGGAAAAATCCTTCGCCTGTCGCCAAAGGCGCAGGCGGCTTTCGAAGGCGTGGTCGAGCGTCTGTCCGGACGGCGCCTTGATGATTTCGATGCCGCGCGCGTGATCCAGGCGCGTGCCGTGCCGACGCTCATCATCCATGCGGAAGACGACAAGGAAGTCTCCGCCGACCATGCGCGCCGTTATGCGGCGGCCGGGCCGAATGTCGAGATGCACTGGGCAAACGGTTTTGGCCACAGGCGCATTGTTTCGGCCGCACCGGTGATTGCGCGGATCAACGCCTTCATACACGCGGAAGATCAAAAAGCCGTCGCCTGACTATTTTTCGTTGACCTCGTCATCAGTCTGTCATGCTATCGGCCGAAGGGTCACTGGCCCGGGATTCGGCGCGCAGATCAGCGCCCTGATCGTTCCCCGGGGAAATCTGGCAGCATTGGGGGACGGTATGTCGATCATCGCCTCGGTCGAGGAACTCAACGCGCTCTATGGCGGCGTCAGCGAAGCATCGGTGGCCAAGGTCACCAAGACGCTGACGGCTGAATACCGGCTGATGATCGAGGCATCGCCTTTCTGCGCGCTCGCGACCGTCGGTCCGGAGGGCCTGGATTGCTCGCCGCGCGGGGACGATGATTGCGTCGTGCGGATCGCCGACGACAGGACGGTGCTGATTCCGGACTGGCGCGGCAACAACCGCGTCGATTCGCTCGCCAATATCGTGCGCGATCCGCGCGTGGCGCTGATGTTCCTGATCCCCGGCTCGAACACGACGATGCGCATCAACGGCACGGCGGTCCTCAGTGTCGATCCTGGCTTGACGGAAAGCTTCGAGGTCGACGGCAAACATCCGCGCAGCGTTATCGTCGTGACGATCGGTGAGGTCTATTTCCAATGCGCCCGCGCCGTCATGCGCGCCCAGCTCTGGAACCCAGACCGCTTCCTCGATCCGGCATCGCTGCCGACGCCTGGCACGCTTCTGAAGGCCGCCAAGGCGGATTTCGACCGTGACACCTATGACCGAGAATGGCCGGAGCGCGCCGCCAAGACCATGTGGTAGGCTGCGTCCCGGCTGATCGGCACGATTGGCCAAGCACAGAGGCTGGAGGCGAGGGTGCTGCGGCAAGCTATGACAGGTGCACTCCTGCTCGCTCTCCTAATCGGCAAGGCGTCTGCCACCGAGCCGTTGCTGTCGGAGAAGCTCAGGCTGCTGGCAGCCCGCTACCCTGATGCCATCGAGCGCATCGAGAATAATGCCCTGGTCCTCAGGGATGGCGGACCGCCGATCATCATCGACGACGGCCGAGCGAAAAGCCATGCCGAGAAACTCGCGGCAGGAGACGTCGAGGACAGCCTGTCGCAGATCTATCCGCTCGGCGCCTGTGCGACGCCACCGGCGGTCGATTTCGACCCGGGGCGCATCCGCAGCGAAGCGCTGCTGAAACGGCTCTATGGCGGCAGCGCTGCAGCCGTCCGGCGGGATCTCGTGAGCGTGGACTGGTTCGGCGAATGGCTGCAAGTGACGAGGAAGCACGGGATGGCGGCGGCGCTGAAGGCTGTTGCTGCTGACCTTTCGCGGCAAGCCGAACTCAAGCGCTATCTCAGCCCGAGTGCCGGTACCTTCAACTGGCGGCCAATTGCCGGCGCTGCGACGCTGTCGGTCCACAGCTTCGGTGCGGCCATCGATATCAACACGCGCTTTGCCGACTATTGGCGTTGGGCGGGAAAAGCCAGGGGCGGCTATCGCAACCGCTATCCGCTGGACATCGTCCAAGCCTTCGAGAAACACGGCTTCATCTGGGGCGGCCGCTGGTATCACTTCGACACGATGCACTTCGAGTACCGGCCGGAGATCATCGCAATCGCTCGCGCCGCAGGCGCCGATTCCTGCCGCCGGTAACGCATTTGAGCGGAAAGCGGGCTCGTTGCCCATGAAACGCAAAAGGCGCCCGTGAAGGCGCCCGTTGTCGGTTTCGTTTCAGGTAGGCGCTGCTGTCTCAGCGGCGGTAGATCAGCCAGTTGCGGCCGGATTCCTTGCGCATGCCGTCTTCGAAGAGAACCGTCTTGTTGCGGCCGGCGTTCTTGGCCGAGTAGAGCGCGATGTCGGCCTTGTTGTAGAGGTCGACCGGGTCTTCGGCGGCCGTCGCCATGCAGACGCCGACGGACAGCGTGATCGGGCCGTAATTGACGCCGGTCTTGGAGTTGCGGAAGGGCGTTGCGGCCAGCACAGTGCGGATGCGGTCGGCGATCTGGAGGCATTCTTCCTGGCTGCTGTCGCCGAGGATGATGGCGAACTCCTCACCGCCGGTGCGCGCGACGAAGGCTTCGCGGCGCAGGTTGGCGCGCAGCACGCCGCCGACGGTCGCAAGGATCTTGTCGCCGACCGGATGGCCGAAGGTGTCGTTGACCTTCTTGAAATGGTCGATGTCGGCAACGAGCAGGCCGGTGAAGTTTCGCAGGTGCTCGTTGTTGTAGACGGCCGCCAGATTGTCGTCGAAGGCACGGCGGTTGGCGAGCCGCGTCAGCGAGTCGGTGTTGGCGATACGCTTGTACTCGTCGAGTTCCTGCCGAATGACCTCCATCTCGAAGGACTTCTGCACGACAGTCTCGACGCGTTCCTTGCCCTGGCTCATCGTCTCGGCCGTGGCGTCGGTCAGGATGCCGATTGCGTGGCGCAGGATATCGGCGCTCGACGCGCTCTTGCTGACGATGTTGACATAGGCCTCGTCGAGAACCTTGTTGTAGTTCTCGAGCGCATATTGCTCGTCGCGCAACAGGGTGACGAGTTCGGCAAGCTTGGCCGCAAGCGTGGTGTGGGCGCGTTCGATGCCGGTGGAGCGATGGATGTGGCTGAAGTACTGCGCGCCGATTGCATCCAGTTCTTCCTGGGTCGCGCGGCTGCCGAGCGCTGCCAGCTCCTTCGACAATTGCGGGTTGGAGCCGAGATAGGCTTCGTAATAGAGCTCGTAGTTGCGGGGGATGGGCGCCACGCCCATCATGCGCATCGCATGGGTTACCTGCGCTGCGATATCGGGCGTCTGAGCCTTGCCCGAGCTTGCCGTTTGCATCTGCAAACCCCCTAATATGAAACGCTGCTTATCGGTCATTATTTTTAGGGGCAAATGATTTGCGAAGTCTTAATATTTGCCGCCGTCGCGCCGCCGCATCATGACCGATCACGGCAGATTTTGCCGATCGACAGTGCGTTCGCGACATCAAAGCCACGGCGCCTTGGAGGCGCCGTGGTGTATCAAAATGGATCAGGCCGGGCTGATCATTGTTTCCGGACGAACGACCGCGTCGAACTCTTCGTTCGTCACATAGCCGCCGCCGACTGCTTCTTCGCGCAGCGTCGTGCCGTTCTTGTGGGCGGTCTTGGCGATCTTGGCGGCGTTGTCGTAGCCGATCTTCGGAGCAAGCGCCGTCACCAGCATCAGCGAGCGGTCGAGTGCCGCCTTGATGTTGTCTTCGCGTGCCTCGATGCCGACGACGCAATTGTCGGTGAAGGATACGGCCGCATCGGCCAGCAGCTGTACCGACTGCAGGAAGTTGTAGGCCATCAGCGGGTTGAAGACGTTGAGCTCGAAATGGCCCTGGCTGCCGGCGAAGGTGAGTGCGGCGTGGTTGCCGAACACCTGGACGCAGACCTGGGTCAGGGCTTCGCACTGGGTCGGGTTGACCTTGCCGGGCATGATCGACGAGCCAGGCTCGTTTTCGGGCAGCGACAGTTCGCCAAGACCCGAGCGCGGGCCGGAGCCGAGGAAGCGGATGTCGTTGGCGATCTTGAAGAGGGCGGCGGCTGTCGCATTGATCGCGCCATGGCTGAAGACCATGGAATCATGGGCGGCGAGCGCTTCGAACTTGTTCGGCGCCGAGGTAAACGCGATCCCGGTGATCTTGGCGATCTCTTCAGCGACCTTTTCGGCAAAGCCGACAGGCGCATTGAGGCCGGTACCGACGGCCGTGCCGCCCTGGGCGAGTTCGCAAAGGCCCGGCAGCGTCATTTCGATGCGCTTGATCGAGGAGGCGACCTGCGCCGCGTAGCCGGAGAACTCCTGGCCGAGCGTCAGCGGCGTTGCGTCCTGGGTGTGGGTGCGGCCGATCTTGATGATGTGGTCGAACGCCTTGACCTTGGCTTCGAGCGCCTTGTGCAGGTGCTTCAGCGCCGGCAGCAGGTCATGGATGACGCGCTCGGCGCAGGCGATGTGCATGGCCGTCGGATAGGTGTCGTTCGACGACTGGCTCATATTGACGTGGTCGTTCGGATGCACCGGCTTCTTCGAGCCCATGACGCCGCCGAGCAGTTCGATGGCTCGGTTCGAGATCACCTCGTTGGCGTTCATGTTCGACTGCGTGCCGGAGCCGGTCTGCCAGACGACGAGCGGGAAGTGGTCGTTGAGCTTGCCGTCGATCACTTCCTGCGAAGCCTTGACGATGGCGTCGGCGACGGTCGAATCCAGCCGGCCGAGCGCCTGGTTGGTGCGGGCGGCCGCCTGCTTGACGATGCCGAGCGCCCGGACGATCGAGGCCGGCTGTTTTTCCCAGCCGATCTTGAAGTTGCCGAGCGAACGCTGGGCCTGGGCGCCCCAATAGCGGTCATTTGCCACTTCGATGGGGCCGAACGTATCTGTTTCCGTGCGCGTCGATGTCATCGTGATACCTGCCTTGATCATGCGGTTCATCAAGCCTGGGCGAGGGGCCGTGTGGCCGATCTCTCCAGGGTGCCGGGCCTCTCTCTGCCCCGACGGCTGGAGCTTGTAAAGGGGCGGTCCATGGCTGGCCATGCTACAATCGTTTGAAACCCCTTGGGCGTGGCGGGTGCATGTCGCGTCACCGTGATTCGGTCCTTGCCGGGCGTTTGGCGGCGTTGTGATGTTTCGGTCACAGACGCCATCTTCTTTTCCAGCGCCGATCGCCGGCCGCCGCCCGTGCCAACGCGCGCACCGAAATAAAATCCAGTGGGATCAAATTTTTATCGCTCGCTGAACGTCCTGCAAATGAGGCGTTGGGGAGATTCTAAACGGAGGTTCGAGGACGATCGTTATCGGCGCGTTTCCTTTTCATTCACCATCCTTTTCTATAACTTTTAGCGCACGAGGGCGTGGCGAGAATCTGGCTTCAGCCGAATTCGGCGACAACGCGATACGGGGACGTAGTTTCATATGAGAGTTCTTAAGACGGCAGCGATCGTGGCGCTCATGAGCGGCTGTGCGATCGCGACCATGGACGCGCGGCCGGCTTCGGCCTTCACGTTCGGCGATTTCATTCGGGCAGGCAGAAAGAAGCCCGAGGCGCAGCAGGTGCAACCGACCCAGCCGCTCCCCGGCGTCGGCACGATGGCTGACCCGCAGCAGGCGGCCAAGCCGCTGCCGAAGATCACCGGCCCGAAATACTATACCTACAAGGCGGAGCCGCTGCGTCGGATCGCAACCGACAAGCTGCTCGATCCCTTGGTCACCGGCTCCGTGCGCAACGACGCGCTGCCGCCGGTGCTGCGCATGCCGCTGGCTGACGCGCGGCAGTTCCTTCCCGGCATCAATGTGCGCGCCTCGGGTGACGTCGCAAAGGCGGTCGAAGCCCATTACGGCGCCCGCATGGATTACATCTGGATTGGCGCCGAAGGCGTCAACGCCAAGGCGAAGGCGGCGGTTGCCGTTCTTGCCGACGCCGCCAAGGTCGGCCTCGATCCGCAGGATTATGCCGTCAGCGTGCCCTCCGATACGTTCGATCGCGGCGACATGATCGCCCGCGAGAAAGAGCTCGTGCAGTTCGAGATCGCGCTTTCGGCAGCGACGCTCAGCTACGTGCAGGACACGGTGCGCGGTCGCATCGACCCGAACAAGATCTCCGGCTATCACGACTTCAAGCGCAAGACGGTGGATCTGCTACCGCTTCTCGACAAGATGTCGGCAAGCAGCGACATGACCGCGCTTCTCAATGAGCAGAACCCGAAGAGCGCGCAATTTGCCGCTCTTTCTGCCGAACTGGTGAAGCTGCGCTCCGAGCAGAGCGTCGAGCAGCGCGTCGAAATCGCGCCCGGCACGCTGCTGAAGCCGGGGCAGAGCAATCCCGAGCTCGCCAACGTCATCGCAGGTATCCGCCTCAAGGGCTCGGAGAAGCTGAAGGCCGATCATGCCACGGTTCTTGCCGCCTACCAGGGCACGCCGGAATACACGCCGGAGCTGGTTGCTGTGGTGGAGGCCTTTCAGCAGGAGCACGGGCTCAAGGCCGACGGTGTCGTCGGCCAGGCGTCGCTTCGCATCCTGACGGGCGGCGACACGGTCGCCTCCAAGATCAACAAGCTCGAAATCGCCATGGAGCAGGCGCGCTGGCTGCCGGATGGTCTCGGCGACCGCTACGTCTTCATCAACCAGCCGGCCTTTACCGCCACCTACGCCGACAAGGGCGCCGAGCAGTTCTCCATGCGCGTCGTCGTCGGGTCCAAGGCGAACCAGACCTACTTCTTCCAGGACGAGATCCAGACGGTCGAGGTCAACCCCTACTGGGGCGTGCCGCAGTCGATCATCGTCAACGAGATGCTGCCGAAGCTCAGGAGCGACCCGAACTATCTCGACCGGATGGGCTACCAGGTCGAGGTCGGCGGTCGCCCGGTCCCGTCCGCATCGGTCAACTGGAACGGCTCGACCGCATCGGTTGCCGTGCGTCAGCCGCCGAGCAGCGACAATGCGCTTGGCGAGTTGAAGATCCTGTTCCCCAACAGTCACGCGATCTACATGCACGACACGCCGTCGAAGAGCTTCTTCAAGCGTGACAATCGCGCGCTCAGCCATGGCTGCGTGCGGCTTGCCGATCCTCGCCTGATGGCGGCAGCCGTGCTCGGCACGAGCGTCGACGATGTCGGCAAGGAGATCGCCGGCGGCCGCAACAAGGCGCTGCAGGTCCCGGTGAAGGTTCCCGTCTACGTCGCCTACTTCACGGCTTGGCCGAACAAGGACGGCGTGGTCGAGTACTTCAACGACGTCTATGAGCGCGACATGTATATGAACCGGGCCTTCGAGGCGACGCGCGGCGCACGCCGGGCGGAAGGATAAGCAAGAAAAAGGCCGCTTCGAGCGGCCTTTTTCTTGTCTTCTATTTGGAAAACAGGCCCGAGACCAGATCCGGGGTCAGTTCGTCGAAGTGGCTGATGACAACGGTGGGGTCGAGGCTTTCGACCGGCACATCGGAATAGCCGAAGGGAACGGCGATCGAGGGCACCTGAGCATTGCGGGCGACGAGGAAGTCGTTGAGGCTGTCGCCGACCATCACGGCGCGGGTTGCCAGGCCCCCGGCATTGGAGACCGTGCGCAGCAGGTGGGCAGCATCCGGTTTGCGCACTTCGAAGGTATCGCCGCCCGATATCGCGGCGAAGCGCTCGATCAGGCCGAGCCGTTCGAGCAGACGCGTGGCGAGCTTTTCCGGCTTGTTGGTGCAGACCGCGAGCTTGAAGCCGGCGCCGGATAGGCGGTCGAGCGCGTCGACCAGGCCCGGATAGGGCAGCGAATCGCCCGGCATCGAGCCGTGGTAGAAATCGACGAACTCCTTCAGCTGCCATTCCAGCATGTCTTCGGCCAGCGGCTTTTGCCGCATCGCAAAGGTGCGCTCGATCATGGCGCGGGCACCGTGGCCGACGAGATGGGTGAGGTCGCCGTAGGTGACCGGCTCGACGCCGGCCTGGGTAACCGCATGGTTGAGGCTGGCGACCAGGTCTGGGGCCGTGTCGACGAGCGTTCCGTCGAGGTCGAAGACGACAATGGGAGAAGACAAGGAGAAAACCTCTTGGCGCTGAAAACCGTTGTTGATCGGGTAGGCGAACTCATCGGCGATTGCAATGGCAAGCGGTGCCGGCAAGCACACGGAATCCTGAGTGCCGATTTCATTTTGACTTTTGTTTGCGTCGTCGGGCGTGTAAGTGTCACAGCGGAAAAACGGGCGGCCGTTCGCTGATTGCGGCCTGCTGCCCGTGCGAATCACAAGGGAGCGACCGGCGCATGGACGCCCGCGAAATGAAGATCAAAGCCGCGGCCGCGGCGCTGGAATATGTCGAAGACGGCATGCGTCTCGGCATCGGCACGGGTTCCACGGCCGAGGAGTTTGTGCGGCTCCTGGCCGAGAAGGTTGCAGCGGGCTTTCGCATCGAAGGCGTTCCCACCTCGGAGCGCACGGCGCGGCTCTGCCTCGAACTCGGTGTTTCGCTGAAGTCGCTCGACGAGCTGCCCGAACTGGACCTGACGATCGACGGCGCCGACGAGGTCGATGGTCAGCTGCGTCTGATTAAGGGCGGCGGCGGCGCGCTGCTGCGCGAAAAGATCGTTGCGGCTGCGTCCAAGCGCATGATCGTGATTGCCGACGAGACGAAAGTGGTCGACGTTCTCGGCGCCTTCAAGCTTCCGATCGAGGTCAATCCTTTCGGTCAGGTGGCAACCCGGATCGCGATCGAAAAGGTTGCCTCGCGCCTCGGACTTTCCGGCGACATCACTGTCCGCCAGTCCCATGACGGCGCCTTTCTGACGGACGGCGGGCACCTCATTCTCGATGCATCTTTTGGCCGTATTCCTGATGCAGATGCGCTCGCCGGGGAGCTGAATGCCATTCCCGGCGTCGTCGAGCACGGGCTTTTCATCGGCATCGCTTCGCTGGCAATCATTGCCGGGCCGCAAGGGGCACGCACGCTGACTGCGTCCTGAGCCGGCTTCGCTGCCCCGTCAGGGGCAGGAGCGGTGAAGACAACAGGTTTCCATACATGCGGGCCTGGCGGCGGCAATCGCCCGGGCAGCATGCGACAAACACAGGAGCAAGGGTAAAAATGAACAAACTCGCAGGTCTTGTCCGCACTTTCGCTGCCACCGCGGTTCTGCTGTCTGCGTCCGTTCCGGCGGTTAAGGCCCAGGACGTCTCCGAAGACCAGATCAAGGCGGCGCGCGCGACGATCGCTGCTCTCGGCGTAACCAACAGCTTCGACAACATTCTGCCGAACCTTGCCGAGCGCCTGAAGAACACGCTGATCCAGGCATCGCCGAACCATCAGGAACTGATCACCGCGACCGTCGACGATAAGGCGCTGAGCCTTGCCGCCCGCCGCGCCGATCTCGAGAACGAAGCCGCGACGATCTACGCCAAGACCTTTTCGCTCGAAGAGCTGAACGCGATCACCGAGTTCTACAACTCCGCCGCCGGCAAGAAGCTCCTGAACGACGGCCCGATCGCGTCCCGCGAACTCCTGAAGGCCGCCGACATCTGGGCATCGGGCGTATCGCGCGACCTGACCCAGGAAGCGACCAAGTCGCTCGACGAGAAGGTCGGCTCCACCCAGCCGGCAGCAGCCGAAGGTGCAGTTCAGGCGCCGGCACAATAAGCTGCGGCGCCGAGCGCCTTCATCACGTTTCGAGGAGCCTGGAGCGATCCGGGCTTTTCTTTTGCCCGGAGGCTCCACTATATGTGCCTGCGACGCGGCCATCGGCTGCGCCCGGTTGCGTGTCGGCCCAGGATCGTTCGGCGCGCTTTTCAGATCGCCATTTCGGCCCGCTTGCTTTCAGGAGACTGCCCATGCCCGCTTTCGACTATGACCTTTTCGTAATCGGCGGCGGTTCGGGCGGCGTGCGCAGCGGGCGCCTTGCAGCAAGCCTCGGCAAGAAGGTCGCGATCGCGGAAGAGTTTCGCTATGGCGGCACCTGCGTTATCCGCGGCTGCGTTCCGAAGAAGCTTTATGTCTACGCGTCGCAGTTTTCCGAGCACTTCGAAGATGCAGCGGGCTTCGGCTGGACGGTCGGCGAAAGCACGTTCGACTGGAAGAAGCTGGTCGCCGCCAAGGAGCAGGAAATCACCCGGCTCGAAGGGCTCTACCAGAAGGGCCTCAACAATGCGGGCGCCGAAATCCTGCATACGCGCGCCGAGCTCGTCGGCCCGAACACGGTTCGCCTGCTCGACAGCGGCAAGACGGTAACGGCCGAACGCATCGTCATTGCCGTCGGAGGTCATCCGACCCCGCATGACGCGCTGCCCGGCCACGAGCACTGCATTTCCTCCAACGAAGCCTTCGACCTTGCGGAACTGCCGAAGTCGATCCTGATCGCCGGCGGCGGCTACATCGCCGTCGAGTTCGCCAATGTCTTCCACGGCCTCGGCGTCGAGACGACGCTGATCTATCGCGGCAAGGAAATTCTCTCGCGGTTCGACCATGACCTGCGCCGCGGGCTGCACGTCGCGATGGAGGAGAAGGGCATCCGCATCCTTTGCGAGGACATCATCCAGTCCGTTGCGCTCGACGCCGACGGCAAGCGCGTCGCGCACACGATGAAGCACGGCGACATCGTCGCCGACCAGGTCATGCTGGCGCTCGGGCGTGTGCCGAACACCAGAGGTCTCGGCCTGGAGGCCGCCGGCGTCAAGACGGACGAGCGCGGCGCCATCATCGTCGACGCCTTCTCGCGCACCAGCGCGCCCGGCATCTATGCGCTTGGCGATGTGACGGACCGCGTTCAGCTGACGCCGGTCGCGATCCATGAGGCGATGTGCTTCATCGAGACCGAGTACAAGAACAATCCGGTGTCGCCGGACCACGACTTGATCGCAACTGCCGTCTTCTCGCAGCCGGAAATCGGTACCGTCGGCCTGACCGAAGAGGAAGCGACGCGCCGGTTCGACGAACTCGAAGTCTACCGCGCCGAGTTCAGGCCGATGAAGGCGACGCTTTCGGGCCGCAAGGAAAAGATGATCATGAAACTGATCGTCAATGCCGCCGACCGCAAGGTGCTCGGCGCCCATATCCTCGGTCACGACGCCGGCGAAATGGCGCAGCTGCTCGGCATTTCGCTGAAGGCCGGCTGCACCAAGGACGATTTCGACCGGACGATGGCGGTGCACCCGACGGCGGCGGAAGAATTGGTAACGATGTATTCGCCGTCCTATCGCATCCGCAAGGGCGAGCGGGTCTGAGCCGCCTCAGGCGGAAGCTCCTGCAAACCGCGCCTCCTCGCGTTTGAAAAGATCGGCGAGACGATCGATGACCGTCCGGACCTCCGGACGGCGCCGGTCGTCGTCGTTTGCCGCGATCCACAACGGATGCGTCAGGCCCTCGATCAATTCGCCTTCGCGCTTCAGGAATGGATCACCTTCGCCGACGAAGGCGGGCAGGACGCCGCGGCCGGCGCCATTGCGGATCAGCCGCACGAGAAGAGCGGCACTGTCGGTCCACGTATGGATCTGCTGCTCGCGGTTTTCAAAGACCCATTTTTCAGCCGGCGAGCTGGCAACTTCGGTGCCAATCGATATCCAGGGAAAGTCCTCGCGCTCCGGCATGTTGCGGGCGCGATAGACGGCATAGGCGATGTTCACCGAGCGGCGCACTGCCACGTTGCCGGAGCGGGGCTGTTCGTACAGGACGGCCACATCGGCCTCTCTGAAGGTCAGGTCGAGGCCGCGGTGCGCATGTTTGCAGCAAAAGCGAAAGCCGTCGCCCGAGCCGCGGATGTCGGTTGAATGATCGGCCACGAAGCCCGCGACCCAGGCGTCGCTTGCGACTGAGACGATCGGCAGCGCGAAGGCGTCGCGGTGCCAATCGGAGATATTTGCGGCGGCATTCCGCATGGCACGGACATGTTCGAGCAGGATCTGGCCATCGTGGGCGAGGCGGTAGCCTTGCTGGCTGCGGATGAAGAGTGCCCTGCCGGTCGCTCGCTCGAGCGCGAGCATGCGGCGGCCGATGGTCGGCGCGCTCAACCCCGTTCGCGTGGCAGCCCCGCTCAAGCCACCCTCGGTCGCAACGTGATAAAAGAGTTTCAAATCGTCCCAGGCTGCCTCGGCCATAAGCACTCCATGGCGGTCATTGTCTCGTAGTAGCGCGGGTCGTCCGCCCTGACTTCCGTTCGCGGATGAAAGACGTCTTTCAACGGTGCGCCTACAACGCTGCCGGCGAAGACATTAGGTCTCCGATTGTCTCAAGGCAAAGGAGGCGAGACCATGTTTGAACATTGGGCGGTCATGTGGACGGTTCTGCAGCGTGAACGTCGCCGCGGGTCACGCAACGGCTTGGATGATCCGCTCGACGGACCGGAGTGGCGTGGCCTGCACTGGGTGCTGCCGGCCTTCTCTTTTCTGCTTAACCGGCGCAGATCGGACGCGCGCTTGACGCGTTCCGATGCGCCACTCACCGAACGCACACGCGCGCGCTGGGACGTGAGGGCCAGCCATTGCCGGCCGCAAGCCGCCGGGCACGATCGCTGAACAATCTGTCGCCTATCTTGGCGGCGGCTGTAGCATCAGGGATGCCACTATCCCATTGAAACTGCGCAGCGTTCTTTCGATATAGGGAGCAGGACTTTCGGGATCGTGCGCTCCGCGGAAATATCGTTGCGCCCCGGGCGCCCTGCAAAGCAATGAATTCTGGTAGGATGGCTTTCCAAGCGTTTCCTTAACGTCTATAAGCCCGCATTCCGCGGCGTTTCCGGCTGGGCGGGCACGAGGCTTGGCCAAGTGACCGGGGCAGGGCGAGCGGATGTTGAGTGAAATTTCAGAATACCGGGCGGCCGCCATTGGCCGTCAGGGCGTGACCCGCGCGGTTGGATCCGCGGCAGACAACAGGTGATCGAAATGGCACAGACTTGGACTCCAAACAGCTGGCGGCAGAAACCCATCCAGCAGGTGCCGGAATATCCGGACCTGGCAGCGCTTGAGGCGACCGAAGCGCGCCTCGCGAAGTATCCGCCGCTGGTGTTTGCGGGCGAAGCCCGTCGTCTGAAGAGTGCCCTCGCCAATGTCGCCGAAGGCCGCGGCTTCCTGCTGCAGGGCGGCGACTGCGCCGAGAGCTTTGCCGAGCACGGCGCTGACACGATCCGCGACTTTTTCCGCGCCTTCCTGCAGATGGCCGTCGTTCTGACGTTCGGTGCACAGCAGCCGGTGGTCAAGGTCGGCCGTATCGCCGGCCAGTTCGCCAAGCCCCGCTCCTCGGGTATCGAGAAGCAGGGTGACGTGACGCTTCCGTCCTACCGCGGCGACATCATCAACGGCATCGAGTTCACCGAGGAAGCGCGCATTCCGAACCCGGAGCGCCAGATCATGGCTTACCGCCAGTCGGCTGCGACGCTGAACCTTCTGCGCGCGTTTGCGATGGGCGGCTATGCCAACCTCGACAACGTGCACCAGTGGATGCTCGGCTTCGTCAAGGACAGCCCGCAGGCGGAACGCTACCGCAAGCTTGCGGACCGCATCTCCGAGACCATGGACTTCATGAAGGCGATCGGCATCACCTCGGAAAACCACCCGAGCCTGCGCGAGACCGATTTCTTCACCAGCCACGAGGCGCTGCTGCTCGGCTACGAGCAGGCGTTGACGCGCGTCGACTCGACCTCGGGCGACTGGTACGCCACGTCCGGCCACATGATCTGGATCGGCGACCGTACCCGCCAGCCTGACCATGCGCATATCGAATACTGCCGCGGCATCAAGAACCCGCTCGGCCTCAAGTGCGGTCCGTCGCTGACGGCCGATGGCCTGCTGGAGCTGATCGACCTTCTGAACCCGGCCAACGAAGCCGGCCGCCTGACGCTCATCTGCCGTTTCGGCCATGACAAGGTGGCCGAGCATCTGCCGCGCCTCATCCGTGCGGTCGAGCGCGAAGGCAAGAAGGTGGTCTGGTCCTGCGACCCGATGCACGGCAACACGATCACGCTCAACAACTACAAGACCCGTCCGTTCGAGCGGATCCTGTCGGAAGTGGAGAGCTTCTTCCAGATCCACCGCGCCGAGGGTTCGCACCCGGGCGGCATCCATATCGAGATGACCGGCAACGACGTGACGGAATGCACCGGCGGTGCGCGTGCGCTTTCGGGCGACGATCTCGCCGACCGTTACCACACCCATTGCGATCCGCGCCTCAACGCGGACCAGGCGCTGGAACTCGCCTTCCTGCTCGCCGAACGCATGAAGGGCGGCCGCGACGAGAAGAAGATGGTCGTCAACGGCTGATCTAAATCTCTGGCATTGTTCAGGTTTTCTGAACGTCGCTTGGATGCTTTGAATTTGACAATGCCGGGCCGGCTCTGGAAGCTGGCCCGGCATTTTCGTGTCTGGAGCAGGGCGCGGCGCGGGCTGTGGCTTGCGTCGGCACGCTCCATGGCAGGATCGAGGGGTCATGAACTTGGGGAGGGGCAATGCAGGACATTCATCACGGGGGCTGCCTTTGTGGCACCATTCGCTTCAAAGCGCGCGGCGAGCTGCGCGAGCTGATCTTCTGCCACTGCAGCCAATGCCGGAAGCAGACCGGGCTCTATTACGCCGCCACCAACGTGCAGGACCAGGACTTCAAGCTGAAGGGCGCGGAAAACGTAACCTGGTACAGGGCCAGTGACAGCGCCAGCCGGGGCTTTTGCCGGCAATGCGGGTCAGCGCTGTTCTGGAAGGCGGACGGTTCGGATTACACGTCGATCCTCGCGGGCGCCTTTGACAAGCCGACGGTGCTGAAGCCGGGCTACCATATCTTCTGCGAAGATCAGGGCGATTTCTACGAGATCAAGGACGACCTGCCGAAATTCGCAGCCGGCCGCGTCTGAGGTTCAGGCCGGCGGGTTTGCCGCCTGTCGCTCGGCCTGCTCGAAGCCGTTGGCAAGGCCGGCAAGCTTAACTGCCTGCCATTGGCAATATTCCTCGATCAGCCGCTCACTCAACCAGAACAGGCCGCGCTGCCCCTCATCGGCTCTTCCAAGCAAGCCGAGATCCTGGGCCCGCGTGAAGATGCGCCGGATATGGGTGTTCGAGATCATGCAATGCGTGGCGAGATCCGAGAGGTTCGCCTCCAGCCAGACTTTACCATTCACAGGCTCAAGGCTCTTCGGCCGCGCCATGAGATCGTCGAGCAGGAGGCCACCGCACTCGGTCCAGACGAAAGCCGCGACACCTTCCGGCGGCTGGGTCCACCGGCGATCCGAAAGCAGCAGGCGGGCGGCGATCGGCTGAGCCCGTTCGAAAACCGTGCGGTCGGCTTCGACGCGGGCGACACGGCCTTGGCCGTCGAAGCGATCGAGCGTTCCCATCTGGCTCATGAACCAGCGCAGCATGGCGCCTTCGCTGATTTCGGTCGGCTCTAGCGGACGGATCTTCTTGCGACCCCGGCCGCCCTCCGCGTCGCGCAAAAGCTTGTAGGTCAGCAGTTCGGCGATGAAGGCAGCGGCGGTATTGCGGCTGGCGCCGCCGGTCTCATGGATGAACTTGAGAAGGCGGGCGGTCGTAACTCCCGTTTCGGGGTTGCCGGGCTCACGCTCGAGGTGCAGGGCGTAGACGGCCTGGCTGAGCGTCCATTTCTGGTGGGAGGCGACAAGGCGAGCGATGCGGGGAAACATGTCGTAGGCCGCCATCAGATCGCGCGCGCTCGCCTGGAGCACGTTGCGTAACTCCGGATGACAAAGAAAACCTTCCGCGGTGAAGGCGAGCGAGCCATCCCGCGCTGCGCCTTCCTGCTCTGCCATCACATGCATCTGCTGCGCATACCCCCAATGCTTGCGCGGCCCGCCAAGTGAAGGGCACTCTCGGTGCCCCGCCGGCCAGCCGCGCTCAGCTGCATTCCTTTTACTAGGGCTACCTTGTGCATAACGTGTCAGCAACCGAATTTGTTCAACGGGGCGTTGACGGTGGCCGTCGAACGCCCCGTTTGAACGGGTCTACTGCACGAGGACCGGAGACTGGCACTTGACGCCGGTGACGCGGACATCGGCCTCGCCGACCCGTACGCCGACGAGCAGCAAAAGGTTGTAGAGCAGATCGTCGACCGGCTTGGTGACGGCTCCGAGCGTTTGGGCCAATGCCTGCTGCACGATGGTCGGGCTGCCGAGCGTCAGGAACAGGACCTGTATGTTCAGGTCGAGATTGTTGAGGAGCGTTTGCGTCGTCGAGGTCAGGATGTCCTTGGTCGAGACCGTCTTGATCGACCGGGCCGCGACCTCGGACGGGCTGAAGCTCAGGCGCGTCGGCTTGAGGTTTTGCGCCTCGACATGGGCCAGCGCATCGATCTTGACCACCAGGGCGTCCACGAGTTTGGCTCTTTGTACCCGCGCGTCTGACGAGAAGTTGGACAGGACCGCCGGATCGACGTCGCCGATGGCGATTTCGGCAATGCCGGGCACGGCATCGACGCTGACCGAAGCATTTTCGGGCGTGCCGCCATAGCACCTGATGTCGGCGAGCTTGGCTTCCGCATAGGCGAGTTCGACATAGATCGGCAGTCGGATGCGAATGCCGGCAAGGGCGGCCAGGCCATCGACGTTGACTTCGACGGCAAGGCGGGTCTGGGCGGTGCGTATTGCTGCGCCAGGCGTGCCGAGGCGGTGGCTTGGCGTTTCGACGGGCGGCTCGCCGATCGCAAGCTTGACCTTGGCAGATGCGATCCCCGGAAGGCCGGCCACGGCATTGAGGGCGATCTGGTTTTCGCCATTGGCGATGGCTGCAGCCGCCGACACGATCTGCAGCGCGCTTACGCGCATCGCCCAATCGGAGCCAGCGTCGACCTGCAGGCTCTTCTTCGGATCGAGGTTGAGGATTTGCGCCAAGGTGAAGGTGCGCTTGTCGTTCGAGGTCGAAAGCTCGATGCTCTTGAGTGCGGCCGTGACCGTTCCGGACAGGCCCTGGACGAGCCGCATGGAGGCAAGCAGCTGCGGCATCGTCAGGTTTGCCTTGAGTACGTCTTCATAGGACGCCGCCGTCAGGTTGAGCCTGGTCGCAATGATCTTCAGGAACGGCTGGATATCGATGTCGGCGTCGATGAGCGCCTGGTAATCCATGATCTTGAGCGAGATCGTCGTTCCGAGCATCTGCCCGAGGATGGAGTTGAGCAGCCCATCATTGAGGCTTGCAAGACGGGAGCCGACGGAGAAGGCCGCGATTTTCGAACTCGCCGCCGTGCCGTAGACGCTGAGGTCCGGCGGGGCGCTGAAGATCGAGGCGAGGAAGATGTCGCCCTTCCTTTCGAGCATCACCTGCACGGCGTCCGTGGGCGTGGCGTCCTTGATAAAGCGCTGGCCGGCATCGACCGACGGATCGGGGACGTAGCGCCCGCGCGCTACGGTCGCGACGCCATCAAGCTTGGCGGTGCTGATGTCACCGGGCGGCAGGGTCTTGCCGTCGATGGTCAACAAACCGTTCGGCGTCGATACGCCGTAGTTCAGGCCATTGTTGGCGAAGTGGTTGAGCACGGCCTTCTCGGCGGCGGAGACGTTGGCCGCTGCCGCGATCGCAGCGAGATCGACCGAAGACTGCATTTCACGCTTCTGGACGGTCAGGTAGCCGTAGTCGATCGCAAGGGCCATGGACGTGATCACCAACGGCATGGCCAGGGCGGCCGAGATACCGATATTGCCGCTACGGGCTCGGGCGAGGGAGCGCATGGGTTTCCACAGCATATCAGACCCCTCCGATGCGGATGGTTGCGAAGCGCTCGATCTGTTCGCTCGGCATGGCGAATGTGAACAGGTTGAAGATCGGCAGGTCGCCGGCGTCGTATTTGATCCGGACGGTGAACTGGTTTGCGTTGTTGGCGTCGTCCCTGACGGTGACGGTCATGCGCGACGACTTGATGAAGGCCTGATCCATCGTCGTGCGACGGATATAGTCGGTCGCGAGCCGTTCACGCTCGGTTTGGGAGAGGCCGGCGATGGCTGTGCGGGCGGCATCGGCAGCAATCTGCTGAATGGAATGGGCGGCACTGAGATAGACGCCATAGGCGATCAGGGTCAGCACGCACATGAAGAAGAGTGGTGCTATTATTGCAAATTCGATCGCAGCGGCCCCGTCCCGGCCGCCTAACAGGCGCTTGAAGTTGGACATTGCAGCATCTCCGCGTACCCACGTTGCTGTATTTCTCGAATGTCCCTGCACCCATAACGTGATCCTCAAATATTAATTTTTTCATACCCCGATAAGTTGTTGAATCCCAATGCATTTCGCGAATGTTGCAAAATGTGTATTCACAGTTGAATTAGTATTTATGATAATGAGCTAGTTTTCGCCCTGTCGCGGCGGCTGCGCGCGTCCGCGTCCGGGCGCCGAAATCTGCGCGAGGGCCGGCTTGCCTATCGTCAGCGCATCGTCCCGGTTCGGCCGGGGTCCGGTCACTCCTGTCCGGGGGGCGTGCGATAGCGTTCGAGCTGCCGGTTGAGCGTCGCCAGGTCCGCGCGCAATTCGGAGATCTCGCGCAGCAACACGTCGTCGACCTTGTGATGCAGTGCGATCAATTCGACTTCCGACTTGAGATTGACTTCGTAGTCCTTCGAGGCAGCGAAGCGGTCGCGCTCCGCCTGGCGGTTCTGCGACATCATGATGACCGGCGCCTGCAGCGCGGCGAGCATCGAAAGCATCAGGTTGAGGAAGATATAGGGGTAGGGATCGAAGGCGCCGGTGGCGAGCAGAATGGTGTTCAGCAAAACCCAGAAGACGAGAAAGCCGCAGAAGCCGATGATGAAGCTCCAGGAGCCGCCGACGCGGGCGATGTTGTCTGCGAGCCTGTCGCCGAAGGAGAGCCGTGCCGTGAAGGCGGCATGTGAATCGGTGGCGAGCGTGCGTCGGTCCCGGGCATGGGTAAGAATGCGGCGCTCGATCTCTCCGAGCTCGCTGAGCGGCTTGCCGAAAAGCTGTTTCGATATGTCATTGAAGTGCGGCATGGCGATCTCCGGAGTTGGCCGGAGACAATCTAGCGCGTCAGCGCCGCAAGGAAATCAGGCGGTACGCGAAAATGCCGCAAGGACCGGAGCGGTTGCTGGCCGCTCCGGTCTTCGATCAGTGGGTTTCGACGCTGGCGAAGAGATCAGCGTGTGACTTGAAGAACCGGTCGGTCGAGAAGCGGTCGCCGAACATCATGTCGTGTTGCAGGAAGCGGTAGTCACGCAGGAGTGCCGGCACCTTCGGCTGGCGCGACCACTCGGCGACTTCCTTGCCATTCTTGCGGATCAGCATGTAGCGGTCGACGACGCGGTACTGGTCATACACCTTGCCGAGGAAGCCGGTGTAGTAGGGATGCTCGTAACCGGACTGCTTGAGGATCTGGTAGGAGAGGAAGGCCGGGCTGATGGTGCCGACGTTCTTCTTCGGGCCAGTCTTGTTCGACCAGACGACGAGCGGCGTTTCATGCTGCGCCTTCATCTGCTCCTTCGAACCTTTGCGCTCCGCCGTCACACCCTTCATGAAACCGGTGCTGGTATAGACGGTGTTAAGCGGCGGCAGATGGTCGCCAAAAAGCACGATAACCGTTTCGCGATCGCGGTTCTTGGCCCAGTCCATCAGCTTCTTCAGGCTGTCGTCAGCCTCCTTGATGCCCTGCGCGTAGGTGGCAAGCACCTGGCGGTCGGCCTCGGGCAGGTCGCCTTCGACCTTGATGGTGTTGTTGGCGTAGCGGTTGGCCTCATAGGGGCCATGGCCCTGGAGTGTGACGGCGAAGAAGAAGAACGGGTCGTCCATCGCGTCGGCCTGGCGGATGATCTCGTTGGTCAGCGAGTCGTCCGAGGCGAAGATCCCGCGCTTCTGCATCGGCGGCATGTTCTCTTCCGACTTGAACATGTCGAAGCCGAATGCCTTGTAGACGGCGGTGCGGTTCCAGAACCAGCTCTGGAACGGATGGATGGCGCGCGAGACGTAACCTTCGCCACGGAAGAAGGTGGCAAGCGACGGGATCGGATTGCGGATGTACTGCTGGTACGGGATGCTGCCGTAGGGCAGGAACGCGTTCGAGAAGCCGGTCAGCGCCTCGAACTCGACATTGGCGGTCATGCCGCCGAACTCCGGCGAGAAGACGTTGCCCGACTGCATTTCGCGGATCGTCGGCATCGGATCGGGCGACAGCTTGACGTTCGGCAGGCGGGTCGGATCCCAGAAGGATTCGCTCATCAGCACGATGACGTCGGGCTTGCCGCGGTGCGAGGTGCCGGCGGGAAGCGGCTTCACCGGAATGCGGTCGATCGCGTCGGCCATGTAGCCGGCGGGCGCGCTGACATTGGCCATCGGCAGGTTGATCGCAAAGGCGAGCGCAAAGCCGTTGTGCTTATAGTTCTCGGTCTGGTCCCACATGATCGGGATGACCTTCAGGCGATCACGGATCCAGGAGAACTGGTTGTAATCCATGATGTTCCAGAAGGCGACGAGCAGCGGCAGCGCGAAGGCGAGGCGGGCGACACGCTCGCGGGTCGTCAGCTTCGGGAAGGTCCGCCAGGCAAAGCGCAACAGGAGGGCGATGGCGACGACGGTGGCAACCAGGCCGACCGCGATGCCGACCGCCGTCCACGGACGGTCCTTTACCAGCACGGGCATCAGCTCCATGATCTGGCGGCCGAACAGGAAGTCGGTCGGATAGAGCGGATCGGACAGGAACACCTGCTTCTGCTGGCAGATGACGGCCGGCAGAAGTGCCAGCGGCGCGATCACCACGGCGGACTTGTGCTCGCGGCCGAAAATACCGTCGACAGCGAGCAGAATGAGAAAGAATATGCCGATGGTCGTCAGCGCCGGGCGCGTCGGGTCGAGGACATAGGATAGGGTATCGGTCAGCGACTGACGGACGATCAGTTCAACGGCGAAGACAAGGGCAGTTGCAACGAACAGGGAGAACAGGGCGCTGCGCGTGGAAGCGAGCGTCTTGGCGTGCCGTGCGGCAAAGCCGGGTCGATCGGCATAGACACGTGAGCCTCGCGCGACAGCGGAATCGATACTGGCCAACATATTCTCCAATTTCATAAATGCGTCGTGTAACTGTCATACGCCCGTCATTTTGAACAGGGGATGAATGGTTTCTTAACGGGAATGGAGGGTGGCTTTTCGTGGCGTGAAGCCGCACGAACGGCCCAGTATAAGGACCGGGAAAAACAGAAGTTTTCGGTTTTTTTCGCGTGGCTGCGATTGGCTGTGGGTATTTTTCCGCAGATTGCGCTAAAGAACATTGCGAAAGTCAGATGCAATCGTTCAGGACAGACCGACAGGCCCGCTCATGACCGCCCATAAAAACGCCCCCTCGCTCCTTCGTATCGCCGTAGCCCAGCTCAATCCGACCGTGGGCGACATCGCCGGAAACCTGGCCAAGGCGCGTGAGGCGCGCGCCGATGCGGCGCGACAGGGCGCCGATCTCCTGCTTTTGACGGAGCTGTTCATTTCGGGCTATCCGCCGGAAGACCTTGTTCTGAAGCCGGCCTTTCTCAAGGCCTGCCTCCAGGCCGTCGAAAAGCTGGCCGCCGAGACGGCCGATGGCGGCCCGGGCGTCATCATCGGCTTCCCGCGCCTGTCGAAGACCGGCCGACATAACGCCGTGGCAGTACTCGACGATGGCAAGGTGATCGCGATCCGCGACAAGGTCGATCTGCCGAACTATGGCGAGTTCGACGAGAAGCGCGTCTTCGATCCGGGCGAGATGCCGGGACCGGTCAATTTCCGCGGTGTGCGCATCGGCATTCCGATCTGCGAGGACATCTGGGGCGATCTCGGCGTCTGCGAGACGCTGGCCGAAAGCGGTGCTGAAATCCTGCTGTCGCCGAATGGTTCGCCCTATTATCGCGGCAAGGTCGACGTGCGCCATCAGGTCGTGCTGAAGCAGGTGATCGAGACCGGCCTGCCGATGATCTATGCCAACCAGCTCGGCGGCCAGGACGAATTGGTCTTCGACGGCGCCAGCTTCGCCTTCAACACCGACAAGTCGCTCGCCTTCCAGATGAGCCAGTTCGAAGAGGCTATCTCGATCGTGGAGTGGAAGAAGGGCGAGAGCGGCTGGCATTGCGAGCACGGCCTGAAGTCGCGCCTGCCGGAGCGGGAGGAGGCGGATTACCGCGCCTGCATGCTCGGCTTCCGCGACTATGTGAACAAGAACGGCTTCAAGAATGTCGTGCTTGGCCTCTCCGGCGGTATCGATTCCGCCATTTGCGCAGCGCTCGCCGTCGATGCGCTCGGCGAGGAGCGGGTGCGCACGGTCATGCTGCCCTACCGCTACACCTCGCAGGAATCGCTGAAGGACGCCAAGGAATGCGCCGAGGCCCTCGGCTGCCGTTACGACATCGTGCCGATCTCCGAGCCGGTCGAAGGGTTCCTCAGCGCACTCTCCGATACGTTCGAAGGCACGGAATCAGGCATCACCGAGGAGAACCTGCAGAGCCGCACCCGCGGCACGATCCTGATGGCGATCTCCAACAAGTTCGGCTCGATGGTTGTGACCACGGGCAACAAGTCGGAGATGTCGGTCGGCTATGCCACGCTCTATGGCGACATGAACGGCGGCTTCAACCCGATCAAGGACCTCTACAAGATGCAGGTCTATGCCATCTCGAGCTGGCGCAATACCACGGTTCCTCCGGGCGCGCTTGGTCCTTCCGGCATCGTCATTCCGCAGAACATTATCGACAAGGCGCCTTCGGCCGAGCTTCGTCCCAACCAGACGGACCAGGATTCGCTGCCGCCCTATCCGGTGCTCGACGACATTCTCGAATGCCTGGTGGAAAAGGAAATGGGGACGGACGAGATCGTCGCCCGCGGCCATGACGAGGTGACCGTACACCGGGTCGAGCATCTGCTCTACATCGCCGAATACAAGCGCCGGCAATCGGCGCCGGGCGTCAAGATCACCAAGAAGAACTTCGGACGCGACCGCCGCTACCCGATCACCAACCGCTTCCGCGACCGGGGCTAGGCGATGGATATCCTCTCCGAAGAGACGGACGGCCGACAGGGCCGTCCAGATTTTACGGACGAGGAAATCCGGCTCCTGCGACTGTGGTCGGCAAGCGACGTTTCCGCCGGCCGGCAGCTATCGGCGCAGATCGGCTATTTCGCGACGCCTGCGATCTTTGGGGTCTATGGCCTTGCGACCGGAAGCCTCACCGTCGTCGGCGTTGCCTTCATCTGTATCCTGCTCCTGCTGGCCTGGGGTCTGGTCACCGACTGGCGGGACCGACGCAATTCCGTTCTGATGCAATCGGTCTGTTCCAAGGTTCTGGCGACCCTGCCGGCGGGTGAAGACAAGAAATAGCGGCCTCGTCCGGGAGAGAAGAGCATGCGCAGTTCCGTCGAAATCCATGACATCGCAACAGGTGAAACGCGGGTTGTCTGGCAGACGGACCGGCTGGTCGAGGCACCGAACTGGTCGCGGGACGGCTCACATCTGATCATCAACGGTGACGGCAGGCTCTATCGGCTTGGCCTCGATGGTTCCGAACCGGTGGAGATCGATACCGGTTTTGCGACGCTCTGCAACAACGACCACGGCCTCTCCCCGGATGGCACGACGATCGCGATCAGCGACAAGACCGAGTTCGGGAAATCGGCGATCTACCTGCTGCCGGCCGAAGGCGGCACGCCGCGGCTCGTCACCCGCAACCTGCCTTCCTATTGGCACGGCTGGTCGCCCGACGGGAACACGGTGACCTATTGCGGCATCCGCGACCAGGTCTTCGACATCTATACGATCTCCGTCGACGGCGGCGAGGAGCGGCGGCTCACCCATGGGGAGGGCCGCAACGACGGGCCCGATTGGTCGGCAGACGGCGAATGGATCTATTTCAACTCGAGCCGTACCGGCCAGATGCAGATCTGGCGGATCCGCCCGGACGGTAGCGACGTCACGCGCATCACCGACAGCCCCTATGGCGACTGGTTTCCGCATCCGTCGCCTGACGGTAAGCATCTGCTTGTGCTTTCCTATGACGGCGACGTCTTCGATCATCCGAGGGATCTCGATGTCCGGTTGAGGCTGATGGACCTGGACGGGGGCAATGCCCGCATCCTGTTCGAGCTCTTCGGCGGGCAGGGGACGATCAACGTTCCCAACTGGGCGCCCACGGGCGATCGTTTCGCCTTCGTCCGCTACGAACGGGAAAGCTGACCGCGCTGGACAAGTATATCGAGGCCATGCTAGCGATGAGGTCGTTCGCAGGGCGCATCCGATCCGCGGGAAGGGCAAGGCCCACCTGTCTCACTGAACTTGGTTGCCACACCTCTTTTCAGTCTGTGGGCGCGGATACCGGACGTGAATGAAAGGAGGTCTTTCATGATCACGCGCGATCTTTCCGCGAATATTACCCTCGATACGATCCGCAAGCAGGCCAAGGCCTTTTTGAAGGCCGTCAAGGCTGGCGATGCCAGTGCAAGACAGCGGGCGCTTCCCTATTTCTCCGAACCGACCGCAATGGGCCTTCAGGATGCCCAGCTGGTGCTTGCCCGCGAATTCGGCTTTGCCAGCTGGACGCGGCTGAAGCGGCATCTGGAGAAAGCCGAGGCCGGCACGCCGTCGACCGAACAGGTCGCAAACCGCTTTCTCGCTCTGGCGACAGTCTCCTATTTCGGCGACGTCGCTGCCGATCCCGAGCGGTTCGCTCAGGCACTCGACCTTCTCAAGGACCATCCTGAGATTGCCGGGGACAACATTCACGTGGCCGCTGCGCTCGGCGACGCCGCGGCGATCGACCGCTTTCTCGATCGCGACCCGAAACTCGCAGAGAAGCGCGGCGGTCCGTTCGACTGGGAGCCGTTGCTCTACGCCGCATATGCCCGCGTTCCCGGCCGCTCGTCGCTGCCGGCGGGCGCCCGCCTGATTGCGCGCGGGGCCGATCCGAACGCTTACTGGCTCGACGACGGCCAGTATCGTTTCACGGCTTTGACCGGCGTCTTCGGCGAGGGCGAGGCGGGGCCGGAGCGGCAGCCACCGCACCCGGATTGCCTTGCCTTTGCGCGGCTGCTGCTTAATGCCGGTGCCCGAGTCAATGACAGCCAGGCGCTCTACAACCGGATGTTCGAACCGGACAATTCCTGCCTCCAGCTGCTTCTCGACCATGGCCTCAATGCCGACGACCGCAACAACTGGCTGGTGCGCAACGATGGCGGCCTGGTCGAAAATGGCGAACGCGTCTTCGACTATCAGCTTGCCTGGGCACTGGAAAAACGCATGTCCGATCGCGTCCGGCTGCTTGTTGCGCACGGCGCCGACGTCAATCGCCCGATCAAGGGGCGCACGCCCTATCAATGGGCGGAGCTCGGCGGCGATCCGGCACTGGCACAATACCTCGTGTCGCGCGGCGCGACCGAAGCACCGCTGGAGGATGTCGACCGGCTGGCCCGTGCCGTTGGGGAAGTGAAGGCCGACGAGGCGAGGGAACTTGTCGATAGGGATCCGACACTTGTCGCTCGAACCCAGGCTGCACACCCCGCCATCCTGCACGAGGCGGCGGGTGAGGACCGGCATGACGCCGTGGCGCTGATGCTCGCGCTCGGCTTCGACGTCAACCGCATGACCTCGCGCACGCCGTTGCACGAGGCGGCGCTGCATGGGCATGTCGCGATGGCGAGGCGCCTGCTCGATCACGGCGCCGATCCCTTGGCCCGCGACCCCTACCATCATGCACCGCCGATCGGCTGGGCCAAATACAACGGCAAGGACGCGATGGTCACTTTCCTGAAGGATCAGCCGCTCGACATCTTCGCAGCTGCGTCCTTTGGCGTGGCCGCGCGCCTCTCCGACATCCTCGACCGGCAGCCGGATCTGATCGAAACGCCGTTCGGCACGTTCCGCGGGCGCGGCAGGCCGGAGCCACAGCACGACTGGATGACACCGCTTGCCTTTGCCGTGATCAACGGGCAGGCGGGAACGGTGCGGCTGCTTCTCGAAAGGGGCGCGAATGCACGCGTGCGCGATGGCGCCGCCGGCCCGTCGATACGCGATCTTGCCCTGGAGCAGGGCAATGCGGAGATCGTCGCCTTGCTGCGCGCTTCGGCGGCCGCCCCGCAATAGGATACGCAGAGGGAGGCGCGGGCAGTCGCCCGCGTTCTCCTGATCCCCGCTGCGACCGCTGATTGTCGGGCGATTCAGTCGGTTGAAATCGTTAAGTATTTTATCACCAGCTTATTTAAGCCAAACTTCGATTTTGGTCGCTAGGGTGCCGGCAGTATCGGCTGCCATCGTTGCGCATCGCACCTCCACAAGTGCTAGTATGCCCGGCAGGGCCGGTACGGACGAGGGGGACTGGCGTGGTGGAAAAGGCGTTGCGGCAGGCAAAACGGGACAAGACGGTCTGGGCGATCCATGCCGCCTGTACCTTGGTCGCGGTCCTGATCATTGCAAGCCTCATCTATGTCCTCGACCGATCCGTCACGGAGGCCGATCGCTTCGGCCTTTCGGCCGAGCGTCGGCTTGTCGCAAACGAGCTGCGCCACCAGATGGATGCGGTCGTTCAGTTCCAGGCGCAGGTGTCCTTCTGGGACAAGACCTACGAGGAGCTGGCGACGGGGCATGTCAGCGACAGTTTCGTCGCCGACGAGCTTTCGGGCTGGCTTTGGGAAGACTACGGCTTCTCCTGGATCATCTTCACGGATCCGGCCCGCACCGTCTCGACGGCGCTCAAGGACGGCGCATCGGTTCCGGCAGAGGTGGCCCGCGTGCCGCTCGACGAGGTCGACGATCTCGTAGACGAAGCCAAGCGCCGCTACGACAATGCGCTCAGGAACAACGACGGCACCTACAATCTCGATGTCCCGACGCCGGATGCGCAGTCCGTGATGCCGGCCGTGCCCGGCATCCACGCGGTGGACCTGCGCGAGATCGGCGGGCGCATGAGCGTTGCCGTGGTGCAGGCGGTCATCCCCGAGACATTGGTGGTTCCGGCGGGACGGCGCGATCCGGTGCTGATGGTCGCCGTTCGGCCGGTCACGCCGAAAATGACGCGCGAGATCGCGGCACGGCTGGGTATTCGCGGGCTGGCCTTTGTTCCGCTCAACGAGCGGCCTGCAGGCAGTGCCTATGCGTCTGTCGGGCGCTGCTCCGATTCGTCCTGTCTCGTGGCCGCCTGGGTGCCGAAATCGCCCGGTGGGTTCGTCCGCGCGGAGCTGTTGCCGAGCGTCATTATCATGGCGATCGTCGCAGCACTGCTGATGGCCTTCGTGGCGCTGCGGTTCTCGACGCTCTTTGCCGCTCTGCAGCAGAGCGAGGCGCTGAACCGGCATCTTGCCAAGCACGATCGCCTGACGGGGCTGATGAACCGCAGCGGCTTCGACGACATGCTGGCGGCAGCCCTGTTGCGGGCATCGACGCATCCGTTCACGCTCGTCTATGCCGACCTCGATGAATTCAAGGAGGTCAACGATCGCCACGGCCACGCCGCCGGCGATGCCGTGCTGGTGGCCATGGCCGAGCGCTTTCGCAACCGGGCTGGCCCGAAGGGCACGGTCGCGCGGCTTGGGGGTGACGAATTCGCGGTCATTCTCGGCGATTGCAGCGAGGCCGACGCCCGCAGCCTGACGGCCGGCCTGATCGCCGACGCGCAGACGCCGGTCGCTTTCGACGGCCAAATGCTCGTTGTCGGCGGCAGCGCCGGCATCGCCTTTGCGCCGCGGCATGGCCTGACGGCACGCCAGTTGCTGCTGGCTGCGGACGAAGCGCTCTATCTGGCCAAGCGGCGCGGTCGCAACCGCTTCGAGACGGCGGACGACATGGTGTTGCCAGCCGAAAAGAACGACGGCCAGTCGGCGGCCTGAACGTTACCCGCTGATCGTCAGCAGCGTTACTCCGGAACATTGTAGGGCGTGATCACCACCACGGCGGAAAGCTGCGGGCCGATTGCCGGCGCCTGGGCGCCGGGCCGCAGCATCATCGTGCGAAAGGCGGTGCGCGCATCGGTCCTGAGGTCGTGATGCAGCACGAAGTGAATGCGCCGTTCCCGCAACAGCGCCAGATTGTCCTCGTCGAGATCATGGGCGATGTAGAGCGCGCAGTGACGTTCGAGGCGCTCGAAGGCTGCAAGGACGGAGCGGTTGCCGCCACCGATCGAATAGGCCGCGTTGATATCGGGATTGGCCGAGAGCGCCGCGTGAGCCAGGCGGCCGGTTTCGCTGTCGCGGCCGTGGCCTTCGCTGATCTCGACGATCCGGATTGCCGGATAGCGCTCGCGCAACACCCGGCGAAAGCCGATCTCGCGTTCCTCCTCACCACGAAAGCGGCCGCTCGAAAGGGTCACCAGCACAGTTGCCGGCGCGCCGGAAAAGCGCTCCCCGAGGAGGTAGGCGGCCGTTTCGCCCGCCGCCCGGTTGTCGGCGCCGGCATAGGCCGTCCGCTGGGAATGGGGCAGGTCGGTTACCAGCGTCACGACGGGCGTACCGCCCATCTCGAAACGGGCGACTGCGGCGACGATCTCGGGCACGTCCGGCGCCTTCAACACCAGGCCGTCGGTCCCGCGCAGCCGGATTCGGTCGAGCAGTTGCACGATCTCCTGCGGGCGCATCGTCTCGGCGAAGTGGAACCGGCAGCGAAAGACGGTGGGCGCGAAGGTCATCGCCTCGCTCTCGAAGGCGCGACGCACCGCATCGGTGAAGCGCTGTGGCGACTCCATGACGATATCGATCGCAAACTTGCGCCCCTGGATGTCGAGGCCGGCCTGCTGCTTCTCCAATTCCTCGATGGCTGCGCGAACCCGGGCCTCCGTCTGGCGGCGCACGCCCGGCCGCTCGTTGAGCACGCGATCGACGGTCGCGGTGCTGAG
The DNA here is from genome assembly GCF_000697965.2 of Ensifer adhaerens. Lineage (NCBI taxonomy): Bacteria > Pseudomonadati > Pseudomonadota > Alphaproteobacteria > Hyphomicrobiales > Rhizobiaceae > Ensifer > Ensifer adhaerens. Next base: position 1,681,353 of record NZ_CP015880.1, on the reverse strand, counting down.
CCCGGCCTGAAAGGCGATGTCCTTGACCAGAAACGGATGGGCCATCGCCTTGCTCTCCTGATGGATTTTTGATGGATTCTTGCTCTATATCATGTTTTGCCGCCGCCTATAGTCGTGTTCATCAGGATGTTCCAGAGGAGGAAACGCGATGAAGACCGACAACAAAGCGCGCCAGCGAATCGACCGCGTCTGGCTCACCGAAGAGGCATGCGATCTCGAAGCGTTCCGGGCGGAAGTCGAACGCCAAACCAGTCTGTCCGACTACCCCCATGCTTCCGGCTGCGAAAAGAATATCCTGATATATGACAGCGCCGCGCTGATTGCGGCGTGCGGCGATGCCGAGGCGCGGCGTTCTGTTCTGGCGGAGATCTGCGAGGTACTGGCGACCGGGCCTGGCGTGGCGGTCTTCAAGCGCGCCTTTGCCGATACGACAGCAATCGACGTCGCAAGCGGGGTCTTTGACGCCATCATCGAAGAGCAACATCGAAGCAACAGCGGCGGCGGCGATCACTTCGCCAAACCCGGTGCCAATGACCGCATCTGGAACTCGCTGGAAAAGCACTGCCTGAACGCGCCGGAGAATTTCGCCTCCTATTACGGCAATGCCGTCATAGCGCTCGTCAGCGAGGCTTGGCTCGGGCCGAACTACCAGATGACGGCGCAGGTCAATCGCGTCAATCCTGGCGGTGCGGCGCAATCGGCGCACCGGGATTATCACCTCGGCTTCCAGACCGCGGCCGTGATCGAGCAGTATCCGGCGCATGTGCACAGGCTTTCACCGGTGCTGACGCTGCAGGGGGCGGTTGCCCATCGCGACATGCCGCTCGAAAGCGGACCGACGCTGTTCTTGCCCTATAGCCAAACCTATGTGCCGGGCTATCTGGCGCTCAACCGGCCGGAATTCCGCGCCTATTTCGACGCACACCATGTGCAGCTTCCGCTCGAAAAGGGCGACGTTGTCTTCTTCAACCCGGCGCTCTTCCATGCCGCCGGCACCAACCGCTCCCGGGATATCCGCCGCGTGGCCAACCTGCTGCAGGTGTCTTCGGCCTTCGGTCGCGCAATGGAAACCGTTGACCGACTGACCATGAGCGCGACGCTCTATCCGGCCTTGCGGGCCTTGCTGGCGGGCGGGACGCTGACGCAGGCGGAAGCGGCCAACGCGATCTCCTCCTGTGCCGAGGGCTATTCGTTCCCCACCAATCTCGACCGGGATCCGCCACTCGGCGGGTTGGCGCCGAAGACGCAGGCGCAGTTGATGCGCGAGGCTCTCACTGCGGGGACGGGCGAACAAGAGTTTCTCTCGGTGCTGGAGGCGCAGGCGAAGCGCAAGCTGAGCTGACGAGCGAGTTACAATTTGACAGGCTCCCGGTGTGTTTCAGCCGGGAGCCGCAGCCGTTTCAAACGATCATTTCCAAGGGAGGAATTCGATGAGTGGACAATTGCAAGGCAAGATCGCCATCGTCACCGGTGGTACGCAGGGACTGGGCGCGACGATTGCTGGCCTTTTCGCCGAGCGCGGCGCTGAAGGCATCGTCATCTGCGGCCGCAACGCCGCCAAGGGGCGGGCGAAGGCCGAGCAGATCGGCAAGGCAAGCGGCGCGAAAGTCGTCTATGTCGAGGCCGATCTTGAAAAAGTAGAGGACGCCCGCAAGGTGGTCGCCGCTTGCGACGCGGAATTCGGCCGGGTCGATGCGCTGGTCAACGCCGCAGCTATCACCGACCGTGGCACGATCCTCGACACCACGCCCGAACTCTTCGACCGCATGTTCGCGATCAATGTGCGCGCGCCGTTCTTCCTGATGCAGGAGGCGGTGAAGATCATGCGGCGGGAGAAGACCGAGGGCACGATCGTCAACATCGGCTCGATGTCGGCGATGGCCGGCCAGCCGTTCATTGCCGCCTATTGTTCGTCGAAAGGCGCCCTCGAAACGCTGACCAAAAACACGGCTTATGCGCTTCTTCGCAACCGCATTCGCGTCAACGGCCTGAATATCGGCTGGATGGCGTCCGAAGCGAAGACCGCATCCAGCGCGAGTTTCATGGCGCGGCTGCCGATTGGCTTGAAAAGGCGGCGGCCGGCCAGCCTTTCGGTCGGCTCGTCGATCCGGCCGAAGTGGCGCGGGCCTGCGCCTATCTGTCGTCGGCCGAGTCCGGGCTGATGACCGGATCGGTGATTTGCTTCGATCAGTCGGTCTGGGGCGCCTATGACGGCTCGCCGCATCCGGTCGCTCCGCTTTGAGGCGGAGGCAAACGACTAAGCTCGACAGTAGCCGGCGGAAAGTGGCGCGCCATGTCTCGACCGGGTTGGCGCCGCTTGTCTTTCTCAAACGGCTGTGCACTTAGTGCCGTCGTCAGGTGCCCGCGAAAGCGGGAGAATCGGGAATCCGGTGTCATTCCGGAACGTGCCCAACGCTGTGACGGGGACGATCGCGTCTAAGAGAGCCTTGAATTGATTCAAGGTTTTGCCACTGGATCTTCAATCGATCTGGGAAGGCGAGGTGATCGGTTGAACCGAAGTCAGAAGACCGGCCTGGCGAGATAGACCGAACCCCGCGTGGACGGCGGGAGGTTTCGCATTGTTGGGGATCGAACGATGCTGACTGAACCGAAGGGCGGCCTTGCGGCTGCCGGCGCCTTTTCGTTGCCAGAGCGGGAGGCCGTCTACCGTGCCATCGAGACACGTCGCGACGTGCGCGATGAATTCCTGCCCGCGCCATTGCCGGAAGATCTGATCGGGCGCCTGCTGGCCGCTGCGCACAGCGCCCCGTCCGTGGGCTTCATGCAGCCGTGGAACTTCGTGCTGGTGCGGGCGGAAGAAACGCGTGAGCGCGTCTGGCATGCGTTTCGCCGCGCCAATGACGAGGCCGCGCTGATGTTCGAGGCGGAACAACAGGCCAAGTACCGTGCGCTGAAGCTGGAAGGCATCCGCAAGGCGCCGCTCAGCATCTGTGTCACCTGCGACCGCACGCGCGGCGGTGCCGTCGTACTCGGGCGCACCCACAATCCGCAGATGGACGTCTATTCCACCGTCTGCGCCGTGCAAAACCTCTGGCTTGCTGCGCGGGCCGAAGGGGTGGGCGTCGGCTGGGTGAGCATTTTCCACGAGGCCGAGATCAAGGCGATTCTCGGCATCCCAGATCATATCGAGATCGTTGCCTGGCTCTGCCTCGGCTATGTCGATCGCCTCTATCAGCAGCCGGAACTCGCTGTGAAGGGCTGGCGCCAGCGCCTGCCGCTCGACGAGCTGGTTTTCGAAGACGGATGGGGACGCAGCAAGGAGAAGGCGTAAGGCCTCGTCCGATCAATTCTGGACCGGCTGATAGGCCGGTCCCTTCGGATGCTTGAGGTCGATGGCGGTTTCTTCCTGCGGCAGGTAGGTCGGGCCGACGACGCGAACCTTGTTCTTCGACGGATCATAAGGCCGCTCTTCGGCCGGCGCCTTGGCGGTATTGCTCGCCGCTTCCGGCTTCTTGGTCTCGATGACGATGATCGACGACTGGTCGTCACCGATCTTCGTTCCGTTTGCCTTCGGTGTGGTCGAGGCGGTCTGCGGTATCTGGCAGCCGCACTGGCCGGGTTTTCCGACAGCGCGGGTGCGATAGGCAAAGGCGTTGGGCATTTCGGTATAGGGACGGCCGGTCACGGCCGAGACCATCTTGTCGCTCTCTTCCGTGTTGAGGTCGTGAAAATAGAGCTCGGTCTCAGCCCCCGGACAGCGCGCCCGACAGGCCTGCTCGTCGCGCGGGAAATCGGCCGGCGTCGCATCTGAAGAAACCGGGAAAAAGGCGCCGTCGCAGGTACGCACGCACATGGTTCTGAGCGTGCCGCTATAGTAGCGCTCCTGCGGTGCGTAGCCGTCTTCGCCTCGGCCGAGCATCGGGCCGTAGGCGTCTTCCGGCGGCAGGTCGGCAACGATGTTGCGGTGGCTTTCCGGCACGTCCGGTTCCACGCTTGCGAACTCCTCGCGGTCACCATAGCAACCGTTGATCTCCAGCGCGGCGAGGATGCGGCGCCGGCTGTCGTCGCTGCCGCCGGCGACGATCTGCTCGCGCTCGGACTTCAGCATGCGCAGATTGTCTTCCATCTCGGCGATCAGGCTGTTGAGGCCGTAGCAGGTGTCGGGGTCGCCGCCGTCGAAGCCAATGGCGTTGCCGCCACCGCAACCCGCGCGGCGGCGGTCGTTCTTTGCCCGCCGCAGCTCGATATTCTGCCGCGAGATCGCGCTTGCGTAGTCGCGCGCATCGGCATTGCTGGCGACGTAGTCAGGCAGTTGCGCGAGCCGCGCGTTCAGTCGGTCGCAGGCCGTCGATGCCAGTGACGGACCGGCACCGATCAGAACCAGAGGCACAAGGGCCGCAGCGACGTGTTTCATGCGCGTGAACACGGGCGAAAGTCTCTTCCTGTTGCCAGGTCGGCGCCGACCTTCTGCGGGTGGCTGCCAGCGGCATTCCTGTTTCGCCTCCATCATAGAGCTTGTCGGTGATCGTGCAACGACAAGCGACGGTTTGCGTTAACAGCGCAGATCGACTGACGCGCTTAGGCGGCGCGGGCGGTTTCCAGCGACATCGGACGTTCGAGCACGGTACCTTCGATGGCAGCGACCGCCTTCATCCGCGTGAGCAGATCCGGCGTTACTTCCCAGGCGACGGCAACCGCGAAAACGGAGCCGATGCGATGCGGTTCGGCGATACGCTCGCCCGGGCATCCCATGCGCCGGAACATGCGCTCCAGGAACACATCCGTCACCGTGACGATGTGGCTGATGCCGGAAGCAAGGCCCAGCTCGCCGACGCCGCACATCAGTTCGGCGGCCGCGACCGTCACCTGGTTCGAGGCGCGGTCCTGCGAGATCTCGGGCTCGATGCAGAAGCGGCTGGATTCCCAGACCGAAGCGCTGCGGATTTCCGGATTATCGCCAAGCAGGATCGGGAAGGTATCGTCCAGCATGTTTGGGCCGAGTGTCGGCAGGAGGCGAAGCGCGCCGCGCAGCCGGCCGGTATCGGGCGCATAGGACAGGACGTAGAGCGGGTTTGCCTGGTCGTAGTTGTCGATTTCCCAGTCGCCTTCGGTCTGCACGTCCCATTTCAGGAAGTCGTGGAAGACGCGCTTGCGCAACCGGAACATGTCGTCGACGGCCGCCGGGTGTTGTGCGCGGGTCTTTCCGTTCAGGATCCTGATCATCGTTTTCTCCATCCGAGTTTGGGGATGGGGCGATGCTGTCAGGCTCGCGGCGGTTGCGTAACTGTCGCTAGCGACAGTTCAAATGCGCGATATTTGCCACTAGATTTCGAGGGGTTTCGGTGGAGGCGTATTGTCGGGTGTCAAACGGAGGGTATCAGAGCGTGTCGTACGGCCTGTGCCACAGCCTGAGTGTTGGAAACGACATTCAGCTTGCGTCGCGCATTGGTCATGAAGAAGCGCACGGTGCGCTCGGAAATGCCGAGGATCGTGGCGATTTCCCAATAGCTCTTGCCGGCGGCGGCCCAGGTCAGGACCTCGGTCTCGCGGCCGGTCAACCGCATCTCTCGGGTCGAAATGCTGCCGGCCATGGCGCCGTGCTCCAGCATGGCGGCATGGAAGAGATTGGCGGCCAGCTGGAAATCGCGCAGGTGATGGCGGCGATAGGTCGTCCATTCGCCGGCTGTCATGTTGACGTTGATTGCGAGCAACGCCATGCGCCCGGCGGGCGAGGGCAATGGCAAGGCGACGCCCTCAGTGGATATGCCGATTTCCTGGGCTGCCTGGAACAACGGTTCGCATTCCGGGAAGCGATGCCGTGCCATCGTCCATTCCACCGGCCGCACGCCGCCAAGCGCCAGCTTCAGGATCGGATCGATCCGGTGAAGGCTGCGGGCATGGTAGATCTCGGCAGCGTAGGCGCCGAAGGTGTGATGCAGCCGGCAAACCTTGAGCTCGTCCGCATAGGGCTCCGCTTCGAGATAGAGAAGATGGGCAATGCGGAAGGTTCGACGCATCAATGTGAAGAAATGAGCGGGCTCGACACAGCCGCCACATTCCAGGATTTCCAGCATGTCGAGGACAGCCTGCTGCTCAGTCATGCCACAACACCGAATCTCGTCCGAGGCCCCAGCATGGTTAGAGGTTCACCTTTTGTCCAGCGCAAACTTTCCCGATTGGTGTGTAATACCAATTGTGCACGCCTTGATTGTAGTCGTCGATCGGCCGCGTGACAGGGGCTGATTCGCGGGTGATCTGCAAAACCAGCGATGCCGCGCCTGAAGCAGGCGCGACATCCGGATACGGTTTTGCCGGCGCCGGCATGGCGCCCGAATGCAGCGAAGACCGGTGGCGATCTCCGCGTTGCCATCTCAACCCGGATGGCTGGCTTCGACCACCGCCAGAGCCGCCATGTTGACGACGCCGCGTGAGGTGACGGACGGCGACAGGATATGGGCGGGAAGCGCCGAGCCGAGCAGGATCGGGCCGACATGCAGGCTGTCGGTCATGGTCTTGACGACACCGAGCGTGATGTTGGCGGCATCGAGATTGGGGAAGACCAGCAGGTTGGCTTCGCTCGACAGGCTGCTGTCCGGCATGACGCGCTGGCGCAACGCTTCCGAGATCGCCGCATCGCCGTGCATTTCGCCGTCGACCTCGAGATCGGGCGCGAGTTCCCGCACGAGCTGCAGCGCCGTGCGCATCTTGGTGGCGCTCTCCGAATCACGCGAACCGAAGTTCGAATGCGAGACGAGGGCGGCGCGCGGGGTGATGCCGAAGCGGCGGATTTCCTGTGCCGCCATGACCGTCGTCTGGGCGATCTCTTCGGCGCTCGGGCAGTAGCTCACATAGGTGTCGGTGAAGAAAGTTGCGCCGCGCTGCGAGATCAGCAGGCTCAAGGCCGAGAAATCGAGCACGCCGTCGCGCTTGCCGATGATCTGCGATACGTCGCGCAGGTGCTTGCTGTAGCGCCCTTCGACGCCGCAGATCAACGCATCGGCTTCGCCGCGCTTGACCGAGAGCGCGCCGATGACGGTCGTGTTGGTGCGCACGATCGTGCGGGCGGCTTCCGGGATGACGCCGAGACGGCCGACGAGGGCAAAATAGTCCTCGACATAGTCGCGGTAGCGCGGATCGCCTTCGGGGTTGACCACCTCGAAATCGACATCCGGACGGATGCGCAGGCCATAGCGACGCAGGCGCGTCTCGATGATCTGCGGACGGCCGATCAGGATCGGGCGGGCCGTGCCTTCTTCGAGCAACACCTGGGCGGCGCGCAGCACGCGTTCGTCTTCGCCTTCGGCAAAGATAACCCGGTTCTTCTGGGCGTTCTTGGCGGCGGCAAAGACGGGCTTCATGATGAAGCCCGAGCGGAAGACGAAGCGGTTCAGCTTGTCGAGATAGGCGTCATAGTCCTGGATCGGACGGGTGGCGACGCCGCTTTCCTCGGCTGCCTTCGCAACCGCCGGCGCGATACGCAGGATAAGGCGCTGATCGAACGGCGAGGGGATCAGGTAGTCCGGGCCGAAGACCGGGGTCTCGCCGGAATAGGCGCGGGCGGCAACATCGGAAGGCTCTTCGCGGGCAAGACCGGCGATGGCGCGTACGGCCGCCATCTTCATTTCTTCGTTGATCGTGCTTGCGCCGCAGTCGAGCGCGCCGCGGAAGATATGCGGGAAGCAGAGAACGTTGTTGACCTGGTTCGGGAAGTCCGAGCGGCCGGTGCAGATCATCGCGTCCGGACGGGCTTGGCGGGCGGCTTCCGGCATGATTTCCGGCGTCGGATTGGCGAGCGCCATGATCAGCGGCTTTTCGGCCATCTGCGCCAGCAGTTCCGGCTTCAGGACGCCGGCGGCGGAAAGGCCGAGGAAGACGTCAGCGCCGCCGATGCTGTCGGCAAGCACGCGGTTGCTGCTATCCTGCTCGTAGACGGACTTCCATTCGTCCATCAGTACCTCGCGGCCCTTGTAGACGAGGCCTTCGAGGTCATGGACCCAGATGTTTTCGCGCTTGGCGCCGAGCGTCACGAGAAGGTTGAGACAGGCGAGTGCGGCGGCACCTGCGCCCGAGGTGACGATCTTGGCGGTCGCGATGTCCTTGCCGGCGAGTTCGAGGCCGTTGAGGATGGCGGCGGCGACGATGATCGCAGTTCCGTGCTGGTCGTCGTGGAAGACCGGGATCTGCATCTTTTCACGCAGGCGCCGCTCCACCTCGAAACATTCGGGCGCCTTGATGTCTTCAAGGTTGATGCCGCCGAAGGTCGGCTCGAGCGCCGAGATTACGTCGACCATGCGCTCGATGCTCGACGCGTCGATTTCGATGTCGAAGACGTCGATGCCGGCAAATTTCTTGAAGAGGACGGCCTTGCCCTCCATGACGGGCTTGGAAGCCAGCGGACCGATATTGCCGAGACCGAGGACGGCCGTGCCGTTGGAGATGACCGCGACCAGGTTGGCGCGCGCTGTGTAATCGGCGGCTGTTTCCGGATTGTCACGAATGGCGATGCAGGGGGCTGCAACCCCTGGCGAATAGGCAAGCGCCAGGTCGCGCTGGTTGCCGAGCGGCTTGGTGGGCTGGATTTCGAGCTTTCCCGGGCGTGGGTAACGGTGGAAGAAAAGGGCCTGCTGGTCGATGTCGCCGCTGGCCGGACCGGTATGGGATTTCGTCTTGTCGCCCGTATTCATGCTCTCACATTCCTCATTCGTGGTCGTGCCTTTTGGCATGAATTCGAAGCGAGGTACAGTTTTGCAGTGCTGATTTCAGCGGGGGGACCGGTGACGCAATGTTGATGTCATCTTCCTGAAACACGAGTCTGGTTTCACGAAGGCAGAAAGCATAACCTGAAGACGAGGCTCGCATGATGGCGGCGCAGCAAGACAACTCCGTACGAAAGCTCAGGACGTTGTTCATCTCGGACGTCCATCTCGGCTCGAAGGCCGCCAAGACCGACTACCTGCTCGACTTCCTGCGGCATCATGAAGCGGAGACGATCGTTCTGGTCGGCGACATCGTCGACGGCTGGCGGCTGAAGCGCAGCTGGTACTGGCCGCAGAACTGCAACGACGTGGTGCAAAAGCTCCTGCGCAAGGCGCGCAAGGGCGCCCGCATCGTTTACATCCCCGGCAATCACGATGAATTCCTGCGCGACTTTCCGGGCGTGCATTTCGGCGGCATCGAGGTGGCGCAACGCTACATGCACGAGGGGGCCGACGGCCGTAAATATCTCGTGCTGCACGGCGACGAATTCGACGTCGTCGTGCGCAACGCCCGCGTGCTCGCCTATCTCGGCGATTGGGCCTACGACACGGCGATCGCCATCAATATCGGGCTTGCTGCGGTCCGCCGACGTCTCGGCATGCCCTATTGGTCGTTCTCGTCCTGGGCGAAGCTCCAGGTCAAGCACGCCGTCAACTTCATCGGCGAGTTCCAGAAGGTGGTCGCCGAGGAGGCGCGCCGTCACGATGCGCAGGGCGTGATCTGTGGTCATATCCACCATGCTGTCATCGAGGAGATCGGCGACATCCGCTACATCAACACCGGCGACTGGGTGGAAAGCTGCACGGCGATTGCCGAGCACCACGACGGCACGATGGAACTGATCACCTGGCACCAGATGCGCGGTGGCGCCAGCGAAGGCGAAGCCTCTGGCGAAGCGGACAAACTGCTCGCCCAACTGCTGACCCAGCGCGCGGCCTGACCTTCGCGGCGCAGCGATATTCCTGTCGCGAAAACTAGGTTATGGCGAGGGGCGCCCGGCTCGTGCTAGAGATTGGGCACAGCCATCAGGTCAGACGATGATTCCCTTCCAAGCGCCCGCCTATGTGGGCCCTCCGCCGCGCCATTTTGCGCTTCGCATTGCTTTGCTCTTCTGTGCGCCGCTGATCGTCAACGGCTTCGCGATGCCATATTTCCCGATGTGGCTGAGCACGCTGTCGATGAGCGACTTCGAGATCGGCGTCGTTCTGGCGTTGCCGATGTTCGTGCGCGTCATCACGGCGCCGATCGCCGGCGTCATTGCCGATAGGCTCGGCGAGCGGGCGATCGTCCTGATCTGGTCCGGTTTCCTGTCGCTCGCAACGGCCGTGGTTCTGTTCTATTTCCGCGAATTCTGGCCGGTGCTCGTGATCTATACGCTGCAGTCGGCCGTCTATTCTCCCTATGTGCCGATCGTTGAGGCGATCGCGCTTTCAGGCGTGCGGCGCTGGGGCTTCGACTACGCCCATATGCGGCTCTGGGGCTCGGTCGCCTTCATCGGCGCGACGATGCTCGGCGGCTGGATGGTGGGCATCTTCGGCAGCGACATGGTGCTGCCGGCGATGGCGATCGGCTTCGGCCTGACGATCATCATGGCCTATGCCGCGCCACGAGTCGGCAAGCCGCGGCGGCCGTCACCGATCACGGCATTGACGGAGCCGCCGCCGAAGTCGCTGCGGCAGCTCGACCTGCAGTTGCTGCTGATCGGGGTGACGCTGGTCAACGCCAGCCACGCGATGCTCTTTGCCTTCTCGGCGATCTATTGGCAGCACATCGGCTACAGCGGCACCGAGATCGGCCTGCTCTGGAGCGCGGGCGTCGCGGCGGAAGTGACGATGTTCATCTTCGCCAAGGCGATCAGCCGCCGTTTCAGCGTCTGGGTGATGATCCTGTCCGGCTGCTTTCTCGCCGTGGTGCGCTGGATCATCTTCCCGATGGATATCGGCTTCAGCGGCTATTTCATCCTGCAGTGCTTCCACGCTTTCACCTATGCGATCATGCACACCGGCATGCAGCACAAGCTGGTCGAGCGGGTGGTGGAATCACAGGAAGCGTCGGCGCAGGGGCTCTACTTCTTCTATACCGGTATCTTCACCGCGATCTTCACGTTCCTGTCCGGCTATTTCTACGCCTGGTACGGGGTGAACGGCTTCTATTCAATGTCGGTCGTCGCCTTTGCCGGCTGCTGCTTTGCCGTCACCGCCTGGTATCTTCAACCCCAGAGGCGCGGCTCCGGCGGGAAGACAAGCGAGGCCTCGTAGCGCAGGCCGGGCTCGCGATCCTGCGCCAGCAGCAGCGGCCCGTCGAGATCGACGAAATCCGCGCCTTGCGCCACCAGGATCGCCGGCGCCATCGCGAGCGAACTGCCGACCATGCAGCCGACCATGACCTTGAGCCCGAGCGAGACCGCCTCATCGCGCATGCGCAGTGCCTCGGTCAGGCCGCCGGTCTTGTCGAGCTTGATGTTGACGGCGTCGTAACGCCCGACGAGAGCAGCGAGGTCGCCGGTCGCGTGCACGCTTTCATCAGCGCAGATCGGAACGGGACGGGCGATCGTTGCCAACGCCTCGTCGCGGCCGGCGGGAAGCGGCTGCTCGATCAGGTCGATCCGTTCCTCGGCGCAGATCGCAAAGTGATAGGCAAGCGTTTCGGGCGTCCAGCCCTCGTTGGCGTCGAGGATGATGCGGCTTTCCGGTGCGCCGGCGCGCACCGCACGGATGCGGGCAGCATCATCCGACGTGCCGACCTTGACCTTGAGGAGCGCGCGGTGGGCATATTTGGCGGCCTGCTCGCGCATCGCGTCGGGCTCGGCAAGCGAAAGCGTATAGGCCGTGGTCAATGCTTCCGGTGAAGAAATGCCGGCAAGAACATGGGCCGACTTGTTTTTCTGCTTTGCTTCCAGATCCCACAGCGCGCAATCGACGGCGTTGCGGGCAGCACCCGGCTTCATCGCGCGCTGCAGATCGGCGCGGCTGAGCCCGGCCTCGATGTGGTGGCGGATGGCGGCGATTTCGGCGAGCACCGTGTCGATCGTCTCGCCGTAGCGGCCGTAGGGAACGCATTCGCCGGAGCCCGTATGGACACCGTCTCCGATGCGGCAAGTGACGACGCTTGCCGTCGTCTTGGAGCCGCGCGAGATCGTAAACGTGCCCGCAATCGGGAAATGTTCCACGGTGGCATCGAGGGAAAGTGACATGAAAGCGTCTCCGGCAGGTAATCTGTTGGCCCGGCGTCATAGCGCCGCAACGTTCGGGTGACAGCAAAGGTGCGAGCCGTTATGACGGTGGAAGGATTTACGAATCTTTACACAGTCGTTGCCTCCGGTCGGACGCGCAACAGACGTGGTAACACTTTAGGTCTGCTGCACAATCTTGTCCTCAAATCTATCGAGATTGGACGAGTTTTGCAGAGGCAAATCGGGATAACAGAAGACACGTGTCGCAAGCCGCCCGCAAGATGACCGCCGATGTCGCGCTGTCCGAGAGTGGCGGCGGGCGAAGCTATGTCTTTACCGGCACCTGGCGGCACGAGACGGCCGAAGCGATGGCGGCAAAGCTCGACGGCCTTGCGCGCAAGGGCGACGGGGCCGCGCAGTTCGATCTGTCCGGCGTGACGGCGATGGATACCGCAGGCGCCTGGATCATCCGCCGCTTCATGACCCGTGTCGTCGGCCCGTCGCGCGACAACGTTCATTTCGCCGAAGGCGGACAGCGCTATGTCGAGCTGATCGACGCCCTGCCGGCTGAACTGCGTTCGCCGGAAAAGAACGGCGAACGGCTGCCGCTGTTTCAGCGCATCTTCGCCCCGGTCGGCGAGGTCATGGCGGCGACGTGGGAAGATATCGTCGCTGCGATGTACATCCTGGGGTCCGCGGTGCGCGGCGCCCAGCTTAAGCTTGGACGGCACAGCGGCGTCTCGCCGGCGGCGATTGTCCACCAGATCGACCGCATGGGCGTGAAAGCCGTACCGATCATCACGCTGATGTCGTTCCTGATCGGCGCCATCATCGCCCAGCAGGGCGCGTTCCAGCTGCGCTATTTCGGCGCCGAGGTCTTCGTCGTCGATCTCGTCGGCATCCTGCAGCTCCGTGAAATCGGGGTGCTGCTGACCGCGATCATGATCGCTGGCCGCTCCGGCAGCGCGATCACCGCCGAAATCGGCTCGATGAAGATGCGTGAAGAGGTGGATGCGCTGAAGGTGATGGGGCTGAGCCCGGTCGGCGTACTCGTATTTCCGCGCCTCGTGGCGCTGACCGTCGCGCTGCCGCTCTTGACGATCATCGCAAACTTCGCGGCGCTCGTCGGTGCGGCGCTCGTTGCCTGGGGCTATTCCGGCATCACGATCCCAACCTTCCTCGCCCGATTGCAGGAAGCCATCGATTTTTCGTCGATCGCCGCCGGCATGATCAAGGCGCCTTTCATGGCGCTCATCATCGGGGTCGTGGCAGCCGTCGAGGGCTTGAAGGTTGGCGGCAGCGCGGAGTCGCTCGGCCGCCACGTGACGTCTTCGGTGGTCAAGTCGATCTTCGTCGTGATCCTGATCGACGGGCTCTTCGCCATGTTCTACGCGGCCATTGATTTCTGATGCGGAGAACAGCGTGAACCCAATCGAAAAGAGTCACGAGGGGTACCAGCCGACCGAGGCGAACGGGCGCGAGGCCGTGCTTTCCGTTCGCGACCTGACGGTCGGTTTCGGCTCCAACATCGTGCTCGACAAGCTGAACCTCGAGATCTACCGCGGCGAAATCCTCGGCTTCGTCGGAGCGTCCGGCACCGGCAAGTCGGTGCTGATGCGCACGGTTCTGAGGTTGCTTGCGAAGCGGTCCGGCAAGATCGAAATCCTCGGCGCGGACTACGACAACATCACCGAGGGCGAACGCATCGCGCTCGACATGCGTCTTGGCGTTCTCTTCCAGCACGGAGCGCTGTTTTCGGCGCTGACGGTGCGCGAGAACATCCAGGTGCCCATGCGCGAATATCTCGACCTGCCGCAGAGCCTCATGGACGAGCTGGCGCGGGTGAAGATCGAGCTGGTCGGCCTTGCGCCGGAGGCGGCGGAAAAGTACCCGTCGGAGCTTTCGGGCGGCATGATCAAGCGCGCCGCACTTGCGCGCGCGCTGGCGCTCGATCCGGACCTGGTCTTCCTCGACGAGCCGACCTCGGGGCTCGATCCGATCGGGGCGGCGGAGTTCGACGAGTTGATCGCCAAGCTGCGCGACACGCTGGGATTGACCGTGTATATGGTGACTCACGACCTCGACAGCCTCTTTTCGGTCTGCGACCGCATCGCGGTTCTCGGCAAGAAGAAGGTCCTGGTCGAAGGCACGGTGGAAGACATGCTGGCCTGCGACGATTCGTGGGTGCAGTCCTATTTCCGTGGCAAGCGGGCACGATCGATCGTGCGGAACGATCAATGAATCTTGAGAAGCCGATTTTGATGCCCAGGCGTCGAGATCGGAGGTAGAGCCGGTGAAGCGGCCACGAAGGTAGTCGGTACGAATGGAAACGAAAGCGAACTACGCCATTGTCGGTTTCTTCACGGTGTTCGTGGTCGCAGCCGCATTCGGCTTCGTCTACTGGATGTCGCAGTATGGCCGTAGCGGCGAGATGATCGAGCTGGTGGTCAACATTCCGGGGTCGGCCAACGGCCTTTCGGTCGGCTCTCCGGTGCGCTTCAACGGCATTCCCGTCGGCACGGTTCGCAACCTCGCGATCGATGCCAACGATCCGCGTTATTCGATCGCGCTGACCGAGGTTTCGGTCGACGCGCCGGTGCTCAAGTCGACCAAGGCGACGCTGGAAGTGCAAGGCCTGACCGGTGCGGCCTATATCGAACTCAGCGGTGGCCACAAGGGCGACGAAAACATCCTGAAGACTGCGATCGAGAAGGGTACGCAGGCGCGTATCCTTGCGGACCAGTCGAGCGTCACCAGCCTGCTCGCGACGGCCGACCAGATTATGGACCGCGCCAACAGCGCCATCACCGACATCCAGGGCTTCGTCACTGACGTGCGCGGTCCGCTGACCAAGACGATCGGCAATGCCGAGACGTTTTCGAATGCGCTCGCGAACAATTCCGGCGCGATCGATGACTTCCTGAAGAGCGTGACGGAACTCTCCGGTTCGGTGAGTGCTGCGTCCAAGAAGCTCGATTCGACTCTGGAATCTGCCGAAACTCTGGTGAAATCGGTGGATCCGAAGAAGATCGATCAGATCGTCTCGAACGTCGAGCAGATCAGCACCGACCTGAAGGCTGCGTCGGGCGGCGTTTCCGAAACCATCGCTGCCTTCCGGCGCACGGTCGAAACCTACGAGCAATTCGGCAAGAACGCCCAGAAGACGCTGGAGCGGGTCGATACGCTGGTCGCCTCGGTCGACAAGCAGAAGGTGGAGCTCGTCGTCAACGACATCACAGCGGCGACGGCGGACGCCCGCAAGACGGTGGCCAACATCTCGCAGTTCGCCGACAAGATCACGGCGCGCCAGCAGGACATCGACCGCACGATCACCGACGTCACGCAGCTGGCAAGCAAGTTGAACGCTTCGGCCAACCGGGTCGACAGCATTCTCGTCAAGGTCGACGGTTTCCTCGGCGATGCGGACGCGCCGTCGCTTTCGGCTGACGCCCGCGCGACGCTCGCCTCGTTCCGCAAGATGGCGGACAACCTGAACGCCCAGATCGGCCCGATTGCGGAGAACCTCAAGCGCTTCTCGAATTCGGGGCTGCGCGACGTCGAGGCGCTCGTCACAGATACGCGCCGCACGGTGCAGAGCCTCGAGAACACGATCTCGACGTTCGACAAGGATCCGCAACGCCTTCTCTTTGGCGGCGAGACGGTAAAGCAATATGATGGCCGCACCCGACGCTGAGTCGGTGGGCACAGCCGGCGTGGGGCCGGGTGGTGTGTTTCGATCGGGAATGCGCCGAAGTTGTGTGGGACAAAGGTAACGGCAGTATGAGTTTTCCAGGGCTGGTGGGCGTGCGAGTAGCGGGAGCGTGGCGCTCCGCCCTGATGATCATGCTGGCAGCAGGACTTGCTGGCTGCGGTACCAAAGCGGTCAACGACACCTACAGTCTTTCGGCAAGGCCGGCCGTCGAAGGTCGCGCATCGACCGGCAAGCAGATCCTCGTGCCGGAGCCGACGGCTCTGAAGGCACTCGACAGCGATCAGGTCGTCATCCGCCTCTCCGGCGCGGAACTGCAATATCTCGCCAAGGCTCAGTGGAGCGACCGCCTGCCGAAGCTGGTACAGGCGAAGCTCGTGCAGGCCTTCGAGGACACAGGCAAGATCGGCGGCGTCGGCAAGCCCGGCCAGGGCCTGGCGATCGACTACCAGGTCATCACCGAAATCCGCGCCTTCGAGATTTCGACCGAGGGCGCCGACACGGCCAATGTCGAAATCTTCGCCAAGATCCTCAACGATCGCAACGGCACGGTGCTGGCGCAAAAGGCGTTTCGCGCCACGGCCGCGGTCAGGGGCACGGGCAACACGGCCTTCATCAAGGCCATGGATCAGGCCTTCGCCAATGTTTCGGCAGAAATCGTCAGCTGGACGCTCGGCTCCATCTGAGGAACCGAGAACGCTTCTATCTTGCGGCGACCGTCTCGATCCGGTTGATCACTTCCGCGACGCCTTGCACCTGTTTTGCCGCCTCTTCGGCGCGGAAAACCTCGCCTTCGGTCGCCACGAAACCGGCAAGCACAATGGTGTTGCCTTTGGCGGTAACAGTGACATCGGCTGCATCGAGGCCGGGCGTGACAGCCAGGAGATGGGCGACGCGGCGCTCCAGTTCGGCCGGGTGATCGGCCACCTGCCGCTCCGGTTCATCGCCGTAAAATGTCCGTTTCTTGAAGATCATTGTTTTCACCTCGCTCGACGAAGGTGAAACGCCTGATAGCGGGCTTTGTTCGCCTGTTTCATTCGAAACAGCGGGGTGGGACTGATCCGTGCGATGGCTCGTTTCAGGCGACGGGCGGCTCCGTCGCGGTCGGATTACACGGGGATATACAAAATGCGCAGTTCTTGCTTCGCCATGGCTCTGGCGACGACGATGGCACTTGCCTTGGCCATGCCGGCGAAGGCCGCGAACTATAGATACGGCTGCAAACCGAGCTGCGTCGTCAAAACCGAACGGGCTTATGGCGCCGACGGTAAGGTCTTCTGGAAGAAGGTGCGGATCTGCAAGTGACGTCAGGAATTCCGAAGCGGCCCGCGACGGCATTGGTCAGCGGGCCATTCATCGGCTCGATCGCGCTATGACGCGGTCCCGGAGAAGAAGCGCATCTGCGCGGTGCGAGCGCTTCTCTCTGCCTGTCTAAGCTGCTGAGTTTACGGCCAGCGCACGACCGGGGGCAGGGACGACAGGATCGACTCGACATTGCCGCCGGTCTTCAGGCCGAAGATGGTGCCGCGATCGTAGAGCAGGTTGAACTCGACATAGCGGCCGCGGCGCACCAGCTGTTCGTCGCGGTCGTTTTCGGTCCAGGGCGCATTGAAATTGGTGCGCACGATCTTCGGATAGACGATGGCGAACGCCTTGCCGACATCACGGGTGAAGGCGAAATCGGCGTCCCAGCCGCCTTGCTCTTCCGAGGAATGCAGCCAGTCGTAGAAGATGCCACCGGTTCCGCGCGCCTCGTTGCGATGGGGCAGGAAGAAGTAGTCGTCACACCACTTCTTGAACTTGGCATGGTCGGCGACCGCATGGCGCCCGCAAGTGATCTCCATCGCGCGGTGGAAGAGCTGCGTGTCGGGATCCGTCATGACGCGACGGCGATCGAGCACCGGAGTGAGGTCGGCGCCGCCGCCGAACCAGTTGCTGGTCGTCACCACCATGCGGGTGTTCATGTGAACGGCCGGCACGTTGGGATTGACCGGATGGGCGATCAGCGAAATGCCCGAAGCCCAGAAACGGGGATCTTCGGCTGCACCCGGGATCTGGCTGCGGAATTCGGGCGAGAACTCGCCGTAGACGGTCGAGGTGTGCGCGCCGACCTTTTCGAAGACGCGGCCTTCCATCATCGACATGCGGCCACCGCCGCCCTTGCCATCCTCACGGCTCCAGTCCTTGGCAACGAAGCGGCCGGGGGCGCGGTCAGATAGCGGCCCGGTCAGCTCATCCTCCACCGCCTCGAAGGCGGCGCAGATGGTGTCGCGCAGCCCTTCGAACCATGCACGCGCCTCCGCCTTCTTATCTTCGATGTCTGCGGGGAGCCCCTGGGGTAGCTGCGGTCGTTCCATGAAATTACGTCCTGTTGGCGGGATTTCCCGATGAGATGCCGCCGATTCGATTGAAGTCGCCACAGTTCACACTTTGGCGCTGATGGCAACGGCGGTCCAGCGCTTCGGCCACTCGGTCGCGGCGTGTCCTTGGCCCCGGCGAAACCCGCCTACACAAAGCTCTGGCAAAGGCAGGCTTGCCTCACTATCTTACAATCCAGAGGTATAGCCCATGGCAAGAATACCTGCAGGCCCGCCGCTCGATGGATTGCGGCGGCAGATCGCCCGGCATCGCCGGGAAAATCCGACACGAGGCGACGGCCTTTTCGTGCGGGAAACCTTTCGGCTCGACCGCAGTGCTGCCCGTGCAAAAGCGCGGGAATGGTTCGACACCTGGCCGAAGGCCGCCTACTGGACCGAGGTGGAAAGCTGGCGCCAGCTCGAGGGCGACGAGATCGAGTTTACGATGCGCCGCCTGCCGACCGCGGATTGATCCATCGCCCCTGCCGCTTTTTCTGAGATCACCGGTCACGTCAACAAACGCGCCAGATTCCCTGCGAGCCAAGGTAGCACAGCGCTCAACCTCGATTTCGATCCTGAATATAAATCAGAGTTTTTCCGAGAAGAATCAATAGATTAATGATGGCTACCAGCCCGAGTATCACGGTCCCCAGGGCAAGCGCCAGGAATGTATTGACGGCGCATTGCTGATCCCCTGCGGCGCATGCGCGATCGTCAAGATAATAGAACCATGAGAACAGGATGAGAGCGAGAAGAGGAAGGACTATCGCAACTCGGCCTCTTAGTTCTGACTTCATCTTCTTTTCCGCACAATGACCATGCGTAGGCACCTTTGGTCGTGGCGGCCGCTCAAGGGTGGCTGTCTTCATCCATGAGCCTTGGGCCGGCGCCTTCCATCGACAGCACGTCGTGCGGATTGCGCAGAGGACATTCGCGCAGCGACAGGCAGCCGCAGCCGATGCAGCTCGTCAGATGGTCGCGCAACGCCATCAGGCTGGCGATGCGTTCGTTCAGCTGTTCGCGCCAGTTTTCGGACAATCTGCCCCAATCCTCGACCGTCAGCGGACGATCGTCCGGCAAAACCGACAAAGCGTCCTGGATTTCCGACAATGGAATGCCGGTGCGCTGCGCCACCTTGATGACGGCGACGCGCCTGAGCACGCCGCGCGGATAGCGGCGCTGGTTGCCGCGGGTGCGGTTGCTGCGGATCAGCCCCTTGGCCTCGTAGAAATGCAGGGTGGAGACGGCGACGCCGCTGCGCTCCGCCACTTCGCCCACGGTCAGTTCGCGGCGCAATTCGCTTTGTTTCACAATCGTCATAACGGCTATTGACCTCAACTAATCTTGAGGTTTTATAGCATTGGCTCCATGACTGAGACAACAGGAGCTTGATCCCCATGACTGAGAAAATGACCCTCGCCGTGATCTATGGCAGCGCGCGGCAGGGTCGCTTCTGCGACACAGTCGCCAATTGGCTGATCCGGGAACTATCGGCTTCCGACACCTTCTCCCTGACGATCATCGACCCGGCGCGGCTCAGAACGTCGCGCGGCCTTGGCGCGGCGGTCAATCCGGGCGAATGGCTGGAGCGCAAGATCGCCGAGGCGGATGCCTTCATCGTCGTTACACCCGAATACAACCACGGCTACCCGGCGGCGCTGAAGGAACTGATCGACTCTGTCTACGAGCCCTGGCACGCAAAGCCGGTCGCCTTCGTCTCTTACGGCGGCGCCTCGGGCGGCATTCGCGCGGTCGAGCAATTGCGCCAGGTGTTTGGAGAGTTGCACACGGTGACACTGCGCGACGGCGTGGCCTTCCCGAAGGCGTGGTCGAAGTTCGATGCTGCCGGCAACCTCTATAAACCGGAGGAGCTCCGCGCGCCGCTGTTTTTGATGATGGATCGCCTGACCTGGTGGGCGCGGGTGCTGAAGCAGGCGCGCAAGAGCAAACCTTACAACGAAGTCGCGGCGTAACGTTGGAAACGAGGGCTCTCGGCCGGGCTCTCAAAGAGCTCGGCCTGCCGCCAAGGAGACGGCTATGGAGACGGTATCAAATCGGCGAAACCTGCCGGATCGCTTCGCCCGCAATCATCGCGGCGGAGATCGCGATGTTCAGCGAGCGCTGGCCGTCGGCCATCGGAATGAGGATGCGGCCATCGGCGCGCTCGTGCACGTGATCGGGCACGCCGGCGCTTTCCCGCCCGAAAAGCAGGATGTCGTCTGGGCGGAAATCATAGCGCGTATAGGGCAGGGCAGCCTTGGTGGAGGCGAGCACCAGCCGACGTCCGCTCGCCGAGCGCCACTCTTCGAAGCGCTCCCAGTTGACGTGACGAGTGAGCGCCACCGACGCGATGTAGTCCATGCCGGCGCGCTTCAGGTTTCGGTCGGAGAGGTCGAAGCCGGCCGGCTCGATCACATCGACCGAAAGCCCGAGACAGGCGGCCATGCGCAGGATCGTGCCGGTATTGCCGGGAATATCGGGCTGGTAGAGGGCGATGCGCAGATTGCTCACGTCAGGTTACTCGTTTCCGGGGGCGTTGCGCCGCGTATCGAAATCCGCAGCCAGGATGCCCATCATGATGTCGTCGTGCCACTCACCGTCGATCAGCGCCGATTCGCGTTCGCGGCCCTCGATCGAGAAACCGGACTTGAGATAGGCCGCAATCGCCCGCTCGTTGAAGGCGAGGACCCTCAGCGAGACCCGATGAAGGGCAAGTTCGTCGAAGGCATAGGCCAATACCCGCTTGATGACCGCCGTGCCAAGACCCTTGCCAAGGCGATCCGGATCGAAAATGCCGATGGCGAAGTTCGCGCGGCGATCGGCGCGGTTGATGTTGTCGAGCCGCACTTCGCCGACGAGGCCGTCCTGATCGATGATCCAGGCGGCCGGATGTTCGGCGATGCGCGTTACCCAGGCGTCCGCTTCACCGTGGCCGAAGAGGCCGGGAAACGACCTGCCCGCACCGAACATCCGGTAGATATCCGGATGGCGGCCGAGCCTCAGGCGCACGTCTGCGTCACCCTCGCGGGGGCGCCGCAGGAGAAAGCCGACACTTTGAAGGTCAGGAGGCGTGTCCGATGAAGCGATCATCCTTGTTCTCCGCCGCGAAACGTCCGGCGCTGCTTGCTTTTGAGGTCGCTCATATTGCCTGCGCTAATCTGTGCCGAAACGGCAACAGCGGTCGGAGCGATGAAAAATTGGGCAAGAAAGTGCCTGCGACAATCTGGCATGCGAGCGCGAATAAGGGTAGAGATCGGACCTCTTCAACGCGAACCGACGGAGGCAAACATGAATGTATTGATGTTGACACGCCTTCCTGGAGTAGTGGGCCACCGTTTGGCCTGACCGGTTCCGCGACCTATCTTTTAACCGAGATCGACGCGCTTCCGGGACTCCGGAAGACGAAGCCCTTTGCGGGCTGCATTTCCGGACTGACTTTTTCATCATAAGAATGCGGGGCGAAATCCCGCTTTCCTTCAAAATACTCTGAAGGAGCAATGTTATGTTTGGCTGGTTTGAATCCCGCCTCAATCCCTATCCGCCGGAGGAGCCGACGGTTCCGCCGAAGACTCTGTTCGGCTTCTGCTGGCACTACTCCAAGCCGGCTGCGCCGTGGCTCATCATCATGTCCGTCTGTACGGCGCTGATCGCCATTGGCGAAGTGGCGCTGTTCCAGTTCCTCGGCAACATGGTGGACTGGCTGTCGAGCGCCGACCGCGAGAGCTTCCTCGCCGCCGAAAGCGGACGGCTGTTCTGGATGGGTGCGCTCGTCCTCATCGGCCTGCCGGGCCTCGTGGCGATCGATTCGCTGATCATGCATCAGGTGCTGCTCGGCAACTATCCGATGATCGCCCGCTGGCAGATGCACCGCTACCTGCTGCGCCAGAGCATGACCTTCTTTGCCAACGAGTTCGCCGGACGCGTGGCAACGAAAGTCATGCAGACGTCACTAGCCGTGCGCGAAACCGTGATGAAGATCCTCGACGTCTTCGTCTATGTCGTCAGCTACTTCGTCACGATGCTCGCCGTCGTCGCCACCGCCGACTGGCGGCTGGTGATCCCGCTCGGCATCTGGCTGGCGATCTACATCTGCATCGTCAGCTATTTTGTGCCGCGGCTGCAGAAGATCTCCAAGGAGCAGGCGGACGCGCGCTCGATGATGACCGGCCGGATCGTCGACAGCTACACCAATATCGGTACGGTCAAGCTGTTCTCGCATGCCGGCCGCGAGGAAGGCTATGCGCGCGACGGCATGGACGGCTTCCTCGACACCGTGCATCGCCAGATGCGCAAGGTGACGCTGTTCCACGTGCTGGTCTATGCCAACAACAGTATCGCGCTCTTTGCGATCGCAGCGCTTGGCATCCATCTGTGGCTGACGAGTGCGATCTCCGTCGGCGCGATCGCGATCGCCGTCGGCCTTGCGATGCGCATCAACGGCATGTCGCAGTGGATCATGTGGGAAGTCTCGGCGCTGTTCGAGAATATCGGCACGGTCTATGACGGCATCGGCATGATGACCAAGGCGCACGACATCGTCGACGAGCCGGACGCCAAGACGCTGAC
Source organism: Ensifer adhaerens (assembly GCF_000697965.2). NCBI lineage: Bacteria > Pseudomonadati > Pseudomonadota > Alphaproteobacteria > Hyphomicrobiales > Rhizobiaceae > Ensifer > Ensifer adhaerens. The sequence continues at coordinate 1,658,831 of NZ_CP015880.1, read as the reverse complement.
AGCGGACAAGGGGGCGATTGCCTTCGACAACATCCGCTTCCACTACGGCAAGGCCAAGGGTGTCATCGATCACCTGTCGCTCGATATCAAGCCGGGTGAGAAGATCGGCCTCGTCGGTCGCTCGGGTGCGGGCAAGACGACGCTGATGAACCTGCTGTTGCGCTTCTACGACCTGGAGGACGGTGCGATCCGGATCGACGGCAAGGATATCTCCACCGTCACGCAGGACAGCCTGCGCTCGCAGATCGGCGTCGTGACGCAAGACACCTCGCTCTTGCACCGCTCCATTCGCGACAACATCGCCTATGGCCATCCGGAAGCGGACGACGAGGCGATCATTGCGGCGGCCAAGAAGGCGAACGCCTGGGACTTCGTCCAGGGGCTCGAGGATAACCAGGGCCGCAAGGGCCTGGACGCGCAGGTCGGGGAACGCGGCGTCAAGCTCTCCGGCGGCCAGCGCCAGCGTATCGCGATCGCGCGCGTGTTCTTGAAGGACGCGCCGATCCTGATCCTCGACGAGGCGACCTCGGCGCTCGATTCCGAAGTCGAACAGGCGATCCAGGAGAACCTGTTCGCGCTGATGGCCGGCAAGACGGTGATCGCGATCGCCCACCGCCTGTCGACGCTGACGGAGATGGACCGGCTGGTGATCCTCGAGGCCGGCCGCATCGTCGAGACCGGCTCGCATGCCGAGCTCGTTGCCCATGGCGGTCTCTACGCTGACCTCTGGTCTCGCCAGTCGGGCGGCTTCATCGCCGACGACGTCGAGAAGGAAGAGGCCGCAGAGTAAGCAACCTGAGGCCCGCCGTTCGAAAGAGCGGCGGGCCTCTTTGTTAGACGTTACGCATTTGTAATCTGCAATTGTGTCGAAACCGATTGCTGTTCCTGCCGAACCGCCTATATCGGAACCATGCTCAGCGCCATCGTCAGCCTCTTCGAGAACTGGATCAAGCCCTTCGCACCGCGCGAGCGCCTGCAGCCGCCGAAATCGCTCTGGGGGTTTGCCTGGTTCTACGCCAGACAGGCCAAGGGACCGTTCATCGCTATGGCCGTCTTGGGCGGCCTCGTCGCCATGCTGGAGGCGGGTCTATTCTACTTCGTCGGGCGGCTCGTCGATCTGCTCGACACCGTGAAGCCGGAAGCTGGCTGGAGCGGGTTGATCGCCGCCAATGGCCCGGAGCTTCTGTTCATGCTCCTGACAGTCATGGTCTTCCGTTTCATCGCGGTGTCGTTGGCGGCGCTCGTCGAAGAACAGGCGATCACGACAGGCTTTTTGAACCTGGTGCGTTGGCAATCCTACGTGCACGTCGCCAGGCAGTCGCTGACCTTCTTTCAGAACGACTTTTCCGGCCGCATCGTCACCAAGGTCTGGGCCGGCGCTCAAGCAACGAGCGACCTGCTCGTCTCGCTGCTGCAGGTCGTCTGGTTCATCGTCATCTACACGGCGTCCACCATGGCGCTGGTGGCGCAGCTCGACTGGCGTCTGGCCGCGATGGTCGGCTTCTGGATCGTCGTCTTCCTGGTGCTGGCGCGCTTTTTCGTTCCACGCATCCGCAAGCACGCCCGCGATACCGCCGAAATGGCGTCGATGCTGAACGGCCGCATGGTCGATGCCTATTCCAACATCCAGACATTGAAGCTCTTCGGGCGCGACGAGGAGAACGACCGCTATATCCGCGGCGGCTTCGACCGGTTCCAGCGCGCGGTCATCCCGTTCACGCGGCTCTTGACGGCCGTGCGCGCCTCGCTGGCACTGCTTTCCGGCCTGATGATCACGGCGATCGCGGTCTACGCCATCCATCTCTGGCTCGCAGGCTCGATCAGTTCCGGCGCGGTCGCCTTCACGCTGGCACTGGTGCTCCGGCTCAACATGCTGCTTGGCCGCATGATGACGCAGTTCAACTCGATCATGCGCAACATCGGCACGATCCAGAACTCGGCCGAACTGGTCTCTCAGCCGATCGGTCTCGTCGATCGGCCCGACGCGACGGAACTGGCCGTGAGCAAGCCGGAAATCCGCTTCGAGCACGTCCGCTTCCACTACGGCAAGGGCGACCGCGTCATCGACGATTTCTCGCTCGTGGTGCGCCCGGGCGAGAAGGTGGGCATCGTCGGTCGCTCGGGCGCCGGCAAGTCGACGCTCGTCAACCTGCTGCTGCGCTTCTACGATCTTGAAAGCGGGCGCATCCTGATCGACGGCCAGGATATCGCGTCCGTCAGGCAAGAGTCGCTGCGCGCCCAGGTCGGCATGGTCAGCCAGGATACTTCACTTCTGCATCGCTCGATCCGCGACAACATCCTCTTCGGCCGTCCCGACGCGAACGAGGAGCAACTGATCGCTGCGGCGCGGAAAGCCGAAGCCTACGACTTCATCGCCGACCTTCAGGACCAGCGCGGCCACAAGGGGCTCGACGCCCATGTGGGCGAGCGCGGCGTCAAGCTTTCGGGCGGACAGCGGCAGCGCATCGCGATCGCCCGGGTGATGCTGAAGGATGCGCCGATCCTCGTGCTCGACGAGGCGACCTCGGCGCTCGATTCCGAAGTCGAAGCGGCGATCCAGTCCAATCTCGACCGCCTGATGCAGGGCAAGACGGTGCTCGCGATCGCGCATCGGCTGTCGACGATCGCCGCGCTCGACCGGCTGGTGGTGATGGACAAGGGGCGGATCGTCGAACAGGGAACGCACGCCGAACTTGTCGCCCGCGGCGGGCTTTACGCCGGGCTCTGGTCACGCCAGTCCGGCGGATTTCTCGCCCGGGAAGAGGCGGCGGAGTAGGGCGCTTTACGGACGCCTTCAAGCCCATCCGGCGGGCGTAAATTCCGCCCAACTGATGGCCGTCAAGTCCTTGTGCCAATTGGCCGCGCTTTTCCCCGCGACAATCTGCCCACATGCCCTTGTCAAGGCTGGACATAATTTGCGATCAAGCATAGAACGCGCCGGATTGACGGGGATTCTGCGTGCTGTGCGCGCGCCGATTCTTTTCGGATTCTGTGCCGATGTCGCATTTGCAACCGCAAGGCGATGGGGCGACAGCACTATGAATAGGGCGTGGTTCCTTGACCTGGATCAAACCGCAAGGGGCAGGAATTTCGCCGGGGGCGGATGCGGTTTCCGCAATATTGCGTGAGAGGATGGTTTAGCCGTGAGCGAACACGACACTTCAAGCGAGGCCTTGGGCGAGCCCACTCGCCGCGACTTCCTTTATCTGGCTACCGGTATGGCAGGCGTCGTCGGCGCTGGTGCCGTCGCCTGGCCGTTCATCGACCAGATGCGTCCGGACGCATCGACGCTCGCGCTCGCCTCGATCGAGGTTGACGTATCGAGCCTTCAGCCCGGTATGTCGCTGACGGCGAAATGGCGCGGCAAGCCGATCTTCATCCGCAACCGTACGGAGAAGGAAGTCGAGGAGGCAAAGGCCGTCAAGCTGGACGAGCTTAAGGACCAGGTTGCGCGCAACGCCAACCTTCCGGCCGACGCTTCCGCGAGCGACCTCGATCGTTCCGCCGGCGAAGGCAAGGAAAACTGGATCGTCATGATCGGTTCCTGCACCCATCTCGGTTGCGTGCCGCTTGGCCAGGCCGGTGATTTCGGTGGCTGGTTCTGTCCCTGCCACGGTTCGCACTACGATACGGCCGGCCGCATCCGTAAGGGTCCGGCGCCGGAGAACCTTCACGTGCCGACCTTCTCGTTCGTATCCGACACAGTTATCAAGATCGGTTGAGGGGACTACTGATAATGAGTGCTGAACATTCAACCTACACGCCGACGACTGGCATTGAGAAATGGGTTGATTCCCGTCTGCCGTTGCCGCGTCTCGTTCACGATAGCTTCATCAGCTACCCGGTTCCCCGGAACCTGAACTACGCCTACACCTTCGGTGCCATGCTCTCGGTCATGCTGATCGTACAGATCCTGACCGGTATCGTGCTGGCCATGCACTACGCCGCTGAAACGACCGTCGCCTTTAACTCGGTCGAGAAGATCATGCGCGACGTCAATCACGGATGGCTGCTGCGCTACATGCACGCCAACGGCGCATCCTTCTTCTTCATCGCCGTCTACCTGCACATCGCCCGTGGTCTCTACTACGGCTCGTACAAGGCTCCGCGCGAAATCCTCTGGATCCTCGGCGTGGTCATCTACCTCCTGATGATGGCGACCGGCTTCATGGGCTACGTTCTGCCCTGGGGTCAGATGTCCTTCTGGGGCGCGACCGTTATCACCGGCTTCTTCACCGCCTTCCCGCTGGTGGGTGAGTGGATCCAGCAGTTCCTGCTCGGCGGCTTCGCCGTTGATCAGCCGACGCTGAACCGCTTCTTCTCGCTGCACTACCTGCTGCCCTTCATGATCGCCGGCGTCGTCGTCCTGCACATCTGGGCGCTGCACGTAACGGGTCAGACCAACCCGACCGGCGTTGAAGTCAAGTCCAAGACCGACACCGTGCCCTTCACGCCCTATGCGACGCTGAAGGATGCGCTCGGCGTTTCCGTCTTCCTGATCATCTATGCCTGGTTCGTCTTCTACCAGCCGAACTTCCTCGGCCACCCGGACAACTACATTCCGGCTGACGCGCTGAAGACGCCCGCTCACATCGTTCCGGAATGGTACTACCTGCCGTTCTACGCGATGCTGCGCGCCATCACCTTCAATGTCGGCCCGATCGACTCCAAGCTCGGCGGCGTTCTGGTGATGTTCGGCTCGATCATCATCCTGTTCTTCCTGCCCTGGCTCGACACGTCCAAGGTCCGCTCGGCCGTCTACCGTCCGTGGTACAAGCTGTTCTTCTGGGTCTTCGTGGCCAACGCCATCCTGCTCGGCTGGCTCGGCTCGCGTCCGGCGGAAGGCCTGTACGTCGTGATGTCGCAGATCGGCACGCTGTACTACTTCGGCTTCTTCCTCGTCATCTTGCCGGTCCTCGGTCTGATCGAGACGCCGAAGCGCATTCCGAACTCCATCACCGAAGCGGTGCTGGAAAAGCAGAATGCCAAGGCGCAGCCGGCTGCCGCGCGCGCCTGATCAGAACAGCGATTGATAAGGAACCCACAACAATGAAAAAGCTTGTTACAGGCATTCTGTCACTCGCTGTCGTCGCTGGTCTCGGTCTCGGTACGGCTGTTGCCGAAGAGGCGAAGGGCGGCGAGGAGCATGGCGGCGGTACGCCCCACTATCCGATCCACAAGCCGGAACAGCAGGACTGGAGCTTTGCCGGTCCCTTCGGTCACTACGACAAGGGTCAGCTTCAGCGCGGCCTGAAGGTCTACGCCGAAGTCTGTTCTGCCTGCCACTCGATGAACCTGGTGTCCTTCCGCACGCTGGAAGGCCTGGGCTATTCGGAAGGCCAGGTAAAGGCCTTTGCGGCGAACTACGAAGTTCAGGACGGCCCGAACGCCGACGGCGAGATGTTCACCCGCAAGGCTGTCGCCTCCGACCACTTCCCGTCGCCTTACGCGAACAAGGAAGCGGCTGCCGCATCGAACAACGGTGCAGCTCCACCGGACTTCTCGCTGATCGCCAAGGCTCGCGGCATCGAGCGCGGCTTCCCGCAGTTCATCTTCGACATGTTCTGGCCCTACCAGGAAGGCGGCCCGGACTACATCCACGCGCTGCTGACCGGCTACCAGGATCCGCCGCAGGGCGTCGAAGTGGCTGAAGGCACGCACTACAACCCGTACTTCGCCAACGCTGCCGCGCTGGCGATGGCTCAGCCGATCTCCGCCGACCAGGTCACCTATGACGATGGCACGCCGCAGACGGTCGACCAGTACGCAAAGGACGTTTCGGCGTTCCTGATGTGGGCCGCCGAGCCGCACCTCGAAGAGCGCAAGCGCACCGGCTTCATGGTCATGGTGTTCCTGCTGATCTTCACCGGCCTGGTGTACCTCACCAAGAAGTCGGTCTACGCCAACAAGGAACATTGATCGGCTCCGGCTCAGGCCGGTACGACCAAGACCCAACGAAAAAGGCCCCGGTTCGTCCGGGGCCTTTTTCGTTTGCCACCGTGCATCCCGACACCGTTGACCTTGGGCGAGGAATTTGGCCGGACCTGCAGCAAGTTCGCGATGCTTCACGCATTCCTTTGGCGAAGGGCAGGCGGCTAAACACCAGTCGCTCGCAGGACAGGCTTGCGATGCAGACAGCAGCTACCGTATTCGGCCGATCATTGGCCACCGCACCGATCTCGGATTAAGGCTGTGCCGGGCAGCGGAAGACCGGCCTACGCATCGGAAGGACCTGGTCTCCAGCCGCTTGCCGCAGCCCACCGATCCGCGCGTCGAATGACCTGCCACAAGTGTTCCGACTTGCCCTCGGTATAGGCTGCCCGGTCGTGGCGATGTCGGCTTGCCAATGCCCGCTTCAGCTCGACGTATGGGCCGTGTTCCTCGGCATGGGCGCGCATGTAGTCGCGAAACAGCAGCGACCATTGTTCCTGCCAGCTTCCCGCTCGGCGCACGTGGATGTGCGTGCGTTCGTCGCCAGGGCGCTCACGAAAGTAGCGTTTCGCCAGATCGGTATTCTGCGGCCGCCACAGGTAGCCGATCGCCGCCATTTTTTCCGCCAGCACGTCGAGGGACTCCAGATCGGCAACGGAAATCTGAACATCGATGATCGGCTTGGCAGCCAGACCACGGATTGCGGTGGAGCCGATATGGTCGATACGCAAGGCATGATCGCCCAAAACCTGGCGGATCGTCTTCGCCTTGGTGGCAAACCGCTCCGCCCAATCGGAGGACCAATCGCAGATTTCAATCGGCTGTGTCGTGCAAGGCAGCTCCCTATCCATCGGACGAACTTCAGATGCAGAGCGTGATGATGTCAACATTCATTCCTGCGTTCCACCTGTCTGGCTGGCAGAGTGTCTGGCCGTCCGGATGCCGTTAAGGACGACTGCATGTTATGGTTGCATAGACCGTTGGCGCCCGCCTAGAAGGCTGCGTTATTGTTTCTTCAGAGGGGTGAATCTCGATGTCTATTTCTTTCAAACGCCTGGCGGTGGTCGCCGTGGTAGCTCTTGCCTTTGTTCCCGGTATTGCACAGGCCGAGAGTTACGCGACGCTCACCAAGCAAGGCTACGCCACCGGCAAGCTCTCCAGGGGCAAGTCCGGCGCCTGGGGCTGGGTGGTCGGCAACGGAGAGAAGACGTTCTTTTGCCGGCTGAACGTCGCTTCTGCCTATGTCAACAAGAAGGAGATGGTGAGCTTCACCGCAAGTATAGCGCGGCGATCAGGATGAGACGGCGGCGACAATCTGGATGAGACTCTTATGTCGCGGTCGGGATGAAAGTATCATGCTGATTGTCGCTGGCAAGAGTCTCGTCGTGTTCTGATTGCCGCTCCGCGACAATCTGGGAAGCACTTTTAATTGTCGCGAAGGCGGCAGGTCTGCCGCGCTGGCGTTTGGCTTCCATGGCGGAACGTCGCCGATAGCTTTCGACGTTCATTTCGAAGATCGTTGCGTGATGAACAAGTCGGTCCACCGCCGCAAGCGTCATGGCCGGGTCCGGAAAGACGCGGTTCCATTCCCCGAAGGGCTGATTGGCGGTGATCATGATGGAACGCCGCTCATATCTTGCGGAGATGAGTTCGAAGAGCACGCTGGTTTCGGCCTGGTCCTTGGTGACGTAGGCCAGATCGTCGAGGATGAGCAGATCGAACTTGTCGAGCTTTGCGATGGCGGATTCGAGCTGGAGCTCACGCCGTGCGACCTGCAGCTTCTGAACGAGGTCGGTCGTGCGCGTGAACAGCACTCGCCAACCGTTCTCGATCAGTGCGAGGCCAATGGCTGCGGCGAGATGGCTCTTTCCGCCTCCGGGCGGGCCGAACAACAGGATATTGGCACCTTTGGCGAGCCAGCTATCGCCGGCGGCAATGGCCATGACCTGCGCCTTGGAGACCATGGGCACAGCGTCGAAAGCGAAGCTCTCGAGGGTCTTTCCGGGCGGCAGATGCGCCTCGGCGAGGTGACGTTCGATCCTGCGATGCGCCCGTTCAGCCAGCTCGTGTTCGGCGATAGCGGAGAGGAAGCGAGCCGCGGGCCACCCTTCACGATCGGCCTGTTCGGCAAATTGCGGCCACAGCGTTTTGATTGTCGGCAGCCTCAGGTCATTGAGCATGATGCCGAGGCGGGCTTCGTCGATGGTGTTGTGGACATTTTTCATGCGGCCTCTCCCGCATAAGCAGGCCCCATCAGGGCTTCATAGCTATTGAGCGATGCGAGCTGCACATGAACGGTCGGCAACTGATCCGGGTCCGGGCCGAAGATGGCTCTCAAGGCCATCAGGTCGGGCAGTTTGCGGGCGTCGAGCGTTCTGGCAAGCTCCTCGGCCAGTTCACGCTCGCAACCACGATCATGAGCCAGGGCCAGCAGTTCGACGGTGACCTTGCAAGCCTGCCGGTCAGGCAGTTGCTCGATGAGAGTGTCGAAAGCCCTTCGGTATTCCGGCCGAGGGAAGAGCTTGTCGCGATAGACCAGGTTGAGAAGCGCCATCGGCTTTTTGCGCAGGGAATGAATGACGTGGTGATAGTTGACGACCTGATCGTGCTTGCCGCTCGCATGGGCGCGACCTCGCGGCAACGTCAGCAGATGCGTGCCGCCGATGAAGACGTCGAGACGATCGTCAAACAAACGCACACGCAGCCGATGGCCGATCAAACGGGAGGGGACGGTGTAGAAGACTTTGCGCAAGGCGAAGCCGCCGGTGCGCGACACGGTGACGACCACCTCCTCGAAGTCGGTGGTGCGGCGAGCGGGAAGTGCCTGCAGATGCGGGCGCTCGGCATCGATGCGCTTGCCATGCGCGGCATTGCGGCGGCTGACGATCTCGTCGATGAAGGCGCGGTAGGAGCGGAGATCGTTGAAGTCTCGGGTGCCGCGCATCAGGAGTGCATCGCGGACGGCGCTCTTGAGATGGCCGTGGGAACTTTCGATCGAACCGTTCTCGTGGGCGATGCCCTTGTTGTTACGGGTTGGCGTCATCCGGTAATGAGCGCACAGGTCCTCATAGCGGTTGGTGAGATCGACCTTGGCATCGGCATCGAGGTTGCGGAAGGCGGCCGACAGGCTGTCGCTGCGGTGATAGAGCGGCGAACCGCCGACCGACCACAGGGCGTTCTGCAGGCCCTCCGCCAAGGCGACGAAGCTTTCGCCGCCAAGGATGACATGGGCGTGTTCGAAGCCCGACCAAACCAGCCGGAAGTGATAAAGCAGATGGTCGAGCGGCTGGCCGGCGATCGTCACGCTGAGGCTGCCCATGTCGGTAAAATCCGACAGCCCCAACCGGCCGGGTTCGTGCGTCTGGCGAAAGATCACCTCCTGTGCCTCACCGTGAACGGCCCGCCAGGACCGAATGCGCCGCTCAAGTGTGCGGCGAATGCCTTCGGGCAGTTCCGGATGACGTCGCAGCATCTCGTCGTAAACGGCGACCGCACGAATGCCGGGAGCGGCCTTGAGAAGCGGAACAACCTCCGCATCAAAGATATGCTCAAGCGGATCGGGGCGACGCCGACCGCGCGGCGGCTTGTTCTGCGACGGAAGGCGCTGCTCTTTCTCGATGCGGAATGCCGTCGCCCGGCTGATCGACGCCTTCGCGGCGGCGACCTCAACAGAATGCGTTTGTCGATACTTCATGAATAATCTCATCTGATGATCGGTTACATGGCGACCCGGCACAAAGGTGGTTCTCCATTCCAGAAAACCGCCACCGTAGCGGGCCGACCGCGATCATGAGACGCCTAAAAATTGCGCCGCGGCGGGAGTGTAACTCCGGTCGGGCTACGCCCTCCCTTCGTCACACCCCCGCCGCCGAGTCTCATCCTGATTGACGCTGAATCTCACCTTGATTGCCGCCGCGCACCGCAAGCGGCCGCATGCTCAAGATCGACCGTGCGACCTACGACGGCGCGCTCGGCGGACCGGACCCGAACAAGCCTTACCTGAAGGATCTGCAGGCGGGCCGGGTCAAGCCCGCCGATGTCGGCGGCTGTTCGCCACTGCGTTGAGCCGGTCCAGTCAGCACGCGTCGCCAGGCGCGGCTAAAGCATGTCGACAGCCCGTTGTTCACGACACCCGCCTACGAACCCAAATCCCCTTCGCGCAGCCGTGATTAGCGGGTAGTGGCTCGAACTTGCGACAAGGGGCAGAGTCCGGTCGTACGCGTGCCGGGAGCGCCTTAAGGAGCGCTCTGCATCATAAGGGATCGCCAGTATCTTAGCGGAAGTGATCCGTCGCTTTTCTTCTCTGATATCCCTGCAAACGAAAACGGCCCCGTCGCAAGACGGGGCCGTTTTGATTGTTTCTATCCGGGCTCGCTTAGCTGAAGCGACCGGCGGCGTGGGCGAGCATCGTATAGACCTTGCCGGTATCCGACGTCAGGTAGGTCTGGGTGATGCGCTTGTCCGGGTCGTTGCGGGCGACATCTGCGAGCAGCTTCTCGAAATCTGCGATGTAGCGATCGACAGCGGTGCGGAATTCCGGCTCGCGGTCGTACTTGCGCTTGATCTCGTCGAAGGTCTGCTGGCCCTTCAGCGTGTAGAGGCGACGCGTAAAGACGTCGCGCTCGCCGCGCTGGTAGCGGCGCCACAGATCGACCGACGCATCATGATCGATGGCGCGGGCGATATCGACCGAAAGCGAGTTCAGCGATTCAACCACGTGGCGCGGGTTGCGGCTGTCGCCGGCCCGTGCCGTCGGCTGAGCCTCGGCCGGACGCTGCGGCGCGGGCGAGGGTGCTTCTTCGCGCGACGCCGCACGGAGCAGGTCACGCATCCAGCCACCACCTTCGGCGACCTCGTTGCTCACAGCCTGCGTCGGCGCCGGCTGGCGAACGGCGGGCTGCTCGATACCGAGGCTGCCGCGCAGCGCCGGTGCCGGTTCCTGACGGCGCGGCTGCTCGATGACGGGCTGCTGCGCTACAGGCTGCTGTGCCACCGGCTGGGGCTGCGGCTGTGCGACCGGTTGCGGCTGCGGGGCTGCCTGCTGCTGCACCGGACGGGCGACCGGAGCGGCGGCCGGCTGCTGGCGCAGCGGCTGGGCCACTTCGAGCTGCGTCGAGGACTTGCCGATGATGTCGGACAGTTCCTGCAGCGCCTTGATCTGCTCGCCGACGGCACGGCGCATGACGGCCGCATTTTCCTTGGCTTCTTCCGGCAGGTCGAAGGCGCCGCGCTTCAGCTCTTCGCGGGTCATGTCGAGTTCCTTGCGGATCTCGCCAGCCGAGCGACGGATCTCGTCAGTCGCGCCGCTGAAGCGGCCGATCGCCTCGTCGATTGCGACGCGAACGGCGTCACGCAGCTGGTCTGCGACGCCATCGGACTTCTTGCCGCTTTCGGCAAGCATGCGCTCGATGTCGGACACCGAGGCCGCAACGCTGCCGCGCAGACGCGAGGCGACTTCCTTGGAGCGCTCCTCGGCATTGGCAAAGGCACCCTCGATCGAGGCACCGGCATCTTCACCGACCTTGGCGATCGCCTGGCGAAGGGCTTCCGATGCGCCGAGCGCACGGCCTTCGACGGAGGAGAGCGTCTTGTTGACGTCGGCAAACGAGGTCTCGACGCCCGAGCGAAGCGTGTTGGCGATCTGGCGCGAACGCTCTTCGGCACGGCTGAAGACCTGCTCGACCGAGGCGCCGGCTTCGTCACCGGCCTGGGCGAGCGTGTTGCGCATCGATTCAGCAGCTTCCGCCGCGCGCTGTTCGGCGCTCGTCAGCAGGCGACCGACATCGGCGAAGGACTGCTGGATGCCGCTGCGCAGGTTTCCGGCAACGTGGCCCGAGCGTTCTTCGGCCCGCTGGAAGGCGCCGTCGACGAAGCCTTCGAGCGCACGCATCGTGCGTTCGATCTCTTCCGAGCGCTGGACGAGGCCGACCGACAGGGTGCGAAGCGCATCCTGGCGTTCCTCGAGCGTGCTGACGAGGTTCGACTGGGCCGCGCCGAGCAGGTCGGAGGCCTGGCCGAGAACGCGCGAGTGGTCTTCGAACCGGCCGACAATGCCGCCGATCTGCGACAGGGTCGAGGCGGAGATATCGGAGAGCTTGTCGACCTTGCCTTCGATGAGGCGGGTGGAGGTCGACAGCATGTCGGAGGCCTGACGGGTCGATTCCGACACGCGGGCGATCGTCGATTCCAGACGCTGGTCCATTTCGCCGAGGTTGCTGCTCGCCTGGTCGATGACCGTGGCAATGGCCGCATTGTTGTTGGCGAGCTGGTCGATCAGGCCAAGGGCGGTCGACTGCAGACGGTTTTCGACCATCTTCATCGCCTTTGCCGTCTCTTCGGCGCGGTAGGAGATCGCGTTCAGCGTCTCGCCCGTGCGCTCGGCGATGGCGTTGACGAGGGCGGCGTTTTCCGCACGCAGGCGGTCGGCGCTTTCCTGTGTCACCGCAGCGATGCGCTCGGCTGCCTCGCGGCCGGTGGCGGCATACTGGTCGATGACAGGGCGTGCCTGCTCGTCGATCAGGCGCGAGAGCTCCATCGAGCGGCCGGCGAGCATCGAGTTGAGTTCGCGGGTGCGCTCGTCGAGCGTGGTGCGGATTGCTTCGCCACGGGCTTCCAGCGCCTTCTCCGTATTGCTGAGGCCCTGGTGGATGTTGTCGGCGTGGTTGGCGATCTGGCTGTGCGTTGCGGCCAGCCGTGCGCTTGCGGTGTCGGCCGCGTCGGCGATCGAGCGGGCAAGCTCGGCATGACGTGCAGCGGTCGCTGCCGCCTTCTGCTCGATCGAGTTGGCAAGCTCGGCGTGGCGCGCGGCGGTGGCGGCTGCCGTCTGGTCGATCGTGTTGGCGAAGTCTGCCTGGCGAGCGGCAAGTGCGGAGGCGAAATCGTCGCCTGCCTTCGACAGCAGCCCGGCCGAGCGGACAGCTTCCGCGTCGATTTCCTGAGCTGCACCGCTGATGGCGCCGCGCAGGCTGTTCACAAGGCCGGCGGCCTTGTCTTCCATGCGCAGTGCCTCTGCGTCGAGTTCCTGGGCGACGTCGCCAACGGCGCTGCGAAGCGTGTTGACGAGGCCGGCAGCCTTGTCTTCCATGCGCAGCGTTTCTGCGTCGAGTTCCTGCGCGACATCGCCAACGGCGCTGCGGAGCGTGTTTGCGAGACCGGCTGCCTTGTCTTCCAGGCGCACGGCTTCGGCATCGAAGTCCTCAGCCACGCCGCCGACTGCGCTGCGCAGATTGGCGACGATGTCGGACGTCTTGCCTTCCAGGCGATTGGCTTCAGCGTCGATATCCTGCGTTGCCTCGTGAACGGCGCCGCGCAGGCTGGTGACCAGAACGGCCGCCTTGCCCTCGATCGTGCGGTTGACGTTATCTAGGCCGATGTTGAGGGCACGATCCATGGTGCCGAGGCGTTCGGCGATGCGTTCCGCACCGGACTCGATGGCGCCGGTGATCCGGGTTGCCGCAACTTCGCTCATGCGGTCGATGTCGCCAGCGCGGTCACCAAGGCTGTCGGCGATCCGCTGTCCGGCGCCGTCGACGATCTGGTTGACGCTGCCGACGCTGTCGCGGACCCGATCTTCCAGCGAGCTGAGGCTGACTTCCAGGCGCAGGCCGGTATCGTCGACCAGGGTGTTGACGTCGTTGACGCTGCCGCGGATGCGGTCCTGAAGGACGCCGAGGCTGTTTTCGATCAGTGCACCGGTCTCGCCGACGATCGCGTTGACGCCGCTGACGCTGCCACGGATACGGTCTTCGAGCGCGCTGAGGCCACCTTCGACACGGGCCGCCGCATCATCAACGACGGAGCCGACATTGGTGACGCTGCCGCGAATGCGGTTTTCGAGGGCACCGAGATTGCTCTCGATCCGTGCGCCGGTGTCGTCGACCACGGCGCCGACATTGCCGACGGTGCCACGAATACGGTCTTCGAGGACGCCAACGCGGGTCTCGAGATGCATGCCGGTTTCGTCGACGATCGAGCTGATGTTGCCGGCGCTCTCGCGCATGCGCTCTTCGAGTGCGCCGAGGCTGGTTTCAACGCGCATGCCGGTATCGTCAAGGCGATCGTTGAGGCCGTTGATCGACAGGTCAACGCGGTTGGTGAGGCTGTCGGCCGCCAGGCTGATCTGGTTGGCGGTTTCGGCCAGGCGCTCGGCAATATGGCCCGTGGTCGAGCGCATACGGCTGTCGAGCACTTCGCCGCTGCGGTCGATGGCGCCGGCGAGTGCCGACTGGCGTTCTTCGAGCGACATTTCCAGCATGCCGGCGCTGGTGGCGAGCGTCGTGGCGATCGCGGTCGACTGATCGGCAAGCATGCCTTCGAGCTGCTCGCGGCCCTGGCCGACGGCAAGGTTGATGGCGTTGATGCGGTCGTCGAGCGTGACGCGGATCTGCTCGTGCGTGGACGAGAGCGTATCGCGCAGGTGCTCGGCGCGGCCGCTCAGCGTCTCCTCGATTTCCGCTGCCTTTCCGGCAAGCGACGCGGTCGCTTCGGTGGTGCGCGCCGTCAGCGCATCGGCGATGTGCGCGCTGGTCTCGGTCAGCGTATCGGAGATCTTGCTGACACGGCCGCTCAGATCCTCGGCGATGCGGGCACTCGTCTGGGTGAGCGTATCGGAGATCAGGCTGACGCGGCCGCCGAGGTTTTCTGCGATCGTGTTGACGCTCTCGGAGAGCTTCTGCTCGATATCACCGACACGGTCGGTCATGGTTTCGGCGACGGCGGTTGCCCGGAAGGTCAGGCTGTCGGCCACGTCTTCGGCGTGACGGCTCAGCGTATTGGCCATCTCGTTGGCACGCGACGACATCGTCGAGGTGATGGCGGCGGCGCGCTCGGCGAGTACGCCGTCAAGCGCCGTCGTCTGGTTGGTGAGCGCGTCGGAGATCGCTTCGCCGCGTTCGGAAAGAACGCGCTCCAGCCGGTCGGCCGTGCCGCTGACGGCGGTGTCGATCGAGTCTGCGCCCATGGAGAGGATCGTCGAAAGCGCGAGCGTGCGTTCCGACAGGGTGTTATCGAGGCGGTGCTGGCTGGCAGCGATCGCGCTGGTGATCTCGTCGGTCGAGCCGTGCAGGGTCTGCTCGATGCGGGCGTGCGCGGCCTGCAGGCCGTCGACGAAGGCAGCGGTACGGCTGTCGAGACCTTCGGTCAGGCGCTGTTCGCTCGTCGTCAGTGCGCTCGAAAGTGCGTCCGCACGCTGGCCGAAGCCGTTTTCGATGCGGTCCTGTGCCTGGGTGAGGGCACCCATGAGGCCGCTGGTCTTTTCGGAGAGCACGCTGTCGATGCGGGTGTGCGCATCGCCGATCATGTTGCCGAGTTCCGTGGTACGGCTCGCAATCGTCTCTTCGATGAAGTCCTGGGTCGCGCCGAGCGTGGTCGCAAGCGTCAGCGACTGGTCGGAAAGGGCCGAGCCGATCTTCTCGATGCTGCTGTCGAGTGCGCCGCCGATCGCTTCCGAACCGCCGGAGACGGTCTCGTTGATGCGGTGCAGGCTTTCCATGAGCTTGGTGTCGAGCAGGCTCGCACGCTTGTCGAAGGCGGAGGCAAACTCGTGGAACCGCTCGTCGAAGGCGGTTGCGAGCTGGCCGACGGTCGTCTGCAGCTTCTCTTCAAAGAAGCCGCCGCGAAGGTCGAGGTCCATGATCGCGTCGTCGGCGCTGGAGCGCAGGCTCTGGCGGAAGCTCGCGCCCTTTTCGTCGAGCGTGGCGTTGAGCGAGGCGAGCACGTGGTCGAGGCCACCGGTGATGGCGTGCTGGCCGACGCTCAGGCTTTCGTTGAGGTCGCGGGTGCGGGCGATCAGTGTTTCGTTGAGCTGGCGGGCGCGTTCGTTGAGCGCCGCATTCAGCTTCTCGGTGCTGGCGTCAAGCGAGGAGGCGCGCGTTTCGAACTGGCTGAGCAGGTCTTCGCCGCGCTTCGTCAGCGTGTCGCTGAGCTGGTCAAGCCGGGTGTCAAATTCAGTGCTGAGACCGAGGCCGGCAGCGGTCAGGCCCGAAAGCAGCGCATCGGTGCGGGTCGTCAGCATGCTGCCGATCGACTGCAAGGCGCCGTCCGATTTCTCGCTGAGGGCAGCCGCGCGGGTGTCGATCAGCGAGGCAAAGGCTTCGCCCGAAATTGCAATGCGCGAAGCGATGTCTTCGCTCGCCTGTTCCAGGTCGTCCTTCAGCTTGCCATGCGCACCGGAGATGGCCGAACGGATACGCTCCGAATGGCCGATGATGGCTTCGCGCTCAAGCCCGAGTTCCTGCACCAGGGTGCGCACGCGCAGTTCGTTTTCGCTGTAGCTGCGTTCGAGCGCGTTGACCTCGGAATGAACCAGCGTTTCGAGTTCGGTGGCGCGGGCAATCGTGCGTTCGATGCCTTCGTTCATCGCCGAGACTTCGCGACGGACGGCCTGGCCGACCGTCATGACGCGATCGGCAGCAGCCGTTTCCGGCTCGGCAAGGCGCAGGGCGACTTCCGCCATCGAGCGCGCTGCGTTGCGCAGTTCCTGCGCGCGGGCGATCATGATGGCAAAGGAGAAGAAGAGCATGATCGGCAGCACGATGCCGATCGCGACGCCGACGGCGCCAGGGGTGGCGGCAAGGTCGCTCAGCGAACGGATCTGCCAGATCTGCGGCCCGTAAAGAAGGTTGGCGACACCGAGGCCGGCAACCGCCCAGATGACGGACACCAGCGCAGCAACGCGGATCGCGGCGCGATTGGAGCGCACGTCGAGCGCACGCAGCATCGCAGCCGGCGAACGGCGACCATCGTCGTTGGCGGCGGAAAGGGACGGGGACTTGGGCGCAGGTTCCGGAGCGAGCGTCTTGGCCGCTTCTGCAGCACGCGCCCCGCGGGACTGTTCCGGCTGGGGCCGTGCTTTCTTATTCTGATCGGGCGTCGCCGCCTGATTGGTGGGCTGAGACACATTTTCCTCCGGATCATCCAAGGAAGTCTTGTCATTCGGGCTCGATGCAAGCTCGTCGAAATCAATCTTCAGGGCAGCTTCCAGAGCCTGGAACGCCTTTTCGTCGATCGACTCATTGCTCTTTTTCGTCGCCATAGGGATACGCCTCATTACCTTTTGCCCAGAACGGAAAGCGCCTCTGGCCCGTTAGCGGGCAGGGTCTCTTCCTCATGGGCGGTGACGGCAAGATACGCGCATCGGATCTACGCAATACCCTACTGATCACCCACTGCATTGCCTCGACGGATAGTCGCATTTGTGGCCGAATGGGACCACGCGTCGAGCTTATCCACCGGAACGGTTGCCATTTTCGTACGCGGGTCCGTTCCTAAGCGTATCGTAGTGACACATTAGCTGGGTTCTTACAATTAAGAGCGCTTGGGGTTGATTAAAATCCTAATGAAATCTTAATGCAATGCAGGTCTAAAAGCCGGAAAAGATAAGGAAATCAGAGAGTTTAACGGACGTTAACCATTTTCCCAAAATACTGCCTATATTGCGCCCGGATTTGAGCCAATAGGTGCCGGAGCCCGCCGAAGATGGAAGTCTGAACAGTGCGGGCGGCGGCACCGCTCCCGATGAAGCGATGCCGGAAACAGGCCAACATCAAACAAACAATAGGGAAATTGGCTCATGGCGGCCCTCAGGATTGCCTTTGAAGCCCCGGATAGTCCGGGAAACTCTTCTGCGTCAGGCAAAAAGCCGATCGACTTTGCTCACCTCGCCGTCCAGACGATGGGTGACAAGGCGCTCGAAATCGAAGTGCTGCAACTCTTTGCGCGCCAGGCGCGCCAGGTCTTGAAGGAAATCGCCGAAGGCGAGGGCACGCCCCGTGCCCAGGCAGCCCACCGGCTAAAGGGCGCAGCCCTTGCTGTTGGTGCCGTCGACGTTGCAAGCGTTGCCGGCGCGATCGAACACAATCCGGCCGAAGCCTCGCTCTGCGACCAGCTCGCATCGGCCGTGCTCGAAGCCGAGCTCTTCATTCTGAAGCTCTGCCGCTAGCGGCTCCCGAGCAGACAGGGGGCCTAACCGACCCCTGTCTGTCGCACGATGCCCGCGCCTCGCATAGAGGGCGCCGTGCCGGCAGCCATTGCTACCGGCGCGATCTGCGGCGACGCACAGAATGACGGCCGTTGTTGACTGGCCGGCCGATTTGTTGGAAGAACTTTCCCTGAATTTGCGCCCGCGGGGTTCTTTTCTCAACAGGCCTTGCGCCCGGCCAATCCACCAGTTCATTCCGGAAAGAGACATGACAAAACTTACGATCGTTGCCTTTGATGGCGCGCGCCACGAACTTGATGTCGAGAACGGCTCGACGGTCATGGAAAACGCCGTTCGCAATTCGGTTCCCGGCATCGAAGCGGAATGCGGCGGAGCCTGCGCCTGTGCGACCTGTCATGTCTATGTCGACGATGCCTGGGCTCAGACCGTCGGCGCTCCGGAAGCCATGGAAGAAGACATGCTGGACTTTGCCTACGACGTCCGGCCGACGTCGCGGCTTTCCTGTCAGATCAAGATGAGCGATGCGCTCGACGGTCTCGTCGTGCACGTGCCGGAGCGCCAGGCCTAACGCCTGCGTCCCACGCCCCTTCCTTCAGGCCTCCGCACAAAAAAAGCGCCTCGCCGGTCGTTGGACAAGCGAGGCGAGGAGGGCGCATCGCATACAGATGAGGGAGGGAACATCTGCTGCACCAAGACACGCCAGGAGAACCCGTTCCGGCTCCGCTGTTCGATTTCTTCTTTTTCTTTTCAAGTGAACAACGTTGCGCAATTCAAAGTAAAGGCAACATCTAAGCTTTTCGCGCCGCAATCGCGTCGCGCATAACCTATTCAATTTGTGGGGCTAGTCTTTGTCCCGGCCCCTCTCTCATTGGTTTGAATATAGATGAGTCGCCGGCCGGCAGCCATCGTTATATTTCACCAATAAAATACTGTGGGTATTGCCGCTGAAATGGCCCGAGCCGTGACTATAGTCAGGCTCTTCTTCTGGGTTCCGGCTTTGCTATCTACTGTTGCGCTTTCTTCAGCGTCTCCAGCCTGTATTGCAGAAGACGGATCATGCGCTTGTCGAAGTTGGCGGCTTCGGTGCGGTCGAAGCGAGCCTGATCCTTGTCATGCGCCTCTATCGCGGTTGCGCTGACGCGGGCAACGCTTTCCTGCATCTCTTCGCACGTGTCCTGCGGCTTCAACGCCAGGAACATCTTCTCCATCCGCCGCGCGTGATTGCGGGCGATTTCCGCGTGGCGCTCCTCGTGGCGTTTGATGTCGCTCGACAGTGTGTCCCACACGAGGGCGAGGTCGCGTCCGGCCTGGCGGCGATACTTCCATTTGGGCAGAATGATGCGCGTGTTGAGAGTGACGCGGGCCGAGCCGACGGCGCAGCGTCCGTTGCGGCTGACATAGGTGATCGAGCCGCCGAACTTGATGCGGGTCGCGCCCGGATGCCGTGCGCCGGTCGATTTCATCATCGGGCCGCTGGCCGAGAGTGCCTTGTCCAGTTCTTCCGCAGTCCGGCCGCCGATCGAAAAATAGGAGAAGCTCTTGTTCACCACGGTTTCGCCCGAGGCCGTGCCAAGCGGGGCGGCAACCAGGAGAGCAAGAAGGGCGACTTTGAACGGGACGCGTACTCGGGACATCAATGCGTGGTTCTCTTCGGTTGAACTTCGATCAAGCTTGGGGCATAGCCAGCGCCGGCGCAACAGCAAAACGATGGCTCCCGGCCGTATGCGGATGGTGAGGGAAAATGACTTACAATCCATTTCAGAAATTTAGCTGGAAGCTGGCGCATGGACGCAGCCTCGAACTGGGGCCGCGTGGCGTTTTGATGGCGATCGTCAATGTTACCCCGGATTCTTTTTCCGATGGCGGCCGTTTTATCGATGCCGTTGCCGCGGTGGCGCAAGGGATGCGCTGCCTGGAGGAGGGCGCCTTGATCCTCGATATCGGCGGTGAATCCACACGCCCCGATGCGGCGCCCGTCAGCGCCGAGGAAGAACAGGCGCGGATCCTGCCTGTCATCGCAGCGCTTGCCCGTGATACCGATGCGCTGATTTCCGTCGACACTTACAGAGCCTCGACCGCCCAGCTTGCGGTCGACGCCGGCGCGCATATCGTCAACGATGTGCACGGCCTTCAGCGCGAACCCGACATTGCCACTGTCGCCGCCAAGAGCGGCGCTGGCATCTGCGTCATGCATACGGGCCGGGGCCGTGAAAAACTCGCAGACGTGATCGCCGATCAGTTTCATTTTCTCGACCGGTCGCTCGAGATCGCGGCAGCTGCCGGCGTGGAGCGGGATCGCATCATTCTCGATCCGGGCTTCGGCTTCGCCAAGGACACGGATGAGAACCTGGAATTGATGGCGCGCTTCGCAGAGTTGCACCGTTTCGAGCTGCCATTCCTGGTCGGAACGTCGCGCAAGCGCTTCGTCGGCGCGGTCAGCGGCCGAGAGGCGGCCGATCGCGACATGGCGACGGCCGCGACAACGGCGCTTTTGCGCGTTGCCGGCGCCTCAATTTTCCGCGTACACGATGTCGCAAACAGCAAGGATGCACTGGCGATGGCGGATGCTATGCTGCACGCCAGAGCGAGGTGAGATTTTCTCGTCCGCATTCCGCCTGAACCTGTGACTACCAATCACGCGCATGACTGCTGAGCGGCTCGACCGCGCAATCATGGCGATCCAAGAAAGCCGATGGGACTGAGAAGCATGAGCGCGACCTATATCATCACCCTCAAGAACTGCGCCTTCTTCGCGCGCCACGGCGTCTTCGACGAGGAGGAGCTTCTTGGTCAGCGCTTCTTCGTCGATGCCGAGCTCGAAGTCGAACAGGGAACGGCGCTGGTCGACGACTCGATCGAAGACACCGTGCATTACGGCATCGCCTTCCAGGAGATCGAGCGCATCGTCACCGGCCGCCGCCGCTATCTGATCGAGGCGCTGGCGCTGGAAGTGGCCAAGACGCTCTGCGTGCGCTTCCCGCAGATCAAGCGCGCCAAGGTGTCGATCCGTAAGCCGAATGCGCCGGTTCCGGGTGTGCTCGATTATGTCGAAGTGACGGTCGAGCATGTCGTCTGAGGTGAGCTGGCGGGCAGCGACACTCGGGCTTGGCGGCAATCTCGGCGATCCCCGCAAGGCGATGGCCGAAGCGCTTCGCCTGCTCGATGCCCGCGACGACTGCGTGATCAAGGCCGTCTCGCGCCTTTATCGCACGCCGCCCTGGGGCAAGACGGACCAGGCCTGGTTCTACAATGCCTGCGCCAAGGTCGACACGACGCTCGAGCCCGAAGCCCTGCTCGACGCCTGCCTTGATATCGAACGGTCGATGAAGAGGGTTCGCGACGAGCGCTGGGGGCCGCGCACGCTCGACATCGATGTGCTGACCTTCGAGGGCGTGGCGCAAGCGGGCGGGCGGCTGGAGTTGCCGCATCCGAGGATGACCGAGCGCGGTTTCGTACTGATGCCGCTTGCCGATTTCGCCGCCGACATGGCTGTTGGCGGCCGTCCGGTCGGCGACTGGCTGCAGCAGGCTGACGTCGCAGGCATCGAGGTTGCGGATGGTGACGTGAGCTGGTGGCGCGCAGGCGCCTGAACAGGACCGCAACGTAATCCACAGACGACAAAGCCCCGGTCGATGCCGGGGCTTTGACGTTTAATCGGGTGTTGAACGTTACTTGATGGAGCCGACAGCGATCGCGTCGATCTGGCGGTTGAGGCTGACGCCGATGACCGGCACCATCGTTTCTTCGACCTTGACCGAAATGGTGATGTTCATCGTCTGGTCGTCCTGCAGACGGGCGATCATGGCGCCATTCAGCTTCTTGCGATTGATGCCGACGACGACCTTGTCCTTGGCGACGTTGCCGGAAATGATATCCAGGCCCTTGCCCTCGGCGCCGTCGAGAAACTTGCCGGTATAGGTGTTGCCCTTCTGTGTGATCAGCGCCGACATCGGCTGCTTGAACACGCCGACGCGGCAGAAGCCGTCGAGCTTGATGCCGGTGTCATCGCCAGCAACCGGTTCGCCCGAGAGATCGCAGGTGAACTTGGTGCCCTTGTACTTGCCCGCGACGATCTCGCCCGGGCCCTTCCACTGGCCCGCGACCTTCTCGAAAAAGACCTTGTCCTTGGCGCCGGAAAAAGCCGGTGTCGCAAGGCCGACGGTGGCTGCAAGCGCGAAGGCGGCAGCGCCGCGAGCGATCAAAGAAGGGCGCGAGAACATAAACGATCCTTGATGGGTCAACGTCCGAAACTGAAAGCCACATTTGCGCGCAAATGGTTAACGGACGGTTTCTGCGCGGTGCGCGGCGCGGCTTCTTTGTGGCCGAAAAGCGGATTGACCACAGCATTTTTGGCTTAGGAAATACAGTGGGTTGGCGGATTTCGGCGAGCATTGTGCGGGGACATGAAACTTGCCCCAATCGCGCTACGTATAACCATGGGAAACGGGAGATTTCCATGGTTATAGCAGGACATGATTCCGAATCGACCGCGTCAAACGCACAGCAGAGCCTGGCGATATCGCGGCACCGGCTGACAACCCGGCTTACCCATTGGGGATGGGCCGGCGCGCTGTTCTTTCTGTTTCTCAGCGGCCTGCAGATCTTCAACGCGCACCCGGCACTCTATGTCGGGCAGCAGTCGGGTTTTGCCTTCGACAACAGCATCCTGTCGATTGGACCTGTTCGCGAGCGAAGCGGCGAGGTTCGCGGCCTGACGACAGTCTTGGGGCTGAGCGTTGACACCACCGGTGTCCTGGGCGTCAGCGGGCCGGAACAGGAGCGGGCCTATCGGGCTTTTCCGGCCTGGTTGACCTTGCCGTCCTACCAGGACCTCGCCACCGGCCGCGTCGTGCACTTCTTCTTCGCCTGGATGTTTGCCGTCGTCTATTCCATCTGGCTGGTCGCAAGCACGATCAACGGTCACCTGCGGCGGGACATTCTTCCCGCTTTGGCCGACATCCGCGCCTTGCCCGCGACCTTCATCGCGCATCTGCGGTTGCGCTTCGAACATGACGGGCGTTACAACAGCTTGCAGAAACTCTCCTACGGCATTGTTCTCCTGGTCTTTTTTCCTCTCATGATCGCGACAGGGCTGACGATGTCGCCGGGCATGGACGCCGGCTGGCCCTGGCTGGTTCAACTCTTTGGCGGCAGGCAGACGGCCCGCACGATCCATTTCGTCGTGATGCTGCTGCTCGTCGGCTTCTTCACTGTGCACATCGCCATGGTTTTTGCCGCTGGTCCAATCAACGAGATGCGGTCGATGATTACTGGGCGTTATCGCATCAGGCGTTCGGTGGACCGGGGAGGAAGGACATGAGCGCGTTCGTCCTCAGTCGCCGGCGCTTCCTGGCGGCGGCGGGGGCGACGGCCTCGTCGTTGCCGCTTGCCGGGTGCGACGCGCTCGATGGCCTCGTTGGCAACGGCAGTCGCGTGCGCGACTTTCTCGCATCCGCCAACAGCATTACTTACCGAGCACAGCGGCTGCTGGTGCCGGCTGATCGGCTGGCGCCGGAATTTGCCGAGAGCGAGATCCGGCAGGGGCAACGACCGAACGGCTCCACCGACCCGGGTGATGCGACCTATCTCGCGCTGAAGCAGGACGCCTTTGCCGGATACCGGCTTCGTGTTTCCGGCCTGGTCGAGCGACCGCTTCACCTGACGCTTGCAGAACTGCGAAACATGCCGTCGCGCACCCAGATCACTCGACACGACTGTGTCGAGGGCTGGAGCTGCATCGCCAAGTGGAGCGGCGTTGCCCTTACTCGCGTCCTCGATGAAGCCCGGGTGAAGCCCGAGGCGCGTTACGTGGTCTTTCATTGCTTCGACAGCATGCCGCTCGGCCTTGGCGGCTCGGTCGCCTATTACGAATCGATCGATATGCTCGATGCGCATCACCCGCAAACGATCCTCGCTTATGGCCTGAACGGCGCGGCTTTGCCGGTCGCTAACGGTGCTCCACTGCGCGTCCGGGTCGAACGCCAGCTGGGTTACAAGATGGCGAAATACATCAAGGCGATCGAAGTCGTTGCCGATCTCGCGCCCTTCGGTCGAGGGCGCGGCGGCTATTGGGAAGATCTCGGCTACGACTGGTATGCGGGGATCTAGTTTTGCTACCGCGCTATTTCTCGCCGCTTTCGCCAATCACGCGTCCGGCGCCGGGGCTGAGGTCGGCGAGAAAATCACCGATCCCGGGACGCTTCAGCGCGCGAAACGGCATCGGGCGGCAAAGGTCCATCGCGGCGATGCCGATGCGTGCGGTCATCAGGCCATTGATGACGCCTTCGCCCAGGCGCGCCGAGAGCTTCGAAGCCAGCCCGTGGCCGAGCACCTGCTGGATCAGGCTGTCGCCGGCGGCGATCGAGCCGGTGACGGCCAGATGAGCGATGACGTCACGCATCAGCCGCAGCAGACCGAGCGTGCCGGGGCGACCGCCGTAAAGTTCGGCCATGGCGCGGATCAGGCGGGCAGATTCGTAGAGGACGTAGCCGAGGTCGACGAGCGCCCGCGGGCTGACCGCCGTGACGATCGACACGCGCTTGGAAGCCGCGAGAATGAGGCGCCGCGCCTCGCGGTCGAGTGGGCTGAGCAGCTCGCGCTCGGTGAGTTCGATCACGTGCGGACCGTCGATGATCTCGCCTTCGCTTTCCTTCAGCCGTGTGCGCCCGCGCGCCGTCCGCGGATTGCTGGCCAGCAGATGGACGAGCTTTGCCTGCGCCGCGCGCGCGGGTTTCGCACTGGCCGAAGCGGCCGCCGCTTCCGTTTCCGCTTTCAGCTTCTGGATCGCCGTGAGCTGCATTAGCCCCGAAAATTCGCGGCCAACGACGATCAGCAGCGCCAGCAGTCCGATCGCGACGACGGCAAGTGCGGCGTAACCGAGCCAATCGGCACGCGCGAAGAGATCGCGAAGCAGGCGGTCGACCCAGAGGCCGGCAGCCAGTGACAGGATGATGCCGAGTGCGCCGGTCGCGATCTTGCCAACTGACAGGCGGCGCTTGCGAGGACTTGCTTCGGGCAAGGCGAGGGCCTCCACCGCAAGCGTGGTCTCACGGAAAGGGTCTTCCGCATCGGGTGTCAGCACCACATTGTCGTCGAAACTTGCGGGCGCGCGCCGCGCGCGCAGCTGCGGACGGGCCTCGGCGGGCTTGTCTTCGCCAACTGAAAAGGCGCCGGGACGGCGGCTGCGACCGTTGCTGTCGTCACTCATGCGAGCCGGTCTCCGAACAGGAATTGCATGGCCCGGTCGAGGCGGATATGCGGCACCGACAGTTTCAAGCCGCCGCCGGTTTCCTCAAGATGTGGCGGGCGGAAGCGAACAAAGCTGAGTTCCGGCAGCGGTTGAGCGCTTTCGAGATAGGTCGTCGCGCCGGACCGGGTCTCCATCGTCTTGAAAAGAACTTCAGGATCTTCCGGCAAGTCACCGGGAAATATCGCTGTTTTCCTTTCTCCATCGAAGATTTCGCCGTTGATCTTCTCGCCGGCGATCGGGGTGCCGACGATGACCGGCAGCGCATGGCCGTCGTGGTTGACGGTCGCTTCGCGGGTGGCCCGGACCGATGCGAGCGCCATGACCTCGAGGCCGGCGCCGCTCAATCCGATGCTTTCGGCGGCGCGATCGACGAGGCGCGCGGCGATGCGCTCCAGCCGGTCGTGGCTTTCGTGATGCAGGTGATCCGCCTTGGTTGCTGCGATCAGCACCTTGTCGATCCGTCGCGTCAGCAAGGACGAGAGCCAGCTGTTGGTCCCCGGACGGAAGCAGGCAAGTACGTCGGCCAACGCCTGCTCGAGATCGAGCAGCGCCTCCGGGCCGTTGTTGATCGCCTGCAGGGCATCGACGAGCACGATCTGCCGGTCCAGGCGCGCGAAATGCTCGCGAAAGAACGGGCTGACGACATGTTTCTTATAGGCTTCGTAGCGCCGCTCCATCATGGCCCAGAGCGAACCCTTTGGTGCGCGGCCCTCGGGTAGGTCCGGAAGCGGCGAAAAGGTGAGCGCCGGCGAACCTTCGAGGTCGCCCGGCATCAGGAAACGTCCAGGCGGCAGGGTCGAGGGCGAGCGTTCGTCCGCCTTGCAGGCCTTGAGATAGCCGGTGAAGCTCTCGGCGAGCCGGCGGGCGCTGCTTTCGTCGGCGGTCGCCGTCGAGCCAGCCGACGACGCAAGCGTCAGCCATTCGGCCGACAACTTCGCACGGCCAGGTGCACGGGCGCGCGCCACCGAATTGTTGCTGAACTCGCGGAAGTCCTGCGCGAGCAGGGGCAGGTCGAGCAGCCATTCGCCGGGATAGTCGACGATGTCGAGCGACAGCCGGCCCGGCGAGAACAGCCGGTTCCAGCCGCTGGCGCTCTCATATTCAAGGGTGATGCGCAGCTGCGAGATGGCGCGCGTGGAGTCTGGCCAGATGCGATCGCGCACCAGGGCTGCGATATGATCTTCATACTGGAAACGCGGCACGGCATCGTCGGGCTGCGGCTCGAGCCTGACCTTCGAGACCCGGCCCGAACGCACCGCCTCGAACACCGGCAGGCGCCCGCCGTTCAGCAGATTGTGCACCAGGGACGAGATGAAGACGGTCTTTCCCGAACGGGACAGGCCGGTGACGCCGAGCCGGATCGAGGGATTGACGAGGCCGGAGGCGCGGTCGGTGAGGTTGTCGAGCGCGATCAGCGCGTCGTCTTTGAAGCTGGTCAGGTTAGGCGCCAAGTCTTGGTCTTTCTTGCGGCGTGTTTCCCGGGGTCGTTCGCATCGTCAAGCCCGCCGAACGACGATCGGCTGCGGGCTGCCTCCGCGATATAGGCACTAATTGCGGCGCCGCAACGCGCACGTGTCAATTCTTCTTACGGTGCGCCTTCATGGCGTCGGCAACAGCAGCGATACCAGGCGGGCGGAGGTGGCGTCAGACGGCAGATCCAGAATGGCCAGGCCAGCCGGCGGATATCCATCGGGAAGCGCCTCGCGGGCGGCCTCGTCGCCCACCAGGTTGCAGAGCAATTGTTCGATCATCGGATTGTGGCCGACGAGCATCAGCGCGTTTACATGCCGGTGCGCATCGATGAGGTCGAGATAGATGCTCGTCGGACCGGAGTAGAGCGCATCGATGTAGCGGATATCCAGCTCTTCGCTGACCGTGCGGAAGAACGGCTCGGCCGTTTCGCGGCAGCGCACCGCCGTCGAACAGAGGATGCGGTCGGGGCGGATGCCCTGGTCTGCGGCCGTCTGGGCAAGCCGCTCCGCATCGATGTAGCCGACCTCGTCCAGCGACCGATCGAAATCGCGTTGGCCCGGCAGGGCCCAGCCGGAACGGGCGTGCCGCAGGAGGTAGAGGCGGAGAGCCTTGGGGGCGCTGTCTTGCATCGATCGGTTCCGGCGTTGCCTGCCGGTTGCAGCGACAGGGTAGAATTTTGCCGGCTTTCATGTCGGCCGGCAGACCGTCACCTTTCCCCGCACGCACCGTAAAGATCAAGCTGGCCGCCGTGATTTTTTCGGGGACTGCCGGTGCTGCGCTTTGCCGCGGTCGTGAATGGACGGTAAAATGGCGCAAACACGTCATTGTCACTTTTCAGCGAGCAGAGGCGGCGGCTTCGGTGGGCGCAAGTTGGAAATCAAGATCCGATGTGTAATTTTGATGAAATATTCGTCAGTTAGCCTGAAGCGCTAGCAACATTAAAATACGGTTGAGTGTCTGTTGCGAGGCTTGAATCACAGCTTCCATAGGTCTATACACCGCCGCAATGAGATGTTCTTCAGGAGAATCGCGTTGAGTGAGAAGATCGATCTTAGTACCTTCGTCCTTTCCGAGGACGATGAATTCATGAATGCCAACCACCGGGCGTACTTCCGGGCCAAGTTGAACGCTTGGAAAAACGACATCCTTCGCGAGGCACGCGAGACACTGGATCACTTGGCAGAGGAGAGCGCCAATCATCCGGATCTCGCAGACAGGGCTTCTTCCGAAACTGATCGGGCAATCGAGCTCAGAGCCAGGGACCGCCAGCGCAAGCTGATCTCCAAGATCGATGCGGCGTTGCAGCGTCTCGACGAAGGTACCTACGGCTACTGCGAAGAAACAGGCGAGCCGATCGGCCTGAAGCGACTGGACGCCCGTCCGATCGCGACCCTCTCGATCGAGGCGCAGGAGCGCCACGAGCGGCGGGAAAAGGTCTACCGGGACGAATAAGCTTTCGGGCTTTCGTAACAGTCTGAAAAAAGGCGCGGGTCAAACCGCGCCTTTTTCCGTTGTCCCGAATTTATTCCGAAGCATCGAAGCGGCTCTTCGCTTCGATGCCTGGGCTCAGACAAGTATCTCGCTGCCGTCGCGATGCCTGACGTCGCCGCCAGGCCAATGCGGCAATCAGGGCTTCCGCCCGGCGGAAATGTCGGCCAGCATGCGGTTCATCTCTTCTTCGATTGTCGGCTCCTTATGACCGCCGTCGGCGACAGGCGCGCCAAGCGTCGGCTCCTGACGGCCGGAATGGGCCGGCGCACGGTTTTCCGGAGTGACCGATGTTGCCGGACCCAGGCGCTGCAGGTCGCCGGTGATCTCCGCGTCGAGAAGGCGCTCGAAATCAGAAAGGGCGGTCGCAGGAGCCGGCTGCGGTTGGGGCTGAGGCTGCGACTGGATGATCGCTGCGGGGCGCTGAAGCTGCTGGGCCGGCTGCATCTGAATGGGTTGCGGCTGTACAGTCTGCGCCATTGCCACAGGGCGGTTCATGGCTGCATCGACGTTGACCGCGGGTGCTGCGACGGAGGTGATAGACGGGCTCTCGGGTGCGGGCTGGGCGACAGGGCGAGCGAGAGGGCGCTGCTCTGCAGCAAGGGCAGGTGCTGCCACCGGGCGCTGTTCGGCCGTAACGCGCATGGGCGCCACCGGCTCGACGCGAGCGACCGGCTGTTCCTCTGTCCGGGTGATGGGGCGAACTGGCGTCGCGACGACGGGTGC
Organism: Ensifer adhaerens; assembly: GCF_000697965.2. NCBI lineage: Bacteria > Pseudomonadati > Pseudomonadota > Alphaproteobacteria > Hyphomicrobiales > Rhizobiaceae > Ensifer > Ensifer adhaerens. The sequence continues at coordinate 1,630,026 of NZ_CP015880.1, read as the reverse complement.
GGCCTGCATCGACGGCGCGGGCTGCTGAACGGGTTCCCTGACTGCCGGACGGCTTTCACCCACTGGTTCGGTCACCTTGCGTTCGATGACAGCAGAGCGTTCGCTGACGGCCGGGCGCTCGTCGCCGCCGGCGACGATCCGGCTTTCGATGACGATATCCGTCGGCCCGCCGATCATGATCAGGTGCTCGACATCGTCGCGGCGCACGAGCACGAGACGGCGCCGGGTGTCCACAGCGGCAGCATCGAGCACGGCCAGGCGCGGCTGGCGGTTCTTGCCGCCACGGATGAATGGCGAGGAAGGACGGTTGCGCATGATCCAGAGCACAGCCACGAGGCACAAAAGTCCAATCGCGACCGCTGCAGCGGCGACGACGAACCGGCTGCCGTTGTCGGCGATGATCGTTTCCATCATAGGGTGAACTCCTTCTGCCTTTCGAGTGGCAGTATTTGACGGCTTTTTTCGGGCTCGGACAAGCACTTCGCCGACATTCCCTGTGAATTGGCTCGAATGCTTCCGCACAGGTGCTTTTTGCTGTTATCTCTGATTGTTAAAGATGATTCTTGTCCGAATGATCGAGGGCGTGTCGGCTATGGCCGATTTTGCCCGGCGGTTTGAGCGGATGCCGGCCGGAAGGGCTGGGCCGCGCCGCGCGCGGCGCCGGCCGCGTAAGAGGACCCGATGACGAAATTGCGGCAGTCAGGCGACTACCAGATGCCGGTTGTTGACCGTGGCGTCAGGCCCGGAACCGTGCTGCGGATCGTGCTGCTCGCGATCGTCCTCACCGTCTCGGCCATCGCCTTCGTGATCTTCCGGAACCAGATGGAAAATGAGATCGTGCTCGGCATCCTCGGCGTTCTCGCCATGGTCGGCATCTTCTTTCTCGTGTCCTCGGTCATCGGCTTCATCGAGGTGATGCCGCAATCGCGCCCGGACGAACTGGCGCGTGCCTTTCTCGATGCGCATGAGGACGGCACGATCGTCACGGACCGGAAGGGCCGGATCATCTACGCCAACGCCGCCTATGGCGCGCTCACGGGCGCGAGGAACGCTGCCGGCATCCAATCGCTCGAAACGATCCTGTCGCGCAATCGCGAGGCGACGGAAGCAATCTACCGGCTGACCAACGGCCTGCACGAGGGCAAGCAGGGGCATGAGGAATTCCGCCTGCTGAAGCCGCTTGCGACCGGTGCGGCCACCGGCTCCGGCGCCCATTGGTTCCGGCTGAAGGCACGCGTGCTGCCGCTCGAAGACAGCGAGCGCAATCCGCTCTATCTCTGGCAGATCGCCGACATCACTGCCGAACGCGATGACCAGGAGCGCTTCTTCAAGGAATTGCAGAACGCGATTGATTATCTTGATCACGCACCCGCCGGCTTCTTCTCCGCCGGCCGCAAGGGCGAGATCTTCTATATCAACGCCACGCTTGCCGACTGGCTCGGCATCGATCTCACCAAGTTCCAGCCGGGCTCGATAAGTATCGGCGATCTGGTGGCCGGCGAGGGGCTGACGCTCGTCCAGGCGGTGCAGGCCGAACCGGGTCTGAAGAAGACCAAGATGCTCGACCTCGACCTGCGCAAGTTGAACGGCCAGAGCCTGCCGGTGCGCATGATCCACCGTGTCTCCTCGACCCGTGACGGCGCGCCCGGCGAAAGCCGCACCATCGTCATGTCGCGCGAGGGCGGCGAGGACAGCGACCAGTCGGCGTCGAGCGCAGCGATGCGCTTTACCCGCTTCTTCAACAATACGCCGATGGCGATCGCCTCGGTCGACGGCAATGGCCGGATCCTGCGCACCAACGCGCCGTTCCTGAAGCTGTTTTCCAGTCTCGTCTCGCAGGACGACGTCGAGCGCGGCGCGCTGATCGATGCCGTGGTGCACGAAACCGAGAAGCTTCGCCTGCACGACGCGCTGGCGGCCGCCAAGGACCGGCAGGGCGACATCGCGCCGATCGACGCGCTGCACCCGACCGATGGCGAGCGCCATTTCCGCTTCTACGTCAATGCCGTGATCGACCAGACCGATCAGGCGCCGGAGGAAGCGGCGATCATCTATGCGCTGGAGATTACCGAGCAGAAAGCGCTCGAAAACCAGATGGCGCAGACGCAGAAGATGAACGCCGTGGGCACGCTTGCCGGCGGCATCGCGCACGACTTCAACAACGTGCTGACGGCGATCCTGCTGTCCTCCGACCACCTGCTTCTGTCTGCCCGGCCGGCCGATCCGAGCTTCGCCGACCTGATGGAGATCAAGCGCAACGCCAACCGTGCCGCTGTTCTCGTGCGGCAGCTGCTTGCTTTCTCGCGCAAGCAGACGATGCGGCCGACGGTGCTCAACATGACCGACGTGATCGGCGACCTGCGCATGCTGGTCGACCGCATGACCGGAACGAACGTCAAGGTCGAGGTCGACTATGGTCGCGATCTCTGGCCGGTCCGGACCGATCTCGGCCAGTTCGAACAGGTGCTTTTGAACCTCGCGGTCAACGCCCGCGACGCCATGCCCCAAGGCGGCATCATTACACTTCGCACCCGCAATCTGCCGGCGGCGGAGGTTTCGGCCTTCGGACGCCGTGAGCTGCCGGAGGAAGACTTCGTGATGGTGGAAGTTTCCGACCAGGGAACAGGTATTGCGCCCGAAATCCTCGACAAAATCTTCGAGCCGTTTTTCACGACCAAGGAAGTGGGCAAGGGCACCGGTCTCGGCCTGTCGATGGTCTATGGCATCGTCAAGCAGTCGGGCGGCTACATCTATCCGGAATCGGAAGTGGGCAAGGGCACGACCTTCCGCATCCTCTTGCCGCGCCATATCGAGGTGCCGGTTGCGCCCGAGGAGCCCGCGCAGGCAGGCACCGGAACCGTTGCTGCGCCGGTGGTGCAGACGATAGCGGCTCCCGTGGTCAAGACCGAGGAGCCGACCGATCTCACCGGAGATTCGGCAGTCGTGCTGCTCGTCGAGGACGAGGAGGCTGTTCGCCGCGGCGGCAAGCGCATGCTGGAAACGCGCGGCTACACCGTCTACGAAGCGGGCTCCGGCGTCGAGGCGCTCGACATCATGGACGAGCTCAACGGCGCCGTCGATATCGTCGTATCCGACGTGGTGATGCCGGAAATGGACGGACCGACGCTCCTGACCGAACTGCGCAAGAAGTACCCGGACCTGAAGTTCATCTTCGTCTCGGGCTATGCCGAAGACGCCTTTGCCCGCAACCTGCCGGCGGATGCCAAGTTCGGCTTCCTGCCGAAACCGTTCTCGCTGAAGCAGCTGGCGGTATCCGTGCGCGAAATGCTCGATTCCTAGAGCCGTTGAACGCCAGAGGATATCGACCGGGGTCGGCGCTGGGTACGTTAGGCTTCCGCCCCTAGTCGTTCTGCTGCCTTGACCAAGGCCCATTGGCCGAGGCGCGCGTTGCCGACCAGCCGGGAGGAAGATCGGCTATCTCGTCAAGGTCGGTGTGGCGCTCGACGACCTCCGCCATCGCGACCACCAGCACTTTCGCCATGTCGATCGGTGCGCCATCTGTAAACGCCCATGAATGATCGTCTTCATGATGTGTTGCGACGAGAACCGGGTGCCCCGCGAGCACCGAGCGGCAGGTAACGCAGGCAACATCAGGTGCTTGATCAAACTTCCAACGCATCGTCAGCCTTCGCCAATGTAAAAAGCCCGGCGCTTGCGGGCCGGGCTTCTCTATTTCTCGCCGTTTCTTACCGGATTACTTCACGTTCAACGCGACGGCGATCTCGCCGGCAAGCCGGGCATTGTTCTCGACCAGCGCGATGTTGGTCTCGAGGCTGCGGCCCTCGGTCATTTCGAAGAGGTTGCTGAGCAGATAGGGCGTGACCGCCTTGCCGGTGATCTCGTCGTTCTCGGCATTGTCGAGCGCGCGGGCGATATAGATTTCCATCTCTTCGCGCGGGATCTCGGCAGCTTCCGGAACCGGATTGGCGACCAGCATGCCGCCTTCGACGCCGAGCAGCTCGCGCATGGTCTGGAAGTTGGCGATCGCGGCCGGGCTGTTCAGCATCAGCGGGCTCTTGAGGCCGCTGTCGCGTGACCAGAAGGCCGGGAAGATTTCGCTGTCATAGGTGACGACCGGAACGCCGCGGGTCTCGAGCACTTCGAGCGTCTTCGGAATGTCGAGGATCGCCTTCGCGCCGGCGCAGACGACGATGACACCGGTGCGGGCGAGTTCATCGAGGTCGGCGGAGATGTCAAAGGAGAGCTCCGCGCCACGGTGCACGCCGCCGATGCCGCCGGTCGCAAAGACGCGGATGCCGGCGCGGGCAGCAGCGATCATCGTCGCGGCGACGGTGGTCGCGCCGGTGCGGCGCTCGGCGATCGCGAAGGCGAGATCGGCGCGCGAGACCTTCATCGCGCCCTGGGTCTTGGCCAGTTCTTCGAGCTTGGCATCGTCAAGGCCGATATGCAGTACGCCATGAATGACGGCGATGGTCGCCGGCACGGCACCCTGTTCGCGGATGATCGCTTCAACGCTGCGGGCCATGTTCAGGTTGCCCGGGTAGGGCATGCCATGGGTGATGATGGTCGATTCCAGCGCCACGATCGGCGCGCCACGCGCCTTGGCGGCTGCGACCTCGTCGGAATATTCCATCGGCAGGAAGGGGGAAGCGGGTTTGGTCATGGTCTTTCCTTGGGAGTTCTGCTGGCAAATGTCATGACAGCATTTGGGGCGCGGGCACAAGGGCCAGCGCCTGTTCGAGATTGGCCGCGGACATCTCTTCGGATGCGGCCAAGGGAGAACGCAACGTCAAACCGGCGGCTGCGATGCCGTGCCGCAGGCAATCGGCGATATCGCGGCCGGCAAGGCGGGCGGAAAGGAAGCCGGAGGCGAGCGCGTCGCCAGCGCCGGTGACGTCGGCAAGGGCGGGCAGGGCCGGCGGCACGACGACACAGGCGCTGTCGCCCTCGAAGGCAACGACCGTACGGCCGCCCCGGGTCACGACGCCTCCGTTGATGCCCAGACCGCGCAACAGGGCCGGCCATTCTTCCGCCTCGGCCGCCTCCTTGCCGGCCAGCGCCCGCGCCTCGGATTCGTTCATGAACAGGAACGAGAGATGCGAGAGGCACGGCCGATAGCGGATGACCTTGGCCGGCGAAACAGCGATGCCGGCGACGAGGCGGCCGTTGCCGGCAGCCGACTGGGCAAGTGCGGCGATCGTTTCTTCCGGCAGGTTGGCATCGGTCAGCACCAGCTTGCTCGCGGCGATGACCTCGCGGAGCGCCCGCCGCTGCAACTGCCGTGGCGAGAACAGCCGGTAGAGCTCCATGTCGGCAAGCGCAATCACCAGATTGCCGTCGTTTTCGAGGATCGCCGTATAGCTCGGCGTCTGGCGATCAAGAAAGGTGAGGGGACTGTCGATGACGCCAGCGGCGGCCGCGGCTGCGGTCACCATCTCGCCGGCCGCATCACCGCCGCGGGTGCTGATCATGCGCACGCTGTGGCCAAGCCGCGCCAGGTTGCGCGCGGCATTGAAACCACCGCCGCCCGCTTCTTCGAACCAGCTTCCCGGATTGCTCGATCCGGGCGCTGTCGTTCCCGATATACGGCCGCGCCTGTCGATATGCGCGCCACCGAAAACGGCGATGTCAGCTTGCGTCATGAATGTTCCTCTGCTTGGCCTATCGGCCGAATATCTGTTGGCATCCTGCAATGCCGCGTCGCAAAGCGCCACGCGCCCGACCTGCTCAAAGTCTCATGCGCAGGCGAATCGGCCGAGCCTTGCCGGGCAGGTTCGAAGGGCTGGCGCCAACATTCGAAAACTCTGGTTTCGTTCCGTGAACAAGAATCGAACGTATCGTGAAAAGCTATTGTTTTTCAATGCGTTGTCGCGCTCTTGCAAATACGGAACAAAACATGTACAAAAACTCCTGCGGCGGCTTCATTGCCTCGGTAGCTTCAATAACCTAAAGGTGGACCAAATGGCACAAAACTCTTTGCGGCTCGTAGAGGACAAATCGGTGGATAAAAGCAAGGCACTTGAAGCGGCACTTTCCCAGATCGAACGTTCGTTCGGTAAGGGATCGATCATGAAGCTCGGTGGGAAGGACAGCATCATTGAGATCGAGACGGTTTCGACCGGCTCTCTCAGCCTCGACATCGCGCTCGGCATTGGCGGCCTGCCGAAGGGCCGCATCGTTGAAATTTACGGCCCGGAAAGCTCGGGTAAGACGACGCTGGCGCTGCAGACCGTCGCCGAAGCACAGAAGAAGGGCGGCATCTGCGCCTTCGTCGATGCTGAACACGCGCTTGACCCGGTTTATGCCCGCAAGCTCGGCGTCGATCTCGAAAACCTCTTGATCTCGCAGCCCGACACCGGCGAGCAGGCTCTGGAAATCACCGACACACTGGTGCGCTCCGGCGCGATCGACGTTCTCGTCGTCGACTCGGTTGCCGCACTTGTGCCGCGCGCCGAAATCGAAGGCGAAATGGGCGACAGCCTGCCGGGCATGCAGGCCCGCCTGATGAGCCAGGCGCTGCGCAAGCTGACGGCGTCGATCTCCAAGTCGAACTGCATGGTCATCTTCATCAACCAGATCCGCATGAAGATCGGCGTCATGTTCGGTTCGCCGGAAACCACCACCGGCGGCAACGCGCTGAAGTTCTACGCCTCGGTTCGCCTCGACATCCGCCGCATCGGCTCGGTCAAGGAGCGCGAAGAGGTCGTCGGCAACCAGACCCGCGTCAAGGTCGTCAAGAACAAGATGGCGCCTCCCTTCAAGCAGGTCGAATTCGACATCATGTATGGCGAGGGCGTATCGAAGACCGGCGAACTGGTCGACCTCGGCGTCAAGGCCGGCATCGTCGAAAAGTCTGGCGCCTGGTTCTCCTACAACAGCCAGCGTCTCGGCCAGGGCCGCGAGAACGCCAAGACGTTCCTGCGCGACAATCCGGATCTCGCGCGCGAAATCGAGACGGCGCTGCGCCAGAACGCCGGCCTGATCGCTGATCGGTTCCTCGAGAATGGCGGTCCGGAAGCGGACGACGGTGACGAGCCGCCGGAAACATAAGCCGCTCGGTCCACTGAGGTTACCAGAAAACCGGTCGTCCCGTGGGCGGCCGGTTTTTTGCTGGCGTCTGGACAGTCGGATATGTGAGCGATAAAAGCCTTTGGTTCCGGCGACCCAGCGCGTTGGAGGGTGCGGTCACCACGGGTGGCCGCAGGGTTTAGGGACAATGGCTTAGTGGCGCGGCATGGGCCGGACGCGGGCCGGAATCGGTGCTTAAGAATAGGACGCAAGATGAGCGGCGTGAATGAAATCCGGTCGACCTTTCTCGACTATTTCCGCAGGAACGGTCACGAGGTCGTGTCGTCGAGCCCGTTGGTGCCGCGCAACGACCCGACATTGATGTTCACCAATGCCGGCATGGTGCAGTTCAAGAACGTCTTCACCGGCCTGGAGCAGCGTCCCTATTCGACGGCCGTTACGGCGCAGAAGTGCGTTCGCGCCGGCGGCAAGCACAACGACCTCGACAATGTCGGCTACACCGCGCGTCACCACACCTTCTTCGAAATGCTCGGCAACTTCTCCTTCGGCGATTACTTCAAGGAGAACGCGATCGAGCTCGCCTGGAACCTGATCACCAAGGAGTATGGCCTCGACGCCAAGCGCCTGCTGGTCACGGTTTACCACACCGACGACGAGGCCTTCGATCTCTGGAAGAAGATCGCCGGTTTCTCCGACGACCGCATCATCCGCATCCCGACCAGTGACAACTTCTGGGCCATGGGAGATACCGGCCCCTGCGGCCCGTGCTCGGAAATCTTCTACGACCACGGCGACCATATCTGGGGCGGACCTCCGGGCTCGGCCGACGAAGACGGCGACCGCTTCATCGAGATCTGGAACCTCGTCTTCATGCAGTACGAGCAGATCACCAAGGAAGAGCGGGTCAACCTGCCGCGTCCGTCGATCGATACCGGCATGGGCCTCGAGCGTCTCGCAGCCGTCCTCCAGGGCGAACACGACAACTACGACATCGACCTCTTCCGCGCGCTGATCGCGGCTTCGGAAGAAGCGACCGGCGTCAAGGCTGAGGGCGACCGTCGCGCCAGCCATCGCGTCATTGCCGACCACCTGCGTTCGTCCGCCTTCCTGATCGCCGACGGCGTGCTGCCGTCGAACGAAGGCCGCGGCTACGTGCTTCGCCGCATCATGCGTCGTGCGATGCGTCACGCCCAGCTGCTCGGCGCCCAGGATCCGTTGATGTGGAAGCTCTTGCCGGCACTCGTCGGCCAGATGGGCCGCGCCTATCCGGAACTGGTGCGCGCCGAAGCGCTGATCTCCGAGACGCTGAAGCTTGAGGAAACCCGTTTCCGCAAGACGCTGGAGCGCGGTCTCAATCTGCTGTCCGACGCATCTGCCGATCTGTCTGAAGGCGACCAGTTCAACGGTGAAACCGCCTTCAAGCTCTACGACACCTACGGCTTCCCGCTCGACCTGACCCAGGACGCGCTGCGCGCCAAGGGCATCACCGTCGATACCGACGCCTTCTCGGTTGCCATGGAGCGCCAGAAGGCCGAAGCCCGCGCCAACTGGGCCGGTTCCGGTGAAGCTGCGACCGAAACCATCTGGTTCGAGCTCAAGGAAAAGCACGGCGCGACCGATTTCCTCGGCTATGACACCGAGACCGCCGAGGGCGTGATCCAGGCGATCGTGCGCGATGGCGCTGTCGTAGCAACCGCCGCCAAGGGCGACACCGTCCAGGTGGTGCTCAACCAGACGCCGTTCTACGGCGAATCGGGCGGCCAGATGGGCGATACCGGCACGATCACGACGGAAAGCGGCAAGCTCACCGTCACCGACACGCAGAAGCGCGGCGAGGGGCTCTTCGTCCACTTCGCGACCGTGGCCGAAGGCACGGTCAAGACCGGCGACGCCGCCCAGCTCGACGTCGATCACGCCCGCCGCTCGCGCCTGCGCGCCAACCATTCGGCAACGCACCTCCTGCATGAGGCGCTTCGCGAAGTGCTCGGCACCCACGTGGCCCAGAAGGGCTCTCTGGTAGCGCCGGAACGCCTGCGCTTCGACGTTTCTCATCCGAAGCCGATGACGGCCGAGGAGCTGAAGGTCGTTGAAGAGATGGCCAACGAGATCATCGTCCAGAACACGCCGGTGACCACGCGTCTGATGAGCGTCGATGATGCGATTGCCGAAGGTGCGATGGCGCTCTTCGGCGAGAAGTACGGCGACGAGGTTCGCGTCGTCTCGATGGGCCGCGGCATCCACGGCTCCAAGGCCAACCGCGCTTACTCCGTCGAACTCTGCGGCGGCACGCACGTGTCTGCCACCGGTGACATCGGCCTGGTGCGCGTCGTCTCGGAAAGCGCCGTCGGCGCCGGCGTTCGTCGCCTCGAGGCGCTGACCGGTGAAGCGGCACGCGCTTATCTGAACGAGCAGGACGAGCGCGTGAAGACGCTCGCCAACACGCTGAAGGTTCAGCCGGGCGACGTGCTCGGCCGCGTCGAGGCGCTGCTCGACGAGCGCCGCAAGCTGGAACGCGAGCTGACTGAGGCCAAGAAGAAGCTGGCACTCGGTGGTGGCGGCGAAGCGGGTTCGGCCGATGCCGCCCGCGAAATCGCCGGCGTTCGCTTCCTCGGCAAGGTCGTTTCGGGCGTCGAGCCCAAGGATCTGAAGAGCCTGGCCGATGACGGCAAGAAGAGCCTCGGCTCCGGCGTCGTTGCCTTCGTCGGCGTTTCCGGCGATGGCAAGGCAAGCGCGGTCGTTGCCGTGACCGACGACTTGACCTCGAAGCTCAGCGCCGTTGACCTCGTTCGCGTCGCATCCGCCGCTCTCGGCGGAAAGGGCGGCGGCGGCCGTCCCGACATGGCCCAGGCCGGCGGTCCGGATGGCGACAAGGCGGCCGAAGCGATCGAAGCGGTGGCCGTCGCACTCGCCGGCTGATTGGTACCCGCAGCGGTGGCCGTCGCACTCGCCGGCTGATTGGTACCCGCAGCAGAATAGGAAAAGGGGCGTCCGTTGCGGCGCCCTTTTTGTTTGCATCGGGCAGGGCTTGTGTAGCTTCACGCTCGCGGTCCCGCGAGCCCCCTCCGGTCGTGCGTGTCATACCCCGCCGGATCACCAGCCCACACGAACAGAGCCTCGGCGCCTCGGACGGTCAAACCGAAACGTGATTGCTGGCCAAGGCACCGTTCTGGGGTCCTGTATCGCGGAAGGCTCGTACAAATCTCAGTCGAAGCACGCCCGCAACTCCGCAGGATTTGTCAAATTGAGCTATGGTCTACCCATCCGTGAGCAAAGCGCGAAAGGTTGGACATGGAAGAGCGGGTAGCGTGGGCGACCTATGAACGGCGTCTGCACCGGGTCAGCGACTATATCTACGGTCATCTCGACGGCGATCTCGACCTTGATCGCCTTTCCGAGATTGCCTGTCTGTCGCCGCACCATTGGCACCGGATCTACCGGGCCGTTCACCGCGAGACGCTGGCAGGAACGGTGAAGCGGCTGCGGCTGCAGCGGGCAGCGGCCGATCTCGCCCAGACCGATCTTCCTGTCGAAACGATCGCGCAGCGCTCTGGCTATCCCAATCTGCAATCCTTCAACCGCACCTTCAAGGCCGCCTATGGGCTGCCGCCGGCGCGATACCGCAAGGAAGGGAGCCATGTCGCCTTTGAAACCGCTTCAACGGAAGGAATTCCAGACATGTATGAAGTCACCCTGAAGGACGTCGAAGCCTTCGACCTCGTCGGCGTCGCCCACACCGGCTCCTATATGGAGATCGGCAAGGCGTTCGAGACGCTCTATGGCACCCTCTTTTCACGGCAATTGTTCCGGCCGGACATGGAGATGATCGGCATCTACCTCGACGATCCGGAACTGGTGCCGGCGGAAAAACTGCGCTCCTTTGCCTGCGTCAGCGCGCGCGGACCGATGCCGGCGGAGGCGCCGTTGACCCCGCAGCATCTCGACGGCGGCCGCTATGCGGTGCTTCGCCACAAAGGCCCTTACGCGGATATGCCGAAGGCCTACCATTGGCTCTACGGCACATGGCTGCCGCAGTCCGGCCGCGATATCCGCGACAGCCTGATGTTCGAGAAATATCTCAACAATCCCCGCGAAGTTGCGCCGACCGAACTCTTGAGCGAGATCTATCTGCCTTTGAAGTGACAGACACCCGAGCACACACCCGCAATTGACGAATCAGTGTCCGAGCGGCACCTTTTGGTTCGGCGTGGCCTGCGCCGAACCTCCAAAGATCGTCCCCAGCACGATCCTTTCACGGAGGCAAAGGGGCTTCAGTCTCGGGTCGCAATCTCGGTCCCACCGTTTCGGGTCCGGTTGCTGGGGAACTTGCCCGAGACGCGAAAGGCCCTGTGATGACTGAAAACCGAAATTTCAAACGGCGTGTTCGCGCCCGTGCCGCCAAGACCGGCGAATCCTATACAACTGCACTCATGCATCTTCGCCAGGCTTCGGCGGAAGACTTGGTGGCGCAACCAAGATTGCTGCGCCTGGCCGTGGCGCAATCCGGCTATTTCGACGATCCCCGCGATGCGGCGGCACTTCACCATGCCGGCGAAGGGATCCGACACCTGATGCGGGAGGCGCATCGGGCCGGCGCGCGGGTGCTGCATTTCCCCGAGGGCGCGACGTGCTTTCCGAACAAGCGCATCATGTCGACGATCGGTCCGCGCGAAATAGGCCCGTCCGATTGGCGCCGTTTCGAGTGGACGGTTCTGCGCAAAGAGCTTGATGCCATACGGACGTTGGCGCGGGACCTCGGGCTATGGACGGTCCTTGGATCCGTTCACAAGCTCACCGAACCGCATCGCCCGCACAACAGCCTCTATGTGATCTCGGATAAGGGGGCGGTCGCGACACGCTACGATGAGCGCATGCTGTCGAACACCAAGGTCTCGTTCATGTACACGCCCGGAACGATCCCTTTGACGTTCGAGGTCGACGGCGTCCGCTTCGGCTGCGCGCTCGGCATCGAGTGCCACTTTCCCGAGATTTTCGGCGAATACGAACAGCTGAACGTCGATTGCGTGCTGTTTTCGACCTCCGGCGGCGCTCTGGCGAACGACATTGCCTTTGCCGCCGAGGTGCAGGGGCATGCTTCGATCAATCGCTATTGGGCGAGTTTTGCGGTTCTCGCGCAGCCCGGCCTGACGGCTCCTTCAGGGATTGTTTCGCCCGACGGGCAATGGGCGGTCCGATGCAGCGGGGATGGACCATCGATCGTCGTGGCGGATATCGGCAGGGACCCCGTCGATCCGGCCCGGCCATGGCGCCGGAGCGCGAGAGGCGGGATCTACGACCCACATATCGTCAGCGACGATCCGCGCAGCAGCAGCCGCGACATGTTCTAGCAGTCGCTGCCGGTAGCATGGCCGCGCTCGCCTTGAAGTCGTGCGAGTACCGGCTGCAGTCCGGCGCCGATCCGCGTTCCGGAATTTTGATCGGTCCAAAAAAGAAACCCGGCGCGAGGCCGGGTTTCGTTGTCTCTTCGACTGGAGCCTATCAGGCAGCCATGGCCTTCTGCAGGTTCTCGTCGATCTTGTCGAGGAAGCCGGTGGTCGAGAGCCACGGCTGATCGGGACCGATGAGGAGCGCCAGGTCCTTGGTCATGAAGCCGGCTTCGACGGTGTCGACGCAGACCTTCTCAAGCGTTTCGGAGAACTTTGCGAGTTCGGCGTTGCCGTCGAGCTTGGCGCGATGAGCGAGACCACGGGTCCAGGCAAAGATCGAGGCGATCGAGTTGGTCGAGGTTTCTTCGCCCTTCTGGTGCTGGCGGTAGTGGCGGGTAACCGTGCCGTGCGCGGCTTCGGCTTCGACCGTCTTGCCATCCGGCGTCATCAGAACCGAAGTCATCAGGCCGAGCGAGCCGAAGCCCTGGGCGACGATGTCCGACTGCACGTCGCCGTCGTAGTTCTTGCACGCCCAGACGTAGCCGCCGGACCACTTCAGGGCCGAAGCGACCATGTCGTCGATCAGGCGGTGTTCGTACCAGATCTTCAGTTCCTTGAACTTCTCGGCGAATTCGGCGTCGAACACCTGCTGGAAGATGTCCTTGAAGCGACCGTCATAGACCTTGAGGATGGTGTTCTTGGTCGACAGGTACACCGGAACCTTGCGCTGGATACCGTAGTTGAACGACGCGCGCGCGAATTCGGTGATCGAATCGTCCAGGTTGTACATACCCATGGCAACGCCGGCCGACGGTGCGTCGAAAACGTCGTATTCGATTTCCTTGCCGTCTTCACCGACGAACTTCATCGTCAGCTTGCCCTTGCCCGGGAACTTGAAGTCGGTGGCGCGGTACTGGTCGCCGAAGGCGTGACGGCCGACGATGATCGGCTTGGTCCAGCCCGGAACCAGGCGCGGAACGTTCTTGCAGATGATCGGCTCGCGGAAGATGACGCCGCCGAGGATGTTGCGGATCGTGCCGTTCGGCGACTTCCACATCTTCTTCAGCTTGAACTCCTCGACGCGGGCTTCATCCGGCGTGATCGTGGCGCACTTGACGCCGACGCCGTGCTTCTTGATCGCGTTGGCGGCGTCGATCGTTACCTGGTCTTCAGTAGCATCGCGGTTTTCGACGCTGAGGTCGTAATATTCCAGATCGACGTCGAGGTAGGGATGGATCAGCTTGTCCTTGATGAACTGCCAGATGATGCGGGTCATCTCATCGCCGTCGAGTTCGACGACCGGATTGGCGACCTTGATCTTTGCCATGAATATGCCTCGTAGCTTATGCGGGACAGCGGGAGCGATGTCCCTTCCTCTCTGAAAAATCCTGTGCCCTATAGCACTCAGAACCGACAAGGCAAAGCATGCTTGGCTGAAACTTTGGATGGAGGTGGAGACGGACCTCGGACGGCTCTTCGCCACCGCTTTTCGACGCCTGCTTTCGTCGCGCCGGCCTTGCAAAGATCGCATCTGCCGCTATGCAGGAAGAACCGGCGAAGGCGGCGCGCGTCCACAGGCGGCCGCGGGACAGGCAAAGGCTTCCGATGGCACTTCGTTCCCGTATGCGCGATTGGCTTCTTGCCAACGATCCGGCCTTTTCCCGCCTGCGGCAGGCCTCGCGCATCACCGCGACCATCGTCGTTTCCATCCTGCTGCTGATGGCGTTTCATTACCTCGTCGCACCGCTGCCGCCGGCCGCCTTCGGGCTTGCGGCGTCGCTGTCGATCGAAGGGGGACTGGCGGTGCGCGATCGCACCATTGCCGGCCAGCGGCTCACCCGCATCATCGCGGTCCTCGTCGGCGTTTCGATGGTCGGGCTTGCGTCGGTTCTCGAGAATCACCGCTACGTTTCCGACGTCGTCTTCCTGCTGATCATCTTTCTCGCGGTCTATGGCCGCTCCTTCGGCCCCCGAGGTTTTGCCGTCGGCATGTTCGCCTTCATGTCCTATTTCACCGGCGCCTATCTGAGGCCAACGCTCGACCAGTTGCCGGCCCTGTTCTTCGGGGCGGCAGTCTCGGCCACCGTCGCGCATCTCGTCCGCACGCGGCTGTTGCCGGATGATCGCTATCGCGACCTCCTGCGCGCCACCGCAAGCGTGCAGCGTCGCGTAGACCAGATGCTGCTGCAACTGGCGGAGATCGCCCGCAAGCCCGTTCTGTCACCGGCCGATCGTCGTCAGCTGCATGCGGCCGAAGAGCGGCTGAAGGAAGCGGTGCTGATGGCGGAAAGCTTCATTCCGACGGAAAACCGGCGGCCGGAACCGCAGCCCGGCCTTACGACCTCCGACCTCGTCATCAACCTCTTCGACCTGCATCTTGCGGCCGAAAGCGTGATGGTCGTCAGCTTCCAATCGATGCCGCCGCCGGCACTGGTGGAGGCGATGGTGGCGCGCGACGGCGAACGGATCGACGCGGAGATCGCGCGGCTCGGCGATGCCGCTCCGCGCCGCGAAGAAACGGTGAAGGCGCTGCTGTGGCTGCGCAACGTCCGGCAAAGGCTCGCCCGAAGCCTTGCAAAGCTGACGCCGGCCGATCTGGAAGAGCCGCCACTGCACTTGAGCGGCGTTGCCGCCCGCTGGAGGCCGTCGCTGAACGATCCCGCCTTGAAGGCGGCGATCCAGATCACGCTCGCTTCGGGTATCGCCATGGTGTTCGGGTTGATGCTGTCGCGGGAACGTTGGTTCTGGGCGGTGCTTGCGGCGTTTCTCGTCTTCACCAACACGCGCTCGCGCGGCGATACGGCGGTCAAGGCGCTGCAGCGCTCGGCCGGCACCCTGTTTGGCATTGTTGTCGGCATCATCGTCGGCACGCTGGTAGCCGGCAATATCTACCTGGTGCTGCCGCTCAGCGCACTTTGCGTCTTTCTCGCCTTCTATTTCCTCGCCGTCTCCTATGCGACGATGACCTTCTTCATCTCCGTCGTTCTGTCGCTGGTCTATAGCCTGATGGGCGTGCTGAGCCCGCATCTGCTGCAACTGCGCCTGGAGGAAACCATGATCGGCTCGATCGCCGGTGCGGCGGTCGCCTTCGTCGTGTTTCCGACGCGCACCCGCACGACGCTCGATGCCGCCGTCGCAACCTGGTGCGACGAACTCAAGGGCCTGCTGCAGGCGGCGCGGGACGGGGCATCGGGTCTGGTGCTCATTACCCGCTCGCAGGCGCTCGACCGCGCCTATCGTGACCTGGCCGCCGCCGCAAAGCCGCTCGGGCTTCCCTGGCAGTTGGTGACGCGTCCCGGTCATGTGCGCCAGGCGCTGGCGATCTTCATGGCCTGCACCTACTGGGCACGGGTTTTCGCGCGGCGTGTCGGCACGGATGCGGCGCTGGAAGGAACCGATTTCAAGGCGGACATCGACGCCAATCTCGCGCTCGTCCAGACGGTGCGCGACAAGGCCTCGGCCTATTTCTACCAGGTCGGCCGGATCGGTGCGCCGGTCGATCGCCACCTTCCGATTTCGAAGGACGATGCGGAGCTTGGTCTGGAAATGATCGGGGTGTCTCTCAACCGGCTTCATTTGTAGTGGACTTTAATTTCGCCCGCATTTGTGCAAGGGAAACGCCGAACGAAAGGCGAAGGCTAAGGAAATGGCAGGAACGAACAGCGAGCGCGAACTTCTGGCGGAAGGACCGGCGATCATTCTCGCCTATCCGCAGCTCGGCGAAAACATCGGTATGGTCGCCCGCGCGATGGCGAATTTCGGCCTGGCGGAGCTTCGGCTCGTCAATCCGCGCGACGGCTGGCCGAGCGAAAAGGCACGATCAGCCGCAAGCCGTGCCGACCACGTGATCGACGCTGCCAAGCTCTATGGTTCGGTCGAAGAGGCGATCGCCGATCTCAACTTCGTCTATGCCACGACCGCCCGCGACCGCGATGGCTACAAGCCGGTGCGTTCGCCGATCGTCGCGGCGCGCACGCTCCGCCAGCGCTTCCAGACCGGAGAGAAAACCGGCATCCTGTTCGGCCGCGAGCGCACGGGCCTCACCAACGAAGAGGTGGCTCTGGCCGACGAGATCGTGACCTTTCCGGTCAATCCCGCTTTCGCCTCGCTCAATCTCGCCCAGGCGGTGCTTCTGATGTCCTATGAATGGCTGAAGACCGGCATGGAGTCTGAGGACCAGACCTCGTTCCAGGCGATCTCGCAGCGGCCGGCGACCAAGGAACACCTGCAGGGTCTGTTCGAGCATGTCGAGGAAGCGCTTGAGGCGCGCAACTACTTCCGTTCCGCCGACAAAAAGCCGAAATTGGTCGAGAACCTGCGCGCGGTTCTGACCAGGCCGTCCTTTACCGAATCCGAAATCCAGGTGCTGCGCGGCGTCATTTCTTCGCTCGACCGGTTCACGCGGGAAAACCCGCGCGGCTCCGGCGCTCCGGGCGAACACAGCAGGAAAGCGCGAGACAAAGGTGACAGCGAGTGAACTGAAACCCATCCTCGTCTTCGACAGCGGCATCGGTGGCTTGACCGTGCTGCGAGAGGCGAGGGTGCTGATGCCCGAGCGGCATTTCATCTATGTCGCCGACGATGCCGGCTTTCCCTATGGCGGCTGGGAAGAGGCGGCGCTGAAAGAGCGCGTGATCGCGCTCTTCGGCCGGCTGCTTTCCGAGCATGATCCGGAAATTTGCGTGATCGCCTGCAACACCGCCTTCACGCTGGTCGGCGCCGATCTGCGCGCGGCCTTTCCTCAGATGACCTTTGTCGGCACGGTGCCCGCGATCAAGCCGGCGGCAGAGCGCACACGCTCCGGCCTCGTTTCGGTGCTGGCGACCCCGGGTACCGTCAAGCGGGCCTATACGCGCGATCTCATCCAGTCCTTCGCCAGCCAATGCCATGTGCGGCTCGTCGGCTCCGAAAACCTCGCCAAGATGGCGGAGGCCTATATCCGCGGCGAGAAACTGGACGACGAAACGGTACTAGCCGAGATCGCACCGTGTTTCGTCGAGATGGACGGCAGGAAGACCGATATCGTCGTGCTTGCCTGCACCCACTATCCCTTCATGGCGAACGTCTTCCGCAGGCTGGCACCCTGGCCGGTCGACTGGCTGGATCCGGCCGAAGCGATTGCCAGACGGGCGCGTTCGCTCGTGCCGCAACCGAACGGCTTCGAACCGCTCAACGGCCAGGACCCGGCGATCTTCACCTCCGGCAAACCGGATTTCGCCACGCGGCGGCTGATGCAGGGCTTTGGCCTGACGGTGGCACTTGATGCCATCGGGGAAAAGCGAGCAGGGCATGCCGAAGCGATCGGGTAGTGCCCCGTTCATGCGTTCCTATGGCCGGCACGGTGCTTTAAAAGAAGATCGCCAGCAACAGGCCGATCAGAACAGCTAGCACGCAGGCGGCGCGAAAGCGCATGCGGCTGGCGCGTTCGGCGTCGTCTTTCGAGGCGACCCGTTGCGTGTCCTTGTAAGCATCGCGCATACGGCGATCGAGATTGTTCAGTTCCATCTGCTGCGCTGTTTCGTGGTGCTGCATTCCTGCCCCGGCAAATCGCTTCGACCAAATCGCATATGGGCGTCCGTGCCTTCTCGCAAAAGTACGACATTCAACTTTATATTGTGACCGCCAGATTCTACATCCGGTTCTTTTCCGAGGAGACTTTCCTAAGCGTATTCCCTGTGGGTTATGTGCGCCGACGGCAGGATTTCCGGGAAATCCGTGCTAGGTGTCGCCCGATAGGCGGTCTCCGCGTGATCGCGAATCAATCAAGAGTATTCAGGCACAGTGCGCAACGGTATCGCATCCGGACCTGCGTAAGATTTAACATGACGAGGTGGAAATGAAGGTCGGCATCGACATGGGAGCGACGTCCGAAGGGACATCGGCCTCGCTCGATATCGAGGAGCTTCTGGCCACCCGTCTCTTGGTGCAGGGCAATTCCGGTTCGGGCAAGTCACATCTGTTGCGCCGGCTGCTGGAACAGTCCGCGCCCTGGGTGCAGCAGTGCATCATCGACCCTGAGGGTGATTTCGTCACGCTCGCCGACAAGTTCGGCCATGTCGTGGTCGAGGGTGAACGCACCGACGCCGAGCTGATCGGCATTGCCAACCGCATTCGCCAGCATCGTGTTTCCTGCGTGCTCTCGCTTGAAGGTCTCGATATCGAGCAGCAGATGCGCAATGCCGGCGTGTTCCTGAACGCCATGTTCGATGCGGATCGCGAGTTCTGGTATCCGGTGCTGGTCGTCGTCGACGAGGCGCAGATGTTTGCGCCGTCGGTTGCCGGCGACGTCACCGAAGAGGTGCGCAAGATTTCGCTCGGCGCCATGACCAACCTGATGTGCCGCGGCCGTAAACGCGGCCTTGCCGGAGTGATCGCCACGCAGCGCCTGGCAAAGCTCGCCAAGAACGTGGCGGCGGAAGCCTCGAACTTCTTGATGGGCCGTACCTTCCTCGACATCGACATGCTGCGCGCCGCCGATCTGCTCGGTATGGACCGGCGCACGGCGGAAATGTTCCGCGACCTCAAGCGCGGTTCCTTCGTCGCGCTTGGCCCGGCGCTGTCGCGCCGGCCGCTCAAGGTGACGATCGGCGCGGTCGAGACCTCGGCGCGCTCGACGAGCCCGAAGCTGATGCCGCTGCCCGAGGCGCCGCAGGACGTCGAGGATCTGATCTTCACGCCGGATCCGGAGGAGCTGACGCGGCCGATCATGCGCCGCGCCGTTGCGCCGCCGCGCCCGACGACCGACATCCTGGCCGAGCTCTCCCGCCCGCGGCCCGAGCCTGCCGCGCCGGTCGAGGCAAGGCAGGCGCAGCCGGAACTTTCCGCCGAGGAAAAAGAGAGCCTGCTCGACAGCGTCTTTGTCGAAATCCTCAGCAATCCGGAAGCGGCCTTCCGCCCCGATGCAGAACTGTTCCAGGATTTTCTGGTGCGATGCCGCATTCGCCGGCTGCCATCCGGTGCAGCCCTGTCGCTGAGCGCCTTCCGCCGCAAGATGGCCGTCGCGCGCTCCGGCATCGACGCGGAGACGGCGGCAACAGAAACCTGGGCGCAGGCCTTGCAGCTTGCCGATCGCGTTACCGAGGACTTGCAGGCCGTGTTCCTGATGATGGCGCAGGCGGCCGTCCGCGGCCTGCCGTGCCCTTCCGACGCGATGATCGCGCGCGCCTATGGCACGCACTCCGCAAGGCGGGCCCGCCGTCTGCTCGGCTACTTCGAGGAGCATGGGTTGATCGTCATCCATGCGGATTTTGCCGGAAAGCGCATCGTCGCGTTCCCGGACCTTGGCAGCGAGACCGCTCCAGGCGACGCCAACGGGCCGGATGTGACGGCTGCGGCTGCCGCTGCGGCGGAGTGAACCTGGACCTTTCGCGTAAAGGCATCAGCTATTCCGACCACGCTCAGACGGCGCTGGCGCGTTACGGTGTCGTGGCGTCAGACCCATTCCTGGATGACGTGATCGGACGCGTGGATGCAGGTCATCTGCAGGCGGCCGGTGCCGGTATTGACGAAGCGGTGCGGCGTCTCCGGATCGACGACGATGATATCGCCGGCCTTACCCATGATCTTCTGCTCTCCGACGGTGAACTCCGCTTCGCCCGAGTGCACGATCCATGTTTCCGGATAGGGATGAACGTGAAGGGCAGGCCCCTGGCCAGGCTCGGCATCCATCAGGAACAGCGAGATCGGCGTGCCGAATTGCCCACCTTCAAACAGGATCGTGCGGTTTGGGCTCTGCTTCTGTTCTGTAAGGGGAATGACATGAAACATGCTGGCCTCCATCGTCGTCCGGGTTGGCTTCCCAACGGGAATAAATTATCTTCACGAGAAGATATTATCCGAAACTATCTTCTCGTCAAGATATATTGACCGATGCCGAGGTGAACGATGCAGAATGAGAATGAGGGAAGGGACCATGTGGACCGTCTGCAAGCGCAGTGGGCTGCCGAACTGCCCGACCTGAATACCGAGCCTATGGCCATCCTCGGGCGCGCCTACCGGCTTTCCAATCTGGTGCGCCCCTCGATCGAGGAGACCTTTGCCTCTTTCGGCATCGACCGCGGCGAGTTCGACGTGATCTCGACGCTGCGGCGATCCGGCCCGCCTTACCGGCTGACGCCGACGGATCTCTATACGCTGCTGATGATTTCGTCCGGTGGACTGACGCACCGGCTCGACCGGCTGCAGAAGGCAGGATTGATCCAGCGGGAACGCTCGGCGTCCGACGGCCGCAGCAGCGTCGTCGGGCTGACGGAAAAGGGAATAGCCCTTGCGGAAACCGCCTTTCGCGCCGACATGGCGAGCGAGTCGCGCTACCTCGAGGTGCTGAGCAAGCAAGACCGCACGGCGCTGGCGGCGCTCCTCAGGAAACTGCTGATTTCGTTGGAGCAAGCGCCACCGAGTGATCCGGCCTGATCAACGGCTGTTTGTCACGATTTCGTTTGACAACAGGAGCCGGACCCACTAAAGCCGCCCCAACGCCGGGCAGAAATGTCCGGTGTTTCATTTGACATGTCCCGTGGCTTCTCCGTCTGCGTGATCGTGAGAAACCTGTCAGAGCCCCGAAAATGGGTTCAGAGGAGGGCGTGTTTCCTTGATCCGGTTTGGAAACAGGCCGGTGTAACTGTTTGAAAGGAAATGCGATGAGCAAGCGCGAATCGTCCAAGTACAAAATTGACCGCCGTATGGGCGAAAACATCTGGGGCCGTCCGAAGTCCCCGGTAAACCGCCGCGAATACGGCCCGGGCCAGCACGGCCAGCGCCGCAAGTCCAAGCTCTCGGACTTCGGTGTACAGCTGCGCGCCAAGCAGAAGCTCAAGGGCTACTACGGCGACATCCGCGAGAAGCAGTTCCGCGCGATCTTCGCCGAAGCTGACCGCCGCAAGGGTGACACCCCGGAAAACCTGATCGGCCTGCTCGAATCGCGCCTCGACGCGATCGTCTACCGCGCCAAGTTCGTTCCGACGGTCTTTGCTGCCCGTCAGTTCGTCAACCACGGCCACGTCAAGGTCAACGGCGTCCGCGTCAACATCGGTTCCTACCGTTGCAAGCCGGGCGACGTCATCGAAGTCAAGGAAAAGTCCAAGCAGCTCGTAACCGTTCTCGAATCGGTTTCGCTCGCTGAACGCGACGTTCCGGACTACATCGAAGCCGATCACAACAAGATGGTCGCGACCTTCGTCCGCGTACCGGTTCTCTCCGACGTGCCTTACGCCGTCGTCATGGAACCGCACCTGGTCGTCGAATTCTATTCGCGTTAATCCGAGGCTCTCGCCTTGTGACGTTTCGAAAGCCGCCCGGAAACGGGCGGCTTTTTTGTCAGTGCCGATCAGCATCCGCGCTACCGCGGACCCCAGCGAATAAGCGCCTTATCGTCGCCTCGATCCGAAAGCGATGACCAAGAGGGAAGCCCGATGCCCGAAGAGCAGAAGCCGCAGGATCTGCAGGCGATCATCGACGACATTCATCGGGAGCTGAGCCCCCGGTTCGGCCAGGGCAAGGTCGCCGACTACATTCCACAGCTCGCGCGCGTGGACGCCAAGCATTTCGGCATGGCGATCGTGACCACAGGCGGCCAGATCTATCGCGTCGGCGATGCCGAGGTGCCGTTCTCGATCCAGAGCGTCTCCAAGGTCTTCACGCTGACGCTGGCCCTCGGCAAGCACGGCGAGAACATCTGGCACCGTGTCGGCCGCGAGCCCTCAGGCTCCGCCTTCAACTCGATCGTCCAGCTCGAGCAAGAGGGCGGAAAGCCGCGCAACCCCTTCATCAATGCCGGCGCCATCACCATCAGCGACTTGATCCTTGCCGGCCATACGCCGCGGGAACTGATCGGCGAGATCGTACAGTTCGTCCGCTATCTCGCCGACGACGACCAGATCGTCATCGACCATGAGGTCGCGCGTTCGGAGACGGCCACCGGTTACCGGAACTTCGCGCTTGCCAATTTCATGCGCTCCTTCGGCAAGCTCGACCACCCCGTCGACCACGTGCTCGGCGTCTATTTCCATCACTGCGCGCTTTCCATGACCTGCAGCCAGCTTGCGAAAGCCGGGCTGTTTCTGGCCGCCGGCGGCAGCAATCCGCTGACCGGCCATAACGTCGTCTCGCGCCAGCGGGCGCGGCGCATCAACGCACTGATGCTGACCTGCGGCCACTATGACGGCTCGGGCGATTTTGCCTATCGCGTCGGCCTGCCGGGAAAGAGCGGCGTTGGCGGCGGCATTCTGGCGGTGGCGCCTGGCAAGGCGTCGGTTGCCGTCTGGTCGCCTGGCCTCAACGAAAACGGCAATTCGCTGCTCGGATCGCTGGCGCTCGAAATGCTCGCGGCGCGCACTGGCTGGTCGGTCTTCGGTCCCTGAACTCGTCCGACAAGGGCGATCTGCACTGTGCGGCCGATTTCCCTTGATCTTGACGGCTGGAGCGGGCAAGTGCTGGCCCAAGATTAGCCGGGCGCCGGTTGCGCCTGCCTGCCGCACAGGATCCCCGCCATGGACCTTTCGCTCAACGCGTCGCAAGACCAGGCCGAAACCATTTTTGAGACCGAAATCGACGCCGGCGCGCATCCGCTGTTCAGCCGCATGCCGTCCTCCGTCTCGTTTAATAAGCTGCGCAAGCGCCTTCTTCGCCAGACCCGCCAGGCGCTCGACGACTTCGGCATGCTGAAGGGCGCCAAGCGCTGGCTGATCGGCCTTTCCGGCGGCAAGGACAGCTACAGCCTGCTGGCGCTGCTCATGGATCTGCAATGGCGCGGGCTGCTGCCGGTGGAGCTCATTGCCTGCAACCTCGACCAGGGCCAGCCGAACTTCCCGAAGCACATCCTGCCGGAATACCTGGCATCGATCGGCGTCAAGCATCGCATCGAGTATCGCGACACCTACTCGATCGTGAAGGAAAAGGTGCCGACGGGGGCGACCTACTGTTCGCTCTGTTCGCGGCTGCGCCGCGGCAACCTCTATCGCATCGCCCGTGAAGAGGGCTGCGACGCGCTGGTGCTCGGCCACCACCGCGAGGACATTCTCGAAACCTTCTTCATGAACTTCTTCCACGGCGGCCGGCTGGCTTCGATGCCGGCAAAGCTCTTGAACGACGAGGGCGACCTGATGCTGCTTCGGCCACTCGCCTATGCGGCCGAGGACGATCTCGCCAAGTTCGCGGCGGCCATGGAGTTTCCGATCATCCCGTGCGACCTCTGCGGCTCGCAGGACGGCCTCGAGCGCAATGCGATGAAGGCGATGCTGGCCGATATCGAGCGACGCATGCCGGGCCGCAAGGACACGATGCTGCGGGCGCTTGGCCACGTGAACCCGTCGCACCTGCTCGATCCCAAGCTGTTCGATTTCCAGTCCCT
The DNA here is from genome assembly GCF_000697965.2 of Ensifer adhaerens. NCBI lineage: Bacteria > Pseudomonadati > Pseudomonadota > Alphaproteobacteria > Hyphomicrobiales > Rhizobiaceae > Ensifer > Ensifer adhaerens. Next base: position 1,606,284 of record NZ_CP015880.1, on the reverse strand, counting down.
CACACCGGAGCCCAAAGAATGAGCCATTCCGTCGACATTGCCGGCCTTGCCAATCTGCTGCAGGAAGCGGCGGTGAAAGAGATCCTGCCGCGGTTCCGCAATCTTGAAGCCGGCGACGTCAGGGTGAAATCGGAAGCGATCGACCTCGTGACCGAGGGCGACGAGGCGGCCGAACGGCTGATCAAGGCACGCATCGAAGACGTCGCGCCGGGCGCACTTTTCGTCGGCGAAGAATCGGTTGCGGCCGACCCGGCGCTGCTCGACAAGCTCGCCGATGCCGATCTCGCCGTCGTCGTCGACCCGATCGACGGCACCTTCAATTTCGCCGCCGGCGTGCCGCTCTTCGGCGTTATGGCAAGCGTCGTCGCCAAGGGCGAGACGGTTGCCGGCATCATCTACGATCCGCTCGGCAACGACTGGGTGATCGCCGAGAAGGGCTCCGGCGCCTGGATGTGCCGCGCCAATGGATCGCAGGAGCGCCTGTCGGTCACCGCAGGCGTGCCGCTCGAGGCCATGGTCGGCGGTGCCTCGACCGGTTTTTACAAGCAGGAAGCACGCCGCGAAGTCATGGCCAACATGGCCAAGGTTCGCATCGCCACCAGCTACCGCTGCGCCGCGCATGAATATCGCATGCTTGCCGGCGGTCACATCCACTTCCTGATGTACCAGAAGCTGATGCCGTGGGATCACCTGGCTGGCACGCTGATTTCGCAGGAAGCCGGCGCCTATGCCGCCCGCTTCGACGGCTCGCCCTATCTGCCGTCCCATCTCAATGGCGGCCTGCTGCTTGCCACCGACAAGGAGAGCTGGGAGACGCTGCGCCGCGAGGTCTTCACGGTCTAAGCCGTTCGAAGCAGCCCAAAATACAAAGCCCGCCCGGATTGCTCCGGGCGGGCTTTTTGTTTGCCTTACGGCGGCCGGTTACATATGGCCGCCACCGTGATCCATGCTGACGTCCTTGTCGCCGGGATGGGTAAAGAGCTTGCCCTTCTCGGCCCAGAGCGTTGCCAGGATGGTCAAGGCCCCGAAGAGGGCGAAGCCGCCGAACAGCGGCTGCAGCGTGCCGTTGAAGAGCTGGCCGACGGCGCCGCCGATGAGCGCGCCACCGGTCGTCGAGACGAAGCCGGTGATCGCCGTAGCGGTGCCGGCAAGGTGACCCATCGGCTCCAGGCTGATCGCGGTGAAGTTCGTCGCGATGACCGCGAAGAACATCAGGAGCACCGAGAACATCAGATAGCTGACGACGAAGGCCGGCGTGCCGGAGAGCGACATCACGAAGCCCGCGACCGAGATCAGCGTAAACAGGATCATCGAGACATGCGAGATGCGGCGCATGCCGAAGCTGCGGACGAAGAAGCCGTTGGCGAAGTTGGCGACAGCAATGCCACCGGCCGTACCTGCAAAGGCGATCGGCAGCCAGTCACCGAGGCCGTAGACCTCGCCGAAGATCTGCTGGACCGTGACGATGTAGGCGCAGATGACGGCGGTAAACATCGTCATGCCGATCATGTAGCCGCAAGTGATGCGGTTGGTGAGAACGGTCTTGAAACCCGACGCGACCGCACCGACGGAGAGCGGCATGCGCTCTTCGCGCGGCAGGGACTCCTTCATGCGGGAAAAGGCCCAGACGAAGAGGATCGCGCCGATGACGCCGATCAGGATGAAGATCCAGTGCCAGTTGGCATAGAGGATGACGAGCTGGCCGATCGACGGAGCGACGATCGGTACGATCATGAAGACGATCATCACATAGGACATGACGCGCGCCATTTCGCGGCCGCCGAAGCAGTCGCGCACGATCGCCATGGTGGTGATGCGGATGGCCGCAGCACCGATGCCCTGGATGAAGCGCAGGATCAGCAGCGTCTCGAAGCTCTGGGTGAGGGCGGCGGCAAACATCGACACGGTGAAGAAGGCGAGGCCGCCGAGCAGCACCTTGCGGCGGCCGAAGGCATCGGACAGGCTGCCGAAGAAGATCTGCGAGATGCCGAAGCCGAGGAAGAAGACGCCGATCACCAGCTGGCTGTCGTTGGTGTTGGCGACGTTCAGCGACTGGCCGATTGCCGGCAGAGCCGGCAGCATGCTGTCGATGGCGATGGCGACGCTCGCCGTCATGACGGCGATGGTGATGATGAATTCGACGATGCCCATGTTGAGGCGCTCGGCCCCCGAGACCCCGTCGACATGTTCGGATTGATTGGTGATGGTGGACATTGGGAAAACCCGTAAATTCAATCTTTGGAAAAGGCTGGTCGGCGGTTTAGAGCGCGACAGCGACAGTTGGCGCTTTAGAGCTCAGCCGGCCGGCTGATGGTGCGGTTTGAACAGCTTGCCGCGTTCGGCGATGAGCACGAAGACGAGGCCGATGGCCGCGACGGTGAAGTAGCCGGTGGCAAGCGGGGTGGCCGTTCCGTCGAAGGACTGGCCGATGAAGGCTCCGATCACGCTCCCGCCGATCGTCTGCATGAAGCCGAGAACCGAGGACGCCGTGCCGGCGACATGGCCGAGCGGCTCCATGGCCATGGCGTTGAAGTTTGGCGCGATCAGCCCGAACTGGAACATCGTGGCGCAATAGAGGACCACGAAGGCCGGGAAGGGCAGCGGCGCATAGAGCGAGGCCGACATCCAGATGAAGCTTGCGAGCGTAAAGCCGCAGAGGGCCGCATGGGACAACGGCCGCATGCCGAAGCGGCGGACGAGGCGGGAGTTGGTAAAGGAAGCGACCGCCATCATACTCGCGAAAGCCGCAAAGACAAGCGGAAACCACACGCCCAGATCGTAGACGCCGACCAGCACCTGCTGCGCCGAGTTGATGAAGCCGAAGAGCGCGCCAAGGATAACCGAGGTCGCGAGCGTATAAAGCAGCGACAACCGGTTGGTCAGCACGATGCGGAAACCGCTTAGGATTACCGAAGGCGTGAAGGCGCGGCGGTGGGCCGGATCAAGCGTTTCGCCGAGCTTCGACAGCACGATCGCGATGTTCATCACCGCATAAAGCGCGACGATGACAAAGATCATATGCCACTCGGCAAAGCTGATGATGAGCTGGCCGATCGACGGGGCGATCACAGGCACGATCATGAACACCATCATGACCAGCGACATCACCTCGGCCATCTGCCGGCCGCCATAGACGTCGCGGACGATCGAGATGGTGATGACGCGCGTGGCAGCCGCACCCGCGCCCTGCATGAAGCGAAGGGCGAGCATGAGGCCGAAGGTCGGCACCATGGCAATTGCCACCGCACAGACGGCATAAAGGGCAAGGCCCGCCAGAAGCGGCGGCTTGCGCCCGAACCGGTCCGACAGTGGGCCGAAGAACAGCTGCGCCACGCCCATGCCGAGCAGGTAGGCGGTGATGATGTATTGCCGCTCGTTTTCCGACGCCACGCCCAGGCTGGCCCCGATTTCCTGGAGGCCCGGCAGCATGATGTCGATCGAAATCGCGTTCGTCGCCATCAGTGTGGCCATCAGCGCGATGAACTGGAATTTCGTGAGGCCGGGCAGGGCATCGTCGTTGGTCGTGCTTGTCATTTCAAAAGTCCTAGCGGCGCGGTGGGCGCCAAGCGAAACAGGTCTGGGTCCGGACCGCTCCGGAAAAAGAAGGATGTCGGCTGGCTAAATGCCGGTCGGCACAGGGATGTCAGGCGGGAGCGACCGGGAAGCCGCACCACATGGACCGGGCCTGCAGGAAGCGGCGGGAGCATCGATCGGCAGCGACGGGGTCATTTCCGTGCCGGGAGGCCGGAGCGGGAACCGCTGCTGCTTATGCCGAACGATCGCGACTGCTTCATGACAGGCCGAAAATGCGGCCCCAGGCCTCGCTGCAGAACGCCGGAAACGTTTCAGGAAGGAAGCCTGCTTTCACAAACATTCAAACGGTCATTGCGCGAACCAAGCGCGCAAAGCCTTTGGGAAGACAACGAAAATCGAGATCCGGACGGAACGTCCGAATCAAAAAAGGCGGTTGCCCGCCTTCTCCGATGGATCGGGACAAGGCGTCCTTAGATCAGGCGACAGCGCCCTTGACGGCGATACCCTGCTCCGAAAGGTGGGACTGAAGTTCGCCGGCCTGGAACATCTCACGCACGATGTCGCAACCGCCGACGAATTCGCCCTTGACGTAGAGCTGCGGGATCGTCGGCCAGTTGGAATAGTCCTTGATGCCCTGGCGCAGGTCCGCGTCGGCGAGCACGTTGATGCCCTTGTAGTCGACGCCGATGTAGTCGAGAATCTGGACCACCTGACCGGAGAAGCCACACTGCGGGAACTGCGGCGTACCCTTCATGAAGAGCACCACATCGTTCGTCTTGACTTCGTTGTCGATGAATTCGTGAATTCCGCTCATCCTGTCTTCCTTCCTGCGCCGGCTTCAAGGGCCGGATATCGATTGGGTCTTAGATAGCATGCATATTGGTGATTTTCACCACCCAATCGCAACAAATATTGATGGGCCTCAAGATGTGGTTTTAATACCACTCAAGCCGTGCGGCGCCGCGCCTTGCTGCGCGCCGCCGAGGTTTTCCGCCGGCTGACCTGTTTCTTCGCCGGCTTGCGGATGGCGGCTTCAAGGATATCCGCGAGGATGCCGCCGCCAGAGGCCGCCGGCCGCGTCCGGCGCTTCGTCCGCTTGGTGGTCGTGCGCTTGACGCCGGTCTTCCTCAGAATTTCCTTGAGCGCGCTGTCAACGACGCCGCTGACGAGTTCCTTGATCAGGTCAGCCACGCCAGCTTACTCCGGCGCGCTCGTCTGAAGTGCCAGGGCATGTAGCACGCCGCCCATATTGCCCTTCAGTGCGTTGTAGACCATCTGGTGCTGCTGCACGCGGCTTTTGCCACGAAACGCTTCGGCCACGACTTCGGCGGCATAGTGGTCGCCGTCACCGGCCAGATCGCGGATCGTGACCTTGGCTCCGGGAATCCCCGCCTTGATCATGTCTTCGATGTCGCCTGGTGTCATGGGCATGATACGCCAACTCCCTTTTTATTCTGCAACGTCAGCAGCCTGCCGACGTTGTCCATGAAACAAGGGAACCACGATTCAGGGGCGGAACGCAATTGCTGAATTGGGTGAGGGAGGGCAGTTGCCAGCGCCGACACGATCAAATGATCGCCCTCGGCAGCGCCTGCAAGCAGGCACGCAACAGGGGTGACGGGAGCCGCAGAAAGTGCGGCTCCCGTCATCGATCTCTCAGTTTTCAGGCGCGAGGTCGCCCTGCATGAAGTCCGGGAACCAGCCTTCATGGGCGGCGCGGAGATCCGCAACCGAGACGGCCCTGGCGTCGCCAAGCTTGACGGCGTCGCCGCCGGTCTTGCCGATGATGGGGAGCGAGACGCCGGCAGCCTTGGCACGAGCGGCAACCGCGTCGAGCGCGCCGGCGGCAACCGTCACGACGTAGCGACCCTGGTCTTCGCCGTAGAAGGTCGCGATCGGATCATGGCCGGCAACAGCGTCGACCGAGGCGCCGATGCCCGAAGCCATCGCCATTTCGGCAACGGCAAGTGCCAGGCCGCCCGACGAGCAATCGTGCACGGCGGTTACAAGACCGTCGACGATCAGGCCGCGGACGAAGTCGCCAACCTTGCGCTCATGCACCAGATCGACATGGGGCGCCGGGCCATCGGTGCGGCCGTGAACGTCGCGCATATAGACCGACTGGGCGATGTGCGAGCCGAGACCGGCCGGCGCGCCGGCGACGAGGATCGTTTCGCCTTCAGCGGCAAAGCGGATGCGCGCCATCTTCGACCAGTCCTTGATCAGGCCGACACCGCCGATGGTCGGGGTCGGCAGGATCGCCTGGCCGTTTGTCTCGTTGTAGAGCGAGACGTTGCCCGACACGATCGGGAAGTCGAGTGCGGTGCAGGCTTCTCCGATGCCCTTGATGGCATGAACCAGCTGGCTCATGATCTCAGGGCGTTCCGGGTTGCCGAAATTGAGGTTGTCGGTGGCTGCCAGCGGCAGCGATCCGGTTGCCGTCAGGTTGCGCCAGCATTCGGCGACCGCCTGCTTGCCGCCTTCGTAAGGATCGGCTTCGACGTAGCGCGGCGTCACGTCGGAGGAGAAGGCAAGCGCCTTGGAGGCATGACCTTCGACGCGCACGACACCGGCGTCGCCGCCCGGCAGCTGCAGCGAGTTGCCCTGGATCAGCGTGTCGTACTGCTCGTAAACCCAACGGCGCGACGAATTGTTGGCCGAACCGACGAGCTTGACGAGCGCGTCGGCGACGTCGGCTGCCGGAATGTCGTTGGTTGCGAGCGGTGCCGCGGTCTTGGCCGGGGTCCAGGGACGATCATATTCCGGCGCTTCGTCGCCCAGTTCCTTGATTGGCAGGTTCGCAACCTCTTCGCCCTGGTGCAGGATACGGAAGCGCAGGTCGTCGGTCGTCTTGCCGACGATTGCGAAATCGAGGCCCCACTTGACGAAGATCGCTTTGGCGACCTCTTCCTTGGCGGGCTCGAGCACCATGAGCATGCGCTCCTGGCTTTCCGACAGCATCATTTCATAGGCGGTCATGCGCTCTTCGCGCACCGGAACGGTGTCGAGGTCGAGCTCGATGCCGAGGTCGCCCTTGGCGCCCATTTCGACGGCCGAGCAGGTGAGGCCGGCTGCACCCATGTCCTGGATGGCGATGACGGCGCCGGTCGTCATCAGCTCGAGGCAGGCTTCGAGCAGGCACTTTTCGGTGAAGGGGTCGCCGACCTGAACGGTCGGGCGCTTCTCTTCGATCGACTCGTCGAACTCGGCGGACGCCATGGTCGCGCCACCGACGCCGTCGCGGCCGGTCTTCGCACCGAGATAAACGACGGGAAGGCCGACGCCTTCGGCCTTGGAGTAGAAGATGGCATCGCTCTTGGCGAGGCCGGCGGCAAAGGCGTTGACCAGAATGTTGCCGTTGTAGCGGGCATCGAACTCGACTTCGCCGCCAACGGTCGGAACGCCGAAGGAGTTGCCGTAGCCGCCGACACCGGCAACGACGCCGGAAACGAGGTGGCGGGTCTTCGGGTGGTCGGGCGAACCGAAGCGCAGCGCGTTCATCGCTGCGACGGGACGGGCGCCCATGGTGAAGACGTCGCGCAGGATGCCGCCGACGCCCGTTGCCGCGCCCTGGTAGGGCTCGATATAGGACGGGTGGTTGTGGCTTTCCATCTTGAAGACGACGCAGTCGCCGTCATCGATATCGACCACGCCGGCGTTTTCGCCCGGGCCCTGGATGACGCGCGGCCCCTTGGTCGGCAGCGTGCGCAGCCACTTCTTGGAAGACTTGTAGGAGCAGTGCTCGTTCCACATGGCCGAGAAGATGCCGAGCTCGGTGAAGGTCGGCTCGCGCCCGATCAGGCCGAGGATGCGCTCGTATTCGTCAGGCTTCAGCCCGTGCGATGCGATGAGGTCCGGGGTGATGGGGCGGGTGTTGGAAATCGTCATCGTCGACCGTCAAATCCTTCGGGCGGCGCGCAATCCACTAATGAGGAATATGGCGCGTGCGAACCGCAACAGAAACAGGGGGCGCTTTGCGGCTTCTTTAACCTATGCTGCGGCGGGGCGCGACAGAAAAATACGGGCGATCAACAGCGGTTGATGCCCGTATGAAGCTTTGTTGAGCGCGACTGCGCAGGCCTGCGTCAGAACTTGTAGCCGAGGGCGAGGCCTGCGCGTGTCAGGCCGTTGTTGGGACCGTCGCAGAGATTGGCATGCGACGCATGTTCAACGGTCGCCGAGACGTTCCAGTGTTCGTCGAGGCGCACGCCCGCGGCGGCGTATTCGCGGAAGAGGACGCGGCAGCCGAGTTGCGGACCGGAACCGTTGGGATCGTCGAGATCGCCGTCGTGAACCGTGCCGCCCGCGCCGAACTCCACGAAGAGGCGTTGCGTCATGTCGAAGGTCCAGCTCAGGCCGGCATAGGCCTGGTTGACGCCGTTCGACGACGTGGCCACGGCAGCACCGGTATAGACGCGTGGACGCAGCAGCTTTTCGCCGAGATCCGCGGCGCCGTCCGCATTGAACGGATCGAAGTAGAGCGTGAACGAGGGAAACACGCCGTCTTCCTGCTTGCCGCCGCTGGCGATCGATGTCGTCACGCCGAAGCGCATTTCGTCAAAGACACCATCTTGAGCCGCCGCCGGCGCGGCGATGACGGAGGTGGTCGTGACGAAAAGAAGGGATGCAATCAGGCGGGACGGAACCGGGCGAAGCGATAGCGGCATGCGAAATCCTTGAGGGCGAATCATCTACGCAAGACTGCTAAAACAGTATGATGCGGAAGCTTGCGCGAAAGTCACCCCGTCGATTTCGATAGTCACTCGAAACTGTCGTAGCCGGCTCGGCCGCTGTCGAGCAGCCGCTTCAGTGTCTGGAATCCGGCTCTCACCTCGGCGCGCTGCGGTGGCGAGGAAAAGCCGATGCGGATCCGATGGAAGACGCGATCGGTACGGCCGGCCTTGAACTCGTCCTCGTCGTCGACGAGCACGCCTTCCTGAAGAGCCGCCTGCTTGAAGGTTCCTGACAGCCAGGGGTCAGGCAACTTCATCCAGAGGAACGGAATGCAGGGATGGGACGCGAACTCGATACCCTCAAAGACCTCGCGCGCCATTGCTTCGCGGGCGCGAACCTCCTCAATGCCCTGGCTGCGCAAGGCTGCAGCCGAGCCGGAGAGCACCAGCCGGGCGCAGAGTTCCGCCAGGATGAACGGCAGGCCGCCGCTGACCATCTTGTGGGCGATGCGGATGCGCTGGCCGAAATGCGGAGGGCAGGCGACCCAGCCACCGCGAACGCCTGCGGCAACGGACTTTGAAAGACCGCCGACGAGGAAGGTACGTTCGGGCGCAAGCTCGGCGAGCAGCGGCGTTTGATCGCCGGTCATAGCGCCGTAGAGATCATCCTCCACCAGCCAGACGCCGTATTTGCGGGCGATATCGGCGATCGCCTGGCGGCGGGCGAGCGGCATGACGGCCACTGTCGGGTTCTGCGCGCTCGGCATCAGGAAGGCGAGCTTCGGATGCTGCTGCGCGCAGACGCGCTCGAAGTCGTCGGGGATCATGCCGAAGGCGTCGGATTCGACCAGCGTCGTGCGGCGACCAATCAGGCCGGCGCTGCGGCTGACCTGCGAATAGGTGAGCGTCTCGAAGGCGATGCGGTCGCCTGGGGCCGTCACCGCCGCGATTACGGCAACGACGGCCGCATGCGCACCGAGCGTCGGCACGATGTTTTCGGGCTTAGGACGAAACCCTCCGCGCGCCAGCCATTGGCAGCCTGCCTCGAACCAGTGATCCGGGAAGTTCCGCGCGTAGCTGGCAATATCGGCGTGATGCTCGTGACTGATTTCGCTCAACACTTCGCTCAGCACCGTTCCCTGGCCGATATCCGGCGCGGCGGTGCTGTCGAACCTGAGCTTGCCAACGGGCGCGACCAGGGGCCGGGTGCCGGCAAGGGACGTCGTCAGCGGGTCCGCCTGCTCCGGCGGCCGGCTTTCGGGATGGTCGAGCACATAGGTGCCGCGCCCGACTTCGCCGCTCACAAGCCCGCGCTCGCGGACAATATTGTAGGCGCGCCCGATCGTGCCGATTGTCACCCCGATATCGTAGGCGAGGTTGCGTTGCGGTGGCAATTTGGCGCCGACGGGCAAGGCCCCGTTGCCAATTGCCAGTTCGATTTGATCGGCGATCCGTGCGTAGAGCGGACCGTGACCCTGCTGAATGTCGGGGAGCCAATTTGTCATAGTGACAATTCTTTAGATTACAGCGGAAAATATGTCAATTATCACCAAGACAACGATAGCAATCGCTGCATTGGGGTTGTCAATGAGTACAATAGATACAATTTGTTTGTCCCGCTCGGAAGCGACGTCCGTGGGCTGCACCGGCACATTACTGGGCGGCGACTATTCGGACGAACGCGAGGGTCTGCTGAAGCGGCTTTGGACCCGCTATTGCGAGCTGGCGGCGAAGCGACGCGGCCGGTTGGCGCTCGAGGAGATGAGCGAGTGGCAGCTCAAGGATATCGGCGTTTCGGAAAAGGACGCGCGTCAGGAATCGACTGTCCCGTTCTGGCGCTAACCGATCGGATAGAACCGACTGTCCGAAATGCAAAAGGGCCGGCAACCTTGAGGTCAACCGGCCCTTTAATCAATTCGACAAGTTCAGCTTGGGGCTATTTGCAGCCCTGTCCGCCAGCGGCCCAGCGCTTGATGTCTGCGGCCATGCGCGTTCCCGTCGGCTCGCTCATCAGCGGCCCGAAGGCCTGCAGGCGGGCCGGATTGCCCTCGGCCTGAACGACGGCGAGGGGGCGTGCCTCCGGCGACTTGCGCGGCACGATCAAGATGCGCGGACGGCCGGAGAAGGAATTGAGCTCGGGCGCCAGGCGATAAGACTTGAATTCCGCATCGCCCGACTTGAACCAGCAGCTGTTGGCGCCGAGCGCCACGCGTTCCATGGTCGGCAGCGCCGCCGTGTTCGGGCTCGGGGCCGGCGGCTTCGGCGATTGGCACGAGGCCAGAAGCATTAGACCGAAGGCCGTGCAGGCAAGGCCGGTCAGGCGTGCAGGGGCAAATGAAGGCATCGACGGTCTCGCTCGCAAATGGGGATGGGTCGGATGCCTTCTACAGCCGGATGGTTAAGCGGCGATTACTTCGAGCGCAGACGCGAAGAGGCCGCGGCCGTCGGAACCGCCATGGGCGGCTTCGATCAGGTTTTCCGGATGCGGCATCATGCCGAGAACGTTGCCCGCAGCGTTCATGACGCCGGCGATATCGTTCATCGAACCGTTCGGATTGGTGCCTTCGGCGTAACGGAAGACCACCTGGCCATTGCCTTCGATCGTCTTCAGCGTCTCGGCATCGGCAAAGTAGTTGCCGTCGTGATGGGCGACCGGCGAACGGATGACCTGGCCCTTGGAATAGGCGCGGGTAAAGTCGGTGTCGGCGTTGACAACTTCGAGCTTGATCTCGCGGCAGACGAATTTCAGCGAGGCATTGCGCATCAGCGCGCCGGGCAGGAGGCCGGCCTCGACGAGGATCTGGAAGCCGTTGCAGACGCCGAGAACCTTCACGCCCTTTTCCGCCTTGGCCTTGATCGCCTGCATGACCGGCATGCGTGCAGCGATCGCGCCGCAGCGAAGGTAGTCGCCATAGGAGAAACCGCCGGGAATGACGATCAGGTCGACATCCGGAATCTCGGTCTCGGTCTGCCAGACGGTGACAGGCGCCTTGCCGGAGATCTTGGTGAGGGCCGCGATCATGTCGCGGTCGCGGTTGAGGCCCGGAAGCTGGACGACGGCTGACTTCATATCTCTGTCTCCGATACGGCGAGATCAATCTTGATGGCGCGCTCCGAAGAGCTGGCATCTGCTGCGACTATGGCAGCGGCGTTCCCGAGGGGACCAGCGGCTGCTCCGGCATTTCGTAACGTCTGGTTCCGCGCCCGAAGACGCGGAACGATTCCGTCGCCTGCAGGATCAGGCGAAGGAGATGCTGTAGTTCTCGATGACCGTGTTGGCGAGCAGCTTTTCGCACATGGCCTTGAGGTCTTCCTCGGCCTTGGCCTTGTCTGCGGATTCGATCTGCAGGTCGAAGACCTTGCCCTGGCGAACCTGGCCGATGCCGTCGAAGCCGAGTGCGCCGAGCGCACCTTCGATTGCCTTGCCCTGCGGATCGAGAACGCCGTTCTTCAGCGTCACGGTTACACGTGCCTTGATCACTTTGATTTTCCCCGAAGTTACTTCACGAGAACCGGACCGGTGCCGCGCACGGGTTCGTTCTCATTCATGATGCCGAGACGGCGGGCGACTTCCTGGTAGGCCTCGACGAGGCCGCCGAGGTCGCGGCGGAAACGATCCTTGTCGAGCTTCTCGCGCGTCTCGATGTCCCAGAGACGGCAGCTGTCCGGCGAGATCTCGTCGGCAAGCACGATGCGCATCATGTCGCCTTCGAACAGCCGGCCGCACTCGATCTTGAAATCGACGAGCTGGATGCCGACGCCGAGGAACAGGCCCGAGAGGAAGTCGTTGATGCGGATGGCGAGCGCCATGATATCGTCGAGTTCCTGCGGGCTTGCCCAGCCAAACGCGGTGATGTGCTCTTCGGAGACCATCGGGTCTTCGAGCGCATCGGCCTTGTAGTAGAACTCGATGATCGAGCGGGGAAGGACCGTGCCTTCCTCGATGCCGAGACGCTTGGCCAGCGAGCCGGCGGCGACGTTGCGCACGACGATCTCAAGCGGGATGATCTCGACTTCCTTGATCAACTGCTCGCGCATGTTGAGGCGGCGGATGAAGTGCGTGGGGATGCCGATCTTGTTGAGGTGCGTGAAGATGTACTCGGAAATCCGGTTGTTCAGCACACCCTTGCCGTCAATGACGTCGTGCTTTTTCTTGTTGAAGGCGGTCGCGTCGTCCTTGAAGAACTGGATGAGCGTGCCCGGCTCTGGACCCTCATAGAGGATCTTGGCCTTGCCCTCGTAGATACGGCGGCGACGATTCATGGATTTGTCTCTGTAGTTGTTGGCGCTCTCGGGACGCGCGTGGAACATCTCTCGGGGTCCATAGCCGAAAAGAACCGATTTCACAATCGGCGTATCTGCCCGTTCCCCTGATTTGCATGGGGCGCCGCGCGCCTTCTCAAAGTGCGCCAAGGTTGCTGCCGCCTCACGAAGCGGCGATGTCCTGATCCTTGATCAAATGCGATCTGAGGAACCGCACAAAGGGTAACATGAAAGTCATCAAACCGGAAAAGTTCACATTGCAGTTTGACCCGCGTTTTGATTTATGGCGATAAACTGATTTCAGACATGGAATTCTCAGGGAGATTGATTGATGACGTCGATGCAGGATCGCGAAAAGGCCTTCGAAGCAAAGTTTGCGATGGACGAAGAGCTTAGGTTCAAGGCTGAAGCGCGTCGCAACAAGCTGCTCGGTCTGTGGGCCGCCGGCCTGCTCGGCAAGGCCGACGCCGACGCCTATGCCAGCGAAGTGGTGGCTGCCGATTTCGAAGAAGCCGGCCATGAAGACGTCGTTCGCAAGATCAAGGCGGATTTCGACGCGGCAGGCGTTGCCCAGACCGAAGAGCAGATCCGCGTGCGGATGCTCGAACTGCTCGGCGAAGCCGTCCAGCAGCTCCAGAGCAAGTAAGCCGAAAGGCTGTTGCCGCATTCATTGAAGCGCCGCCCGTCCATCTGGCCGGGCGGTTTTTATTTGTCCGGACCGCCGAACACCGGCTTCCAGCCGCGGCGCAAACGCTGCTCCAGCTCCAGCCGATCCATCGGCCGCGCAAGCGCATAGCCCTGCAGCACGTCGCAGCCGAGGTCCCGCAGCATCGCCGCGTGCTCCCAGGTCTCCACGCCTTCGCCGACGACAGCGATGTTGAGCGAGTGGCCGATGTCGACGATCGCGCGCACCAGCTTCGCCTGCTTGGCACCTTCGGTCATCGGTCCAACGAGCGCCCGGTCGATCTTGAGCCGGGCCGGATTGAGGTTGAGCAGGCCGATGATCGAGGCATGCCCGGTGCCGAAATCGTCAATCTCGATTTCGATGCCGAGGTCGCCGAGAGCTGAAATGGTCCCGGCGATTTCGTCTTCCGGGTCATCGAGGAAGATGGACTCGAGCAGCTCGAAGGAAAGGATGCCCGGCGGGATCCGCATGTCGCGCAGATCGGCGATCAATCCTGGGTCGCGCAGCCGCGGCGACGACATGTTGACCGAGATCTTGGGAACGCCGAGCCCTTCCTTTTGCCAGGACTGAAAGTCGCGATAGGCGAGCTCGACCACCTTCCTGTCGATCGCCGGCAGGACGTTGATCTCTTCGGCCACCTTCAGGAAATGGAAGGGGGTGAGGATGCCGCGCTCCGGGTGGTTCCACCGCACCAACGCCTCGACGCCGGATATCTCCAGCGAGCGCGCATGGAACTGCGGCTGGTAATAGACGGTGAACTGCCCTTCCTCGATCGCCTGGCGAATATCGTCGCCGATGCGCTTGGCGTTGAGGATCTGGGTTTGAATGAGCTCGGAGAACACTTCGACGCGATCGCGCCCGACGCTCTTTGCCCGATAGAGGGCGATGTCGGCATTCATCAGCAGCTGTTTGGCGTCGATGTCTTCGCCCCCCTTGAAGGCGATGCCGATGCTTGCGCCCAGGCGGCAGAGCTGACCGTCATAGGGAATGGGGCGGCGGAAGGCATGGACGATGCGCTCGGCAAGCTCGGTCAGCTGCGGCAGGTCGCGGTTCCGGCGGCAGAGAATGACGAACTCGTCGCCGCCGATGCGGGCGATAAAATCGTCGTGGCGGGCGTGGGCACGCAGGATCGCGGCCGCATGCGTTAACATCGCGTCTCCGGCCTGGTGTCCGAGCGTATCGTTGATCTGCTTGAAGCGGTCGAGATCGATATGCAGGATCGCGTTGACTGCGACATTCTCCGTCAGCATCTGATCCAGGTAGCGACGGTTGGGCAAGTCGGTCAGGTAATCGTGCAGCGCGTTGTACTCGATCCTGATCCGCGCCTGCTCGAGTTCACGGTTGCGCCCTTCGGCCGATGCTTTCGCCTGGCGCAGTTCTTCCTGCAGCGCGATGTCCTCGGTAACGTCCCAGTTGGCGCCGATGAGCTTGCGAGTTCCGAGATGATCGACATAGGTCGCGGCATTGGAGCGGATGTGGCGGACGGAACCGTCCGGGCGCACAATACGGAAAGCATTGCTGTAGGGTTTACCCGAGGCGATGCCTTCGTTGGTTCTGAGGACCACGGCATCGCGATCGTCGGGGTGAAGGGAGTTTTCCCAGGTCTCAGAGCTTGGTGCGCCGTCGGCGAGGTCGAGACCATAAATCTCGAACATGCGCTCGTCCCAGTCGTCGCGCAGTGCATCGAGATTGAAGTCGAACACGCCGATCTTCGAGACGCCGAGCGCCAGCCTCAGTCGGCGGGAGACCTCCTCGAGCCGGGCCTCGGCCTCCTTGCGGGCGGTGATGTCGGTATCCGTCCCGATGATGCGGCTCGGCCTGCCATCCGGCCAGTAGGCAACCGAGGCGCCGCGGCTTTCGATCCAGATCCAGTGACCGTCGGCGTGACGCTCTCGATACTCGAAAGTGTTGAAGATCGCCTCGCCGGAATCCTGCCGCTCGATCGCGGCGCGCACATGCGCATGATCGTCGGGGTGAACGTTCTGGATCCAGTTTTCAAGGGTACCATCCACCTGGGCGTCTTCGGACAGGCCACGAAGCCGCCTCCAGGTGGCCGAGTAAAACAGGTCTCCGGTTTCGAAGTCGTGATCCCAGACACCCTCAAGCGCGCCGTCCAGGGCATATTTCCAGCGGGTCTCGTCGTTGCGCAATCCGGCGATCTCGTTGACGAAGTCATCGGCCGGCAACATCAGCAGCAGCGAGGCGGCTTCATCCGCGAACCGTACCGGCGAACAGGCAACGAGCATCGGCACGGAGCGGTCGGGACCAAGGAAATGGATCGTCTCGGCGACCGTCGATGTGGCGCGCGGCGGCACGCGCGACCGGTCCTCTTCCGCCACGAAGTCATTCAGAAAGGCGTGTCGCAATTGTACAAGCGTGCGGCCGAACACTTCGCCGGCAAGGACGTTAGCGGCCAGGATCCGTCCGTGCGCATCGACAATGACCGCGCCTGCCGGCAACCGTTCCAAGGTGGCCTGCGTCAGAGCATCCGGATGCGCCGGTGCGCCTTGCGCACCTTTGGTGAGACGTTCGTTTACGGCCACTTCCCATGTCCAGTATCTGCGGCCGAGCAACCAAGCGGAACGATCCGGTCAATGCCGGCGCAGATCAAGGTTCGACAGCGCTCGGCACCATCATGAGACGAGTCGCGTCGTGCCGGCGATGATGACCGCGGACAATGAACGTCGGATTAATAAGGCGTCGACAGGTTGATCGGGCGCGTCAGGGTTTAAGCCGGCTCAAGAACTGGGCGAAGACCATCGTTCCCTCCGGCCACGGCCCGTGGCCGGACTCGGTGTTGATGTGGCCGGACTCTCCGGCATCGACGAGCAGCGAACCCCAGGCGTTGGCGATGTCGTCCGCATGCTCGTAGGAACCGAACGGATCGTTGCGGCTGGCGACCATCAGCGACGGGAAGGGAAGCGGATCGCGCGGGTAGGGACCGAAGGTCATCAGATGCTTCGGACGGATCGCCGGGTTGGCAACATCAGGAGGTGCCACCAGGAAGGCGCCGGCGATCGGCTTGGTGAAATGGGGTAGGGCGTGCACGGCGGTTGCGACGCCAAGCGAATGGGCGACGATGACCACAGGCTTTTCCGCCGCATTGACCTCTTCGATCATGCGCGCCACCCAATCCTCGCGGACAGGCTTTGCCCACTCCGCCTGCTCGACGCGGCGTGCGGTCGACATCTTGCGCTCCCAGCGGGTCTGCCAGTGCTCCGGTCCGGAGTTGGTGTAGCCTGGAACGATGAGGATATGAGCGTCGGATACTTTCATGGTGGCCGCGATGTGGCGCTGAAAGGCGCGGAAGTCAAGACCTTCAGCATTACCCGTGTTCAGGGCCTCGAAGCCACCCATGGGAGCCTGCCCGACGAGCCCGATGTTCGCGCTCCAATAGGCCGCTTAACGTGGCGAGAGGCGGCAGGCGACAGCGGTCGCATTTTCTGTATAATCGAAGGGACGGTCGCGGATGGTGCGGCTTGGTTCGTCGCATCTTTGTTCCGTGGCCGCTCTGGTTCGTTGAGGAGTGTGAGCCATGACAACATTCCATGTCCTTTCGGGAGCGGACGCGAGTGTCGCCCATCCCGGAATAAAAAAGATTGGCGTCGCGGATGTATTCGACGCCTTACGCTTGGGCTTTGACGATTTTCGCGAGAAACCATCGCACTACGTCTTTCTTTGCCTGATCTACCCGATCGCGGGTGTCGTTCTGATCACCTGGAGCGCGGGCGCCAACATGCTGCCGCTGCTTTATCCTCTTGTCTCCGGCTTCGCTCTGATCGGCCCAGTCGCTGCGATCGGGCTTTATGAAATCAGCCGACGGCGAGAACTCGGCATGGACTACTCCTGGCCGCACGCCCTTCGCCTGCACCGCTCTCCGGCGCTGCCGTCGATCATGGCCGTCGCCGCCATGCTGTTCGTTGTCTTCATCATCTGGCTGCTCGTCGCCCAGGCGCTCTATGTGCAGATCTTCGGGGCGGAACCGCCGGATTCGATTGCAGCCTTCTGGAACGGTATCATCGGCACTGACCAGGGCTGGAACCTGATCCTCGTCGGCAACGCTGTCGGCTTCGTCTTCGCCGTCATCGTTCTGGCGACATCCGTCGTGTCGTTTCCGTTGCTGATCGATCGGGACGTCGGCGCCGTATCGGCGGTCGAGACTTCCATTCGCGCAACGCTCGTCAACCCGGTGCCCGTCGCCGTCTGGGGCTTCATTATCGCCGCCGGTCTGGTTATCGGCTCGATCCCGGTCTTCGTCGGCCTCGCCGTCATCATGCCGATCTTCGGACACGCCACCTGGCACCTCTATCGCAAGATGGTGGAGCCCGGTCCGCGCGCGCGTTCACACTGATCGCCGACAGCCGAAGGCGAATGTAACCGCTCATAAAAAAGCGCCGCATGTCGATCGACCTGCGGCGCTTGTGGCGTGTTGCCGAAAATCTCGGCCTAGCGAAAATGCTTGTAGTAAGATGAGATCTGCGCCGCGGTGTTGGACGACAGGTTGAGCTTGATGCCGATCTTGTCGCCGCGATACCAGCGCACCATGCCGGTCAGGAAGCCGAGTTCCTCGCTTCTGATCGTCACTTCCTGTCCCGTCTTGGCGCCGATGTCGAAGAGCAGCTGAAAGCAGATGCCCTCGGCAGAAAGGTCCTTGACGATGCCGCTGCTGGAGCCGGACTTGACGGTCACCGTACCTGTAATTTTCGTTTGCGTGCGCTGCGTCGCCCGCTCGACACTGTCCTTGTAGGCCATGTGATCCTCAGAACCTGGATTGACAGGCCCTGAGCTTTGCACGCAATGCGTGAATTTCCTGCTAACGCAAATGCCCGCATTTGAGCGATGTGCTCCAAATGCGGGCATGGCAACAAAAACCAAAGGCCTACGGCCGTCCGCTCAGCGCAGAACCTCAGCCGAAGACGCGCTTGAAGATCGTGTCGACGTGCTTGGTGTGATAGCCGAGATCGAACTTTTCGCGGATATCTTCCTCGGAAAGGGCCGCGCGAACTTCCGCGTCGGCGAGCAGTTCTTCGAGGAAGTCCTTGCCCTGTTCCCAGACCTTCATGGCGTTGCGCTGCACGAGGCGGTAGGCGTCCTCACGCGACACGCCGGCCTGCGTCAGCGCCAGCAGCACGCGCTGCGAATGCACGAGCCCACGGAACTTGTTCATGTTGTTGATCATGTTCTCGGGGTAGACGAGCAGCTTGTCGATAACGCTGGTCAGACGAGCGAGCGCGAAGTCGAGCGTCACCGTTGCATCCGGGCCGATCATGCGCTCGACCGAGGAGTGCGAAATGTCGCGCTCATGCCAAAGCGCAACGTTTTCCATGGCCGGGATCGAGAAGGCGCGAACCATACGGGCGAGACCCGTGAGGTTTTCGGTCAGAACCGGGTTCCGCTTGTGCGGCATCGCCGACGAGCCCTTCTGGCCCGGCGAGAAATACTCCTCCGCTTCAAGCACTTCGGTGCGCTGCAGGTGACGAACTTCCGTCGCCAGGCGCTCGATCGACGAGGCAATGACGCCGAGGGTGGCGAAGTACATGGCATGGCGGTCGCGCGGGATGACCTGGGTCGAAACCGGTTCCGGCTTCAGCCCGAGCGCCTCGGCTACGTGTTCTTCAACGCGCGGGTCGATGTTGGCGAAAGTGCCGACGGCGCCGGAGATCGCGCAGGTGGCGACTTCTTCGCGTGCGGCCAGCAGGCGCTGCTTGCAGCGGTCGAACTCGGCATAGGCGAGCGCCAGCTTGACGCCGAAGGTGGTCGGCTCGGCATGGATGCCATGCGAACGGCCGATCGTCACCGTCTCCTTGTGTTCAAAAGCGCGGCGTTTCAGCGCTTCGAGCAGCTTGTCGAGGTCGGCGAGCAGCAGGTCGGTCGCGCGGACCAGCTGCACGTTGAAGCAGGTATCCAGAACGTCGGACGAGGTCATGCCCTGGTGGATGAAGCGGCTGTCCGGGCCGACGAATTCGGCGAGATGCGTCAGGAAGGCAATGACGTCATGCTTGGTGACGGCCTCGATCTCGTCGATGCGGGCGACGTCGAAAGTGGCAGCGCCGCCTTTTTCCCAGATCGTGCGCGCAGCATCCTTCGGGATCACGCCGATTTCGGCAAGCGCATCGCAGGCGTGGGCCTCGATCTCGAACCAGATGCGGAATTTCGTTTCCGGCGACCAGATGGCCACCATTTCCGGTCGGGAGTAACGGGGGATCATGGGCTTAAGCTTTCGTCGTCAGTGGAGGGATGGTCGTGCCTCTAGCAAAGATAGCCGCGAAGCTCAACGCCGTTGCGCACGGCGATCGCTTGCCAGCCACAGGCAGACGGCGAGCAGTATAACACCGCCGATCGGCAAATAGAGGCGAAGGCCCATGACGAGAAACTGGTAGAAGGCGATCAGCGTCGTAAAGGCGAACTGGAAGAGCCAGGTCGTGGTTCCGATCGGGGCGTGCCACTGCGCATAGAACTCGCGGTAGTCGAGCGCAAAGAGCAATGCCGTCATCCCGATCGTGCCGAGCGAAAGGAAGAAGAGATAGGCGGCGAAACGCGTTTCTACGCCGCGTCCGATCGCCGCGAAGCGGGCGAGAAACAGCGCCGGCGGCCAGGCGAGCAAAGCGCCGGCCCCGAAAACCCAAAGAAGTTCGGCCAGATGAAAGGTCACGTCCCGTTCCCGCAGCCACAGCGCAAACCACGCCGATAGCGTCATTGACGCGCTCCACAAGGGTGCGCCAAGGAGCAGCAACGGAACGCTCGGCACGGACCGGGCAAGGCGGGTCCGCTTCCGGGCACCGACCGCCGCACGCCCTGCTTTCGCTTCGACGCTGGCGGCCGCTTCGTTCATTTCGCGATCCGCGTCGGGACCGCGATCCAGCGCCCGTCCGTCGTGCCTTCAAAGCCGAGCGACTTCACAAGCACCATGATCACATGGGTTTCCGAACCGTCGTCGTTGCGGTGGGTGATGGCGCCGCCGACCAGGTAGCCGGTGGGGCAACGGCGGCTTTCCGGTATGCGGCTGTCGTCCTGAAGCACGTCGCTTGCCGGTGCGCCCGCCTTCATCGTCATCGACAGACGGAAACCCTTGGCTTCCTTCAGGAAGTCTTTGCAGATGCCGTCCGGCTCGAAGGTCTTTTCCTCGAGCGTTACCGTATAGGTCTCGCGGAACGCTTCATCGGCTGCAAAGGCATCGTAGGTCAGCGAGTGCGGCTTGGCGTTGGTTTCCGTGATCGGGTTGAAGGCTGCGAGCAACCCGGGTGCATCGGCCAGGCGATAGGCATCGATCAGGGGCGCAGCCCGACGGCGGGCTTCATGGCGCGCCTTCGACAGCGGGCTGCCATCTTCGCGACTGACAGCGCGCACCGGTGCACCCGGCAGGAAGCTGTCATTGCGCGTGTCGATCACATAGATGGTCGAATACGGAAAGCCGGAGCCGTCCTGAACGCCATATTCCTCGAAGGCAAAGACATTGCCATCGGCGGAAAAGCCGATCGGCTGCAACGCGGCATAGTCGCCAGCAAGCGCCGGCGATGCAGCGGCGGCCGCGGCCAGGCAACAAAGGCCGGAAATTGCCGCGCGTGTCGTCATCGATAAGCCTTCTCGGCCGGCGCACGGATCGCTTCGATCGCCGAGCGATAGGCCTCGACCGAGCCGCCCTTGAAGATCGCCGAGCCGGCAACGAGAACATTGGCGCCGGCGCCGGTGGCAATGGCTGCCGTTTCAGGCGCAATACCGCCGTCGACTTCGATCTCGATCGGTCGATCGCCGATCATCGCCTTGATGCGGCGGATCTTTTCCGCGGTGGCGTCGATGAACTTCTGCCCACCGAAGCCCGGATTGACGGTCATGACGAGGATCAGGTCAAGCTGATCGAGCACGTATTCGATCGCGCTTTCTGGCGTTGCCGGATTGAGCGACACGCCGGCCTTCTTGCCGAGCGACCTGACCGTCTGCAGCGAGCGGTGCAGGTGCGGACCGGCTTCCGCGTGCACCGTCAGGATATCGCAGCCGGCCTTGGCGAAGGCTTCGAGGAACGGGTCGGCCGGCGAAATCATCAGGTGGCAGTCGAACGTCGCATCGGTGTAGCG
This sequence comes from Ensifer adhaerens, assembly GCF_000697965.2. Lineage (NCBI taxonomy): Bacteria > Pseudomonadati > Pseudomonadota > Alphaproteobacteria > Hyphomicrobiales > Rhizobiaceae > Ensifer > Ensifer adhaerens. The sequence goes on along the minus strand of NZ_CP015880.1, from coordinate 1,585,057 downwards.
ACGCAGAGACTTGATGACATCCGGGCCGAAGGTGATGTTCGGCACGAAATGACCGTCCATGACATCGAGATGGATCCAGTCCGCGCCGGCATCGACGACATCGCGAACCTCCTGGCCGAGCTTGGAGAAATCGGCCGCCAGGATCGACGGGGCAATGCGGATAGGGTGGGTCATGGCGCACTCCAGCGTGTTTTCCGCGGGAATAGCACCGCCGAGCCCCGCAAACAACATGCCTGCGATCAAAGCTGCGTCAGCTACGCTCTGACCAGCAGGGCATGAGATCGTTTTCCGCCGGCGTTGCGTCGTGGACGCCGCGGGCGATCGCGCGCGCCATGGTCGAGGCTGCAACGGCGCCGAGATCGATGAAATCCTCTGTTGTCGGCGTCTTGCCGCTGGCGCCGGTCGCAAGCGCGAAGATCAGATCGCCGTCGAGCGGCGTGTGCGCCGGCCAGAGCCCGCGGGCGAAGCCGTCATGGGCGGCAATCGCCAGGCGCTTGGCTTCGGCCTTCGTCAGCACCGCATCCGTCGCAATGACCGCGATCGTTGTATTGGCCACGGCGGCCTGGCGGTCGCGGAACTTGATGCGGATGTCGGCCGCATCGGCCGGCATCGGGTGGGGCAGGCCAAGTCCGCCGAACTCGCTCTCCAGTTCGAAGGGCGCAGACCAGAAATGCCCGGTGTCGCCGACGGTGGCGGATCCGAGCGCATTGACGGCGACGAGGGCGCCGATGGTGATACCGTTCGGCAGAACTGTGGATGCCGAACCGAGACCGCCCTTCAGGCTCGCGGTCAGCGCGCCTGTGCCGGCGCCTGCCGAACCGGTCGAAAATGTCGCGCCGGCCCGCCCGACGGCCTCGAAGCCGAGTTCGCGATAGGGCGGGAATCGGCCCCAATCCTTGTCGCCACCGTTGATGAGGTCGAAGAGGATCGCCGTCGGTACGATCGGTATCCGGTGTGGGCCGACGGCGAAGCCGCGACCCATTTCCCTGAGCGCCGCCTGAGCACCGGACGCGGCATCGAGCCCGAAGGCCGAACCGCCGGAAAGAACGAGCGCATCGACCGTCTGTACCGTATTGTGCGGATCGAGCAGGTCGGTCTCCCGGGTTCCCGGCGCACCGCCCAGGACCTGGACCGCAGCCGTCGCGGGGGGGTCGCAGACGATCGCGGTGACGCCCGATTTCAGGCGATGGTCCTCGGCGTTGCCGACCGTCAGACCTTTGACATCGGTGATCAGGTTCAGCGGTCCGGGACGCATCATGGGGCGGCTCCTTCAGCGGCCGCGGGCGCGAAATGGCCGCCTTGCCACTGCATCAAACGGTAGGGGTTGTCGGCGCGCTCGTGCCCAGCGTTGAAGGCGGTGAGGCCGAGAACGGTCGGGTAGGGCCCCTTGCCGGCGATCGCTTCGATCAGCGACTTGTCGTCCTGTGCTGCCCGGTCCTTGGCTTCCTCCAGCAAAGCCATCACGGCGAAAGCCGGCATCACATAGCCTTCCGGCTCGATGCCGGCGGCGCGCATTTCGTCGGCAAAGGGCTTGCCCTCCGGCGACTGCGCCGCATCCGGCAGCGTTACCGCAAGCACGCCATCGGCAAGCGGGACAGTGAGATCGGCCGCATTCAAGGCATCGCCGCCAAGCAAGGTAAGGCTCGCGCCTTCGCCAATGGCATCGCGGGCGATCACGGCGGTATCCTGCCGGTCGCCGCCGGTGAAGACGTGGGTTGCACCGCTTTTCACCAGGCGCCGCACGAGGTTGATCTGCTGCTCCTGCGCCGGCCGGTAGGTGTCGCTGAAGACCGGCGTCATGCCGATTTCGGCGAGTGCTGCGCGCACGGCCTCGACCAGTTCCCGGCTGTGGATCGTGCCATCGTCGACGAGCGCGATGGGCTTGTCCTTCCAGCGGTTGACGATGGCATCGACGATCGCCGTAGCCTCGGCATTGCCGCTCGGTGCGAGGCGGAAGAGCGGCCATTTGTTCTTGAGCGCGTCTTCCATCAGGATATCGGAGCGCACGCTGAGCGTGATCGCCGGCAAGCCCGCCTCGGTCAGTGCCGGAAGCGCCGCATCCAGGCTTTCGGTGCAGAGAAAGCCGACTGCGGCCTCGGCACCTGCGGCAAGCAGCGCTTTGGTCAGTGCCTCGCTGCCGGCGGTATCGCAGGTCTCGGGAATGACGACGATCTCGCTGCCGCGATCACCGGCCTTGAAGCCGGCGCCGTCGACAATCTGCTTGCCGAGCGGCGCGAACGGACCTTCCACAGGCGCCACGACCGCCACCTTGATGCCGGCCGCCAAAGCCGGCGTTGCCTGTACCAGTCCGGCAAGGATAAGGCTGCTGACAATGGATCGACGCATTCACTTACTCCGCCGCCGCAAGCTTTCCCGACCGAACCGATCCGGGCAAAGTCCTACGGCGAGCCACCACAGCTTCCTGTTCCGTTGCCGCTCGCGTCAGACGCGAGGCACGGTCGTTGCCGCATGTTTTAAGGATGTGCCTCCCGGCGTCAAAGGAAAAGATGCCGCTCCTGGCGAAGAAGGTTCAATCTGCGTCACGGCCACGTCGCAGATGTGCAAGATTCTCCCTCCGGCGGGTTTCATATTTTCCGCCAGCGTCTATGTATGTGCCTGACATCGCCCGGAGAAAGATGTGTTGGAGAAGACCCGGCTGGACCCTATCAGTTATCGCGACGCGATGAGCCGCCTGGCCGGTCACGTGCAGATCATCACCGCCGCTGACGGCAGCGAGCGGCGCGGCGTCACTGTGACTGCGGCCTGCTCGGTTTCCGATAGCCCGCCGACGGTTCTCGTCTGCCTGAACGGCGCCAATCCGCGCAACGATATCTTCACGCGCAGCGACAGCTTTGCACTCAACCTGCTCGGCGACGAGCACCGGGCGCTTGCCCATGGCTTCTCCGGCCGCGACCAGCTCGACATGGATCTGCGTTTTGCGCTCGGACAGTGGACGCGGCTTAGGACCGGTGCGCCAATCCTCGTCAATGCCACCGCCGCTTTCGATTGCCGTCTGGTCGAGGTGAAGACGATCGCCACGCATCTGGTGCTATTTGGCGAGGTTGTCGACGTCGCGATCGGGCCGTCCCGCCCGCCGCTCATTTATGTGGACCGCGGATACCACTCGCTATAAGTTTTTTACTCAGCGGTCGACTGCTCATCGCAACATGAGAAGATCGCTCTAAGTCGTTGAGTTGGCCGGTGGATTTTGCCCCCTTCCAGCATCCAGCGATCGATTCGGGCCGTGGTGGAGGAGACATGGCACAGGCGGCAACGGGCCTGCCACAGTCCATCGAAGAGACGATGGCACTGCTGGAGGCACATGATTATCTCGCCGGCACGGCGCTGGCGACGGTGCTGTTTCTTGCACTCCGGATGAAGCGCCCGCTTTTTCTTGAGGGCGAAGCCGGCGTCGGCAAGACGGAGATCGCCAAGGTTCTGGCCAAGGCGCTCGACCGGCCGTTGATCCGGCTGCAATGCTACGAAGGTCTCGACGTCGCCTCGGCGGTCTACGAGTGGAACTATCCGGCGCAGATGCTCGAAATCCGCCTGTCGGAAGCATCCGGCAAGGTCGACCGCAAGCGGGTCGAAAGCGACATCTTCTCCGAACGTTTCCTGATCCGCCGCCCGGTTCTGCAGGCCATTTCCTCCAATTCGGGACGTGCGCCCGTTTTCCTGATCGACGAGCTCGACCGGACAGATGAAGCCTTCGAGGCGTTCCTGCTGGAAGTTTTGTCCGATTTCCAGGTGACAATTCCGGAACTTGGTACGATCCGGGCGGACGAACCGCCTGTTGTCATCATCACCACCAATCGCACCCGCGAGATCCATGACGCACTGAAGCGCCGCTGCCTCTATCATTGGGTCGATTATCCCAAGGCGGCGCAGGAACTGGAGATCATTCGCCGCAAGGTTCCCGGCTGCAATGCCACCTTGTCACGGGAAGTCATCGCCTATGTGCAGCGGCTGCGCACGATCGACCTCTTCAAGAACCCGGGCGTTGCCGAAACCATCGACTGGGCAACGGCGCTGACGGAACTCGACCGGCTGGCGCTCGATCCAGAGACGATCGCCGACACGCTTGGCACCCTACTCAAATACCAGGACGACATCGCCAGGATAGAGGGGGCAAAGGGGGGCGAAAGCTGCTCTCCGAGGTCAAGGCGGAATTGCTGGCGGCAAGCTGATGACGGAGGCGCGGGAACAGCACAGGGACGATGTTCCCCCGCCAATCGCGGCAGGCGACGGACGGCTTGCCGACAATATTGTCTTCTTCGCGCGCGCGCTCCGGCGCGCCGGCATCAAGATCGGGCCAGGCGCCATCGCCGACGCCATCGATGCGGTGGCGCTGATCGGGATCGGTGGACGGGACGCGTTCTACGCCGCGCTGCAATGCGTCTTCGTCAAACGTCACGAAGATCAGCCGGTCTTCGACGAGGCGTTTCGCTTGTTCTGGCGGTCGCGCGGTCTCGTCGAAAAAATGATCGCGATGATGTCGCCGCTGGCGCCGGAACGCGAGAGCGAACGGCAGCAGCGCCGGGCAGGCGAGACCCGCGTCAGCGACGCGCTGCTTTCTGGCCACGAGGCCGATCGACCGCCGCGCGACGAGCCGGAGATCGAAGTCGATGCACGTTTCACGGTCTCCGGTCGCGAGCTTTTGCGCCGGGCCGACTTCGCGCAGATGAGCGCTGCCGAGCTTGCCGAGGCCAAGCGCGCGCTTTCGGCATTGACGCTACCGATGGACCGCGTCGTCACGCGCCGCTTCCGCCCCTCGAAGCGTCAGATCCGCATCGACCCGCGCGCCACCATGCGCGACGCCATGCGCTTTGGCGGCGAACTGATCCTTCCGAGGTTTCGGGAGCGGCGCGTCGTTCATCCGCCGCTTGTCGTGCTCGCCGACATCTCCGGCTCGATGAGCCAGTACACCCGCATCTTTCTGCACTTTCTGTATGCGCTGACCGAGGAACGGCGGCGCGTTCATACCTTCCTCTTCGGAACCCGGCTGACCAATGTCTCGCGCCAATTGCGCAATCGCGATCCCGATGCGGCGATCGACGACTGCGTCGCTGCGGTCAAGGACTGGTCCGGCGGCACGCGCATCGGCGAGACCTTGCATGAGTTCAATCGGCGCTGGTCGCGGCGCGTGCTCGGGCAGGGCGCGATCGTGCTTCTGATCACCGACGGTCTGGAGCGCGATGACGTCGCCGATCTCGAAATCGAAATCGACCGCCTGCACCGATCCTGTCGGCGGCTGATCTGGCTGAACCCGCTGCTGCGCTTCGACGGCTTCGAGGCGCGGGCGCGCGGTGTGCGGGCGATGCTGCCGCATGTTGACGAATTCCGGGCCGTGCACAATCTTGAATCGATTGGCGAACTGGTGAAGGCGCTGTCCGGGCAGCGCTCCCGCCAGGCGGACCCGCGGCGGTTCCTAGAGCCTGGCCGGGCCACGGTGACCGGCGCGCATGGGAGGTGGCAGGCATGAGGCAGGCAGTCAATGTTCTCGATCCGCTCGACATCGCCGAAGCCTGGCTGAAGGAAGGACGCCGGGTGGCGATCGCAACGGTGATCGAGACCTGGGGCTCGGCGCCACGGCCGGTCGGCAGCCATCTGGTGATCGATAGTGAGGGCAATTTTCAGGGCTCTGTTTCGGGAGGATGCGTCGAGGGCGCGGTCATCACCGAAGCGGCCGACGTGATCGCCTCTGGCACCTCGCGCGTTCTCGACTTCGGCGTCGCGGACGAGACCGCCTGGCGCGTCGGGCTTTCCTGCGGCGGCCGGATCCGGGTCCTCGTGGAACGGGTTAACGGCTGACGATGGAACAGGCGATCCTGGAAACACTCAATCTTGCGCGCGCGGCCCGCCGCGCCGCCGTCACCGTCAGCGATCTTACCGGTGGTGTCCGCGTCTACCTCGAAGGCGACGACTGTCCAGAACCCTGGCGCGAAGCCGTTGCCCGTGCCTTGCGGTCCGGCCGAGCCGGGATCGTCGAAACCGGGCAGGGCTCCTTCTTCCTCAATGTCTACCTGCCGCCGCCGCGCATCCTCGTCATCGGCGCGGTGCATATTTCACAGGCCCTGGCGCAGCTTGCGCCCGTTGCCGGCTTCGACATGACCATCATCGATCCGCGTACGGCCTTTGCCACGCCGGAACGTTTTGCCGGCGTCGACCTCATCGCCGATTGGCCGGAGGACGCCCTGAAACTCAGACCGCTCGACCGCTTCACGGCACTTGCAGCCGTGACGCATGACCCGAAGATCGACGACGAACCGATCCGGGCGGCACTGTCGGCCGGTTGTTTCTATGTCGGTGCACTCGGCAGCCGCAAGACACATGCCACACGGATCGAACGACTGCGGCATGCGGGTGTCGCCGATGCTGACATGGCCCGCATCCGTGCACCGATCGGTCTCGATATCGGCGCGGCAAGTCCTGCCGAAATCGCGGTTGCGATCCTCGCCGAAATCATCGAGGCGCTGCGACGGCGTGACGTTGCTTCCGCAGGGAGTGAAGCATGAGGTTCGGCCCGATCAAGGTCGCAGAAGCAGAGGGCGCGATGCTCGCACATGCGGTGAAGGTCGGTGATGCCAGGCTGCCGAAGGGGCACCGGGTCACATCCGCCGACATCGTCGCTTTGACCGCTTCAGGTGTCGTGGAGGTGGTGGCCGCCCGCCTTGATGCCGGCGACCTCCCGGAAGACGAGGCGGCCACGCGCATTGCCGCGGCCGTGGCCCCCGATCATCTCCGGTTTTCGCGGGCAGCGACCGGCCGCGTCAACGTCTATTCCGAGGTCGCCGGCCTCTTCGTTGCGAGCCGCGAAATTGTCGATCGCTTGAACCGCCTAGATCCCTCCATCACCTTCGCCTGTCTCGACGACCATATGCCGGTGCAGCCCGGCGATATGGTCGCAACGATCAAGATCATCCCGCTTGCGGTCGCCGGCGCCTTCGTCGAGCAGGCGGAGAGGCTTCTGCGCGACCATCGCGCCTTCGAGGTCAAGCCGTTCGCGCCGCGCCGCGCAGCCTTGATAGCAACGGAGTTGCCGAACCTCAAATCCCAGGTCATGGACAAGACCCATGCCATCCTCGCGGCGCGGCTGCGACAGGCCGGAAGCGAACTCTTCACCGAACGGCGCGTCGCGCATAGGGAAGACGCCGTGGGGGCGGCGATCGCCGAAATGCGATCAACGCACGACCTGCTGATCGTCTTCGGCGCTTCGGCGGTCGCCGATCCCGAAGACGTCATTCCGGCGGCGATCCGGCGGGCCGGTGGCGTGGTCGATCATGTGGGAATGCCTGTTGACCCCGGTAATCTTCTCGTTCTCGGCCGCGTCGGCGAAACGCCGGTCATCGGTGCACCCGGCTGCGCCCGCAGCCCGCGCGAGAATGGTTTCGACTGGATCCTCGACCGGATCCTTGCCGGCGAGTGGCCGAGTTTCGACGATATTACCGGCCTTGGCGTCGGCGGCTTGTTGAGTGAGATCCCGACCCGGCCGCAGCCACGCGAACATGCAACGGAGTTGTCATCCGGCTCGGTTTCAGTCGTCGTTCTGGCCGCTGGCCGGGCCAGCCGTATGGGCGCTGACGGCGGGCACAAACTTCTCGCAACTTTCGATGGCGTGCCGCTCGTGCGCCGCAGCGTCGAAGCCGCGCTTAAGGCCGCTCCGGGCAAGGTCAGCGTCGTGACCGGCCACCGCGAGGCCGATATCCGCTATGCGCTGCAAGGACTGCCGGTGACGTTCGTTTCCAACCCCGACTACATTTCGGGCATGGCCTCTTCGCTGACGGCCGGGCTTTCGGCAGTCGGGGCGCGGGCGCCGGGCATGCTGGTGATGCTTGCAGACATGCCCGGGATAACCGGCGACGATCTGCGCCGGCTCATCGAACGTTTCGTCGCCGAAGGTGGCCGCTCCATCATCCGCGCGACCGCAGGCGGACAGCGCGGCAATCCGGTGATCCTGCCGCGACAGACATTTTCGGCGATCAAGCAACTGGTCGGAGACGTTGGTGCAAGGCACATTATCGAAAAGAGCGGGCTGCCGGTCATCGATGTCGAACTCGGCGCGGCGGCGCGCCTCGATCTCGACACGCCGGAACAGATCGTCGCCGCCGGCGGTATCTTGGAGGAACAGACGCGTGGATAATGCCGCAATCGAAGACATGTTCGCGGTCCTCGGGCCGGTGACCATCAAGCGGATGTTCGGCGGCAAGGGCATTTATTGCCAGGGTGTGATCTTCGCCCTTGAGGTCGATGGCGAAATTCTGCTGAAGGGCGACGAGCAAACAGCGCCGGCGCTGGAGGCGGCCGGTTCGCGGCAATGGGCCTATGACGGCAAGGGCAAGCCGGTGAAGATGCCCTATTGGAGCATTCCGGACGACGCATTCGACGATCCCGACGAGATGGCGCGGTGGGTGCGGCTTGCCTATGAGGCGGCGCTACGCTCCAGGAAGTAGGCCGTCCAGCCTATGCGCGGCAGCTGCGCCTCAGATGAAAATATTGACACGATCACCACGTTTCCCATCGGCGCGCCTAAGTGACATCGGCCGGATCTGTTGGTGCCCGCGGAACGCCGCCGACAGCGGCACCAGCAATGCACAGAACGAGGGACGTACGAAGAACACCGGCCCCCGGTGGGCGGCTGCTATGCGGCGACGCCCTGTTCATGCCTGCGCAAGGCATCGGCGGCATCGGCGGTAAAGCGGGATAGCGGTTGGGGCAGGGCGTCGAGGCTAAACCAGCCGAATTCGGAAAGCTTGTCCGGTTCGGTGAGTTGAGGTTCACCTGAGAAATCCCGGGTCACATAGATCATCGAGATCCAGTGCTGGCGGTCAGCGTCGATCACCTGTTCGCTGAGGCAGAGGAATTCGGTCGAGCCAATCTTGAGGCCGGATTCTTCTTCGGCCTCGCGGCAGGCCGCAGCCTGCGAACGCTCCATGTGATCTACCTTGCCGCCGACGATGTTCCAATGCCCGGCCTCAGGCGCATTGACGCGCCTGTAGAGCAGAATCTTGCCATCGCGCACGATGACAAGTCCGCAGCCGAAGCCCGGAAAATCGATGCCCGGCTGGCCCATCCTTTCGGATCAGGCCTTGCCGGCAATCAGCATGAAGGCAGGGATTTCGTCGCCGAAGCCGACGGGCGTCGGGCCGTCGTCATAGTCGCGGCGGTGACGGTTGCGGCGGTCGCGATTGTCGTCGTTGGCAGGGTTCGATGCACGCACCGGACGATCGCCACGGTTGTTCTGTGCCTGCTTGTTCTCTGCGCTGCGTGCCGGTTTCACCGATTCCGCCCTTTCCACGACTGTTTCAATTTCGGCCTCACTATCGGCGCGCACGGTATCGGATTTATGATCGGAACGGGCCTTGGAGCCGCGATCCCCATCTTTTTTCCGGTCCTTGCGGCCATCACGACCGCGTTCACGGCGGCCGGTATCGTGGCTTTCCATCGGCTCAGGCAGATTGGAAAGGTCGCCGTTCAGCCATTCGACCTTCTGGCCGATCAGCTTTTCGATGGCGTCGGAGAATTTCGTGTCGCGCTTGGTCACCAGCGTGAAGGACGCGCCCGAGCGGCCGGCACGGCCGGTACGGCCGATGCGGTGGACGTAGTCTTCCGCATGGATCGGAACGTCGAAGTTGAAGACGTGGCTGACATCAGGGATATCGAGGCCGCGGGCCGCAACGTCGGAGGCGACGAGCAGCTTGATGTTGCCGTCCTTGAAGTTGGCCAGCATCGTCATGCGCGACCGCTGGTCCATGTCGCCATGCAGCGCACCGACGGAGAAGCCGTGGCGGTCGAGCGAACGGAAGAGGTCGGCGACATCCTTCTTGCGATTGCAGAAGATGATCGCGTTCTTCAGTTCGTCCTGGGCGCGAATCAGATCACGCAGTACCGCGCGCTTCTCGTAATCCTTGGCATGCGCCGCAACGAAGCGCTGCGTCACCGTCTGAGCCGTGGAAGCCGGGCGGGCGACTTCGACGCGCTCCGGGTTCTGCAGGAAGCGGTCGGCAAGCTTCTGGATTTCCGGCGGCATCGTCGCCGAGAAGAACAACGTCTGGCGCGTGAACGGGATCAGCTTGGCGATGCGCTCGATATCGGGAATGAAGCCCATGTCGAGCATACGGTCGGCCTCGTCGATGACCAGGATTTCCACGCCGCTCATCAGCAGCTTGCCGCGCTCGAAGTGGTCGAGCAGGCGGCCGGGCGTGCAGATCAGCACATCAGCGCCACGCTCAAGCTTGCGGTCCTGCTCGTCGAAGGACACGCCGCCGATCAGAAGCGCGATGTTTAGTTTGTGGTTCTTGCCGTACTTGTCGAAGTTCTCTGCGACCTGTGCGGCGAGTTCGCGCGTCGGCTCCAGAATGAGCGTACGCGGCATGCGCGCGCGGGCGCGGCCCTTTTCGAGCAGCGTCAGCATCGGCAGCACGAACGAAGCGGTCTTGCCCGTGCCCGTCTGGGCGATGCCCAGAATATCACGACGCTGCAGCGCCGGCGGGATAGCGCCTGTCTGGATCGGGGTCGGGATTGTGTAGCCCGCATCGGTGACAGCGGAGAGAACTTTTTGGCTCAGGCCAAGGTCAGCAAAATTGGTCAAAGGGAAATCTGTTTCCGTTCCGGTTCAATAGAACACTGATCGATCGATGGAAAACGCACGAGCACGTGGCCGCGCTCTTAAGCTGAACGCCGCCGAAAGTCAAGAAATCCAGCACGTTGAAGCAGTAAAAGGTAAATAGTGGCGAATCTGTCGCATTTCTTGTCAAGCGGAACCGCGCGGCAGCGTCAGTTCATATAGCTCGCAAGCTTGGTGCTCGCATCCAGAAACCGCATGGGATCCACGGCATTGCCGTTCAGCCGGATTTCATAGTGTAGGTGCGGTCCGGTGGAGCGCCCGGTGTTGCCGGACTTGGCAATGACTTCGCCAGCCTTCACCCGGTCGCCGGCTTTCACCAGCACGGTGGAAAGGTGGGCGTAGCGCGTCGCGACACCATTGCCGTGGTCGATCTCGACCATGTTTCCATAGCCGCCCGTCAACCCTGCATTGGTCACCGTTCCAGGCGCGGCCGAGCGGATGCGTGTACCGACCGTTGCGCGAAAGTCGATGCCGGCATGCAGCGCCAGACGCCCGAGAAACGGATCAAGCCGGTTGCCGAAATCGCTGGTGATGTCGCTGGCCGGCGAGGGGTTGCCGAAGGGCAGCTTGCGGACCTCGGCGCGCGTGCGGTCGAGCTCCAGGAGTGCGGTATCGAGTGCGGCAAGCGAACGGCCGAAATCGTCATCGTTCACAGGCTCGACGAAGGGGCCGCCGATCGCCGTCTCGGCCGAGCCGGATATGTCGTTGGCCGGAATCAACTCGGCGACATCGTCAACGGGCAGGTCGACACCGGTGCGCCCGACGATCGAACGAATCGCATCCGACGTCTTCGCCGCACCGTCCGTCAGTCGCTGGACCCGCGTCATCTGCTCGCGCTCGACATCCTTCAGCGAGAGCGTCACTTTTGAGAAAATCCGGTCGGCGCGGTCGGAACTTGATTCGCCGGCATCGGGTGCTGCATAGGCGAGGGCGGGGACAGCTGCAGCACTGACCGGCGCAACGTTCAGTCCCATCAGCTTCTCAATTGCCTTGACACTGCCGCTGCTGCTCGCATCGGCGCGTTTTTCATAGGCAAGCGGCTCGACGGCCGCAGGCGCATCGGTTGCGGTCGTGACGCCGGAACTTTCGGCCCTTTCGACCAGGGCGCCGAGCTTTCCGTTGCGCGAGGTCAGCGCCATCTGCTGGCGCAGCAGCTTCTCGACCTTTTCCTCGACCACTTGCTGGTCGAGCAGTTGCCGGCTGGTGACCCGATCGACCTGCGCCCGCAGCGCTGTGATCCGATCCTCGTATTCATGCTGCATGCGGGCCTGGCGGGCAATCGTGCCGCCGATCAGGTCGTCGCGCAAAACCAGATAGGAAGTGGCCGCGAGATAGCCGATGCTGCAGACGCCTGCAAAGGAGACAGCGATCGCCGCCATCCACGGGCGCACGGTCATGTGCCGGACCTTGTCGCCGCTGGCCAGGATCAGGACGTGATTCTGCTTGCGTTTTCCAAAGGTACGATTTGCCTGATGTCCAGACACCCGTTCTCTCCCGCCATGTGCGCGTTGCCTCGCATCACCTGGGGATCATTACACTTTGTTAGGGTTAACAATCGGTAAGCAAGATTGCGGGAAGGTGATGTCCGCTATCGATTGGTCGAAGCGGTCATCGAGCGGTAGAACGACGGCGTCAGGCCGGCCTCGGCGCGGGCGATATCGTTGAACGGCGCCTTCAGGGGACCGCGGAAATTGGCGCGCACCAGCTGCTGGAAGGTCGCTGCCGGGTCCTTCTTCTCGCGGGCGCAGAGAAAGCGGAACCATTTGGCGCCAACGGCGACGTGGCCCTTCTCGTCCTCGTAGATGACGTCGAGCACGGCCGCACTCTCGAAGTCGCCGGTTTCGCGCATCTTGGCCTGAAGCGCTGGCGTCACGTCGAGACCGCGCGCTTCGAGAATGAGCGGCACGACGGCGAGCCGCGCCGTCAGGTCGTTGCGCGTATCGTGCGCCGCCTGCCAGAGGCCGTCATGGGCAGGCAGGTCGCCATAGTCGGCGCCGAGGTCGTTCAGGCGCTGGCGGACCATGCGGAAGTGCTTCGCCTCTTCGAAGGCGACACGCATCCAGCCGTCGAAGAAGGAATTGGGCACCGGCTCGGTTGCAAAGCGGGCGACGATATCAAGGGCGAGATCGACGGCGTTCAATTCGATATGGGCGATGGAGTGCAGAAGTGCGATTCGGCCCTTCAGCGAACCGAGAGACCGGCGCTTGACCTGCGTCGGTGGCGTCAGCACCGGCTTGTCCGGTCGGCCTGGGCGCACCGGCACCGGCCGGTCGAGCGGCGAGCGCAGCGACAGCGTGCGGCGCTGCCAGCGCCGGGCGGCTTCCTGCGCGAGCGCCGTCTTGACCTCGAGGTCGGCGGCGCGGATCGCTTCGACTGCACCGCCCCGCAGGCTGTGGAACACGGGCAACTCCGTCATCGGCGCCCTCAGATCGCCTTTGCGGCGTCAAGGACCTCGCGGGCGTGGCCGTCCACCTTCACCTTTTCCCAAACTCTGACGACGACACCGTCGGCGCCGATCAGGAAGGTACTGCGCTCGACACCCATGTACTTGCGCCCGTACATCATCTTCTCGACCCAGACGCCATAGGCTTCGACGACCGACTTCTCCTCGTCGGCAGCGAGCGGCACCGTCAGGTTGTGCTTCTTGGCGAAGCGGTCGTGCTTCTTCACCGAGTCGGGCGAAAGCCCGATCAGGGCTATGCCGGCTGCGGCGAAGTCGTCGGCAAGTTCCGAAAACGAGATCGCCTCAAGCGTGCAGGCCTGCGTATCGTCCTTCGGATAGAAGAACAGAACAACCGGGCGGCCGCGCAGGGCCGAGAGCGAAATCGTACCGCCGCCGTCACGCGGCAGGGTGAAGTCGGGAGCGACATCTCCGGGACCGGGTCTTGCCATGATTAAACCTTCCTTCCGCCAAGTTTTGCAGACAATCGGGCGCTACTGCATGTTTTCATTGGTCTTTGCCGACCAGAGGGCAAAACGTGCAGTGCTCAAGCTAGTCGAGTGACATTTGCGCGCCACAAGGCACGCGGCGCTGTTGGGCATAGCGAAAATCGTCGACTGCCGTCCAGCGCATTTGTGCTAGATTCGACAGGTTTCGGACGGCATGGGCCGCTACGAAACGTTGCAGTCGCCTGCGCGCGCGAATTCCATCGCAGGTGGTCGCTTTCCACAGCATGGTCCCGCGTCCCTTGGTGACTCGGCACGATGACATGTGGTCTACAAGAAGCGAGAAGTGGTCGCCCCGAAATGACAGAGACGGAGGGCGACGACGAAGCTCGTATCGTATGGAGGACGCCCGCGCTGATGAGTGAGATCCGCGGCGAAAAAGTCGGCTTTCGCAAGAAAGACATCGTCGCGTTGCATGCGTTGCCTTCGGCGCAGGCGCACGAACCCATGATCGTGCACGCGCCGCGCAAGAACAAAGCCGCGCGCTTCTGTGCCAAGATCGCACTGCTGACATCGCTGCTCGCGCTTTCCATCGCGGCGATCCTCATTGTCGTCATCGAAAGCGGGGTGATGGACAGCACGCTTAACGCGCGCGCCCGCACCGCACTCAATGCAGCGCTCGGCGATGCCTACCGCGTAGAGGTCGGCAGCACTGTGGTGCGCATGACCGCGGGCGGCGCGATTGCGCTCAGAGCCCGCGAAGTGGCGCTCAGCGAAGCGTCCTCAGGCCAGCCGGTCGCCAAGCTCCGCGCGATCTCGATCGCGCTCGACCCGCTGGCGTTGATGACCGGACGCATCGCCGTCTCCAACCTCGAAGCGGAAGGCGGCGATTTCGATTCCGGGTTGCTGCCGCGCGGCGAACCGCTCGATCTCACCAAGATCCGCATTGCCGACGTTGGCGATACGCTGGAGGCAATCTTCTCCCACGTCGACCGCATATCGCAGATGGCGGCCGGCCGCGGCAGCCAGAAGGTCACGCTGTCGGATTTCAGCTTCTCCGTCATCGGCTCCCGCGATCGCGTCGTGCCCGTCGTCGCCAACGCGCTCGAGTTCAACCGTGACGCGGGCGGCTCGATGAGCGTCAAGGGCAGCGTCACCGTCGACGGGGTGGACGTCGATCTCAGCGCCGACGCCCTTGGCGACAAGGGGCACATGACCGGCTTCGAAGCGTCGATCACCAATCTGCCGCTCGCACCTTTCTTCTACCACGGTAAAGTCGGCTCGGAGCCGCCCTTCGGCGTCGTCGCATCGGCCGGGCTGTCGCTGAAGGCGACGCGGGCCGCCGGCAATGCGAAACCGGATCTGCGCGTGACAGTGCGCACGTCCAAGGGCGAGTTTCACGCGGGCAACCTCGTCTCGACGCTCAATGCCTCGCAAATGGACGTCGCCTATGACTTCGAGCGCTCGTCCGTCGAAATTCTGCCGTCGGCCGTCAAGATCGGCCGTTCGACCTTTCCGTTTACCGGGGCGATTATCGACCTCGACAAGATTGCCGGCGCAACGGAGAAGGGGTTTGCCATCGACCTCCTGCTCAAGAACGCAAGCTCCGCCCCGGAAGACGTCGCCGACGCGCCACTGATCTTCGATGCCAAGGCAAATGGCCGGTTTGTGTCGGACAAGCGCCAACTGATCTTCGACCAGCTCGCCGTGTCGACCCCGCTCGGTTCGATGTTCGGATCGCTTTCCGTCGCCTTCGGCAAGACATCACCGCAGATCAGCTTCGCCTCGGTCAGCGATCGCATGGAGGCGACCGCCGTCAAGCAATTGTGGCCGTGGTGGTTGGCCAAGGGCGCGCGGCGCTGGGCGATCGCCAACCTCTTCGGCGGCACGGTCACCAATGCCCGCATCGAAGTATCGGTCGCCGAGGGGCGGATCGCCTCCAACGAAGGCGAGCTCAAGCTCAACGAGCAGGAGCTCAATATCAACTTCGATATCGACGACACGCGCATCAACATCACCGGCGAGATACCCCCGCTGCGCGACACCTCCGGCAAGTTCAAGCTGAGCGGCCAGCGCATGACAGCCGAGATCGAGAAGGGGACCGCCTTCTTCCCGTCTGGACGCGCGGTCGCGCTCAACGGCGGCGACTTCATCCTTCCCGACGTCTACACGAAACCACTGATGGCGGAGATGAAGATCGAGGTTGGCGGCGATGCCGATGCGATCGCCGAGCTCGTGAGCTACAAGCCGATTCAGGCGCTGCAAAAGACCCCGCTGCTGCCGGAAGATTTCAGCGGTCCTCTGACCGCCGTCGTGGGCGCCCGTTTCGGCCTGATCTCGGATCAGAAGCCGCCGAAGCCGCTCTATCAGGTACAGATGCAGCTCGACAAGGTCACGGTCCAGAAGGCCATGTTCGGGCGCGCCGTAGAGGATCTGGTCGGCACATTTCGGGTAGATAATCAGCAGGCGGTCCTCGATGCGGATGCCCGTATCGAAGGCGCGAAGGTCAAGGTCGCGCTGACGGAACCGGTCGATTCCGGTTCGACCGTCAAGCGTTCGCGCGAGATTTCGGGCTCGCTGGAGCAGGGTGTCTGGCAGAAACTGATACCTGGGCTTTCTCGGATCGTTTCCGGACCGATCACGATCGACGTTGCAATCGACGAGGCGAGCCGGCAGACGGCAGAGATCGACCTCACGAAAGCCCAGCTCTCGCTTCCCTGGATCGGCTGGAGCAAGGGCGTCGGGATTCCGGCCGAGGCGCAGTTCACGTCCTCGATGGACGGCAAGATCGCAACAATCAGCAATTTCACGGTTGCCGGCGACGGCTTTGGTGCGCGCGGCAAGCTGCAGATCGACGATGGCGGTCTGCTCTCGGCGGATCTCGATAATGTCCGCCTGGCGCAGGGCGACGACTTCAAGGTCTCCATCGACCGCACCAGGGGCGGCTACACGGCGTCGCTCAGCGGCGCTGCAGCCGATATCAGGCCGATCCTGGCGCAATTGAAGACCGGAAGCGACCAGAACCAGGGTGGTGGCGACGACATTGCCATCAGGGCCCAGCTCGATCGCGTCACCGGTTTCAATGGCGAATCGCTCTCGAACGTCAATCTGGTCTACGGCGAGCGCGGACGTCAGATCGAGGACGTCAACCTCTCGGCCGTGACGAGCAGCGGTCAGGCGCTGGTTGCCCGGCTCGCCAAGGCCGGTGCCGACAACACGCTAGAGCTGACCACGGGCGATGCCGGCGCGCTGGCGCGGTTTGCCGACATCTACCAGAACATGCGCGGCGGCCTGCTCAATCTCAAACTGCGTGACCGTGGCGGACGCTCCTGGCGCGGCAGCGTCGATATCCGAAAGTTCCAGCTGGTCGGCGAGCAGCGCCTGCAATCGATGGTGTCGACGCCCACCGGTGCCGACGGCCGAAGCCTGAACCAGGCCGTGCGCCGTGACATCGACGTCAGCTCGGCCCGCTTCGAACGCGGCTTCGCGCAACTGGCGCTCGATCGCGGCGCGATTCGCGTCGAAGGCGGCGTGCTGCGCGGCACCGATGTCGGCGCGACCTTCCAGGGAACGGTGCGCGACAACAATGGCATCATGGACATGACTGGCACTTTCATGCCGGCCTATGGGCTGAACCGCATCTTCGGCGAACTGCCGCTGATCGGCGTACTGCTCGGCAACGGCCGCGACCGCGGCCTGCTCGGCATCACCTTCAAGCTCAACGGCCCGTTCAACCAGCCGAAGCTGACGATCAATCCTTTGTCGATCATCGCGCCGGGCGTCTTCCGCAGCATCTTCGAGTTCCAATGAAGAAGGCCGACGCACTGCATGTCCTTAAATCGTCGCCGATTTAAGGACAAAACATGCAGCACTTCAAAGTTCTACAGCGACCTTTGCGCGTCTTAACAGACGCGCGGCGCTGTCGGGCCGGCCCTTCAAATTCTTGAGTGGCGCTCCGGTTCAGGCCGGGCGCACCAGAATGTGCTTCTTCTTGCCGAGCGACAGCTTGACGACATTGTCGGCGGTCACGTCGCCGGTGCCGATGATCCGACGCTCGTCGCTGACGGCCTCGTCGTTGATCCTGACGGCACCGCCCTGGACATGGCGACGAGCCTCGCCGTTGGAAGCGGCAAGACCGGCGCGTACGATCAGCGTCAGCAGGCCGAGGCCGGCTTCAAGCTCAGCAGTCGGGATCTCGACCGAGGGCAGGTCGGCGGCGAGCGCGCCTTCCTCGAAAGTCTTCCGAGCGGTCTCCGCCGCCTGCTCGGCGGCCGGTCGGCCGTGCAGCATGGCGGTGATCTCGGTTGCCAGGATCTTCTTGACCTCGTTGATCTCAGAGCCGCCCAGCTCGGAGAGCCGATCGATCTCGGCCATAGGCAGGGTCGTGTAGAGCTTCAGGAAGCGGGTGACGTCCGCATCCTCGGTGTTGCGCCAGTACTGCCAGAAGTCATAGGCCGACAGCATGTCCGGGTTCAGCCAGATGGCGCCGTTGACCGACTTGCCCATCTTTGCGCCCGACGAGGTGGTCAGAAGCGGCGAGGTCAGGGCATAGAGCTGCTCGGTGCCCATGCGGTGGCCGAGGTCGATGCCGTTGATGATGTTGCCCCACTGGTCCGATCCGCCCATCTGCAGGCGGCAGCCGGTGCGCTTGTGCAGCTCGACGAAGTCGTAGGCCTGCAGGATCATGTAGTTGAATTCGAGGAAGGACAGCGACTGCTCGCGATCAAGCCGCGTCTTGACGCTGTCGAAGGACAGCATGCGGTTGACCGAGAAATGACGGCCGACGTCGCGCAGGAATTCGAGGTAGTTGATGCCGAGCAGCCAGTCGGCGTTGTTGATCATCAACGCGTCCTTGGGGCCTTCGCCATAGCTGAGGTAGTTGGAGAACACCGTCTTGATGCTGGCGATGTTGGCGTCGATCGTCGCCGGCGTCATCAGCTGGCGAGCCTCGTCCTTGAAGGACGGGTCGCCGACCATGCCGGTGCCGCCGCCCATCAGCGAGATCGGCCGGTGGCCGGTCGCCTGCATCCAGTGCAGCATCATGATCTGGATCAGGCCGCCGGCATGCAGGCTCGGCGCCGTCGGGTCGAAGCCGATATAGGCCGTCACGGTTTCCTTCCGGAACAGTTCGTCCAGGCCAGTCTCGTCGGAGATCTGGTGGATGAAGCCACGCTCGCTGAGGGTGTGAAGGAAATCGGACTTGAAACCGGACATGATCTGTCTCTCTTGCGGGGGGAGTTTTTGAACGAACGGGCGTTTAGCACTGTTTTTGCGCATAATCACTTCAAAAGTGATTCTGGAAATATTGACCCGCATGACACAGACAAGAACCGCAATCGGCCTGATGAGTGGCACGAGCATGGACGGCATCGACGTGGCCCTGTTGCGAACCGACGGGGAGACCGTCGTCGAGCGCGGACCATCTGCCAGCTTTCCCTACGACGCGCAATTTCGGGATCGTTTGAAGCAGGGACTGGTCGAAGCGAAGGCGATCACGCAACGCGACCAAAGGCCGGGCGCCCTTGATGCGCTTGAGCGCGACCTGACGCTGCGACACGCAGAAGCGGTCAAGACCTTCCTCAAACAGAACAACCTGTCGGCGGCTGATATCGACGTGCTCGGCTTTCACGGACAGACCGTGCTGCACCGCCCAGACGAGGCCCTGACGGTGCAGATCGGCGACGGCGCGCTCCTTGCCGGAGAAACGGGCATCGATGTCGTCTACGACATGCGCGCCAACGACATGGAACATGGAGGGCAGGGCGCGCCGCTGATCCCCGCCTACCACGCAGCACTGGCGCGAGGCGCGGCCGGCCTTCCAGCACCGGTTGTCTTCGTCAACATCGGCGGCATTTCCAACCTGACCTTCATTGGCGAAGGCGAGACGCTCATTGCCTATGACAGCGGTCCCGGCAACACGCTGATCGACCAGTGGGTCGAAGCGCATGCCGGCATTCCCTTCGACCAGGGCGGCATGATCGCCTGCGAGGGAACGGTGCTGCCGGCGCTTGCCGAACGCTATCTCACCAATGCCTTCTTCACCGCGGCCACGCGCCGCTCGCTGGACCGGAACGATTTTGCACCACCGGCCGGAAGCGATGCCGGCCTTGCCGACGGCGCACGCACGCTTGCCCATGTCACGGCGGCAGCGATCATCAAATCGGCGGGGCACTTGCCACAGCGGCCAGTCACCTATGTCGTCTGCGGCGGCGGCCGGCTCAATCCGGTGATCATGCGTGACCTCGCTTCGCTTGCCGAAGTAGAGGGCGCAACAGTGCTTGCGGCGGAGGCGGTGGGCTTCAACGGCGATTCGATGGAGGCCGAGGCCTGGGCCTACCTCGCCGTACGCGCCTTGCGAGGCCTGCCGCTTACCTATCCGGGAACGACGGGCGTGCGGCAACCGGTCAGCGGCGGCCGGCGCGCGGCAAGAACTTGAAGTTGATCTCGCGTTTCGCCATAAGTCCGTCATCCCAACGGATTAATCAAATTTTCGCAACAGCGAATTAGGATCTCAGCCGCTGCCACTGGAGGTGGCGAGGAGCGGCTTGGTGCCGCACGAGGGTTTCGGGTTCGTCGATGGGTGGTGCGATTTCTCTGCTGGCCGTGAATTTCATCATCGCGCAGATCTTCACGGCCGCATTTCTCATCATTGCCGCAAAGAGCCGGCAGCGGCGTGCGGCGCTCTGGTGCGCTGCCGGATTTGCCGTCGCCTCGCTTGCAGCCGTCTGCGAAACGATCGTTCCCTTTTCCTCGACCCCGCGGCTCTTTGCCGTCAGCGCCTTTGCCTGCGTGCTCGGCGGCTTCTGTCTTCTGCGTTTTGGCCTCGGCCTTTTCTATCAAGTGCCGGTGCGCGTGCCGTTGCTCGGCGCCTTCTTCGTTGCCGGCGTTTCCCTGGACCTGGCGATCTACGACCTGCCGAGAGGCACCTGGGAGCATGCGATCCCGTACCAGGCGCCCTTTGTCGTGATCCAGGCGTGGACGGCATCGGTCGTCCTTCGCTCCGGCCGTCGCACCTTCTTTGACTGGCTGTTGTTCGGCCTGCTGGCGCTCTCGGCCGCCTACTACCTCGTAAAGATCTATGCCGCGGTCGTCGCAGGCTCGGGCGTAACGGCCCAGGACTATGTTTCCAGCCCGTTTGCGCTCATCTCGCAGGCGCTCGGTGCGATCCTCATCGTCGGCGCCGGCCTTGCCATGCTCGGCGCGATGGTCAAGGAGATTGTCGACGACGCGCAGGCGCGCTCGGAAATCGACCTGCTCTCCGGCCTCTACAATCGCCGTGGCTTCATCGAACGGGTCATGCCGCTCCTGCACGCCCGCACCACCCAGACGCCGGGAACAGTCATTCTCGCCGACCTCGATCGCTTCAAGTTGGTCAACGACACCTATGGCCACCTCACGGGCGACGAAGTCATTCGCCGATTCGCCCGGGTGCTGATGGACGTGATGCCCAACCGTGCCGTCGCCGGCCGTCTCGGCGGCGAAGAGTTCGCGGTGTTTCTGCCCTGCACGGACCTGTCGGAAGCGCGCGTCGTCGCCCACGGCATGCGTGCGGCGATCATGTCCCAGCAGATCGGCGGACTTCCGGAAGCAGCAAGGGTGACGGCGAGCTTCGGAGTCACGGCCGTCGGCATCGGCGAGGCGCTCGATCCGGTGATACAGCGCGCCGACGAGGCGCTCTATACGGCCAAGGCCAACGGTCGCAACCGTGTCGAATGTGCCGAAGCACCGACCACGGTCGTCAACCCAAGCGTTCCACACTGGATCGGGCGGTCATAGACGACCGGCGTCTAGGCGATGCATTTCTCTCGGAGAAACCGGAGGATGTCTTCGGTGAACTGGTGCGGGTTCTGCAGTATCGAAAAATGGCTGACCTCAGGCTGGATCAACAGGCCGGCCCCCGGAATGTTGTCGGCGATGAACAGCGTGTCGTCCCGTTTGATGGCTTCCTCATGGTCGCCATCCACCACCCAGACAGGGACCCGGATTTTCTGAAGGTCGCCGGCCGTGATGTTCGGCTGCGAAGTCCACATCGCCATCATCTCGTCGAAGAAGCGCTTAAATCCCCCTGGCGTCGACGACAGCAGGGCGTACTCTTCGCCCGTTCGCGCGATATAGGCGTTGAAGACGACGCTCATGGTAAAATCGTGTGTTCCGGATGGATTGCTGTTTGCCCCGAAGGAAAAGACACCGGCTATGAGATCGGGATGCCGCATCGCCAGCAGGAGCCCGATAATCGCGCCGTCGCTCCAGCCGATGATGACCGCCTTTGGCAACGTCAGGTGAGCCATCAGTGCCATGACATCGCCTGCCATGAGTTCATAGCTCATGCTCCCACCACCTCGGGAGCTGCGTCCGTGACCCCGGCTGTCCATCACGATGACCTGACAGGTTTTGGCGAGCTCCGTGACCTGAAGCCCCCAATAGTCGGAATTGCCGAGCCCGCCATGTAGCAAAATGACGGGAGCACCCGAACCATACACCGCGTGCCAGATCCTGGCGTCCGCGAGCTCGACAACACCCTCACGTCCGCCAGCCGGAAGCTGCGGAGTGGCGGGCAGGGTTAGCCACCTCGGCTCGCACGCCGACACATTCGACACCTGCGACATGGCTCCCTCCCGTGAATGCTGCTCGGCTCTGCCCCACCCAGACAGCCTAGACTTGCACTATACGCCGATCACACGGCGCTGAAACTCATCCTATCGGGTGAGAGTTGTTGCAGCCTTCGGGCGCACGACCATGGGGCGCATTTGTCCATAAAAAACGCCGCGCACCCGAAGGGGTACGCGGCGCTCCTGTACGTGGCCCGGGTTTTCAGCGAATACGCTTGGCGGCCGGCTCCGGTGTCAGTTCGCCGTTGAGGCGACGGTCGAGGTAGTCCTCGCATTCCGTCATCAGGCCTTCGACCTGGCCGTTGAAGAAGTGGTTGGCGCCGGGCACCGTCTTGTGGGTGATGAGAATGCCCTTCTGCGCCTTCAGCTTCTCGACGAGACCGTTGACGTCCTTTTCCGGCGCAACCTTGTCGGAATCACCATTGATGATCAGGCCCGAAGACGGGCAGGGCGCCAGGAACGAGAAGTCGTAGATGTTCGGCTGTGGCGCGACGGCCATGAAGCCTTCGATTTCCGGGCGGCGCATCAGGAGCTGCATACCGATCCAGGCACCGAAGGAATAGCCGGCAACCCAGCAGCTCTTCGAATCCGGATGCAGGCTCTGCACCCAGTCGAGCGCCGATGCCGCATCCGAAAGCTCGCCGGCGCCGTGGTCGAATTCGCCCTGGCTGCGACCGATGCCGCGGAAGTTGAACCGGAGCGTGGTGAAGCCGCGCTTCTGGAACATATAGAAGAGCTGGTAGACGATCTGGTTGTTCATCGTGCCGCCGAACTGCGGGTGCGGGTGCAGGATGATGGCGATCGGCGCGCTCTTCTGCTTCGAAGGCTGATAACGGCCTTCGAGGCGGCCGGCGGGTCCGTTGAAGATGATTTCGGGCATTGGCTCTCCGGGAGTGTTCCTGGTTCGAATCTTGGGTTCAGATCGCGATGAGTCTTGACGAAAGCAGTCAGCTTTTCTAAAACCTAGTTTAGAACCGTTCAAAACTTCTGTGCGGGCATTCCGCCTTGTGCTTCGTCTCATAAGGCAAGCGGCGCGGAAAATTCAAGGAAAATGCATCGCCAGAGGTTGCGGGCCTGTGACCTGTTGATCTAGCGAAGGAAATCATGTCGAGTTCACGCATCTATATGGACTGGAACGCCACGGCGCCGCTTCTGCCCGAAGCGCGCGAGGCTTGCCTGTCGGCGCTCGACCTCCTTGGCAACCCTTCTTCCGTTCACGGAGAGGGCCGCGCGTTGCGCACGTTGATCGAAAACGCCCGTCGCGACGTGGCAGTGCTCTGCGGCGCCAAGCCTGGCAGCGTCATCTTTACCAGCGGCGCCACGGAAGCGGCCAACCTGGTGCTTACGCCCGATTTCCGCATGGGCCGCACGCCGCTGAAGATCGGCCGGCTCTATGCCTCGGCGATCGAGCACCCGGCTGTGCGCGAAGGCGGACGCTTTCCGCGCGAAGCCCTCAGCGAAATCCCGGTGATTTCAGACGGCGTCGTCGATCTCCCGGTGCTGAGGGAGCTGTTATCCGCGCATGATCGCCAGCTCGGCTTGCCGATGGTTGCCGTCATGCTGGTCAACAACGAGACGGGCATCATCCAGCCGATCGCCGCGATCGCCGAGATCGTTCGCGCCCATGGCGGCATTCTCGTCGTCGACGCGGTGCAGGCCGCCGGCCGCGTGCCGCTTTCGATTGAAGACCTCGGCGCCGACTTCCTGATCGTCTCCTCGCACAAGATCGGCGGCCCGAAGGGCGCCGGCGCGCTGGTGGCGCGCGGCGAGGTTATGATGCCCGCACCGCTGATCCGCGGCGGCGGACAGGAAAAGGGGCACCGTTCCGGGACTGAAAATCCGGTGGCGATTGCCGGCTTTGCAGCAGCCGCCCGGAAGGTCGGCGAAGATGTCGGCCAACGAATAGGCGTGGTCACCGCGTTGCGCGACAAGCTCGAAGGCGAGATGCTGGCCGCGGCAACCGACGTGGTTATTCACGGCCGCGACGTTTCGCGCGTTGGCAACACGATCTTCTTCACGCTTCCTGGCCTCAAGGCCGAGACCGGGCAGATTGCCTTCGATCTCGAAGGTGTGGCGTTGTCGGCGGGTTCCGCCTGCTCCTCCGGCAAGGTCGGGCAGAGCCACGTGCTGACGGCGATGGGTTACGATCCGCGCCAGGGCGCACTTCGAATCTCGATCGGCGAGGGCACGACACAGGCTGATATCGACCGTTGCGCCACGGTCTTTGCAAAGGTAGCAGCAAGAAGACGAGCGCCCGGGCAAGCAGCCTGAGCGGAACGACCGGACGAAATTGCGGAAAAGCAATTTTCCGCTTGGCAAACAGGGTGAAAAGCGCCTTTTAGCCATTACATAAGCGGTGTGCCAAGCGCATCGTGTTGACAAGCTGCCGGACCTTGGATCCGGCAAGATTGGAGAACGACATGCCTGCCGTGCAGGAGACCATTGATCAGGTCCGTCAGATCGACGTTGACCAGTACAAATACGGTTTTGAGACGACCATCGAAGTCGAGAAGGCCCCGAAGGGTCTCTCGGAAGACATCATTCGCTTCATCTCCGAGAAGAAAAACGAGCCGGAATGGATGCTGGAATGGCGTCTTGAGGCCTATCGCCGCTGGCTGACGCTCGACGAGCCGACCTGGGCACGCGTCAGCTATCCGAAGATCGACTTCAACGAGATCTACTATTACGCCGCTCCCAAGGGCGTGACGGGCCCGAAGTCGCTCGACGAAGTCGATCCCGAGATCCTCAAGGTCTACGAAAAGCTCGGCATTCCGCTGAAGGAACAGGAAATCCTCGCCGGCGTACAGAAGTCGAAGATCGCCGTCGACGCCGTCTTCGACAGCGTCTCGGTCGTCACCACCTTCAAGGAAGAGTTGAAGAAGGCCGGCGTGATCTTCATGTCGATCTCCGAGGCGATCCGCGAGCACCCTGATCTCGTCAAGAAGTATCTCGGTTCCGTCGTTCCGACGACCGACAACTACTATGCGACGCTGAACTCCGCAGTCTTCACCGACGGCTCCTTCGTCTACGTGCCGAAGGGCGTTCGTTGCCCGATGGAACTGTCCACCTACTTCCGTATCAACGAGAAGAACACCGGCCAGTTCGAGCGCACGCTGATCATCTGCGAAGAGGGCGCCTACGTGTCCTATCTCGAAGGCTGCACCGCACCGCAGCGCGACGAGAACCAGCTTCATGCCGCCGTCGTCGAACTCGTTGCGCTCGATGACGCAGAGATCAAGTACTCGACGGTCCAGAACTGGTATCCGGGCGACAAGGAAGGCAAGGGCGGCATCTACAACTTTGTCACCAAGCGTGGCGATTGCCGTGGCAAGAACTCCAAGATCTCCTGGACGCAGGTCGAAACCGGTTCGGCGATTACCTGGAAGTATCCGTCCTGCATCCTGCGCGGCGACGGTTCGCGCGGCGAGTTCTACTCGATCGCGGTGTCCAACGGTCACCAGCAGATCGACAGTGGCACCAAGATGATCCACCTCGGCAAGAACACGTCGAGCCGCATCGTCTCCAAGGGTATTGCTGCCGGCGTCTCGGAAAACACCTATCGCGGCCAGGTTTCGGCCCACCGCAAGGCCGAGAATGCCCGCAACTTCACCCAGTGCGATTCGCTGCTGATCGGCGACAAGTGCGGCGCGCATACCGTTCCTTACATCGAGGCGAAGAACTCGACGGCACAGTTCGAGCACGAAGCCACGACGTCGAAGATTTCCGAGGACCAGCTGTTCTACTGCCAGCAGCGCGGCATCCCGACCGAAGCGGCGATCGCGCTGATCGTCAACGGCTTCGTCAAGGAAGTCATCCAGGAACTGCCGATGGAATTCGCCGTCGAAGCGCAGAAGCTGATCGGCATCTCGCTTGAAGGCTCGGTGGGCTAAGGCCCTGGACTGAAAATTGAATGGCGCGCACCGAGAGTTTGCGCGCGAACGAACGTTCGTTTCCCAAGAGGACGATAGAAATGCTTGAAATCAAGAACCTGCACGCCCGCATCGCCGAAGACGGCACCGAGATCATCCGCGGCCTGAACCTGACCGTGAAGGCCGGCGAAGTTGCCGCCATCATGGGCCCGAACGGCTCCGGCAAGTCGACGCTCTCCTACATCCTGTCGGGCCGCGAAGATTACGAAGTCACCGAAGGCGACATCCTCTACAACGGCGAAAGCATCCTGGAACTCGACGCGTCCGAGCGTGCGGCCAAGGGCATCTTCCTTGCCTTCCAGTACCCGGTCGAAATCCCGGGCGTTGCCACCATGCAGTTCCTGAAGGTGGCGATGAACGAACAGCGCAAGTATCGCGGTGAAGACGAGCTGACGACGCCGGAATTCATGCGCCGCGTCAAGGAAGCCGCTGCCGAGCTGAAGATCGCACCGGAAATGCTGCGTCGCCCGCTCAACGTCGGCTTCTCCGGCGGTGAGAAGAAGCGCGCCGAAATCCTGCAGATGTCGCTGCTCCAGCCGAAGCTTTGCGTGCTCGACGAAACCGACTCCGGCCTCGACATCGATGCGCTGAAGATCGTCGCCGACGGCGTCAACGCCCTGCGTTCGCCGGATCGCGCCGTCGTCGTCATCACCCACTACCAGCGCCTGCTCGACTACATCGTGCCCGACACGGTGCACGTCCTCTACAAGGGCCAGGTGATCAAGTCGGGCGACAAGACGCTGGCGCACGAACTCGAAGCCAACGGCTACGCGGATATCATCGAGGCCGCAGCTTAGAGCCTGTTGAAGGAGTGTTCGAATGAATATGCAACAGGCAATCAAGATGACGGCGGCCGAGACGGCGCTCGTCGACGCCTATACCGCGCAGATCGGCGATCTGCCGGGTGACGGTTCGGTGCTTTCGGTTCGCGACACGCTGGTGCACGAACTGAGGACTGCGGGTCTGCCGACCCGCCGTGTCGAATCCTGGCACTACACCGACCTGCGCACGCTGCTGCGCGCGGTGCCGGCTACCGATCCGACGGCTTTTGCCGATCGCGTCGACGCGCTGGTTCCGGGCTCGACGGTGTTTTCGGTCCGAAACGGCCAGGCCGAGGTCAAGGGCAACCTTCCCGAGGGCGTGACGGTCCGTTCCTATGTCGACAGCCTGCTCGACGGTTCGGCCACGGCTGGCCTCGCTGTGCTCGGCTTTGACGACGCGATCGGCCGCATCAACGGCGGTCTCGTGCGCGGCGGTCTCGAAATCGCCGTCGGCGATGATGCAACGGTCGAAAATCCGCTGGAAATTCAGCTGGTACAGAGTGTCGGCCAGGCGCATACGCGCTTCCCGGTGACGTTCGGCGCCAACGCCAAGGCAACCGTGATCGAGCGGCATCTGTCGACCAAAGACGGCGAGAGCTTCGTCTCCTCCGTTAGCGACATTACGCTCGCCGACGGTGCCGATGTCATCTGGATCATCCTGCAGCAGCAGGGCGCTGCCGATACCCATCTCGGCCAGATCCGCTTCGACCTCGGCAAGAATGCCAAGCTGCATCTCTTCGTGATCAACGCCGGCGGCAAGCTGGTGCGCCAGGAGATCCATGGCAAGACGAGCGGCGAGGGTGCGGATTTCAAACTGCGCGGCATCAACCTGCTCGGCGGCGAGAGCCACACGGACGTGACCTTCACGCTCGGCCACAACGTACCGCACACCACGTCGACGGAGATCATCCGCAACGTCGTGTTCGATCGTGCCAAGGGCGTGTTCCAGGGCAAGATCCTGGTTGCCAAGGACGCGCAGAAGACCGACGCGAAGATGGCATGCAACACGCTGCTTCTATCCGACGACGCCGATCTCTCGGCGAAGCCTGAGCTGGAGATCTTCGCCGACGACGTGCAGTGCGGCCACGGTGCGACGGTTGCCGATATCGACCACACGCAGCTCTTCTACCTGATGGCGCGCGGTGTTCCGGAAAACAAGGCTCGGGCCATGCTCGTCAATGCCTTTGTTGCCGAGATCGTCGAAGAGCTGGAAGATGACGAGGCGCTGGTCGAGGCGCTGGAAGAGGTCATCTCGACCTGGCTCGACAAGCACGCCTGACGGGCTGTCTGCGTAATTCCTTAAATCGGCGTCGATTTGGGGTAAAATTGCGCGGGACTTCAACATGTTGCAGTGCGCTTAGCGCGTCCTCAGGGACGCGCGGCGACGTGGCGAAATTGGATTGAAGACATGGAACACTCTGTACCGGTGCCCGCCTACGACGTCGAAACGATCCGCAAGGATTTTCCGATCCTGTCGAAAACCGTCTACGGCAAGCCGCTCGTCTATCTCGACAACGGCGCATCGGCACAGAAGCCACAGGTCGTGATCGATGCGATCTCCCATGCCTATTCCAACGAATACGCCAACGTCCATCGCGGCCTGCATTTCCTGTCGAATGCCGCGACGGAAGCCTATGAGGCGGCACGCGAAAAGGTGCGCCGCTTCCTCAATGCCCCGTCGGTCGACAACGTCATCTTCACCAAGTCTTCGACCGAGGCGATCAACACGGTCGCCTATGGCTACGGCATGCCGAAGCTCGGCGAGGGCGACGAGATCGTGCTGTCGATCATGGAGCACCACTCCAACATCGTTCCCTGGCATTTCATCCGCGAACGCCAGGGCGCCAAGCTCGTCTGGATCCCGGTCGATGACGACGGCGCGTTGCACGTCGAAGATTTCGTCAAGTGCCTGACGGACAAGACCAAGCTCATCGCCATCACCCATATGTCGAATGCGCTCGGAACCGTTGTTCCGGTCAAGGAAATCTGCCGCATCGCCCGCGAGCGCGGCATCCCTGTACTCGTCGACGGCAGCCAGGGCGCCGTGCACATGCCAGTCGACGTCCAGGACATCGATTGCGACTGGTACGTGATGACCGGCCACAAGCTCTACGGCCCCTCCGGTGTCGGTGTGCTCTACGGCAAGACGGACCGGCTGAAGGAGATGCGACCGTTCCTCGGCGGCGGTGAGATGATCGAGGTGGTGACCGAGGATTATGTTACCTACAACGATCCGCCGCACCGCTTCGAGGCCGGCACGCCCCCGATCGTGCAGGCAATCGGCCTTGGCTATGCGCTCGATTACATGGACAAGCTTGGTCGTGCAGCGATCCAGGCGCATGAAGCCGATCTGACGGCCTATGCGCGCGAGCGCCTCTCGTCGGTCAATTCGCTGCGGGTCTTCGGCAACACGCCCGACAAGGGTAGCATTTTCGCCTTCGAGCTTGCCGGCATTCATTCGCACGATGTGTCGATGGTAATCGACCGTGCCGGTGTCGCTGTTCGCGCCGGTACCCATTGCGCCCAGCCGCTCTTGAAACGTTTCGGCGTGACCTCCACATGCCGTGCATCCTTCGGGCTCTACAACACACGGGCCGAGGTCGATGCGCTGGTCGACGCGCTGGAGCATGCACGAAAGTTCTTCGCCTAAGAAATTTGTAAAAAGTTCAGGGATTTATCCCAATCTGCTGAACCACTAGAGAAAGTCCAGGAGGCCGACATGAGCCTTGATGCAACGGAAGAAAAGGTCGACGTCCGCGAGGGCATCGTGCATTCGGCGATCCCAACCGAAGAGATTGCGCGCCTCAGCGACGACATCATCGCGGCGCTGAAGACCGTCTACGACCCGGAAATCCCGGCCGACATCTTCGAACTCGGTCTCATCTACAAGATCGACATCGAAGACGACCGCATGGTCAAGATCGACATGACGCTGACAGCACCCGGCTGCCCGGTGGCGGGCGAGATGCCGGGCTGGGTCGAGAACGCCGTCGGCGCCGTCGAGGGCGTCTCGGGTGTGGAGGTCAAAATGACCTTCGATCCGCCGTGGACGCCGGACCGGATGTCCGAGGAAGCACAGGTCGCCGTCGGGTGGTACTGAGCCTCGCGTATTGATCCGTTAAGGCACGGATACTACATTTGATTCTGTAAGGCGCCGGGCCTTTACCCCGGTGACGACAAGGAGAATGAGCCCATGGGCTTTGCCGTGATGAGCCTGACCGATGCTGCTGCCGGCCGCGTGCGCGCGATCGTCGAGAATTCCGGCGCCGATGCCAAGGGCATTCGCGTCGGCATCAAGAAGGGTGGCTGCGCCGGCATGGAATATGCCGTCGATCTCGTGACCGAGCCGAACCCCAAGGACGACCTGATCGAGCATCAGGGCGCCAAGGTCTGGATTGCGCCGGAAGCCGTGCTCTATCTGCTCGGCACGCAGATGGATTTCGAAGTGACGACGCTGCGCTCCGGATTCACCTTCCACAATCCCAACCAGACATCCGCCTGCGGATGTGGCGAATCGGTCGAGCTGAAGCCGGCCGATCTGGCCGCACTTGCGGCACAGGGTGACGCCGTAGTGCGCGCCAACTGAGTTTTACCATTCCTTCAATTGAATAGGTCGGCCCGGTTTTCGCCGGGCCTTTTTTCTGCTGAGATACACATCTATGGAATAGGGAGAGGGACATGGCGGCGTTGAACGAAGATCTCGTCTTCAAGGCGCTCTACGAAACGTTTCCCGATCCCGTGATCATCATCGACGCCGAGCGTATCATCCGTTCCGCGAACAATGCAGCACTTCGCCAGTTCGGTTATCCGTCCGCGGAGTTCATCGACAGATCCGTGCGCCTGATCTACGCGACCGATGCGGAATATGCCAAGCGCCTGCAGAACCGGGCGGCGCGCGTGGACGAAACCGCCCCCCGGACTTCGAACTATCTTTATATCAGGCGTGACGGCTCGACATTCTCCGGGCATCTGCGCACCACGCCCCTGATCAACGACCAAGGCGAAGAACTGGCGCTTATCGGTATCATCAGAGACGTTTCGGACCTGACCGAAGCGGTGAGCGAACGGCAGAAGGCTTCCGAGATGCTGAATGCGGCCCTCGAAGCAATGCCTGAAGGCTTTGCCATCTTCGACAGGGAGGAACGGCTGGTCGTCTATAACAGGGCCTATCAGGCGATCTGCGGGCCTGCCGGTCCGGCACTCAAGCCCGGCATCACCGCCGAGGAAATCCTGCTCTTGGCGCGCCAGGGCGGTCACTACCCGGACGCCTTGCCGGGCACGCGCGAAGGCAACGAATGGATCGCCTCGCGTCTGCGCGATTTCCGCTATCCGGACGGAAAGCCGAAGATCCACCGCTATGCCGACGACCGCTGGCTGAGGGTGGAGAACATCAAGGCCAAGGATGGCAACACGGTCGTCGCGCGTGTCGATGTCACGGATCTGAAGCGCGCCGAGCTCGCGCTCGAGCGGCAACGGCAGGAACTGGAACACAAGAACGAGGCGCTCGATCAGTTCACCGCCACCGTCTCCCACGATCTCAAGGCGCCGCTTCGGCACATCTCGATGTTCTCCGAGATGATCGAAGACGACCTCAAGGCAGGCAATCAGACCGAACTTGCGGAAAATGCCCGGCACCTGCGCGACAGCGTCCGGCGCATGAACCGCGTGGTCGACAGCCTGCTCGACTATGCGCAGATCGCGCATCGCATCACCGACTGGACCCAGGTGCGGCTGAGCGACGTCGTCTCGGAGACGCTGACGATTCTCGCCGGTGACGCAAACGACGCAAACGCAACCTTCGAGGTAGGCCCACTGCCGGAACTGGAAGGGGATCCCGAGCTGCTGCGCCGCCTGGTCCAGAACCTCGTCGGCAATGCGATCAAGTACCGGCACGCCGACCGCCCCCCGGTCATCCGCATCCACGGCAGCGTTTTGCACCAAACGGTGGAACTGGTCGTAGAGGACAACGGCATCGGCATCGATCCGCGGTTTGCGACGCGCATCTTCGAAGTGTTCCAGCGGCTGCACAAGGATGAAACGGTCTATGGCGGCACGGGAATCGGCTTGTCGCTCGCCAAACGCATCGCCGAAAGCCATGGCGGTTCGATCTGCCTTGACACGAGCTTCCGAGAAGGCGCACGTTTCATCGTGTTGCTTCCGAGGTGGCTGAGGAAGGCGAAGTAGGGCGGAACAAGGTGACCTCGACGCCAAAGCGATTGCTCTTGGTGGAAGACGACGCGCACGATGCGCGTTTCGTGATGCGCGCCTTTGCCCAGATCGACAAATCGATCGAACTCGTCCTGGTGACCGACGCGGACGAGGCCGTGGAACAGCTCTCCAGCGGGCACTTCGACTACATGCTGATGGATATCAAGCTGCCCGGCAGCGATGGGATCGAGCTCCTAAGGCGCGTGCGCAAGAGCCGTGCCACTGCGCTCATCCCGATCATCGTGCTGACGTCCTCGATCAATCCGGCCGACGTGCTTCACTGCTACGGTGCCGGCGCCAATGCCTATGCGGCAAAGCCGTCTTCGGTCATCGAATATCGTCGCTTCGCCGAGGCGTTCATTCGCTTCTGGGTCGAAAGCACAATCCTGCCACCGGGCATGAGCGCGCGCCGATAGGCCAGCTGTCTTCACGCGATCGGTAATACACGCCACGTTTTTTTGGGGAATGGGGTCGAGCGCACAGGCGCGCATCCGTCCGGGCGCAGCCGCGCCGGAGAAAACAACCGGCGGAGCATTGCTGCTCCGCCGGTCGATGTCGTTACTCTGCGGCTTCCGCGTAGCTTTCGAGCGGCGGGCAGGTGCAGACGAGGTTGCGGTCACCGAAGACGTTGTCGACACGATTGACCGGCGACCAGTACTTGTCGACCCGGAAGGCGCCCGGCGGGTAGCAGGCCTGCTCGCGCGAATAGGGGCGATCCCATTCGCCGACCAGGTCTTCGACCGTGTGCGGAGCGTTCTTCAGCGG
This sequence comes from Ensifer adhaerens, assembly GCF_000697965.2. Taxonomy (NCBI): domain Bacteria; kingdom Pseudomonadati; phylum Pseudomonadota; class Alphaproteobacteria; order Hyphomicrobiales; family Rhizobiaceae; genus Ensifer; species Ensifer adhaerens. The sequence goes on along the minus strand of NZ_CP015880.1, from coordinate 1,552,215 downwards.
GTTATTGGTCTTGTCCATGCGACCTTCCTCGATCGCACGGGCTTCCTCGCGGATGGCAAGCATTGCCTCGCAGAATCGGTCGATCTCGGCCTTGGTTTCCGATTCAGTCGGCTCGATCATCAGAGTTCCGGCAACCGGCCAGCTCATGGTCGGGGCGTGAAAACCGCAGTCGATCAGGCGCTTGGCGACGTCGTCAACGGTCACGCCGGCGCTTTCGACCAGCGGGCGGGTGTCGATGATGCATTCATGCGCGACACGCCCCTTCGACGACTTGTAGAGCACCTCGTAGGCGCCCTTGAGCCTTGCTGCAATGTAGTTGGCGTTGAGGATCGCCACCTTCGTCGCCTGGGTCAGGCCTTCGCCACCCATCATCAGGCAGTAGCTCCAGGAGATCGGCAGGATCGAGGCCGAACCGAAGGGAGCCGCCGAAACCGCGCCGTCCTGGCCGTCCGTTTCCGGGTGGCCGGGCAGGTATGGCGCCAAATGCGCCTTGACGCCGATCGGGCCCATGCCGGGACCGCCGCCGCCGTGCGGAATGCAGAAGGTCTTGTGCAGGTTGAGATGGCTGACGTCGGAGCCGATGTCGCCGGGGCGGGCAAGGCCGACCATGGCGTTCATGTTGGCGCCGTCCATGTAGACCTGGCCACCGTGCTTGTGCACGATCTCGCAGACCTCACGCACATTCTCCTCGAACACGCCGTGCGTCGAAGGATAGGTGATCATGCAGCACGAGAGATTGTCGGCATACTGCTCGGCTTTCGCACGGAAATCTTCCATGTCGATGTCGCCGTTTTCGCTGACCTTGATGACGACCACCTTCATGCCGGCCATCTGGGCCGACGCAGGGTTGGTGCCGTGCGCCGAGGTCGGGATCAGGCAGACGTCGCGATGGGCGTTGCCCTGCGCAAGGTGGTATGCACGGATCGTCAGGAGACCGGCATATTCGCCCTGTGCACCGGAGTTCGGCTGCATGGAGATCGCGTCATAGCCGGTGACGGCGCAGAGCTTCTCCGACAGGTCTTCGATCATGTGCTGGTAGCCAGCCGCCTGATCCTTCGGCACGAAGGGATGGATCTCCGAGAATTCCGGCCAGGTGATCGGCAGCATCTCGGCGGTCGCGTTCAGCTTCATCGTGCACGAGCCGAGCGGGATCATCGCCCGATCGAGCGCCAGGTCGCGGTCCGACAGACGGCGGATGTAGCGCGTCATCTCGCTTTCGGCGCGGTTCATATGGAAGATCGGGTGCATCAGGTATTCGCTGGTGCGCAGCAGCGGCTGCGGCAGGCGGTAACCCGGCTCGAACTCTTCCACCTTGAAGTCGCCACCGAAGGCGCGCCAGACGGCTTCGAGCGTGACGGGGCGCGAGCGCTCGTCGAGGCTGATGCCGATCTTGGTCTCGCCGATCTTGCGCAGGTTCACTTCCTCGGCGACCGCGGTCTTGAGGATGATGCCCTGCAGCTTGCCGACTTCGACGGTGATCGTGTCGAAAAACACATCGGGCTCGACCGTGTAGCCGAGCTTTTCGAGACCCATGGCGAGACGAACGGTCTTCTGGTGAACGCTCTGGGCGATCGCCTTGATGCCCTTCGGTCCATGGAAGACGGCGTACATCGAGGCCATGACGGCGAGCAGAACCTGCGCGGTGCAGATGTTCGACGTCGCCTTTTCGCGGCGGATGTGCTGTTCGCGGGTCTGCAGCGACAGGCGGTAGGCGCGGTTGCCGCGCGCGTCGACCGAGACGCCGACGAGACGGCCGGGCATCGAGCGCTTGTGTGCATCCTTGACGGCCATATAGGCCGCATGCGGACCCCCATAGCCGACCGGAACGCCGAAGCGCTGGGTGCAGCCGATGGCGATATCGGCGCCCATTTCGCCAGGCGACTTCAGAAGCGCCAGCGCCAGCGGATCGGCGGCAACGGTCGCGATAGCGCCAGTCTGGTGCAGGCGGGCAATCAGGCCGGTGAAGTCGTTCACATGGCCGTAGGTGCCCGGATACTGGAAGATCGCGCCGAAGACGTCGACCGGATCGAGATCGGCGAAGGGATTGCCGATGACAATCTGCCAGCCGAGCGGCTCGGCGCGGGTCTTCAGAAGCGCGATCGTCTGCGGATGGCAGTTTTCGTCGACGAAGAAGGACTTGGCCTTCGACTTCGAGACGCGCTCGGCCATCGCCATCGCTTCAGCGGCTGCGGTCGCTTCATCGAGAAGCGACGCGTTGGCAACGTCGAGGCCAGTCAGGTCGCAGACCATGGTCTGGTAGTTGAGCAGCGCTTCGAGGCGGCCCTGGCTGATTTCCGGCTGGTAGGGCGTATAGGCCGTGTACCAGGCCGGGTTTTCCAGGATGTTGCGCTGGATGACCGGTGGCGTGATCGTGCCGTAGTAGCCCTGGCCGATCAGCGACACGAGCTTCTGGTTGCGGTTGGCCGTTTCGCGCATCTTGTCGAGCGCCTCGCGCTCGGTCATCGGCGCGCCCCAGGCAAGCGGCGTTTTCTGGCGGATCGACGGCGGCACGGTGTCATCGATCAGCGCATCGAGCGTCGGGTAACCGACGACCTTCAGCATCTCGTCCATTTCGGCCGGCGACGGGCCGATATGACGCCGATTGGCGAAGTCATACGGCTTGTAGTCCGTAAAGGTGAAATCCTTGGGCATGCTCATCAGGCGACGAGCTCCTTGTAGGCCGCTTCCTCGAGGAGGGCATCGGCATCGCTGGGGTTGGCAAGCTTCAGCTTGAAGAACCAGGCAGCACCCTGCGGGTCGCTGTTGACGAGCGACGGGTCGTCGACGATCGCCTGGTTCACTTCGACGATTTCGCCGTCAAGCGGACAATAGACGTCGGAAGCTGCCTTGACGGATTCGACGGTGGCGGCGCTATCGCCCTTGGCAAAGTTCGAGCCGGTTTCCGGCAGTTCAACGAAGACGAGATCGCCGAGCTGGCCGGCGGCATGCTCGGTGATGCCGACGGTTGCGACACCAGCTTCGATCTTCAGCCACTCGTGTTCCTCAGTGAACTTCAACATGTGCGCTCTCTCCTGATCAGCGTTTGTAGGTTTGTTTGACGAAGGGAAGGGCGGCGACCGCCACCGGCAGGTACTTGCCGCGCACTTCCGCAAAAAGGGTGGTGCCGTTCTCGATATGGCCGGCATCGACATAGCCCATGGCGACCGGGCCATCGACCGAGGGGCCGAAGCCACCCGAGGTCACCTGGCCGACCGGGGTCTTGCCCTCGGCATCGGCAAAGAGGTTAGCGCCGCCGCGAACCGGCGCGCGTCCCTCGGGCTTCAGGCCGACGCGGCGGCGCGAGGCGCCAGCGGCGAACTGGCCGAGGATACGATCGGCACCGGGGAAACCACCTTCGCGGGCGCCACCGGCGCGGCGCGCCTTCTGCAGTGCCCATTCGAGCGCCCCTTCGACCGGGGTCGTGGCGGTGTCGATGTCGTTGCCATAGAGACAAAGACCGGCTTCAAGGCGCAGCGAATCGCGGGCGCCAAGGCCGATCGGCTTCACATCGGGATGTTCGAGCAGGCGTTGGGTAACATCGACGGCGGAGGCAACGGGAATGGAGATCTCGAAACCGTCTTCGCCGGTATAGCCCGAGCGGGAAATGATGCAGGTGACGTCATGCAGGTCGGCTTCGGCGACGTCCATGAAGCGCATGGCGGAGACATCAGCCCAGAGTTCGCCGAGCACGGCTTCGGCGTGCGGGCCCTGAAGCGCGATCAGCGCGCGATCGTCGAGCATCGTCACGTCGCAGGTATCGGAGAGACCGGCCTTCAGGAGCTCGAAGTCGGCGTCCTTGCAGGCGGCGTTGACGACGAGGAAGAGATGGTCGCCGCGGTTGGTGATCATCAGGTCGTCGAGGATACCGCCTTCGGCATTGGTGAAGAGGCCATAACGCTGGCGGCCCTCGGCAAGGCCGAGCACATCGACCGGCACCAGCTTTTCGAGCGCCAGGGCCGCGTCCTCGATCTTGCCGGACTTCGGCCGAACGATGACCTGGCCCATATGCGATACATCGAAGAGACCGGCAGCAACACGGGTGTGCTGGTGTTCCTTCATCACGCCATCGGGGTACTGCACCGGCATGTCGTAACCGGCAAAGGGTACCATGCGGGCGCCCAGCGAAAGGTGCAGCGCATGCAGCGGCGTCTGTTTCAAATGAGGATTGTTTTCCAAATCCGGCCTCCAGGTCTGGCGCTCCCGCGCCGGCTCACACTTCCGGCGTCAATCGCCGTCGATTCGAGCCCCCTCTGTCCCTTTGCCTGAGATTGTTATCCCTTCGGCGAGCGTAAAACGCTTCTCTCCAGAGTCCTACCGGCACCTTGCTGGTCCTTTGGCCTGAGAGTTTCCGGGGCGGTTGCTCCTTCGGCACCGGAGTGAACCGGCTTCTCCCAACAAGATCGTCTCCAGATAACGGCGAAGGCCAGAGCTTGGCAAGGGGGCGGTGTCGCGCCGAAACACATTTTTGTCGCATGACCAAAAGACGCAGCCGGGCAGGGTGCGGCAATTCTGCCTTTGCATTCTTCTCCGGTTGAGGATAACCCAAGACAGATACCGGGGATAACCATGACAGGGCGCGACGGAAAATTCGGGATAGCAGTGCGGCTGATCGCCGTCTTTGCGCTCGTTTTCCTGACCTTTGCCCACAAGCCGCTCAGCGCCAAGAGCCTGAGCCCGGCTGAAATTTCCGCCTATCAATTGCCTGACGGAACGATCGCCGAAATCTGCTTCGGCATGGATGGCGTCGACCACGAAAGCGGCAAGGGCCAGGCGATGGCCCCGGTCTGCGAGGCCTGCCGTCTTTCGGGCTCTATCCTGCTGCCGGCTCCGCCAACCGAGAGCGTTCGCGCCGAAACGGGCGCGTGGCAGGTTTCGACAGCTGTCGCTGAATACGCGACACCCCATCAGCATCTGCGGTTGCTGCCGCCTTCGCGCGGGCCTCCGGCGCGTTCGTAATTCTCCTCTCGCATCCCAATACAATTTGCCGCGTTCAAGCGGCTTGGACCACCGGACATCGGGCAAAGCCCGGCGCGTGGTCAGGAGATTACGACATGACAAAGACCAGGATCGTTTCGCTTTCGCTCGGCCTTACCCTTGCCGCAAGCGGCATCGCCCACGCCCATGCCACCTTCGAGAAAGACACGGCGCCGGTGGAGACCACCTTCAAGGCGGTGCTGCAGGTTCCGCATGGCTGCGACGGCAAGCCGACGACGGAAGTACAGATCAAGCTGCCGGAAGGCTTCGTCTTCGCCCAACCGCAGCCGAAGCCCGGCTGGGAAATCGAGATCATCAAGGGCGATTACCAGAAGACCTATGACAATCACGGCAAGAAGGTCTCGTCCGGCCCACTGGAGATCCGGTGGAAGGGCGGCAATCTTCCCAACGAATACTACGACACCTTTGTCGTGCGCGGTAAAGTCTCGGGCTTCGACAAGGAGACTGTGCTGGCCTTCCCGACCACGCAGCTTTGCGGCACCGAAGGCAAGGTCGTCTGGGACCAGGTGGCTGCCGAGGGCCAGAACGCACATGACCTGAAAAGCCCGGCACCGACCGTAACGGTGACGATGGCCGATGCCGCCGATCCGCACGCCGGCCATGGCGGACATATGGCTGCGGCCGGCGGCTCGGCGAAGGTCGGCGATCTCGATATCTCCGGTGGCTCGGTGAAGGCCATGCTGCCGGGCGCCAAGGTCGGCGGCGGCTTCCTGACGATCAAGAACGGTGGGGCAGGTGAAGACCGGCTCGTTGCTGTCGAGAGCCCTGCGGCCGCGCGTGTCGAGATCCACGAGATGAAGATGGAAAACGACGTGATGCGGATGCGCAAGCTCGACGACGGCGTGGCATTGCCGGCCGGCGAAACGGTGGAGCTCAAGGCCGGCGGCCTGCACCTGATGTTCATGGACGTGAAGACGCCCTTCAAGGAAGGCGATACGGTTCCCGTCACGCTCGTCTTCGAAAAGGCCGGCAAGGTCGATGCGACGTTCCCGGTCGGCTCGGCCAAGGGCGGTGAGGCAGCCGGCGGCCAAAAGCATCATTGACCCGAGAAACTGCGATTCCGCCTCAGGCGGCGTCGCTTTCATCCTCCTGGCCGGCGGGCTCATCCTGCCGGCCTTCGTTTTCCTGCTTCTCGGAACCACCGTCGTCATCGCGCATGAATTCGAGATAGCGGCGCAGGGCTTCGGCTTCCGAGCGCTCCGGCAGACGGCCGTCGGCCGTGGCTAGCATGAAGGAGAGGGGCAGGGCGCCTTTGGTCTTCGGGATCGAGACCGGCGTCAACTTGGGCTCTTCGGTGCGCCGCGCCGAGAGCAACGTGATCGCTTCATCGGTCGGACCGTCGCCGCGCACACGTGCAGACGGCTTCAGCGCTTCTGCCGCATAAGCCGCCGTCGTTGCGGATACTGTGACGACCTGTGTCACGTTTTCTCTGCCTTCCCGTTAGCAATCCATTCTTGTCGCTCAGTTTCACCTGAAGGCGGGTAAAAACTGGTGGTTGCATTTTAGGAAAACTCTAACGATGGTCACTGCGACCGGTGCGAAGCGGGCCGGAACACCACTAATACTTGCGCGATCGCTAAAGTTAAAACACACTCGTTCTAATAGAAACGGGGAGGCTGTCATGACTGAGCGAAGCATGCTGGAATTCAGGGTGCGGGCCCTTTATCTCGCCCGCGATGTCAACGACCTCGACACCATGATGGCGCAACTTGATCCGGACTTCAGCTTCCGCATCGTGGGAAGCGGCAGGCTCGGCACGATGGCACTGGCCGTCAACACGCCGGAAACAGTGCGCGACAGTTTCACGACGCTCGTCAAGAACTGGGACCTGAGCGAGATGGAGATGGTCGGCTGCTATGCCGATGGCGATACCGTCATCGTCCACCGCGCCGGCTTTGTTCGCTTCATCCCGTCGCAGACCCGCGAGCGAACCGAGATCATCGACAAGTTCACGTTCCGGGACGATCGGATCGTCGACCTTACGGAGTTCGTCGATACCCTGTTTGTCGCCGAAACGGTCGGGCTGCTGAACGAGCCGGCCGTCGCCTAATCCTCCTCGGCGCTCGACAAGATGAGCTTTTGAACCGCCGGCTCCTGGGAGCGAATGGCGTTCATCAACACCGCTAGGCGACCCCGTAGGCTGTGGACCTGGTCGAGCAGTTGCATGGCCACGTCGACGCCGTTGTCATTGACCCCCATGGGGCCCGTCAGATCCTGGATCAGACGCGCGCGCGCAAGGTCGGCATCCTCGAACAGCCAGCCGGCGTCAGCCTCCTGGGGCATCAGCCAGCGCTGCTCGACCCAGATGCGCAGAACCTTGACCTCGATATCGAGATGTTCGCAAAATTCACAGTCGTTCATAGGTCATCCTCCCATGCCCTTGCGCGGATCTTCCGTCTTGCCGGCGGCCCAGCCTTCGACGAAGGCGGAAAGCGCCGGGTCGGGGGCCTGCGGCAGCACGATCTTCAGGCTGACATAAGCATCGCCATGGCCACCGCCCGGCTTGTGCAGTCCCTTGCCCTTCAGCCGCAGTGTCTTGCCCGTGTTGGTGTGCGGAGCAATCGAAATGTTCACGGCACCATCGATCGTCGGAACGCGGATCTTGCCGCCGAGCACGGCCTCGCTCAGCGATATCGGCACCTCGTAGCGCACGTCGTCACCATCCGTGGCAAAGAGCGGATGCGGGCGGACGCGGATGTCGATCAGCGCGTCGCCGGCCGGTGCGCCGTCGCGACCCGGTTCTCCCTTGCCGCGCAGCCTCAGCGTCTGGCCATCGCGCGTGCCGGGCGGAATGGTCAGGTCGAGCGCCGGTCCGCCGCCGGGCAGGGTGATCTGGGTCTTGGTGCCGTTCGCCGCGTCGAGAAATGCGATCTCCATCGAGAAATGGGTATCGCGACCGCGCTGGCGCTGCTGCTGCCCGCCCGCGCGCCGTGAAAAGAAGCTCGAAAAGATATCGTCCGCTTCGGCAAAATCAGAAAAGCCATGCGCGCTTTCGTAACGTGCCCCCGCATCGCCTGATTGGGCATAGTCGCGGTAGTAGTGCCGGGGCGGCGTTTCCGCTCCGGTCCCGTCGATCTCTCCGCGGTCGTATTTTCCGCGTTTGTCTTCGTCTCCAAGCAAGGAATAGGCCGCTGAAACCGCCTTGAAGAGGTCCTCCGCGCCCTTGTCTCCCGGATTGAGATCCGGGTGCAGCTTCTTGGCAAGCTTGCGATAGGCGCTCTGGATGTCCTTTTGCGTCGCGTCGCGGCTGACACCGAGCGTTTCGTATGGGCTCGTCATGCGATCTCCTTTGGGCGAGCGCGGATCGACCACGTTCCCCGAGCCTTGCCGGGCCGGCGCGTGCGTCTTCAATCGCTCGCCTAAAAGCATAGAGCAGATTTGCGCCCGCAACAGGGGCGAGACGCCGCGCGAACTCCACCATTTCGCGAATGAGAGCGGTCTGCTACAATCCGCCGCGCAAATGCACGCTTAAGGGGCGTAGCGCCCCGAAGCTTCGGGAGGTCGAAATGTCCGTCCGCCTGCAACTCGCGATCATGGTCGGCCTGATGATCAACGCCATCGTGTTCGCCATCGGGATCCTGATCGTTCTGTCGGTACCGGCCCTCACGGCCAACGCCAAATATGCGATCCCGATCGTGGTCGTCAGCTGTTTCCTCGTCACGCCGTTCATCGCCTGGATCATGGCGCCGCGACTTCGGCTGCAGTACTGGAGAGAGCGCGAACAGACCAACCGGCAGCGCCCGATCTAGGCGACCTTTTCATCCATTGTTGACCGTGTCCGGATTGCCGCCCCATAGCGGGCGGCAATCGTTGAAGATTGCATCTTCAACGATCATAGATTTTGTTATACCACCATTTTAGTACTTGTTTTCTAACCGGCTCCGCCTCAGATTCTCCCAAGTCTCAAGGACATAGCCGGCATGCAGGCCAGAAGGGGACTTCATGAGAACGATCGTATTGTTGCTTGCGCTCACCACGCTGGCCGCCTGTTCACAAACCTACAATGGTCCGCCGCGGGTCGTCGGCGGTGATGGCGACTACTACCAGGGCATCGTCGCGCCGCGGTAGGTGCCGGCGTCAGAATCGGTCATCGGGCGATCGCTCGGCGGGGCATGCCGGTCAGGTCTCGGCCTTGAGTGCGTGCCGGGATGGGGCTGATCAAGTCCGATCGTCTTTCCACGTCCAGCTGCCATCCTCCCGGCAATCCAGGAAGGCGCCGTAAAGGTCGCGTGTATCGCCTTCCTCGCCGTTGTTGATGCAGGTGATCGAACTCTGGCGGAGAAGGCTCAGGGTGTTGCGCAAGGCCTCACGACCAAGCGTTGCCTCGATCCGGTCGAGAAACACATACCGTGGCCTGGCGAGAAGCACCTTGGCGAGGGCCAGGAGCTGCTGGTCGCCCAAGGACATATCCCGATCCTGTTCCTTCTCCAGCCCCTCGGCGCCATCGGCGAGCCCATCGAGACCGAGGCTGCGCAAGACATTGAGCACCTGGCTATCGGAGATGCCTTCGGAACTTCCAGGCGGCAGAAGATATTGCCGAAGAGGACCCGGCGGCAGATAGGGTCGTTGCGGCAGAAACATCAGACTTTCCGGGCGCTCGATCCGCCCGGTGCCGGGGGTCGGAATTCCCGCGGTGGCCCGGAAGAGCGCAGCCCCCGCGGCCGCATGCGGCCCTGAGATCAGCACAGGCGTTCCCATTGGGATCGACAGCGACAGATCGCGAAGCAATGGGTGGGTGACTGCCGATCCCAGCGTTACCTGGTCAAAGGCCAGATCGCCGTCTTGCTTCACCAGTTCGATGCTCGAGACGCTGCTTTTTCGGCTTTCCTCGATCGCCTCCAGCAAGGCGCTCAGTCGAGAAACGACGACGGCGAAATTCGAGATCGAGTTGAACTGCCTGACGATCAGCGAGAATGCGCCGACAAGCATGGCGAAGGCTGCACCTGATTGGGTAATCACCCCAAACTCGATTTCGCCGCGCATGAAAGCCGGAGCGATGATCAAATCCGGGATGATCTGGATCATCCAGTTGTAGCCGCTGGTAAAAAAGGCCAGGTTGCGATTGACGGCGGTAATCGTCAGGATGTTGACGACCAAGGCATCGAGGCGATCTAGCAATCGCGTCTTCTGCTGCCCCTCGACGCTGGTCACCATCACCGCTTCTGCGTTTTCGCGCAGGTGCATGAGGCTCGACCTCAAGTTCGCCTCCCTGTCGAGCCGCTCATAGTTCAGGCCGATCAGCGGCCGACCGAGCACGATCGTCATATACGAGCCGCAGGCGGCATAGAAAACAGCGACGACAAACAGCAGCGGGCTGATCGACCAGAGCACGCCTGAGAACGTCACCACCGTCAGCGTGCTGCTGAACAGCATGATGATGTAGGAAAGCGTGGTGACGGTGAACGCCTGGATGTCCTCCGATATCCGCTGGTCCGGATTGCTTAGCGTCCCCGAGACTTCCACGCGATAATAGGTCTCCTCCTCCAAATAGAGATCGACGGCGCGTCTCGTCATGAATTCACGCCACAGCAGCGCCAGCCGTTCTTCGACAAAACGTGCGATAACACCGGTGACGGTGAGAACGGCAAAGACGCAGACGTAGAAAACCGCTTGCTGAATGAACTCGTTCATCTGGCGCTCGGCGATCGCCGTCATAAAGTTTCGGCCGACGTAGTTGTTGACGACGTTGAGGCCGTTCAGACCGAAAAGCAGCGCAATAAGCCCGGCAAACATCAACTTGGCACGGCCTCCGACCTCGGAGGTCAGCAGCATCCGGACAGCCCGTGCGAAGCGAAGTGCGGTTGTTCTGATCGGCACTGGCTGGCTGTCCATCAGAGTACCTTTGTTGCTTTGGCCGTCAGAGCCAGCCGCCGGAGAAGCCTGCCCGTCGCAATCCCACCACCATCGGCTCGCAGCGGCGCATGATGTTCCACAGCAGGCCGGTCCTGTAGTTCTCGATCATCAGCACCACGGGGCCTTGGTCGATGCCGAAATGATAGGGGCTGACCCACCAGCCGGATTCGGTTCCTTCCGCCGGAAAGCTGCGGTTGAAGGAGGGCCTGAAGCCGTAAAGCCTGGTCATGCCGAGATTCATACGGGCACAATTCCAGACCGTCGGAATGACGATTTCCGGCGCGAAGGGCAGGGAGGCGACGACTGCCCAGGGCGACACGGTCCCATCGTCAGGACCGAAGGGGGCGCCGCGGGCGATGTAGTCGAAGAACTCCCGCTTGACACCGTTCACCGTGCGCTTGGTCCAGCCGGGACCGTCGCTTGCGGTGAAGCCCCAGCAATGCTCGCCGTAGCCGACGAAATTCAGCGGGTTGCGGATGGCATATTCCTGCTGGACGAAGGTCGCGTGGCGACTGTTCTGGAAATAGTCGCTGTTGTGCTCGCGCATGAATTCGTCGCGGATGCCGCGGAAATCGACCCACATATGCGAGAGTTGGTGGGTGAAGAGCGGTCCCGAATAGAGCAATTCGCGCCCGTAAAGGTTCCGCCAGTCGTAGCTTGCGGTGTAGGCCGCATAGGCTTCCGGCGGGAGTGGGTGGGTCGGTGAGCCGAGTCCGAGGATGTAGAGGAGCAGGCCCTCGTCGTAGCCGCGCCAGCGATAGGGGATGAAGCCGTTTTCCGGCCGCCAGCCGTGGGTGAGCGTCAGCCCGTGATCGCAGGCCCAGTTCCAGTCGGCCCGTTCATAGAGCGCGTTTGCCACCCTGCGGATTTCAACTTCTTCGGCGCCATCGCCGTCGAAATACGCGGCCACTGTCAGAGCGCCCGCGAAAAGAAAGGCGGAGTCGATCGTCGAAAGCTCGCACTCCCAAACGCGCCTGCCGGTCTCGATGTCGAGGAAGTGGTAGAAGAAGCCCTTGTAGCCGGAGGCGTCGGGTTCCGGTCCCTGCGGGCACTCCAGGAGAAACTGCAAGCGCCGACGCGCGATCTTTGCGGCAAACTTGCGGATGACGATGCCGCGCTCGACCAACACCGGGATCGTCGCGAGCGCCATGCCGACCGCGGCGATGCTTGCGGGCGCGTCTTCCTGCGTCTTGTCACGGACCAGGCCGTTGTCCGGGTTGGTGCAGTGGAGATAGTAGAGCAGCGTCGTGAACTGCAACCGGGCAAGATCCTGCTCGGTCGGCATGCGGTTCAGTTCGGGATCTGTCGACAGCAATTCCGACATGGCAGCCAGCCGCAATGACGATGAGGGTTCGTTCGTGTCGTGTGCGCGAGACGCTCCTTGCGGAGCGGCTCGCAAGCTCAGGCAAGCCGGGCAGGGTGATCGTCAATCCAGCCGTGCGCGGGCCTTAGACATTGTCCCCTTCGGTCGATGTCCCAGCCTTGGCAGGCTGCGCCCCGTTAACGCCCCATTTCCAGCCGCTGATCGAGGGCATGTCGTCGCCATGCTTCTCGATATACTCCCGGTGCTCGATCAGCTTGGCCTGGATCGCCTGCTTGAAGTAGGCCGCCCGCGCGCCGAGCTGCGGCAGGCGATCGATGGCATCGCCGGCCAGGTGGAAGCGGTCGAGTTCGTTCAGCACCACCATGTCGAACGGTGTCGTGGTCGTGCCTTCTTCCTTGTAGCCGCGAACATGCAGGTTGCCGTGATTGGTGCGGCGATAGGTGAGGCGATGGATCAGCCACGGGTAGCCGTGGAACGCAAAGATGATCGGCTTGTCCCTTGTGAAGATGCCATCAAAGTCGCTGTCCGAAAGGCCATGCGGGTGTTCTTCCGCCGGCTGCAGCTTCATCAGGTTGACGACGTTGACGACCCGGACCTTCACTTCAGGCAGATGCTCGCGCAGCAGCTGGACGGCGGCGAGGGTTTCCAGCGTCGGAGTGTCGCCGCAGCAGGCCATGACGACGTCCGGCTCACTGTTGGCGTCGTTGCTGGCCCAGTCCCAGATGCTCACACCCATGCTGCAATGGCGCACGGCCTGTTCCATCGTCAGCCATTGTGGGCCCGGCTGCTTGCCGGCGACGACGACGTTGACGTAGTTGCGGCTGCGCAGGCAATGGTCGGTGACCGACAGCAGCGTATTGGCATCCGGCGGCAGGTAGACGCGGACGACCTCAGCCTTCTTGTTGACGACATGATCAATGAAGCCCGGATCCTGATGGCTGAAACCGTTGTGATCCTGCCGCCAGACATGGGAGCTCAGGAAATAATTGAGCGACGCGACCGGCCGGCGCCAGGGGATCTCATTGCAGACCTTCAGCCACTTGGCGTGCTGGTTGAACATGGAATCGATGATGTGGATGAAGGCTTCGTAGCAGGAGAAGAAGCCGTGGCGCCCGGTCAAGAGATAGCCTTCAAGCCAACCCTGGCATTGATGCTCGCTCAAGACTTCCATGATGCGGCCATCCGGTGAGAGGTGATCGTCCTCGGGATAGATCTCGGCCATGTAGCAGCGGTCGGTGACCTCGAGCACATCCTGCCATCGGTTGGAGTTGTTTTCGTCCGGGCTGAACAGCCGGAAGTTCTTCGCGTCCATGTTGTTCTTCATCACGTCGCGCAGGAACTTGCCCATCACGCGCGCCGCTTCCACGGTCGTGGCACCCGGGCTCGGAACGTCGACGGCGTAGTCCCGGAAGCCCGGCATTTTCAGGTCGCGCAACAGCAGGCCGCCGTTTGCATGCGGATTGTCGCTCATGCGGCGATGTCCGGATGGGGCGAGCGCCGCGATCTCGGGCTTCAGCCGGCCCTCGTCACTGAAGAGTTCTTCCGGGCGATAGCTCTTCATCCATTGTTCGAGGATGCGGATGTGCTCGGGCTTGTCCATCTCGCCCATCGGCACCTGGTGCGCGCGCCAGTAGTCCTCGCATTTCTTGCCGTCGATTTCCGGCGGGCAGGTCCAGCCCTTTGGCGTGCGGAAGATGATCATCGGCCAGGCCGGGCGCTTCAGATTGCCCCTGATGCGGGCATCGTCCCAAATCTGCCGGATTTCGGCCGTCGCCGTATCGAGCACGTCTGCCAGTTGCTGGTGGACCTTTGCCGGATCATGCCCTTCGACGAAATAGGGTTTGTAGCCCATGCCCTCGAAGAACTTCTTCAGCTCGTCGTGCGGAATGCGGGCGAGGAAGCAGGGATTGGCGATCTTGTAGCCGTTCAGGTGCAGGATCGGCAGAACACAGCCGTCGCGGGCAGGGTTGAGGAACTTGTTGCTCTGCCAGCCGGTCGCAAGCGGCCCGGTCTCGGCCTCGCCATCGCCGACGATGCAGGCAACGACCAGATTGGGATTGTCGAAGGCGGCACCATAGGCGTGGCTGAGCGCATAACCAAGCTCGCCGCCCTCATGGATGCTGCCGGGCGTTTCCGGCGCCACATGGCTCGGGATGCCGCCGGGAAAGCTGAACTGCTTGAACAGCCGCTGCATGCCTTCGGCGTCTTCGGCGATGTTCGGATAGAACTCCGTATAGGTCCCTTCCAAATAGGCATGCGCCACCAGAGACGGCCCGCCATGGCCGGGACCGATGATATAGATCATGTCGAGGTCGTCACGTTTGATGACGCGATTGAGATGCACGTAGAGCATGTTGAGGCCCGGCGACGTGCCCCAATGGCCGAGCAGGCGCGGCTTGATGTGCTCGCGCTTCAGCGGTTCGCGCAGAAGCGGATTGTCGAGCAGATAGATCTGCCCGACCGACAGATAGTTCGAAGCGCGCCAATAGGCGTCCATCAGGCGGAGTTCGTCGGCCGACAACGGTGCTGCTGATTTTCCGGATGCCGTCTCTTTCATCGATGCTGTTTCAGGCGAAACCATCTGAGCCTCCCGGTCAAAAGGACCTATGCTGAAATTCCCTCCAGCTTGCCGTCGCGCAAGCCATCGCAGTCTCTCGAATTCGCTACGGTCGTTGCTGTTTTTTCGGCGGGCAGGATGGTGGAACGCTTGAAGTTGGAACGACAGCAGCAGGAATACGCTTGCAGCGCCGCGGACACATGCCGCGGCGGTCTCGACGCATATCTTATTGCGGATAGGGCTCGGCGTAGTGCTCGACCACGCCGCGAACGCCGCGCACGTTCTCAGCGAGGATGCGGGCCGCCTTACGGCAATCGGCGGTATCCACGTTGCCCCAGAGGTGCACGATGCCGTCGGTCACGGCGACCTTTATGTCCAGGCCTTCAAGACCGGTATTTTCGCCGATGCGCACCAGGATACTGCGCCGGATGGCTTCGTCGCCGGCCGCCGTCTCGTCTTGCTTTGCGGACAAGATCGCCTGCAGCAGATCGGCGCGACTGACGATACCGACAACAAGGCCGTTTCTAAGCACCGGTACACGCTTGATGCCGCGCTCCCGCATCAGAGACGCGACGCGCGCGACCGAGGCATCCTCATCGATGGTCACGGGATTGGCCGTCATGGCATCACCGACCCTCCAGGAGGATCGGCGCACATAGGCGCTCGCCCGCTCGTCCGCGGCCCCGGCCGGGTCGGCGACCGGAATGCCGCCGCCAAGCTCGCTCCGGCGAATGAGGTCGCCTTCGCTGATGACGCCCACCAGGGCTCCATCACCGTCGACCACGGGAAGGCCACTGACATGATTGTCGAGCATGATCCGGGCTGCCTGCCTGACGCTGTTGTCAGGGGACAGCTTGACGACCGACGTCGTCATTACATCTTTAACGCGCATGTCGATCCCGCTCCCCAAAGGACTTGGCACCGTCATTTCGCTTCGTAAGGTAGTCCCATCTCGTCGGTTCGACAACTAATGGGTGGAGAAAAGGGAAATGGCGGACAGGGTGGGATTCGAACCCACGGTACGGTTTCCCGTACGCTGGTTTTCAAGACCAGAGCCTTAAACCACTCGGCCACCTGTCCTTGCCTGAAGCACCGCGCGACTGCGTGCCGGGCACGGCGTTATTGCGCGAAGCCTTGGCGCTTTGCAAGAATTAACATGCGTCGCTGCAAGATTTTCTCGACCGCTTTGAAGAGCAGGCGCCGGGCCCGATCACGTTAACCAGCCGTAAACCATAACTCACGAAATGCGGAGCCGGCCTGTGGATGAGTTCGCATTTTTGCCTTGATGATGTCATGAATACACACCTGTTCCGTTTCGGGACGTCGAGATTTCCGCTGGGGGTAAGCGGCAGGTTTCGAGTACGGCTTTATCGATCGATGTTGTGGGACAGATGACCTCCAATAAAAATGCGGCATATCTGGTCAAGGGACTGCGCCTTGCGGCGATCCCGGCACTGTGCGTAACGCTTGCCGCCTGCGGCTCCACGTCGAATGTCAAGAAAACTGCGCGGAGCAAGGAGTACTTTCCTGAATCCGTCTATGGCGTAAAGGCGAGCCCGCGCGTTGCCACCGGCAACAAAATCCCGAAGGGCGGCGGACGCTTTCAGGTCGGCAAGGCCTATCAGGTCAAGGGCAAGTGGTACCAGCCCAAGGAAGACTTCGGCTATAACAAGACGGGTATGGCATCCTGGTACGGCTCCGCCTTCCACGGACGCCTGACCGCCAACGGCGAAGTCTACGACAAGGCGCATCTGTCGGCCGCCCATCCGACGTTTCCGCTGCCGAGCTACGCCCGCGTCACCAACATGGAAAACGGCACCTCGGTCATCGTGCGCGTCAACGATCGCGGCCCCTACGAATACGGCCGCATCATCGACGTTTCCTCGAAAACGGCAGACCTGCTCGACATCAAGCGCAAGGGCAGCGCACAGGTGAAGGTGCAATATGTCGGCCGCGCACCGCTCGAAGGTAACGACATGCCTTACCTCATGGCGTCCTATGTCGAGAAGGGCCAGCGCGGCCCGAGCATCATGCCCGAAGGGCAGATTGCAACCGGCGTGATGGTTGCCTCGAACGAACCGTTCCGCAAGCAAAGCCTCGGCACCATCACCGTGCCGGCCAAGGCGTCGCTCGACGTCAGCGAACCGGTCACCGCGATGGCCGCGCCCGTGCCGCAGTTTGCCCAGCAGCCGGCGTCGTTCAACGAATTCGTCATGCTGCCGGAAATCGGCCCGATCCCGCGCGAGCGGCCGGAGTACATTCCGATGCCCGACGGCAACATGGCCTATGCGGCTGCCTATTACGAAGTTCGCGTCAGCGACGCCGAATCGCCCTTCGAAGCGATCATGGTCGACAAGAAGCAGCTAACGCCGCAAGTCATCGTCGACTACGCCAAGCGCCAGAAAACGAACGGTTCGGCCCGTTAACAGTTCTCGGCGTTGTGCCAAAATGACCACGCTGCTATGCCCGAGGGGAAACCGGAGTTTCCCATGCGCATGAAGATGCTTTCGGCCGCTTTCCTTGGCCTTGCGTTGTTTGCCGGCGCCGCATTCGCGCAAACGCCGGCACCCGCCTTCGACACCAAGGCAAAGCAGATCCTGCTGGTCGATGCAGAAACCGGCACGGTGCTTTTCTCGCGTGCCGAAAACGACCCGATCCCGCCAGCCTCGCTTGCCAAGCTGATGACCATGGAGGTCGTCGCCGAGGCGCTCGGCAAGGGCGAAGTCTCGCCCGAAACCCTCTACGACGTATCGGAGCATGCGTGGCGGACCGGCGGCGCGCCGGCCGGCACCTCGACGATGTTTGCCGCTCTGAAGTCGCGCATCCGGGTCGCCGATCTCCTGCAGGGCGTGGCCGTTCAGCTGGCCAACGACGCCTGCATCATTCTCGCCGAGGGCATGACCGGCAGCGAAGGTGCATTTGCCGAGCGCATGACGGCGCGCGCGCGCGAACTCGGCATGCCGGTCGCGACCTTCCGCAACGCGACC
This sequence comes from Ensifer adhaerens, assembly GCF_000697965.2. NCBI lineage: Bacteria > Pseudomonadati > Pseudomonadota > Alphaproteobacteria > Hyphomicrobiales > Rhizobiaceae > Ensifer > Ensifer adhaerens. The sequence continues at coordinate 1,534,499 of NZ_CP015880.1, read as the reverse complement.
GGGCTGCCCGATCCCGGCAACAAGATCACAATGAGCGAACTGGTGACGCTCGTCCGCCACCTGCACGAAGCGCATCCCGATCTCTACCGGCTCTATTCGCAGCCGGAATTCGAATGGAACAAGATCCTCCAACGCAACAAGAACCCGCTGATCTCCGCCAATATCGGCGTGGACGGCCTGGCAACGGGCTTTGCCGAAGGTTTCGGCTTTTCGCTCGCCGCGTCGCTGCAACGCGGTGACCGCCGCGTTTATCTCGCGATGGGCGGCCTTGAAACCGACAAGGAACGCATCGAGGAGAGCCGCAAGGTTCTCGACTGGGCGATGACCGCCTTCGAGAAGAAGCGGATCTTCGCCGACGGAGAATCGATCGGCGAGGCGGCCGTCTATGGCGGCGACGCGTCTCACGTCGCGTTGGTGGCCGGTGGTCCGGTCGACGTGCTGCTGCCGGTCAACAATCCCGAGCGGCTGACGGCGCGCATCGTCTACAAGTGGCCCTTGCGGGCGCCGGTGACGGCCGGCACGGAAGTCGGCGTCGTCAAGCTGTGGAACGGCGAGAAACTGTTGCGCGAGGTCCCGGTCAAGACGGCCGGCGCGGTGGGGCAGGGAACCCTGACGAGCCGCGCGGTCGACGCCCTGCAGGAACTGCTTTTCTTCTGGCTCTGAGCCGCGCTCACTGGAATGCCTCTCCAAATCGTCACCTGACGGTTTCGCCCGGAGGACCAATCGGCTAAACAGGGCCAAATCGCATGCCGATACGGGAAAGCATGGTGTCGCTGAAAAAAGGTCTATTCGTAACATTCGAAGGCGGGGAAGGTGCCGGCAAGTCGACGCAGCTCCGCCTGCTAGCCGATTCCCTGCGCGCCCGCGGCTACGAGGTACTGACGACGCGCGAGCCGGGTGGTTCTCCCGGCGCCGAGGCGGTGCGTCACGTGCTGCTTTCGGGGGCTGCGGAATCCTTCGGAGTGCGGATGGAGGCGATTCTCTTTGCCGCAGCCCGCAGCGACCATGTCGAGGAGGTCATCCGGCCATCGCTCGACAAGGGCATTATCGTGCTTTGCGACCGCTTCATGGATTCTTCGCGCGTCTACCAGGGCATCACCGGCAATCTCGAACAAAGCTTCGTCGAAAGCCTGGAGCGGGTAGCAATCGACGGTGTCGTGCCGGACCGCACCGTGATCTTCGACCTGCCCGCCAGCGTCGGCCTCGAGCGGGCGCAACGCCGCGCCGGCGACGACAATCCCGATCGTTTCGAAAAGGAACAGCTAGAGACCCACGAGAAGCGGCGCGACGCCTTTCTCGACATTGCCAGACGCGATTCCGAGCGGTGCCGGGTGGTGGATGCGACGCAGCCGGTTGAGGCCATCGCCGCCGAGGTGCTTTCGCTTGTCGAAGCACTTCTGCCGCATGGCGACGGCACGGACACGTCCGCCGAGGAAGCCGTGTCATGAGCGAAAGAGCCGGGGTCCTTGATGGCGCCATTGCGCCCGCTGAGAACAATCGCCTGTTCGGCCATGAGCAGGCGGAAGCCTTCCTGGCGCAGAGCTATCGCTCCGGCAAGGGGCACCACGCGATCCTGATCGAAGGGCCGGAAGGGATCGGCAAGGCGACGCTTGCCTTCCGCTTTGCCCATCACATCCTAAAAAATCCTGAACCGGCCGATGCGCCTGAAACGCTTGCCGACCCGGACCCGACCTCTGCGATCGGCAGGCAGCTTGCCTCCGGCGCCTCACACAATCTCCTGCACCTGGCCCGCCCGATCGATGAAAAGACGGGAAGGGCGAAGGGGGCGATCACCGTCGACGAGGTCCGGCGCGCGGGCAAGTTCTTCAGCCAGACCTCCGGCACGGGCAATTGGCGCATCGTCATCATCGATCCGGCCGACGATCTCAATCGCAATGCGGCCAACGCCATCCTGAAGATCCTCGAGGAACCGCCGCGCCGCTCGCTGTTCCTGGTGCTGACGCATGCACCCGGAAAACTGCTGCCGACGATCCGCTCGCGCTGCCTGCCGCTGCGACTGAAGCCGCTCGACGCAGCACCGCTCGGCCAGGCATTGGCCCATCTCGGTTTCGATCTCGAGGGCGAGAATGCCGGGCGCATCATCGCAGCCGCCAGCGGCAGCGTCGCCGAGGCGCTGAAGCTGATCAACTATGGCGGACTGGAAATCGCGGCAACCTTCGAGGGCATCCTTGCAGGGCAGGGACCGTCTGTCCGGAAAAACATGCACAAGCTCGCCGATGCCCTCGCCGGCAAGGACAGCGAAACGATCTTCGATTTCTTCCAGGCCCTTGCCAGCGATCGCATCATGCGCGAGGCGCGGGAGGCGGCCGTTTCGGGCGATATCATGCGCGCCGAACGCTTCGCCCGACTGTCAGCCTCCGTGACCGAGCGACTGACGGTCAGCGATGCCTATAATCTCGACCGAAAGCAGACCATTCTGTCGCTGCTCGACGATATGAAAGCGGCGCTATAGCGCCGGCTGAAAACGCCATTTTCGCTCGATCGCCGCCTGGAGGTCCAGCTTGTGGTGTTGCGCGAAGAGCAGGACGTGCCCAAGAAGGTCTGCGGTCTCGTCGGCCATCTGTGCCCGGAGGTCGTCCGGCGATTTCCCCTGGGACCGCCCGCGACCGCTCAGCTTGTTCCAGGCCTGGGTCAGTTCCCCCATTTCCTCCTGCATCTTCAAAATGAACCAGTCGGGGTCGCGCTCGATCCCGTGCGCAGCGGCATAGCCGGCCGACGCGGTTTCAAATTGGCTGCCAAGTTGATCCAGCACGACTCACCCCTTCATTTGTTTCCTGTTTGTTCTAAATCTTGCACGCGGGGCGCGCAAGGAGGAGGGCGGTGGCGGCGGCCGCTTCGGCCGGGCTTTTCATGGATCGCATGTTTCTTCCTAACAGCGTATGCGCTAAGAGCGTGCGTAGCTTAATCCGAGATAGATCGAATCCGCCTATGAGAGACACGTCCCCCTTCTACATCACGACAGCGATTTCCTACCCGAACGGCAAGCCGCACATCGGCCATGCCTATGAACTGATCGCGACGGATGCCATGGCGCGCTACCAGCGCCTCGACGGACGTGAGGTTTTCTTCCTGACCGGCACGGACGAGCACGGGCAGAAGATGCAGCAGACGGCGCGCAAGGAAGGCGTGACGCCGCAGGAACTTGCCGACCGCAATTCGGCCGAATTCCAGAAGATGGCCGTGGCCCTGAACGCGTCCAACGACGATTTCATCCGCACGACCGAGCAGCGCCACCATCAGGCGTCGCAGGACATCTGGATCCGCATGGGCGAGGCGGGCGACCTCTACAAGGACTCCTACGCCGGCTGGTATTCGGTGCGCGACGAAGCCTATTATCAGGAGAACGAGACCGAGCTGCGCGCCGACGGCGTGCGCTACGGCCCGCAGGGGACGCCGGTCGAGTGGGTCGAGGAGCAGAGCTACTTCTTCAAGCTGTCCGAATACCAGGACAAGCTGCTGAAGCACTACGAAGAGAATCCGGATTTCATCGGCCCGGCCGAGCGCCGCAACGAAGTGATCTCCTTCGTGAAGTCCGGCCTCAAGGACCTCTCGGTTTCGCGCACCACCTTCGACTGGGGCATCAAGGTGCCGAACGATCCGGCGCATGTCATGTATGTCTGGGTCGACGCGCTGACGAACTACATCACCGCGACCGGTTATCTCGACGATCCCAAGGGCCCGCGCGCCAAGTTCTGGCCAGCGAACATCCATGTGATCGGCAAGGACATTATCCGCTTCCACGCGGTCTATTGGCCGGCGTTCCTGATGTCGGCCGGCCTGCCGCTGCCCAAGCGCGTCTTCGCGCACGGCTTCCTGCTCAACAAGGGCGAGAAGATGTCGAAGTCGCTCGGCAACGTCGTCGACCCGTTCAACCTCGTCGAGCATTTCGGTCTCGACCAGATCCGCTATTTCTTCCTGCGCGAGGTGTCGTTCGGCCAGGACGGCAGCTATAGCGAGGAAGGGATCGCGACCCGCATCAATTCCGACCTTGCCAACGGCATCGGCAACCTGGCGAGCCGCTCGCTGTCGATGATCGTCAAGAACTGCGACGGCCAGGTGCCCGTGTGCGGCCCCCTGACCGACGAAGACAAAGCGATGCTGGCCGCCGCCGACGCGCTGCACGAGATCACGCGCGACGAGATGGGTAAGCAGATGATCCACCGGGCGCTGGCGGCGATCATCGCCGTCGTCTCCGAGACCGACCGCTACTTCGCCGGCCAGGAGCCCTGGGCGCTGAAAAAGACCGATCCAGCGCGCATGGGCACAGTGCTTTACGTGACGGCCGAAGTCGTGCGCCAGATCGCAATCCTGCTTCAGCCGTTCATGCCGGAATCCTCGGCGAAGCTGCTCGACCTGGTGGCTGCACCCGCCGACAAGCGCGACTTCGCAGCGCTCGGCGAGGCCGGACGTCTCGCCTCGGGCACGCCGCTCGAGGCGCCGAAGCCGGTCTTCCCGCGCTATGTGGCACCCGAAGCGCAGTAAGGCATCTTGAGCATGCTGATCGATACCCATTGCCATCTGGACTTCCCCGATTTCGAAGCGGAGCGCGACGCAATCGTCGCGCGGGCGCGCGAGGCCGGTGTCGGGCAGATGATCACGATCTCGACCCGCGTGAAGCGGTTCGAGACGATCCTTGCGATCGCCGAGGCCTATCCGAACGTCTTCTGTTCCGTCGGCACCCATCCGCACAACGCCGACGAGGAGCTTGATATCACCACCGAGGATCTCGTGCGGCTTTCGGCCCATCCGAAGGTGGTGGCGATCGGCGAGGCGGGTCTTGATTACTTCTATGACAATGCGCCGCGCGAGGCCCAGGTCGAGGGCCTGCGTCGTCACATTGCGGCTGCCCGCGAGACCGGCCTGCCGCTCGTCATTCACAGCCGCTCGGCCGATGAGGACATGGCGGCGATCCTGACCGAGGAAACCGGGAAGGGGGCCTTCCCTTTCCTTCTGCACTGCTTCTCTTCCGGTCCGGAGCTCGCCCGTGTCGGCGTGGAGCTCGGCGGCTACGTGTCCTTTTCGGGCATCCTGACTTTCCCGAAATCCGAAGAGCTGCGTGAAATCGCCAAGACCGTGCCGCATGACCGGATGATCGTCGAAACCGACGCGCCGTACCTCGCGCCGAAGCCGTTCCGCGGCAAGCGCAACGAGCCGGCTTACGTTGCCCATACGGCAGCCGTGCTTGCCGAGACGATCGGCGTGACCACTGAGGAGATTGCAAGGATCACCACGGAGAATGCCTTCCGCGTCTTCTCCAAGATGCCGAGGCTCTGACGTGGCGTTCCGGCGCACTTTCACCATCCTCGGCTGCGGCTCGTCACCAGGCGTGCCGCGCATTACCGGGGACTGGGGCGCCTGCAATCCTGACAATCCGAAAAACCGGCGCATGCGCGCGGCCTTGCTCGTCGAGCAAATCGCGCCCGACGGCGGCAAGACGACCGTCGTCATCGACACCGGGCCGGATTTTCGTGCGCAGATGGTCGCAACGGACGTGCGCCACATCGATGCGGTGATCTATACCCATTCCCATGCCGACCATCTGCACGGGATCGACGACTTGCGCGGTTACGTCATCGAAAACCGCAGACGGGTGCCGATCTGGGCCGATGCCTATACGATGGGCCGTATTCGCGAGGGGTTTGGTTATTGCCTGGAATCACCGCCAGGCAGCGGCTATCCACCGATCGTCGAGCCGCACATCATTGCCGATGATCTGTCGCCGGTGGTGATATCAGGCGCCGGCGGGCCGATCGCGTTCCGGCCGCTGATGCAGTTTCACGGCAATATTCATTCTCTGGGCTTCCGCATCGGCGACTTTGCCTATTGCAGCGATGTCAGCGATTTTCCGGCCGAGACCATTGCCAAGCTCGGCGACCTCGATCTGCTGGTGATCGATACGCTGCAGTACAAGTTCCACCCGAGCCATCTGTCGCTGGTGCAATCGCTCGGCTGGATCGAGCGCCTCAAGCCGAAGCGGGCGGTGCTGACACACATGCACGTGCCGCTGGATTACGACACGGTGCAAGGCGAGACGCCTGATCATATCGAACCGGCATACGACCTGATGCGGCTCGAATTCGATGTCGATGATCCTACGCTCGGCGCCTAAATCAGATTAGAATAAATCTCTAATATACTGATTTATTTCGAGAAATATGCCGTCAGGTTGGCGCGAATGCGATCCAGAACCGTCGCACCCGACAGATCCGGAACGAAGCGCTGGCCGGTGATCTTTTCGAAGGCTTCGATATAGACTGCCGAGGTCTGCTCGATGAGATCAAGTGGAATTTCCGGGATCGGATCCTTGTAGGGATCGCAGCGCGCAGTGACCCAGGCACGGACGAAATCCTTGTCGAAACTCCTGGGACGTTCGCCGCGCTCGAAGCTTTCCTGGTAGCTGTCGGCGATCCAGTAGCGGCTGCTGTCGGGTGTGTGGATCTCGTCGGCGAGAATGATCGTGCCGTTTTCGTCGGTTCCAAACTCGTATTTGGTGTCGACGAGGATCAGGCCGCGTTCGGCGGCGCGCTCTTGACCGCGGGCAAACAGCGCAAGCGCATATTGCCAGACGGTATCGAGCTGTTCCTTCGTCAGCAGTCCTTGCTCGAGGATCGCTTCGACCGAAAGCGGCTCGTCATGGCCGCCGTCGAAAGCCTTGCTGGTGGGCGTGATAATTGCCTGGGGAAGCTTCTCATTGTCGCGCATTCCGTCCGGCAGGGTGATGCCGTACATCTCGCGCTCGCCGTTGCGGTATTTCGTCAGGATCGAGGTGCTGGTCGTTCCGGCGAGATAACCGCGCACGACGACCTCGACCGGCAGGATGTCGAGCCGCTTGCCGATGACGACATTGGGGTCCGGATAGCTGACCACATGGTTCGGGCAGATGTCGGCGGTTTCCTCGAACCAGTAGCGCGCCGTCTGCGTCAGCACGTGACCCTTGTTCGGGATCGACGTCAGGATGACGTCGAAGGCGCTGAGGCGGTCCGTCGCGATGATGATGCGGTGGCCATCGGGCAGGTCGTAGTTTTCGCGAACTTTGCCTTTGTAGCGGTTTGGCAGTTCCGGAATGAAAGCATCTGAAAGAACGCGCAATTCGCTCATCACATCTGGCCTTGAAAATGAGGTGTTTGGTTCGGGAACGCTAAGCAGGCTGGAAAGGCCGGGTCAAGCTCGCCAAGGCAACGTTCAGCCGCAATCCATGCTTTCCGGCATATACATTAGTTCCATAATCTATCTTATGTGATCTTTGCATGTAGCCGCAAAGTTAAAGTGTCCTGATCCTGCAAAGTTGGAATGTCACTCTCCCCGGGTTTTGATGACCTGGGAGATTGCGGATGGGATTGATTGCGATGAGCGAGCGCGATCTGCAGCGGATTGAGGTTTTGTCGAAGGTGATCGCCGGACGCATGACGTTGGTGTCGGCGGCACATGTGCTTGAGCTGAGCACCCGCCAGGTTCGCCGGTTGCTGGAGCGGATCAGCACTGGCGGTGCGGCGTCGATCCGGCACCAGGCGATCGGCCGGCCATCGAACAACCGGATCTGCGACGGCGTACGCGATTACGCCATGACGATCGTGCACGAGCGTTATGCCGACTTTGGTCCGACGCTGGCGGCCGAGAAGCTTGCGGAGCGTGATGGTCTGACGGTGTCGCGCGAGACCTTGCGCCAATGGATGTCGGAGGCCGGCTTGTGGCTGTCGCGCAAGCAGCGACGGACGTTCCATCAGCCGCGGCTGCGGCGCGAGGCCTACGGCGAGTTGGTTCAGATCGACGGTTCCGAGCATCGCTGGTTCGAAGATCGCGGCGATCCATGTTCATTGCTGGTGTTCATCGATGATGCGACCGGCAAGCTGATGCAGTTGCGGTTTGTGCGCTCGGAAAGTGCGTTCAGCTATTTCGAGGCGCTGGAACTCTATCTGAAGGCGCATGGTGCTCCCGTCGCCTTCTATTCCGACAAGCATTCGGTGTTCCGGGTTGCGAAGAAGGATGCCAAGGGCGGCCAAGGCATGACCCAGTTCGGGCGTGCACTTTGCGAGTTAAACATCGAGATTCTTTGCGCAAACTCGAGTCAAGCCAAGGGCCGGGTCGAGCGGATGAACCGGACGCTACAGGACCGGTTGATTAAGGATCTGCGTCTGGAGGGCGTCTGCGGCATGGACGACGGCAACGCTTTCCTGCCTCGGTTCATGGAGCGCTATAACCGCCAGTTTGCCATTACCCCTGCCCGATCTGATGATCTGCATCGGCCGCTGAACCTTGCCCCGGATCGGCTGCGCGACGTGCTATGCAAACGTGAGCAGCGTTATGTCGGTGCCCAGTTGACGTTTTCGTACGAGCGCCAGCGGATCATGCTGGAAGAGACCGAGGTGACGCGCGGGCTGGTCGGTCGCTATGTCGAGACCTACGCGCTTGCCGACGGCAGGCTGGATGTGCGTTGGAAGGGGCATTCCCTACCCTACCGGGTGTTCGACAAGGACCAGCGGGTGACGCATGCGGCGATCACCGAGAACAAGCGGCTCGGTGAACTCCTGACCTACATCAAGGAACGTCAGGAGCAGCAGACGAAGCCCGCCGTGAAGACGAACAGCGAGAAGAACGGCTACGTTCGACGCGCGCGCGGCCCGGGACGTCGGAAGGATTTCATGAACGATCCTGCGGTCATTGCCCGGCGGCGACAGGCGCTCTCTGACCTCGATGCGGCGGAATGACCGGCTGCTTCAACTGTCCAAGCTAAAGCCGATGGGTGCGTCTCATCCGCCCCCTCCCTTCCCTTGCAACCCGGTCCAGCCGGTTCGGTCGGGGGCTTGCCTCAGCGCCAACGGAGATGTCGAGTGTCGCATGTCTAAATGGCTGACGACGCGCCGCCCAAATTGACATTTTAACTTTGCGCCAAAGCGGACAGTTCAACTTGGCTGCCACATTGCATGTGGTCGGGCGGGTTCAAGGATGACATGCGACCCTCTTTCCAACGTTTGCGCAAGGCGCGCGCTCGTCACTTGCAGCACGCCCCTGGCGCTCAAGCCGTCCCAAACGCGGCACGCTCTTCCATGTAGGCCAATGGATCAGGTTCGTCTTTCATCATCGATCGTTCCGGCATTCATCGGCGCGCTTCCATCGATACATTGCCTCCCGCTACCTTGGGTGGTGACATTCAGAGAAAAACGACGACCTGCCAAGCGGTCGGCAAACGTTAGCGTCGCGTCGCGTGGAGAAGCTCAACCGGGAACCTAACCCGGCTCAGCGCCTTTCCGCATAGCTGGCTCCATTGGGCGAGCCTGAATGGTTGGAAGGCTCCGCAAAGCTGAGGTCGCGCATGCCAGCGGGCACTCGGCATTCCCCTACCCGCATTAGGTGCAATCATCGCCTTGACAAAAAAATCTGTCAAGGCGATGATTGCACCATGCTCGATCTCGATGTCATAGACGCGCCGGCCGCCGCCGCACTTGCCCTGGAGCCGATCAAGGCCCGTTTGCTGGCGGAACTTGCCGCGCCCGCATCGGCTGCCGCGCTGGCTGTGCGGGTGGGGCTGACGCGCCAGAAGGTCAACTACCATCTGCGTGCGCTCGAAGAGCACAAACTGATAGAACCGGCAGAGCAACGCCGCTGGGGCGGGTTGACCGAGCGCCTGATGGTCGCAACCGCCACGTCCTATGTAGTTTCGCCGGCGGCGCTGGGGCCGATTGCTGCCGACCCCGGGCGGAGCAGCGATCGCCTGTCTGCGAGCTATCTGGTCGCACTGGCGGCTCGCATGGTCCGTGAGGTCGGCGGACTGCTGCGCAGCGCCCGTACGCAGGACAAGCGCCTGGCGACGCTGTCGATCGACACCGTGATCAACTTTCGTTCGCCTGCGGAGCGCGCCGCCTTTACCGCCGATCTCGCCCAGGCGGTGAGCGCGCTCGCCGCGCGCTACCACGACGAAGGCGCGCCGGACGCCCGGCCGCACCGGCTCATCATCGCCTCCTACCCTGCGCCGAGCGACGAGAGCGCAGCCAAGGGCGAACCCGACGACACCAACTCCTGAAAGGATATCCCATGCCGATCAAGAAGGATGGCAGCGGAAAGCGCTGGGTTGAAATGGAACTGATCTTGCCCGGCTCGCCCGAAGAGGTCTGGCAGGCGATCGCAACCGGCAGCGGCAACAATGCCTGGTTCACCAAGACGGAAATCGATGAGCGGGTCGGAGGCAAGATCGCCTTCGACTTCGGTCCGAACGGCAGCTCGACCGGCGAGGTGACGCATTGGGAGCCGCCTGCCCGCTTTGCCTATGTGGAACGCGAGTGGAGCGAGGGCGCGCCGCCGGTCGCAACCGAAATCACCGTCACGGCGCGTTCCGGCGATCGCTGCGTGCTGCGCATGGTGCATTCGCTGTTCACAGCGAATGACGACTGGGACGACCAGTTGGAAGGCTTCGAGGGCGGATGGCCGGCGTTCTTCGAGATCCTGAAGATCTATCTCGTACATTTCGCCGGCGAGAAGGCGGTCAGCAGCTTCGCCATGGTTTCAACCGGGGAACCGCAGGCAAGAGTCTGGGAACGCCTGACCGAAGCGCTGGGACTTCTCGGCGCCAATGTCGGCGAGGAGCGCAGCACGCCACCACGGCCCGAACGCCTTGCCGGCATCGTCGAACGGGTACAGCAGGACACCAAGCAACGCTATCTGCTGCTGCGCCTGAAGGAACCCGGCGCCGGCATCGCGCTCTTCGGAAGCTACTCGACCGGCGAAGGCACCAATGCCAGCATCGCGCTCTATCACTATGGAGACGGTGCCAAGGCGCGCGCGAAAGACAGCGAGCCGAAATGGCAGGAATGGATGGCGACAACGTTCAACTAGATCGCCGCCGCCAGTCTGAGCACGCCATTACGCGGACATCACCAACTTATGATATCTGAGATCTGGCTTTCATATCACCAGACAACAAATTGAATTAACACGATTTACATAGACAGATCTGAGCCATTATCTGAAGCTGTCACCAAAGCTCCTGTTTCCAAAAGCCGCGACTGTCCTATGGTCTTTCATTGCGGCTATGGAGATCGACGATGTTCAGGAGCTTTGCGATTGCCCTCGGTATGGTGGCACAACTGGCAGCCGCGACTGCCGCTTGTGCGGAGGAACCCGTCGATACGGCGCGAACGATCATACGGGAACAGATCACTGCCTTTCTGCAGGATGATGCCGAGACCGCCTACTCCTTCGCTTCACCCGCGATCCGCAGCAAGTTTCCCGACAAGGCAAGCTTCTTCGAGATGGTGAAGCGCGGCTACCAGCCCGTCTACCGGCCCGGCAACTTTGCTTTTGGTCGATCGAAGGTGGTTGGCGACCAGGTGCTGCAGGAAGTTCTGATCTCGGCGCCAGACGGCAAGGACTGGACCGCAGTTTACGAACTCGTGAAACAGCCGGATGGCAGCTACAAGATCAACGGCGTGATGATTTTGCAGTCGGCGTCGGGACCGGCCATCTGAGACACCGGTCCGCTGGCGGCCATCAGACCGGGGGAAGGTCCCCTCGCCGCCAGGTTTCCTGCGTTTCGGCCATGAAATCAGCGAAGCGACCTTCTTCGATCGCCAGGCGAATTCCGGCCATCAGTTCCTGATAGTAGGCCAGATTGTTCCAGCTGAGCAGCATGCCGCCGAGCGATTCGTTCGAGCGGATCAGATGGTGCAGATAGGCACGCGAATAGTCGCGCGTCGCAGGGCAAGAGGATTGCTCGTCGAGCGGACGCATGTCTTCGGCGTGGCGGGCATTGCGCAGGTTGATGCGGCCGTGGCGCGTGAACGCGAGGCCGTGGCGTCCCGAGCGAGTCGGCATCACGCAGTCGAACATGTCGATGCCCTCGGCGACCGACCGCAGGATGTCGTCTGGCGTGCCGACGCCCATCAGGTAACGGGGCTTGTCCACCGGCATGATCGGGCAGGTAATGTCGAGCATGCGCAGCATCACCTCCTGCGGCTCGCCGACGGCGAGACCGCCCACCGCATAGCCCTTGAGATCGAGGCCCTTCAGTGCTTCAGCCGAGCGTTCGCGCAGCTTCGGGATATCGCCGCCCTGCACGATGCCGAACATCGCCTTGCCCGGCTGGTCGCCGAAGGCGACCTTGCAGCGCTCGGCCCAACGCAGCGACATTTCCATCGCGCGCTCGATTTCCTTTGGCTCGGCCGGCAGCGCCACGCATTCGTCGAGCTGCATCTGGATGTCGCTGTCGAGCAAGCCTTGAATCTCGATCGAGCGCTCCGGCGACATATGGAAGAGCGCGCCATCGACGTGGCTCTTGAAGGTGACGCCCTGCTCGTCGAGCTTGCGAAGGCCCGCCAGCGACATGACCTGGAAGCCGCCCGAATCCGTCAGGATCGGGCCCTGCCAGCGGATCAGGCCATGCAGACCGCCGAGCCGCGCAACGCGTTCGGCGCCTGGGCGCAGCATCAGGTGGTAGGTATTGCCGAGAATGATGTCGGCGCCAAGATCCTTCACCTGGTCGAGATACATCGCCTTGACCGTGCCGACGGTACCGACGGGCATGAAGGCCGGTGTGCGGATGGTGCCGCGCGGCATGGACACTTCGCCGCGACGGGCCTTGCCGTCGGTCTTGTGTAGCTTGAACTGGAAGGTCTCGGTCATTTAGTCTTTCCGGAAAAGCAGGCTGGCGTCGCCATAGGAATAGAAGCGGTAGCCGGTTTCGATCGCATGCGCGTAGGCCGCGCGCATCGTGTCCAGGCCGCTGAAGGCCGAAACCAGCATGAACAGCGTTGATTTCGGCAGATGGAAATTGGTCATCAGCATGTCCACCGCGCGGAAGCGGTAGCCGGGCGTGATGAAGATACCCGTCGGACCGGACCAGGACTTGACCGTGCCGTCTTCCGAGGTGGCGCTTTCGATCAACCGCAGCGAGGTCGTGCCGACGCAGACGATGCGCCCGCCCCTCGCCTTGACGGCGTTCAGCCTCTCGGCGGTCCGGGCATCGACGTGGCCGATCTCCTGGTGCATCACGTGGTCGTCGGTATCATCAGCCTTGACCGGCAGGAACGTGCCCGCACCCACATGCAACGTCACGAAGTGGCGCTCGATGCCGGCCTCGTCGAGCTTGGCGAAAAGACGGTCGGTGAAATGCAGACCGGCGGTCGGCGCCGCAACGGCGCCCTCCTCTCGGGCATACATGGTCTGGTAGTCGGCGCGGTCCTGCGCATCCTCGGCGCGCTTGGAGGCGATGTAAGGCGGCAAGGGAATGTGGCCGACCGCCATGATCGCCTCGTCAAGCGAGGGACCCGAGAGATCGAAGCGCAGCGTCACTTCGCCGGCATCGCCCTTTTCCTCGACGGTCGCGTCGAGCGTTCCGAGAAAGCAGCTTGAGCCACCGTGGCCGAAGGCAATGCGGTCGCCGACCTTGAGGCGTCGTGCCGGGCGGGCGAAAGCCTTCCAGCGGTCGGGTGCGACCCGCATATGCAGCGTCAGCGAAACTTGCGTCGCGATCTCCTCGCCGCGGCGGCGGATGCCTTCGAGCTGCGCCGGGATCACCTTGGTGTCGTTGAAGACAAGCGCGTCGCCTTCCCTCAGGAACGACGGCAGGTCGAGCACGCCCCTGTCCGCAAGAACGTCGGCGCCATCGGGGCGCACCACGAGCATACGGGCGCTGTCGCGCGGGCTTGCGGGCCGAAGCGCAATCGAAGTTTCCGGGAGGTCGAAGTCGAACAGCTCTACGCGCATTGTTATCTTCAGACAAAAGCAAACCCGCCCCGGCGCAGTTGGCGACCGGGGCGGGTTCGTGCATTAGCGCAAATCAGGCGTCTGCGGCAACCCGCATCGTGACGATCGTATCGGGATCGCGCACCGGCTCGCCGCGCTTGATCTTGTCGATGTTGTCCATGCCTTCGATGACCTGGCCCCAGACAGAGTACTGCTTGTTGAGCCACGGCGCGTCGGTGAAGCAGATGAAGAACTGCGAGTTGGCCGAGTTCGGCATCTGGCTACGGGCCATCGAGCACGTGCCGCGAACGTGGCTGACGTTCGAGAATTCGGCCTTCAGGTCCGGCTTTGAGGACCCGCCCATGCCGGCGCGGGCCGGGTTGAAGTGCTCGCCGCCGGTCTTGCCGTACTGCACGTCGCCGGTCTGGGCCATGAAGTCCTCGATCACGCGGTGGAATACCACGCCGTCATAGGCGCCTTCGCGGGCCAGTTCCTTGATGCGAGCGACATGCCCCGGAGCGACGTCGGGCAGAAGCTCGATGACGACTTTGCCCTTGGTGGTCTCCAGGATGATCGTGTTTTCCGGATCCTTGATCTCGGCCATGGGTTTTCTCCTTCTGTTGATTTTACTTGCCGACCTTGACGCTGATCATGCGGTCGGGATCGGTGACGGAGCCGTTGTTGGCGTCGTCGCCGAGCTTGATCTTGTCGACATTCTCCATGCCGGAGACGACCTTGCCGACGACCGTGTACTGGCCGTTGAGGAAGTCGCCCGGGGCGAACATGATGAAGAACTGCGAATTCGCGCTGTTCGGGTCCTGCGAGCGGGCCATGCCGACCGTGCCGCGTTCAAACGGGACGTCGGAGAACTCTGCCGGGACGTCCGGACGCGACGAACCGCCGGTGCCGGCAGCCTGCGGCTGGTAGCCGTTTTCCATGTCGCCATACTGCACGTCGCCGGTCTGCGCCATGAAGCCCTTGATCACGCGATGGAAAGCGACGTTGTCGTATTCACCGGCCGCGGCCAGCGCCTTGATCTGCTCGACATGCTTCGGCGCGATGTCAGGCCTGAGTTCGACGACGACCGGACCATCCTTGAGCGTGATGGTGATGAAGTTGTCGGCCGCTTGCGCAAGCGCCGTGCCCGTGAAGGAGGCAAGCGCGATGGCGCCGGCAAATGCGAGGTGGAGGATTTTCATGGTTTCTCCCTGCGTGGTGAATTTGGGGCCGCCCGTCAGGTACGGCGTTTGGCCTGCAGTGCTTCGTAGACGGACTTGGGCACGAAGGCACTGACGTCGCCGCCCATGGCCGCGATCTGGCGGACCAATGTGGCCGTAATGGGCCGTGATGCCGTGCCCGCCGGCAAGAACAAGGTCTGGATATCCGGCGCCATCTGCCGGTTCATCCCGGCCATCTGCATCTCGTAGTCGAGGTCGGTGCCATCGCGAAGGCCGCGCACAAGCAGCTTTGCGCCGCGCTCTCGCGCCGCGTCGACGACCAGATTGTCGAAGGAAACGACATCGATGTCGCCTGCCCTGTCCGGCAGAAATTCGTGGAGCGAGCGGCGGATGAGCTCGGCGCGTTCGTCGAAGGAGAAGAGAGGTGCTTTGCCGGGGTGGATGCCGATCGCGACAATGACTTTCGCCGCCACGTTCAGCGCCTGCACGAGCACATCGAGATGCCCGTTCGTCATCGGATCGAAGGAGCCGGGATAAAATGCCGTGGTCATCGCACCTGTTTCCGTTTGGTGAAGCCTTTTGTCACGGACGGCGACAGATCGCAAGAGTTGTACGGCGGTTGACCCTGTTCCCTGGGAAACAGCGGGACAGAAAGAATGAATGCTAGATGAATGCCATGTTCAACGGTGCTTCACAGCAAAGACGTTAAGTGTAGTGCCAGTAACAACGGAACTTTTTTGAACGTACTGCCGTTTAGGATGCGAAAGGATTACGGCTATGGGACTTGCTCTGTTTTCGATGGCGATGTTTTTCGCGATGATCTTTGCGACGATACATGGACTGCGCAACGAGTCCCGTGACCGGCGCGACCGCTACGCGACACAGAAAATCTTCCGTTGATGGAGGGCACTATGGCCACCCTATTCATGATCGCGGCAGCGGTCATCAGTCTCGTATTCTTGATCGACTTTGCCCGGACGATACGCGACCTCCAGCGCGATCGCCAGGGTTCGGAACGGCTCGACGGCTTTAACGTCTAGCAGTTCCAAAGCTTCGTAAAACGAAGCGTGGTAGTAAGCGGCCGTCGTTCCCTTCCCCTGAGGCGACGCCATTGTAAGCCGGACGGCATCCCCTGCCCGTCCGGCTTTTTCTTTGCTCTTCTTCGCCCCAAGTCAGGCGCCCTTGGCGGCAGCCTTCGCCGTTATCTCGCCGAGCATCCGGAAGAAGCGCCAGTTCAACAGCACCGCGGCGGCTGCAAGCCCGAGGACGAAGCCGAACCACACGCCGATCCCGCCGAAATTGAAGGGAAAGGCAAAGAGCCAGGCGCAGACGAAGCCGATCGGCCAATAAGAAACCATCGCCAGCAGCATCGGCACCTTGGTGTCCTTCAGGCCGCGCAGCATGCCGGCGGCGATCGCCTGCATGCCATCGACGAGCTGAAACGCACCGGCAATGACAATGAGCGGAGCCGCGAAGGCAAGCACCGCCGCAGCGTCCGGACGGGCTGTGTCGAGATAAAGGGCAGCCAGTTGGCTGGGGAAGAATGCGAAGATGGCGCTGCCGACAATGGCAAAGCCGGCGCCGAGCACCAGCGAAGCGATCGCCGCGCGCCGAACGCCCAGGAGGTCACCGCGGCCATAGGCAAGCCCGACCCGCACCGTGGCGGCCTGCGCAAGCCCGAGCGGGATCATGAAGGCCATCGAGGCGAATTGCAGCGCGATGCCGTGCGCCGCAAGCTCGACCGTGCCGATCGTGCCCATCAGCAGCGAGGCGACGGTGAACAGGCTGACCTCGGCAAGGATCGTCAGCGAAATCGGAATTCCGAGAAAAACGACTTCGCGGAAGGCGACCCAGTCGGGCCGCCAGAAGCGGACGAAGAGTTCGTACTGGTTGAGCTCCGGCTTGCTCTTGATATAGCCGATCGTCAACGCCGCGCCGAGCACGGCAACGCCAAGCGCTGCGACCGCCGCACCGAAGATTCCGAGTTTCGGGAAGCCGAAGTGGCCGAAGATCAGCACGTAGCAGAGCGCGGCATTGAGCACGAGCGTCGCCAGCGTGACATAGAGAATGATCCCTGCCCTCTCCAGGCCACTTAGGAAGGCCCTCAGCACCATGAAGATGAGACCGGGGAAGATCGCCCATTGCGCGATGCGGACATATTCTCCTGCAAGGGCTGCGACCTTGGGCTGTTGGCCGGCAAATAGCAGGATCGGCTCGGCCATCCAGAGGATCGGCGCGGTCAACAGGCCGTAGAGCATCACCACCCACATGCCCATGCGCACCGAGCGGCGCACCGAAACCTTGTCGCCACGGCCGACGGCCTGTGCTGCCATCGGCACCACCGCATTGGCAAATCCGTTGCCGAAAACATAGACGGTGAAATACATCTGGGTCGCGAGGATGATCGCCGCGAGCTCGGTGGCGCCGAGCTTACCGACCATCAGGACGTCCGTCGTGTTGATCGCGAGCTGCGCAAGCTGCGCACCGATGAACGGCACGCCCAGATAGAAGCTCGCGCGATAGTGCGTCCGCCAGGAATTGTCGGTCGTCAACGGTATCGGGCTCGCATTCGCGGTCAGCATGGCAGATTCCTGGCAGTCAATGCGGCTCCGGGCCGCAACCGAAGATCGGGGGGGAGGAATCCGGAAATAGAATACCGTCGGGCAAAGAGCCAGACGCAAGGGCGAGGTTGCTCAAAGTTTCATCGATAGATCACGAAAATTGATCAATTTCCGTGCAATCGTGGCCGCTCCATCGCCTCTGGCTCGTCCGGCGCTACGGCGTCGGCCGGCCCGGCATTCTCCGCGCCTTCCGGTCCGACCGCCCTGCTTCTCGGTATCTTCAGGAAGAACACGATAAGCGCGCCGACGAGGAAGGAACTGGCGAGTGCATAGGGCGCGCCGGCAAAGGCGACGGGCGCGGCAGGGCTGGTGAAATAACCGAAGGCCTGGGTGAAGATCAACGGACCGATGATCGTGGTGATGCTGCCGATGCTGGTCAGCGCGCCCTGAAGCTCGCCTTGTGCCGACGACGGCACGTGGGCC
Source organism: Ensifer adhaerens (assembly GCF_000697965.2). Taxonomy (NCBI): domain Bacteria; kingdom Pseudomonadati; phylum Pseudomonadota; class Alphaproteobacteria; order Hyphomicrobiales; family Rhizobiaceae; genus Ensifer; species Ensifer adhaerens. The sequence continues at coordinate 1,516,582 of NZ_CP015880.1, read as the reverse complement.
GCGGCGATACTGCGCAGCGGCGGATCGGCGAGGCTTTCGAGCGCGGTCGCGATGATCACCGCATAGATCATCCACCCCTGCCAGGCGCCGGCATAGCCGATGGCTCCGAGCGTGGTGAAGGTCAGGCCGAGCACGGCCGTGCGCCACTCCCCAAGCCGCGGCACCACACGCGGCAGGATGACGGCCATGACGAAGGCACCGCCGATACCGAAGATCCCGAGCGAAAGTCCGATCTGCCCCTCGCTCCAGCCGTAGCGGTAGCTGGAAACGAAGGACCAGACGGCCGGATAGACCGAATGGGCAAGCCAAAAGAGAAAGAACACCAGCCCCACCCAGCCGATGCCGGGGTAATTGCACATCTGCTTGAGGGCGCCGAGCGGGTTGGCGCGTTTCCACTCGAACCGGCGGCGGTTGGCGCTGTCGAGTGTCTCGGGCAGCAGGAATACGCCAAGGATAAAGTTGACGAAGGACAGCGCTGCCGCGCCGTAGAACGGGACCCGCGGGCCGAGTTCGCCAAGCAGACCGCCAAGCACCGGCCCGAGCGCGAAGCCGGTACCAAAGGCAATGCCGATCAGCCCGAAATTCTTGGCTCGGTTCCCGTCATGACTGATGTCGGCGATGTAGGCCGATGCCGTGCCGAAGCTGGCGCCGCTGACGCCGGCGAGTACACGACCGATGAACAGCATCCAGTAGCTGGTGGCGAGCGCGCAGATCAGGTTGTCGAGCGCGAAAGTGAAGACGGATGCGAGCAGCACCGGTCGGCGGCCGAATCGATCGCTGAGATTGCCGATCAGCGGCGCAAAGAGAAACTGCATCGCCGCATAGACGAGCAGCAGCCATCCACCATCGATCGCCGCCTCGCTGACATTGGCGCCGGTCAATTCCTCGAGATAGGCCGGCAGCACCGGCACGATGATTGCGATGCCAATGATATCGAGAAACAGGATGAGGAAGACGAGGAACAGGCCGCGTCGCACAAATTTCTCGTCGCGCATGCGATCCCTCCCCGGCGGCCTGCCCCGGGAAAAGAGACAGAACGTGAACAACGCTACCAATTTAGGTGTAACGGATCATTTCGCACGAAACAATCCGTGAACGTCCCAAATTTTCTGATGGGACTATCGCAATGGTTGATAGGTCGGGCCGCTTACAGCCCATGCCTCAGCGGTGGTCCCGCCGCTGTTCGCGCTTCAGGAAGTCCACGAAGGCACGCAACGCCGCTGGCATATGCTTGCGGCTTGCATAATAGAGAAGCGGACCGGAGAAGCTCGTCGTCCACGCCTCAAGGATGAGCACCAGACGCCCTGCGGCGACCGCGGGCGCGATGAATTCCTCGAAGGTCCGGATCACGCCAAGGCCGTCGATGGCCGCCCCGAGTTCGAGATCGATCGTGTTGGCGGTGACGACGGCTGGCGGCGCGATCGTCAGCGCCGCCTCGCCCTCGCCGAACTCCCAGGGAAGCGAGAAGCCGCTGGCGAAGCGGTGGCGAATGCAGGCGTGTTCAAGCAGGTCGCGCGGATGGCCGGGCACGCCGCGCCTTTCGAGATAATCCGGCGCCGCGGCTGTGACATAACGCTGGCGGCTCGGCCCGATCGGGATCGCGATCATGTCGCGCTCGACGCGTTCCTCGTAGCGGACGCCCGCATCGAAACCGGCAGCGAGGACATCGACGAAACCGTCCTCCGCCGTCACCTCCAGGGAAATTGCCGGGTGCTCGCGCAAGAACCGGCCGATGATCGGTGGTAGAATTTCGCGCGCGACGATGGTCGGAACGTTCAGTTTTAGCGTTCCCGCCGGACTGTCGCGCATCTCGTTGACCTGATCGAGCGCACCGGCGATCTCGCCGAGGGCCGGCGTCAGCCGATCGAGCAGCCGCGTGCCCGCCTCCGTCAGGGTGACGCTGCGGGTCGTGCGGTTGAGCAGGCGCACCTGCAGCTTCGCTTCAAGGCGGCGGAGCGCCTCGCTCAGCGCCGACGCGGAAACGCCGCGCTTCTTCGCAGCCGCGCGGAAGCTCCGCGCCGCGGCCACTGCGGTGAAGGCATCGAGATCAGCAAGCGGCAAGTCGTCCATTGTGCGGAATTTCGTACAAGTCGTTCGATTGAGATCGGATTATCGCACGGCATCGGACGAAGTAAACAGGAGACCGAGCAAACGGCCGGCTGGTTTTCGGCCTTGTCGAAGGAGAACGAAGATGGATTACGTTTCACTCGGAAAGTCCGGTCCCTCGGTTTCGGCGCTCGGCCTCGGTTGCATGGGCATGTCCGGCATGTACGGCCCTGCGGACCGGGCCGAAAGCATCGCCACGATCCATGCAGCGCTGGAAGCCGGCATCACGCTGCTCGACACCGGCGATTTCTACGGCATGGGTCACAACGAGATGCTGATCGGCGAAGCGTTGAAGGGCGGAAGGCGCGACAGGGCGCTGCTGAGCGTGAAGTTCGGCGCCCTGCGCGATGCCGCCGGCAACTGGTTGGGCTACGATTGCCGGCCCAAGGCCGTTCGCAATTTTCTCGCCTACACGCTGCAGAGGCTCGGCGTCGACCATATCGACATCTATCGTCCCGCCCGGCTCGACCCGGATGTGCCGATCGAGGACACCATTGGCGCAATTGCCGATCTGGTGAAGGCGGGTTACGTCAGGCATGTCGGCCTCTCGGAAGTCGGATCAGAAACCATCCGGCGTGCGGCGGCCGTGCATCCGATCGTCGACCTGCAGATCGAGTATTCGCTGATTTCGCGCGGCATCGAGGATGAGATCCTGCCGACCTGCCGCGAACTCGGTATCGGCATCACCGCCTACGGCGTCCTTTCACGCGGGCTGATCAGCGGCCATTGGCAGAAAGGCGCGGCCGGCAAGGGCGATTTCCGCGCCATGAGCCCGCGGTTTCAGGAAGGCAACATCGATCGAAACCTCGCCCTCGTCGAGGCTTTGAGACGAATCGCCGAAGGCAAGGGCGTGTCGGTGGCACAGATCGCGATCGCTTGGGTTGCGGCCAAGGGCAAGGACATCGTACCGCTCGTCGGCGCGCGGCGGCGCGATCGACTGGCAGAGGCCCTGTCGTCGCGCGACGTCCATCTCAGCGCAGACGATCTGGCGGTGATCGAACAGTCAGTGCCGAAGAATGCGGCAGCCGGCGCGCGGTATCCAGAAGCCCAGCTCGCCCACATGGATAGCGAGCGCTAAGCCACAAACGAAAGGGCCGGCAGACAAGCCGGCCCTTTCGAATGATTCTGGTTCAAAGAAATCAGGCCGCGCCCGAGAAAGTATCACAGGCCGTCATCTTGCCGCTGTCGAAGCCGCGCTTGAACCAGCGCATGCGCTGCTCGGAGGTCCCGTGATTGAAGCTCTCGGGAACGACATAGCCCTGCATGCGCTTCTGCAGCGTATCATCGCCGATCTGGGTGGCCGCGTTCAGCGCCTCTTCAAGGTCGCCCTGTTCGAGCAGGCCCTTCTGCTGGGTATACTTGCCCCAGACACCGGCGAAGCAATCGGCCTGCAGTTCGACGCGCACCGACATCTGGTTGGCTTCGGTCTCGCTCATCGACTGGCGCATCTGGTTGAACTTCGGCAGAACGCCGATCAGGTTCTGGACATGATGGCCGACCTCATGCGCGACGACATAGGCCTGGGCGAAATCGCCGGCCGCATCGAACTTCTGCGCGAGTTCGTCGAAGAAGCTCATGTCAAGATAGACCTTGCGGTCGCCCGGGCAATAGAACGGCCCGGAGGCAGCCGAAGCAAAGCCGCAGGCGGAACGCACCTGGCCACGGAAAAGCACCATCTTCGGCTCTTCATACTGCTGGCCGTTTGCCTGGAAAATGCCGTTCCAGGTGTCTTCAGTCTCGGCGAGCACCGTCGCCATGAACTGCTTCATTTCCTCTTCCTGGGCGGATCCGCGCGGTGCCGGCGAACCATCGCTCTGCTCGAAGCCCGGCATCTGCACCTGGCCGCCGCCGCCTTCCAGCACCTGCAGCATGTCGATGCCCATGGCCTTGAGGATGAAATAGAGCACGACGAGGAAGATAATCGTACCGAAGCTCATACCGCCTCCGGCGCGCCGCATGCCGCCGCCACCGCCTGGCATGCGAAAACCGCCCCCGCGCCCAAACGGGTTGCCGCCACCGGGGCTCGCGCCGCGCTGGTCTTCGATATTGTCGGATTGGCGGCGGCCCTTCCATTCCATGATCTGTCCTCCCCGGCCTCTGAAAGGCGTTGTCGGTCTGCTCTTTTATAAGACGGCCCTAACGTCGTTGTAAAACGCAATCGCGCCCCGTAAGTTCGCGATCTCACCAATCTTTTTGACAAGGCGACCACTTCGCCAAGGCGCTGCCGGCAGCCGGGCCGCCGGCCCGACCGGCCGCCCTCTCTTGAACAGCCGCGCTCGCCTTGACGCAAACCTGCTTTGCGGCTCCTATGCCCATGCGGACAGGGCGAGGAGGCAGGGCGATGAAGGCATTGCGGCTCAAAGGTATCGGTCAGCTGCGGGTCGCAGAAGTGCCAAAGCCCCTACCCGGCCCGGACGATCTGCTGGTGCGGGTCGAAGCCTGCGGCATCTGCGGCACGGACCGGCATCTGCTGCACGGCGAATTCCCCTCGACCCCGCCGGTGACGCTCGGCCACGAATTCTGCGGCATCGTCGAGGCGGTGGGAAGCAGGGTCTCCGATATCGCAATCGGCGCGAGAATCACCGGCGACCCCAACATCGCTTGCGGTACCTGTCCGCAATGTACCGCCGGGCGCATCAATCTCTGCCGCAATCTCCGGGCGATCGGCATCCATCGTGACGGTGGTTTTGCCGAGTACGTGGTTATGCCCCGCAAGCAGGCCCATGACATACCACTGAGCCTCGCCCCCGTTCATGGCGCCTTCTGCGAGCCGCTCGCCTGCTGCCTGCATGGCGTGGATATGGCGGGCATTCGCGCCGGCTCCTCCGTCGTCGTCCTTGGCGGCGGTGTGATCGGCCTACTGGTCGTGCAGCTCGTCCGCCTCGCCGGCGCAACGACGGTCATTCTTTCCACACGACAGGCGGCAAAGCGCCGCCTTGCCGAAGAGGTCGGCGCAACGGCGACGGTCGATCCTTCCTCTACCGATATCATCGAACAGATCGCCGGTGACACCGGGCTCGTTCCCGGCGGGGTCGATGTCGTCATCGAATGCGCCGGCGTTGCCGAAACCGTCATGCAGTCGACTCGCCTTGCCAGGTCCGGTGGCACCGTCGTGATCCTCGGCGTCATGCCGAAGGGCGAGACCGTGGAAATCGAACCGTTCGACATTCTCTTTCGCGAACTGCGGGTGCTCGGATCCTTCATCAACCCCTTCGTCCACCGCCGTGCAGCAGACCTCGTCGCCTCAGGCGCCATCGAGATCGACAAGCTGATTTCGCGGCGGGTGACGCTCGGCGAAGCAGCCAACGTCATTGCGCATCCGCCGGCGGCCGGAGAGGTCAAGGTTCTCGTCATCCCCGGCCGCCCCTGACATTTCCGGCGCTGTTTCGCCGTGCGCGAAGCGCTCTGCATGGCCGGAGGTGCGCAAATATGGCTGGTTCCTGTCGATTCCGGAATTTTCGGGGTTTCGCTTGCAGAAACATTTGCCTATAAGCCGCTTCTAGCCTGAAAAGACCCATCAATGCGTGCCCGGCCGGTGACCTCCCACCTCGGCCGGTTTTTCGCGCAGCTAGAAACGGATGATCGACCATGCCGAAGCGCCAAGATATCAAGTCCATTCTTATCATCGGCGCGGGGCCGATCGTCATCGGTCAGGCTTGCGAATTCGACTATTCCGGCACCCAGGCCTGTAAGGCGCTGAAGGAGGAAGGCTACCGCGTCATCCTCGTCAACTCCAACCCGGCGACGATCATGACCGATCCGGGTCTGGCGGACGCAACCTATGTCGAGCCGATCACCCCGGAAGTCGTCGCCAAGATCATCGCCAAGGAGCGCCCGGACGCGCTGCTGCCGACCATGGGCGGCCAGACTGCGCTCAACACGGCGCTCTCGCTGCGCCGCATGGGCGTTCTCGACCGCTACAATGTCGAGATGATCGGCGCCAAGCCGGACGCCATCGACAAGGCCGAAGACCGCGCCCTCTTCCGCGAAGCCATGGCGAAGATCGGCCTCGAAACGCCGAAGTCGCGGCTGGCGAATGCCACCGACATCAAGGACCATGACCGCAAGACGCACGAGGCCGAGCGCGCCGAACTGAAGAGCCGGCTTTCCGGCGCCGAGCTCGACAAGGCGCTCGATGACCTCGAGAACCAGTGGAACCTTGGCGAAGGCGACCGCAAGCAGCGCTACATGAACCACGCGATGGCGATTGCCGCGCAGGCGCTTGACGATGTCGGCCTGCCCGCCATCATCCGTCCGTCCTTCACGCTCGGCGGTACCGGCGGCGGCATTGCCTATAACCGCACGGAATTCTTCGACATCGTCGGCAGCGGTCTCGATGCGTCGCCGACCACCGAAGTGCTGATCGAAGAATCGGTGCTCGGCTGGAAGGAGTACGAGATGGAAGTGGTCCGCGACACGGCGGACAACTGCATCATCATCTGCTCGATCGAAAACATCGACCCCATGGGCGTGCACACCGGTGATTCGATCACCGTTGCGCCGGCGCTGACGCTGACCGATAAAGAATATCAGATCATGCGCAACGCCTCGATCGCGGTTCTGCGCGAGATCGGCGTCGAGACCGGCGGCTCGAACGTGCAGTTCGCCGTCAATCCGAAGGACGGCCGTCTCGTCGTCATCGAAATGAACCCGCGCGTGTCGCGCTCGTCGGCCCTCGCCTCCAAGGCGACCGGCTTCCCGATCGCCAAGATCGCGGCGAAGCTTGCGATCGGTTACACCCTCGACGAACTCGACAACGACATCACCGGCGGCGCGACCCCGGCCTCGTTCGAACCGTCGATCGACTACGTCGTCACCAAGATCCCGCGCTTCGCCTTTGAAAAATTCCCGGGCGCATCGCCGGTTCTGACCACCGCCATGAAGTCGGTCGGCGAAGTCATGGCGATCGGCCGTACCTTTGCCGAATCGCTGCAGAAGGCGCTGCGCGGCCTCGAGACCGGCCTTACCGGCCTCGACGAAATCGAAATCCCCGACATGGACGAGAACGGCGATGGCCGTAACGCCATTCGTGCGGCGATCGGCACGCCGACGCCGGACCGACTGCGCATGGTTGCGCAGGCGCTGCGCTTTGGCATGAGCGAAGCCGAGGTTCACGAGGCGAGCAAGATCGACCCGTGGTTCATCGCCCAGTTCAAGGCGATCGTCGACATGGAAGCGCGCATCCGCGAGCACGGCCTGCCTGCCGATGCCGAGAACCTGCGCATGCTGAAGGCGATGGGCTTCTCCGACGCCCGCCTCGCAACGCTCGGCGGCAAGCGCCCGAAGGAAGTGGCGGAACTGCGCAATGCGCTTAATGTCCGCCCGGTCTACAAGCGCATCGACACCTGCGCTGCCGAATTCGCCTCGCCGACCGCCTACATGTACTCGACCTACGAAACGCCTTTCGTCGGTGCCGCCCGCTCGGAAGCTGAAGTGTCTGACCGCAAGAAGGTCGTCATTCTCGGCGGCGGTCCGAACCGCATCGGTCAGGGCATCGAGTTCGACTATTGCTGCTGCCACGCCGCCTTCGCGCTGAAGGATGCCGGCTACGAAGCGATCATGATCAACTGCAACCCGGAAACGGTCTCGACCGACTACGACACCTCCGACCGCCTCTACTTCGAACCGCTGACGGCCGAGGACGTGATCGAGATCATGCGCGCCGAGCAGGAAAAGGGCGAACTCGTCGGCGTCATCGTCCAGTTCGGTGGCCAGACGCCGCTGAAGCTCGCCGAAGCGCTGGAAAAGAACGGCATCCCGATCCTCGGCACGGCACCCGACGCGATCGACCTTGCCGAAGACCGCGACCGCTTCCAGAAGCTTCTGATGAAGCTCGACCTCAACCAGCCTAACAATGGCATTGCCTACTCGGTCGAGCAGGCCCGCCTCGTCGCTGCCGAAATCGGCTTCCCGCTGGTCGTGCGCCCGTCCTACGTTCTCGGCGGCCGCGCCATGCAGATCATCCATTCGGAAAGCATGCTGCAGAGCTACCTGCTCGACACGGTTCCGGGCCTCGTTCCTGAGGACATCAAGCAGCGCTATCCGAACGACAAGACCGGCCAGATCAACACGCTGCTCGGCAAGAATCCGCTGCTGTTCGACAGCTACCTGACCAACGCGACGGAAGTCGACGTCGACTGCCTGTGCGACGGCAAGGATGTCTTCGTCTCGGGCATCATGGAGCACATCGAGGAAGCCGGCATCCACTCGGGCGACAGCGCCTGCTCGCTGCCGGTGCACACGCTCGACAAGGACATGGTCGACGAACTCGAACGCCAGACGGCAGCCCTTGCCAAGGCGCTCAATGTCGGCGGCCTGATGAACGTGCAGTTCGCGATCAAGGACGGCACGATCTACGTGCTCGAAGTCAACCCGCGCGCTTCGCGCACCGTACCCTTCGTCGCCAAGACGATCGGTGCGCCGATCGCGAAGATCGCGGCCCGCGTCATGACCGGCGAAGCGCTCGATGTCGCGATCGCCGCCTATGGCGAAAAGCCGGATCCGCGCAACCTCAAGCACATCGCGGTCAAGGAAGCAGTCTTCCCGTTCGCACGTTTCCCCGGCGTCGATACGCTGCTTGGCCCGGAAATGCGCTCGACCGGCGAAGTCATCGGTCTCGACACCGACTATGCACTGGCCTTTGCCAAGTCGCAGCTCGGCGCCGGCGTCGACCTGCCGCGCGATGGAACAGTGTTCGTTTCGGTGCGCGACGAGGACAAGACCCGGGTGTTGCCGGCAATCCGCATCCTCGTCGACATCGGCTTCAAGGTCATGGCGACCAGCGGCACGGCTCGATTCCTCGGTGAACACGGCATTGCCGCCACCAAGATCAACAAGGTTCAGGAAGGTCGTCCGCACGTCGAGGATGCGATCCGCAACCGTCACGTTCAGCTCGTCATCAACACGACGGACGGCAACAAGGCGATCTCGGACTCCAAGTCGCTGCGCCGCGCCACGCTGATGCAAAAGGTGCCCTACTACACCACCATGTCCGGTGCTGAAGCGGCTGCGCACGCAATCAAGGCTCTGAAGGCAGGCAGCCTCGAAGTGCGCCCGCTGCAGAGCTACTTCAAGGCCTAAGAAAGACCGCGGCGCGCGAAACCCTCGCGCGCCGCCGCCATCCCCGAGGGTGTGATGCGCTTCAACAGCCCGCCCCTCCGCTGAACGCCGCATGAACGACCGGTTCAGCCTGCATTCCCCCGGCACATGTTTCTATGACCCTGCGCACTGAGAGATCGGCGGCTTCGCCGGTGGGCGCGACATGGGGCAAGATCGTGCAACTCTATTTCTTTGATTTGCTGTGGGGCGACGAGCACTTCGTCGATGAAGACGGTATCAGCCATTTCGACGAGGGATCGGCCCTCTATTACGGCCAGCGGATCGCAGACAAGATCGGCCGCGATGCCGATTATGGTTCGCTGAAGGTCCAGGTCCGTTCCAGCAACCGCAGGCTGCTGGCAACAATCGTGCCCTCCATCGGCCGCGGCGCCGAACAGCGGGCTCTGCTTGCCCGCCGCCAGGTCGGCGCCTCTCTCTACGCTGCAGCCTGAAGCAGCGCCACGAGCAAAGCGCAGGAACATCCATCCTGCGCTTGATCACACTGTTAGTCTGCCGCCAGGGCCTCGGCAGCAGTTCTGCCCCGATCACGACGCGCGTGGCTCGCTGCGAGCCGCACGGTTCTGACGCCCAGATACAGAGAAGCCGTGGAGATCAGGAACGCGACGACGAAAACCGTGAACAAGGCGGCGTGCATCGTGGCAACGTTCGCCTTCTCGTCGAAACCGCGAAGATTGGCCGTCAGCCCGCAGATCGCCGCGCCGATCGCATAACCGGCCGACTGCAACGTCGGCAGAAACGCTGAGGTCTTGTCCCGCTCTCCTCGCAAGGAGACGTCCATCATCAGCTGGCTGAGCGTGCCCCACGACATGCCGAACCCGGCCCCGACCGCGATCTGGCTCGGGAAGACCAGCCGGTAATCGTCGATCGCGAAGGCGATCATCAGACCGGCAAGCCCGAGGCTGAGAAGCGCAGGTCCCGCAGGGATGAGCTTCACGCGCAGAGCGTGCGAGTGCAGGCTTGCGACGGCGATAGCGGTCACACTCCAGGAGATCGCCATCAATGCCGCCGAAAAACCGGCGGCCGTGGGGCTGAAATTCCAGACATGTTGCAGGCCATAAATGAGGTACACCGAGCCGGACGCTTGAGCGAGGGGCATCAGCAGCACGACCCAAAGTCCGGTGCCGAGCGGTTTTGTGAGCTGAAAGGCGCCCGCGGGCAGGATCGGATGCTCCGACCGACGGTCGGTTGCGACGGCCGCCCAGAGGATGGTCAGCGCCGTCGCCAGCGCCGCCGCCATCAAGGGGACGCTGCTCGCCGTATTTGAGACCGATATCAGCAATATGCCGGAACCGACCACGGTCAGCCGCAGCAGCGGGATTGGACGAGGCGTGTCGGTCGATGGCACCTTGCGTGCCGGTACGATCAGCAGAACGAGCGCAACGAAGATGACGGTTGCGGGAACGTTGACGGCGAAAGCCGCCCGCCATGACCAGTGTTCCGTCAGGAATCCGGACACGAGTGGCCCGCCAAAGGCCGCCGTTGCCCAGACGATGGCCTCGGCTCCGAATACCTTTGGGACCAGGCGCGGCGGGAAGAGTTCGGGAATCAGCGCGTAGCAGACCGCAGCAATGATCCCCTCGCCGAATCCCTGAAACACGCGACCGGCGAGGACCTGCGGCATGCTGCCGGCGGCGGTCGCGATGAGGGTGCCGACGACAAAGATGAGCGCGGCCGTAATCAGCGTCCCTCGTGCGCCGAACCTTGACTTGAGCGTGGCGGCAACAGCGCCGCCGAGAATGGCAAAGACGAGATAGAGCGTGACGGCCCAGGACAACAGCGTAGCGCCGCCGATCTCTTCGACGGCTGTGGGCAGCGCGGTCGCTACGAAAAACTCGTTGAATGCGAACAACGCGACCCCGAGGCAAAGGGCAGCCGTCGTCGCCAGATAGTCCGGCCGCAACAGTTCGCTCCAGCGGCCGTCCTCCTGAAGTGCGGTATTGCCTTCGCCTGCCTTGGTTTCGTCCCTCGCCAGAACCATGCCCAACGTTCCTCGCTGCTATCTCTTAGGAACACCTTTGTTACGACCTCAACCGCGGTTGAGGTAAAGCGCTTTCTGCGTAGCTTGCCACCCCATCGCTTCCCCCACAAGTTGCAGTGGCCTTTCAGGGTTCGGTGGATGATGGCGAAATATCTGGCTTTCGCGCTTCCGTTTCTGCTATAACCAAGGTTCGAAGTTTCGGACGGTTCCGGCGTTTACGCGCCGGAGACCGTTTTCTTTTGCGTTGGCGCCGCCCTAAGGGCGGCGCCTCGTGCTTGATGAAGGACATTGAAATGGTCGAAAAAGTGCCGATGACACAGGGCGGATTCGTCAACCTGCAGGAGGAGCTGCGCTGGCGCCAGCAGGAAGAACGACCGCGAATCATCGAGGCGATTGCCGAAGCCCGTGCACATGGCGACCTGTCGGAAAATGCCGAGTACCACGCGGCCAAGGAAGCGCAGAGCCACAACGAGGGCCGGATCACCGAGCTCGAAGACTTGATCGCCCGCGCGGAAGTCATTGATCTCTCGAAGATGTCCGGCTCCAAGATCAAGTTCGGCGCCAAGGTCAAACTCGTCGACGAAGACACTGAAGAAGAAAAGACCTACCAGATCGTTGGCGACCAGGAAGCCGACGTGAAGGCTGGCCGCATTTCGATCTCGTCGCCGATCGCGCGCGCGCTCATCGGCAAGGAAGTCGGCGATTCCATCGAAGTGAACGCGCCTGGCGGTTCCAAGGCCTACGAAATTCTCGCCGTCAACTGGGGCTGATCTGCCCTAGCCAAGGGGCGAAGCCTGCCTTCGCCCCGTTTCTCCTTTTCAAAAGACGATCGTTGCTCGCGCAAGGAGTGCGCTTTCGTGGCCGATATCCGGAACGTCGAGGTCATCGCTCCCAATTTCAAGCGCCGCCTCTCGGGCGTGACGTCCACCATCATCCAGTTGATTCCGATCCAGCGCGCGCTCGGCGAAAAGATCGCCGTGCTTGGCCCGGGTTTGCCTGACACCCTGCCCTCGATCCGCTTCCGCGATCTCCTGCGCCTGTGGAGCGCACCGGACGGACGGCCCTGCCGGGTCTGGCATGCGCGCCGCAATGTCGAAATGCTGCCGGCGATCGTGCTGCGCGACCTTCTCGGCATGAAGCTGAGGATCGTCTTCACCTCTGCGTCGCAGCGCCGCCACACCGGCTGGAGCAAGTTTCTGATTTCGCGCATGGACGCGGTAATCGCGACCAGCGGCAAGACCGCCGCCTATCTGCAGGTGCCGAACACGGTGATCCTGCACGGCATCGATACCAAGCGCTTCCAGCCGCCGGTTGACACAGCGGCAGCCAAAGCTGCGCTCGGGCTCGACCCCAACCAAAAATATGTCGGCTGCTTCGGGCGGGTGCGTAAGCAGAAGGGCACGGATCTCTTCGTCGACAGCATGATTGGGCTTCTGCCGTGCCGGCCCGGCTGGAGTGCCATCGTCGCCGGTCGCGCCACCGGCCCGCACGTCGCCTTCGAGAACGAATTGAAAGAGCGGGTCGCAAAGGCCGGGCTCACCGACCGCATCCGTTTCGTTGGCGAACACACCAACATTCCGGACTGGTATCGTGGGCTCGATCTCTTCATCGCGCCGCAGCGCTGGGAAGGTTTCGGGCTGACGCCGCTCGAAGCGATGGCGACAGGCGTGCCCGTTATCGCAACCGACGTCGGCGCGTTTTCGGAACTGGTCGTCGTCGGAGAGCAGGAAACCGGCGCCGTGATCGCCGCCAACGATCTACAGGCAATGGTCGAGGCAACGGCTGGCTTCATGGACGATGATCATCGCCGGACCTTGGCTGGCGCGAACGGTCTGGGGCTGACCCGCGCATCCTTTGCGATCGAGGGCGAGGCCCGCGCGATCAACGCGGTCTATGAACGCCTGATGCGTCCCTGACAGGCTGCCACCGCGTGGCAGCCTCGCACTAGACTCTCTCAGCGCTTCGAAGCGAAGAGCTTCAGATAGGCGTCGGTAATCGCCTGCTTCGAGAACTGGTTCATCAGGGTCTCGTGCCCACGTTCGGCAAGCCGTTCACCGAGCGACGTATCGCCCGCGATGCGGTCGATTGCCTGGGCAAAGCCGTCAGCGTCACCGATATCGACCATCAAGCCGTTTTCGCCATCGCGCATGAACCATTGCGGCCCTTCTGAACGGCTGGAAACAACCGGTGTCCCTTGCGCCCAGGATTCGAGGATTACGTTGCCGAGCGGCTCGTGGCTCGATGCCATCACGAAGATGTCGGAAGCGGCAAGGAAAGGCCGCGTGTCCTTCTGCCAGCCGGCGAAACGCACGCGCTTTGCCACGCCGAGGTCGGCGGCCAGTTTCTCCAGATTTGCACGTTCTTCGCCATCGCCGACGAGCCACAGATAGGCATCCGGCACCTTGGCGATCGCCTGGATCAGCGTGTGGAAGCCCTTGCGCGGAACGAAGCGCCCCATTGACATGACCACAGGCACGTTCTCAGGCGTGTCGAGCGTGGCGCGGCTGATGGGCGCGACCGGCTCGGTTCCGGTGAAGTTGGAGATGACTTCGACGTCGCGCTTCCAGCCGATCTTGCGCACATGCTCGGCAATGCCCGGCGTGTTGCAGACGAGGCAATCGGTGTTGCGGAAATAGTCGAGCCGCAGCGGATAGTCGCCGAGACGCGAGATCTTGATGCAGCCCTTGTAGTTGGGCATCAGGCGGCTGGCGCGCGGCATCCAGGCAAACAGCGCATCCGGCTTTTCGCGGCGTGCCATGCTGCTGACCTTCATCGGCAGGAGGATCCGGTCGAGCGACAGGTTACGGAAGTTGCTTTCGATGATGCGCGTCGCACCCTCGATGTCCTTCTTCCAGATACGACCATGGCGGATGACCGAGGTCTGCTCGACGCCACGCTCGGCGAGCGCGTTGACCAGGTGGACGAAGAAACGCTCAGCGCCGCCATCCTTGCCGAAGTGAAAATGCATGACTTTCATGAAAACCTCACCGCTTGCTGGCGCGCCGATCCATGTCGTCATGGTTCGGATGCCGCTTGAGCGCGTGCCTCTGATAGATCTTGGCGGCGGTCAGGAAAGCGTACACCGCTCCCGTCATCGCCTCAATGAAGCCTGGAAAACCGCAGCGCCACAGGCCGTTGCGGAAATAAAGCCTAAGGAAATAGAGTGGCGGGCTGAACAGCATTTTGTAAGGGCGCGCCGACTTACCGGCGGCGAACTGCTGATCGGCCTTCAGCGTCGAATACTTGTTTTCCTTGAGGATCTGCTCGTCGATGATCAGCGGCCGATAGTGCAGCAGGCTGCCCTTGGCAGCGGCGCCGACCGCGCCATCCGGCACGATCCCCTCGTGGACTTTCTGATTGAGATCGTATCGTCCCCTGCCCTGGCGGATCAGACGCAGGTTTCGCCGCTCGTGCGCCCGCTCCGGCGTGTAGCCGTAGCCGATGAGGTAGGGCCTGCGCGCGACGCGCCAGCCGACCGTCTCCGGCGGCGCATCGAGCAGCGAGGGCAGCAGTGCCTTCAGCGGTTCGTCCAGGCGTTCGTCGGAATCGATGTTGAAGCACCAGGGCTGCGTACATTGGTCGAGCGCGAACTGCTTCTGGCCGGCATAGCCCCGCCACGGCTCATGCAGGAAACGGATCGGCCAACCCTTGTCGATGTAGGACTGCACGAGTGCTGCCGTTCCGTCGGTCGAGCCGGAATCGACGATGACGATTTCTGAGCATTGCTCGAGGCTCTCGATGCAATTGCCGAGATAGGCTTCTTCGTTCTGGCAGATGATGAAGGCGGACAGCGGAAGCTTGTTCATGGGCGGGCCTTAGATCTGGACGAGGCCGATATCCTTGACCTGGCGAATGGTCAGCATCGTGCGCACCGTGTCGACCCGTTCATTGGCCGTCAGCACTTCGATGACGAAATCCTGGAAAGTCGTGAGGTTTTCGGCGACACAATGCAGCAGGAAGTCGCTTTCGCCGGAAACCGTCCAGGCCTGCCGGACGATCTGCCATTCTGCAGTAGCGGCCGAGAACGCCTTGAGGTCGGCCTCCGACTGACGCTTCAGGCCGACCATGCAGAAAGCGACGAGATCGAAGCCGAGCGCCGGTGCGTTCAGCAGTGCGTGATAGCCCTTGATGACGCCGGTCTCTTCGAGCTTGCGCACGCGCCGGAGGCAGGGCGGCGCGGAGATGCCGACCCTTTGCGCGAGATCGACATTGGTCATCCGGCCATCACGCTGGAGCTCGCGAAGGATCTTGAGATCGATAGCGTCGAGCTCGACTTGTTTCGTCATGAACGTTCGTCCTTTTCGTGGTGACTTTGAGCGCGAGGCAAAGTCGAAAACTTGTGTCTGCCGATGGTGAGGTTGCCCCGATGGCGGGCGACGTCGACTGATGTCCGCCTATCCCGGCGCTGCCGCGATCATCTCGGTCGAGATTTTCAGCAAGGCGCGCTCGTCAAGGGCAAGGTCGTCTCGAGTCGGTGCGTGGCCGAGCGCAGCGCTTTCGCAGTGCAACCATGCACGGCCGGCATTCAACCCCATATGCTTCTCCAGCAAAGTGAATCCGCGTGAAATATCGTCAAACCCGCTGGACAACAAGCAGCCCGGCCGACTATTCGCGGGAAAATGGCGTTGGCGATGCCGGTAGATGCGCAAATAGAGGTGGACATCTTCAGGAGCGACGCAAGGAGCGCTCCATTGTCGGGGTGCGGCGCGGATCGATGCCGGGCCGACGCCTGTGCCCTAAGCGCGTCATCTGGTGGCAAAAGCGGGCTTGAGGCTCAAGCACTTGTGTGTATCAGGCTGCGCACTCTTGAAAGTCATGGTGGGGAATACCTAAAGTATGGGACGATTTCCCATTGACGCAATGGAATCGGATGTGGAGGCAATCCTCTCCGATGAGCGAAGGACAAGATTATGACTGCCCGTCACGTGAAAGTGCTGATCATCGGCTCCGGCCCGGCTGGCTATACCGCCGCCATCTATACGGCGCGCGCCATGCTCGAGCCCGTACTGATCGCCGGTATGGAACAGGGCGGCCAGTTGATGATCACGACTGACGTCGAAAACTACCCGGGCTATGCCGATCCGGTCCAAGGCCCGTGGATGATGGAACAGATGCTGAAGCAGGCGACCCATGTCGGCGCCGAGATCGTCAACGATCTCGTGACCGATGTCGACCTGTCGGTGCGCCCGTTCCGCATCAAGACCGACAGCGGTAACGACTGGACGGCGGACGCGCTGATCATCGCAACCGGCGCCAAGGCCAAGTGGCTCGGCATCGAGACCGAACCGACCTTCATGGGCTTCGGCGTCTCGGCCTGCGCCACCTGTGACGGCTTCTTCTATCGCAACAAGGACGTGATCGTCGTCGGCGGCGGCAACTCGGCCGTTGAGGAAGCGCTCTATCTCTCGAATCTCGCCAAG
Organism: Ensifer adhaerens; assembly: GCF_000697965.2. Classification (NCBI taxonomy): domain Bacteria; kingdom Pseudomonadati; phylum Pseudomonadota; class Alphaproteobacteria; order Hyphomicrobiales; family Rhizobiaceae; genus Ensifer; species Ensifer adhaerens. Next base: position 1,499,959 of record NZ_CP015880.1, on the reverse strand, counting down.
ACGGTCACTGTCGTTCACCGCCGTGATAGCTTCCGCGCCGAGAAGATCCTGCAAGAGCGCCTGTTCGCCAAGCCGAACGTCAAGGTGATCTGGGATCACGAGGTCACGGAATACCTGGGTGCGCCGGCCAAGCCGCCGATGCCCGCTTCCGTCAACGGCGTGAAGCTGCGCAACACCAAGACCGGCGAAACCTCCGACATGGTCACCGACGGCGTGTTCGTCGCGATCGGCCACGCGCCGGCAGTCGAACTTTTCAAAGGCAAGCTTCGGCAGAAGTCCAACGGCTATCTTTGGACCGCGGCCGATTCGACGGCGACCGACGTGCCCGGCGTTTTTGCCGCAGGCGACGTGACGGACGACATTTACCGTCAAGCGGTTACGGCGGCCGGCATGGGCTGCATGGCAGCGCTTGAGGCCGAGAAATACCTGGCGGGTCATATGCCCGTCGCAATTGCAGCCGAATAGAAGCTGCGAATCGGGGTGGTGCCGCTGAGGCACCTCGCCCGTGTGGGAACAGATGCATCAGCCACGCCCGGAAGACAGGACCCCGTCTTCCGGAGTGGTTTCTTATGGGGGACTACATGTCGCTGGACTGGGACAAACTGCGCATTTTTCACGCGGCGGCCGAGGCTGGGTCGTTCACCCATGCGGCAGACAAGCTTCATCTTTCGCAGTCCGCAATCAGCCGGCAGGTGAGTTCGCTGGAGCAGGATGTCGGCATCAAGCTGTTCCACCGCCATGCGCGCGGCCTGATCCTCACCGAACAGGGCGAGATCCTCTATCGCACCGCGCATGAAGTGCTGATGAAGCTCGAGAGTGTCAAGGTCCAACTGAGCGAAACCACGGACAAGCCGAGCGGCAAGCTGCGCATCACCACCACGGTCGGGCTCGGCCAGGGCTGGCTCACCGACAAGATCCAGGAGTTCATGTCGCTGCACCCGGACGTGCAGGTTCAGCTCATCCTCGACAATGAGGAGCTGGACGTGAACATGCGCCACGCGGACTGTGCCATCCGCCTGCGTCAGCCGCAGCAGTCGGACCTCATCCAGCGCAAGCTCTTCACCGTGCACATGCACGTTTACGCCGCCCCCTCCTACATCAACAAGTATGGCGAGCCGCAGTCGGTCGAGGACCTCGACAACCACCGCATCATCACATTCGGCGAGCCGGCGCCGAACTATCTGCTCGACGTGAACTGGCTCGAGATCGCCGGCCGCGATTCCGACAATCCACGCGTGTCGCACCTGCAGATCAACAGCCAGACCTCGATCAAGCGCGCCTGCCTGCTCGGCATCGGCGTCGCCATGCTGCCCGACTATATCGTCGGCCGCGATCCTGGCCTCATCCAGCTGCCGATCAGCGCCGACATCCCGTCCTTCGATACCTATTTCTGCTATCCGGACGAGATGAAGAACGCCGCGAAGCTCAAGGTCTTCCGCGACTACATCGTCGCCAAGGCCCGCAACTGGAACTTTTAAGACGCTTCGACGAATGCTCATTTTCCGAGCATTTCCCCAAGAGGCCGCCAACCATCTGTTTTTACATCGATATTACGGATGCGCCGTCTATATTGTGCGGCGCATTTTTATTGTTCGCCGCAGAAATAGGCAGGGATGCGCGCATGACATGGCTGTCATGCACAGAAAATGATTGTTGCGCGCCCAAAAAAGCAGCATACCAAACTCAGCTGATGCATCTTTGGTGGCTTCTCCTCCCAGTGCCACCGCAGCAGCTGTTCCCCTCTGGAGGTTTAATTACCTTCACAACTTATAAGGGCCCAAGTCATCTTGTGGCCCTCTTTTTTTGTCTACTGTTAGATACAGGCGAAACGTGACGAAAATCACAGCCGGCTATTGAAAGCCGATACTTCGCTTCCCATATTAAAATGCAGCTGATGCATTCTTGGTGGCTTCTCCTCCCCGCCACCGCATTAGCTGTTCCCCTCTGGAGGTTCTTATTACCTTCACAACTACAAGGGCCCAAGTTTTCTTGAGGCCCTCTTTTTTTGCCTGCAGCACGCTCACGGTCTTGTGATTTGAATATCGTGTTTTAGCGATACATCTATCGTTAAAACACGATATGGCGATATACCATGGACCGAGACGAAATCCTCAAGGCGCTTGCCCATCCCGTGCGGGTGAACATCCTCGCCTGGCTGAAGGAGCCGCAGCGCCATTTTCCGACCCAAGAGCATCCGCTCGATCTCGGCGTATGTGCCGGCCAGTTCGAACGCTGCGGCCTGTCGCAGTCGACCGTTTCCTCGCATCTCGCTGTGCTTCAGCGCGCCGGCCTCGTGACAACCCGCAAGGTTGGCCAATGGATCTTCTACCGCCGCGATGAAGAGACGATCGCCGCCTTCCTCGAGAGCATCGGCGATCTCTGAATCAACCACCTTCTCCCAAGCAGCCCCCCCTGAAAGGACCTCCCATGGCCTCGCTTTTCGACCCCATCACCATTGGTGACATCGCGCTGAAAAACCGCATCGTGATGGCGCCGCTGACCCGCAACCGATCCCCGGGCGCCGTTCCGAACACCCTGAATGTGACCTACTACGAGCAGCGCGCGACGGCAGGCCTGCTGATCTCGGAGGGAACGGCGATCACCCAGCAGGGCCAGGGCTATGCCGACGTTCCGGGCCTCTATACGCCGGAAGCGCTTGAAGGCTGGCGCAAGGTGACGGACGCAGTGCACGCCAAGGGCGGCCGGATCGTCGTCCAGATGTGGCATGTCGGCCGCATTTCGCATGATTCTCTGCAGCCGGGTGGCGGCAAGCCTGTTGCACCGTCGGCCGTTCGCGCTAAGTCGAAGACCTATCTGGTCAATTCGGACGGTACTGGCTCCTTTGCCGAAACCTCCGAGCCGCATGCACTGGAGACCGCCGAGATCGAAGCGATCGTCGAGGACTATCGCAAGGCTGCGCGCGCCGCGATCGACGCCGGCTTCGATGGCATCGAGATCCATGCGGCCAACGGCTATCTCATCGACCAGTTCCTGCGTTCGGGTTCGAACCACCGCACGGATACCTACGGCGGTTCGATCGAAAACCGCGCCCGCTTCCTGTTCGAGGTCATGGATGCCGTGACGAATGAAATCGGCGCCGGCCGGGTCGGTATCCGCCTTTCGCCCGTCACTCCCGCCAACGATGCCTTTGATCCGCAACCGCAGGAGGTGTTCGGCCATGTGGTCAAGAACCTCGCCCGCTACCCCCTCGCCTATATCCACATCATTGAAGGCGCGACCGGCGGCCCGCGCGACCACCAGCAGGGCGACCAGCCATTCGACTACGACGCCCTGCGTTCGACCTATGTCGCTGCCGGCGGCAAGGCTGCCTGGATGACCAATAATGGCTATGACAGGGCACTCGCGGTAAAGACGGTCAAGGACGGCGAAGCCGACCTCGTCGCTTTCGGCAAGCCGTTCATCGCCAACCCGGATCTCGTCGAACGGTTGAAGCGCGATGCGCCGCTCAACACGCCGGATCAGGCAACCTTCTACGGTGGTGGCGCCAAGGGCTATACCGACTATCCGGCCCTTGAACAGGTCGCCTGACACTCCCACATGGCAATGCTCCGCCTCTTCGGCGGGGCATTTGTCTTTGGGAATGAAGAGCTTATGTTTTCGCTATATTCAGAAAAATGGTCATTGCATCCTGACGGCGACGTCATCGTAACCCCCTCCAGCCGTCTTTACCCCGTCCGCTATCGCGGCCAGCAGGCGATGCTCAAGGTCGCCGAGGACCCGGAAGAGAAGTATGGTCGCCTGCCCCTGCTCTACTGGAACGGGCATGGCGCTGCAAAGGTCTATGAAGCCGATGGCGACGCGGTGCTGATGGAGCGCACGGACAGCCAGCGCAACCTCTTCCACATGGCGATGACCGGAAGCGACGAGGAAGTGACGCGCATCATCTGCCGCACCGTCGCCGAGCTCCATGCGCCGCGCTCGACACCGGTTCCCGGCGATCTCGTGCCACTCGACAAATGGTTCGCTTCCCTGGAGACGGCTGCTCCCGCTCAAGGCGGTCTCTTTGCCCGCGCGCTCGAGGCGGCGAAAAGCCTGTTTGCAGATCCCGAACCGCCGGTCGTGCTGCATGCCGACGTCCACCACGCCAACATCCTCGATTTTGGCGACCGCGGCTGGCTGGCGATCGATCCGAAACGCGTCCTCGGCGATCGCGGCTACGACTACGCCAACCTGTTCTGCAATCCAGAACTGCCCCTGGTCACCGCTCCGGGCCGGCTGCAGCGGCATCTGCCGATCGTCGCGAAGGAGACCGGGCTTCACCCGCAGCGCATTCTCAACTGGGTGCTTGCCTATGCCGGGCTTTCCGCAGCCTGGTTCCTGGAAGACAATGACGATTCCGGCGTCGAGAATGACCTTACGATGGCGCGAATCGCCATCGCCGAGCTCGGCATCTAGGCTCAACCCGTCCGCAACAGGACGACGGCGTAGATACAGGTCTCTCCGCCGACATTGCGGAAGACGCAATCCTCCGGCGGGCCGAGTTCCAGGCAATCCCCGATGCCGAGCGTATGGGTCTCCAGCCCTTCCACGAAGGTCAGGCGCCCCGCAGTCACCCATATCCACCGGCGATGGAGCGCATAGGCGGATGCCGGGATCGGCACCTCGGCGCCGGCCGGAAGTTCAACCTCGACAAGCTCGAGCGGCAGGTCCGACATCGGCGAGACATGGCGCCGAAGATATCCGGTCTGCGGATCGCGCCACACCGCCTGATCCTGGCGCCGCGACAGCCTGCCCTGGCTCATCTCCGCACGAGCGATCAGAGTGGACATGGTGAGCCCGAAAGCGCCGGCGAGCTTTGCCAGCAGCGTCGCCGTCGGGCTGCTATCGCCGCGCTCTACCTTGTGGATCATTGCGCGCGAGACGCCTGATCGCTCCGAAAGCTCGCTCAGTGACCAGCCGCGCGCCTCTCTTTCCAGACGAATTCGTTCACTGAGCCGTTGATCCAGACTGTCTACTTTAGTATTCATATCGTAGTCATATAGTGAACGAATGCGAGGAGCAAGCATGCTGATCCGGGCGGCCATCCAAGACGATATGCCAGTCATCTGCGAGATCTACAACGACGCCGTGGCGAACACGACGGCGATCTGGAACGAGACCCTGGTCGATGTCGCCAATCGCGTGGCCTGGCTGAAGGCGCGCACGGACGTGGGCTATCCTGTGCTGGTGGCGGTCTGCGAGGAAGGCGATGTCATCGGCTATGCGTCCTTCGGCGATTGGCGCGCCTTCGATGGCTATCGCCATACGGTCGAGCACTCCGTCTATGTTCACAAGGATCGGCGCGGTGGCGGCATCGGCCGGAAACTCATGGTCGCGTTGATCGCCGAGGCCGAACGGCTTGGCAAACATGTGATGATCGCCGGCATCGAATCGGAGAACGCAGCCTCGATCCGCCTTCATGCCCAACTGGGTTTCGAGGATACCGGCCGGCTGCGTGAGGTCGGCACGAAGTTCGGCCGCTGGCTTGATCTGACATTCATGCAACTGGTGCTTCCGACGGGCTCGCCGCGCTAACCCGCGGCGGCGCCTCGACAATGGCCGTTTGTCGAGGCGGCGGGAGATGCTATGAACCTTCAAGGACTGTTTCTGGAAATATTTTGACGTGGGTCTTCGGCGGAAGGTCAGATCGGGCGCCTGGGCACGTGTCGCGAGAGCGGCACTGGCGTTGGCTGCCAGCATTCCTGCATTAAACATGACCGAGGCAGAGGCTCGTATCGACGACTTCGCCGCGCAGCCCAAGTGCGTCTATTCCGGCCCGTCGGCCACCGACTCCGCCAAGTCGCTCTGCATCAGCAAGGAAAACTTCGCCCGCGATATCTGCGGAGTGATCGACCACTATGCGACGGTCAACGACCTGCCCGCGGCCTTCTTCGCCCGGCTCATCTGGCGCGAAAGCCTGTTCCGGCCCAATGCCGTCAGCCCCAAGGGTGCCGAAGGCATCGCGCAATTCATGCCGGGAACGGCGAAGATGCGAGGGCTCAACAACAGCTTCGATGTCGTCGAGGCGCTCGGCAAGTCGGCAGAGTATCTGAACGAACTGAAGTCGCGCTACGGCAATCTCGGCTATGCGGCTGCCGCCTACAATGCCGGCGAGAACGGGCTGGAGCGTTTTCTCGAGGTCGATTGGCTGCCGGCGGAAACGCGCAACTACGTGCTCGCGATCACCGCCTACAGCGTCGAGGACTGGCGCGACAATCCGCCGAAGATCCTCGACCTGACGCTCGACAAGAACAAGAGCTTCATCGACGGCTGTGTGGCGCTCGCCAGCACCCGCAACCTCCGCGACATCGAGGTGATCGACGAAGCCGAATGGGCGCCCTGGGGCGTACAGCTTGCCGCGCATTTCCAGAAATCAGTGGCGCAGCGACTGTTCGTCAGCGCCGTCAAGCGCCTGCCGGAGCCGATCCGCAGCGAGAAGGCGCTTCTCCTGCGCGAGCGCAATGCCAGCTTCGGCCTGCGAATCCGCTACGCCGCACGCATCGGCCGCGAGACCCAGGCGGACGCGAACAAGCTTTGCGCCACCATCCGCAAGAGCGGCGGCGCTTGCCTCGTCTTCCGGAACTGACTGCTATCGAGGCCTGCCCGAAATTGATCCTGACATGCGCGCGCGCTAGCCTGCGGCAATCCCTTGCGGAAGCGCCCGCGGGGCGTTCAGGCAACCAAGTCCGACGAGCGTCGTTGCAACCGCCTCGTCGATCGGCGTGTGCGGCTCTTCGCCGAGCACGGCAAGCAGCCGCTCGTTCGGCATTCTCAACGGTTCGCGCCAGAGATAGCGCATCTTGCGCAACTCCCTGAAGAGCGGAACGAAGGGCGAAGCCAAGTCGATCAGCCACCACGGGAAGGCCCGGACGGGAAGCGCCGGCTTGCCGACAACCCGGCGGATCGCCGCGATCATCTCGGTTCCATTGCGGTCGAGGAAGCCGCGCATGTGGTAAACGGCGAAAGGCGGCAGGTCCTCGGCGCGCTCGACGAGGCGGATCATGGTTTCGGCGACATCGGGCAGATAGGCCCATTGGTGGCCGATCCCCTCGCGGCCCGGGTAGGAAATCGCGCCCAACGCTCTGCCCGGCTTTACCAGCCCTTGCGAAAACCAGTTATTGGCCGCACCGGGACCGAAGAAGTCGCCTGCCCTCACGATGATGACGCCGACACCTGCCTCCGAAGCGTCCTTCAGACGGCGCTCCATCTCCCTGCGGATCAGACCCTTGTCGGTATCCGGGTTCTGCGGCGCGTCCTCCGTTAGGACGGGAAAGGCGTCGCGGCCGAAATTGTAGATCGTTCCCGGTAAGAGGATGCGTGCACCGGTGGACTTGGCCGCGGCGATCGTATTGTCCAGCATCGGCAGCACCAAGGTGCCCCAATTGCGGTAACCCGACGGATTGACCGCGTGCACGATCAGATCCACCCCTTCGGCAGCAGTGCGAACGTCGTCCGCGTTCATGGCATCGCCTTGCCGCCAGTCGAACGCCGGCTCGGCCTGCGCCGTCGTCGCGGCGTTTCGGTTCAAGGCACGCACCTGCCAGCCGCGCCTGCGGAGCCCACGGGCGACGGCGCTGCCGATACCGCCCGTCGCGCCGAGCACCAGCACACGTCTTGTTCTCTGCTGCATCTCGGTCATGTCACACTCCATCCGTTTCGATGAAGGCAGGATCACGCATTCACGAGCTAAACGGAATTGCCGAAAAATCTTGCGTAGCTATACTGAAATCCATGAGCAAGATGGATTTGAGCTGGGATTTCTACCGAACATTCCTCGCCGTGCTTAAGGAGGGATCGTTGTCAGCCGCCGCCCGCGAGCTTGGCCTGACGCAACCGACCGTTGGCCGGCACGTGGACGCCATGGAAGCGACACTCGGCTATCCGCTGTTCGTGCGCTCGCCGCACGGTCTGTTGCCGACCGACGCCGCGCTGGCACTCAAGCCCTATGCCGAGACGCTCGCCGCGACATCGGCTGCGCTCTTGCGCGCGGCGTCGGGCCGGCGCGATACGGTCAGCGGCACTTGTGCGTATCAGCGCTAGCGAAGTCATCGGCATCGAGGTCCTGCCGCCGATCCTTTCAGAACTGCACGCCGCCTATCCTGCATTGACGATCGAGCTTTCCGCCTCGGACACGGTCGAGGACCTCTTGCGCCAGGAGGCCGATATCGCGGTGCGCATGGTGGCGCCCGCACAGGATGCGCTAATCGCCCGACATCTCGGCGCGGTTCCCTTAGGCTTTCACGCCCATCGCCGCTACATTGAGCGACGCGGCATGCCGCAGACACTGGCAGACCTTAGCAATCACAGCCTGATCGGTTACGACCGAGAGACTGCGGCGATCCGGGCGATCATCGCCCGCTCGCCCGAACTGCCGGCCACACGCTTTGCGCTGAGGGCCGACAGCAATCTTGCCCAATTGGCCGCAATCCGCGCCGGCTTCGGCGTCGGAATCTGCCAGAGCGGACTTGCGGCACGCGACCCCGACCTGCTCCCAGTGCTGCCCGGCTTGTTCGAGATGAAGCTCGATACCTGGCTGGTGATGCATGAGAACCTGAAGACGGCTCCCCGCTGTCGCGTCACGTTCGACGCACTTGCCGCGGGACTGCGGGCCTATATTCGTGGCACTGCGCATGCAGACGCGAATACCGAAATCTGACTTTCAGACACCTCCCGCTGCTGCTCAATACTAGTCCTACGCACGAAAAAGCCCGCCAAAATGGCGGGCTTTCAGTTTCCTTGGCACTTCAAGTCTAGCGCTTAATCCTCGGATTCGGCTGGCGTTTCCGCTGCGCCGTTCTCGACGGCCGCCTCTTCGCCTTCCTCTTCGTCGCTTTCCGGTTCGCTGATGCGCTCGACCGAAACGACCTTCTCGTCCTTGGCGGTCGAGAAGATGGTAACGCCCTTGGTCGCGCGGCTCGCAAGCCGGACGCCATTGATCGGCACGCGGATCAATTGGCCACCGTCGGATACAAGCATGATCTGGTCGTTGTCTTCGATCGGGAAGGCCGCGACGAGCACGCCAATTTCCGTCGTCTTCGACGTGTCGGTGGCACGGATGCCCTTGCCGCCACGGCCCGAAGTCCGGAAATCGTAGGACGACGAGCGCTTGCCGAAGCCCTTCTCCGAGACCGTCAGCACGAACTGTTCGCGTGCCTTCAGTTCCTCGAAGCGTTCGTTCGACAGTTCTCCGCCGTCAGCGACTTCCTCGCCGACCAGAGCGATTTCTTCCTCGTCGCCGTTCGTCGCCCGACGTTCCGCTGCAGCGCGCTTGAGATAGGCGGCACGCTCCCACGGTTCGGCCTCGACATGGCCAAGGATCGCCATCGAGATGATGCGGTCGCCGTCGCCGAGATTGATGCCACGAACGCCGATCGAGTTGCGGCCGGCAAAGACGCGCACGTCGTCGACCGGGAAGCGGATGCACTGGCCGAGCGCTGTCGTCAGCATGACGTCGTCATGCTCCGTACAGGTGTCGACGGAAAGGATCTCGTCGCCCTCTTCCTCGAGCTTCATCGCGATCTTTCCGTTGCGGTTGACCTGAACGAAGTCCGACAGCTTGTTGCGGCGAACCGTGCCGCGGGTCGTCGAGAACATGACGTCGAGGTTTTCCCAGGTTGCCTCATCCTCGGGCAGCGGCATGATTGTCGTGATGCGTTCGCCGGGTTCCAGCGGCAGCATGTTGATCAGCGCCTTGCCGCGCGATTGCGGCGTGCCTATCGGCAGGCGCCAGACCTTCTCCTTGTAGACGATGCCACGCGAGGAGAAGAACAGAACCGGCGTATGGGTATTGGCAACGAATAGCCGGGTAACGAAATCCTCGTCCCGGGTCGCCATGCCCGAACGGCCCTTGCCACCACGGCGCTGCGCGCGGTAGGTCGTCAGCGGCACGCGTTTGATATAGCCGAGATGCGAGACGGTCACGACCATGTCTTCACGGGCGATGAGATCCTCATCGTCCATGTCGGGGCCGCCTTCCATGATCTCGGACCGGCGCGGGGTGCCGAACTCGTCGCGGATGGCGACGAGTTCGTCCTTGACGATGCTCATGATACGCAGGCGCGACGACAGGATGTCGAGGTAATCCTTGATTTCCTCGCCGATCTTGTTGAGTTCGTCGCCGATTTCGTCGCGGCCGAGCGCTGTCAGGCGCTGCAGGCGCAGGTCGAGGATGGCGCGGGCCTGCTCTTCCGAGAGGTTGTAGGTGCCGTCCTCGTTGATGCGGTGGCGCGGGTCGTCGATGAGGCGGATGAGGCTCTCGACGTCATGGGCCGGCCAGCGGCGCTCCATCAACTGCTCGCGCGCCGTCTGCGGGTCGGGCGCATGGCGGATGAGCTTGATGATTTCGTCGATGTTGGCAACCGCGATGGCAAGACCGACGAGCACATGGGCACGGTCGCGCGCCTTGCGCAGCAGGTACTTCGTACGCCGGCTAACAACTTCCTCGCGGAACGAGACAAAGGCACGCAGCATGTCGAGCAGCGTCATGTGCTCGGGCTTGCCGCCGTTCAGTGCCACCATGTTGCAGCCAAACGAGGTCTGCAGCGGCGTGTAGCGGTAAAGCTGGTTCAGGATGACATCGGCATTGGCATCGCGCTTCAGTTCGATGACGACGCGGTAGCCCTGGCGGTCCGATTCGTCACGCAGGTCCGAGATGCCTTCGATACGCTTCTCGCGGACCAGCTCGGCCATCTTCTCGATCATCGTCGCCTTGTTCACCTGGAACGGGATCTCGGTGATGATGATCTGCTCGCGGTCGCCGCGCATCGGCTCGATATGGGCGCGGCCGCGCATGATGACGGAGCCGCGGCCGGTCTCATAGGCCGAGCGGATGCCCGAGCGGCCAAGGATCAGCGCGCCAGTCGGGAAATCCGGGCCGGGGATGATTTCCATCAGTTCCGGCAGTTCGATCGCCGGATTGTCGATCAGCGCCATGCAGCCGTTGATGACTTCGACCAGGTTGTGCGGCGGAATGTTCGTCGCCATGCCGACGGCAATACCGCCGGCGCCGTTGACGAGCAGGTTCGGGAACTTCGCGGGAACGACCGCCGGCTCCTGCAGGGTGCCGTCATAGTTGTCGCGGAAGTCGACCGTTTCCTTGTCGAGATCGTCGAGCAGCGAATGCGCGGCCTTCTGCAGGCGGCATTCGGTGTAGCGCTCGGCCGCCGGCGGGTCGCCGTCGACCGAACCGAAGTTGCCCTGGCCGTCGATCAGCGGCAGGCGGAGCGACCAGTCCTGCGCCATGCGCGCCAGCGCGTCGTAGATCGCGGCGTTGCCGTGCGGGTGGTACTTACCCATCACGTCCCCGGTCACACGGGCGCATTTGACGTATTTCTTGTTCCAGTCGATGCCGAGCTCGCTCATCCCGTAGAGGATGCGGCGGTGCACGGGTTTCAGACCGTCACGCACGTCGGGAAGCGCGCGGCTGACGATAACGCTCATCGCGTAATCGAGATAGGACCGCTGCATTTCCTCGATGATGGAAATCGGCTCGATGCCTGGCGGAGTTTTTCCGCCGCCGGGGGTGCTTTGCTCAGTCAATGGTGATCACGATCTTTGTTCAGAATCAGTCGGATATTTATAGCGGATTGCCATCGGAAGCGCCAATTTGCGGCCTTTGGCGCCACTTGCCCCCCGGACTGTGAAGATGTCCTTGTAATGCCTTGATTCGCTGTACGATTCACCCAGTTATCCCGATCGGGATCGATGAGCCGCACAGCAGTTGTGAACAGTCTTTTGCCGCCGGAGCAGGCTTTTCTAGGGCATCGCGCCGGAAATCGGAAGACCCTGTCCGTCAAAGCCCGACTCGCCGCGGATTTCCAGCCTCTACGCTCGCAGCGATTGCTGATTAAGTCATTGCTGAGACTTTGTTTGTCTGCCCCTTCCCAATGCCCGGCCGCTTGCCTAACAATGTAGACATGCCACCGGGAAAACCCGGGGCAAAATCCGGAAGGGGAAACGGATGTTCAATGTCGACCTCCTGGTCAATGCGCTGACGACGCTTCTCGTCACGCTCGATCCGCCTGGCCTCGCGCCGATCTTCCTGAGCCTCACGGTCGGCCTCAGCCGGCAGGAGCGCTTTCAGGTGGCCACCCGTGGCTCGCTGATCGCCTTCTTCATCCTGGCGGCCTTTGCGCTCTTCGGAAACAGCATCCTCGGCCTGCTCGGCATCTCGATCGGCGCCTTCCGTATCGCCGGCGGCCTGCTGCTCTTCTGGATCGCCTTCGAGATGATTTTCGAGAAGCGCCAGGAGCGCAAGGAAAAGACCGGCGAGAATGCGACAGTCAAGGACCACATTCACAACATCGCGGTCTTCCCGCTGGCCCTGCCGCTCATTGCCGGGCCAGGCGCGATTTCGGCAACGATCCTGCTTGCCGGCTCGTTCCCGACCGCTGTCGAGCGCACTCAGCTCCTGATCGTCATCGCGCTGTCGATGCTCAGCCTGTTTCTGGCGCTGGTCATCGCTGAACGCGTCGATCGCTTTCTCGGCGTCACCGGCCGCGCCATCCTCACCCGACTGCTCGGCGTAATCCTGGCAGCACTCGCGGTGCAGTTCGTCGTCGACGGCGTCAAATCCGCGATGACGACCTGAGGTCGGATGGCTGGGCGCATCCTTCGCCCGATGCAGTCGAAGAAGACCGGAAACGAAAAACGCCACGTCCCGAGGACGTGGCGTTTTTTCTGTAAATAGGATCCGCTTGCGATCAGAACGGAATATCGTCGTCCATGTCGCGCGAGAAGCCGCCGCCCTGGCCGCCTTGACCGCCCTGGCCACCGCCCGAGCGACCGCCGCCAGAGGACTGGCGCGGCTGGTCGTAATCGTCGTAACCGCCGCCGCCATAGTTGCCGCCGCCGCCGAAGTCACCCGCTCCACCGCCGCCGCCACGGCTGACACCGGAGCCGCCGCCTTCGCCGCGGCCGTCAAGCATGGTCAGCGTCGAGTTGAAGCCCTGCAGCACGACTTCGGTCGAGTAACGGTCGTTGCCGTTCTGGTCCTGCCACTTGCGGGTCTGCAGCGCGCCCTCGATGTAGAGCTTGGCGCCCTTCTTCACATATTGCTCGACAACCTTGCAGAGGCCTTCGTTGAAGACCACGACCGTGTGCCATTCGGTCTTTTCCTTGCGCTCACCGCTGTTGCGGTCGCGCCAGGTCTCCGACGTTGCAATGCGCAGGTTGGCGATCGGCCGGCCGTCCTGCGTGCGCCGGATTTCCGGGTCTGCCCCGACATTTCCGATCAAGATCACCTTGTTGACGCTTCCAGCCATGTTGCTTTTCCCGTGGTTTCACCGGGCCATGGACCCGGCTTGGAATTTCAAGAGCGCGCATCTTAGCGGCCTGATGCCGCCGATACGCCCCGCCTCGCACATAATCCACAACAGTTTTGGTCGTTTTATGGGCGATTTGTTCTTTATTTGTTCTAGTATTTGGCTATGATCCTGTCAACCGACTCGAATTGGCCGCCTGTTTTGCCGATTGCGCCTCGACATGGGCGTTGGCGTCATTACATAGGGGGCTTTCAACCGACATGCAAAAGCTGGCTTCCGATGAGTGAACTCAAGACCATCTCCATTCGTGGTGCGCGCGAGCACAATCTGAAAGGCATCGACCTCGATCTGCCGCGCAACAAGCTGATCGTGATGACCGGCCTTTCCGGCTCGGGCAAGTCCTCGCTTGCTTTCGATACGATCTATGCCGAAGGCCAGCGCCGCTATGTCGAAAGCCTTTCGGCCTATGCGCGCCAGTTCCTCGAAATGATGCAGAAGCCGGACGTCGACCAGATCGACGGCCTGTCTCCGGCGATCTCGATCGAGCAGAAGACGACGTCGCGCAATCCGCGCTCGACGGTCGGTACCGTCACCGAAATCTACGACTATATGCGCCTGCTCTTTGCGCGCGTCGGGGTCCCCTATTCGCCGGCGACGGGTCTGCCGATCGAAAGCCAGACGGTGAGCCAGATGGTCGACCGGGTGCTCGAATTCGGTGAAGGCACGCGCCTCTATATTCTTGCGCCGCTCGTGCGCGGCCGCAAGGGCGAGTACAAGAAAGAACTCGCCGAACTGATGAAGAAGGGCTTTCAACGCGTCAAGGTCGACGGCACCTTCTACGAGATCGCCGAGGTGCCCGCACTCGACAAGAAGTACAAGCATGACATCGACGTCGTGGTCGACCGCGTGGTCGTGCGGCCCGACCTCGCCTCGCGCCTTGCCGACAGCCTTGAGACCTGCCTGACGCTCGCCGATGGCCTCGCAGTCGCCGAATTCGCCGACAAGCCGCTGCCACCCGAGGAGACCGCTGCCGGCGGCTCGGCCAACAAGTCGCTGAACGAAACCCACGAGCGCGTGCTGTTTTCGGAAAAGTTCGCCTGCCCGGTTTCCGGCTTCACCATTTCCGAGATCGAGCCGCGGCTGTTCTCGTTCAACAACCCCTTCGGCGCGTGCCCGACCTGCGACGGTCTCGGCAGCCAGCAGAAGATCGACACGGCGCTGATCGTGCCGGAAGAGCACCGGACGCTGCGCGACGGCGCAATTGCGCCCTGGGCGAAATCCTCCTCTCCCTACTACAACCAGACGCTGGAAGCGCTCGGCAAGGTCTTCGGCTTCAAACTCGGCAGCCGCTGGAACGAGCTGTCGACTGCGGCGCAGAACGCGATCCTGCACGGAACGGAAGAGAAGATCGTCTTCCATTACGAGGACGGTGCCCGCTCCTACAACACCACCAAGAACTTCGAGGGCATCGTGCCCAACCTCGAGCGCCGCTGGAAGGAAACCGACAGCGCCTGGGCGCGCGAGGAGATCGAGCGCTACATGTCGGCTGCGCCCTGCCCGGCTTGCGCCGGTTTCCGCCTGAAGCCGGAAGCGCTGGCGGTCAAGATCGACAAGCTGCATATCGGTCAGGTGACCGAAATGTCGATCCGCGTTGCACGCGACTGGTTCGAGGTCCTGCCGGAGCATCTGAATGCCAAGCAGAACGAAATCGCCGTCCGCATCCTGAAGGAAATCCGTGACCGACTGCGCTTCCTCAACGACGTCGGTCTCGAATATCTGAGCCTGTCGCGCAATTCCGGAACGCTCTCAGGCGGTGAAAGCCAGCGCATTCGGCTGGCCTCGCAGATCGGCTCCGGCCTCACCGGCGTTCTCTACGTGCTCGACGAGCCGTCGATCGGCCTGCACCAGCGCGACAACGCCCGCCTGCTGGACACGCTTCGGCATCTGCGCGACATCGGCAACACGGTGATCGTCGTCGAACATGACGAAGACGCGATCCTGACGTCCGACTATGTCGTCGATATCGGCCCGGCTGCCGGCATCCATGGCGGCGAAGTCATCGCGCAAGGGTCGCCGTCGGACATCATGGCCAATCCGAAATCGCTGACCGGCAAGTATCTGTCCGGCGAGCTTTCGGTTGCCGTTCCCTCCGAACGCCGCAAGCCGAAGAAGAAAAAGGAAATCACCGTCGTCGGCGCCCGCGCCAACAACCTGAAGAACGTCACCGCCTCGATCCCGCTCGGCGTCTTCACCGCCGTTACCGGTGTCTCCGGCGGCGGCAAGTCGACCTTCCTGATCGAGACGCTCTACAAGGCCGCCGCCCGCCGCATCATGGGCGCGCGCGAAAACCCGGCCGAGCACGACCGCATCGATGGCTTCGAGCATATCGACAAGGTGATCGACATCGACCAGTCGCCGATCGGTCGTACCCCGCGCTCGAACCCGGCAACCTATACCGGCGCCTTCACGCCGATCCGTGACTGGTTCGCCGGCCTGCCGGAAGCCAAGGCACGTGGATATCAGCCGGGCCGGTTCTCCTTCAACGTCAAGGGCGGCCGCTGCGAGGCCTGCCAAGGCGACGGCGTCATCAAAATCGAGATGCACTTCCTGCCGGATGTCTACGTCACCTGCGACGTCTGCCACGGCAAGCGCTACAACCGCGAAACGCTCGACGTGCATTTCAAGGGCAAGTCGATCGCCGACGTGCTCGACATGACCGTCGAGGAAGGCGTCGACTTTTTCGCCGCCGTTCCCTCGGTGCGCGACAAGCTCGTCACGCTCAACCAGGTCGGCCTCGGCTATATCAAGGTCGGCCAGCAGGCCAACACGCTCTCGGGCGGTGAGGCCCAGCGCGTCAAGCTCGCCAAGGAACTGTCGAAGCGCTCGACCGGTCGCACGCTCTACATTCTCGACGAGCCGACCACCGGCTTGCATTTCCACGATGTCGCCAAGCTTCTTGAAGTTCTGCATGAGCTCGTCAACCAGGGCAATTCGGTCGTCGTCATCGAGCACAATCTCGAAGTCATCAAGACTGCCGACTGGGTGATCGACTTCGGCCCTGAAGGCGGCGACGGCGGCGGCGAAGTCATCGCCAAGGGCACGCCGGAAGACGTGGTCAAGGAAAAGCGGTCCTATACCGGCCAGTTCCTGAAGGAGCTGCTGGAGCGCCGGCCGATGAAGAAGGTCGAAGCAGCAGAGTAAGTCTGCCGATCTGGTCGGCGCGCTTTAGGAGCGATCACGGCATGATGCGGCCTGCTCGTCTGGAAGATCTGGCCGCCGTTCAAAGCGTGACGGAGGCGGCCTATGAGCCCTATCGGGCGCTCTTTGGTGGGCCGCCGCTCCCGGTCACCGAGGACTACGCGCCTCGCATCCTTCGCGACGAGGTCTGGCTTCGGGAGCGAGATGAGGTTGTCTCGGCACTTGCCGTTTTCGAACGGCACGCCGATCACCTTATGATCTTCAGCCTTGCGGTTGCCCCGGCCTATCAGCGCCAGGGGTTCGGCATCGAATTGCTGCGCTTCGTGGATGCCAAAGCGGCCGAGTGGGGCTTGCCGGAGGTGCGGCTCTACACCAAGTCACGCATGGAGCGAAACATCGCGCTCTATCGCGCCTATGGATTTCAAGAAACGGGTCGCCGACCCAATCCCTATCGTCCAGGGTGGGCACTCGTGGACATGACGAAATCGATCAAAGACTGAAAAGCACGCGGTCAAGCGATGGCCGTTGTTGAGGAGGATGGCATGGCAAAATCCGGAAAGATCCGCGTTGGTATCGGCGGCTGGACCTTCGAGCCCTGGGAAGGCACCTTCTATCCCGACACGCTGGCAAAGAAGCGGCAGCTCGAATATGCCGGCAAGCAGTTGCGGGCAATCGAGGTGAACGGCACCTACTATTCGTCGCAGAAGCCGGAGACCTTCGCCAAGTGGGCGTCGGAAGTGCCCGACGATTTCATCTTCTCCCTGAAGGCGAGCCGCTTCGTCACCAACCGCAAGGTTCTCTCGGAAGCCGGTGAATCCATGGAGCGATTCCTGACGCAGGGACTGACCGAGCTTGGGCCTCATCTCGGCCCCATCCTCTGGCAGTTCGCGCCGACGAAGAAGTTCGAGCCCGACGATTTCGAAGGCTTTTTGAAGCTTCTGCCGGATAAGCAGGACGGCTTGCCGCTGCGCCATGTGGTCGAGGTCCGCAACCCGACCTTTCAGTCTCCGGATTTTGTCTCCCTGTTGGAGAAATACGGCGTCGCCGTGGTGCTCGCCGAGCATGCGGACTATCCGATGATCGCCGATGTCACTGCCGATTTTGTCTATCTGCGCCTGCAAAAGGGCAGCGACGACATCAAGACTTGCTATGCTGCCGACAAGCTCGACCTCTGGGCCGAACGCGCCAAGGCGTTTGCGGCGGGCGACGAGCCGAGTGGGCTTGAAAAAAGCGCGCCTGATCGCACGGCCAAGAAGGAGCCGCGTGACGTGTTTGCCTACTTCATCACCGAGGGCAAGGTGAATGCGCCGAACGGCGCACGCGAGCTGCAAAAGCGCGTCGATTGAGATCAGCAGGGCCAGACCGCGCGCAGACGCGTCTGGCCCGCCTAGGGCGCATCCGCGCCCGAGAGCCCCACCACGCTTGGAGTCTCGTGCCTGTCGCAAGGCGTTGATGTTCAGGCGTGCCGAGGCCGCGCCGACGTCGGCTGCGAACCAAATGCCGGTGCTTACGGGACCGCCAAAAAACGAATCACTGCCCCACCCCATATCGCTTTCACCGATGCAACCGAGCCTGCCGTAAGGGACACTTTTTATGCGGGTTTTTACCCGTCAAAATTTCGATTGCGTGCCGACCGTTGCGTCAGTCTCACAGGCAACCTCCGGAAGTGCCTGATTTTCATGGCGTTGACCGATGTCCCCGTTTTCCACAGCCGGTCCACACAACATCTAGGGCTCAAACTTCCGTCACAAACCACCCCTTGACGCCTCCGGACGATTCACGGTTAATGGATTTCACGTTGCAACGGCGGCGGACCGGATTGTTCAAGTCCCGGTTCCTCTCCCCAAATCGGCGGTTCTGAAAGGCGGCAGTCATGGATTTCACCATGGGGTCGCCCTGAGGATTTCTGTGCGATTTTTCGGGTCCACCGGGGCAATATTTGGCTGGCATGAAGAAGTTGTTGATACTATATTTAGTATTTGCAGACAGCCTATCTCACAAGATACAGGGTCACCCAGTTATGGGTTTCTCTCCAAGGACGGAAGCTGAGACTGGCTGCGGGATGCCCCTCGCGGCCGGGCGGGGACAATTGCGCCTGTGGCGGGCGCTAGGCAACACGAAGGACCAGGGACAATGAAGATCGAACGTCGTTTCACAAAAGCCGGGCAATCCGCTTATGCGGAGATCGAATTCCGCAAGGCTACGAGTGAAATCAAGAACCCCGATGGTTCGATCGTTTTCCGCCTTGCCGATATCGACGTGCCGGCTCAGTTCAGCCAGGTTGCCGCCGACATTCTCGCCCAGAAGTATTTCCGCAAGGCCGGC
Organism: Ensifer adhaerens; assembly: GCF_000697965.2. NCBI lineage: Bacteria > Pseudomonadati > Pseudomonadota > Alphaproteobacteria > Hyphomicrobiales > Rhizobiaceae > Ensifer > Ensifer adhaerens. The sequence continues at coordinate 1,481,174 of NZ_CP015880.1, read as the reverse complement.
GTTCCCGCCAAGATGAAGCGCGTCGAGGAGAACGATGTCCCCTCCTTCCTCTGGCGCGCGGTTCCCGACACGGATGCGCTGAAGGCGCTGCCGAAGGATGAGCAGTACGGTTCCGAAACCGATGCCCGTCAGGTCTTCGATCGCCTGGCCGGCACCTGGGCCTATTGGGGCTGGAAGGGCGGCTACTTCGACACCGAGGAAGACGCTTCGGCCTTCCAGGACGAACTTGCCTACATGCTCGCCACCCAGCGCGTCGCGCCGAACTCGCCGCAATGGTTCAACACCGGCCTCCACTGGGCCTATGGCATCGACGGCCCCGGCCAGGGCCACTTCTATGTCGACCCCTTTACCGGCAAGCTGACCAAGTCCAAGTCAGCCTATGAGCATCCGCAACCGCATGCTTGCTTCATCCAGTCGGTCGGTGACGATCTCGTCAACGAAGGCGGCATCATGGATCTGTGGGTGCGTGAAGCGCGCCTGTTCAAGTACGGTTCTGGCACCGGCTCCAACTTCTCTTATCTGCGCAGCGAAGGCGAAAAGCTCTCGGGCGGCGGCAAATCCTCCGGCCTGATGTCGTTCCTGAAGATCGGCGACCGTGCTGCCGGTGCCATCAAGTCGGGCGGCACCACCCGCCGCGCCGCCAAGATGGTCGTCGTCGACATCGACCATCCGGATATCGAGGAATACATCAACTGGAAGGTCAAGGAAGAGCAGAAGGTTGCCGCCCTCGTCACCGGTTCCAAGGTCGTCGCCAAGCATCTGAAGGCGATCATGAAGGCCTGCGTCAACTGCGAAGGCACCGACGACGCCTGCTATGACCCGAAGCAGAACCCGGCGCTGAAGCGCGAGATCCGCGCGGCCAAGCAGGCGCTGGTTCCGGAAAACTACGTCCAGCGCGTTATCCAGTTCGCGAAGCAAGGCTACAAGGACCTTGAGTTCAAGACCTACGACACCGACTGGGATTCGGAAGCCTACCTCACGGTTTCGGGCCAGAACTCCAACAACTCGGTCTCGATCAAGGACGACTTCCTGCGCGCCGTCGAAGCCGATGGCGACTGGCACCTGACCGCCCGCAAGGACGGCCGCGTCATGAAGACGCTGAAGGCACGCGACCTCTGGGAATCGATTTCCTACGCCGCCTGGGCGTCGGCCGATCCGGGCCTGCACTTCAACACGACCATGAACGACTGGCACACGAGCCCCGCTGCCGGCCCGATCCGCGCATCGAACCCGTGCTCGGAGTACATGTTCCTCGACGACACCGCCTGCAACCTCGCCTCCCTGAACCTGATGATGTTCAAGGACGCGGCGACCAAGCGCATCAACATTGCAGACTACGAGCACGCCGTCCGCCTGTGGACGATCGTTCTCGAAGTCTCGGTCATGATGGCGCAGTTCCCGTCCCGCGAGATTGCCGAGCTTTCCTACGAATACCGCACGCTCGGCCTTGGCTACGCCAACATCGGCGGCCTCTTGATGTCCTCGGGCATTCCCTATGACTCGACCGAAGGCCGCGCCATCGCCGGTGCGCTGACGGCGATCATGACCGGTGTCTCCTATGCCACCTCGGCCGAGATGGCCGAAAAGCTCGGTCCGTTCCCGGGCTTTGCGCCAAACCGCGACAACATGCTGCGCGTCATCCGCAACCATCGCCGCGCCGCCTATGGCGAGACGACCGGTTACGAAGCGCTTTCGGTCAACCCGGTCGCGCTCATCCATGCCGACAATCCGGACCAGGACCTCGTCATCCACGCCATGAGCGCCTGGGACAAGGCACTGGAACTCGGCGAAAAGCACGGCTATCGCAACGCCCAGGCAACGGTTATCGCGCCGACCGGCACGATCGGCCTCGTCATGGACTGCGACACGACCGGCATCGAGCCTGACTTCGCGCTGGTCAAGTTCAAGAAGCTCGCCGGCGGCGGCTACTTCAAGATCATCAACCGCGCCGTTCCGGAAGCGCTGCGCTCTCTCGGCTACAGCGAAAGCCAGATCGCCGAAATCGAAGCTTACGCAGTCGGTCACGGCAACCTGAACCAGGCTCCGGCGATCAACCCGTCGACGCTGAAGGCCAAGGGCTTCACCGACGAGAAGGCGGAAGCCGTCAACGCCGCGCTGAAGTCCGCTTTCGACATCAAGTTCGTCTTCAACCAGTGGACGCTCGGCGCCGACTTCCTCAAGGGCACGCTGAAGGTCTCCGACGAACAGCTCGCTGCGATGGACTTCAACCTGCTCGACCACATGGGCTTCTCCAAGAAGGACATCGAAGCGGCGAACATTCACGTCTGCGGCGCGATGACACTCGAAGGTGCACCGTTCCTGAAGAACGAGCACCTGCCCGTCTTCGATTGCGCCAACCCCTGCGGCAAGATCGGCAAGCGTTATCTCTCGGTCGAAAGCCACATCCGCATGATGGCGGCCGCCCAGCCGTTCATCTCGGGCGCGATCTCCAAGACGATCAACATGCCGAACGAGGCGACCGTCGAGGACTGCAAGAACGCCTATATGCTTTCGTGGAAGCTGGCGCTGAAGGCAAACGCGCTCTACCGTGACGGCTCCAAGCTGTCGCAGCCGCTGAATGCCTCGCTGATCGAGGACGACAAGGACGAGGATGCACTGGAGGATCTGATCCAGGCGCCCGCCGCCGCCCAGGCCGTCACCATCACCGAGAAGATCGTCGAGCGCGTCATCGAGAAGGTGATCCGCGCCCGCGAAAAGCTGCCGAACCGCCGCCAGGGCTACACCCAGAAGGCCGTCGTCGGTGGTCACAAGGTGTATCTGCGCACCGGCGAATTCGGTGACGGCCGCCTCGGCGAGATCTTCATCGACATGCACAAGGAAGGGGCCGCCTTCCGTGCGATGATGAACAACTTTGCCATCGCCATCTCGCTCGGCCTGCAGTACGGCGTGCCGCTCGAAGAATATGTGGAGGCCTTCACCTTCACCAAGTTCGAGCCGGCCGGCATGGTCCAGGGCAACGACGCGATCAAGAACGCGACGTCGATCCTCGACTACGTCTTCCGCGAACTGGCGGTTTCCTATCTCGGCCGTCACGACCTCGCCCATGTCGACACGTCAGACTTCGGCAACACCGCGCTCGGCAAGGGCATTCAGGAAGGCAAGACCAACCTGATCTCGACCGGCTGGACCCGCGGCTACAAGCCGACGATCGTCGGCGGCACCGGTGACCGGGCCTCCAGCGAGCCGAAGGGCTCGTCGACGGCAGCCCCTGCCCGCGCCTCCTCTGGCGCAACCGTAACGGCGATCGCCGGAAACACGGTGCGCAAGATCGAGACGACGACGGCGATCGCAACCTCCGAAATCGTCGCCTTCAAGCGCGACTATGAAGAGCGCGCTGCTGAACTGGCAGAAGAGATCGCCGACGAAGTCGAGCAGGAAGTAACCGCCCTCTTCTCCGACAAGGCGGCCGCCGAAGCGGCATCGGCCAAGTCGGACGCCAAGAAGGTGGAAGCTGAGCGCCGCGCCCGCTCGATCATGCAGGGCTACACCGGCAACATGTGCACCGAATGCCAAAACTTCACGATGGTGCGCAACGGTACCTGCGAGAAGTGCGACACCTGCGGCGCGACGAGCGGCTGCAGCTAAGCGGCCCGTCGTCGTCGTTGATGACGACGACGACCACCATCATTGCCAACCCGAGGTTTTCCTCGGGTTGGATTTCTCTAGAGAACAAAACGAGAATTTATAGACCGAACCACCATTCGACCAAGTTCCCATCATGCTCACCCCGATCATAGACATCCTTCTCGAAGACCCCAATCGGGATGACCTCAGCGGCATCGTTGCGCCGCTGGATGCCTATAACGATGCCCATAGCGGCATGGTCGACCTGCCCGGTTTTGCCATCGTGCTTCGCGATCCGGAGACGAAAGTCGCGACGGGTGGGCTCTATGCGACGGATGGCTATGGCTGGGGCTTTATCCGTTACCTCGCGGTCCCGGATGAGTACCGCGGCCAGGGCCTTGGCCGGCGCCTTGTCGAAGAAGCGGAGAAGATCGCGCGCCAGCGCGGCTATGTCGGCCTTTGGCTCGACACCTTCGAATTCCAGGCCAGGCCCTTTTATGAAAAACTCGGCTTCGAAGTTTTCGGCGAGCTTGAAGGTGGTGATGGGGCGATTGCGCGCTACTTTCTAAAGAAGCGATTCTGACGCCGGAAAGCCACGATCCGAAGAAGCAACCGCGCTTTGGGGGCCCGAAAGCGAGAGTATGCGGCTGCCCCAACGGTATACACGGCCCGACGCTTATTCCGGACGGACGCCCTTGTTGCCCTGTAGCGCGTTTGTGGTCACCCGAATCGCCGGCTGCCGTTTACGTCCTTGCCGATGATCTCCCGGATAATGGTCAGGGTTTCCTTCGCCGCCTCCCTGGGTGCGAGTGCGGTATCGGCGACGTTGCTGACCAGCTTCGTCATATCGTGATCGATATCCTTCTCAGCCCAACGCTTGCCCTTCGCAACCGTGATGTAGACCGAGTAGGCGTGGTGCATGGTTCCGGGCCGCTCGCCGATGATGTGGAGAATTCCGCGAAACGTGTTGGGATCGGCGTCGGCAAACAGCATCTCGCCAATCCGGTAGCCGGCCCGCACTCTGCCGCTGGTGACCAGGATATTCTTGTCGCTCACCGACACGCCGGCATCGCCGAGCAGCCTGCGCATCTCCTCCAGGTAGGGCGAAAGATGGCCGTCATCCATGATGGCCTTGGCGTTCAGACCATCTGAGATGACAATCTGGCCCTTGGGCATATCGCCTTTCCAGGACGTCCTGATCGCGTCAATCGCCCTGATTGAGTCCGGGCTCAGCGTTTCACCGGTCGTCGGATGCGCGATGTAGTCGTTCCGGTCCTTGGACAGGGTGCGAACCGGAACGACGCTGGGCACTGCCGCTATGAACTCCGGCGTAAGCTCGGCCCAAAGAGAGAGTTTGGCGTCGTCATAAAGACCCCTCACTTTCGTCGCGAGCGACGGGTTGAGATCCCATATCTTCTCACCGTGGCCCGTGGCCAGGTCGACGCCTCTTGCCTCGACCTCCGTCATCATCCGCCTGCCCTCGGCGTAAACGGCGTCCTTGGAGCGCTTGTCCCCCTTGGCGAGGCGGTACTGATAATAGACCCAAAGAGGATCGCCGTATTTTGACGTGTAGCTGTTGTCCTTGCCGACAATTCCAAGGCGTTTGTAGAAATCCCACATCGCATCGTTGACCTTGAAGCCGAACTTATCCCTCACGCGTACGTGGTCCTGGAATGCGGTCGTGAGATAGCTCAACATCGGGTCGTTCTTGGTCGGCAGAGCAATCAGATAGGCCGGATTGGCCGGCATGATCTGATCCTGGCACCAATCCAGATCGTCCAGGCTGACGGTCATGTGCAGGGTCGTGCATATATCGAGACCGATGGTCAGCCCATGGAGCTTGCCCATGACCATGTCCTCGAGGCAGCACCGAACGAGTTGTTCTCGGCTCTTGAAGACCTCCGGCCCAATGAAGCCGGCGACGTCGTTGACATGCAGCCATGCGCCTTTCGGCTGCACTTTCGCAAGCTCCATGCCGACAGCCCGGCTGAACCCGTACTTCCGGGACTCAAGCACCATCATGTCGACGCCGTTTGCCGCGCCGTTGGTGAATTCCGAGCCCTGTCCGGTTTCGAAGTAAAGGCCGTACCGCTCCCCTGCCTTGGCGCGCGCATATTTCAGGATCTTCTCATTGGTGATGTCGAAGATCTTGTTGCAATCATCCGTACCGGCAAGGCTCTGGAACACGGTGGAAACTGTGCCGGGGAAGTCTTCGCTTACCTCACCTTGGACGTCGATGTGAGCGAGCACGCACCACGGAATGACGTCGACCAGCTTGAACGTATCCGCGATGTCCTTGAGCGCCCGCTCCACCGTGACGACGCTGTCGACGGTGCTGTCCACCGGGTTGGTGCCGATGACGATGTCGCCGGTCGCATAGGAAAACGCATCGAAGACCTGCCACATGATGTCGTCGGGGTGGTCGGTCGGCGAATTCGGCTGGATACGTGCGCCCATGTATCCCTTGGCCCCCAACTTGGTGCCGGGCATGACATTGAAAATCTTCTGGCTGACGGCGATCAACTCTTCATTGCTCATCAGCTTCGGCACGCAGCCGATGGTATCGCTGGTCAGGCCATGCATGACGCCTTTGATCTCATCTTCCGATTTGGTCAGAAGAAATTCCTTCAGCTGGCCCATCGTCCAGTCTTTCAGCTTTTCTTGTTGAGCCCTGTCGGTGGTCTGCCAAATCAGTCGTTGCAGATCGTCCTCAAACAGCGGGTGCTGATCGAGGTCTGCGATCTTCGTTCTTGCCAGGAGGGCTCGGGCGTTCGTTCGGGACGTATCATTTTCCGCAGCCACAGCGATCGTCTGGTCTCCTTCCTTGAACGCATTCGCGCATCCCAGAACTTGCCGATAGGTCGTCTCGTCAAAGCCGCCCTTGATCCTGCTGATATAGGCAAAGATGTCCTCATCCTGCTTCACGTCGTCGATCACGAGGTTGCTTGGGCCTGGCGCGGCACGGGCAGCATGACTGTAGGCTGTAAGCGTGGCCGCCGCAGTTCCCGCCACCAGCAGGAGATCGCGCCTGGACAGTGCATGCTGGTCTGAGAACATGCCTTTGCTCATTGCCATTTCCTTTCTGCAAAAGGTCTATCGGCATCTCGCCCGACGGCCCTCTGGTGACCGGCGATCTAAGGAAGGCGCATAAGAGTAAATGCTCGACACGTGTCCCTTGGGCATCGACACGGACCCGGCGAGCCTCGACCAGCCGGGCCTGTCAAAGTCGATTACTGCAGGCTCATCACGATGCGACCGTCGATCTTCCCGGCTTCCATGCGGCGGAAGATCTCATTGATATTCTCGAGGCTATCCCACGAAAAATGCGGCGCGACTTTGCCTTCAGCGGCGAACTGGAGCGACTCTTCCAGGTCCTGGCGGGTGCCGACGATCGATCCACGCACGGTGATGCGCTTAAGAACAGTCTCAAAGACCGGCACCGAGATCATACCTGGGGGCAGGCCGACGAGCGCCATGGTGCCGCGCGAACGCAGGAAACCGAACGCCTGTTCCATCGCAGCGGGCGAGACTGCAGTCACAAGCGCTCCATGCACGCCGCCGGTGGCCTTGATCACCTGCTCGACCGCATCCTTGGCCTTGCCGTTGACTGTCAGGTCGGCGCCCAATTGCTTTGCAAGTGCCAGCTTGTCGTCGAAGATGTCCGCCGCGACGACATGCATGCCCATCGCCTTTGCGTACTGCACGGCCATGTGGCCAAGCCCCCCGATGCCGGAGATGGCAACCCATTCACCGGGACGGACTTCCGTTTCCTTCAACCCCTTGTAAACGGTGACCCCGGCACACAGAACCGGCGCGGCAGGACCGAACTCCAGCCCATTGGGCAGGCTGCCGACGAAATCAGGATCCGCCAGGCCATATTCGGCGAACGTCCCGTTGACCGAGTATCCCGTGTTCGACTGGGCCGCACACAGCGTCTCCCAACCGGTGCGGCAATGCGGACAGTAGCCGCAGGCGCTGTGAAGCCAGGGAACGCCGACCCTGTCGCCCTCTTTCACTCTTTTGACACCGGCGCCGACCGCCGAGACATAGCCGACCCCCTCGTGCCCGGGAATGAACGGTGGGCTGGGCTTCACCGGCCAGTCGCCATTTGCAGCATGGAGATCGGTATGGCAAACGCCCGTTGCTTCGTATTTCACCAGGATCTGTCCCGGCTGCGGCGTGGGCACTGCCACTTCCTCGATCGTCAGGGGCGCGCCGAATTGCCGAACGACGGCTGCCTTCATCGCCTGAGCCATTTGCCAATCCTCCTCCAATCGCCGGGCCACGGAGAGGTTTCTTTGGGAACAGTGGGCCGGCAGGGGCCTATCTCACATACGAAAATCGTGTAATTGGCTCGAGCATCATGGCGCTCACAGCCAGTGCCCGGACGTCATTTCCTGCTTGGCGTATACCGCCAACACTTCAACGCGGTTCACGTAGCGCCATCGTCAGGTTGCAGCGTAAACCCGCCGGCAGAGTTCGACAATGGGTGGAGTGCAGAAGCGGTTCAGAGACCGACCGCCTTCGGCGCCCGGCCGGATCGAACAACGCATATCGTGCAACGGCGTTCGAGCGGGCGCGCTGGCGCGCGTATTGACAGGATCGGCGCCGGTCGTGTTGACTGAATGCTACGGGGCCGTAGCTCAGTTGGGAGAGCGCCGCAATCGCACTGCGGAGGTCGAGGGTTCGACTCCCTTCGGCTCCACCAAAACGATCAGAAGGTGCCCGGTTGCCGAGGTATCGGAACAGCGGCTGATTTGTCATCAGCAGATCGCCAGTTCGAGTCTCTCTGGGGACACCGCCATGCTAAGCCACCGTCCGGCCTTCGCGAAACGCTGCCCGATCCCGTGGCCACCTGCTTTCAGAGGCTGAACGGATCCCGCGCCGAGCGCTTCTCGCTCGGTGCATTGAACGGGTCGGCTTTCTTCTCCTTGGACTTGCGGCCCTCGTCGGCGATAATCTCGTCGACCGCCCGCTGGCACTTCATCAGCTCGTCGGCCGCCGGGCCGGTGCCGCGCAGGCTGAGATTTGCGATGACGCGATCTTCAAACGCGATGGCCAAGGCCCGCTTGCGCACGAAGCCCGTCAGGAACTCGGCGTCGGTGACGTTCACGAACAGAAACTTTCCGCTCGCATCACCGGCAGCGGTCGCCGAAGCGCTCCAGGGATCGGTCTTGTCGAAGCGGAAGGTCAGGTCGTACTCTTTGCCGACCTCGAGCGACCTCCAGTCGTCGCTGGCGAAGCTCATATAGAGCGGCGACTCGGAGCCCTTGGGATAGAACCCAAGGCGCAAGGTGACCCCGCCGTCGAATACCGATGAGATGAAGCAGGAGCCCTCCATCGAGGTGTCGGAAGCAACGGTCCAGCCGTCGACATCCTTCCACTTGATGATTTCGGACTCCTCAGCCGCGGCCGATCCCGCGGCGATCAGACAGCTTACCAATCCGACCAGCAATCTACGCATGCAAAACCCCCGTTTGCCCGCATTTTGATAGGTCCCCCCGTCACTGTCGAGGGTACCTAGCCGATCCCAGGCAATATTTTAGGAATATTCACCTCTCTGCGGCAAGCGGACGCGCCCATCACATGGCGAAAGGATCTTTCGACGACTTGGTCTGGCCGCCGCCGGCAAAGGGATCGTTGTTCGGCGCATTGCCACCGGCACCCGCAAAGGGATCGTTCGCCGCTCCCTGACCGCCATTCGGGATCAAGGCGCTCACCGCCTCCTGGCACTTGAACATCTCGCTTACCGCCTTCATCGAATCACGCAGGCTGAGGCTCGCGACGACGCGCCCCTCGAAGGCCAGCGCCAAGGTGTTCTTGCGAACGAATTCGGTAAAGAAGTCGGTGTTGGAAAAGTTGACGACAAGGGCCCTGGCGCCGGTCAGATCAACACCGAACGCAACGGCCGGCCACTGACGACCACGGTCGAGCTGCAAGGCAACATCGTATTCCCGCTGCGGCTCGATGGACTTCCATTCGGCATTGCCGATCGAAAGAAACGCCAGGTTCGTCGATCCCCGCGGATAAAAGCCGATACGAAGGATAGCGCCGGCGTCATAGCTCGTCGCCGCGTAACACGAGCCGCCCAGGGAGCGATCGGATCCCACCGTCCAGGCGTTGATCCGTTTCCAGATATTCGAACGCCCTTCTTCGGCAGACGCCGCTCCAGCCGTGAGCAACAGGCCGAGCACCACCAACGACAATCTATGCATGCAACCACCCCACTTTCCACGCAAAGTTATCTTTTTTTAGAGGCCTGTCGAGACGGTGAAGGCCCTTCCCCGCAGGGATTTTTGCGCGCCCCAGGCCCGATGCGAAAGCTGGCAGCTCCGATGCATTCTCCGCGCCGGTCCATGAAGAACGGCCGAGACGAGGTTGAGATCGAGCGGCTGGCGCAAATCAGCCACAGCCTGCGGGCAAAGAGCTGTTGAACATGGCAGAGTGATCGCCATGCTTGCTGGACTTCGGAACGAAAGCGCGGTTCACATCGTTTACCAACCCGTAGTCCCACCCCTTCATCAAGTGGACGATCACCGTGCTTGCCGCCCTGCTTCTCGCTTCGATAGTCGCATCGCCCAATATGCCTGACGTCAAGCTCAGTGCCGCGACGGTGGATGAACTCCAGACCGATTTCGAACGGGCCGTGCCGTGCCATCAGATCGATGGACGCAATGTTTGGAAGGGCGCGCTCGCCTTCTACATCCAGTCCTTCGTTTATGACGGCGATACGCCCGTTGCGACCGATGCGGCCGACGCAGTGCTTCCGGAAGACAACAGCGCCGAAACGGTGAAGGAGTTCGAAGACGCCTGCTCGGCCTCGCAAGCGACTTAAGTCTCTCCGCGAAGAGAGCCGCGATTCGTTCGAATCACGCGCGCGATTGACCTGCCCGGCGCTGTTTTGGGACGCAACCGTCGCCGAAAACCGCCCCGCTCCCGCAAAAGTGACCAATCGCCCCCCACAGAAGCAGCCAATTGCCTGAATTCACGGAATTTTAGGCACTTGCGGAACACATATGGAACAGATAGTGTCTGTTCTTGATTTGTTTCACGCCTCTGGAGCGACGTGCCATGCTGACCCGCAAGCAACAGGAATTGCTTCTGTTCATCCACGAACGCATGAAGGAGTCGGGCGTACCGCCGTCTTTCGATGAAATGAAGGATGCGCTCGACCTTGCGTCGAAGTCCGGCATTCACCGTTTGATCACGGCGCTCGAAGAACGCGGGTTCATTCGCCGGTTGCCGAACCGGGCGCGCGCGCTCGAAGTCATCAAGCTTCCGGAAGCCTACGCCGCCGGCCAGCAACAGCCGCGCAGGGGCTTCTCGCCGAGCGTGATCGAGGGCAGCCTCGGAAAGCCGCCGGCCGCCGCTCCTGCCACGCCGAAGCCGGCGCCGGTCGCCGAAAGCACGTCTGTTTCCGTCCCGGTGATGGGGCGCATCGCTGCCGGCGTGCCGATCTCGGCGATCCAGAACAACACCCATGACATTACCGTTCCGCTCGACATGATCGGCAGCGGCGAGCATTACGCCCTCGAAGTAAAGGGCGATTCGATGATCGAGGCCGGCATCTTCGATGGCGACACGGTGATCATCCGCAACGGCAACTCGGCCAATCCCGGCGACATCATCGTGGCGCTCGTGGACGACGAGGAAGCGACGCTGAAGCGCTTCCGTCGCAAGGGCGCGTCGATTGCGCTCGAAGCGGCCAACCCCGCCTACGAGACGCGCATTTTCGGACCGGATCGCGTGAAGATCCAGGGCAAGCTCGTCGGGCTGATCCGCCGCTACCATTGAATTCCAGGCAGAACGCCGAATCAAAAGAGCCTCGCCACTGAAAGTGGCGAGGCTCTTTCCGTTTAAGGCGACCTGAAATCCAGATCGCTTATTCGTGGATCGTGTATTCGCCGAGTTCGCAGAGATCCTGCGTGTCCTCGGTCGTATCGAGGGCCGAGCCTTCCTCGAATTCGAATCGCATGTCGTATTTGCAGACGTCCCGCCCGTCGGCAATGGTGATCTCCATGCTCTCGCCGGGGTTCAGGACCTGCCGACCGAAAACATCGTCTTCCCATTCATTGACGCCGACCGGCGACGTATAGAAATTCGTCAGTACCGCGCCGGTGTTGTTCTTCAGCTGGAAAACCAGGTCGTCCGCGCGCGCCTCCATAGCGGTCGCCGCAAAACACGCCAACGCCGTCAGGATCAGTCTCTTTTTCATTGATGCCATTGCCTCCGTTCTTAATGTTGACGGACGCTACCGATACGGTTGATCTCAGCGGAGTCATCGTTCCCCCTCTACCGAATTCACCGAAGCGATAAGATCCGACGGAGGCATAGGCGACGTGGCTTGCGCGGACGTGTCGCGAATTTTACCGCGCTGCCCTAAGGCAGAACGCCAAACCAAATTTAACGAGGTGAGATTATTGGAGGCCTCGCCCGGAATTGAACCGGGGTACAAGGATTTGCAGTCCTCTGCGTCACCACTCCGCCACGAGGCCTCACAGCTCGGATAACCAAGCGTTGGCGCGGATTTAGAATGATTGCAGAAAAACCGCAAGAGGCATTTTCTGAAAAACGCGCCGTCGATTTGCAGGACGGATACTTTCCACAGAACGATCGACGATGTCCGCCGATCGTCTCCCAGCTGATCTCAGCACCAGGGCGTCGGGCGCCCTTCCCACGGCCGCACGAGCCCCTCGGAAACGAGTACACGTCCAAGAGATTGGTCACCGCGGGTGACCAGGCGCAGTTTCTCGCCGGCCTTGGCATCTGATCGCCCTCCCGCCGAGATCAGCCTGAAGTCGCCTGCATTCAGCAATTCGCGCAGGCGCTGCTTGGCGTAGAAGCCGCGCGAACGCTCCTTGTCGCAGCTTGCCTGGCGGATTCGCGGCGCATCGACATCGGCGACGCGGATCGTCTCGCCATGGAAGACGAAGGTCGCGCCATCGATCACGCAGTTGTCGTTGCGAATGCCGCAAAAATAGAACTGATCGGTACGGATGGATGCCGTCTTCACCTCTTCATTCGGCCGCACGAGAGGGGTTGGCGGCGTGACGCCGACATTCACCGACGGCACCGGGGCGGCCAGGGCAACCTTCGTCGCCGGGTTGGGCTTCGGATTCGGTTTGTGCCTATCCGCCTGCTGGGCAACGCGCTCCTGCGCTTCAGGAACCGCGCGCTGAGGCTTCGGCTTCGTTTCCGATCGCGATGCAAAGGCCATGACATCGGAAACCACCGGCCAGTGCCGCAACTCGGCGCGATGGTCGTAGGCCATGACGCCGCCAAGGGTGAGCGCTGCGGCCAGATACCACGGCGCCATGCCGCCCTGTTTGCTGGTGCTTCGGCCCGAACTGCGGCGTCGACGTTTCGTAGTGGCTTTGGCCATCGGTCCCCATCCTGATTCGAGACCGCATTATGCGTTTGATGGGTTGCCGAAAAGTTTTCGAGGGCACCCCAACAGAGGGGAAGACCGCCAGGAACCGGTCATTCGCCTGCGCGGCCACGGCCCTTGTTGAGAGATTCGGAATTGCTACGGGACGGCCAAAACTGCCGACCGCCCTGCCCTCGACAACAAGATCGTTAAATCGGCGTCCGCCTCAGGAGCCGTTCGACGAGTTGGCCTTCCCGCGCCAGCGCGCCCACCAGACGGCCAGACGACGACGGCGGCGGCGAACCGAGGGAATGTCGTGGGAAAGCACGATCAGGCCCAACGGTATCATCCAGAAGCCCAGCACGGGCAAGAAACCGAGAAAACCACAAAACACCAGCAGCGAACCCAGCAGGATGCGCAGCAGGGGCGAGTCGGGCAACGCGATACGCCATTTTCCCAGCACGATCTGTCGTGTTTGCGGATCAATGCCGAAATGCGTCTGCTTCCTGTTTTTATTCATCATTCCCTATCCGGCGTGTTTTCCCACAATTGGGGACTTCTCCACAGCCTCGCAACGGAACTTGTCATTTTTTTTGAAAAAAGCGCTTGGCAAATCAGAAAAGCATGCGTATTAGCAGCCTCACTTCTGAAGCGCACAGCACAACAGCGGCGCGGATGATCCCTGGTAGCTCAGCGGTAGAGCATTCGACTGTTAATCGACAGGTCGCCGGTTCGAATCCGGCCCGGGGAGCCACTTTCTAAAAGAGCCATTTGCAGCGATGCGAATGGCTCTTTTTCATTTTGCACCTATGTTCTCCAGGTGATCAATCCCCAACCTCCCGATGGTTCTTCATGACAAAGGCCGCGGCGCCGCCCATCATCGTCTGGTTCCGCAAGGATCTCCGCCTGGCCGACAATCGCGCCCTCTCGGCTGCCGCCGGCGAGGCAGCCGTCATTCCCCTCTATATTCGCGAACCCGCCGACAGCGGCAACGGTGCGCTCGGGGCGGCGCAGGCGTGGTGGCTGCACCATTCGCTCGAGGCCTTGGGCGCAAGTCTCGCGCGGCACGCTTCTCGCCTCGTTCTTCGATCAGGCGCGCCGCTTGACGTGATTGTCGAGATTGCGCGCGCAAGCGGTGCGGAGCGCATCTACTGGAACCGGCGCTACGACCCGAACGGCATCGCCACGGATACCGCGCTCAAGAAGGCGCTGGCCGAGCGGGGAATCATCACGGAGAGCTTTGCAGGACAATTGCTGCATGAGCCCATGCGGCTGCTGACGACGACGGGCGGCCCCTACCGCGTGTTCACGCCGTTCTGGCGCGCGCTCGAACTGAAAAACGAGCTGGCACCGCCGATCGACCGGCCGCACCATATCGCAGCCCCGGGAGCATGGCCGCGATCGGAACGCCTTGACGACTGGTCGCTGCTGCCGACGAAACCGGACTGGGCGGCGACATTCAGCGAGGTCTGGACGCCGGGCGAAGACGGTGCGGCCACCCGTCTCGAAGAATTCGTCGATGAGAAGCTCGACGCCTACAAACGCTGCCGCGACATTCCCGACGCGGATGGCACATCCCTGCTCTCGCCTCATCTCGCCTTTGGCGAAATTTCGCCGGCGCAGGCCTGGCATGCGGCAGCTGGGCCCCAGGCCGATAGCGGCGAAGGGGCGGCCACCTTCCGCAAGGAACTCGCCTGGCGCGAATTCTCCTATCATCTGCTGTTTCATTATCCGGAGCTTGGCCGCCGCAACCTCGACCGTCGATTCGACCGCTTCCACTGGCTGAACGACGAGGACGATTTTACTCGATGGACCAGAGGGCTCACCGGATACCCGATCGTCGATGCCGGCATGCGCCAGCTATGGCGCCACGGCTACATGCACAATCGCGTTCGCATGATTGTCGCCTCCTTTCTCATCAAGGACCTGCTCGTCGACTGGCGCAAGGGAGAAGCCTGGTTCCGTGACACGCTGGTCGACGCGGATCCGGCCAACAATGCCGCAAGCTGGCAATGGGTCGCCGGATCGGGCGCGGACGCCGCACCGTTCTTCCGCATCTTCAACCCGGTCCTGCAAGGGGAGAAATTCGATCCCGACGGTCTCTATGTGAAGCGCTTCGTGCCGGAGCTGGAGCGCCTCCACCCGCGCTATGTCCATCGCCCCTTTGCAGCGCCCGCCACGACCCTTGCCGAAGCCGGCATCGAACTCGGCACGACCTACCCGAAACCGATCGTCGACCATGCCCTTGCCCGCGATCGGGCACTGGCAGCCTTCCGGCAGATCACAAGCGCAGCGGGACTCTCCGAGGAGACGTAGAGCCTCCGGTAGAATTCCTCAGTTGGCGTCTCGCCCGATTGCGGCTAGGCTCACGTTACGGATGCAACAGCTGAGGGGGTGGTGTATGCGTAACCTGGAAGCCGATTTTGCTGCATTTGCCGGTGCGGTGGAGCTATCTTCCGAAAATCTGGCGACGGCCGTGCGGGATTTCCCGCTCAAGGCGCGCATGGTGCTTGGCGCCCTGGTGCACCTTCAGGTGGGAACGTTGATGCTCGCCACGCCAGACGGCCGCAGGCTGGTGATCAAAGGCGCCAGGGCCGGCCCCAGCGCCATCCTCAACCTCAACAACTGGAACCTGCCGCAGCGTGCTATCTCGGGCGGCACCATCGGGGCTGCGGAAAGCTACATCGACGGCGACTGGGACAGTCCCGATGTCGGCGCCTTTCTCGAACTGTTCCTCGTCAACGCCGAAATCGGCAGGAATTTTCCGAACCGTGCGCGCGGGCTCCTTCGCCTTTTCGACAAGTTCCTGCACTGGCGCAATGCCAACACCCACTCCGGCGCGCGCCGCAACATCTCGGCCCATTACGACCTCGGCAACGCCTTCTACAGCGAATGGCTGG
This sequence comes from Ensifer adhaerens, assembly GCF_000697965.2. Classification (NCBI taxonomy): domain Bacteria; kingdom Pseudomonadati; phylum Pseudomonadota; class Alphaproteobacteria; order Hyphomicrobiales; family Rhizobiaceae; genus Ensifer; species Ensifer adhaerens. The sequence goes on along the minus strand of NZ_CP015880.1, from coordinate 1,465,322 downwards.
ATCCGAGCATGACCTATTCGTCTGCGCTTTATGCAACGGGCGCCAATGATCTTCGCTCAGCGCAGAAAGCCAAATACCGCGCGCTCGCGGAAGCGACGAACCTGCGCACCGGCGATCATGTGCTTGAGATCGGCTGCGGCTGGGGCGGCTTTGCCGAGTTCGCGGCAACGGAAATCGGCTGCAAGGTCACGGGGCTGACGATCAGCCGCGAGCAACTGGCCTTCGCACGCGAACGCATGCAGCGTGCGGGCCTTGCCGACCGGGTCGAATTGAAGTTCCAGGACTATCGTGAAGAAAAGGGTACCTATGACCGCATCGTCTCGATCGAGATGTTCGAGGCCGTCGGCGAAAAATTCTGGGCAACCTATTTCTCGCAGCTGAAGCGGTGCCTGAAACCCGGGGGCAAGGCCGGACTGCAGATCATCACGATCAAGCCCGAATCCTACGAGGAGTATCGTTCCAATCCGGATTTCATCCAGAAATACGTCTTCCCGGGCGGCATGCTGCCAACGCGCGAGCATCTGGTCGAGCTTGGCCGCAATGTCGGCCTGCGGATGATCAACGACTTCGGCTTTGGCGTCGACTATGCCCGCACACTCGGCGAATGGCGGGAGCGGTTCTGGGCGGTCTGGAACAGGATCGAGCCGCTCGGCTTCGACCTGCGCTTCAAGCGGTTGTGGGAGTTCTACTTCTACTACTGCGAGGCCGGGTTCCGTGCCCGCAACATCGACGTCCGGCAGATCGTCTTCGAGTGAAGCGCACGGCGCGTCTTTACCGCGTCACCCGTAGCGCTTAAGAGGCGGTCGATCCAAGTTTCTGTTCAAAGGTACAGCATGCGTCTTGCATGGTTTTTCCTCGCGCTCGCCATCGCGACCGAAGTGGTGGGCCTGACGGTGATGAAGGCCGCTTCCGAAAGCGGCTCCTATCTCGGCCACATCGTCATGTATGTCTCGATCGCACTCTCCTACGTCTTCCTGGCAAAGGCGGTGAAGACGATATCGGTCGGCGTCGCCTATGCGATCTGGGAAGGTTCGGGCGTCGCCATCATCACCCTGGTTTCGGTTTTCGTCTTCGGCCATGTGCTGACCGGACGCGAAATGCTCGGGCTTTCGATGGCGATCGTCGGCATCCTGCTCGTCAATGCCGGCGAGTATCATGACGAGGACGAGGCAGCGCGTGAAGGAGCCACCGATGAGCGCGCCTAGCATCTACTTCGTTCTCGCGGTCGTGGCCGGCATCCTCGATATTGCGGCCAACCTCGCCTCGACGAAATCGGAAGGGTTCGCCCGCCGCGGCTGGGGCATCCTTTCGATTCTGCTAGTGCTCGCCGCCTTTGCCTTCCTAGCGGAAGCCATCAAGGGCATGGAGCTCGCCATCGCCTATGCGGTGCTTGGCGCAACCGGGATCTTCGGGACGGCCATCTGCGGCCGCTTCCTGTTCGGTCAGAAGCTGAAGCCGATCGGCTGGGTCGGACTGGCGCTCATCTTCGGCGCGGTGCTAGTGCTTCACACCGCCTGACGCGGGCGGCCGCCGGGTCCGGCGCGCTTCTGTCCTTCCATGGCCTCCGCCTTGCCGCGGGTCAGCCAGTTCAGCAGGCGGAAATAGAGGCTGTAGGGCAGCAGGTCCATGAGCTTCACCGCGTAGGCAAACCGGCGTGGGAAGGCAATTTCGAACCTTCGCGACTTCAGGCCGGCAACGATGCGCCTTGCCGCCTCTTCACTGTTCACCGGCGCCGGTCGCAGAAAGCGAATGCGCGCGGTCCCGGGCGTATCGACGAAGCCGGGGCTGATGATCTGCAGCCGGACGCCGAGCCGGTCGAGATCGAACTTCAGGCTTTCCGCCATATTGATCAGCGCGGCCTTGGTGGCGCCATAGGCGGCACTGGTCGGCAGTCCGCCGTAGCCGGCCACCGACGAGACGATGGCGATGTGTCCGTACCCCTGCGTCTTCATGTGGTCCACCGCCGGCAAGAGACAGTTGACGACGCCGTTGAGGTTGACGGCAAAGCTCTTCTCGAAGGCCTCGCGGTGAAGCTCGTCTCCGCGCACCGGCAGCGCGACCCCGGCGTTCAGCACCACGAGCGAAAGGTGCCCGTGATCATATTCGATCGCCGCCATCACCCGCTCCATGTCGGCAGGGTCAGTGACATCGCCGTCGAGCACGGTGATCCGCCCTTCGCTTGCTGCTTCATGCTGCAGGTCCACGAGCCTGTCGTGGTTTCTCGCCGTCACGACGACGGAATAGCCTTCCCGCACCAGCGCGAGCGCCAGTGCCCGCCCGGTTCCCGAGCTTGCGCCCGTCACCCAAGCCAGTTTCTGTTCCGATTTCGTAGATTGAATACTCATCACTCACTCCTCGGCACGCGCCGGGAAACACGTACGCATCTCCTTCTGTGGGCGAAAAATGACTTGCCCGGCCCTTCTTCGCGGCAGCGCTCCTTGCCGCCGGCTCTCGCAGTCCCTGGAGACGATTTTTGTTCGGGACAGAGCGACGGCGAAACGCTATTTCTTGCCTGAAGTGCAGGCTGAGCCGAAAACACGCCAACATTTCGGCGGTCCCGGAACGTTGTCGATATTCGCTGGCCGCCGTTCGCTTTTACCTGGTACGTGCCGCCTTACCGCGGTGCCTGTCCTCAAACACGAGGTTCTGAAAATGGCCATTTTCCCGTCCGTGCTCGAAGCAATCGGAAACACGCCTCTGATCCGGCTGAAATCCGTATCCGACGCGACAGGCTGCACGATCCTCGGCAAGGCCGAGTTTCTGAACCCCGGACAATCGGTGAAGGACCGCGCGGCGCTCTGGATCATTCGCCATGCGGAGCGCACCGGCCAGTTGCGGCCGGGCGGTGTCATCGTCGAAGGCACGGCCGGCAATACCGGCATCGGCCTGGCGCTGGTCGGCCAGGCGCTCGGCTACCGCACCGTCATCGTCATTCCGGAAACCCAGAGCCAGGAAAAGAAGGACGCCCTGCGGCTGCTCGGCGCCGAGCTGGTCGAAGTGCCGGCCGTTCCCTACAAGAACCCCAACAACTACGTGAAGATCTCCGGCCGCCTCGCCGAGCAACTGGCCAAGACCGAGCCAAACGGGGCGATCTGGGCCAACCAGTTCGACAACGTCGCCAACCGTGACGCCCATGTGGAGTCCACGGCGCCCGAGATCTGGCGCGACACGGACGGCAAGGTCGACGGCTTCATCTGCGCTGTCGGCTCCGGCGGCACGCTGGCCGGCGTCGCCCAGGGCCTCAGAGCGAAAAACCCCTCGGTCAAGATCGGCCTGGCGGACCCGCAAGGGGCGGCCCTCTACAATTTCTACGCCAATGGCGAACTGAAATCCGAAGGAAGCTCGATCACCGAGGGCATCGGCCAGGGCCGAATCACCGCCAATCTGGAAGGCTTCACTCCCGACTTCTCGTACCAGATTCCCGATTCGGAAGCCGTGCCTTACGTCTTCGACCTGATCGAGCGGGAAGGCATTTGCGTGGGTGGCTCGACGGGCATCAACATCGCCGGGGCCGTGCGGCTCGCCAAGGACCTCGGGCCGGGACATACGATCGTGACGATCCTGTGCGACTATGGTAACCGCTATCAGTCGAAGCTCTTCAACCCGGACTTCCTCGCCTCCAAGGGGCTGCCGGTGCCGACGTGGTTGAAGACGGCTTCCAACATTGCAGTGCCATACGAATCAGTTGGATAGGAATGCGATGACCAGGACCGTGACTGCCCTCTTCCGTGACGACTTCTACCTCTCGACATGTGAGGCCAGCGTCACCGGAATCCTCGAAGATGGCGGGATCGAGCTTGATCAGACCTGCTTCTATGCCACCTCCGGCGGCCAGCCTGGCGACACGGGTTTTCTGGAGCGCGCCGATGGCAGCCGCATCGACATCGCGGTCGCCCGCCATGGGGAGACCAAGGATATCATCATCCATGTGCCGGCCGAGGGCCAGCCGGCGCCCGAGATCGGCGAGAAGCTGGTTCTGCACATCGACTGGCCGCGCCGCTACCGGCTGATGCGCATGCACACGGCCTGCCATCTGCTTTCGGTCGTCTGCCCCTTCCCGATCACCGGAGCGTCGGTCGGCGAGGACGAGAGCCGTGTCGATTTCGACATGAACGAGACGATCGACCGGGACGAGGTCACAACAGCGCTGATGAAGCTCGTCGACGAAAACCACCCCGTTTACGTTCAGTGGATTACCGACGACGAGTTGGCCGCCAACCCCGGCATCGTCAAGTCGAAGAATGTTCGCCCGCCGATCGGCCTGGGGCGCGTCAGCCTTGTCTGCATCGGCGAGAACTCGGCGGTCGACAGCCAGCCCTGCGGCGGTACGCATGTGTCGGAGACGCAGGAAGTCGGCGCCATCCACATCGCCAAGATCGAGAAAAAGGGTAAGGAGAACCGCCGGTTCCGTATCCGCTTCGGCACCGCCGAAGACCGCGCATCAGTTTGAGTAAGGAGTTGCGATCGTGACCAACAACAAGAGCGCCTTTGTCGTTTCCGCCGATTGGCTGCAGGAGCGCCTCGGCGATCCCTCGATCCGGATCCTCGACGCGTCGTGGTACCTGCCGGCACAGAAACGCAACCCGAAGGTGGAATACGACGCCGGCCACATTCCCGGTGCTGTCTTCTTCGACCAGGATGCCATTGCCGACCATACGAGCGGCCTGCCGCATACGCTGCCTTCGCCGGAAGCCTTTGCCGAAGCCGTCGGTACGCTTGGCGTCAGCGAGACGGATACGATCGTCGTCTATGACGGCCCGGGCATCATGACGGCGCCGCGCGTCTGGTGGGAACTGCGCATCATGGGTGCCAAGAATGTCTATGTGCTCGATGGCGGCATGGACGGCTGGAACCGGGAAGGCCGACCCGTCAGCACGGATGTGCCCTCGCCCAAGCCGGCCACGTTCAAGCCGAGCTTTACGCCCAGCGCCGTTACCTCCTTGGCCGGAATGAAGCAGATCGTCGCCGACGGCGCGATCCAGATCGCCGATGCCCGTGGCGCCCCGCGTTTTTATGGCGAGGAAGCCGAGCCGCGTGCCGGCCTTCGTTCCGGTCACATGCCCGGCGCCCACAGCCTTCCTTCAGGCGTCTTTTCGGAAAACGGGAAGCTCAAGGATCTTGAGAGCCTCCGCCAGACCTTCGCAGCGGCCGGCGTCGATCTTTCGAAGCCCGTGGTCACGACCTGCGGATCGGGCGTAACTGCCGCCATCATCACCCTGGCGCTACAGTCGCTCGGCCACACCGACAACACGCTCTATGACGGATCCTGGTCGGAATGGGGTGGCCGCACCGACACCGCCGTCGTCACAGGTCGCGAGTGACGCCATGCGCCCTCCGAAGCTCGCCTCACTGACGGCGCACGTCACCGAACTCGAAATGACCGCTCCGCCGAAGCAGAGCCTGCCGATGCCGGTCAATATCCAGACGGCGATCCTGCGCGTCTCCGACATTCCGCTCGGCTACTATCGGTTTCTCTATCTGCGCGTCGGACGTCGCTGGCACTGGACCGAACGGCTGCGGATGAGCGACGAGGATCTGGCAGCACTGCTTGGCGACAAGCGGAGGAGCGTGACGGTTCTTTACGTCAACGGCGCGCCGGCCGGATTCTTCGAACTGCATCAGGGCGACGACGATGTGGTCGAACTTGTGCATTTCGGGCTGATGGAACACGCACTCGGCCTCGGGCTCGGCAAATGGTTCCTGCTGCAGACGCTGTTTGCCGCCTGGGCGCTGAATCCGAGCAAGCTGAAGGTGACCACCAACAACCTCGACCATCCCCGCGCGCTGCAGCTCTATCAGCAATTCGGCTTCTCGCCAGTCGCGACCCGCGAGGCCACGGTCGAGCCTTTGACCGATGCCGAGCTTCTGAGCCTGGTGAAAAACCTCTGACGAACACCATCCGGCAAGTTCCGGGTGTCCCGATGGCTGCGGCCGGTGCACTCTCCTGATCGAACAATTCAAGCCGATCAAGGAGATACACGATGTCGCTGCGCTATATTCCGATGTCTGACGCGGAAGCCCGCCGGATGAGAGAGGGCGGGCTGGACGCGTATGGCAATGCGCCGGAGCGACAGATCTCCGATGGCGACGGCGTACCGTGCCGTCATTGCCTGGATTATGTCGAAGCCGGCGCGCCCTATTTGGTTTTCGCGCTTCGACCGTTTTCCTCATTGCAGCCTTATGCGGAAACCGGCCCGGTGTTCATGCACGCCGAGGCGTGCCCGGCGCATGATGGCGAAACCCTGCCGCCGATCCTGAGCTCGCGTGACAGCTATCTCCTGCGCGGCTACGGCCCCGACGAACGGATCGTCTATGGGACCGGTGACGTCATCACCAGGGAACAGCTTGAAACTCGAGCGAATGAACTGCTGGCACGATCCGACATTTCAGCCGTCCATGTGCGCTCGACCAAGTACAGCTGCTACCAGTGCCGGATCGTCACCGCCTGACGCCTTCGTGGCAACCGGCCCGGCATCGCTGCCGGGCCGCTGGATCAATTCCGTCAGGCGACGTTCAGCACCGCTTCCGGCGCATAGGCATCATAGCCGAGTGCTTCAGCGACGGGTGCGTTTGTGACGCGACCGCGGTGCACGTTGAGGCCGGCGCGCAGATGCCGGTCTTCGGCAATCGCTTTCAGGCCCTTGTCGGCGAGTTGCAGACCATAATGCAGTGTCGCGTTGTTGAGCGCATGCGCCGAGGTCACCGGCACGGCACCCGGCATGTTCGCAACGCAGTAATGCACGATGCCGTCGACTTCATAGGTCGGATCGGAATGGGTCGTGGCATGCGAGGTTTCGAAGCAGCCGCCCTGGTCGATGGCGACATCGACGATGACAGCCCCCTTCTTCATGCCGGTCAGCATTTCGCGGGTCACAAGCTTTGGTGCTGCTGCCCCCGGGATGAGCACGGCGCCGATGACAAGATCGGCTGAAAACACTTCCTCTTCCAGCGCGTCAATGGTCGAATAGCGCGTGTGCACGCGGCCGGCAAAGAGATCGTCGAGCTGGCGCAGACGCGGGATCGAGCGATCGATGATGCTGACGTCAGCGCCAAGACCCGCCGCCATGCGGGCGGCATGCAGGCCGACGACACCGCCGCCGATGACGGTCACCTTGGCCGGCAGCACGCCCGGCACGCCGCCGAGCAGGATGCCGCGGCCGCCATTGGCCTTTTGCAGCGAGGTCGCACCGGCCTGGATCGCCAAGCGCCCGGCAACTTCCGACATCGGCGCAAGCAGCGGAAGGCCGCCGCGATCGTCGGTGACGGTTTCATAGGCAATCGCCGTGACGCCGGAATTCAACAGGCCCTTGGTCTGTTCCGGATCGGGCGCAAGATGCAGATAGGTATAGAGAATTTGGCCTTCGCGCAGTTGCGCCCATTCGGAGGGCTGCGGCTCCTTGACCTTGACGATCATGTCCGACTTTTCGAACACGTCCTTCGCCGTCGCGACGATTTTCGCGCCAGCGGCACGGTACGCATCGTCGTCCGCGCCGATCCCTGCCCCGGCCTTGGTCTCCACGATTACCTCGTGGCCATGGGCAACATATTCACGCACCGAGCCGGGCGTCAGGCCGACACGATATTCATGGTTTTTGATTTCCTTCGGGCAACCGACACGCATCCTTGCGTTCCTCTCCTGTTGGGCTTTGCGCCGCTTTTGACGAGGCAATCAGCAAAACACGCCGACAATCGAATGTCCTTGCAAAGACGAAAGCCAGCGCGCATTGATTTCGAAGAATGTTGCGACAATAGGCGCAGGATTGAGGGAAATCACGAATGAGCGAACTTGATGCCATCGATCATGCGATTCTGCGCATTCTTCAGCAGAACGGCCGGATCTCGAATGCCGACCTCGCAGCGAAGGTCGGACTCTCTCCGTCCGCCTGTTCTCGGCGCGTCGACATCCTGGAAAAATCGGGAACGATCGCCGGCTATCATGCGCGGATCGCCCATAAGGCGCTCGACTACCAGATCATGGTCATCGTGCATATTTCGCTCTCGGGGCAGTTCGCAAAGACGCTCGCCGAATTCGAGGCAGCGGTAAAGCTCTGTCCGAACGTGCTTGTCTGCTACCTGATGTCGGGAGAATATGACTACATCCTGCGGGTCGCGGCCAAGGATCTGCAAGACTACGAACGCATTCACCGTGACTGGCTTTCGGCCTTGCCCCATGTGGTGAAGATCAATTCCAGCTTCTCGCTGCGCGAAATCATCGATCGGCCGAATGTCGGCATCTGAAAGCGGCCGAAAACCTATCGGCCGACGACGCAATTGCGGCCGCGTCCCTTGGCGGCGTAGAGCCTCAGATCGGCCTGCGCCAGTAAATCCTCGACAGAGACCCCATCGGCAGGCGTCGAAGAAAGCCCGATACTCGCCGTAACCGAGCGACCGTCCGGCGTCGCAATCTGATCTGAGATCGCAATCCGGATCTCCTCGGCGCGGCGCAGCGCATCGGCATGCATCATTGCCGGACACAGGATCACGAATTCCTCGCCGCCATAGCGAAACAGCCGGTCGACCGGGCGCAATTTCGACTTCACCGTTTCCACCAGACGCTGCAACACACGGTCCCCTTCCAGGTGGCCAAATCGATCGTTCACACCCTTGAAGTGGTCGACGTCGATGATCATCAGCGTCACGGCTGCGTTTTCGGCGCTCGCGGCGCGCAGCATTGCCGGTGCCTCGGCCTCGAACCGGCTGCGGTCGAGCGAGCCCGTCAGCGTGTCCTGCCCGGAGCGCGACAAGAGGTCCTCGTAGCGCTCACGGAAGGTCAGCGTGTTGAAGATGTCGCCAAGCGGCCGGTCCGACATGGCAAGCGACGGGTGGCGCGAGAGGTTGAGATAAAGGCCGACGGCAATGGCATAGAAGGGTGCTGCCAGCATTTTCGCCATCCAGCCGCCCCAGAAGACCTCGGCCGGCGCGCCGTTCCACCAACGCAGCGCCGCATAGAAGGCGGCCTGATCGAAGGTGAGCACCACGAAACCGCAGATGAGGAAACGGACGGTCACGAAGTGACGCAACCACCGCCCGAGGCGCTCGTAGAGCAGGATGATCATCAGCGCATCGAAGTAGAGGATCGTCGTTCCCCAGACCATCAGCCACCCCATCTCGTCGATGAAGGCGAGGTCGGCGGAGCGCTCCGCGACGATCGACACCGTATCGTGCTGCCGCAACAGAAGGCTGAGCGCCACCGTCAGGAAATTGCCGGCGAGCAGACCATAGATCGGCTGGCGCACCGTTGCTGCGTCCTCCTTCACATAGAGGAGGAGGATCATCATCAGCTTACCGGAGAACAGCACGGCCGATCCGGGCGAAATCACGCCGAACGGCAGTTGCACATAAAAGACCGCGGCAAGATAGGTCTCGATGAAGTGCATGACGCCGAGGGCCGCGACAAAGACCCCGAGACCCAACCGGGCACGAAGGTGCAAAAGCCCGATCATCGCCGTGACGTAGACCAGTGCCTCGCCGACGAAGAGAATAAGGTTGGCGTTTGGCATGTGCTTGAGAAGGTTCCGTTTCCTCAAGCACCGTTAACCAGGAAACTTGAAGAAAACTTTACCGGGTGTCCGCTGTTGCTCGACCTTTCAGTGCGAAAATCTGCCGCTTTCGGAAACGCCAGCTTTCCGGCATATTCAGCGCCAACCCACCGTCGTTCGCCCGCCAGCGAACAAAACCCCCAATTGTATTCCTTTTCCATGAAGACCCGCATTCTTGATCAATGGAGGACCGCATGACATCGATGACTTCCCCGCTTAACCTCACGCGCCGCTCGCTTCTTGCGGGGGCCGCAGCGTCCTCGGCACTCGTCATGTTGCATCCATTCTCGGTTCGCGCTGCCGCCAACCAGGCGCATCTCAGGATCATGGAAACGACGGACCTGCACGTCCACGTCTTCCCCTACGACTATTACGGCGACAAGCCGAACGACACGGTCGGCCTTGCGCGCACCGCCTCCATCATCGACGCCATCCGCGCCGAAGCGACCAACTCCATCCTCGTGGATAACGGCGACTTCCTGCAGGGTAACCCGATGGGCGACTACATCGCCTACCAGCGTGGCATGAAGGACGGCGATCTCCACCCGGTGGTCGCGGCCATGAACGTGCTCGGCTATGACTGTGGCACGCTCGGCAACCACGAATTCAACTATGGCCTGGACTTCATGTTCAAGGTGCTGAACGGGGCGAACTTCCCGCTCGTCTGCGCCAACCTGACGAAGGGAGCGCTTGCCGCCAATGCGCGGGAGGACGAGCTGTTCCTGAAGCCCTATGTCATCCTCGACCGCAAGGTGAAGGACGGTTCCGGCCAGGAGCATCAGATCCGCATCGGTCTCATCGGCTTCGTACCGCCGCAGATCATGACCTGGGACGCCAAGCACCTGGAGGGCAAGGCCGATGCCCGCGACATCGTCAAGGCGGCGGAAGCCTGGGTGCCGCAGATGCGCGAGGAAGGCGCCGACATCGTCGTGGCGCTCTCCCACTCCGGCATTGGCCAGGAAGCCTATGCGGAGAACCTCGAGAACGCATCCGTTCCGCTCGCCGCGATCGAAGGTATCGATGCGATCGTCACCGGTCACAGCCATCTCGATTTTCCTGGGCCGAAGTTCGACGGCGTTGGCGGCGTCGACAACAAGAAGGGCCTGATCTCCGGCAAGCCCGGCGTCATGGGCGGCTTCTGGGGTTCGCATCTCGGCCTGATCGACCTCTTGATCGAGCGTGAGGGTGGAGCTTGGCGCGTCGTCAGCTCGACAAGCGAAGCGCGGCCAATCTATCGCCGCGTTGAAAAGAAAGTCGTGGCTGAAGTCGCCGATCGACAAGACGTTCTGGCCGCCGCACAAAAGGACCACGAGGCGACGCTTGCCTATGTGCGCACGCCCGTCGGCAAGACCAGCGCGCCGCTCTATTCCTACTTCGCCCTGGTTGCCGACGACCCGTCGGTCCAGATCGTCAGCCAGGCGCAGACCTGGTACATCAAGGACATGCTGAAGGACACCGAGCACCGCGACCTGCCGGTGCTTTCAGCCGCGGCCCCCTTCAAGGCCGGCGGCCGCGGCGGCGCCGATTACTACACCGACGTTCCGGCCGGCGACATCGCGATCAAGAACGTCGCCGATCTCTACCTTTATCCGAACACGGTGCAGGCCGTGGTCATAACAGGCGAACAGGTGCGCAACTGGCTGGAAATGTCGGCCGGCATCTTCAACGAGGTCAAGCCGGGGGCTTCCGACGCGCCGCTGATCAACGGCGGCTTCCCGTCCTACAATTTCGACGTCATCGACGGGGTCACCTATCAGATCGACCTTTCCGTACCGCCGAAGTTCGACAAGGACGGCAACACGATCAACGCCGCATCGAACCGCATCAAGAACCTGCAGTTCAATGGACAAGCGATTGATCCGGCGCAGAAATTCGTCGTCGCCACCAACAACTACCGGGCCGGCGGCGGCGGCAACTTCCCCGACATCACCGCCGACAAGGTGGTGTTCGTGGCTCCCGACACCAACCGCGATGTGGTGGTGCGCTACATCATCGACCAGGGCACGATCAATCCGTCGGCCGACGCCAACTGGACCTTCGCTCCGCTCGCCGGGACGAGCGTGACATTCGACAGTGGACCGAAGGCACGGCAGTTCCTGGCACAGGTGAAGGGCGTGACGATCGAGGACGCTGGCGACGCCGCCGAGGGTTTTGCGCGCTTCCGCATCAAGCTCTGAGCCCCCAACCGATCAGTGTGGGCTGCCGCTTGCGGCGGCCCACGCACTTGGCGCGCAGTCGACCAGCTGGCTGAACCGCCGACACAAGCCAACGGCACTCCTACCGAAAAACATGAGTTTCGACAGGCAAGCTTATGTTTACATTAGATTATCTTGAAGAGACAAGCCGGCTCAGACCTGGCGCGACGAGGCGTCGTCGGAAAACAGCGACGGGCCGGTCTGGTCGATGATCTGGCGCCCCTTGCGCAGCGCCGCGTCGATCGCGTCCTGCTCGGACGCGAAGAGATCGGCACGGATGAAGCTGCGAACCTTGGCGCCGCCTTCGGCCGAGACCTTCTCGATGTTGCCCGCCAGACGGAACTGCGAGCCCTCGCGCATCGGCGTCGCACGGATGGTGCAATCCGCATAGGCCTCGGATTTCCCCGGTGCTGCCTGCGCCTGGTCTTCGGAGTTGCCGGAACGGCCGAACAATTTCGAGAAAAACGATGCCATGCCCAAGACTTAGACGCCGCGGCCAACACTGTCAAAGCCTAAGTGCCGATAATTGACCGCGACGCCCACTCCCGTCAGATGATGAGGTTGGAAAGGATCTCGTTCTCGGTAATGTCCTGGTAGCGCAGCCCCGCGGCGTCGAAGCGAGCCTTCAGCACCGGGAAATTCTCGGCATGTTTTGTCTCGATGCCGATCAGGATGGAACCGAAGTTGCGCGCTGACTTCTTCAGATATTCGAAGCGCGAGATGTCGTCCTCGTCGCCGAGCAGGTTGAGGAAGTCGCGGAGCGCGCCCGGCCGCTGCGCCATGCGCAGGATGAAGTACTTCTTGAGGCCGGCGTGGCGCATCGCCCGCTCCTTGACGTCAGGCAGGCGCTCGAAATCAAAGTTGCCGCCGGAAACGACCGCGACCACCGTCTTGCCCGCAAGCGTCTCCGGTCCCAGCGCTTCCAGCGCCGAGATCGAAAGAGCGCCAGCCGGCTCAAGCACGACGCCTTCGACATTCAGCATGTCGATGATCGTCTGGCAGATCGCGTTCTCCGACAGCAACATGACCTGGTCAGGCGAGAAACGCCGAAGTGCCGCGAAATTGAGGTCGCCGATGCGCCCAACCGCGGCACCGTCGACGAAGTTGTCGACCTGATCGAGGGTCACGACGCTGCCGGTTTCCAGGCTTTCGCGCAGGCTCGGCGCACCCGACGGCTCGCAGAAGATGAAGTGATCGGCTGCAACCTTATCCTTGAGGTAGCCGGTGACGCCGGCGGCAAGACCGCCACCGCCAACCGGCAGCACGACGAGATCCGGAACCACCTCTTCCGGCAGTTGCCAGGCAATTTCCGCCGCGACGCTTGCCTGTCCCTCGATGATGTCGGCGTGGTCGAAAGGCGGCACCATGACGCCACCGATCGCCTCCACGTGGTCGCGGGCAGCCTTGTAGCACTGGTCGAAGATATCGCCGACCAGCTTGATGGTGATGAACTCGCCGCCGAACATCCTGGTCTTGTCGATCTTCTGCTGCGGCGTCGTCACCGGCATGAACACGACACCCGGAACGCCGAAATGGCGGCAGACGAAGGCGAAGCCCTGGGCATGGTTGCCGGCCGAGGCGCAGACGAAGGTCTTACCCGAGGCGCCGGCACCGATCGCCTTGCGGAAGAAGTTGAAGGCGCCCCTGATCTTATAGGAGCGAACCGGCGAAAGATCCTCGCGCTTCAGGTAAATATTCGCACCGTAGCGTGCGCTCAAATGTTCGTTGAGCTGCAGCGGCGTCGGCGGGAAGATCTCCCGCAAGGCTTCGGTTGCGGTTTCGACATCCTGCTTCATCACGTGCGGTCTTCCGTTGAGTTGGTCGCTGGCCGTCGCTATTGCACATCGCAACGCCCGAAGCCATGGCTTTGACTCGAATCGGGCCGACGTTGAAAATGACGCACTGACCGTTCCACCGGCACGGCCACATTGTTCTTCCGGGAAATAAACGCTTGAACGCAACCCTGATCCGGCATGCCGTGCACATTTCGGCGATCCTCGGCATATATCTTGCCTGCGCCATGTTGGTGCCGGCGATGGTCGATCTCTATTACGGCCATTCGGATTGGCAGATCTTTGCCGCTTCGGCGTTCATGGTCGGCGGCCTTTCGCTTGCGACCTTCATGGCGACGCGCATGGGCCCGCCGCCCTTCTCCAAGAAGTTCGGCTTTGTTCTCGTCAATATGCTGTGGGCCGTGTTCTCGGTTGTCGGCGCGATCCCGCTCTGGCTGTCATCGATGAAGCTCGATTTTGCCCAGGCACTGTTCGAATCCGTCTCGGCCATCACGACGACCGGTGCGACAGTGATCGTCGGTCTGGACGATGCGCCGCCCGGGCTCCTCCTCTGGCGGTCACTTTTGTGCTGGCTCGGCGGCATCGGCATCGTCGTGCTCGGCCTGTTCATCATCCCCTATCTCAGGGTCGGCGGCATGTCGTTCTTCAAGATGGAATCCTCCGACACCGGCGACAAACCCTTTGCCCGGCTCGCGAGCTTCAGCCGCGCTTTCCTCGCGATCTATGTCGTCATCACGCTTCTCTGCACGATCGGCTATTTCCTGACGGGCATGAACCGCTTCGATGCGATCAACCACGCGATGTCGACGGTGGCGACGGGTGGCTTTTCCACCCATGATGCATCCTTCGCCTATTTCGGCAGCATTCCGCTGCTCTGGACCGCCACCTTCTTCATGGCGCTTTGCAGCCTACCCTTCTCGATCCTGATCGTGCTCGTCGCCCGTGGCAGGCTGGATGCGCTGCGCGACCCGCAGATCATCGTGTTCCTCGGCTATCTCTCGGCCTTCTCGATTGCCGTTGCCGTCTATCATCGGCTCGCCAATGGCGTGGAATTCCATCTGGCGCTGGCACACTCCTTCTTCAACATCACCTCTATCCTCTCGACCAGCGGCTATGCCAGCCAGGACTACAGCCTCTGGGGGCCCTTCGTCGTCATCGCAGCCTTCATCGCCACCTTCATGGGCGGTTGCTCCGGCTCGACCGCCGGTGGCATCAAGGCCTATCGCTTCATCGTGCTCTTCAATGCGATCCGGTCGGGTCTGAACAAGATCGTCTATCCCAATGCGATCTATGCGGTGCGCTATGGCGGCAACACCGTCGACGCGGACACGCAACGCTCCATCTTCCTGTTCTTCATCACCTATATGCTGCTCTGGGTGCTCGGCAGTCTCGCCATGGGAGCGCTCGGCTACGATCTGGTCACCGCCACCTCGGCCGTCATTACCTGCCTTTCCAATGTCGGCCCGGGCCTTGGTCCGATCATCGGGCCGGCCGGCAACTTCTCGACGCTCGGCGATCCCGAACTCTATCTGCTGTCGCTGATGATGCTGCTCGGTCGTCTCGAAGTGCTGACCGTGCTGGTAATCCTGACGCCGGTCTTCTGGAAGCATTGACCATTCGCCTGGCGGCCCTATCGTCTTGACTCGGTGCAGCAGATGCCGAAAGTCGGTCGAAACCGGCGATGGGGGAACGTCATGGTGAAACATATACGTCGTCTGGCGATGCTGACCGCCGCCGTGACGCTTTCGGCTGGTCTCGCGGCCCATGCCGGCCCGCTTGCCGACGCGGCGGTGCAGGCCGAAAAGCTCGCGGCTTCCGGCGACGCGGCGAAAGCCCATGACCTGCTCCGCCAGGCGATGAGCGACTTTTCGCAAACGTTGCCGCTGGCGATCGGCAAGGCGGTTTTCGTGACCAAGGCGCCGACTGGCTACGCCATGTACGATCCGCGCGAGGGCGCAGTCTTCAAGGAGGGAGAGTCGCTGATCTCCTATATCGAGCCGATCGGCCTCACCTGGAAGGATTCGGCAACGAAAGGCCAACTCGAAAGCCACTTCACCGTTGATTTCGATATTCTCAATCCGAAGGGCGACGTGCTCGCCGGCCAGAAGGCGTTCGGCGATTTCACCTTCACCGGCCACCTCAGAAACCAGGAAATCTATTCGACGCTGACCATCGACGTTTCCGGCGCGCCTGCCGGCGACTATGTGCTGCGCTTCCACTTCAATGACGTCAACAGCGGCAAAAGTGCCAGCGTCGACCAACCCTTCAAGATTGCCGGACCGTAATATTATGCCCCATACTGTAACGACCGTCGGCTTCGATGCCGACGATACACTCTGGCAGAACGAGCAGTTCTTCCGGCTGACGGAAGCGCGCTTCGCCGAGCTTCTGAGGCCGCACACCGACACCGAACATCTCTCCGACCGGCTGCTTGCCGCAGAGAAGCGCAACCTTGGGCTCTACGGCTTCGGCATCAAGGGCTTCGTGCTCTCCATGGTCGAAACCGCCGTTGACGTTACCGGTGGCAAAGTCCCCTCCTCGGTCATCGCAGAAATCCTCGCCGTTGGGCGCGACATGCTCGTGCACCCGGTCGAGCCGCTGCCGCATGTCAAGGAAACCCTCGAGGCGCTTCACGGCCATTTTCGACTTGTCATGATCACCAAGGGCGATCTCTTCGACCAGGAGCGCAAGCTCGCCGCCTCCGGCCTTGGCGACTATTTCAACGCCGTCGAGATCGTCAGCGACAAGACCGTCGCCACCTACGAGCGCATCTTCAAACGTCACGGCGATGGAGCGCTGAAAAGCATGATGGTCGGCAATTCGCTGAAGTCGGATATTGTGCCTGCACTCGGTGCCGGAAGCTGGGGTGTCTATGTCCCGCACGCGCTTACCTGGTCGTTCGAACACCACGATAAGCCGGAGGACCATCCGCGTTTTCGCGAGATTGCGGATCTCGGCGGGTTGGGCACGGTCCTTGAGCGCTTGACACTGAAGGCTTGACTGTCGTCCGCAAGCGCCAAGTCGATTGCAACTATAAGATGATCCGTATCGATGATACACGAGTCAGCTTATCGTCCCCATGGTGGCTTAGATGAGGGGAACCAATGTTGGCGCTTGTTTTCAGCGATATCGATGGTGGTGGTGGGCATGCTCATTGGATGGCTGCTGAGGAAGGTTTCGGCTTTGAGCGTCTTTTCCTCGCGCCTCGCGGGTTTGGCGGTTCTGTTGTTTCCCGCACCCGCCATCTACTCGTTCAATTCGGGCTGGCCGTTTGTCGACGCGCTTATCGTCTACGGCCTTGGGGCGCTGATTGCCGCGGCCGTCTTCACTTTCATGAAGACGAGAGAACAGCGCGCCTAAGCGCGTTGTCCACCCCGAAACCCCCGATCACCCTTGACTGTTTGACCTGAGTGTTTGATCTAGGCTGTATGCGGGCGTGGCGAAACTGGTAGACGCAAGGGACTTAAAATCCCTCGGCCTTGGCTGTGCGGGTTCGATCCCCGCCGCCCGCACCAGGCAATCGGTTTTCAAGGATCAACAGGATAGGCGCATCCGACGCTCTCAGGAGAGCGAGACGTTGCGCCGGCGAGACTGGCCGCTCAGTTGTTGTAGTAATAACAATCGCATTCCGCCTGGTAGGCGTCGTCGTGCCAGACGCGGACGGCGAGTTTCGTTGCGCATCCCTGGTTTTCCAGCCTGAGGCCGAGAAGCGAGACCGCTGCCGCCTTGGAATTGGGGGCGTCCACCTCGATTGCCGATCCGACCTGGTGGACACCCTGCCGCGGGGTCCAGGTGAAGATCTGAACGCTGTAGTGCATCGAATATCCTCCGTGGAGAGATGGTGTGCACGCAATACTAAACGCTATGTGTTCGCAATGAGCCGGTCGCCTTGACCGTTTCAGCCGTCTTCGACGGTCGCTTCAGGCCGATCGCCGCCATCCGTGTGTTCGAAGTGCCAGTGGCCCTCTTCGTCCTGGAAGCTGATCTCCTCGTCGTCGCCGCCGACTTGCTGTTCGGCGGCGGCGGCCTTGGCGGCGGCAAGCGCCGTTTCGCGGTTGGGAAAGGGTTCCGAAAAGGCGTCGGCGGCCTTATAGGCCCATCCGCCGTCATGAGGAACGATGGTGTACGTAATTCGCGCCATACTTCCCTCCCGATAATCCGAAAGACGTTTCCGTCTTCGGCGGGCCGTTGCCGCACGGCCCTGCATTCCTCCTCGTCAAAGGCATACTCAATGCCGAACGCCGCGGATATTAGCACAAGTGTGGTACGAATTGCCACATTCGCGAATCACCCGGAAAGGCTAGCCGCAAAACAAAAAGGCGGCCCCTTGCGGCGCCGCCTAAGCTCTTGAAACGATTGCGTCGAAATGATCAGGCCGAAAGCTTCGCAGCGATCTTGGCGACGTGTGCGCCCTGGAAGCGGGCCGCCTGGAGTTCGACCTCGGACGGCTGGCGCGAGCCGTCGGCATCGGTGATCGTCGAGGCGCCATAGGGCGAGCCGCCCTTGATTTCGTCGAGGCCCATCTGGCCCTGGAAGGCATAGGGAAGACCAGCGACGACCATGCCGTGATGCATCAGCGTCGGAATGAAGCCGAGGATCGTGGATTCCTGACCGCCATGCTGGGTGGCCGAGGACGTGAAGACCGAGCCGACCTTGCCGACCAGCTTGCCAGACGCCCACAGGCTGCCCGTCTGATCGATGAAGTTGCGCATCTGCGAAGCAACGGTGCCGAAGCGCGTCCCGGCGCCGAAGATGATCGCGTCGTATTGGGCAAGCTCCTCGACATGGGCGATCGGCGCGGCCTGGTCGAGTTTGAAATGAGAGGCCTTGGCGATCTCGTCCGGCACCAGTTCCGGAACGCGCTTGACGTCGACTTCGGCGCCGGCAGACTTGGCGCCTTCGGCCACGGCGTAAGCCATGGTTTCGACGTGTCCGTATGCCGAATAGTAGAGAACGAGAACCTTGGCCATAATTGCTCCTTTGGATACAAGCGATCCCACTTGATCACTGCTGCGCGGAAGATTTATCAAAATGCAGCCGCATGCCAGGAGCCGTCCGGGAAACAGACTGTTCTCGCAATGTGAACAATAATAATTCACTGTTAAATGACTGACTAAACAAACAGGATCACCCGATGAGCAGCATAAAAGTCGTCACTGCCGCCATGGTCGCCATCGGCGACGAACTTTTGTCGGGGCGAACCAAGGACAAGAACATCGGTCACCTCGCCGACATGATGACCATGGTCGGCATCGACCTGAAAGAAGTGCGCATCGTCGCCGACGACGAGGCGGCGATCGTCGAGGCGATCAATGCGGTGCGCAGCCGCTACGATTACGTCTTCACATCCGGCGGCATCGGCCCGACGCATGACGACATCACGGCCGACGCCGTGTCTCGCGCCTTCGGCGTCGAATGCATCTACGAGTCCGAGGCGATGGCGCTGCTCGGCGCCATGTACGAACGCCGCAACATGGAGTTTACCGACGCGCGCAAGCGCATGGCGCGCATGCCACTCGGTGCACGCCATATCCCCAACCCGGTATCGACAGCGCCTGGCTTCGCCATCGGCAACGTGCATGTCATGGCCGGCGTGCCGCAGGTCTTCCAGGCCATGCTCGACGCGCTGCTGCCCGGCCTGAACGTCGGCTCGCCCCTCCTCTCCCGCACCGTACGCTCGCCCTTCGGCGAGGGCGATATCGGCAGCCCGCTGACCGAAGTGCAGAAGAACCATCCGGAGACGAGCATCGGCTCCTACCCGAAATTTGACGGCAAGACCTTCTCGACGGATATCGTCGTGCGGGCCCGCGATCCGGAAGCGCTTGCTGCAGCGGAGGCTGATGTCCAGGCGATGATCCAGGCAATCGCCGACGCGCGGGCAAAGGGATAGCGCGAAGCCCTTGCACTCAAGGCCTCAATGCCGTTATTGCATGTCGGCAAATCAGGATGACGCGTTCCCGCCTGCCCGATCTGCCGGACGCTTCGCCTTACCCTCGTTCAGACAAGCCGGAGCCCACCCATGTCGCTGCCCGATAAAGCCTTTCCCGTTTCCTGGGACCAGTTCCACCGCGATGCCCGGGCGCTTGCCTGGCGGCTGGCCGACAACGGCCAGGAATGGCGTGCCATGGTTTGCATCACCCGTGGCGGCCTGGTTCCGGCTGCGATCATTTCGCGCGAACTCAATATCCGGATGATCGAAACCGTCTGCGTCGCCTCCTACCATGACTACGACACGCAGGGGCAGATGAAAGTGCTGAAGGGCATCACGCCTGAAATCACCAAGGACGGCGGTGAAGGCGTGCTGATCGTCGACGACCTGACGGACACCGGCAAGACCGCGGCCGAAGTACGGGCAATGCTGCCGAAGGCGCATTTCGCTGCCGTCTACGCCAAGCCGAAGGGCCGGCCGCTCGTCGATACCTTCGTGACCGAAGTCAGCCAGGACACCTGGATCTATTTCCCCTGGGACTTGGGCTTCACCTACCAGGAGCCGATCGCCAAGGGCACGCGCGGCTGATAGCGCATCTGGGCGGACACCGCGAACGTCGCCTCTCAAGAGGTGGTTTGTCGCCTGTGCGCTCACGATCAACTGATCGGCGGTATCGCGCCGATCAGCGTTTCAGCGGTCAAGCCTGGCCCTGCCTTGGCCCCGGCTGCGCCATGGCGCCAGACCGCTGCGATCGCCGCTTCGAAGGCCGGCATTCCTTTCGCCAGATGTGCGCCGACGATGCCGGCAAGTACGTCCCCCGATCCGGCGGTTGCCAGCCACGGCGGCGCATTGTTGTTGACGACGGCCCGCCCGTCCGGCGCGGCAACGACGGTGTCGGCGCCCTTGTAGACGATCACGGCATGGCTCGCCCGCGCCGCGGCCTGCGCCTTCTCGATCTTCGAAAGCCCGTCGTCACCGGCGATCTCCGGAAAGAGGCGAGCGAACTCGCCATCATGCGGCGTCATCACCATTTGCCCGCCACCTTTCGCCAGCGCCGCGAACAGTTCGCCGGGGTTCGTCTGGAACGAGGTGATGCCATCGGCGTCGAGCACCAGAGAGCGATCGCAGAGCGCAAGCGCAAAGTCCCTCGCCTTCTTGCCGATGCCAAAACCCGGCCCAAGCACGAAGCTGCCCAGGCGCTGGTCCTGCAGCCATTTGGTAAGCTCCCGGCTTCCGTCGATCTCCTTCACCATCACCGCCGTCAGATGAGACGCATTGATGCCGAGCGCGGCCTTGCCGGTGGCGACGGTAACGAGGCCAGCGCCAGCCGCAAGGCCCGCTGCCGCCGAAAGTCGCGCCGCGCCCGTTGCCTGGCGGTCGCCTGAGAAAACGACCAGATGCCCGCGCTTGAACTTGTGCGTCGAGGCCGCCAGGTCACCTCCCCAGCCCGCCCAGAGGAACGGCGCGTTGAGGCGCAGCGAACCTGCGCCGGCACTCACAATGCGCGCGGGAATGCCGATATCGAACACCTTGAGTGTGCCGCAGAGGGATCGCCCGGGCAGAAGCCAATGACCGGGCTTGGGCGCCATGAACGTGACAGTGTGGCGAGTGGCAAAGGCGGCGCCCCGGATCTCGCCCGTCCGGCCGTCGATGCCGCTCGGCAGATCGATGGCAACGACCGGAACGCCGCTGGCATTGACCCGTTCTATAAGGTGAACGACGTCGTCAGGGAGGTCGCGTGACAAGCCCGCCCCAAAGAGCGCATCGATGACGACATCGCCAGCCTGTGGTTCGAATGCAGAGATTGGCGCAGCAGGACCACTCCAGTCGGACCAGGCCCGCGCTGCATCTCCTTGAAGCCTGGCGGGATCGCCGAGGACGAACACCGCGACATCCGCCCCGCTTTCGGCAAGGCCGCGGGCTGCGATGTACCCGTCACCGCCATTGTTGCCTGGACCGCAGAGCACGACGAAGCGGCGGGCATCCGGAAAATGTCGCAGGGCCGCCGCCGTCACCGCCAGTCCGGCGTTGCGCATCAGCGTAAAACTATCGATGCCGGATTGGGCTGCCGCCCGGTCGATTGCCGTCATTTCGGCGGGCGTGATCAACAGGTGCTGAAGGTCGGAGCGCATACGCCAGACTTATCCATGCCCACGCGCGTGAAGCAAGGCCTCAGCGCCGCCACCACGATTGCCTTAAAATCATGCACTTGCACATAATTGTTGCTCAAATAACAAGCTTTGCGTCAGCAATGACGCGGAGACGCCGCAAGAAGCGGGCATCTTTCGATCGGAAATCATAAAAAATAGGCAGATCGCGCCCGCCGAAGGTATGGAAATCCCGCAATCGGCGCGCCGACAGCAGATTTTTTGTCATTCTGACAGATTTTCGCAGAAAAACTGGCATGCAACGTGCATATTCAGGGCGAGCGGGCATGATCCTGCTTTCAAGGGAGAAGCGGAGAGACATTTTCTCATGAAAAAGATCGAAGCGATCATTAAGCCCTTCAAGCTCGACGAAGTGAAGGAAGCCCTTCAGGAAGTCGGTCTGCAGGGTATCACCGTCACGGAAGCCAAGGGCTTCGGGCGGCAGAAGGGTCACACGGAGCTGTATCGCGGCGCCGAATACGTGGTGGACTTCCTGCCGAAGGTAAAGGTCGAAGTCGTGCTGGCGGATGAAAACGCGGAGGCCGTCATCGAGGCGATCCGCAACGCCGCGCAAACCGGCCGCATTGGTGACGGAAAGATTTTCGTTTCCAATGTGGAAGAAGTCATCCGAATTCGCACGGGCGAAACCGGCCTCGACGCCATCTGACATCACGGGCCGTTCGGCCCGGTTCTTTTCAAATCCTCGTCATCTCACACAGGGAATAACGGCAAATGACGACTGCAAGCGATATTCTGAAGCAAATCAAGGACAACGACGTCAAGTTCGTCGACCTGCGCTTTACCGATCCGAAGGGCAAGCTGCAGCACGTAACGATGGATGTGGTCTGCGTCGACGAAGACATGTTCGCCGATGGCGTCATGTTCGACGGTTCCTCGATTGGCGGCTGGAAGGCCATCAACGAGTCCGACATGGTGCTGATGCCCGATCCGGAAACAGCGCATATGGACCCGTTCTTCGCGCAGTCGACGATGGTCATCATCTGCGACATTCTCGATCCGGTTTCGGGCGAATCCTACAACCGCGACCCGCGCGGCACGGCCAAGAAGGCTGAAGCCTACCTCAAGGCATCCGGCATCGGCGACACCGTCTTCGTTGGCCCGGAAGCAGAATTCTTCGTCTTCGACGACGTCAAGTACAAGGCCGACCCGTACAACACCGGCTTCAAGCTCGACTCCTCGGAACTGCCGTCGAACGACGACACCGATTATGAGACCGGCAACCTCGGCCACCGCCCGCGCGTCAAGGGCGGCTACTTCCCGGTTCCGCCGATCGACAGCTGCCAGGACATGCGCTCTGAAATGCTGACGGTCCTGTCCGAAATGGGCGTCACCGTCGAAAAGCATCACCACGAAGTGGCCGCCGCCCAGCACGAGCTCGGCGTCAAGTTCGACGCGCTGGTGCGCAACGCCGACAAGATGCAGATCTACAAGTACGTCGTGCACCAGGTCGCCAATGCCTATGGCAAGACGGCAACCTTCATGCCGAAGCCGATCTTCGGCGACAACGGCTCGGGCATGCACGTACACCTGTCGATCTGGAAGGACGGCAAGCCGACCTTCGCCGGCGATGAATATGCCGGCCTGTCGGAATCCTGCCTCTACTTCATCGGCGGCATCATCAAGCATGCCAAGTCGCTGAACGCCTTCACCAACCCGTCGACGAACTCCTACAAGCGTCTCGTCCCGGGCTATGAAGCACCGGTTCTGCTCGCCTATTCGGCACGCAACCGTTCGGCTTCGTGCCGCATTCCGTTCGGCACCAACCCGAAGGCCAAGCGCGTCGAAGTCCGCTTCCCGGACCCGACCGCCAACCCCTACCTCGCCTTCGCAGCCATGCTGATGGCCGGCCTCGACGGCATCAAGAACAAGCTGCACCCCGGCAAGGCCATGGACAAGGACCTTTATGACCTGCCGCCGAAGGAACTGAAGAAGATCCCGACCGTTTGCGGCTCGCTGCGCGAAGCGCTGGAAAGCCTCGACAAGGACCGCAAGTACCTGACGGCCGGCGGCGTCTTCGACGACGACCAGATCGATTCCTTCATCGAACTTAAGATGCAGGAAGTCATGCGCTTCGAAATGACCCCGCATCCGGTCGAGTACGACATGTACTACTCGGTCTAAAACCATTGGAACCGGCGGCATCGGCAACCGGTTCAAGCCGTGCTCAAGGGCCGGCGGCTCCTCAAACGGAGCCGCCGGCCTTTTCTTTGGCGCGCACGATTGCGAGCGCCCTGAACAAGGAGCGGCACGAAACCGTCGAATTGTGTGATATTATGTTGCCAACAACTTTTGCGCGTCCGCGGGACACGCGCGGCGAGATCGATCAATGGAGGGTGTAGGGAATTCCCTATTGATGTTTTGGGTTCGCCAACCCAGATAATCTCCTGAAAGGATGTGTTGCGTCATGAAACAGAGAAACGCCAAATTCGAGATCGGACAGGTGGTTCGCCATCGGGTTTTCCCGTTCCGCGGCGTCATTTTCGACGTCGACCCGGAATACGCCAACACCGAGGAGTGGTGGAACGCCATTCCGCAGGAGATCCGCCCGAGCAAGGATCAGCCCTTCTATCACCTGTTCGCCGAGAACGACGACAGCGAGTATGTCGCCTACGTCTCCGAGCAGAACCTGGAATTCGACGACAGCGACCGGCCGATGCGCCACGCGCAAGTCGATGCCCTGTTCGACAAGGATGGCGTCGGCCACTACAGGCCCAAGGCGACGTTCCGGCACTAAGGCAACTGCGCTCTCGAACAAATGAAAACGCCCGGACCGCGAGGTCCGGGCGTTTCTTTATGAGTTTGCGGAGGACCGCTTAGTTCTGCTTGGCAGCCTTCTGGGCTTCTTCAAGCTTCTTGCGCGCGTCCTCGGCCTTCTTCTGCATCTCTTCCTGCAGCAGGCGCTGACGCTCTTCGAGCTGCGACTGCTCGATCGGCTCGCCGTCGAACACACCGGTGAAGCCCGTCAGGGCCATCTTGATCGGGTTCGGAGCGCGCTGGAAGTTGACCGAGGTGAAGACGACCTCATTGCCCTTCTTCAGGCTGGCGATCAGCTGGTCGGAAAGCGGCGCTTCTGCAACGCACTTGTCGGGCATGCAGATGGCGTAGTCGAGCTTGACCGGCTTGCCGCCGTCGATCTGCATCTGAACGCCGGTCGGAATGAGGCGCGCGGACGGTACGGAAACCTGCATGATCTTGCGGTTGACCTTGCCGGAGACGGTGATGAGGCCGACAGCGGTCACGAGCTGGCCGTTGTTGGCGGTCAGCAGGTTCTGAACGATGCAGACATCGTTGTCTTCCTGCTTGGTGCAAACCTTGAACCAGCCCTGCGGCGGCTTGCCGCCAGCCTGCTGTGCAGACGCAACGCTCGGAACGCCCGCAGCAGCTACAGTGAGCGCCAGCGCTGCCATGCCCGAACGTTTTGCAATATTCGACTTGAAGATCATTGTGATTCCGTCTCCTGAAATCCGGTAACGGAACAGTTGTTCCGCAGGTGAGTATCGTCAGCCGCCGTTGTCCTGTTGGCCAAATAAGGCAAATGCATGACCCCGTTTCCGGAAACACCTGTTACATTGGCTCGCTTCGATTATCCAGTGTTTCCTGTCATTTTTTGACTTCATACTAGGCGGAATTTGGACCGCGGATCGGTTGGATTCATCCGTCGGCATTGGTAACGTTCGGGGAATCGGCCTGTTGATACCCCTCACGGGAGGTGACCTTGCGTGCAATTCTTTCCGGTCTGGCGCTGATCCTGACCGCCACTTCATTCGGCACTGCTGCGGCAGCCGCTCCCGTGCATGCGATTGCCATGCACGGAGAGCCGGCGCTGCCTGCCGATTTCAAGAACTTTCCCTACGTCAATCCGGACGTAAAAAAGGGTGGAAAGATCTCCTATGGCGTCGTCGGCAGCTTCGACAGCCTCAATCCCTTCATCCTGAAGAGCATGCGCACCACCGCGCGCGGCATGTGGGATCCGGAATACGGCAACCTCGTCTACGAATCGCTGATGCAGCGTTCGCGCGACGAGGCCTTCACCATGTATGGCCTGCTCGCCGAAACAGTGGAGTGGGATGACGACCGGACCTTCATCCAGTTCAATCTCAACCCGAAGGCCCGCTGGGCCGACGGGCAACCTGTTACCGCCGAGGACGTGATCTTCAGCTTCGAGCTGCTGCGTGACAAGGGGCGTGTCCCCTTCAGCAACCGCATGGCCAAGGTGGCGAAGCTCGAAAAGGTCGGGGAGCGCAGCGTGCGCTTTACCTTCACCGAGGATGCCGACCGCGAGCTGCCGCTCCTGCTCGGCCTGTCGCCGGTGCTGCCGAAACATGCCATCGACCTTGCGACCTTCGACCAGACCACGCTGAAGCCGCCGCTCGGCTCCGGCCCCTACCGCGTCGCAGAGGTGAAACCGGGCGAGCGCATCGTCTACAAGCGAAACCCGGACTATTGGGCCAAGGACCTGCCCTCGAAGGTCGGCCAGGACAATTACGACGAGATCTCCGTGGAGTATTTCCTCCAGGAGAACTCGCTGTTCGAAGCCTTCAAGAAGGGCGAGATCGACATCTATCCGGAAGGCAGCGCCACCAAGTGGGCGCGCGGCTACGATTTCCCGGCGGTTCGTTCCGGCGAGGTCGTCAAGGAAACCTTCACGCCGAAGACGCCGTCCGGCATGCTCGGCATCGTCTTCAATACCCGCAGGCCAATGTTCGACAACTTGAAGCTCCGCCAGGGCCTGGCGCTGGTCTTCGACTTCGAGTGGGTCAACAAGAACCTCTTCGACAGCGCCTATACGCGCACGCAGAGCTACTGGCAGAACTCGGCGCTGAGTTTTCTCGGCGCACCGGCCGACGACCGCGAACTCGGCCTGATCGGCGACGCCCGCGATCGAATCAACCCGGCGATCCTCGACGGCACCTATCGCCTGCCGGTGACCGACGCGTCCGGGCGCGATCGCAACGTGCTGCGTGTTGCTGTCTCGCTGATGCGCGAGGCCGGCTATCAGATCAAGGACGGCAAGATGGTCGACCCGCAGGGCAAACCGCTCGCGTTCGAGATCATGAGCCAGAATGCCGGCCAGGAAAAAATCGCCCTCGCCTACCAGCGATTTCTCGCACCTCTCGGCATCCAGGCGTCCGTGCGCACCGTCGACGATTCGCAGTACCAGCAGCGCAGCCAGTCCTTCGACTACGACGTGATCATCAAATCCTTCCCCTCGACGCTGTCACCCGGCATTGAGCAGGCCGGGCGCTGGACCTCACAGGCGCGCGACCGGCAGGGTAGCGACAACTTCGCCGGCGTCGCCGACAAGGACGTCGACCGGATGGTCAATAACATCCTGCAGGCCCGCACGAGCGAAGACTTCACGGCGGCGGTGCGTGCGCATGACCGGTTGCTCGTCAACAATTCCTATCTGGTGCCGCTCTATCACCTCGACGCACAGTGGGTGGCGCGACGCAAGCATATCGGCCGGCCCGATACCATGCCGCTTTACGGCTACCAGCTTCCGACCTGGTGGGATCAAAACGCACAATAGAGGGTTGGTTCCCTTTTGGTAACGCATTGAAAGCCGGATGAAACCGGCTTATCTCGCCTTCAACCGAACAAGGAAAGGCGCCCACACCATGCAAACCGTCAGCATCGATATTGTCTCGGACGTTGTTTGTCCCTGGTGTTATCTCGGCAAGGCGCGGCTCGACCAGGCGATTGCCAATCTTCCGGACGTGCTGGTCACGGTCAACTGGCGCCCCTACCAGCTCAATCCCGACCTGCCGCCCGAGGGGATCGATCACAAGCGGCATCTTGCCGAGAAGCTCGGCGGCCAGGCGGCCGTCGATCGCGCCCACGACACGCTGCGCGAACTCGGCAATGCCGACGGCATCGCCTTCGACTTCGAAGCGGTGAAGATCAGCCCGAACACGCTTGACGCTCATCGGCTTGTCCGCTGGGCCGCGACCAACGGCGAGCAGGCGCAGTCCGCCGTCGTCGGCTTGCTGTTCAAGGCCAATTTCGAAGAAGGCCGCAATGTCGGTGATCACGCGGTCCTGCTCGATATCGCCGAGCAAGCAGGCCTCGATCGCCCCGTCGTTGCGGCTCTGCTTGGCTCCGATGCCGACAAGGATGCGGTCAAGGAAGAGGTTGGCATGGCCCGCGAGATGGGCGTAACCGGCGTTCCCTGCTTCATCCTCGAAGGACAATATGCCGTGATGGGCGCGCAATCGGTCGATGTATTGACGAATGCGCTGCGCGAAATCGCCGAGATGAAGGCGAGCGGCAAGCCGAACTGATCTCGGCACGACCTGAAACAGACTTGCTCGACAGACCTTGACCGTACTGCCGCACCACGCGGCAGTACGGTTTTTTCTTACTTCGCCAGGCCGGCGAGCTGCGTCATCACCATTGCTGCACCGGACAGGCGCTTTTCCGGCGTCGCCAGTTCGCGCTGGAAGAAGATGCTCTGGTCGGGCCGGATCTTCGAAAGCGTGCCTTGCTTGGCGATGTAACCCACCAGTGCCGCAGGGTTCGGGAATTCCTTGTTGCGGAACTGCACGACGACGCCCTTCGGCCCGGCATCGAGCTTCTCGACATTCGCCGTGCGGCAGAGCGACTTGATGTAGACGATCTTCAAGAGATGCTGGACCTCGATCGGCAGCGGACCGAAGCGGTCGATCATCTCGGCGCCGAAGCCGTCGATCTCCTTCAAGTCCGTCAGTTCGCCGAGACGACGATAAAGGCCGAGCCTCAGATGCAGATCCGGAACGTAGTGTTCCGGGATCATGACGGGCGTTCCGACCGAAATCTGCGGCGACCAGCCGGTGTCGTGGATTTCTTCCTCACCCTTGAGTTCGGCGACCGCTTCCTCGAGCATCTGCTGGTAAAGCTCGAAGCCAACCTCCTTGATATGGCCCGACTGCTCTTCGCCGAGCAGGTTGCCAGCGCCGCGGATATCGAGGTCGTGACTTGCGAGCTGGAAACCGGCGCCGAGCGTGTCGAGCGACTGCAGCACCTTCAGCCGGCGTTCGGCCATGCCCGTCAGCGTCTTGTTGACCGGCAGCGTGAACAGCGCAAAGGCGCGCACCTTCGAGCGGCCGACGCGGCCGCGAAGCTGGTAGAGCTGGGCGAGACCGAACATGTCGGCGCGGTGCACGATCAGCGTGTTGGCCGTCGGTACGTCGAGACCGGATTCGACGATCGTCGTCGACAGCAGTACATCGTAACGGCCGTCATAGAAGGCGTTCATGATGTCTTCGAGCTCGGTTGCCGGCATCTGGCCGTGGGCGACGGCTACCTTCAGCTCCGGAACGTCCGATTTCAGGAAATCATGGATCTCCGACAAGTCGCTCAGACGCGGGCAGACATAGAAGCTCTGGCCGCCGCGGTAGTGCTCGCGCATCAGCGTTTCCCGGATCACCAGCGCATCGAAGGGCGAGATGAAGGTGCGCACCGCCATGCGGTCGACCGGCGGCGTCGTGATCAGCGACAGTTCACGCACCCCGGTCAGGGCAAGCTGCAGCGTGCGCGGGATCGGCGTCGCCGAAAGCGTCAACACGTGCACGTCGGACTTCAGCTCCTTCAGCCGCTCCTTGTGCTTGACGCCGAAGTGCTGCTCTTCGTCGATGATCAAGAGGCCGAGATTGGCAAAGTTGACCGACGTGCCGAGCAGCGCATGCGTACCGACGACGACATCGGTCTTGCCATCGGCCACTTCCTTCTTCGTCAGCGCCAGTTCCTTGGAACCGACGAGGCGCGACGCCTGCTGGATGCGGATCGGCAGCCCACGGAACCGTTCGGAAAAGGTCTTGAAGTGCTGGCGGGCAAGCAGCGTCGTCGGCACGACGACCGCGACCTGTACGCCGTTCATGGCAGCGATGAAGGCGGCACGAAGCGCCACTTCCGTCTTGCCGAAGCCGACGTCGCCGCAGACGAGGCGGTCCATCGGACGGCCGCTGCCGAGATCTTCCCGCACCGCCTCGATCGAGTTCAGCTGGTCTTCGGTCTCGTCATAGGGGAAGCGGGCGGCAAACTCATCATAGACGCCGTCCTGTGCGGCGAGCACCGGCGCCCGGCGCGTATGGCGTTCGGCGGCGATGCGAATGAGGCCGCCCGCCATATCGAGCAGCCGCTTCTTGAGCTTGGCCTTGCGCGCCTGCCAGGCGACGCCGCCGAGCTTGTCGAGGATCGCATCGGTGCCTTCTGAACCGTAGCGCGACAGAAGCTCGATGTTTTCGACCGGCAGGAAAAGCTTGGCATCGTCGGCATAGACGAGCTCGAGGCAATCATGCGGGGCGCCGACCGCCTCGATGGTGCGCAGGCCGACGAAACGGCCGATGCCGTGTTCGGCGTGCACGACATAGCTGCCCTCGTCGAGACCAGCCACCTCGGCGATGAAGTCGGCACCGCGCTTGCGCCGCTTCGAGCGGCGGACCATGCGGTCGCCCAGAATATCCTGTTCGCCGATGATGACGAGATCGCCCGTCTCGAAACCGGCTTCGATGCTGAGCACGGCCGAGGCCGCCTCGCCCGGCTTCAGCGACTTGATCTCGGCGAGTGCCTTGATGGGCTTGACGTTGCCGAGACCGTGTTCGGCGAGAACCTGGAGCAGGCGATCGAGCGATCCTTCGCTCCAGCCTGAAATCACCACCTTGGCGCCCTTCGAGCGCCGCTCGGCGATGTACTTGACCGCCTGATCGAAGACGTTGACGCGTTCGTCTTGGGCTTCGCCCTCACCCGCCGACTTCGCCCAACGCATGCCCTGGCGCGCATCGACCGAGATGACCTGGCGGGCCTCGCCCTCGTGCTCGTTGAAGGGCGACAGGCGAATGGCGTCGCGTGAACTCAGGCCAGCGTTGAAGCCCTGCGAGCTCAGATAGAGCAGCTCCGGCGGAACCGGCTTGTAGGGCGTACCCTGGGTGGCCTGCGCCTTGCCCGGAGACGCCGAGGCCAAACGGGCGTCGTAATAGTCGAGAATGAGCTTCGAGCGCTCAGCCGCAGCTTCGCGCGCCAGATGATCGGTGACGATACGGAAGCCGTCGAGATAGTCGAAGACTGTCTCCAGCCCGTCATAGAACAGCGGCAGCCAATGCTCCATGCCGGCATAGCGCCGGCCTTCGGAGACAGCCTGGTAAAGCGCGTCGTCGCGGGTCGTCGCGCCGAACAGCGACAGGTAGTGCTTGCGGAAGTGGCTAATCGTTTCGGGCGTCAGCGACACCTCGCTCATCGGATTGAGATCGAGGGAGCGGACCTGACCGGTCGTGCGCTGACTTGCAGGATCGAACGAGCGGATTGTTTCGAGCGTATCGCCGAAGAAATCAAGGCGCAGCGGCTCGCCGCTCCCCGGCACGAAGACATCGAGGATGCCGCCGCGCACTGCGTATTCGCCAACCTCACGCACGGTCGCGACACGCTCGAAGCCGTTGCGCTCCAGCCGCATCGCGATGTCGTCCATACGCACCTGATTGCCCGGACGGGCCGAAAACGCCAGGCTCTGGATCACGTCCTGCGGCGAGATCTTCTGGAGGGCGGCGTTGACCGTCACCAGCACGATCGCCGCATGCGGCTTCTTCTTGTGCGCAATCAAGGCGCTCAGCGCCGCCAGCCGCCGTGCCGACGTGTCGGCGCTCGGCGAGACGCGGTCATAGGGAAGGCAGTCCCAGCCGGGAAGCGTCAGCACCGGAATGTCGGGCGCGACGAATGAGAGGACCTGCTCAAGATCGGCGATCCGCTGGCCGTCCGATAGAATGTAGGCGACCGGCTGGCCGGCGCGGGCGAGCTCAGCAAGGATCAGCGCCTCGGCCCCGGAGGGCACCGGCCCGATCGTGATCTCTCGCTGTGCTTCGACAATCTTCTTCGGATCAAGGCCAGCCAGCATCATCGGTCTATTTCATCCCTTCGGGAAGCTTGTCGAAATCCGGACGATAGGCAGCGATGCGCTGAAACATCTGCGTCTGATAGCAAGCCGGCACCGGCTGTTCGCCGATGATCCACTTGACGAGATCGTTGTCTTCCTCGCCCATGATCGTCTCGAGTTCATCGAGTTGTGCTTCAGAAAGCGTCGAGAGCTCAGCCTCTGCAAATTGCCCGAGGATCAAATCCATCTCGCGAATGCCGCGATGCCAGGCGCGAAACAGGATCCGCCGTCGACGCGGATCGAGATCGGCGCTGGTGCGAGAGATGCCGGTCATGGGAAATTCCTTCCTGCCGCCCGCGATGACGCCTGCACGCTCGGACGAACGCGCGAGGCCTTTGGGGTACGGTTTGTCGTCAACGGCTCTATAAACTCTGAATAGCCGATTGTCAGCCTTGCCAAAGCCCGAATTATCATCGCAATTTCATCGCCATGCGCCCCGCCCTGCTAGATCCGCTCTTCTCCCCGCTCGACACGCTTCCAGGCATCGGCCCGAAGATCGGCGAACTCTATGCCCGTTTGCTCGGTCGCGAGACGATCGAAGACTGCCGCGTGGTCGATCTCGTTTTTCACGCGCCGCATTCGTTGATCGACCGGCGCCAACAGCCTGGCATCGCCCACGCGCCTCAAGGGGTTATCGTCACCATCACCGGTCGGGTCGATCGCCACCAGCCGCCCCCGCGCGGAAAGCCCAACCTGCCCTATCGCGTCTTCCTGCATGACGAGACCGGGGAGCTGGCGCTCACCTACTTCCGCGTCAAGGGCAACTGGTTGGAAAAATCGCTGCCGGTCGATGAGACAGTCATCGTCAGCGGCAAGGTCGACTGGTTCAACGGCCGCCCCTCCATGGTTCACCCTGACTATGCGGTCCGGGCAAGCGAGGCGGAAAACCTGCCGCTGGTCGAGCCGGTCTACGGGCTGACAGCGGGACTTTCACCAAGGATATTGCGCAAGTCGATCGAGGCCGCCGTCGCCCGCGTTCCGGACATGCCCGAATGGATGGACGACGCGCTGCTGACGCGACAAGGTTTCAGCACCGCAGCCGAAAGTTTCCGCGCGCTGCATGATCCCCGCGACGCGACCGACCTTGATCCGCAGGCACCTGCCCGCCGCCGCCTCGCCTATGACGAGTTTCTCGCCGGGCAATTGTCCCTGGCTCTCGTTCGCCAGCGCCTGCGCAAGGTCGCGGGAGTACCGGTTCACGCGACCGGTGTGCTTTCCCGTCCGGTCATCGACGCCCTTCCCTTTTCCTTGACAGCCAGTCAGTCGACGGCGATCGCCGACATCCTGAAGGACATGGCCGGCACCGAGCGTATGCTCCGGCTGCTGCAAGGCGATGTCGGCTCCGGCAAGACGATGGTGGCGCTGATGGCGATGCTCGCCGCCGTCGAATCCGGCGGTCAGGCGGTGCTGATGGCGCCGACCGAAATTCTCGCCCGCCAGCACCATGCGACGCTTGCAAGGATGGCCGCATCCGCGGGCATCGCCATCGACGTTTTGACCGGCCGCACCAAGGGCAAGGAGCGCGACGCCATTCTCGAGCGCATCGCGTCCGGAGAAACGCGCATGGTGATCGGCACGCATGCGCTTTTCCAGGACACGGTGAGCTACAAGGAGCTGACACTGGCGGTGGTGGACGAACAGCATCGCTTCGGCGTTCACCAGCGCCTGCGCCTGACCGCCAAGGGCATCTCGCCGCATATGCTGGTCATGACGGCAACGCCGATCCCGCGCACGCTGGTGCTTGCCGCCTTCGGCGACATGGACGTTTCGAAGCTCACGGAAAAGCCCGCCGGACGCAAGCCGATCCAGACGGTGACGATCCCGACGGAGCGCGTTGGCGACATCGTCGATCGGCTCGACGCTGCCCTTCGCGAAGGCAAGAAGGCCTATTGGATCTGCCCGCTCGTGGAAGAGTCCGAAGCCGTCGACGTCATGTCGGCCGAAGAACGATACGAAGGCCTCGCCAAGCGCTTCGGCAACAATGTCGGCCTGGTACACGGCCGTATGAACGGGGCGGAGAAGGACGCCGTCATGCTCGCCTTCAAGAACGGCGAGGTCCGCCTGCTGGTTGCGACAACAGTCGTGGAAGTCGGCGTCGACGTGCCCGACGCAACAATCATGGTGATCGAGCATGCGGAACGCTTCGGCCTTGCCCAGCTTCACCAGTTGCGCGGCCGCGTCGGCCGTGGCGACGAGGCATCGACGTGCATCCTGCTCTACAAGGGACCGCTCGGCGAAACCGGCCGCGCGCGGCTCTCGATCCTGCGCGACAGCGAGGACGGCTTCCTGATCGCCGAGGAAGACCTGAAGCTGCGCGGCGAAGGCGAGTTGCTCGGCACGCGCCAGTCAGGCACGCCCGGTTTTCGCATCGCCAGCCTGGAGGCCCACGGCGATCTGCTCGAAATCGCGCGGAAGGACGCCGCCTACGTGATCGAGCGCGATCCGGACCTCACTTCGGAGCGCGGCGAAGCGCTCCGTACGCTGCTCTATCTCTACCGCCGCGATGAGGCGATCCGCTTCCTGCGCGCCGGCTGACCGACCACCCTGCCAAACCGACGATCACGGCGGCCCGGCATCAAGATACGGGAATCTCAGTCTTCTGCTGACCGATTTTCAAAGGTGCATTGGCGAGCGGCTTCTGGTCGGGCGTCACGAGGCCCCCCGAGATCAGGAGCTTCGCCGCGTCCTCCGCGCTCATGTCAAGCGGGATGATCTTGTCGCGCGGGATGAACAGCAGGAACCCCGCCGTCGGGATCGGGGTCGGCGGCAGGAAGACCGCGACCATGTCCATGCCGCGTTCCTTGAATTTCGAGGCGATCTCGCCTTTCACATCCGTTGCGATGAACACCAGCGACCAGATGCCCGGGCTCGGATACTCGATCAGCCCGGCCTTCTTGAAGGAGGAGGACTGTTCCTGCAGCACCGTCTGGAATATCTGCTTGGTGGACTTGTAGATCGTGCGGACGAGAGGCGTCCGATTGAGGAGCGACTCGGCGAAATTCACGATCGACCGACCGACGAGGT
Organism: Ensifer adhaerens; assembly: GCF_000697965.2. Lineage (NCBI taxonomy): Bacteria > Pseudomonadati > Pseudomonadota > Alphaproteobacteria > Hyphomicrobiales > Rhizobiaceae > Ensifer > Ensifer adhaerens. The sequence goes on along the minus strand of NZ_CP015880.1, from coordinate 1,430,773 downwards.
TTGCGGTCATGAAACCGACGAAGGTGATCACGAAAATGGCGACGAGCAGACCGAAGCCGGGAATGGCCACGGGCGAATAGGTGTCCGGATTATAGAAGTTCGGCAGGTAGGGCTTCACCCAACCGTCGGCCCAGTCGATGAAGGTGCGCACGAGCCAGACGGTGATCGCGACCGGTGCGCAGATGATCAAACCCGTCAGGAAGTAGTTGCGCAGCCGGGTGCCGATATAGCCGCGTTTCGAATGTTCCGTCATGCTTCTTCCGTCTCAACCTCACTCGACGCCGAAGGCCGGATGATAGGCGACCGTACCGGCCGCCATCGCGCCGGAGAGAGCCAGCGCCATGAAATATTGCGGCGCACAACCGGGGAATACAAGAGCCGATTCGTTACGGAAACCGAACTTTTGATACAAGGCCGGATCACCGACGACAACGCAGCCGGCGGCCCCTTCCGCCCGCAGCCATTCGAGCCCCTCGAGGATCAGCTGCCGGCCGATGCCCTGGGCCTGAACGTCCGGCTTGACCGAGACCGGCCCAAGCCCGAACCAGCCGGGCTCTTCCGGCGTCAGAGTGACGGGCGAAAAGGCGATGTGCCCGACGACTTCCTCGTTCATCTCGGCGACCAGCGACACACTCAGCGCACCGGACTCACGCAGTCGCTCGATGATGAAGGGTTCGCTCTGGTCGCTGTGCGGATGCCCTTCGAAGGCGGCCGCGGTCACGGCATGTATCACCGCTTCGTCGCCGGGGCGCTCGTGCCGGACATAGATCATTCGACGGTCACCGATTTGGCGAGGTTGCGGGGCTGGTCGACGTCGGTGCCCATGAACACCGCCGTGTGATAGGCAAGGAGCTGGATCGGCAGCGAGAAGATCATCGGCGCGATGACCTCATCGACATCAGGCAACACGATCGTCGCCATGGTCTCGAGCTTCGAGGCGGCGGCGCCCTTCTCGTCGGTGATGAGAATGATCCGGCCGCCGCGGGCCGCGACTTCCTGCATGTTGGAAACGGTCTTCTCGTAGAAGCGGTCGTGCGGCGCGATGACGATAACCGGCATGTTCTCGTCAATCAGCGCGATCGGTCCATGCTTCAGTTCGCCGGCGGCATAACCTTCCGCATGGATATAGGAGATCTCCTTGAGCTTGAGCGCCCCCTCCATCGCCAGCGGGAAGCTGGTGCCGCGGCCGAGGTAGAGAACGTCGCGGCACTTCGACAGCTCGCGCGAAAGAAGCTCGATCTTCGGCTGAACGGCGTTCAGCACCTGCCCCATGATGCGCGGCATTTCCGCGAGATAGCGAACCAAGACCTGCTCTTCCTCAGCACTCACCGTGCCGCGGGCGCGACCGGCACCGATCGCGAGCGACGCCAGCACTGCGAGCTGGCAGGTGAAGGCCTTGGTCGAGGCGACACCGATTTCCGGGCCGGCAAGGATCGGAAAGACCGCATCGGATTCACGCGCGATGGTCGATTCACGCGTGTTGACCACGGCACCGATCTTCAGGCCAAGTTCCTTGCAATAGCGCAGCGACGCCAGCGTATCAGCGGTTTCGCCGGATTGAGAGATGAACAACGCGGCCGCCTCGGAAGGCAGCGGGATCTCGCGGTAGCGGAACTCGGACGCGACGTCGATTTCCACCGGCAGGCGCGCGTAACGCTCAAACCAGTACTTGCCGACGAGGCCTGCGAGATAGGCGGTGCCGCAGGCGGAAATCGCAAGGCTCGGAATCTTGGCGAAATCGATCGTGCCTGAGAGCGCCTTGATGCGGTTGCCGGCAAAATCGATGTAGTGGCTGAGCGCGTGCGCGATCACCTCCGGCTGCTCATAGATCTCCTTCTCCATGAAGTGCCGGTGGTTGCCCTTGTCGATCATGTAGGCGGCGGCCGTAGACAGCTGCTTCGGCCGGTCGACGACGTTACCGTCGAGGTCGAAGATATGCACGCCGTTCGCCCCGATCACCGCCCAGTCGCCATCGATCAGATAGGTGATCTCGTTGGTGAAGGGCGCAAGCGCGATCGCGTCGGAGCCGAGGAACATTTCGCCGCGGCCGTGACCGATCGCAAGCGGCGGGCCGTTACGCGCCGCCATGATCGTCGAAGGATCGTCCTGGAAGAGCACCGCCAGCGCATAGGCACCGGTGACGCGCTTCAGCATCGCGTGCATGGCTTCGCGCCGGCCGAGGCCTTCGCGACGGAACTTGGAGAGCAGATGGGCCACAACCTCGGTGTCGGTGTCGGTCTCGAACTTTGCGCCACTGGCGATCAGTTCGTCCTTCAGCTCGGCGAAGTTCTCAATGATGCCGTTGTGGACGACGGCGACCCCGTCGGTGAAATGCGGGTGGGCGTTGCGTTCGGTCGGCGCGCCATGGGTTGCCCAGCGCGTGTGGGCAATGCCGATCGTGCCGGCGAGCGGCTCTTCGCGCAGCCTGATCTCCAGATTGACGAGCTTGCCCTCGGCGCGCCGCCGCTCCAGCTTGCCGCCAATGACGGTGGCGACACCGGCGGAATCATAACCGCGGTATTCCAAGCGCTTCAGCGCATCGACCAGTCGTTCCGATACCGGCTGGTTGCCAACGATGCCTACAATACCGCACATAGTCGTCTCCGAATTCGTCCCCGCGCCGCGATCGGCGCCCCTGTTCAACGAGGGCGGAAATGCCGCCCGGCGCGCTGTCTTGGTAAAGCATTTGCAGGTCGAGGCAATCCGCCCCGATTTCACTTTCGATTTCAATGTTTAACGCCGCCGCATGTTCCCGCGAATCCTAGCGGAATCAAGCGACATGCAGCAAATCCGAGGCGAACCCGCGGACACGCGGGCACCACGGGCCTAACCGGCAGCCTTCGCCGCCTTCTTGGCTGCCTTCACCGCCTCGTACCGCTCGCGCAGCAGCCGTGCCCGGCCAGGCTTGATCTCCTGGCGTGCGCGGCCAAAGGCGACGGCGTCGGCCGGCACATCCTCGGTGATGACGCTGCCGGAGGCGACCAGGGCGCCGTTGCCGATCGTCACCGGCGCAACCAGAGACGAGTTCGAGCCGATAAAGGCATTTTCGCCGATCCGCGTCTCGTGCTTGTTCACACCATCGTAATTGCAGGTGATCGTGCCGGCGCCGATGTTGGTGCCTGCGCCGACGAACGCATCGCCGATATACGTCAGGTGATTGACCTTGGCGCCGGCGCCGATCTCAGCCTTCTTGACCTCGCAGAAATTGCCGACCTTGGAGTTTTCGCCGAGATCGGCACCCGGGCGCAGGCGTGCGTACGGACCGACCGTCGCGCCGGCGCGCACCGTCGCACCCTCGACATGCGAGAAGGCATGAATGATCGCGCCGCTCTCGACGCGCACGCCCGGGCCGAAGACGACATTCGGCTCGACCAGGACATCCTGCTCCAGCGCGGTATCCCAGGCGAGAAACACGGTTTCCGGCGCGATCATCGATACGCCCGACAGCATCAGCTCGTGGCGGCGGCGCTGCTGCCAAAGCCGCTCGATGAAGGCGAGCTCGGCGCGCGTGTTGCAGCCAGTCAGTTCTTCTTCGGGGGCCTCGACGGCAATCGCCTGCCCACCGATCTCGCGGACGATCTCCACGAGGTCGGTCAGGTAATACTCGCCCTTGACGTTGGCGTTACCGATGCGGCCGAGAAGATCGAGTGCCTTGCGACCGTCGATCGCCATCAGGCCGCCGTTGCAATAGGTGATGCGGCGCTCTTCTTCCGTTGCGTCCTTGTGCTCGCGAATGGCGAGCAGCGCGCCGTCCTTTACGATCAGGCGGCCGTAGCCCGACGGGTCTGCCGCCTCGAAGCCGATCACCACCACATCGTTGCCGGCCGCAAGTCCCTCGCGAGCGGCCCGAAGTGGTTCAGGCTGGATCAGCGGCGTGTCGCCGAAAACGACGAGAATGTCGTCGAACCCCTTTGCGATGGCGTCGCGGGCAGCAAGCACCGCATGGCCGGTGCCGAGCCGTTCCTTCTGCAGATAGGACGAAACCGACACGCCGCCGATGTCGGCGGCAGCCGAGACCGCGTCGGCGTCGCGGCCGACGACGAGAGCGATATCCGAGATGGAAGCGTTTGAGAGCGCCTCGACGACGTGGGCGATCATCGGCCGGCCCGCCACCGGATGCAGCACCTTCGACATGGACGATTTCATCCGCGTGCTTTCACCCGCAGCCAAAACGATGGCCAGGCACGTCCGTTCCATATATCTCTCCTTGGTCTCTTCCAGGCTCACGCCCACTGCACAATTCCTTAGATCGGAATCGGCTCAAGTACAAAATCGCCTTTCGATTCGGCGCGGTGCTAGCAGCAACATATTGCGAGAAGCATAATTCTCACAATCACGTCGCATTAACCGGCTTAAAACCGGATGATGGCATAAGAAGGCGCGGAGCCTGTGTCAGCAAAACCGTGCGGGTGCATCGCTCCTTCGGGGGATCAAGCCGCAATGCACAGCCGCACTGACATCGACACACCGGCAAAGTCTACCGGCGCGGTCATTCCTCTCGCGCGATCTCCGCTTCTGTTGCTTGCCCTTGTGCTCGGTGTGCTCGCGGTTCTGCTCAGCTTCACGATCCCGCAGCCGATCGGTCCGATGTTCTGGGACCACTATCTCTATCTCGATGCCGCCAATCGTATCCGCGACGGCCAGATCCCGTCGGTCGATTTCTTCACCCCCGTCGGCGCCCTCGGCTACTATCTCTTCGCCGCCCTGCAGGGCATCTTTCCGAACGGCCAGCCGCTGCTCCTGGCGAGCTGGTGCCTGCTTCTCGTCAGTGGGCCGCTGATCGCGCTGGTGGTCACCGATGTCCAGAAGCGTTCGACGGCAGTCGCCTATGCGATCCTGCTGCCGTTCCTGGTGTTTTCGGTGCTGCCGTTCAACACCGGCGACTTCTACCCCTATCCCGGGTCCGACGGTTTCGGCATCTACAACCGCCAGGTCTGCCAGCTTCTCTATGTACTCGCAGCCGCACTTGTCCACGTACGCGATCGTCGGCTGCTCGTCGCGACGGTCGCCGGCGCCATGGCGGCACTGTTCTTCGTCAAGATCACCGGCGCGGTTGCCGGCACGCTCATGTGCCTCATGGCCTTTGCTGCGGGGCGCCTGCCGTTCCGGTCGGCTATCATGGCGGGGCTCGTGGTCATCGCCATCCTTGCGAGCGTCGAACTCGCCCGCGGCGGCGTCTCTGCCTATCTTGCCGATATCCTGGCGCTGCTTTCCGTCAATGACGGCAGCTTGCTGCCGCGGCTGCTGCAGGCCGCCTCCCTCAATGCCGGTCTGCTGATCCCGGCGGGATTGCTGTGCCTGGTGCTCCTCGGCACGCAGCTTGCGCCCTTCGCCCAGTCGCTGCGCCAGCTTGGAAAAGGCCCGTCAATGGCGGCTCTCTGCCGAAGTTTCGACCAGCCGTTTTTCTGGCTTGCAGCCTTCGTTCTTGCCGGTATCGTCTTTGAGAGCCAGAACACCGGCAGTCAGGCGTTCATCTTCCTGCTGCCGCTGCTCTTCAAGCTCGCGATCGATGAGGTCGCAGCCGCCAAAACACGGCCTGTCGCAGTTGCCGTCGCTGTTCTCGCCCTCGCGGCAGCCCTGCCGCCGGCCACAGCCGTCGTGCAAAAAAGCACCCGCGCATGGATCGGGGCTGTCAACAACGTGCCGTTGGAAAGCCGCAACCTCAAAACCATGGGCGCCGTCAATGTACGGCCCATCCTGGCACTGCGCGCCGAGCGTCTGCGCATCCTCTACGCGACCGAGCGTCCCGCATTCGACGCCTTCGCCAAAACTGGCGAGTTGCCGTCGTTCCTGCTCTACAGCGACTTCGATTTTCAGACGGGATGGCTGATGAATGTCGACGAAGCGATCGACGCGTTGACGGCCTACGAGGCTTCGAGCGGCGTACGCTTCCGGACGATCTTCAACGTCGACTTCACCAATCCCTTTCCGTGGCTGATGGACCGCAGCGCCCCGCTGCATGTCGCGATCGGCGCAGATCCCTTCCGCGCCATTCCGCCGCCGGATGAAAATGTTCGCGCCGCCCTCGATGCGGTCGACGTCGCGCTGGTGCCGACCTGCCCGGTGACCAATGTCAACCAGACGCTGCTGTCGCTTTATCTGCCGAGCCTTGAAACGGCTCACAGCCGGATCACGCTGACAAGCTGCTACGACGCCTTTGTCCGAAACAGCCTGAAGCCCGCTGCCAACACCGGCGGCTGATCGACGCGACGCTAGGCGCCCGGCCGCAAGCGGCTCTCGCTCAACAGCCCATTTTCCTCAAGGATGGGATAGGCGACGGAAGCGATATGCGCGTTGACGCGCTTCAGATCCCGGAGCATGTCGAGATGCAGGGAGCTCGTCTGCAGGCTCTGGACCAGCCCGTCGCGCAGCCGCTCGATATGGCGCTCCGCCGAGCGTTTCTCCATGTGACGCACGTTGACCTTCACCTCGATGAGCTGCTTGGCGAGATCGGCATTGCGGGTGACGAAGATGGTCTGGGCGACTCGCAGATTGTCGATCGTCAGGTTGAAGAGGCTCTTGAGCTCCTGATAGCCCTCCTCCGAGAACTTCAGGCCGTTACTGACCTTCTTGGTGATCTGCTCGCACAGCCCCTTCTCGATGATGTCGCCCATATGCTCGAGATTGATGGCGTAGTCGATGATGACGATCGAGCGGCGGCCGTCTTCGGCGCTCAGGCCATCGCGGCCCAAGCGCGACAGGAAGATCTTGACCTCCTGCTGCAGCTGATCGACCTGTTTTTCGAACTTGCCGATATCGCGAATATCCGAGAGGTCATTGTTGTTGAAGGCGTTCGCGGCACGCATCAGCATCGCCTCGACCAGATCGCCGACGCGCAAGACCTCGCGGGTGGCTCCCGAAAGCGCCATGACCGGCGTATTCAGCGTCGTCTCATCGAGATAACGCGGGCCGGTCTCCTCGGCCTCTCCATCCGGAATGAACCGGGCCATCAGCTGCGACAGCAAACCGGCAAAGGGCCAGGCAAGAATGGCGACCGCGAGGTTGAAGGCCAGATGAATGTCGACCGGCAGGTTCTGGCGCGGCAGCGGCAGGCTCTGCAGAAACTCCACGCTCATGCCTGTCAGCGGAAGCGCGATCAGGCAGCCAATGGCGCGAACGACAAGGTTGCCTATGGTGACGCGGCGCGCCGACGGGGCGGAACCGAGCGTTGCCATGACAGGCGGAACGGCGCCACCGAGATTGGCGCCAAGCACGAGTGCCACCGTCAACCCGACGCTGAGGATGCCCGTCGTCGAGAGTGACAGCACCAGCATCACCACAGCCAGACTGGACGACGACGCAAAGGCAAGTCCCGCGGCAATGAGAAGCGCTACGGGCCAGGCGCTGTCGAGCATCGAGAGGAAGGCCCCAAGGGCCGGACTGTCACGCATCGGCTCCGTCGCCGCGCCCAAAAGATGTAACGACAGGAGCATGAGGCCGATGCCAACGAAAGCAGCACCCAGACCCTGGCGCGCGTTCGACCGGCTTGCGCGGTGCAAGACCACGCCGATGAGAATGACGAGCGGCGACAGCCATTCTATTCCGGTCGCCACGATCCAGGCCGTCATCGCCGTGCCGAGATTGGCGCCAAGCAGCACGATCTGCGCCATGCGCGAGCGGATGAGCCCCTTTTCCACGAAGGATGCGGTCATCAATGCGGTGGCCGTGGAACTTTGCAGCGCAAGCGTCGCGACAAGTCCGGTCACGAAGGAGCGGAGAGAGCCGTCGGTTCCCTGGGCAAGGCCGGCGCGCAGCCGAGCCCCGAAGGCACGGGTCACCCCGTCCTTGACGAGGGACAGGCCGAAGAGAAGCAGTGCCACTGCTCCAAACAGGTTTACCATCACGATTGTCGACTGCATGGAATCTTTCCCGCGGAAGCTCCAAAGAATCGCTCCGCCCCTGCAACAGAACCACAGAACCGCGGCATGTTCGAGCCAATGTGACAGATAATTTTCGGTTGCCGGCTAACGAATCCGACATCGAGTTGATCACCCGCGCCGGTCCGATCGACGGACGCCGCCCGCCTCATCCAGGCAGCTCGCGCAGCTGTCGCGGCAGCCATTGAAAACCAGACGGTTGCTCCGGGCGGTCGATCCCGTTGCATGGGCGCAATTTGCGGCAAACAACCCTTCATTTCCTGTTTCGTTTGTTTTAAGGAACGAATTCGTTTGGCCGATGGCCACCGCATTGCAACGAGGTTTCTGCCCCCATGCTCGAATTTCTGAGAAGCGCCGCCCAGACCTGGGTCGTCAAAGGCCTGCTAATCGTTCTCGTTCTGTCGTTCATGGTGTGGGGCGGCTCATCGTTGACGATGACGAACCAGTCGGATGCGGTGGTGGTCGTCGGTGACGTCAAGGTCAAGCCACCGGAATTCCGGCTCGCCTACGAGACGATGCTGGCACAGGCTTCCCGCCAGCTCGGCACGCGGCTGACGCCGCAGCAGGCGCGCGCCTTCGGCATCGAGCAGCGGGTCTACTCGCAGATCGTCGCCGGCGCGGCTCTCGACCAGCTCGCCAACGACATGAATCTCGGCCTGTCGCAGGATCGGCTCGCAAAACTGATCGCCGACGATCCGGCATTCCACAGCGTCAACGGCCAGTTCGACCGACTGACGTTCTCGAGCGTGCTGCGCAATGCGGGCCTGCGCGAACAGGATTACATCAACAGCCAGAGCCAGACGGCGATCCGCTCGCAGATCGTCGACGCGCTGTCTGATGGCTATGTCACTCCGAAGGTTCTCACCGACGCGATCGGCGCCTACCGGCACGAGAAGCGCACGATCGATTACCTGCTGCTCTCGAACGCCAATATCGATCCGGTCAAGGTGCCGGGCGACGACGTGCTTTCTCCCTGGTACGACAGCCGCAAGGCAAACTACCGTGCGCCGGAATATCGCAAGGTCACCTATGTGAAGCTCGAGCCGACTGACGTTGCAGACCCGACCGTTGTCACCGACGACGAAATCCGCGCCGAATACGAACGCCGCAAGGAAAGCTTCCGCAGCGCTGCTGCGCGGACAATCGAACAGCTCTCCTTCACGTCGCGTGAAGCGGCTGACGCTGCGTCGGCAAAGCTTGCTGCCGGCACCAGCTTCGACGATCTCGTAAAGGCCGAAGGCAAGTCTTCTGCCGACGTACTTCTCGGCGAGTTCACGAGGGATCGCGTTCCCGACGCCAAGATCGGCGAAGCAGCATTCGCACTTCAGGCCGACGGCGTGACGCCGGTTGTCGACGGTGCCTTCGGGCCGGTCATCCTGCGCGTGACGAACATCCGCCCGGAAACCGTCCGCAGCCTCGACGAAGTGAAGGAAGAACTGCGCAAGGACATCGCCCTTTCCACAGCGGGCGAAGAAGTCATGCGCCTGCACGACAAGATCGAAGACGAGCGCGCTTCCGGCGCGCCGATCAAGGAAGTCGCCGACCAGCTCAAGCTGAAGCTCGTAACCGTCGATGCGGTGGACGCGACCGGCAAGGACAAGAACGGCGATGACGTCGCCGGCCTGCCGGAACAGGCAGCCCTTCTCCAGGAAGTCTTCAAGGCCGACGTCGGTGCTGAAACCCTGCCGGTGAACGTCGGCCGTGAAGGCTATGTCTGGTTCGACCTCGATGAAGTCATCCCGGCGCGCGATCGCACGCTGGACGAAGCCCGCGACGAAATCGGCGCCGACTGGATGGCTGAGCAGCAGCGCGCAGCACTTGCCACGAAGGCCGGCGAACTGAAGCAGCGCGTCGAGCAGGGCGCAAAGCTTGCCGACGTCGCGACAGAACTTGGCCTCGTCGTCGAAACCAAGGCCGGCCTGACGCGCGCGACCGCAGATGCTGCCCTTAGCCCGGCAGCCGTCGCTGCCGCCTTCTCCGGCGCGAACGGCCACGTCACCAACGCTCCCGGAATCGGCGGCGAAGGGCAGATCCTCCTGCAGGTCACCTCGGTTGACACCGCCGGCCCGGCAGACGTGCTGCAGGACGACAGCCGCCAGATCGAGGCCCTCGCCCGTGTCAGCGGCGAGGACATCCTGGACCAGATGGTCGCCACGCTGCAGGCCGCCTACGGCGTTTCGATCAACCAGACGCTCGCTGAAACCGCCATTGCGCAACGATAGGCCCAAGGAAACCATCGATGAGTGATCTGAAGCCATTCGTCGCCAAGGTCGCCGCCCGCGAGGCGCTGAACCGCGAAGACGCACGTGCCGCCTTCGAAATCATCATGTCGGGTGCCGCAACGCCGTCGCAGATCGGCGGCTTCCTGATGGCATTGCGGGTGCGCGGCGAAACCGTCGATGAAATCGTCGGCGCGGTGGGCGCGATGCGTGCCCGCATGCTGCCGGTCGATGCGCCAGCGGATGCGGTCGATATCGTTGGAACCGGTGGCGACGGCGCCGGCACCTACAACATCTCGACTCTTGCCTCGCTGATCGTCGCCGGCGCCGGCGTGCCTGTTGCCAAGCACGGCAACCGCGCGCTGAGCTCGAAGTCAGGCACGGCCGACGCGCTCTCCTGCCTCGGCGTCAAGCTCGACATCGGTCCGGACGCCATATCGAAATGCATCCGCGAGGCCGGTGTCGGCTTCATGTTCGCCCAGCAGCACCATTCCGCCATGCGCCATGTCGGCCCGACGCGGGTGGAGCTCGGAACGCGCACGATCTTCAACCTGCTCGGTCCGCTTTCCAACCCCGCAGGCGTCAAGCGCCAGCTCGTCGGCGTCTACGCGCCGCAATGGGTGCAGCCGCTGGCCGAAGTGCTGCGTGATCTCGGCTCGGACAATGTCTGGGTCGTTCACGGCGATGGCCTCGACGAGATCACGACGACCGGCACGACCGAGGTCGCAGCACTCAAGGACGGCAAGATTTCCACCTTCACCCTGACGCCCGCCGATTTCGGCCTTCAGACGGTGACGATCGATGCGCTCAAGGGCGGCGACGGCGCGTACAATGCGGTCGCGCTCCAGGCAGTGCTCGATGGTGCCGAGAACCCCTACCGGGACATTTCCCTTGCCAATGCGGCCGCATCGCTGATGATAGCCGGACGGGCAAAGGACCTCACCGAAGGCATGGCGCTTGGGCGCCAGTCGCTTTCAAGCGGCAGCGCCAAGACCGCGCTGCAGCGCCTGATCAGCGTATCGAACGCGGCCTGAGGAAGGATCAGCACATGACGGATATCCTGCGCAAGATCGAAGCCTACAAGCGCGACGAGATCGCCGCTGCCAAGTCGAACGTTTCGCTCGACGAACTCAAGGCGCGTATCGCTGATCTGGCCACCCCGCGCGGCTTTCATGCGGCGCTCGCCGCACGCAAGGCCGCCGGCACGTTCGGACTGATCGCCGAAATCAAGAAGGCAAGCCCGTCGAAGGGACTGATCCGCCCGGATTTCGATCCGCCGGCGCTCGCCAAGGCCTATGAAGCCGGTGGAGCGGCCTGTCTGTCGGTGCTGACGGACGCCCCGAGCTTTCAGGGTGCGCCTGCCTTTCTCGAAGCGGCGCGTGCGGCCTGCGCCCTGCCGGCGCTGCGCAAGGACTTCATGTTCGACACCTACCAGGTGTTCGAGGCGCGCGCCTGGGGCGCCGACTGCATCCTTCTCATCATGGCTTCGCTCAGCGACGACGACGCCCGCCGACTCGAAGACGCATCCCTCGAGCTTGGCATGGACGTGCTGATCGAGGTGCACGACGCCGAAGAGATGGAACGGGCACTGAAGCTCACCTCGCCGCTCGTCGGCATCAACAACCGCAACCTCAGGACCTTCGAGGTTGATCTCTCGGTTTCCGAGCAGCTTGCGGGAATGGTGCCTGCCGACCGTCTGCTCGTCGGCGAAAGCGGCATCTTCACGCATGCGGATTGCCAGCGGCTGGAAAAGAGCGGCATCACCACCTTCCTCGTCGGCGAGAGCCTGATGCGCAAGAGCGACGTCGAATCGGCAACGCGCACGCTCCTGACCGGCGCTACGACCACGCTGGCGGCCGAGTGATGAGCAAGCCGACGCTCACGCATATCGGTGGCAGCGGCGAAGCGAACATGGTGGATGTCGGCGACAAGGCCGAGACGATACGCATCGCTGTCGCCGAAGGCCATGTGCGCATGAAGGCCGAAACGCTGACACTCATTCTCGAAGGCGACGCCAAGAAGGGCGATGTCATCGGTACGGCGCGGCTTGCCGGCATCATGGCCGCCAAGCAGACGGCCAACCTCATTCCACTCTGCCACCCGTTGATGCTGACCAAGGTAACCGTCGATATCACGCCGGACCCGGCGCTTCCCGGCCTCCGGGTCGAGGCGCTTGCCAAGCTGACGGGACGCACCGGCGTCGAGATGGAGGCGCTGACGGCCGTGAGCGTCGCCTGCCTTACGATCTACGACATGGCGAAGGCGGCCGATCGCGAGATGGAAATCGGTGGCATCCAGCTGGTCAGCAAGTCCGGCGGGCGATCCGGCGACTATCGACGCGAAGGGAACTGAGGCCATGGCGTTGCTGTCCGTCGAAGACGCGCTCGAGCGGATCCTATATGGCGCCACGCCACCGCAATTGACAGAGCTCGTCGGTCTCCATGACGGGCCCGGCCGCGTGCTGTCTCAGGATATTCCGGCTCGCGTCACCCATCCGGCCTTCGACAATTCGGCGATGGATGGCTACGCTGTGCGCCACCGGGACATTGAGACCATCGGCGCCGAACTGACCGTGATCGGCCAGTCGGCTGCGGGCCATGGCTTCAAGGGCGAGATGAAAGCGGGCGAAGCCGTGCGCATCTTCACCGGTGCGCCGGTGCCATTGGGCGCCGATACGGTGATCATCCAGGAGGATACCGAGCGGTTGCCGGGCAACCGGATCCGCACCAAATTCGTGCCCGGCAAGGGGCGGCATATTCGAACAGCCGGCCAGGATTTTATCGCCGGCGAAGCGGCACTTTCGGCGGGCGACGTGCTCGACGCCGGACGCTTGACGCTCGCTGCGGGGATGAACCATGCGAGCCTGCCGGTCTTCAAGCGCCCGCGGATCGCAATCCTCGCCACGGGCGACGAGCTGGTGGCTCCGGGCAACAAGCCGGGCGACGATCAGATCATCGCCTCCAACAGCTTCGGCGTCGCGGCGATCGCGCGCGACAACGGCGCCGAGGTCATCGATCTCGGCATCGTCCGCGACGATCGGGACGCCATCAGTGCCGAGGTCAGACGGGCGCAGGGCGCCGATGTCGACGTGATCGTCACGCTCGGCGGCGCTTCGGTCGGTGACCATGACCTGGTGCAATCGACGCTCATTGCCTGCGGCATGACGCTCGACTTCTGGCGCATCGCCATGCGGCCGGGAAAGCCGCTCATGGTGGGCCAGCTCGGAACGGCCACGGTGCTGGGCCTGCCGGGCAATCCGGTCTCCAGCCTCGTCTGCGCCCTGCTCTTCCTCGAGCCGCTGACCCGTAAGCTCGCCCGCTTACCATCGCGCGACCGCATAACGACCGCGCGGCTTGCAGGCCAGCTTCCGGGCAACGACGTCAGGCAGGACTATGTGCGCGCGCGCCTTACGCGGGACAGCGACGGCACGTTGGTCGCCCATCCCTTCTCGCGGCAGGATTCGTCGATGATGAAGGTTTTCGCGCAGTCGGATTGCCTGATCGTGCGGCCGCCGCACGCGGCCGAAGCCCCCGCGGGCACAACCTGCCACATTCTCAGGCTTCGCTGAACGAACCAAGCGCGAGCCACCTTCGAGCGCAAAAGCAGGCCGGGCAGAACCCGACCTTTTTCCCGTTCATGGCGGGGCCTCTCGATAATCCGTAGTCGGGCGACCTCAGCGATGATCACGTGGCCTCGTCATAGAGCGCCACCAATTCGGCGCCGTGACACGGACCCTCAAGTTTTGTGACGAAGCACTTTGTGACGATGTAAGCGGCCGCATGCGCAGTCACCGCTCTTGCCGCATCAGGCCGGGGTGCGCACCTGGCCGCGCATGGATCAGTTGCCCGTCTCGTCCGAGCGGCTGACGAGGATCTTGTCGATGCGGCGTGCGTCCATGTCGACCACTTCGAAGCGGTAGCCATGGGCAATCGCGACATCGCCCTCCTCCGGCGTCTTGCGCAACTGCTGCACCAGGAAGCCGGCGATGGTCTCGAAGTTGCCGTCGGCGTCGATTCCCTCGATGCCGATCGTCAGGTGGATTTCGTCGATCGGCGTGCGGCCGTCGACAAGGTAGCTTCCGTCTTCGCGCTGGCGGATCAACGCATGCTCGATGTCGTCGTAGTTCGACGGCAGCACGCCGACGATCGCCTCGAGAATGTCGGCGATGGTGATAATGCCCTCAGTGCTTCCATATTCGTCGACGATCATCGCCATGTTGATGCTTGACGACTTGAAGGCTTCCAGTGCCTTTAGGCACGACGCCGTCTCCGGCAAGGTGTGGATTTCCTTGATGTATCTACGCACGTCGAACGGACCGGAGGTCGGCGCGTTCAGGATTTCCTTGGCGAGAACCGCGCCGAGAACGTCGCCGCTCGGGCCATCGACCACCGGATAGCGGGAATGGCCGAACTGATCGATCTTACGACCGACCGTTTCCAGGCTGTCATTGACGTCGATGAAGCTCACCTCGGTCCTGTGGGTCATGATCGACTTCACGTTGCGGTCGCCGAGGCGGATGATTCGCCGAAGCATCTCGTGCTCGGACTTTTCGATGGCGCCGCTTTCGACGCCTTCGGCCATGATCGCGTGGACTTCCTCTTCCGTCACATGATCAGGATCGTCAGGACGGATGCCGAGGAGACGCATGGCAAGCGACGCCGCGGTCTCGAAGAGATAGACGACCGGCGCGGTGATCCGCGACAAGAAGTGCATCGGGCGCGCGACGAACATCGCCAGCGCCTCGGAATTTTTCAGCGCCAGCTGCTTCGGAATGAGCTCGCCGATAACCACGGACAGGAAGGTGATGAGGGTAACGACGAGTACGAGGGCAACCGTGTTGCCGTAAGGATTGATCCAAGCGACCTCATCGAGCAGCGGTGCAAATTTCGCAGCGATTGTCGCGCCACCGTATGCGCCGGCTAAGGTGCCGACGAGCGTGATGCCGACCTGTACGGTGGAAAGAAACTTGCCGGGATCTTCAGCGAGCCTCAGCGCCACTTCGGCGCGGGCATTTCCCTGTTTTGCCATCTGGCGAAGCATTGGCTTGCTTGCCGAGACGATTGCCATTTCCGAGAGAGCAAAAAATGCATTGATCAAAAGCAGGACGAAAATGACAAAAAACTCGGACATGGTCTCCAGATCACCGTTGACGAAAGCCGCTCCACAAGGAGCGAGCCCTCACCAAATAAGGCCAGCGCGCGATCCGAGCAAGCACAAGCAATGAAATCGCTGCAATCTTCTGAACATTGGAAGGGCCGAGCGCTGTTTTGTTGAACAATCTCGACCGGTGGCAGCCTCAACTGCGACTTTGCAGCGCGCTGCGAACGCGCTCGCGCCCGATCTTGATCACGTTTTCCATGGCAAGACGTGCGCCGACCTCGTCGCGCCTGCCGATCTCCTCAACGATACGGATGTGGTTGCGGGCAACCTCGTCTATGCCGCCCTTTTCGGCGACCGGAGAGCTCAGCTTGAAGACACCGACCAGCGCCGCTTCGATCAGCCCGCCGACCGTGCGCATGAATGGGTTGCCGGAGGCCTCGGCGACAGCCAGGTGGAACTTCAGGTCGGCGCTTGCGAGGCTCTCGGCGCTATGCCCCTCCTCGCCCATCGCAACCGCGAGCCGCATCATGCGGCTGATTTCGGCCTCCGACGCGTTTCGCGCCGCAAGTGCTGCCGCATGCGGCTCGAAGGCCAGGCGCACTTCGCTGAGGTGATAGAGGAAGTCCTCGTCGACACCGCATTCGAAGTGCCAAGTCAGGATGTCGTTGTCGAACAGGTTCCAGTCGTTGCGCGGCGTCACGCGGGTGCCGATGCGGGCACGCGGCACGACCAGCCCCTTGGCGGCCAGCGTCTTCATGGCTTCGCGCAGAACAGTTCGGGATACCTTGAAGCGTGCCGCAAGTTCCGGATCACCCGGAAGAATGGAGCCGACCGGAAATTCGCCGGATATGATTGCCTTGCCTAGTTGATCGACAACATGTGCGTGGCTCGTGCGCTTGCGCGAGCCGGACACGACGGTTTCCAGCAAACTCCTGTTCAATCCATCTCCTCCAGGCACTCCCCTGCCTGATTTCATACGGCGCGACGCGCCACAAGGCCTTCGTGCGGAGCACGGGGGGCCCCCTAAACCTGCGCAAATGAATGTAGTTTGAACAGTCGATTCCGAAAAGCCCCAGGGTGGCCGCAAAACCGTAAACCGCGCACCGCCGAACGATGAAACAACCCTTACGCGTTTTCCAAACGACAAACCCCGCCGAAATGGCGGGGTTTGCATTCTGTTTCGTAGGCTCCTGCTTACTTCGGCAGCTGGTCGTCGACACCTTCGACGTAGAAGTTCATGCCAAGCAGCGTGCCGTCGTCAGACGTCGCCCCTGCAGCAAGCCACTCGCTGCCGTCCTGCTTTTTCAGCGGGCCGGTGAAGGGCTTCAGTTCGCCCGACTTGATCTTGGCTTCGGCGTCCTCAGCGAGCTTCTTCACGTCGTCAGGCATGTTGGTGTAGGGCGCCATCGTCAAGATGCCGTCCTTCAGGCCGTCCCAGCTCGACGTCGTTTCCCACTTGCCATCGAGGAAGGCCTGCGTGCGCTTGATGTAGTAGGCGCCCCAGGTATCGACGATCGCCGTCAGCTGCGTTTCCGGGCCGGCCTTGATCATGTCGGAGGCCTGGCCGAAGGCCTTGATGCCACGCTCGGCGGCAACCTGCATCGGTGCCGTCGTGTCGGTGTGCTGCGTCAGGATATCGACGCCCTGGTCGACCAATGCCTTGGCAGCATCGGCTTCCTTGCCGGGGTCGAACCAGGTGTTTGCCCAAACGACCTTGATCTTGAAGTCCGGGTTGACCGAGCGCGCGCCGATGATGAAGGAGTTGATGCCCATCACCACTTCCGGGATCGGGAAGGAGGCGATGTAGCCGGCGACGCCCTTTTGCGACATCTTGGCGGCGATCACGCCCTGGATGTAGCGGCCTTCATAGAAGCGGCTGTTGTAGGTCGCGACGTTCGGCGCGGTCTTGTAGCCGGTCGCATGCTCGAACTTCACGTCCGGGAACTTCTGCGCGATCTTGATCGTCGCGTCCATGAAGCCGAAGGACGTCGTGAAGATCAGGCCGCAGCCCGAGCGTGCGAGACGCTCGATCGCGCGCTCGGCATCCGGGCCCTCCGGCACGCTTTCGAGATACTGCGTCTCGATCTTGTCGCCGAGCGCCTTTTCCAGCTCCTGGCGGCCGATGTCGTGCGCCTGGGTCCAGCCGCCGTCGGTCTTGGCACCGACGTAGACGAAGCAGACCTTGGCCTTCTCCTGGGCGCTTGCACCGGTGGCAAAGCCGATCGCTGCCGCGGAGCTTGCGAGAACGAGCAGTAGTTTTTTCATTTTCTTGACCTCTGTCGGTTTGAGAAACGTCAGTATGAAATGCTTGCAATCATCGGTCCGGCACAAACGGTTTGCCGAGCGATGCCGGCGTATTGATCAGGGTCATGCGCCGGTTATGCGAAATGAGAATGAGGACGACGATCGTCGCGACATAGGGGAGCGACGAAAGGAGCTGCGAGGGAATGCCGAGGCCGAAGGCCTGCGCATGCAACTGGCTGATCGATACGGCACCGAAGAGATAGCCACCGGCCACCAGCCGCCAGGGGCGCCAGGACGAAAAGACCACCAGCGCCAGTGCGATCCAGCCGCGACCGGCCGACATGTTTTCCACCCATTGCGGCGTGTAGACGAGCGACAGCTGCGCGCCGGCAAGCCCGGCACAGGCGCCGCCGAACATCACGGCGAGATAGCGGGTGCGAATGACGTTGACGCCAAGCGCGTGCGCGGAGGCGTGGCTATCGCCGACGGCGCGAAGCTTGAGGCCAGCACGGCTCTTGAACAGGAACCAATGCACGCCCGCGACGATCGCGATCGAAAGATAGAAAATGATATCCTGCCGAAAGAGCAGCGGCCCGATATAGGGGATATCCGCGAGAAGCGGTATCGCGATCGGCTGCAGCTTGACGCCCTGCATGCCGAGGAAACTCTCGCCCATCATGCCGGAGACGCCGATGCCGAGCAGGGTCAAAGCCAGGCCCGTCGCCACCTGGTTTGCTACCAGGCTCAGCGTGAGGAAGGCAAAGAGCTGCGAGAACAGTGCGCCGCAGGCGATGCCGGCAAGCATGCCCAGATAGGGCGAACCGGTAATCTGGGTAATCGCGAAGGCGGAGACCGACCCCATGATCATCATGCCCTCGACGCCGAGGTTCAGCACGCCGGACCGTTCGGTCACCAGTTCGCCGATCGCGGCCAACACCAGGGGCGTTGCGGCAGTGATGACGCTCAGAAGGATCGCTTCGACGATACCCATCAGCGGCTCCCCTCGCTATTGGTCGCGGTCAACCGGTCGAAGACCAGCTTGATGCGATAGTGGATGAGCGTGTCACAGGAGAGCACGAAGAAGAGCAGGAGACCCTGGAAGACGCGCGTCACCTTCTCGGAAACGCCGATCGACAGCTGCGCCGCCTCACCGCCGAGATAGGTGAGCGCCAGCACCAGGCCGGCGGCGACGATGCCAAGCGGATTGAGGCGGCCGAGGAACGCAACGATGATGGCGGTGAAGCCGTAGCCGGGCGAGATGACCGGGCGCAGCTGCTGGATCGCGCCACTGACTTCGGAGATGCCGGCCAGACCGGCAAAAGCGCCCGAAAGCAGCATCGAAAACCAGATCATCTTGCGCGAGGAGAAACCGGCGAAGCGCCCTGCCCGCTCCGATTGGCCAAGCACGGAAATCTCGAAGCCCTTCAGCGTGTAACGCATCATGAACCAGACGAGGATCGCCGCTATGATGGCGAAGGCGAAGCCCCAGTGGGTGCGTCCCGAGGCAAGCATTTCCGGCAGGATCGCATCGACGGCGAAGGTGCGCGTCTCCGGAAAGTTCATGCCGCCTGGATTGCGCCAGGGTCCACGCACCAGCCAATCGAGGAAGAGCTGGGCGACATAGACCAGCATCAGGCTCGTCAGGATCTCGTTGGTGTTCATATGCGCCTTTAGGAAGGCGGGGATGGCGGCAAACAGCGCACCACCGAGCATGCCCATCAGCATCATTAGCGGCAGCACCAGCGGCGACTGCCAGTCATAACAGACCACCGGCAGGATCGAGCCGGCGATCGCGCCCATGATAAACTGGCCCTCGGCGCCGATGTTCCAGTTGTTGGAGCGGAAACAGACCGAAAGCCCGACGGCAATCAGGATCAGGGGCGCTGCCTTGATTGCCAGCTCGTGCAGCGACCAGACCTCGCTCAAGGGCTCGACGAAAAAGCTGTAGAGCGCCATGACCGGATTCTTGCCGAGAAGCGCAAACATGATGCCGCCGAAGACGATCGTCAGCAGGAAGGCGATGAACGGCGACAGGATCGAAAACAGCGTCGAGACCTTGGCGCGCTTTTCCAGTTCAATGCGCATGTGCGGCCTCCGTGCCTTCCGTCTTGCCGTACATGCCGCCCATCAGCAGGCCGATCTTTTCGCGTGAAAGCTCTTTTGCCGGATAGGGATCGGATAGCTTTCCGTCGCTGATGACGGCGATCTCCGTCGCCACTTCGAAGATTTCGTCGAGGTCCTGGCTGATGACGAGAACGGCAGAGCCGGCCTTGGCGAGGTCGACGAGCGCCTGGCGGATGCGGCTCGCAGCACCCGCATCGACGCCCCAAGTGGGCTGATTGACGACGAGCACGCTCGGCTGACGGTCGAGCTCACGCCCGACGATGAACTTCTGCAGGTTGCCGCCGGAAAGCGAGCCGGCCGGCGGATCCTCACCACTCTTGCGCACGTCCATCGCCTCGGAGATGCGCTTCGTGGCGCTCGTCACCGCATCGCGACGGATGATCTTGAGGAAGCCGCCGCCGAGAAACGCCTTGGCGTCCGAGCGGCTGCGGGCAAGCACGAGATTGTCCGAAAGCGGCAACGCCGATACCGCGGCATGGCCGTGGCGCTCCTCGGGAACGAAGCCCGCGCCCATCAGGCGGCGCGCATTGATGTTGCGGTTGCCGACCGGCTTCTGGCGGATCTGCACCGCATTATCGTCGGCAACCGGGTACTCGCCCGAGAGCGCATCGAACAGTTCGCCCTGGCCGTTGCCGGCAACACCGGCAATCGCCAGCACCTCGCCGGCATGCACCTTGAGACAGATGTTCTTCAGCGAAACGGCAAAGGGCGTGCGCGCCGGCACGGTCAAGTGCCGCGCTTCCAGATGCACCTGGTCCTTGGCGCTGGTGCCTTCGGCCGTCACCGCCGCGACGTCACCGCCAACCATCATGCGCGCCAGCGACGACGGGGTTTCCGCCTTCGGGTCGCAGGCGCCCGTTACCTTGCCGTGACGCAACACCGTGGCGCGGTCGCAGATGCGCTGCACCTCTTCCAGTCGGTGGCTGATATAGAGAACCGAGCGCCCCTCCGCCTTCAACTTGTAGAGCGTTTCGAACAGGCGGTCGGCTTCCTGCGGCATCAACACCGAGGTCGGCTCGTCGAGGATGATGAGGCGCGGGTTCTGCAAGAGCGCGCGCACGATCTCGATGCGCTGGCGCTCGCCGACCGAGAGATCCGCCACATGCGCCTTGGGGTCGAGCGGAAGGCCGTACGCATGCGACAGGCGCGACGCCTCTTCCGCTACCCTCGCCAGCGAGATGTTCGCATCCATGGAAAGCGCGATGTTCTCGGCGACCGTCAGCGCCTCGAACAGCGAAAAATGCTGGAAAACCATGCCGATGCCGAGCCTGCGTGCAGCCGCGGGATTGGCGATGCGCACGCTCTGGCCCTGCCAGAGGATCTCGCCGGCCGTCGGCGCCAATACGCCGAACAGCATCTTCACCAAGGTCGATTTTCCGGCGCCGTTTTCGCCGAGAAGGGCGTGAATTTCGCCCGGTTCAATCTGCAGATTGATCCCATTGCAGGCCGCGAAGCTGCCAAACAATTTCGTCAGGTTGCTCACAGCCAATAGATGACCGTTCGCCGCTACTCCCTCAACAGGCACGCTGCCCTCTTTCCCCTCTGTTGATCCGCGTCCGCCTTAAGGCTTCGATCACGGAATCAGCAGTGTTGTTCCACTTGTTTTTCTTGTCTCGAGATCCGTATGCGCTCGCCCCGCATCGGCAAGCGGATAAGTCTGATTTATATTGATACGCACTTTGTTGCTTTGCACAATATCAAACAGGGAATTTGCACACGCTTCCAGCGCAGGCCGCGTGGCAACGTAACCAAAGAGTGTCGGACGCGTCGCAAACAGCGACCCCTTCTGCGCCAGGATGCCGATGCTAAAAGCCTCCACTGGACCGGACGAATTGCCGAAGCTGACCCAGAGGCCGCGCGGCTTGATGCAATCCAACGACGCCGGATAGGTGTCGCGCCCGACGGAATCGTAGACGACATCAACGCCCCGGCCGTCGGTCAATTCCTTGACCCGCGCGACGAAATTGTCGCTGCGGTAGTTGATCACGTGGTCGTAGCCATGCGCCAGCGCCAGATCCATCTTGTCCTGCGAGCCCGCTGTGCCAATAACGGTCGCGCCAAGCGCCTTCGCCCATTGGCCGGCAATCAGCCCGACGCCGCCGGCTGCGGCATGGAAGAGAATCGTCGTGCCCGGACCGACCTGATAGGTCTGGTTGAGCAAGTATTGTGCCGTCATGCCTTTCAGCATCATCGCAGCCGCAGTCTCGAGGCTGATGCCGTCGGGCACCTTCACCAACTGCGCAGCATCGACGTTGCGCTCGCTCGCATAGGCACCATCGGCCGAGGCATAGGCGACGCGATCACCGACGGAAAACAGGCTGACTCCGTCGCCAACCGCAGTGACGATGCCGGCACCTTCCTTGCCCGGCACGAAGGGCAAAGCCGACTTGTAGAGGCCGGTGCGGAAGTAGACGTCGATGAAATTGAGGCCGACGGCCACCTGCCGGATCTGTACCTCACCCGGCCCCGGCGGCGAGAGTGTCACGCCTTCGAGCTTCAGGACCTCCGGTCCTCCGAGTTCGCGTACCACAATCGCCTGTGCCATTGCCTGCTCCTATTTCCGGCCGAGACTTGGGAAAATCTGCAGCACGAAGCCAATCACGTAGAGATAGATGCCTGTGACGACGAAGCCGGTCACGACCCATGCCGGCGTCGCAAAATGCAGGAGCAGCGCATAGATGCCGAGCGCCGACCACAAGAGGAAGATGCCGAGGTTCAGCGGTCGCAAGCGCTGGACGCGAACCGGATGAAGGAAGTTGATCGGCAGGAAGGTCAAGACCACCGACACGAAAACGACGATCGACGCGGTCAGCTCGCTCGCCTGAATGACGAACAATGTGAAGACGACCATGTTCCAGACGACGGGGAAACCGGAGAAAAAGTATTCGTCCGTCTTCATGCCCATATCGGCATAGTAGATCGCGCTCGAAACCACGATCGCGCCGGCCGCCACGAAGGACCAGGGCTCGCCGATCATGCCGCTCTGGTAGAGCGCAAAGGCAGGCAACAGCACATAGGTCACATAGTCGATGACGTTGTCGAGCGTATCGCCCGACCAGTTGGGCAGCACTTCCTTGACGCGCACCTTGCGCGCGATCGGCCCGTCGATGCCGTCGACGAGCAGCGCCAGCCCCAGCCACCAGAACATGTCGACGAAGCGATGCTCGGCCGCAGCCACGACACCCAGGAAGGCGAGAAACGACCCCGAGGCGGTCAAGATATGCACGGAAAAGGCGCGAATCTCGGCGTAGGGAACTCGTCTATAGTTAAAGAACTTCATCTGCGGATGCCGCCCACCCCTGCTGTTTTCCCCGTGCGGGCCTTGACCCGCCTCGACCGCTGTGCGGCGCGTTGCCCGTAATATGCACCCTTTGCAACGCATCGCCACTAAAATTCAAGTATTACAGCCTCCCCTCGCCCCATTGTCCTGTGGACACCTGCAAATTGCTTCTGCGCTGATTCTACCCATTTATTTCGCATGCGCCGGCGACTAGAGGTATGATCGAGGCTGGGCCAAGACGCCTCACAGCTTGCGCGAAAGGGCTTTTGCATCATGGACCACTTCGACATCGCCATTATCGGTGCGGGCCTTGCCGGATCGCTTGCGGCCATCGCGCTTGCCGATGCGGGCTACCGCGTGGCCTTGATCGGACCGGAGCCGGCGGTTGCCGACGGACGCACCACCGCGCTGATGGACCAATCGATCGAGTATCTGAAGACGCTCAACCTTTGGGAAAAGGTCGAGCCGCTGACGGCTCCGCTTTCGACCATGCGTATCCTCGACGGCACCAACCGGTTGCTGCGGGCGCCACCGGTCAACTTCCGTGCCTCGGAAGTCGGGCTCGACGCCTTCGGCTACAATATCCCCAACGCGCCCTTCATCGATATTCTCTGCCACCGCGCCGAAGAGAGCCCGACGCTGACACGCATCACCACGTCGGCGATCGGCTTTGAACTTTCGGACGCTGTCGCAACGATCGAGCTTGCAAACGGCAGCCAATGCAGCGCCTATCTCCTCGTCGGCGCCGATGGTCGTCGGTCGCCGGTGCGCGAAGCGGCGAAGATCTCCGTCAGCACCTGGTCCTATCCGCAGACGGCGGTCGTCTTGAACTTTGCGCACGAGCTGCCGCACCAGAACATCTCGACCGAATTCCACACCGAAAGCGGTCCCTTCACGCAAGTGCCCCTGCCGGGCAACCGCTCCAGCCTGGTCTGGGTCCGCAAACCCGAGGATGCCGCACAAACGCTGACGCTGGATCTTGCGGCACTCTCCCGCGCCGTCGAAGACCGGATGCAATCAATCCTCGGCAAGGTAACCGTCGAGGGCACGCCGCAATCCTTCCCGCTCTCGGGCATGACCGCCCAGCGCTTCGGCAAGGGCCGCGTCGTGCTCCTCGGCGAAGCAGCGCACGCCTTCCCGCCGATCGGCGCTCAGGGGCTCAACCTTAGCCTCCGCGATGTGATGACGCTCGTCGATATCATCGGCGTATCCAGCGGCGAGCCGCTTGCCGGCGATATCGGTGACCGCTTCGACAGCCGCCGCCGGCCGGACATCATCAGCCGCACGGCAAGTGTGGATCTGCTCAACCGCTCGCTGCTCTCCGGCTTCCTGCCAGTGCAGGCGCTGCGCGCACTGGGGCTGCACGTACTTTCCGCCGTTGGGCCGCTCCGCAGCCTGCTGATGCGCGAAGGCGTGCACCCCGGCAGCGCGCTCAATGCCTTCAAGGAAGGCTTAAGGGAAAAGATCGGGCGGAAGAGCGCCTGAACGGATCAGGTAAAGCAGGCCGGTCACCGTTGCGACTGACAGTGTCGTAGTGATGAGGATCGTGGCCGAGGCTCGCTCCTGCCACACACCATATTGATGGCCGATAACGAAAACGTTCGTCGCCGTCGGAAGCGCTGCGAGCAGTACCGCCGTCTGCACCCAGACCGGATCATAGTTCCCCGTCAGGCTCATTGCCGTGAACATGACGAGCGGATGCAAGAGCAGTTTCGCCGGGACGATGTAGCCGATCTCGACGGGAATGCGCTTGATTGGGCGCAGCGCCAGCGTCACCCCCATGGCAAAGAGCGCGCAGGGCGCCGCACACTGGGCGAGATAATCGATCAGCCGCTGAACCGGAACTGGCGGCTGCACGGCGAAAAAGGCGGCGACCACACCGGCAAGTGTGGCCAGGATGAACGGGTGCAGAATGATCTTGCGCGCGACGCTGGCTGCAAGCGCCAGCGGCTTTTCCTGCCGGCCGCCTGATATCGCCATCATCGCCGGTGCGACCGCGAAATGCGCGGCGTTTTCGAAGCTGAAGATCAGCGCCACCGGTACGGCAGCGGCATCGCCCAACGCCAGGAGCGCAAGGCCAGGCCCCATGTAGCCGATATTGCCATAAGCAGCGCCAAAACCCTGGATCGTCGCCTCGGCAATGGAGTTGCGCCTGACATAGACCCCGACGAGGAAGATCAGCGAAAAGACGATGTAGGTCGCACCGACGGTGGTCAGGATGAAGTCGGCACGCGCCAGCTGTTCAATCGGCGTGCGCGAGACGAGCTTGAAGAACAGCGCCGGCAGCGCGAGGTAGATGATGAAGGTGTTCAGCCACCCCATCGCCTCGCCCGGATGGTGGACGAAGCGCGCCGTCAGATAACCGAGGAAGATCAGGCCGAAGAACGGCAGCACCAGGCCCGCGATTTCCGTCATCTTGTCCCTCGCATCCTTCACCTTCCCGCGCCGACGCCCGCACGCCTAGCGCACGAACCGGCCTGACGATTAGGCCGGTTAAGCCGAAAAGTGATTCTAAAATACGAGGGTATGCCCTAGCCGATTTTCATCAGGATCGGGAAGGTCGTCTGGAACCAGATGGCGACGGAACTGATGAAGCCGAAGAGAAAAGCCAGGCCCGCCAGCACCAGAAGGCCGCCCATCAGCTTCTCGACCAGACCGAGATGGCGACGGAAGCGGAAGAGGAAGCGCATGAAGGAGCCGGAAAACGCAGCCGCGATCCAGAACGGCACGGCAAGGCCCAGCGAATAGATCGCCAGCAACATTGCGCCGTCGGACACGGTGTCACGTGCGGCAGCAACGCCGAGGATCGTGCCGAGTACCGGGCCGATGCAGGGCGTCCAGCCGAAGGCAAAGGCAAGACCCATGATGTAGGCGCCCGAGAGCGTCGCCGGCTTGCCGCCGCCCTGGAATCGCGCTTCCCGCGCGAGCAGCCCGATCTTGAACACGCCAAGGAAATGCAGGCCCATGATGATGATGATCACGCCGCCGACGCGCGACAGCAGGTCCATATGCTGCCGAAGCAGCATGCCGATCGACGAGGCCCCCGCCCCGAGCGCCACGAAGACGGTGGCAAAACCGAGCGTGAACAACAGGGCTGCCGGCAAGACAGCGCGTCTCGTGCTGCCGATGGTCGCCGCATCACCGCTGCGGAACTGATCGACCGAGACGCCCGCCATATAGCAGAGATAGGGCGGTACGAGCGGCAGAACGCAGGGAGAAAGGAACGAAAGGGCGCCGGCAAGGACGGCGGTCCAGATGGAAATATCGGCGATCGACAACGGCAACAACTCCGGCACGCGGCATTTGGGCCATTCCTTAGCCGCAGGATCATGATGATACCAATCACCTTTTGGCGATCATTGCGCCATGCACCGTTTCTTCACAAAACCCGCAATTTTTCGGTTGACCGGGGGGAAACACGCGTGCATATGTCCGGCCACTTCCGCCGGGCTTCACCGCCGCGGCCAGGGAGCGCGTAGCTCAGCCGGTAGAGCAACTGACTTTTAATCAGTAGGTCCAGGGTTCGAATCCCTGCGCGCTCACCACGCAAACCCCATTGAAATCAATCGCTTGCTGGTGTCCTTGGACATCAAAATGCATCGCCATGCGAGCCCATTCTCTACACTTTTTGGAGCGAACCCCGCCGTATCTTCGCCTGTTGCATTCCGTGCTATCGACAATTCGACGCGTTGAGTAGATGCTGAGGCTCACGCTGAGGATGCAAGGCGGTGAACTGCCCAGTTTGGTATCGAGCAAAGGGGTGAAGGCATGAGAAAGCTTGTCATTGCGGTTTTGATGATTGGTACGCTTGCTTCCTGCACGCAGACCGAGAAAGGCACGGCGATCGGCGCCGGCACCGGTGCGATCATTGGTGGCGCGGTCAGCGACAGCTGGGGCGGCGCGGCAATCGGCGCGGTCGCCGGTGGCGTTATCGGCAACCTGATCGGACGCTCCCAGGAGCGCCAGGGCTATTGCATCTATCGCGACCGCTATGGCCGCCGCTACGAAGCCCGCTGCCGGTAACAGCAAGACCATTGGCCAAGGTGACAGGCGCATCCCCGGTCCAAACCTTCGTGGAGGCCGGCGAATGCGCCTGTGTGCCCGGCTGAAGCTGCGAGCAATATCGTCGAGGCCGAACATGGCAGGACGTCCTCAAGCAAGCGTGTTACACTTCAGACATGACTGACGAAGAACAGAACTACGAGTTTTCGGAATTATCCGGCCAATTCAGTGACGATGGCGTCGTCGTGGAATTGCGGATCTACCGGGAGGCGGGCACGAATCGCGACTGGACCCTCGAGGTCATTGACGAGGAGGGCTTCTCTACGACATGGGAGGAGCCCTTCCCGACCGACAGGGAAGCTTTCGAGGAGTTTATCGCAACGGTCCAGCGCGACGGCATCCAAGCCTTTACCGACGAGCCGCCACAAACGGTTCATTAGGGCATAATGACCCCGCGACTGCGCCCGGCCGGATGCGGCCCGGCGACGCCGGGCGTGCGGAACGACGTCGCACTCCATGCATGATGGGGACGCATCAGCGGGTGCCGTCTGCGCGGTTGCCTCAAAACACGCGAACAATCCGGATCGGCTATGCCGTGAGCAATTCGCGGGCCCCTCACCCCGGCCTTCCCAATAGTCGCGTGCCTGACGGCGCTGCCTATGCTTCCGCTCCTCTGCGGGCCAGTCGCATCTTCAGCGGGCTCATTCCATACTCGCGGCTATAGGCGCGCGAAAATGCAGACAGGCTGTCGAAACCGCATCGAAGGGCAATCTCGCGGATCGGGCTAGCGGAGTCGCGCACCAGCCGATGGGCGAACTGAAGACGCAGGCGTAGGTAATAGGCGCCGGGACTCGTCGATAGTCCGCGCACAAACAGCAACTCCAGCTTGCGCTGCGAGATCGACAGCCGCTTCGTCAACGCGGCGATCGTCAAGGGACGCTCCAGCGTGCGTTCCATCAGGCGGATGGCCTCGGCGAGCTTCGGGTCGCGCGTCTCGATCCTCCCGAGCGAAACATAGGGCTGCACGTCGGCTGCACTATGCGTCTGGTCGTAGACGAAGATGCTGGCGACATCGAGCGCCAGTGCAGACCCTAGCCGCTGGGTGATCCAGTGCAGCATCATGTCGAAGGTCGGCGAAGCGCCGCCCGAGGTCCAGAACTTGCCGTCGATGACGAACCGGTCGCCAAGCACCGTCAACTCCGGAAAGGCCTGGCTGAAATCCTCAAGCTCCTCCCAATGCGCTGTCGCCTTGCGGCCATTGAGCAGACCGCTGCGGCCGAGCAACCAGCAGCCCGATTCGATGCCGGCGACGATATCGAAATGGCGCGAGCACTCCTGCAATGCACCGATGAATTTCTTGCCGGCGTGACGATCAAGGTTGAAGCCGCCGATCACCAGCAGCGCGTCGCCGGCAAGCGGCGGGCGAAGCGTGCCCTCGACCGCAATCGGCACGCCGCAGGTCAGGACCACCGGCTTGCCATCGGCCGAGAGCAGCCGCCAACGAAACACCTCGCGCCCCGAGATACGGTTTGCGGCGCGCATCGGGTCCAGCACGGAGGCAAGCGACATGATCGACGACTCCGGCAGGATAACGACGGAAACTTCGATCACAGATTGTAGACGTCCATCGGAAGGCATGCGGGAAATGTCAAATTTCAAGCGGGAAATGTCAATTCCAATGCTGCCTTTCGGGCATTATCAGACCGTATCGATCTCCCTACGCGCGGCGCTGCAGCCCCGCGCAGAGACGTTCCCCTTTCCGCCTTTTGCCGGAACGGGCCGGTCGGAAACCATCCGCCGGCCCGTTTTTTTATGTGATTTTGCGGAATCGTAAGCGCCACTGCCCCGGCGTCTAGCGCTTCGGCAAGCCGACGAAGGGACGCGTTGCTCGGGAGGAAACGGCGTTACACCTGCAGCTCAGGCTGTGCGCCTGCCGAACTTCGACGCTCGCCGGATCCGCGTTTCAACCGCTTGCGCTAACAAAACATATAAGCCATTAAGCATGTCCGCAACTGAGGGAGACTATGATGCTGGGCGCGATGAAGAACTTCGTAAAAGCGACAAAGCTCATCGGCCGCATTCCAAAGATCGAGCAGAAACTCGACCTGCTTCTTTGGGAAACTCCGGATATCCCGCGCGACTTCTTCCCGAAGTTCGTCGAAAGCGCGAGGCAGATGGGCTGGTTGGAGAGTGCAAAACAGCACAAGCCGATGACCGCCGACGGAGAACCATGCCCCTGGTACACCTACCCGATGTTGCATTTTCTCGGCACCCGGCAACTGACTGACTTACGCGTTTTCGAGTATGGCAGCGGCAACTCCACGCTTTGGTGGAGCCGCAAGGCGAAGTCGGTGGTCAGCGTCGAACATGACCGCGACTGGTTCGAGCTGATCTCCAAGCAATCGCCGGCCAATGTAACTTACAACTATCGCGAATTGGTAGAGGGGGGCGACTACTCCACCGAGGTGACGCGCCACCAGGACACCGCGTTCGACGTTGTTGTCATAGACGGCCGCGATCGCGTGAATTGTGCCAAGGCGACGATGAACCTGAAGCAGAGGCCGTCCGCAATCATCTGGGACAACAGCGAACGCGAGAGGTACCAGGAGGGATACGACCTGCTGATCAACAACGGCTATCGCCGCCTCGACTTCGACGGCTTCGGACCGGTGAACGGCCGGCCATGGCGGACGTCCGTGTTCTACATGCCGGACAACTGCCTCAAAATCTAAGCCAGTACGACATCAACTTGGCCAGGCGTTTCGTCTGGAGAAAATTGCAATTGCCGAGGGGACTATGACCAAGGGAAAGCTGTTCAATCGGGTGCTTCGCTCAGCCGCCTCGATGCTAACGCGACAAGGTTTCCATGTTTCCGAGGAGCGTTACTCTGCTGCATACCTGAAGCGCTACGGGTTCGATATCAATACATTCATCGACGTCGGCGTTTATCAAGGCAGCCCGGTGTTCTACGAACTGTTCAAGGACAAAAAGTTCGTCCTGGTCGATCCGCAGCCAGATACGATGGAGAAGGCCGCAGACAGCGTAAAGGGCCTGAATTTTGACTACATTCAATCGGGCGCAGGCTCTGCCAAGGGCGTAGCAACCCTTTCCCTGGAAGGCCCCTCCTCAAGCCTGATGAAACGCAGGGACTGGAAGCGGCAGCCGGAAAAGACGGTCGAGATACAGATTTCACCCCTCGACGAACTTCTGGAAAACAAGGGCTACAAAGGCCCATTCGGATTG
Source organism: Ensifer adhaerens (assembly GCF_000697965.2). Taxonomy (NCBI): domain Bacteria; kingdom Pseudomonadati; phylum Pseudomonadota; class Alphaproteobacteria; order Hyphomicrobiales; family Rhizobiaceae; genus Ensifer; species Ensifer adhaerens. The sequence continues at coordinate 1,400,684 of NZ_CP015880.1, read as the reverse complement.
AAGGTGGACACCGAAGGCTTTGACCTTGATGTTCTGAAGGGAGCCGAGAAAACGCTTCGGGAGACGCAGTTCGTCTTCACAGAGGCAAGCCTTCGTCGCCGGTTTGAAGGTAGCTATCGGTTTTCGGAACTTGTCGCATACATGGCAGAGCAAGGCTTCGAAGTCGCCGATGTCATCCCCCACCGATCGCACAATCGCCTTGTCGACGTGCTCTTCGTGCGCTCAGACAGTTCATATCTGGAACCGAATGCCGTTCCTGTCCGCATGGTCGGTTCGTCGGGCAAAACAAACAATCAGAGTTAGCCTTCATCCGGAAACATGCCGGCGATGACGGGACTGCCGCTGAACCAGCACAGATCGCAATAGGAACAGGCATCGATGCGCGTAACACTTGCGATATGTTGCTACAACGCCGAAGAGACGATCGAGCGGACGCTCTTATCCGCCAGGCAACTGGACTGGGATGACCTGGAGATCCTGGTCTGTGACGACCTCTCCACCGATCGCTCCGCTGCCATCGTGCAGACCGTCAGCCAGCAGGATTCGCGGGTAAGACTGGTTAGCCATAGTAACAACAAGGGCAACGCTGGCGCGCGCAATACGCTCGCACGCGAAGCAACCGGCGAAATCCTAGCGTTCCTCGATTCGGACGACGAAAATGCACCAGAGCGTTTGAAGGTCCAGATCGCAAAGCTGCTTGCGGCGGAAGAACGGCATGCGGCTCCTATCTCGGTCTATTGCAGGAGGCGCGTGATCTCCGACGGCAAGACGAGGAGCCTCAGCGCCATGGGCACCGCGCAGCCAGTGGGTGGCGACGCGGTCGCGCTCCATCTCCTCTGCGACGATCCCCTCCCCGGCGACGGAAGGGTCGGCACCTGCACCATGCTCACCCGCGTGTCGACCTTGCGCAAGTTCGCCTTCGACGAGGATTTCCGCAGGGCCGTCGATCGCGAATGGGCTATTCGCTTTGCCTTGGAAGGCGGACTGATCGTTGGTTGCGAAGAAAGCCTGGTCACGCAACATCTCAGTCTCACAGACGCAAAGCGGGCTCGACAGAACGATGCACGACGTCAAGTGGTGCAGAAATTCCGGTCCTACCTGCAAGGAAAGCGCTCGTATCTCTACGCACTGACGATCCATCGTCCGGGCCGCATGTTCACCAAGGGCCACAGGCTCTTGTTCAAGCCTGTTACCGCGCTTCTTTCCTGCTTCCGGAAACGAGCGTAGCTTTCCTCGAGTGGTGCGGCGCGAATCGCCGGACTTATCCGCCGAGTGGTGGCGTACTAGAGATCTGCCGCTCATGGCGGACGAACAGATCTACCGGGAGACAATGGGCCAGCGACGGCGCCGTTTCGCGGATGGAGAGATCACCTGGCCGACGAATTCTGCTGTCGGCAAAGGGAAGCTGTAATCGAGCTTCTTTCAAGCCCCCAAAACAGCTGCTAAGTTCTTGAAATTATTGGCGACCCCTGCAGGATTCGAACCTGCGACAACCTGCTTAGAAGGCAGGTGCTCTATCCAACTGAGCTAAGGGGCCGTCCCGGGCTGTGCCCGTCGAATGCGGCTGAAGGACCTTAGTGGGTCCAGGGCTGCATCCGGTTGAAACGGAAGTTGTCCGGATAGGACACGCTCTTGCGGGTCGCTTCCTTCGGCGCGATGACGCGGTATTCGATGCCGTTTCGCTCGGCGTATGCGATCGCCTGCTCGGCGTTTTCGAAGGTCAGCCGCAGCTGCTGCTTCATGTCGCCCGAGCTGGTGTAGCCCATGATCGGGTCGATGGTGCGCGGCTTTTCCTGATCGAACTCCAGCACCCACAGATTCGTCTTGGCCTTGCCAGACTGCATGGCGGTCTTTGCTGGACGATAGATCTTTGCGGACATGGTTTCGAACGGCTCCATACTTTCGCTGGCAACATTCACGGGCGCCAGCATTCCGTCTTCCCATAACGCAGAATGATTTAAAACGGAATGACTTTTGGCCGGATAAATTTGGCTTTCAGTAGGAGATGAGCGAACTTGTGGGTTTGTCCCAGTCTAAGATGAGGCATTGGGAAATTTTGCTGTTGCAGCCCTGCTGCGAAGCGTGTATCTCCGGCGCCGTTGGCACGGAGTGTAGCGCAGTCTGGTAGCGCATCTGGTTTGGGACCAGAGGGTCGGGAGTTCGAATCTCTCCACTCCGACCATTCATTGAGGCGGAAGCGTCATTCTCCTTTTTTTCAATCTGTTCGTGATCGCAGATCTGCAGGCTAACATCGCCGTAGATCACTCGATTGCGTTGGCAAACGATCGAATCGTCCCGAGTTGGGACAAGAATGCCTATTTGTCATACGAATTTAGGAATCGCTAAATCCATTGTGGCTAGAGCGAACCGGCGCGCTTTCGTGCCCTGCGCGCCCCCAAGCCCGCCCGAGCGATCCAATGACTGCCCAACTCGACCTTGCCACCGTTCTGTTGCTTCACAAGTCGTCTTTCCTGATCGGCGCCTTCTGCTTCCTCTATGCGCGCTGGCAATCGCCGCGGGACGAAGGGCTTGGTATCCTGGCGAGCGGCTTCCTCTTCCTGGCGCTCGCCTCGACGCTCGCGGGCTATGGCGAGCAAAAGCTGTTGCCGCCCACTCTGTGGAGGCTTTCCAGCTTCACGCTCGGGATCGGCGGATATGCCCTGTTCTGGATCGGCGTGCGCCGCCTCAGCGGCGGCCGGCGCCGTCTGGCGGACTGGCTGGCGCTACTTGTGCCGCTTGCCGGCGCGCTCATCGGTCTCGCCACGGATTTCCATGTCGTCAACGTCGTCAGGGCCAGCGTCTTCAACGCCGCCGCCTTTCTTTTCCTCGCGGCTTCGGCTGTCGCCGTCATCGCCGATCGCTCGAACGAGTCGCTGCCGGCACGCGCCATGCTGGCGGCCGCCATGGCCGTCGGGGCCGGCCTTTGCCTTGCGGTGGTCATTGGCCTCCTCAAGCCCGGCATCGTGCCGATCACCACGACCTACCCCTTCTTTCTCTCGATCATCTGCCATTTCGCCATCGCACTCTTCGCCCTCGTGCTCGTCAAGGAGCGGGCGGAAGCGGAGCTGCGCCGGTCTGCCGATACCGATGCGCTGACCGGCGTCGGCAACCGGCGCTGGTTTCTGGCGCAACTGCCTCAGGCGAGCTGGCAGGGCGATTGCCTCCTCGTCATGGACCTGGACCA